>CBHREK010000001.1:0-180752 GCA_966077345.1 uncultured Duganella sp.
GTGGCTCCAGGCTGGCCGACCAGCTTGACCGCTTCTCGTTTAAACTCTTCTGTGAAATTCCTGCGTTCCCGCTTCATACAAAACCTCCGTAGGTGACATCATACCTTTCGGGAGTGTCCGTCTATACGGGGGAATGCCAAATTGTACTTCTCCCGATACGCTTGGATCTGGGCTACACCATTCGCCAACGCCTGCGACACGACCTCCCACTCAGCGTCGGTGAGCATTGGCACATCTGTTCGACATCTCCAGCAACGCAAGATCTGTGGCATTTGATAGCCTAAATTTTCTGTGAAGTTCGCGTCCACCGATGGCCGCTTCTGCCAACATCACCTTGCGAGGCCGCCTGCTTTCCGCTGCACCGAGAACAGCGTGACGACGCAGTTTATCACCTTGCTGAAATGCAAAATTCACCAATTCCCACATCGACTGGGCACTGCTTGCCAGATTCAAGCCGATTGGAGATCGTCAATTCAATGGGAAATCGTCCCTCGCCTCTGCTGGAGGGACAACAGATCATAAGCAGATTCGTGTCTTCGCTCGTACCCGTAGTCGGCGTGCCGTTTGTTACTGCGGCGATTAATTCAGGACTTTGCGTGACCGCTTTGCACGGTACATCTCGGCATCTGCTATCGCAAGGGCTTCCTCCAGGTCGATGCCGGGCTTGCGCATGGCCATGCCAATCGAAGCCCTGACATCGTAGCCGGCCAGCGTTTCCTGCACCCGCAGCAGCATGGCTTGTGCATCGAAGTAGTCGCATTCAACCATCAGCATCGCGAACTCATCGCCGCCCATGCGTGCCACAACGTCGGAGCCACGCGTAACCTCTTTCAGTGCCTTGCTACAACGAATCAACAGCGCATCGCCGGAAGCGTAGCCCTGGGTATCGTTATAAAACTTAAGGTCGTCCAAATCGATTGAGACCACGCAGGCCGGGTGACCATAGCGGCGGCAGCGTTCTTCCTCGCGCACCATCAGCATGTCCCAGCCGCGTCGGTTGTACAGGCCGGTCAATTCGTCGCGCGTGATGTCGACATCCATGCGCTCAGCCTTGCGCACGTTCTCGGCATTGGCCAGCTCGGCTTCCAGCAAGCCGCCCAGCAGCTCGCCCATCAGCACCACCATATCTTTGTCTTCGCGGATGCGTTCCGGTTGTGGCTCGGGATCAATAGCGCACAGGGTGCCGAACAGGGTGCCGTCGGCACGCCGCAGCGGCACACCTACATAGGCGCCCACGGTGATCTTTTCCGTAATCGGGGATTTGGCATAGGCCGGTTCGCTCGCCACGTCGGGCGCGATATGTGGGCCCTGGCCTTCAACCATGCGGGAGCACAGGGTTTCCGCCCAGCTGTAAACCTGGCCTGCCTTGACGCCATAGCCATGGTCGTCGGCAAATAACACGATCCAGTCTTTCCCGTCAGTACGGGTGACCATCCACAATTTGAAGCCCAGGCGCTGCCGAAGGAATTGCATGGTGGCCTTGGAAGCGGCCGCAAAATCGTTCATCATTGCTTGCCTCATCAATAGCTGGTTCCGGCTTGGAGTCGAAATGTCATTATGCACCGGTCGGAGTAGACTTGACAGCGCTAATTCACCTGGAGACTGCCGCGATGACACGCCTGACCGCCAAAGACTTTGACCCCGAAGTACTCAAGCTGTTCGACAAATACGTTCATGGCCAGTTGAGCCGCCGTGAGTTCATTGCCGCCGCCGGCGCCGGCCTTCTGGCAACCCTGTCGCCGAGCTTTGCAGCCCCGCTGGTGCCGGCCGACGACAAGCGTCTCAAGGCCGGCTATGCGGAATATCCGTCGCCGCAGGGCTACGGCAAGCTGCGCGGCTACCTGGTGCAGCCAGCTGCCGCCAAGGCCAAGCTGCCGGCGGTCCTGGTGGTGCACGAGAACCGCGGGCTGAATCCGCACATCGAAGACATCACACGCCGCCTGGCGCTTGACGGTTTCCTGGCCTTTGCGCCGGATGCCCTGTTCCCGCTGGGCGGCTATCCCGGCGACGAAGACAAGGCGCGCGAGCTGTTCCCGAAACTGGACCAGGCCAAGACCCGCGCCGACTTCCTCACCGCCGTGCAGATCCTGAAGGCGCACCCGGCGGCCAACGGCAAGGTCGGCGTGGTGGGCTTCTGCTACGGTGGCGGTATGGCCAACTACCTCGCCACCATGGTGCCCGACCTGGCGGCCGCCGTGCCGTTCTACGGCGCCCAGCCGCCGGCTGCCGATGTGCCGAAGATCAAGGCGCCTTTGCTGGTCCACGATGCCGGCAACGATGCGCGCATCCTGGCCGGCTGGCCGGGCTACGAAGCTGCGCTGAAGGCTGCCGGCGCCCACTACGAACATTTCGTCTACCCCGGCGTCGAACACGGCTTCAACAACGACACCACGCCGCGCTACGATGAAGCCGCCGCCAGGCTGGCCTGGCAGCGCACCGTGGACTTCTTGCGGCAGCACGTCGCTACTTCGTAAACGTCAACGTGTGGGCCGCTGGGCCGGGCAGCAACGGCGTGGGCTTGCCGGCCACCCAGTCCGCATGCCCGGCCAGGAAGAACGGCGACAAGGGGTGGCCGCTCTGGCCGCCCGGCATATTGAACAGGCCCTGCTCCTCGTGGCCCGGCGAGACGGTCATGCGCTCTGACTGGCCAAACGCGGGACCGGCCACGCGCGGCATATTGCTGTCGCCCGGCAGTTGGTCCGGGGGCACGCTAAGCCACTTCTTCAACATCGGCACCGCCCCCGCAATCGGGTGCGCGATCGTCGCCGTATTGCGCACGCCCCAGGTGGCGGAGGCCAGCGGCTTGCCACCTTCAGTCAGGTGTCCGATGGCGCGGTCCAGTGCAGCCAGCTGCACTGCCTTCCAGTCGGCGTAGCCTTGCGGCAGCCAGCCGCCGGGCTGTTCATCCAGCAGCCGGCCCAGCACCACCGGCCAGCGGCTGGAGGCTGCGCGCATATTGGCATCCTTGTTCAATTTGGCCAGCTCGATATTGGCGCCGCCGTACAGCAATTCATACAGCGACCACATGAAGGCGCGGCTGGCGCGGTACGCCACCGAATCGACGCTGGCGTGGCCATTCCAGTTGTCCTTCAACAGGCGCGCCAGTTCCGCGCGCTGCGGCTTGCCCTTCACCGCTTCCGCGTCCAGCACGGCCATGGCGCGGTCGCGCCATTGGGAGATAAACAGCGCGCGGTCATCCAGCATCACGCTGTACACGCCTTTCTCGTCGGTCTTGTCGCCCAGGGCTGCCAGTGCGTCGCCTGCCTGTTTGGCGCGGGCGCCCATGTCGAAGCCGCCGTCGCCCAGCTTGACCGAGTCGGCGCCCAGCAACTGGCGGCTGTTCGCCGTCACAAGCTGGCCGCCGGGCGGATTGCGCACCGAAGGATATGCCGCCGCCGGCAGCAAGCCTTGCCAGCCGCGCGTGCTGCCGTTGGCGGACAGCGGGTAGCTGGCATCGACTGGCGTGGCAGGCCGCTGCGGCAGCGGGCCGACGATGGTCCAGCCGATATTGCCGTCGCTGTCGCCTGCCACCAGGTTCTGCGCCGGCATGCCGACTTTCGGCGCCAGCGCCAGCGCTTCGGCCACGTTGTCCACTTCCTCCATATGCCGGATTGCCAGGTTGACGGCTTTCACGTCGTGCGCCACCCAGTGCACCGCATACTCGCGGCCACCGCTCTGCATGATGGGACCCAGTGAAGTTTCGCGCACCTTGAGGGTGACGGCCGGCTGGCCCTTGACCAGGATGGTCTCGGCATATTCCATCGGCGTTTCCCAGCCGCCCGGCAGCTTGGCCTGGCCCGGACGATCCTTGGCCGACCCCACTTCCACCAGGTCGACATAATCGCCATAGCTGTTGGTGAAGCCCCAGGCCACATTGCCATTGCTCCCCGCCACCACGGCCGGCACGCCGGGAATGCTGACGCCAACGATGCGGCGCGTGCTGCCGTGCTGGCCCGGCACATGCAGCAACAGGCGGTACCAGGTATTGGCCAGCTTGATCCCCAGGTGCATGTCGTCGGACACGATAGCGCCGCCATTGGCGCTGCGCTTGCCGGACACTGCCCAGTTGTTGCTGCCGACGCCGTCGACGAATGCAGCGGCGGCCAGTGTGGCAGGCTCCTTGGCCACACCCTTGCCCCACCAGTCCGGCGCGCGGGCCGGGATCGGTGCATCCGGCGGCGGCGGGCTGGCGGCATCGAGCGGTGCATCCCATTGCGTGCTGGCGGGCAGCAGGAAAGCCAGTTGTTCTGTGCTGGCGTGCTCCTTCAGCCAGCCGCGCGCGAACTCACGGCCGATGCCCGTCACTTGCAGGTCGATATACATCGCCCAGGCCACCAGGAAGGAGTCCTCCAGCGCCCACGCGCGGGGCCCGACGCCTACCAGTCCATATTCAAAGGGACGGTTGCCCAGCGCGTTCAGGCCGTCGTTGACGCCCGCGGTATAGCGCTCCAGCAGCTGGCGGTCGGCCGCAGGCATCGCTTCGATCGCCTGCGAAGCGCGAGCCCGGAAACGGTGCAGGCGGTTGATCCGGTCGGTCTCCAGCGCCTTCTCGCCAAACAGTTCGGACAATTCGCCGGCAGGCATGCGGCGCAGCAGGTCCATCTGGAAAAAGCGGTCCTGTGCATGCACAAAGCCAGTGGCATACGCCACGTCATTCCGGTCGCCGCCGGAAATGGAAGGAACGCCCTTGTCGTCGCGGGTCACCGTCACGTTGCCAGATAATCCAGCGACAGTGCGCCGGCCATCGATCTGGGCCAGGCTGCCGCGCAAGAAGAACCAGAGGCCCATTACCGCCACCAGCACCAGCAGCAGCAAGGTCAGGGCAAGACGTTTCAGCCATAACTTCGCCATCGACAACCCCATTGTTATTCTGTTGCCTTAAATCTTGCCAGAAATCCAAATGGAAGGGCGAGGAAAATGTTTAACCGTGCTAGAGTGTCTCCCGTGATCCCTGCGCCTACACCTTCGAACGAAGCCGAGCGCCTGGCGGCTTTGTATGCCCTGCTGCTGCTCGATACCCCACCCGAGGAGCGCTTCGATAAAATTGTGGCTTTCGCGGCCGAGGAATTTGACGTTCCCATCGCCCTCATCTCGCTGCTCGATACCGACCGCCAGTGGTTCAAGGCGGCCATCGGCCTGGGGGACACCTGCGAAACGGGACGCGACATTTCCTTTTGCGGCCATGCCATCATGCGCGCCGAAATCATGGTGGTGGAAGACGCCCTGCTCGACCCGCGCTTCGCCGACAACCCGCTGGTGACCGGGCCGCCGAACATCCGCTTCTACGCCGGCGCGCCGCTGATCCTGGCCAACGGTTATGCCCTGGGCACCCTGTGCATCATCGACACGCGGCCGCGCCAGCTCGATCCGATCGCGCTGGCCATCCTGTCAACCTTGCGCAGCCTGGCAGTGCAGGAGCTGGAGGCCAGCCATGCCTGAACTCAAGCAAATGCTGCTGGTGGAGCCCGAGAACATCCTTCGCCGCACCGCCGCCCTGACGGCGCGCTCCATGGGCCTGGCCGAAGTGCAGGAAGCCTCCAGCACGGCCGCAGCGCGCCAGATCCTGGCCCAGCGCCCGTTCCATGGCGCCCTGATTTCCATCGATGCCGGCGATGCCTTCGATTTGTCCCTGCTCGACCTGGTACGCCAGGGCCATAGCGCCAGCCGCCCGCGTATCCCGCTGGCCGTGCTGGCATCGCGCTGCGACGACACGTTGCTGGCCGCCCTGCGCGAACGCGGCATCAACCGCATCGTGCTGAAGCCGTTCCGCGCCCGCGCCCTGCTGGACGCCTTCGCTGCCTTGTCGGGTACTTAGGTTCCGGTCGGTGCGTGGCCGTCGCCGCCATGCATCAGCGCATGGTAGCGGAAGGCCTCGCGGATATTGTCGCGCAGCGCCTGGTCGTCCCAGGGCTTGGTGTAGAAGCGGTAGATCTCGCCTCGGTTGATGGCGCCAAGCACCGATTCCAGTTCGGCATAGCCGGACAGGATGATGCGCACCGTGCGCGGATACAGCTTGCGCACCCGGCTCAGGAATTCGGTGCCGTTCATGTCGGGCATGCGCTGGTCGCTGACCACCACCTGCACTTCGTGGGTGGCAAGCATTGAAAACGCTTCCTGCGCATTATGCGCTGCCAGGATCTGGTAGCCGTCGCGCCGCAACAGCCGCATCAGGGACGACAGCACATTCGGTTCGTCGTCGAGCAGCAGCAAGGTGCCCTTGCGTTCATCTGTCGGCCGCAGCGCCGGCTGGCGCGACTGTTCCTGCTGGAGCAGCGTTGCAAACTCCTCCGGCAAGATCGGCTTGCTCAAGTGGTAGCCCTGGGCCTCGTCGCAGTTGTAGCGCTGCAGGTAGGCCAGTTGCCCTTCCGTCTCCACGCCTTCCGCGATGATGCGGAAGTCCAGGCTGTGGCCCAGCGAAATCACCGAGCGCACAATGGCTGCAACGGTGGGGTCGCCCAGCATGTCGCGCACGAAGGACTGGTCGATCTTCAGGTAATCGATGGGGAACAGCTTGAGGTAGGCCAAGCTCGAATAACCTGTGCCGAAGTCGTCGATCGAGATGCCCACGCCGACCTTCTTCAGGCGCTGCACGGTGACCACCGCTTCGTCGGCATTCTGCATCATCATGCTCTCGGTCAGTTCCAGCTCGAGATACTGGGCTTGCAGGCCGGTGCTGCGCAGCGCATCCACCACTTCATCGGCCAGTGCCTTGTCGCGGAACTGGCGCGCCGACACGTTCACCGCCACCCGCAGCGGCGGCAGGCCGGCATCCTGCCAGGCCTTGTTCTGCGCGCAGGCAGTGCGGATCACCCAGCGGCCGATGGCGACGATCAGGCCGGTTTCCTCCGCCACGCCGATGAAGCGCACCGGCGGGATCAGGCCCATGGTCGGGTGGCGCCAGCGCAGCAAGGCTTCGACGCCGGAGATTTCGCCGGTCGCCACGTTCATCTTCGGCTGGTAGACCAGGAACATTTCGTTGCGCGCCAGCGCGCCGCGCAGTTCGTTCTCGATGGCGGCACGCTCCACGATGCGGGCGTGCATGGCCGGCTCGTAGAACTGCACCTGGTTGCGGCCGCTCTCCTTGGCGCGGTACATGGCAATGTCGGCATAGCGCATCAGCAGCTGCGGCTCGCCGCTGTCGGCCGGGTACAGCGACACGCCCATGCTGCAGCTCACCGTGTGCTCCCGGCCCGCCAGTTGCACCGGCGCCGATATGCTGTCCAGGATCTTGCGCAGCATGGTTTGCGACGGCGTGGCGTCGTGGCCATCCAGCAGCACCAGCACGAACTCGTCGCCGCCCATGCGCGCCACGGTGTCGGTATCGCGCACGCAGCCGCGCAGGCGCGCCGCCACGGTGCGCAGCAATTCGTCGCCAGCCTCGTGGCCCAGGTTGTCGTTGACCAGTTTGAAGTTGTCGAGGTCGAGGAAGGCCACCCATACCGTATGGCCATAGCGCTGCGCATAGCTGATCGCTTGCGCCAGCCGGTCGCCGCACAGGTTGCGGTTGGGCAGGCCGGTCAGCGCGTCGTGGCTGGCCTGGTGCTCGAGCTGCGCCTGGTAATCCATGGTGGACGTCATGTCGGTCAGCACGCAGACCCGGTGCGTATGCCGGCCCTCGCTGCCGCCGACCGGCGCAACGTGCAGCTGGGCCCACCAGTTGCGGCCGTCGCGATGGCGCCCGCGCAGCATGAGCTGGACGTCGCTTTGCCCTTGCACGGCTTCATGCAGGGCGGTACGGGCCGCGGCATCGTCGTCGCTGGCCAGCAGCTCCTCCAGGCTGCGGCCGGCCAGTTCGCCGGCCGCGTGACCGGTCAGCTCGGCCAGCGCGCGGTTGGCATAGTTGATGGTATCGCTGCCGTCGTGGATGGCGGTGATGGCAATGGCGTTGACGCTCGATTCCAGCGCACGGTTATGCAGCTGCAGCATCAGCTCGACCTGCTTGCGCTCGGACACATCCTCGATGGTGCCGAGCAGGCCGATGGTCTTGCCGGCCTGGTCGTGCAAGGGCAGCTTGTTGATCAGGAACCAGTGCACGCTGCCGTCGGCGAACAGCAGGTGGTCTTCCCGGTTCAGCTGGGGCAAGCCGCTACGGATGATCATCGCATCGTCGGCCCGGATACGCTCCGCGTTGTGCGACCAGGGGAAGTCGAAATCGCTCTTGCCTACCACTTCCTGCTGCGACGTCAGGCCGGCGGCGCGCAGGAATACGTCGTTGCAGCCGCGGTAACGCAGGTCCAGGTCTTTCCAGAAGATCTGGTGCGGAATGTGGTCGACCACCAGTTGCGTCATCTCCTGCGATTCGTGCAGGGCTTTTTCGATACGCAGGCGGCGCGTTACATCATGGGCGAACACGAAGCGCGCCTTATGGCCGGCCATCAGCAAGGGATGCGAGGAAATCTCTACCTGGATCAGGCGGCCGTCCTTGCAGCGGTGGGTCCAGGCCCCGGATTGCTGCGCCGCGCCCTGCGGCGAAGTCCCCAGGTCGATCTGCAAGCGCTCCAGCTCGTGATCGGGGCGGATATCCTCGATCGTCATCTCGAGGAATTCCTCTTCGCTGAAGCCATAAATCGCCACCGCCGCGCGGTTGACCACCAGGAAGCGCAGCGAACTGACGTCATACACCCACATCGGGTGCGGGTGGTGGTCGAACAGGCGCTTGAAGCGCAGCCGCGAACCATAGGAGTCGGCCTCGGGCAGCGGCGTCACAAGGCAGCGGAAGCATTCGGGCTGGTCGCCATGTCCGGCGTAGTATTCAAGCGCCAGCGTCACCGGCGCCCCCTCGCCATCCTTCTCGCACAGGGCCAGCTCGCCCCGCCACACGCCGCGCAGCTTGGCCTCCGGAATGGCATCGTCGCGCAGTTCGGCCGCCGCCCAGCTGCGGAACAGGTCAAACGCCTTCTCCCCGGCGCCGAGTTCACCTGCCAACCGTCGCGCATTCGCATTTGCGGCAAGCATTGTGCCATCGGCATCCATCATGAAAGCCAAGTTGGGGCTGTGCTCATACACCGCAGTGAATGCATCCAGCCTGGTCCTTCCCGGCGAAGCGAGAGATGCCCTATCCATGCCACCGATGGTAGCAGAACTATTTTGCTAGCAGCGCCCATCTGAGCGGCAACGCATCTTCCCGCCATACAAGCTCCTGCGGCTGGAATTCCCAGTGCCGTTCCGGCCCGTCCAAGACAACGCGCGCAGTTCCACTCATCTGCAACAAACCACCGCTCTCAAAATCGGGGAATACCAGCCCCGCCCTGGCATTCAGCAGTATGTTACCGAGAGTCGAAAAAAAGCGGTTGCCTTCGTAATCTGGCACCAGCAGGCTGCCTGTGCTGCTGATCTGGACAAAACCCGGCGGGCCGCCGCGATGCGATACGTCGACGCGCATTTCATCACCGTTGCCAGAATACGTCGCGACAAAAAAAGTTCCGGAGCGGCCGATCAGGTCGCGCGCCAGGGCATCGAGTTGCGGCAGGCGGCGCGCCGGCAAGCCCGAAGCCTCGCCCGGCGTGCGCTCGAAACGGTAATCGCGCTCGTGGATGTATTTCGGGCAGTTGCCAAACGATTCGGCGACGGCAATTTCGAACTGCTCGCCGCCAAGCGCGCGCAGGCGGCCGTTCAGGCGGTTGCGGCGGCGCGTATGCAACTCTATCCCGAGCATGCCGACTGCCGCGCCGTCGCGCAGGCCGGCTTGCGCCGGATCGTCCGGCTGCGCCGGCAGCAGCAACTGGAGGCGTTGCGGGTCCGGCGAATGCATGAAGCCTTCTTCCCCGGCACGCAGCGTGGCCCATGGCCGTCCTTCGCCATCGACGCTGCCGAACACGGCGAACGGCAACTGGGCGAAGAAGTCGCGGTGCTGGTCCGGCATATAGTCGCGGATCACCTTGCGGCCGATTTCGTCCATCCGTTCCACCGCGCCAATCGTCGCCTGGATCGCGATTTCGCCGGCGTGCCAGGGCGCGTTCATGCTGCCAGCCCGACCGGTGATTTGATGAAGGGCTGGAAGCGCGGCAGCGCTTCCACGCGGGCCAGCCAGGCTTTCACATGCGCATAGCCTGACAGGTCGACATTGCCTTCCGGCGCGCGGGCGATATAGCTGTACAGGGCAATATCGGCGATGGTCGGCCAGGCGGCTGCGATCCATTCCTTGCCGGCCAGGCTGTCTTCCACCAGCCCGAGGATGCGGTGGGCGCGCGCGATGGCGTCGGCCGGATCGACCGGTTTCTTGAACAGGTTGATGATGCGCGCGGTGGCCGGGCCGCTGGCGATCTCGCCGGCGGCCACCGACAGCCAGCGCTGCACGGTGGCGGCGCCGACCGGGTCCTGCGGCAGCCAGCTGTCATTGCCATAGCGCTTGGCCAGGTAGACCAGGATGGCGTTGGAGTCCGCGACTACCACGCCGTCGTCTTCCAGCACCGGCACCTGGCCGAAGGGGTTCAGTTTGAGGAAAGCCTCGCTTTTTTGCTCGGCCTTCAGCAAGTCCACTTCCACCAGTTCGAAGTCGAGGCCCAGCAGGGACAGGAACAGGTGGGCGCGGTGGGCATGGCCGGAAATTGGGTGGTAATACAGTTTCATGGGATCTCCTTTCAAGTAATGATGAAAGTGTGATCCATGTTTGCAATGATGGGAATCACCACCAACGGCAATTCACCATTCCATCCAGCGGAATAATCCTCAGGGCAGCACTTCGAACAGCAGGAACTGGGTAACCTGGCCTTTGCCAAAGTTGTCGTCGCTGGCAAATACCAGGGTGGCGTGGCCGTTCGGCAGGCGCGGCCCGAAGGACATCGCTTCCAGGTTGAAGGCGTGCGGCGCAGGCGGCTTGCTGAAGTCCAGCACCAGCCGTTTGCGTGCCGGGGTGTATTGCGCCCCGGCCAGGCCGGGCAGCGCCTTCACGTCGCTGGCGCCGCGGCCATCGGTCGCATACAGGCGCACGTAGTTGGTGTGGACGCCATTTGAGTCCTGCACCGTGGCGCGCTCCAGCACCAGCAGTTCGCCATCCGGCAGCGCGAGGATTTCGGAGACGCCGTTTTCGGCCGCCTTGCCGGGCCCCGGTTCGGCAGGAATCGCGTCCAGCGGATAGGCGAACTGGCGCAGCACCTGCCCGTTCCGCTGGAACTGCGTCATGCGCACCATGGCGCCATGCTGCGGGGTCGGGATCGGGCCGTCTTCATACAGCGGCCATTCGATGGAAGCCCACAGGCTGCGGCCATCCGGTGCGAAAGCCAGTCCTTCGAAGGTGGCGTTGTAGCGGGAGCCGCGCTCTTCATCCTTGTGCACCTTGAACCCCTCGGGCAACGGCAATTCGGCCAGCAGCGCACCGCCCAGGGTGGCATGCCGGATGAAGGGATCAAGGCCATAGCGGCGGTCGCCTTCGCTCGCGTACCACATGCTGCTGTCCAGCGGGTCGATGCGGATCGATTCCACGTCGGCGCGCACGCATCCGGCAGCGGTTGCGGCAAAGTCCTTGCCGTCGGCATTCAGGAAATAATGTACGCCGGTGAAGCGCACCGCGCGGAAGGCGGAGGCGTCGAAATCCAGTTCGGCCTCGTAATAGCGCGCCGGGTTGTGCGTGCAGCGGTCGTCGCTTTCGATCAGCCAGCTGCCGCGCGCCGCATCGTAATCAAGCCCGGAGAAGCCGCCCAGCATGGTGTCCTGGAACATGGCCTGGTGCGGAACGCGCTGCTCGCCAATAAAACGCAGCGCGCTTACCGTCGATGAAGTGGAAGCAGGCGCGAGGCGCGTGACCGGTGCGCAGGCGGCCAGCACCGCCCCCGCCACGAGCGCGGCGCAATATCGAACCAACTGCATCATGCGTGGTGCAGGCGCTTGTGCATGCTGCGCAGGCCCAGCCACATGCCGACAGCCACCACCGGCACCATCACGCCCATCAGCAGCTCGGGGTTGACCGCCACGCCAAGCACCTTGGCGCCCTTGGCGGTATAGCCGATCAGGCCCACCACGTAATACGAGATCGCCGCCACCGACAAGCCTTCCACGGCCTGCTGCAGGCGCAGCTGCTGGGCGGCGCGCGCGTTCATCGACTGCAGGATCTTGCGGTTCTGCGCTTCCTGCACGATGCCGACACGGGTACGCAGCAGGTCGTTGCAGTTGGCGATGCGGCCGGCCAGGGCCTGCTGGCGCGCGGCCACCGCCTCGCAGGTTTTCATGGCGGGCGCCAGGCGGCGCTCCATGAATTCTTCCACCGTTGGCGTGCCTTCGATGCGCAGCTCGCGCAATTCGTCGATGCGCGCGTTGACCAGGCCGAAATAGGCCTTAGACGCGGCGAAGCGGTAGCTGGTATCGGCCGAGACCTTTTCGATGCGTGCAGCGAGGTGGGTAATGCGATCAAGCAGCGCCTGCTCGGTGGAACCGTCATCGACCTTGCCGTCGGCTTCGACCAGTGCACCCGCCAGCGTGGCCAGTTCGGCCTCCACTTCATTCAGTTCGGGCGTGGCGTTCTGCGCCACCGGCAGGCCAAGCAGGGCCATCATGCGGTAGGTTTCGATTTCCAGCACGCGCTGCACCAGGCGGCCCGACTGCTGTTCATGCATGCCGGCGTCGCAGATCACGAAGCGGCTGAAGCCATCGGCGTGGATCGCAAAGTCGGTCCACATTTCGCCGCCGTTCATGACCTGGCTGCCCGCCAGCGGGGCGCCCTGGAACAGGCGCTGCAGGCTTTCCGCAAATGCATGCTGCATGCCGCCCGGCCGTCCCAGCAGGACGTGCGCCGCCACCAGCACCCTGCCCTGCAGCCGCAACAGCCATTGCTCCGGCAGGTGGCGCGAGGGCATATTGCTGAACGCCTCTTCCGGCAGCGGCATGCTGGCCACCGTTTCGGCAAAGGTAAAGGTGGCGAATTCGGTGTGCAGCTCCCACTTCAGGCGGAAGCGGCCAAAGTCATGGCTAAAGTACTTCCCGCCTGCGCCCGGCGCCGCCACGCCGAAATGACCACACAGCTCCGCCAGCAACTCTTGCTGCTCCTGTTCGCCCACGATGGCGAAGTGGGTCAGCAGGGTTGGCGCATCCAGTTTCAGGAAGGGGCGCGAGTGGATTTCGGCAGCTAAGGGCACGCGCTGCGTGTGGTTCAGGCTGGAAAACACGATACTCATGTGGCTGGGCTCGGTGATGGCGGAGTCCAAATATTAACATTGTATTTACCCTAAGCCCGGCGGCAGGCCTAGGCCTGGGCGCTGAAGCGCAAGCTGATATTGCCGTTCGCCGCCGACAATTGCGGCTCGAGCCAGAGGTAGTTCGGGGGGGCGCCTACTCCGAGCCGCAGGCTGGCGGCATCGGCCACCAAGGCAAGCAGGCGGCCGCTGGCGGGGTCCAGCAGTCGCAGCGCAAGCTCTCCTTGCCGGTCGAGCAGGTAGCGCGCTCGCCCCGGCAAGTCGCCCAGCGGCCGCGGCGCGCGGCAATCCCACGGCGTACCGGCGACGTCCTGCTCATGCGCACCGGCCGGCACCACGCGCGGCGCACTCACCATCAGCAATTGGCCAGGCAAATCGCCTTCGCCGGCCATATTGAGCGCAATCCGCAGGCAGATCGTGGCCGGCGCTGCAGCAGGCGCCTGGCAATGCAGCGTGAGCCCGTTCGCCTCGTCCAGGACATACGTCGCTACCACGGCCTGCGGACCTGGACTGACGAGGCGGACGCCCACGCTGGCGTCTTCCACCAGCGGCACGGCGTGCCACGGCAGGCGGTGCAAGGCACGGCCCGGCGCGGGCAGCAAATGGATGCCGCAATCCGGGGCCTCGCCTTGCACGACATTGGCAAGCCGCCCGTTCCGGTCGGGTACGTGGAGCCGCGAAATGGCGGCGCCCAGGGTATTGATCCGGACTTCCATTCCATGGCGGTTGCAGAGCGCAAATATGAATAGCGGCAAACCCTCGGCCGTATGTCCCGCGTCCTGCTGCGTAATACTTAGTTCCATCTTCTAAGTATATTCAGCACCCCGAGTTTTGATAAAATGAGTCTTTATTTCCCGTCGGCAAAATAAATAAATGCAGGCATCGCAAATTTCCTCTCGTACAGCCCTTGCGCTCGGGGCCGCGCTATTAATCGCGTGCTTTTCCGCGCAGGCAGATGAGGTAGCAGATATCAATAAAATGATGCGTGGCGGGCAGTTGCCAGCCGCTTTGGCCAAGGTTGATGTTGCATTATCACAACGGCCAAAGGATGCACAATTGCGTTTTATTAAAGGGATGATTTTGTCCGAACAGGGCAAATCGGCCGAGGCCATTAATATTTTTCAAAAGCTGACGGAAGATTATCCGGAATTGCCGGAGCCTTATAACAACCTGGCCGTGCTGCACGCCTCGGCCGGCAATTACGATAAGGCCCGCGTGGCGCTGGAACGCGCGATCCGCACCAATCCTGCTTATGCCACCGCCCATGAAAACCTGGGCGACGTGTACGCCAAGCTGGCCAGCCAGTCTTACGACAAGGCCATGCAACTGGCCGATCCTAACCAGCAGCCGCCGCAGAAAGCCAAACTGGCGATGGTGCGCACGCTGACGCCAAAGGGTGGCGAGGCCGCCTCGCCGCTGGCTGCAATCGCCGCTGCTTCGGCGCCTGCGCCTGCCAAGGCGGCGCCGCCAGCGCCAGCTCCTGTGATTGCCCAGGCGGCCCCGGCTCCGACTCCCGTGCCGGCCAAGTTGCCTCCGCCCCCTGTGAAGGCTGTTCCAGCGCCGGCACCGGCGCCAGTCGTGGCCCAGGCCAAGCCGGCGCCAAGCACGCCGGTGACGGGGCCCGCCGTGGCGCAAGCGAAGCCACTGCCGACGGTTCCACCGGCTGCGGCGCCAGCGCCGGTCCAGGCGCCGGCGGTACAATTGGCAAAGGCCGCTCCGAAAGCTGAGCTGGCCGAGAAAGAGGATGCCGACGGTGCGGACGTCGTGAAGGCGGTCGAGAACTGGGCCAGGGCCTGGAGCGCGCAAGACATGAAGGCCTACCTGAGTGCTTACGGCAGCAACTTCCAGACGCCGAAAGGCCAGAACCGCAAAGCCTGGGAAGCTGACCGCACTGCCCGCATCGAGGGCAAAGGCCATATCAAGGTAAGCGTCGAATCGCCGCAAGTGACGGTCAAGGGCAATACCGCGACCGTGAAATTCCGCCAGAAGTATGTGTCGGACCGCCTCAGCACCACCGGCCGCAAGACCCTGGTGCTGGAGAAGCAAGGTAAGAATTGGTTGATCAAGCAAGAGCAGTCGGGGGCCTGATGCAGATGTCGAAGCGAGCAAGTGCCAGCGCGGCAACCGCGCTGCTGGCAGCATGCGCCCTGCTTGCGCCAGCCGGCATCGGCATGGCCAAATCCATCCATCCGGCAGAAGCCCCGCGCGCCAGGCAGGATGCGGAAATCATGCTGCTCGAGATTTACAAAAACCTGCGCGCCAGCCAGCTCCAGGAGGCGATGGCCAAGGCAGACGCACTGGTGCAGGCTTACCCCAATTTCCGCGTCGGCCACCTGATTCGCGGCGACCTGCTGCTGATGCACACCAAGCCGGTAGGCCAGCTCGGCGCCGGCGCCAACGGCCCCGCCGACAAGCTGAAAGACCTGCGTGACGAAGCGCGCGTGCGCCTGCAAACCCTGGTGGCGCGCCCCGGCCCGGAGCTGGCGCCGCGCTCGGTGCTGCAACTGCGCGCCGACATGCGCCATGTGCTGGTGGTCGACGCCACGCAATCGCGCCTGTACGTCTACCAGAACAACAACGGCGAGCTGAAACTGGTGACCGACTACTACGTCAGCCAGGGCAAGCTTGGCGTCGACAAGTTCCGCGAAGGCGACCAGAAAACCCCGCTCGGCGTGTATTACATTACCGGCCGCGTTTCCGGCCCCAAGCTGCCCGACTTCTACGGCGCCAGCGCGCTGCGCATCAATTACCCCAATGAGTGGGACCGCCTGAACGGCCGCAGCGGCGGCGGCATCTTTTTGCATGGCACGCCGGCCGACAATTACAGCCGCCCGCCCCTCGCTTCCGACGGCTGCGTGGTGCTGACCAATGACGACCTGCGCAAGCTGGAAGGCACGGTCGATATCGGCAAGACACCGGTGGTGATCGCCGATCACCAGGAATTCATCAGCAAGGCCCGGTGGGATAACGAACGCTTCACCGCCAATCGCCTGGTCGAATCCTGGCGCGCCGACCTGGTCAGCGCCGACAGCAAGCGGCTGCTGAAGAATTATTCCGGCAAGTTCAAGTCGGCCAATGGCGAAGACCTGAAAACCTGGTACGAGAAGGACATGCGCCCGCTGGCCAGCGTGAATGGGCTCAGCGTGTCGCTCAGTGAAGTCACCATCTTCCGCTACCCAAGCCGCGACGACATGCTGGTCAGCACCTTCACCCTCGAGTCCAAGATCGGCAAGAGCCGCTCCACCCAGCGCAAGCGCCAGTACTGGGCGCGCGAAGGCAGCGAGTGGAAAATCATCTTCGAAAGCATGATCTGAAGATCCCCCTGCGTACGCAGCTACTGAGTTGTGCCGCGCTGGCGGGCATCGGCCTTGCCATCCTCCTGTTGCGGCAAGCGCCGTTGGCGGGCCTGCTGCAGGCCGGCTTGCCATGGTGGCAGCAAAGCCTGGCCGGCCTTGCGCTCGGGCTGGCCGCCGGCGGCATCTCGACCGTGACCACGCTGCGCAAGCCCGATTCGGAAGCGGTGCAGCGCACCGCCGCCAGCTATGCGCGGCTCGACCTCGCCGGCTGGAACCCGGTCTGGATATCGCTCGCTGCCGGCATATCGGAAGAACTGCTGTTCCGCGCCGCGCTGCAGCCGCTGGTGGGGATCTGGGGCGCCAGCCTGCTGTTCCTGCTGGTACACAGCGGCGCCTATGACTTCCGCCGCTTTGACCGCGCGGCGCTGTGGCAAGCCAGCGGCGTGTTCGGCATGGGCGTGGTGTTCGGCTTTGCGTTCGAGCATATCGGCCTGCTTGCCGTGATGATCGCCCATGCCGTCGTCGACATTATCGGCCTTTACCTAGTGCGCCACATTTCGGAAGGTGCGAAGCGCTTGCGGTAGTCGCTGGGCGACACTGCCAGCACGCGCTGGAACGTGGTCCGCAAGCGCTCCTCGTTGCCGAAGCCGCACAGGCGCGCCACCTGCTCGACGCTGCGCTGCGAAGTTTCCAGCATGCGCCGCGCGGCTTCAAGCCGCAGCGCTTCAACACCCTTGGCCGGCGTGCGGCCGGTCTTCTCCTTGTAGACCCGCGCGAAATTGCGCGGGCTCATATTCACCTGGCCGGCCAGCACTTCGACCGGCAGTTCCAGCGCCAGGTTTTCCATGATCCAGAGGTGCAGGCGCTCGAAGGTATCGCCGCCCGCCTCCTGCGCCAGCAGCAGTTCGCTGAACTGCGCCTGGCCGCCGGGGCGCTTCAGGAAAACCACCAGCTCGCGCGCCACCTGCATCGCGACATCGTGTCCGCAATCGCTTTCCACCAGGGCCAGCGCGAGATCGATGCCTGCCGTGACGCCGGCCGACGTCCACACCTTATGCTGGTTGACGAACAGCGAATCGCGATCGATATCGACCGCCGGGAAGCGTTCCTGCAACAGGTCGCACATGGCCCAATGCGTCGCGGCGCGCTTGCCGTTCAGAAGTCCGGCCTGCGCCAGCAGGAAGGTTCCGCTGCAGACCGAGGCCGTGCGCCGCGCGCGGTCCGCCGCGACGGCGATCCAGTCGCTCAGTTCCCGCAGCAAAGGCTGCACGCGCGGCATGTCGGGCGAGCCGGGCACGATGATGGTGTCGATATCCTGCAGCAGGAAGGACGACAGTGCTTCGGTTTCCAGCGCCATGCCTTCCGCGCTGCGCACCATGCCGCCGGCCAGGCTGGCCACCTGGCGCGCATATCCCGGCAGGCCGCGCTCGCGCATGCGCTTGTCGGCGGCCCAGAACACGGTTTGGGGGCCGGTCAGGTCGAGCAGGCCGACATCTTCATAGGCCAGGAACAGCACCTGGCGCTGGCCGGACAGCCTTGGCAGGAAATCAGGGGTATTAGTCATCCCTGCCGATTCTGCGCGACCTATGATGAACTGTCAACGCAACATTACCCACTGGAGGAAATCATCATGAAGATCGTAATCATTGGCGGCACTGGCCTGATCGGCAGCAAGACCGTGAAACTGCTGAAAGAGCGCGGCCATGAAGTGCTGGCGGCATCGCCGGCATCGGGCGTGAACGCCGTTACCGGCGAAGGACTGGCGGCGGCCCTGGCCGGCGCGGACGTGGTGGTCAATGTCGCCAATTCGCCATCGTTTGCACCGGCCGACGTGATGGACTTCTTCCAGAAATCGAGCCGTAACCTGGGTCGCGCGGAAAAAGAAGCCGGCGTGCGCCATCACGTTGCACTGTCGATCGTGGGCACCGACCGGTTGCCGGACAATGGCTATTTCTGCGCCAAGCTGGCGCAGGAGGAGCTGATCAGGCAGAGCGGCATTCCTTACACCATCCTGCGCGCCACCCAGTTCATGGAGTTCATGGCAGCCATCGGGCAGTCGTCCGTGGTGGGCGATGCGATCCACCTGTCGCCGGCCCTGATTCAGCCGGTGGCGGCGGACGATGTCGCCGCCGCGCTGGCCGATGTCGCACTCGCCGCACCGCTGAACGGCATTACCGAACTGGCGGGGCCACAGGCATTCCCGCTGGAGCAGATCGTGCGCCGTGCGCTGGCTGCGGCCGGCGACCAGCGCCCAATCGTGGTCGACACGCACGCCAGGTACTACGGCTCCGAGCTGGAACACGGCAGCCTGGTTCCGGCCGCCGGCGCCAGCCCGCGTATCGGCGCCATCCGCTACGACGACTGGCTGCAGCGCTGATCCAGCACGTTTACTGGAACGCCACCTCGGCGAAGCTGCGCAGCTTGCGGCTGTGCAGCTTGTCCGAGCCGAGGCCGCGCAGCAGCTCCAATGCGCGGATGCCGATGCGCAGGTGCTGGTCGACGCGGTCGCGGTAGAACTGGTTGGCCATGCCCGGCAGCTTGATTTCGCCGTGCAGCGGCTTGTCGCTGACGCACAGCAGCGTGCCGTAAGGGACGCGGAAGCGGAAGCCGTTGGCGGCAATGGTGGCGCTTTCCATGTCCAGCGCCACCGCCCTGCTCTGGCTGAAACGGCGCTCCGGCGTGCGCTGCGGCAGCAGCTCCCAGTTACGGTTGTCGGTGCTGGCAACGGTGCCGGTGCGCAGCACGCGCTTCAGGTCATGGCCGCCCAGCTGCGTCACTTCGGCCACCGCCGATTCGATCGCCACCTGCACTTCGGCCAGCGCAGGAATCGGCACCCACAGCGGCAAATCCTCATCGAGCACATGGTCTTCGCGCACGTAGCCGTGGGCCAGCACGTAGTCGCCCAGCTGCTGCGTGTTGCGCAGGCCTGCGCAGTGTCCCAGCATCAGCCAGGCATGCGGGCGCAGCACTGCGATATGGTCGGTGGCGGTCTTGGCGTTGGCCGGGCCGACGCCGATGTTCACCATGCTGATGCCGCTGCCATCGGCGCGCACCAGGTGGTAGCCCGGCATCTGCGGCAGGCGCGGCGGCGCTGCACCGAGGTCGTCGCCAGGCTGCATGGCGTGGCCGACGCGGCGCGTCACGATATTGCCCGGTTCAACGAACGCCACGTAGCCGTCGCTGTCCGGGCTGGCCATCAGCTCATGGCCCAGGCGCACGAATTCGTCGATGTAGAACTGGTAGTTCGTGAACATCACGAAGTTCTGGAAATGCTCGGGCGAGGTGCCGGTGTAATGGCGCAGGCGCTGCAGTGAATAATCGACGCGCGGCGCGGTGAACAGCGACAGAGGCTGCGCCTCGCCCGGCGCCGCCTCGAAGGTGCCGTTGGCGATGCCGTCGTCCATGGCGGCCAGGTTGGGCAGGTCGAACACGTCGCGCATCAGCAGGCGCCGCTCGGCGCTCAGGCTGCCCTCGATATGGTCATGCTCGGCAAAGGAGAAGTGGATCGGGATCGGCTGCGAGCTGAGGCCGACTTCGATCTGCATTTGCTGCTGGCCGTGATTCTTCAGCAGCAGGCGGAATTGTTCGGTGTAATAGCCCTCGAACAGGTCGGGGCGCGTCAGCGTGGTCTCGAAGGCGCCGGGGCCGGCGACAAAGCCGTACGACAGGCGCGAATCGGCGCGCGCGACGGTTTCCGTCTGCACCCGCACATAGGGGTAGCAGGCGCGCACGCGTTCGGTCGGCGTTTCGCCCTCGACAAAGCGCTGCAGGGATTCGCGCAGGAAGCGGATACTGTCGTCGTAAATTGCCCGGACCTGGGCCAGTGCTGCGGAAGGATCATCAAACATGCGGGGTGCTACGTGGGGACGGCTGAACATCGTGCTACTCCTTTCTGCGGGCTTCGTCCTATTATAATGGCAGCATGTGGCAGAAATATTTAATAGGAATGATTGCAGCCGGCAGCGCGGCGAGCGCGCTGGCAGATGCGCCGCTGACCGTGGCCTGGCGCGAGAAGCCTCCTTACTATTATTTTGACGAGAACAAGGTCGCGAAAGGCTTCATGCTGGACCGCGCAAAGCAGGTATTCGCCGCTGCCGGCGTGCCGGCGGTGTTCGTCAACGAGCCGCAAAAGCGCATCTGGGCCAATTTCAACCACGGCATGCCGAACTACTGCTCGATCAGCTGGTACCGCCTGCCCGAGCGCGAAGCGGTGGCGCAGTATTCGGTTCCGGTGCACGCGGACTTGCCGCACGCCGTGCTGGCGGTGCCGGCGGTGGCAGCCCGCATCCGGTCCCACGCAAACCTCAAGTCCCTGCTTTCGGATAAATCGCTGACGCTGGCCGTGATCGATGGCGTGTCCTACGGACCGGAACTCGATGCCCTGATCGCCGCCAGCCAGAACCGCATCATGCGCCGCACTGTGGAAACCTCGGCCATGTTCCGCATGGTTGCCTTCGGCCGCGCCGACTACCTGTTCGTCGACCGCGAGGACTGGAACTACCTGCGCCTCAAATTCCCCGAACTGCAGTCGCTGGTGCTGATCGATTTTGCCGACATGCCGCCCGGCCTGAAGCGCTACATCGTCTGCAGCCGCGACGTGCCCGCCGACACCATGGACCGCCTGAACCGCGCCATCATGGCGCGCAACGATACGCCGCGCCGCTAAGCCCCTTATGGCTTGATGTGCTCGGCGAACAGCAGTACTGCGATCACCACCATTGCCGCACCGGACACGCGACTGATCGTTCGCGCCGCCGCAGGACGCGAACGCAGCACCGCCTGGGCGCTGAAGCCGATCGCGAGGTAGACCACGCCGCAGCTGAACACATGCAGCAGTCCCAGTGCCACGATCTGCACCGGCACCGTCCACGCTGCCGTGCGATTCACGAACTGCGGCAGCAGCACCAGGAACAGCAGCAGCACCTTGGGATTGAGTCCGCTCACGCATGCCCCTTTCAGCGCCCATCGCATTCCCGAGTGCGATGCTTCCGCTTCGCCCGCGACCGGCGGCCCGGAAGGCTTGCGCAGTTGGCCGATGCCGATCCAGAGCAGGTAGGCGGCACCGGCAAAGGTCAACACGCTGAGCGCAGCGGGCGAGCTGGCAACCAGCGCGCCCACGCCGGCCGCAACCAGCAGGATCGCCGTCAAATGGCCGAACAGGAGTCCCGTTACGGCCGGCACCACCACCCTGCCCCGCATGCCCGCCGAAATGACATATGCCCAGTCCATGCCGGGCGTGACGATCAGCAGGATCGACACGATCCAGAATGCCGCAAAAGTGCTGTAATCCATGGCAGAATTTTCCAAATTTTTGTACGAGGAAGAAAATTTTAGGCAGTTTCGACTGGAAAGTGCTCCTGTCTTTTGCTTCGTGGCGGGCGATATTGGTAAAATCTTCCAAATGGATAAGATTGACCGAAAAATTCTTGCCGAACTCCAGGCGGACGGCCGCTTGACGGTCACCGAACTGGCGGAACGGGTTGGCTTGAGCGTGTCGCCTTGCCACCGGCGCGTACGCGCGCTCGAGCAATCGGGCGCGATCCAGGGGTACCGTGCGCAGCTCGATCCAGTGCCGCTCGGGCTCGCGTTTTCGGCCATCGTGTTCGTGACGCTGCGCGAAAGCGACCATCGCGCCGTGTCGACCTTCGAAACGGCGATTCTCGATGTGCTTGAGGTGATCCAGGCGCAGCGCCTGTTCGGCGATCCGGACTACCTGCTGCGCGTGGTCACACGCGACCTGCCGGCATTCCAGAAGCTGTATGACGAGAGGTTGTCCAAGCTGCCTGGCGTGCAGCGCCTCACGTCGACGCTGGTGATGAAAAGCGTCATTGGCGACCGCGCGCTCCCGCTTTGATGCGGGCCCTCAGATTCCCCTGGCGCCCAGCACCTGCATGCGCTGGCGCCACCCCGCCACTGTCGCGGCATCCATCTTTCCCGCAGCGCCGACCAATGTCTTGCGCACCGGCGCAATGCCGACGAAATTCAGGATATTGCGTTCCAGCGATTTCAGGCTGTGGGCGCAGAAGTACCAGCGATAGAACAGGGCCGGCATCCCCATCGTCACCACCACGCGCGCGCTGCGGCCAGCCAGCAGGCCGGCACGCAGCGGATTCTTCGCTTCGCGGGCCAGCGCAAACCCGGGCCGCGCCACCTGTTCCAGGAAGGCTTTCAGGCAGGCCGGCATGTCGCCGAGCCAGAGCGGATAAAAAATCACGATATGCTGCGCGTCCGCGATGGAACGCTGCACCGGCGCCAGGGCCGGCGGCACTTCGCCCTCTTCCCATTCACGCGCGTTGGCCAGCATGGGAAACTCCAGCGTGGCAGGCGTGACCGCCTGCACCTGGTGGCCGGCGGCGCGCGCGGCCTCAACGTAAGCGTCAGCCAGCGCATGGCACAGATGCCCGCCGGCGGGATCAGGGTGGCCCTGGATCACGAGGATCCTGCTCATGCATCCTCCACCGTGACCAGGTTGCTCTGGGCCTCGGCGTACTCCAGCGCATAAGCCAGTTCGCCCGGCGTGTCGGCATGGATCGACAGTATGGGCTGTCCTACTTCGAGCCTGCTGCCCAAAGGTGCGAAAAAGCGCACGCCGGCCGCAGCGGCGCGCGGTGCGCCGGCCAGCTTTGCCAGCGTGGCCAGCTTGCGGTTGTCGATGGCAACTACACGGCCAGCATGGCAGGCTTCAAGGACATGGGTGCAAGCCGCTGCCGGCGGCTGGCGCAGGCCGCCCTGTGCCGCACAGATGGCCTGGAACTTGGCCCAGGCCGCGCCGGAATCGAGCGCCTGCGCCGCCAGCACCAAGCCTTCGCCCGGCGCGGCGCGTCCGCCCAGTTCGAGAACGCCTGCGGCCAGTGCCAGCGCGCGCTGGCGCAGGTCCTGCGGCGCGCCGGGCGTGCCTTGCAGCACGGCCAGCACGTCCATCGCTTCCAGTGCCGGGCCGATGCCGACGCCAACCGGCTGGCTGCCATCGCTGATGACGCACTTGACGGCCAGGCCCAACGCCTGCCCAGCGCCCTCCAGCCGCGTGGCCAGTTGAATGGCCGCCTGCCCGGAGCGCACCTTGGCGGTGCGGCCGACCGGAATGTCGATCAGCACGTGGCTGGCGCCGGCTGCCAGCTTCTTCGACAGGACCGAGGCCACCAGCAAGCCATCGCTGTCCAGCTCCAGCGGGCGCTCGACGCGAATCAGTACATCGTCCGCCGGGCTCAGGGTCACGCTGCCGCCCCACACGATGCAGCCGCCTTCCTGCTGCACCACGCGGCGCATGGCATCGATGCCGATCGCCACCGGCGCCAGGGTTTCCATGGTGTCGGCCGTGCCGGCCGGTGAAGTGATGGCGCGCGACGAGGTCTTGGGCATGGTCATGCCAAGGGCCGCGACGATCGGCACCACCAGCAGCGTGGTGCGGTTGCCGGGCAGGCCGCCGACGCAATGCTTGTCCACCACCACTTGCGAAGGCCAGTGCATGCGCTCTCCCGCCGCCGCCATCGCGCGCGTCAGGGCGATGGTCTCCGCCAGGTCCAGGCGGTTTCCGGAGCAAGCTGTGATAAAGCTGGAGAGATGGATGTCCGGATAGCGCCCGCCCGCGACGTCGGCGATGATGGCCTGCGCCGCCGCATCGTCCAGCGGCCGGCCGTGGATCTTGCCGCGCACTGCCGCAAAGGAAGCCAGTGGCGCCGGGTGGCGCACGCTGATTGCCGCGCCCGGCGTAGCGCCCAGCGCCTCCCACGCCGCCTCGGACAGGCCGATATCCTGTTCGTCCAGCAGTTCGCCATCGACCACGTTCAGCGTGGCGGCGACGGTTTGCCCGCCGCATTGCAGCTCGATGCGCGATTGCGCCTCAAACCCTTCGGCCCGGCATACCTTGCAATCGCGCCGCATATAAGCCACCGGCTGCTGGTAGGTGTCGATGCCAAGCCGCCTGGCACGTAATGCATATCCCATGGTTCACTCCTTTCGCCCAGCCTAAGCGATCGCCCTGGCGCCCGGAATGACCTGGATCAAATTTCAGAAGCCGCGCGCCAGGCCGATAACCAGCTTGCCGTGCACCTTGCTGGACGGTGCGATGGCGGGGCTGCCGTAGCCGCCACTGGCGCCCTGGCGGCGCAGGCGGGCCGCGTCCAGCGACAGCTGCATCTGCCAGCCCTCGATTGCCGTCCCGACGCCGATGCGCCCTTCGGCGCGGTTGCTTCCGGCATTGCCCGGGGCAGCGAGGTAGCCGCCGCGCCAGAAGTAGCGCCAGCTCGGACCCAGCGCGCCGCCGCCATTGAGTTCAGCATACACCGTGCGCTCGCGGAAGCCGAGGTAGTCGGGCGAATAATGCAGGCGCGCCGAGTAGTTATCGAAAGACAGGCCGGCAAACACTTCGCGGAAATTCCAGTCCGGCGCACCGTGGAAGGCATAGGCCGACGCGCCGGCTTCCCATGACAGGCCCGATGGCAGGCGCTGGGCGTAGCCGCCATAGCCCAGCCACTGGGCCGTGCGGTGCGATTGCGGCGCCAGCTGGCCGCTGACCACCTGGCCGCCGGCAAACCAGCCGTTGGCGCCATCGACATCGAGCGACAGGCGCGCCGCCGGCTTGCCGGAGCTGAGGGAAATTCCGCGGTACATATAATCCGACACGATGCCGGCGCTGCCGCTCACTTGTGCCTGCGCACTCGCTGCAAGGATGCAGGCCAGCCCTGTCAAGGCGAACGTGCGAGGTTGTCGGTGGAAGGGTTGGGGCATGCGCAGGAACATTTTCCGGTAATGCGCATGATGGTGGCGCAAAGATCTATCCCCGTCAACGGTGCGGGGCCGCTGCTGCGCACGATACCGTCGTGCAGGCGCTCGCCGCTTAGCTGCGGCTTGAGTTCGCCGATCAGGGCCAGCATGCCGCTCACATGGGCGGCTGCGTAAGAGGAACCGGAAACCATGCCCCAGCGCGCGCCGGGCATGGTGGTCGGCACGTCGCGCCCCGGCGCCAGCAGGCATTGGGCGCCATGGCGCGGCGCGTCGTCGGCAGCGACCGCGAACACGCCCGGACTGCTGGCCGGGAAACCGCCGTCGCTGCGCGCCGGATCGATCGCGCCCACCACGCGCACGCCGCGCGCCTGCGCCACGCCGACCAGCTGCTGCAGCAGGCGGTCCTGCGGACCGGACAGGCTCAGGTTGATCACTTGCGCATTGTGCAGCAAGGCGTAGTTGAGCGCTTTGGCCAGCGTGAAGCTGTTGCAGCGCGTGCCGCTGTCGGCCTGCCAGCAGGCACGCAAGGCCATCAGCCGGGCTTCGGGCGCAACGCCGGCGATGCCGACGCCATTGTCGGCACGCGCGGCGATGACGCCTGCAACCGCCGTGCCATGTTCTTCGGCCACATAGGACTGGCCGTCAACGAAATTTTCCTGCACCGCCACCTGGCCCGCCAGGTCGGGATGGCTCGCTTCGACGCCGCTGTCGATCACCGCGACCAGCACCTTGCGGCCGGTGGCGGATTTGCGCACCTGTTCCAGCTGCCAGGGCGCGGCGGCAGGCTGCACGCGGTACAGCGGGTCGCCGGATGCGCCGGAACCGCCCTGCGCGCTGAAGTCCTGGATCGCCTGCGCCCACGCGACCCGGCTATCGCGCGACAATGCGGCCAGCACCGCAGCCGGATCCTGGCCGGCGGCAAGGCGCATGCGGTAGCAATCGACGTTCAGCGCCGGCATCGGCCAGTCTTCCATCATTTGCAAGCCATGTTCGCGCGCCAGGGCAACTGCGATGCGCTGGCGCGCCTGGCGGCCCGCATCGTCGCGGTAGCTGGCGCCGCTATAGCCATCGGCGCGGAAATGCGGCGCGGGCAAATGCAGCATGACCAGGATTTCATGGGCGCCGCTTGCCGGCGCCGCCACCGTGCCAGGCGTGGCTTGCGCTGCAACCAGAGCGCCGGGCGGTCCCGCCAGTGCGCACAGCGCCAACAAGATCATCGCGGCCCAACGATTCACTGCCTGCCCTCCGCTGCCAGCGCTTCGGCCATTTCCACGGCGGGATCGGCGCGCAAGGCGGCCAGCACGCTGGCGCGCTGCGCCGCTTCGACATCCAGCAGCCAGGCGCCGGTGGCGGTAGGCCCGCCGACCAGGTGGGCGCCGGATGTTTTCAGCAGCCGCTGCACATCCTGCACGCTGGCATCGGGCTTGAACACCACCAGCACGTCGGGCGTGGCAGCCGGTGCGCTGCCGAGCGCCTTGTAATCAGGCGGCGTGCCGGCCGGCAGCATGTTTGCCGCCAGCACGACGATCACCAACGCCTGTGCCGCGATGGCCCAGCCCTTCCAGTCGCCGGGCCCGCGCAGCCAGTCCAGCAAGGCACTGGCAAAACGGGACGGCGCCGGTACAACGGGGGATGGCTTGGCGACGGGCTGGGCCAAAGGGGACGGCGCCTCGTCCAGCCGCGGCATCAGGCGCGCCAGCGCGCGCTCCGGGTCCAGGCCGGCCGGCAACGGGGCTGCCGTTTCGATCAGGCGGCGCTGCCAGGCCAGCTCGGCGCGGCATTCGGGGCAATCGCGCAGGTGCTGCTGCACGCGCGCTGCCTCGCCGTCGGCCAGCGAGCCGGCGGCATACCAGGGCAGCAGTGCCTGCATGTCCTGGTGTTCCGCAACGTTCGATGGGTCTTGCGTGTTCATCGTATCTCTTCCAAATGGTCGGACAACATGTCCTTCAGGCGCAGCCGCGCGTGGAACATGCGCGTCTTCACGGTATTGACCGGGCAGCCTATAGTTTCGGCAATCTCCTGGTAGGCCATGCCGTGGTAATAGGTCAGGCAGACCACGGCGCGCTGCTCCAGCGGCAAGGCGTCCAGCGCACGCCCGACGCCGCGCTGCAACTGCAGCGCCGCCAGCGCATGCTCGGGCTCATGCCATTCCTCGCCCGCCACGTCCGGCGCATCTTCCAGCGGCTCGTCCAGCCCGCGCAGGGCTTTCAGCGCCTGGCGGTAGGCGATCCCGAAAATCCAGGTGGAGACCTTGCTGCTGCCATCGTAGCTGGAAGCCTTCTGCCACACCACCAGCATGGTGTCGTTGACAACTTCTTCCAGCAGGGGCACGTTGCGCGTCATGCGGTCAAGGAAACGGGCCAGGCGCGGGAAGTAGGCGCGGTACAGGGCCTGGAAGGCCAGGCGGTCGCCGCCCCCTACCAGCCGTACCAGCTCGCCATCGTCCACATCGCCTGTCACTCCCGCCCTCCTGCCAAAACGCATGCACCGTTCTCCTTTTCATGCCTGTGAATACACAGCCGGAGGAAAAAGGTTCAATAAAAATCCAAAAATATTTTCCCACCCGATTTTGAACCATTTTTGCGTGCGCCGGTATTGACCGTAACAACATTGACAGAATGTTCAGCACCTGTGTTCGCTCAAACTGCCGTCTGCGGCCCCGCCCTGCTCTCGCCTGACCTGGCCGCCGTGCTGCGCCTGCTGGTGCTGGCGCCGCTGCTGGAGGAATGGGTGGTGCGCGCGGGATTGCATGCCTGGCTGCTGCCGCGTTCCAGCGGCGCGGCCGCGGTGCTGGCCAGTGCGGCGGCCTTCAGTGCGCTGCACCTGGGTTCCGGCCTGCTGGCGGCGGCGCTGGTATTCGGGCCGGGCCTGCTGTTCGGCCTGGCCTACCAGCGCTGGCGCGACTGGCGGCTGTGCGCCCTGCTGCACAGCGCATGCAATGCCTGGGCCCTGTCGATGTGTGCATGAACCACTCACCAACAACGGGAGCTCCGATGAAACACCACCGACTTTGGGCTTTGCTGGCACTGGGCCTGGCGCAGGCCGCGCAATTCGCGCAGGCTGCCGACGCCCTGAACGGCAAAAGCCTGTACCTGAACGGCCCCACTTCAGGCGGCACCACCTGCTCCGCCTGCCATAGCGCCAATCCGGCCGCCAACGTCAACAACATCCTGGCGGGCGCCAACAATCCCACCGTGATCAGTTCTGCCTTCGCAGCCAACAAGGGCGGCATGGGATCGCTGTACAACGGCAAATTCACCTCGGCGGAAATTGCCGACCTGGCAGCCTTCATCGGCAACCCGACCGTGACCGCCGCGCCTGCGGCATCGGTTGCCCCAGCGGCGCTCTCCTTTGGCGGCGCCACCGTGGGCCAGGACAGCGGCGCCCTGTCCACCACCCTTTCCAATACCGGCTCGGCCGCGCTGAACATCGGCAGCCTGGCAGTCGGCGGCAGCAATGGCGCCGACTTCCGCATCACCGGCGGCACTTGCGCTTCCGGGCAGGCGCTGGCCGCCGGCAGCAACTGCAGCGTGCAGCTGGTATTCCGCCCGGCCGCAGCGGGCGCCCGCAGCGGCGCGCTGACCATCAGCCACAATGCCACCGGCGGTTCCAGCAGCGTCACCCTGTCCGGCACCGGCAATGCCGTGGCGCAGGCTACCCTGGCACTGTCGGCCACGGCGCTGGACTTCGGCGCATTGCTCACCAACGCGCCATCCCAGCACACGCTGACCCTGACCAATAGCGGCCAGGCGGCATTGACCTTCTCTTCGATCGGCGTCAGCGGCGCCCAGGCCGGCTTCTTTACGCTGGGCGGCAGCTGTGCCACCGCCACGCCGCTGGCTGTCGGCGCCAACTGCACCGTCGTGGTGCAGGCACTGCCCACCGCAAGCGGCGCTTTTGCGGCCAGCCTGAACCTGGCGTCCAACGCCAGCAACGCCAATGTGGCGGTGGCGCTGTCCGGCAGCGCAACTGCAGCGGCGCCGGCCATCAACGCCAGCCCGAGCGCCGTCGCCTTCGGCCTGTGGACCATCGGCGCGGCACCGCTCACGCAGCAGGTCACGCTGAACAACCGCGGCAACGTGGCGCTGGCCTTTAGCAGCATCGCCGTCAGCGGCGCGGCCGGCATCAGCATCGGCAGCGGCGGCAATTGCGGCAGCAGCCTGGCGGTCGGCTCCAGCTGCACGGTGCCGCTGTCGTTCGCACCCGCCGCCGCGGGCGACGTGGCGGGTACCTTGCTGGTGCGCTCGAACGCGGCCGACCTGTCGGTTGCCGTCACCGGTTCCGGCACCACTTCCCCGGTCGCGCGTCCGGCCCTGAGCATCAGCGGCCCGGTAGCTTTCCCCGACACCCAGGTCGGCCAGCAATCGGCGGCGCAGCGCAATACCCTGTCCAACAGCGGAACGGGCGCACTGAAGATTGCTTCGCTGGTCCTGGGCGGCAGCAATCCCGGCGATTTCGCACTGGCCGGCAGTTGCGCCGCCGATGCGAGCCTGAGCCCTGGCGCGAGCTGCACCATCGACGCGGCCTTCAAGCCGACTGCCGCCGGTTCGCGCAGCGCGGACATGCTGCTGGTGACTGACAGCGGCGCGCAATTCTCGGTACGCCTGAACGGCAATGCCAGCGCCATTCCCGCGCCAACCCCATCGCTCGGCCTGTCGCCGCAAGCGTTCGACTACGGCAGCTCCGCCGCGGGCGGCGCGGGCATCGTCAAGCGCTTCGCCCTGTCGAACACCGGTTCCGCAGCGCTCGTCCTGAACAGCATTGCCTTCAGCGGCCCATTCGCAGTGGCGACCGGGGAAACCAATGCCTGCGGCGCCTTCCCATTGACGCTGCAAGCCGGCGCCTCCTGCGAACTGCCGGTACGCTTCACACCGACCGCAGCGGGCAACGCCAGCGGCAGCGCCACCCTGCAGGCGACCGGCGCCAGCTGGCAGCTCGCGCTGAGCGGACAGGGTGCGGCCGATGGCACGGCTGGCGCTACCCAGAACCGCGGCGGCGGCGGATGCTCGTCGATCAGCGGCGGCAACGATCCGATGCTGGCCATACTGGCCGTACTGGCGGCCGTCGTGCTCTTGTGGCGCCGCCGCCAGGCGCGCATGCTGGCCGCCGCCGCCGCGCTGGCGGCAGCCGGCCAGGCCATGGCGCTGGAACCAGGCCAGGCCGCACCGGCCTTTTCCCTGGCCGGTCCAACCGGCACCGTAAAGCTCGAGCAATACCAGGGCAAGCTGGTGTACATCGACTTCTGGGCTTCGTGGTGCGGTCCGTGCCGCCAGTCCTTCCCGTGGATGAACGAAATGCAGGCCCGCTACGGCGGCCAGGGCCTGCAAGTGGTCGGCATCAACGTCGACGCCAAGACCGACGACGCGCGCAACTTCCTGAACGCGACGCCGGCCAGCTTCGTGATTGCCTTCGACCCGAGCGGCACCGCGCCGCGCAATTACGGCGTCAAGGGCATGCCAAGCAGCGTGCTGATTGGGCCCGACGGCAAGGTGCTGTATGAGCACAGCGGCTTCCGCCCTGCGGACCGCACCGTGCTGGAAGCGCGCATCAAGAGCGCACTGGGAGTACGCCAATGAGCGCGCGCCTGCTTGCTGCCTGCGCCGTGCTGGCCGGGCTCTCCGGCTGCGCCCTGAAGCCCGTCCAGCCATGGGAAAAGGGTGAACTGGCGCGCACCGACATGCTGCTCCAGGGCGACAGCCTGGAGACGCGCTTCAACGAACACATTTACGCCAGCAAGGAAGCGGCATCCGGCGGCAGCGCCGTGGGCGGCGGCGGCTGCGGCTGCAACTGACAAGGAAGACCATGGAAAACAAACCACAGAACGGCATGCCGGTGGGCCAGGCCTTGCTGGCGGCGGCCATGCTGCTGCCGGGCATCGGCACCGTGCATGCCGAGACGGCGCCGGAACGGGGCAGCATCGGCGTCAAATACCTCTACTACAAGGAGGACCAGCCGGGCCTCGACCGCGTGCGCGTGCATGCGCCGGCGGTCTCCGTGCTGGCCCCGGTCGCCGGCGAATGGTCGGTGGCCGCCAGCGCCACCGTGGACGACGTGTCGGGCGCCTCGCCGCGCTACCACACTGCCGTCTCCGGCGCCTCGCGCATGGACGACTTGCGCAAGGCAGGCGACGTAACCGTGACACGCTACCTGCCGCGCGGCACGGTCAGCCTGTCGGCCGCGTATTCGACCGAGCATGACTACGTGTCGCGCGCCTTGTCGATGCAGGCGTCGCTCGCCAGCGAGGACAAGAACACGACCTGGAATTTCGGTGTCGGCGGCTCGGATGACAGCATCAATCCCGTCAACCATATCGTGCAGGACGCCGGGCGCCAGACCGTCAGCGTGCTGGCCGGCGTGACGCAGGTGCTGACGCCGGTCGACGTCGGCCAGGTCACGCTCACCCATACGCAGGGGCACGGCTACTACTCCGACCCGTACAAGATGGCCGACAACCGCCCGGACAAGCGGCGCCAGGACACTGCCCTGCTGCAGTGGAACCACCGCTTTGTCGCGCTGGGCGCCACCAGCCGGCTCAGTTACCGCTTCTACCACGACAGCTTCGGCATCAGCGCCCACACGCTGGGCGCCGAATGGGTGCAGGGACTCAGCGATGGCTGGACCGTCACGCCCGCAGTGCGCCTGTATACCCAGCGCGCCGCCGACTTCTATTTCGACCCGGTCTATGACCGCACCCTCGGCGAGCCATTCCCGCCCGGTTATGTGTTCGGCAGCAGCCAGGCCAGCTCCGCCGACCAGCGCCTGTCCGGCTTCGGCGCCGTCACGCTCGGGGTCAAGCTGGCCAAGCAGCTGAACCGGGACTGGGCGGTCGACTTCAAGGTGGAACGCTACGAGCAGCGCGGCGCCTGGCGCGTGTTCGGCAGCGGCAGCCCGGGGCTGGCGCCGATGCGCGCGGTCAGCCTGCAGATCGGAGTGACACGGCAGTGGTAAACCCGGTCTACACGATCGACTTCCAGGCGATGGCCAGCCGCTGCGAGATCCGGCTGGCCGCAGCCGACGGCGCCGAGGCACGGGCATTGGCCGAGCCGGCGCTGGAGGAAGTGCGCCGGATCGAGGCCAAATACTCGCGCTATCGCCCGGACAGCATCGTGAGCCGGATCAACGCGGCGGCCGGCGTGGCGCCGGTCGGCTGCGACGAAGAGACGCTGGCCTTGCTGGAATATGCCGATGCCGTGCATCGCAGCAGCGGCGGCCGTTTCGACATCACCTCCGGCGTACTGCGCAAGGCGTGGGACTTCCGGCTCGGCACCGTTCCTTCAGCTTCGACGCTGGAGGCCTTGCTGCCGCTGGTCGGCTGGCAGCAGGTGCGGCGGGAGGGCGGCAGCGTCCTGCTTCCGCAGGCTGGCATGGAGCTGGATTTCGGCGGTTTCGGCAAGGAGTATGCCGTCGATCGCGCGGCGGAGATCCTGATCGCGCAGGGCGTTCGGCATGGCTACGTGAACCTGGGCGGCGACATGCGCTTCCTCGGGCCGCGGCCGGATGGCGCCGAATGGAGCATCGGCATCCAGCACCCGCGCGATGCCCGGGCCACCATTGCCAGCGTGCCGTTCAGCCGGGGAGCCCTGGCAACCAGCGGCGATTACGAGCGCTTTTTCGAAACGGATGGGCGGCGCTACTGCCACGTCCTCGATCCGCGCAGCGGCATGCCGGTGTCGCACTGGCGTTCGGTCAGCGTGGTGTCGCCCATGGCCATCGCTGCCGGAAGCTGCAGCACCACGGCCATGCTGCTGGAGCGGGACGGGCTGGAGTTCCTCGAACAGTCTGGCTTGTCCTACCTGGCCATCGACCAGGATGGCCGCATTTATCGGAGATGAATATGAAGTTCCTCATGAAATGGCTGGCGGCGCTGCTGCTGGCTACCCTGTTCGGCAGCCCTGCCCTGGCCGATGATTTCCTGGCGCCGGAGCAGGCCTTTGACCTGCGTGCAGAACTGCGCGCCGACGGCCAGCTTGCCTTGCACTGGACGATCGCGCCCGAGTATCACCTGTACCGCGATCGCATCAGCCTGCGCAGCGCCGGCGCCGCGGTGCCGGTGCTGCTGCCGCCCGGAAAGCGCAAGTTCGATGAAAATTTTGGCAAGGAGATGGAAACCTATGCCGGCGCACTGGCCTTGCAGCTTCCATGGCAGGGCCGTTCCGCCGCCACCTTGACGGTCTCCTACCAGGGCTGTGCGGATGCCGGCTTGTGCTACCCGCCGGCCGAACGCAGCTTCCGCGTCGATCCGGCGCGGCCGGGCGTGCTGGAAGCGCTGCCGGACGCGTCGCCAGGCCAGGCCGCGAATGCCGGTAGCGCAAATTCCCCGCAGGCGAACGGCGGGGCGGACAGTACGGCGGTGGCGGAAGACGACACCTCCCTGGCACAGCGCACGCTGCAAAGCGGCAGCGCATGGCGCATCGGCGCGGCCTTCCTGGTGTTCGGCCTGCTGCTTTCGTTCACCCCTTGCGTGCTGCCGATGGTGCCGATCCTGTCCTCCATCATCGTCGGCGAAGCGCAGGTGACCCGCAAGCGCGGCCTGCTGCTGGCCGCTGCCTACAGCCTGGGCATGGCCCTGGTCTACACCTCGCTGGGCGTAGCTGCGGGCCTGGCGGGCGAAGGTCTGGCCGGCGCGCTGCAGAAGCCGTGGGTCTTGCTCACCTTCGGCGCCCTCCTGGTCGCACTGGCCCTGTCGATGTTCGACGTCTACCAGCTGCAACTGCCAAGTGCGCTGCAGACCCGCCTCAGCTCCGCCAGCGGCAACCTGTCCGGCGGCCGGATCGCCGCCGTGTTCACGATGGGCGCAGTATCGGCGCTGATCGTCGGCCCTTGCGTGGCGGGCCCGCTGGCCGGCGCCCTGCTGTACATCAGCCAGACCGGCAACGCGCTGATCGGCGCCGGCGCGCTGTTCGCCATGGCTTGCGGCATGAGCGTGCCCTTGCTGCTGACCGGACTGTCCGCAGGCAGCCTGCTGCCGCGGGCCGGCGGCTGGATGAACCATGTGAAGAAAGTCTTCGGCCTGCTGCTGATCGCCGTCGCAATCTGGATGGTCAACCCGGTGCTGCCGGTCACCGCCAGCATGGCGCTGTGGGGCGCGTTCGCCATCCTGTGCGCCGCCTTCCTGCGCGTGGGCGAAGCCGTGCCGCAAGGCGCCGGTGCAGGCGCTTACGCGACAAAGGCGCTCGGCGTGCTGATGCTGCTCGGCGGCCTGTTTGAACTGGTCGGTGCGGCCAGTTCAGGGCGCGATGTACTACAGCCGCTGGCCCACCTGCGCGGTGCCGGGAACGGTGCTACTATTGCCGGCGCGGGTGCGGGCCAGGCACACGATGCCGAACCCCGCTTCACCCGCGTTCGCACTGTCGCCGACCTTGACCAGGCATTAGCCAATGCAAAAAAACCCGTCATGCTGGACTTCTATGCCGACTGGTGCGTCTCATGCAAGGAAATGGAACGCCTCACCTTCAGCGACACGCGCGTGCAAGCCGCCATGCAGGACATGCACCTGCTGCAGGCCGACGTGACGGCCAACAGCGAAGAAGACCGCGCCTTGATGAAACGCTTCAGCCTTTTCGGCCCGCCCGGCATCGTGATGTTCGACGCCAGCGGGAACGAAGTGACCCAGGCGCGCATCATCGGCTACCAGCCACCTGATAAATTCCTGCGCCGCCTGGAACTGGCGGCAAACAACCCTGAAAGGACCACTCAGTGAAACGCACCCTATCCTTCCTGCTCTGCGCCGCCCTGCTGCCTGCCGCGGCCTTCGCCGAAAATGCGCCGGCGCACTGGAGCTATGAAGGCGCCACCGGCCCGCAAAACTGGGGCAAGCTGGAACAGGACTTCAGCACCTGCAAGCTGGGCCACAACCAGTCGCCAATCGACATCCGCAAGACCAGCAAGGCCAAGCTGCCGCCGCTGGAATTCGCCTACAGCCCGTCGCCGCTGAAGATCCTCGACAACGGCCATACCATCCAGGTGAACTACGCCCCAGGCAGCAGCGTCACGATCGACGGCAAGCGCTACGACCTGCTGCAATTCCACTTCCACAAGCCGAGCGAAGAAAAGATCAATGGCCGCAGCTATCCGATGGTGGCGCACCTGGTGCACAAAAACGCGGAAGGCAAGCTGGCCGTGGTAGCGGTGCTGTTCCGCAAAGGCGCCGAGAATCCGCTGGTGCAGACCCTGTGGGATTCCCTGCCGAAGGAAAAAGGCGAGCCGCAGGAAGTGGCAGGCGTCAGCATCGATATCGGCAAGCTGCTGCCAGCCGCGCAAGGCTATTACAACTTCGCCGGTTCCCTGACCACCCCGCCATGCAGCGAAGAGGTCAACTGGTTCGTGCTGAAAAACCCGGTCGAAATGTCGGCCGCACAGCTGAAGCGCTTTGCCCAGGTGTACAAGCACAACGCCCGTCCGGTCCAGCCGCTGAACGGCCGCACCGTCCAGGAAAGCCTGTAAGTTTCAGCAGCGGGCCTGCGCCCGCTTGCAGCGATCGCGGCCCTGGCGCTTGGCCGCATACATGGCCGCGTCGCTGCGCCGCAACAGGTCTTCCGCCAGCTGCGCGTCATAGGGAAATACGGCCAGCCCAATGCTGGCCGACACGAAAGCCGGCTGTTCATCCACCAGCCGCACCGGCGCACGCACTGCCGCCAGCGCCCGTTCCAGGATCTCCTCGGCCTCGCCCACGTCGTTCAAACCCGCCAGCAGCAGCACGAACTCGTCGCCGCCCAGCCGCGCCACCGTGTCGTTGGCACGCACCACCTGCTGCAAGCGCCCCGCCACTTCCACCAGCACCGCATCGCCGGCTTCATGGCCGAAGGTGTCGTTGACGTTCTTGAAGCCATCCAGGTCCATCACGCACACCGCCACCAGTTTTTCAGTGCGCGCAGCAAAGGCCAGCGCCTGCTGCAGGCGGTCTTCCATCAGCCGGCGGTTGGGAAGGCGCGTGAGCGGGTCGATGAAGGCCATCTTCTCGATTTCCTCCTGGCGCGCGCATTCCTCCGTAATGTCGGTGAACAGGCCGAAATAGTGCTGCACCTTGCCGTTTTCGTCGCGCACTGCGCTGAGTGTCAGGTGGGCGGCGAACAGCGTGCCGTCGGAACGCCGGTCCCACACCTTGCCCTGCCACTGGCCGGTGCCCAGCAAGCCTTGCCACATCGCCTTGTAGAATTCCGCGTCCTGCCTGCCGGACTGCATGATGCGCGGATGCTGGCCCACCAGCTCATGGCGTGCATAGCCGCTCATGGCAGCGAAGGCACGATTTGCTTCCACGATGCGCATGTCCCGGTTGACCACCAGGATGCCTTCCGAAGTCGCATCGAATACCTTGGCCACCAGGTGCTCGCGTGCCGCGGCGCTGCGCATGCGCTGGCGCAGCAGGCGGGAAATTCCCGTCACATGGCGGAACGTCAGCCATGCCGTCAGCGCTGCGGCCAACAGGGCGCCGCACATGGCGGCGAGCGAGATTTCCAGCAAGGCCGCCATGGCATCCCCTACTCCAGGACTACCTCTTCCAGGTAGTCCGGCACCCGGCATGGCCAGTGAAGCTGCTCCGAGATGCGAAGGCGCAGCGCATCGGCCGCCGCCGGCTCGCCATGCGTGACGAACACCTTGCGCGGCGTGGCCGAGGAATGCGACAGCCAGCCCAGGATTTCATCGGCGTCGGCATGGGCCGACAGGTTGCCGATCAGCTCAACCCGCGCCCGCACCGGGTAATACTCGCCATGGATCTTGACCGAAGTTTCGCCGGCCAGCATGCGCGCGCCGCGCGTGCCCGCCGCCTGGAACCCGGCAAACAGTATCGTATTGCGTGAATCGCCCGCAAAGGCTTTCAGGTGATGCAGCACGCGGCCCCCGGTGGCCATGCCGCTGGCGGCAATGATCACCATGGGCGCCTGGCGCCGGTTCAACGCCATCGATTCTTCCACGCTGTTGACGATGTGCGCCACGTGGCCCAGGGCATGGCAACTGCGTTCGTCCAGCCGGTGCTGGCCCTGGTGCTTGATGTAGAGCCGCGTCGCATCCACCGCCATCGGGCTGTTCAGGTAGATGGGCAAGGCGAGCGGAATCGCGCCCGCTTCCTTGAGCTTCCATATTTCATACAGCAGCTCCTGCGCCCTGCCCACGGCGAACGAAGGGATCACGGTCACGCCGCCGCGTGCAGCCGTCTTGCTGATGATGTCGGCCAGCTTGCCGCTCGGGTCGGAGGCGTCGTGGCGGCGGTCGCCGTAAGTTGACTCCACCACCAGGTAATCGCATTTCCCAAGCACAGTCGGCGGCCGCATGATCGGGTCGTTCGGCCGCCCCACGTCGCCGGAGAACATGATGGTACGGCCGCCGCAGCGCACCGATATCGAAGCGGCGCCAAGGATATGCCCCGCCAGCTGGAAGCGCGCCATCATTCCGGGCGCCGGGGAAAACTCATGACCGACCGGGACCACTTCCAGGTGCTCCAGTGCGCGCAGCGCATCGGCTTCGGAATAGAGGGGCAAGGCCGGCTTGTGCTTCGAGAAGTTGTGGCGATTTGCATACAGTGCCTCCTCTTCCAGCAGGCGGCCGCTATCGGGCAGCAGGATGCGGCACAGGTCGCGCGTGGCCTCCGTGCAGTACACCTTGCCGCGGAATCTAGCGCTGACCAGCACCGGCAGGAAGCCGCTGTGATCGAGATGGGCATGGGTCAGTACTACGGCGCGAATGCTTTCAGGCGGCACCGGGAACGCTTCCCAGTTACGCAGCCGGAGCTGCTTGTAGCCCTGGAACAGGCCGCAATCGACCAGTACCTGCTCGTCGCCATGGCGCAGCAGGTATTTGGAACCGGTGACGGTGCCGGTGGCACCAAGGAATTTAAGTGTGAGCATATTTGCAGCATATCCAAGGCCACGCACAAAATATTTGATCCAGGTCAAAGAGAAGTCTCGCAAAATGCGGCAGTGCGAAAAAGACATTGTTGCCTTCCGAAGATGTAGAATCAGGGCCTTTCTCCTTTTCGACACCAGGACGCCATACATGACAGAACTGAAACGGGGCCTGAAAAGCCGCCATATCCAGCTGATTGCGCTGGGCGGCGCCATCGGCACGGGCCTTTTCATGGGCATTGCGGACACCATCAAGCTGGCCGGACCTTCCGTGCTGCTTGGGTACGCGGTGGCCGGCTTCATTGCCTTCCTTATCATGCGCCAGCTCGGCGAAATGGTGGTCGATGAACCGGTGGCGGGCTCCTTCAGCTACTTTGCCGACAAATACTGCGGCCACATGGCGGGCTTCATGTCGGGCTGGAACTACTGGGTGCTGTATGTGCTGGTCAGCATGGCCGAACTGACGGCAGTCGGCATCTATGTTCAATACTGGTGGCCGGGAATTCCAACCTGGGTCAGCGCCCTCGCCTTCTTCCTGATCATTAACGCCATCAGCCTGGCCAATGTGCGCGCGTACGGCGAAATGGAATTCTGGTTCGCCATCATCAAAGTGGTGGCGGTAGTCGGCATGATCGTGTACGGCGGCTACCTGCTGGTGTCCGGCAATGCCGGGCCGGAAGCGGCCGTGGCCAACCTCTGGCAGCACGGCGGCTTCTTCCCGAACGGCGTTTCGGGACTGGTGATGGCGATGGCGGTGATCATGTTCTCGTATGGCGGCCTGGAACTGGTGGGCATTACCGCCGCCGAAGCCAGCAACCCGTCCGAGACCATTCCAAAAGCGACCAACCAGGCCATCTACCGCATCCTGATCTTCTATGTCGGCGCACTGGGCGTGCTGCTGTCGCTGTACCCATGGCAGAAAGTCGTCACCGGCGGCAGCCCGTTCGTGATGATCTTCCACGCGCTGAACTCCAATTGGGTGGCGAACATCCTGAACGTGGTGGTGCTGACCGCCGCGCTGTCCGTATATAACAGCGGCGTGTATTCCAACAGCCGCATGCTGTACGGCCTGGCCAGGCAAGGCAACGCACCGAAAGCCCTGCTGGGCGTGAACAAGCGCGGCGTGCCGCTGGCTGCGCTGGGCGTGTCGGCCCTCGCCACCGGCATTTGCGTGGTGCTGAACTACTTCATGCCGGGCAAAGTGTTCGGCTTCCTGATGGGCCTCGTGGTGTCTTCGCTGGTGATCAACTGGGGCATGATCAGCTGGATCCACCTGCGTTTCCGCGCCCAGAAAAAGGCCGCGAACCAGGAAACGGGCTTCAAGAGCTGGGGCTACCCGTTCACCAACTACCTGTGCCTGGCGTTCCTGGCCGGCATCCTGCTGATCATGTACTTGACCGAAGGCCTGCGCATTTCGGTGTACCTGATCCCGGTCTGGCTGCTGGCCCTGTTCATTGGCTACCGCTTCCGCGGCGCTCCTGAAAAGGCAGTCGCCTGATGTCCAAGGTCGCGCTCCTGACCATCCACGGCATGGGCGAGCAGCCGCTCGACTATGCCGACGACATGCGCCGCGCGCTGTCGCACCGCATGGGTGCATCTTTTGCCAACGTCGACGTGCACAGCGTGTACTACCAGCACCTGCTCAAGCCGAACGAGCTGGACGTATGGAACCGCACGCGCGAACGCGCCACCGTGCGCTACGAACAGCTGCGCAAGTTCATCCTGTTCGGCTTTGCCGATGCGGCCGGACTGGAGAATCGCAAGGAATACGATAACTCGGTCTACGAGCAGGCGCAGATGGAAATCGCGCGCGCCCTGCTGGCCATCCTCGCCACGCGCGGCCCGGACACGCCGATCGTGCTGCTGGCGCACTCGCTGGGCTGCCAGGTCATGTCCAGCTTTATCTACGATGCGCAAAAGCGCGCCGGCGGCGGCGCCGTCGCTGCCGGCATCTGGAAACCGGGGCGCGTGGCCGACAGCCTGACCGCGGAGCAGCGCAAGTTCCTGCAATGCGGCACGGTGCGCACCTTCGTGACCACCGGCTGCAACATCCCGGTATTCGTCTCGGCCCACCAGCGCATGGACGTCAAGCCGATCATCAAGCCCAATCCCGGCTTCACCTGGCTCAACCTGTACGACCCCGACGATGCGCTGGGCTGGCCGCTGCAGCCGCTGGAAGGCGGCTACGAAACGCTGGTCGAAGACCGCGTGGTCAACGCCGGCCAGGGCATTCTCGACTTCATGACCAAGAGCTGGAATCCCCTCTCCCACACCGCCTACTGGACCGACGACGAAATCATCAAGCCCTTAGCCAGCCTTTTATCTTGACCGCATGTTGTCGGCAGCTTGGCGCTGCTGTTCGATGCGGCGAATTTTTTCTGCGACTTTCGCGAGCTCTTCAGGTGGTATGCCGGCTTCGCGGCCTTGCTCGAGGTCGGAATGCAGGCGCGCCAGTTCAGGCCCGGCGGCTTGCACGTAGGCTGCTGCCAGGCGCTGTTTCTGCGCCAGCTCGTGGGCGGAGTAGGCTTGCGGGTCGGCCAGTACGCTGGCGTCGGGGTGCTCGGCCGGGGCGTCGCGCTGGATCGGCGGCGTGCGGGCGTCGCCGGATTCGCGTCCCTGGGCCAGCGAGAGCCAGGCTGGCGCCCGCGCGTCGACCGGCGGGATCGGCACGCGGCGCAGTCCATCGCCCTCGCCCGTATCAGCCATCGCCGGACGTTCGCCAGCCCCCGGCGCGGGCATGGGCGCCTGCGGTGCGGGCTTGGGCGGTGCGACGGCAGGCGCTTGGGCAGGGTGCACCGTTTCGCGAACGCTGGCAAAGTACCATTGGCCAACGACCGCAGCGACAATAGCCGAGATGACGGCAATGGCTTGCCAGTGCTTCATAATGCCTCGGCGATTTCAATACGCGCTGTGCGGCGCGACTGTTCGGCCATCTGGCCCAGCTGCTGCATGGCTTTCTGCAATGCGATCATGCGGCTGGCCTGGTAGCGCACCGTTTCCGATTGCAGCGGATGGGCGCCGTGGACCTGTTCTTCAACAAGCACGATTTCCCAGTAGGCGTTCTCGTTCGGGCCGACCGGCGCGCGCACCGGGGCGGATGGCTTGCCGGGCGGCTGGCTGAAGGCCAGGCTGGCCAGCCAGTCCTTGCTGCCGTCGGCGCTGATCCAGCCAAGGTCGCCGCCTTTGGCTGCGTCGGCGGCGCGCGACATGCGGCGTGCCGTGGCGGCGAAAGCGGCGCCGCCCTGCAATGCTTTCACCACACGCTGCGCCTGCGCTTCGTCCGCTACCCGGATATGGCGGGCGCGGACTTTGTCTATGCGGGCAAACAGGTCCTCGTGCTGACTGTAGAAGGCTTCAATCTCCTGCGCACTGACCTCGGCGGACAGGCGGTTCAGCAGCGGGCTTCCAGAGTCGGTGTCGAGACCGACGCCATGCAGGTTCTGCAGCGCCGCCACGGCTTCACCGTCGGCGATTGCCTTGCGCAGGTCGGCCACGGCTTCGGCGCCGAAGCGTTGGCGAGCCCAGTGCAGCACGAATGCGTTGGCCACGATGCGGCGGGCTTGCTGCGCTGCGACCTTGGCCGGTTGCTGCGACAGCGCCAGCCTGCCCTGGACGTTCTGGCGGTGATATACGTCGTAAAGGGTGACGCTCGCTGCTTCGCCGCCGGGAAGCAGGTAGCGCAGGACGTCGACCTTGCCGGCCAGCGCCTGCTGTTCGGTGGACAGCGCGATCTCCAGCTTCAATGGTCCCTGGCGGCCGAAGATGGCTTCCAGCTGAGGTTGCGGAATTGGCGGCTGCGCGGTGAGCAGGCCGTCCAGCGTGCCGCCCGGCAGCGCCTTCACCGCGGCGTCGATGTCTTTTCCATGCACTTCGCGCAATGCGGCGACCAGACGCTCTTCGACCATGACGTCCGGGGCAAAGGCTACCGTGACGCCGGCCGGCTCCTTCGGCCCTGCGTCGCTTGCACGTGCCGCCAGCAGGCGGGCCTGGATGATGTCATCCAGCACGGCCCGCCGCTCCACCGAGGCCTTGGCGGCGCGGCGCTGCTGCCAAATGGTGTCGAGCGTGAAGGCATAGACCGGTTCGCCGTCGATGCGGGCGGCAACCGCAGCGCCGGCCGCGCGCGCCGGGCCATGCTGCGCAGCAGCGGCGGAGCCTGGCGTCACGGCACCAGCGCCGGGGGCCGGTGTGCCCGCCACCGCGCTTGCTCCGGCGAGTGCTGCAGCGACGGCAGCCAGGAAGCGGCGGGCGGCCATCAGTTGGCCAGGCGCTCGGCGGCGCGGTTCAGCACGTGGACCACCATGGCGATGGAGTGCGGGATCATCTTCTTGCCGACTGCAACGCGGTCGCCATGCGCGGTCGACGACAGGACGATGCCGCCGTTGGCATACGAGTAGGTGCCGCCCTGCGTCAGCAAAGGACGGATGTCGCTGCCGCTTGCAGCCACCGGCGTGAAATCGGCCATGGCGGCAGTCACCAGCGCGGGGTCGTTCAGGCGTTCGCTGTCGTAGTAGTCGTACGCCCACTGCTCCCAGCCCGAGTGGTCGTGCGCGGAAGTGGTCCAGGTGTGGTGCGGCTGCAGCAGGTCGGTGGTATGCAGCACAAAGCCCAGCGACTGCGCGGTCGGCTGCGCCAGGAATTGCGAGAACCAGTACTGGCCCAGGTTGTCGATCGGCTGGAATGGCGCCGCTTCGAAGTCGGCATACATGGAAGGAGTCGAATAGCCGCCCAGGCGGTAATGCGCCTCGGTGATGCCGTAGGCGTTGTATTTGCTGCCGTCGCCGAACCAGCCTTTCAGGCCGCCTGCGCCGTCGTCCAGGTAATCGCCATACAGCCAGCTCGCTGCCAGGTTGTCGATGTCACCCGCCACCGCCATCTTGGCGTAGTTGTAGCCGCCGAACGGATTGCCGTGCACGTCGCGGCCGGCGGTGTGGTTCTGGAAGTGCCAGAAGGTGGTGTACTTGACGATGCTGGCGCCCGCCCCCCATACCGGCGCCAGCTGGCAATTGCCGGTGGTAGCGCCGCAGATATAGGTGTCGGCGAAGTCGTCGACGTCATACGCGCCCTGCCCCAACGCCGCCGCGAACTGGTCCATGGTGTAGCCTGCGCGCGTCACGCCGGCCAGCAGCTTGTTGTAGTTGGTGGTACCAGGATTGGCCTTCATGTAATTGACGGCGTCCAGCACGATACGTCGGTGCGTCTCCTGCTGCCATGCGTGGGCCGGAAGGCTTACTGCGGATGCTGCCAGCGCGAGGCTGGCAGCGATGGTGCTCAGTTTCATCTGGTTTCTCCTGGTTGAAAAGAGTCCAGACGATAGCGCCGATTTATGACGGACAGATGAAAAAGTCTTCTAAAAATATTAACAACTCAGAACTGCTCCCACTCGTCCGCGCCGCTGGCTACCTTGCGCTGCCTGGGCGGGCGTACTGTCACGGCAGTGGACGCGGCTGGCTGGCTTGCACTATGCAATACGGGTGCCGACTTCAGGTGGGCGACGCCGATGCGGAAAGCGCTCACGGCCTTCGCCAGGACTTCCGCCTGGTCTTGCAGCGCCTGCGATGCGGCCGCTGTTTCTTCCACCAGGGCCGCGTTCTGCTGGGTGACCTGGTCCATCGAAGTGATCGACTGGTGCACCTGGGCGATGCCGGCATTCTGCTCGGCGGTCGCGGCGCTGATTTCGGCCACGATGTCCGACACCTGCTTCACGCTGGCCACCACGTCGCTCATGGTATCGCCGGCGCGCACCACCAGTTTGGTGCCGGAATCGACTTTCTCCACGCTGTCGTCGATCAGCGCCTTGATTTCCTTGGCTGCAGCGGACGAGCGCTGCGCCAGGTTGCGCACTTCGGTCGCCACCACCGCGAAACCTCGGCCTTGCTCGCCGGCGCGGGCCGCTTCCACGGCGGCGTTCAGCGCCAGGATATTGGTCTGGAACGCGATGCCGTCGATCACGCTGATGATGTCCACGATCTTGTGCGAGGAAGCGTTGATCGAAGCCATGGTGTCGATCACTTCCTTGACCACTTCGCCGCCCTGCACCGCAATCTGCGAGGCGTTCTGCGCCAGCTGGTTGGCCTGGCGCGCATTGTCCGAGTTCTGGCTCACGGTGGAGGTCAATTCCTCCATGCTGGAGGCGGTTTCCTCCAGCGCGGCGGCCTGCGCCGAAGTGCGGTTGTTCAGGTCCCCGGTGCCGGCCGCAATCTGGCGCGAAGCGGTGCTGACCGCATCCGCTGCCGAACGGGCAGTACCGACCACGCCGCCAATCTCGCCCAGCAGCTTGTTGAAGGCCACGCCGGCGTGGCCGATTTCGTCCATCCGTTCCACCTCCACCTGGTGGGTCAGGTCGAGCGAGGAGCTGACGTTTTCCATGGTGCCCTGCATCCGGTCCAGCCCGCCGGTGATCACGTGGTACATCTTGTAGCCCATGAAGGCGACAACCAGCAGCACCGCCGCGGTGACGGCAAGCAGGATGGTCAGCGCCTTCGAATAATCGGCATCGCTGTCGGCCTTCACCTTTTCGATCAGCTTCTGGTTATAGGCCACATGGTCGTCAAGGCTCTTCTTCACGCCGGCCGCGCCCAGCGCCAGCGGCGAACCGGCCACCAGGGTGGCGCGCACGCCGTCCATGTCGCCCGCGTGCGAAGCGGCCAGGAATGGCACCAGGGCCTGGCGGTAGGTCTCCATGGCGGCCTTGTCCTGTTCCAGCATCTTGCGGTCGGTCTCGTCGAAGATATTGTTCTTCGCGTAATCGGCCAGCACCTTGTCGAAGTTGGCGTGGGCATCGTTGTAAGCCTTGTCCAGCGCACTCTTGTCGGGCAGGTTGGAGAAGACCGACAGGCGATACCCTGCCAAGCGGCTATCGCTCACCGCCGCCTTGGCAGCGTTAATGGCTGAGACACTCGGGATCAGCCTTGTCTGCACCAGTTCCATGCGCTGCTGGGCATCGCGCAATTGCCACAGTCCTTGGGCGCCGACAAACAACAGGCCGATAAGGGCGATTGCCAGGGTGATGATCAGTCGATTGCTGATTTTCATGATGGGATTTCATCCTTTGCAAGTGGATTACTATCGCGGCCTTAGGAACATGCAATTGGCCACCCGTATTGATGACGACTAACATCCATTCATCGTCGCTGTCCAACCAAATATTCAGGAGCTCATCATGTCCCCACTCGGCATCTTCCACACCGCACTTGGCTTGCTGGCACTCGGTTCCGGCATCGCCGCCTACGCGCAGCACCGCGACATCAGCCCGCGCAGCAAGACAGGCTTGCTGTACATTGCCGCCACCGTGGTCGTCAGCCTGACCGGCTTCGGCCTGTTCGCCCATGGCGGTTTTGGCAAACCGCACGCACTTGCCGTGCTCACCCTGCTGGTACTGGCCGTCGCCTTCGCTGCCGGTTCGCTAGGATGGTTCGGCGCCGCCGGCCGCAAGGTCGAAACCGTCGCTTATTCCTTTACCTTCTTCCTGCACTTCATTCCCGGCATCACCGAGACCTTTACCCGGGTCCCGGTCGGCAACCCGGTATTCGAAAGCCCCGAGGCTCCTGCCCTGAAGGCGATTGCCGGGGTGCTGTTCCTGATCTTCCTGGCCGGCGCCCGCTACCAGCTCAAGGCTATGCCTTCAGAATTGCGTGGCCAGTGATTCGTGGAAGATCGGCGGCTGGACATCCGAACCGAAGGCGTTGTCGAGTTCTTCCAGGCGACGCTGCGGCACCTCCTTGAGGTCCGCAATCTGCGGGGTCCAGCGCAGCAGGCGGTCCGCATCGAAGCGGTCCACCGCGCAGGCAATCGCATAACCGCTCATGGCGCTGATCCGGCTGCGCGCCTGGGCCTGGGCCTCGCGGATGGCCAGCACATAGCGTTCGACAGTCAAGCCGGTTGAGGGCGCCTTGCCGACGCGTTCGCGCAAGCGGGTCAGCAGGTCGGTGTGGGTCGCCAGCAGTTCCATCAAGCCATAGCCCGGACGGGCGGTCGTCACATCGTGCTCGCCACGCATCATATAGGTGGCAGCCATCGGCTTATGGTTGCTGGTAACAACACGAATGCTGCCGCCCACCATCGACATGATGCTGAAATATATCCCGTCGGTCGCCGCAGTGTTGCCGGCCTGTGGCTTCAGCTTCAATTGCTGGATTTCGATGATCATGCTGCCTTCGGCATCGGTAAACATGGCTGCCACACCGGCCAGTGTTGGCGCGCTCGGATAGGTTGTGTAGTCGCCGAGCGGGCGGAAACCGCGGGTGGCAAGCTGGGTTGCGTAATCGTCGATCAGGCTCCAGTCGACCTGCTTGCGTGCCTGCGCGCTTGCGCGATCGATATGGACGTAAGAGGCGAGCTCCTGCAAGCGGGAAAGCAAACCCTCCCTGATTTTGTAGGCAGTGCGCAGGAAAGTCAGCAAGGCGACGCCGCAAATCAGCAGCGCTGGCCAAAGCATGCCGCCCGGCGCGCCAAGCAAGGGGATGAGAATGGCAGCCAGCGCAGCACACACGATGCTGTTGAATAATGAATTCCTGAAAATTGCCTTCCTCAAGTGCAGCCCCATACGCTCTCCCAAAAGATGGGGAAAATTATAGCGACGCAGATGGGGTTAAAAATGCGCGCATTCTCACCATTCCTCACCATTCATGATGAAAGGTGCTGAGTGAACCAGTCGCGCGCCAGGCGTGCGACTTCTTCCAGCGCCCCCGGTTCCTCGAACAGATGGGTTGCTCCAGGCACGATGTCGATGCGTTTTTTGCAATGAAGATTAAGGAAGGCAGATTCGTTGAGTTCGATGACGCCCTCGTCGCGGCCGCCGACGATGAACAGGGTTGGCGCAGCGACGCGCGCCAGCGCCACCTGGCCGGTCAGGTCCGGCCGGCCTCCGCGCGAAACCACGGCTGCCACGCCTTCCCTGCGCTCTGCGGCAAGCTGCAAGGCGGCGGCGGCGCCGGTGCTGGCGCCAAACAGGCCAAGCGGCAGGCCGCGCGCAGCCTGGGAGGCGGCCAGCCAGTCGGCCGCCAGCCCGAGGCGCTCGGTCAGCAGGCCGATATTGAAACGGGTGCGGTAGACATCGTCCTCTGCCGGCGTGAGCAAGTCCATCAGCAAAGTGCCGATGCCTGCAGTGCGCAAGGCGCCGGCGACGAAATTATTGCGGGGACTGAAGCGGCTGCTGCCACTGCCATGGGCGAACAGGACCACGCCTGTCGCGCCCGTTGGCAGGTCGAGCGTGCCTTCCACTTCACCGGCCGGGGTAGGAATGCTGGCTGTTTCATGGTGCATAGCGGGCTTACCTCCTGGCCCACTATACCGCCAGCTTCATAGTCAGTGCGCGCGGATGGCCTTGAGTTCGGCGCCCAGCCAGGCCTTGCTTTCCACCGGCGCAGCCGTACCGCATTTGACCATGTAAGGCTTGCCGCTCGAACTGCTGGAACTGGCGCCGAGGTCGATGAACTGCTCGGCGTTCTTGACCAGGTCTTTCTTCTCCAGGTACTCCAGCTTGCGCAACAGATGGGTTTTGGCGTCGGCGCCGTTGTACCAGCTACCGTTGCGATTGAACTGGCAACCGGACGACTGCAGGCGGGTGAGCAGCGCATCGACTTCGGCGCGGGCCGGTGCAGGCAGCGGCGCGGCCTGGGCGCCGGCAGCGGCCAGCGCGAGTACAAGTGCGAGGATCATGCGCATTATTTCTCCTTCCTGCGGACTTTGTAGGGCGCGAGGATATTCCCGCAACGGATATTACCGGCCGCGACGCGCGCATTGAAGGCATGCAGCTCCTTTTCCAGGCTGGCGCCCTCGGTATTCAGGCTGGCAGCGCGCGCATTCAATTCGTCCTGCCTGGCATTGTAGGCCGCGACCGCAGCACTGTCGGTACGATTGACCTGGGCCGACGCCGCATCGTGCGCCGACAGTTCGGCCGAAATGCGCTCGAGTGCAGCCTCGTGCTCATGGAAGCGGCGCGCCAGGGCCTGGCGCTGGGGACGCAATTCGCCCTCTTCCGCCATGCAGGCTTTATAAGCTGGGGTATCGGGCTGCGGCGGCATCGGCTGGGCGAAGGCGGCGCTGGCGAAAGTGGTCGCAGCGGCTGCTGCGGCGAGTATCATATATTTCATCTGTGGGGCAAGGACTTTTCTGGCAACAAACAATTCAGATTTACAATCCTACAACATCCTCCCGCAAACCCGTGTGCTAATATGCGGCAGCCTTTTTTTGGCGATCCCAAAAGAGAAGATATTGGAGAGACAAGTGAGCATTTTTAGGACCAAGAACCTGGACGACATGGTAGCAGCCACCCGTACCCCGGGCGGCCTGCAGAAAGTGCTGGGTCCAATGGACCTGGTGCTGATGGGCATTGGCGCCATCGTCGGTACCGGCATCTTCGTCTTGACCGGCACCGGCGCATTGACCGCTGGCCCGGCCCTGACGATTTCCTTCGTTGTCGCAGCACTGGCCTGCGGTTTCGCCGCCCTGTGCTACGCCGAATTCGCCTCGACCGTTCCGGTTGCCGGCTCCATCTACACCTATAGCTACGCCACCCTGGGCGAGCTGGTGGCCTGGATGATCGGCTGGGACCTGATGCTCGAATATGGCCTGGCTACTTCCGCCGTGTCGGTGGCCTGGTCCGGCTACTTCCAGTCGCTGATTGCCGGCATCGGCATCCACCTGCCCGCCGCACTGACCGCCGCACCGGGCGCCGTGCCAGGCGTGGCCACCGTCTTCAACCTGCCGGCTTTCCTGATCATGATCGTGCTGACCGCCATGCTCGGCTGGGGCGTGCGTGAATCGGCCCGCGTGAACAACATCATGGTCGTCATCAAGATCGGCGTGGTGATCCTGTTCATCGCCGTTGGCGCCGGCCACGTGCAGCCTGCCAATTGGCAGCCATTCATGCCATTCGGCCCTTCCGGCGTGATGAGCGCCGCGGCACTGGTGTTCTTCGCCTTCATCGGCTTCGACGCCGTGACCTCCGCCGCGGAAGAAGTGAAGCGTCCGGAGCGCGACCTGCCGATCGGCATTATCGGCTCGCTGGCCGTCTGCACCATCCTGTACGTGATCGTGGCCGGCATCATGACCGGCATCGTCCCTTACCAGCAATTCCTGGGCGTTGACCACCCTGTGTCGCTGGCACTGCAATACGCCGGTGAAAACTGGTTCGCCGGCTGGGTATCGCTGGGCGCCATCCTCGGCATGACCACCGTGATCCTGGTGATGGCCTACGGCCAGACCCGCATCATCTTCGCCATGTCGCGCGACGGCCTGCTGCCCAAGAAGCTGTCCCAGGTGCACCCGAAATACCACACCCCGTTCTTCGCCACCTGGATGGTCGGCCTGATCTTCGGCTTCATCGCTGCCCTGGTGCCGCTGAACGTGCTGGCCGAGCTGGTCAACATGGGCACCCTGGCTGCCTTCTGCCTGGTGTCGATCGCCGTGATCATCATGCGCAAGAAGCGCCCAGACCTGCACCGCGCCTTCCGCTGCCCTGGCGTGCCGGTCGTTCCAGGCCTGGCTGTCGCCTTCTGCCTGGCGCTGATGGCCTTCCTGTCGGCCATTACCTGGCTGGCCTTCGGCATCTGGCTGGCCATCGGCCTGGTGGTGTATTTCGGCTACTCGCGCCACCGCTCCGAGCTCGGCAAAGCGAAGTAAGCTGCAAGCTCTCCCCATGAAAGCCCGCAACCGCGGGCTTTTTTTATTGTTGCGCGCCTACCACGAAAAGTAGCGGGGCTGCCGGCAATCTGTAACACTTGGCCCCGTAGTCAGCTTGTTCATACCACTAATAACGGGAGAGAGCATGACGATGAAAAGAATGTGCAGCGCGCTTGCCGCGCTTTCAGCAGCCAGTTTCGCCATCCAGGCAGGCGCCCAGGAATCAGGCCCTACCGTCACCATCAGCGGCTTCGGCACCGCCGCCCTCACCTCCACCGACACCAACGACGCAGAGTTCATCCGGCCCAACCAGGCTTCCGGCGTGAAGAAGGATTGGCGCACCGGGGTCGATTCGAACTTCGGCATCCAGGCCACGGTCAAGGTCAACGACATGATTTCGTTCACCGGCCAGGGCCTGGTGCGCAAGGATGCCATCGACCATTACCGCGCCCAGGCCGCATGGGCCTTTGCCAAGTTCAAGATCAACGATGACTTCAGCGTGCGGGTCGGTCGCATGGGCGCGCCGATCTACATGATTTCCGACTTCCGCAACGTGGGCTACGCCAACACCATGCTGCGCCCGCCGGCCGAAGTCTATCGCCAGGTCACGCTCGACTCCTTCGACGGCGCCGACCTGCTGTACCAGCACAGCTTCGGCGATACCTCGCTCAGCGTGCAACTGGGCACGGGCCGCGCCGATGTCGACCTGCCGTCGCAGACCATCGAATTCCGCAAGGCGATCATGCTGCACGTGGTGGCCGAAAACGGCCCGTTCACGCTGCGCTTCGGCCGCGCCCAGGCCGACTTCAGCCTGGTCGACAATCCCACCCTGGCCGGGCTGCTTACCACGCTGCGCACTGTCGGGCTCGGGACCGTGGCCGACATGATGCCGGCGCGCGACGTGAAAGGCACTTTTACCTCCGTCGGCGGAACGATGGACTGGAAGAACGTGGTGCTGCAAGCCGAATACGCGATGCGCCGCACCGATACGCTGCTGGTGCAGGACACCAATTCCTGGTACGCCATGGCCGGCTACCGCTTCGGCAAATTCCTGCCCTACTACTACCACGGCAACATCACGCAGAAATCGCCGCGCAGCGTGGCAGGCATGCCGACCTCCGGCCCCCTGGCCCCGATCACTTTCGCCATCAACGGGCCGGCCGGTCTGGCGAAAGCCGCGCTGCAATCGTCGGATGCGATAGGCATGCGCTGGGACTTCTACAAATCGCTGGCCTTGAAAGTCCAGGTCGACCACATCAAGCCCAAGGATGGGGCAGGCGCCTTCATCAATCCCGCGCCAGGCTTCCAGGGGCCGGTGAACGTGTATGCCGTAGCACTCGACTTCGTGTTCTGAGGAGGCAGCCATGGACAAGCGAATCAAGCCGCTGCTTGCCGCAGCGATGATGTGTGCCGCCCTGCCCGCGCTGGCAGCCGAAATTGTGGTGATCGTGAATGCGAAGAATCCGGCCTCGCGCATGTTCAGCGAGCAGGCGGCCCAATTCTTCCTCGGCAAATCAACCCTGTTCACGCCGATCGAACACACCGAAGGCCCGCTGCGCAATGAGTTCAGCCAGAAGGTGCTGGGCAAGGACAGCGCCCAGGTCAAGGCGCAGTGGTCGAAGCTGGTGTTTACCGGCAAGGGCACGGCGCCCAAGGAATACGGCTCCAGCGCTGAAGTGAAGAAAGCCGTGGCCGCCGACGTCCAGGCCATCGGCTATATCGAGAAGTCCGCCGTCGACGACAGCGTCAAGGTCATCCTCACAGTGCAGTAAATTGGCACAATCGCGGCGGCCCGCCCGCCGCGATGCTGCCGCTCGTGCGATGATGAGCGCAATGCGCCATCCCGTCCTTACCTACATCATCGCCATGCTCATGCTGAGCACCCTGGGCATCTACGTCCAGGAGGCGGGCCTCGATCCGGTCACTACCGTATTCTTCCGCTGCGCTATCGGCGCCGTGGCGCTGGCGCTTTACTGCGCCTGGAAAGGCATGTTCAGGCGTGCCAATATGCCGCGGCGCGCGTTTGGGCTGGCGGCCTTCAGCGGGGTGCTGATGGTGATTAACTGGGTCACTTTCTTCGAGGCCATCCGCCGCATCGGCATCGCTGTCGCCACCATCGTTTTTCACGTGCAGCCCTTCATGGTGCTGCTGCTTGGCGCCCTCCTATTGCGCGAGCGGCTGGCGGCCAACAAGCTGGCCTGGGTGGCAGTGGGCTTCGGCGGCCTGGCGCTGGCGTGCGGCGTGCGTTTCGATGAACCGATGGACGCCAATTACCTGCTCGGCATCGGCAGCACCCTGACCGGCGCCCTGGCCTATGCCGGCGTGACCCTGACCACCAAGTCGATGCGCGGCACCCCGCCGCATTTGACTGCCCTGGTGCATTGCATGACCGGGGCGCTGCTGCTGGGCGCTTTCAGCACCATTCCGGCGGAAGGCCTGAGCGCCGCGCAATGGGGTTGGCTGGGCACCCTGGGCCTGGTGCCGACGGCGATCGCCTACGTCATGATTTACGGCGCCACGCCGCGCATGGAGACGGCGGCGATTGCGGTCCTGACGTTCATCTATCCCGCTGCGGCGGTGTGCTGGGACTATGTGGTCTACGGCCACCTGATCGGCGGGTGGCAAGTAGCTGGCTTTGCCCTGATCGTTCTTGCCAGCCTGGGAGTCAACCTGGACTGGCGAATTTCTGTCGGAAAACTTTACAACTGGTAAATGCTTCTTACATAAGTTATTGATTTGTTTGCGTGGCACAAGATTTGCTTTTGGGAATCCCTGTTTGATCAACAATAACTTGGGACACCTACATGAAATTCAAAGCAGTTCTCGCAGCGCTCACGGTAGCAGCCGCCATCCCAGCGTCGGCAACCGTGCTCTACTCCAATAATTTCGAATCGAATGCAAACGGCTTCACCGGCGCCGGCTTCCTGACCGGCAGCCAGGGCTACAGCCAATTCGGCTTCGGCCAGCAAATGCTGCGCAACGACGCAGCCGGCAATCCTGCCGCGGCTTCGGTCCTGAACCTGAATTTTGGCGGCGCGGTCAACGCTGCGACACTGAAGCTGTCCTTCGGCGCCATCGATTCCTGGGATGGCAGCAACTGCTGCGGCCCGGATTACTTCAATATCCGTGTCGACGGCAACCTGCTGTACCAGCAAAACTTCGACACCTTCGGCGCTGCTGCGTCCGACTCGCACCTGACCTTGCTGGCCAACCATACCCACCTGGGCTTCTCCGGCTGGGAAGACCAGGCCTATGACATGAGCTTCAACCTGGGCAACCTGGCCGCAGGCGCCCACACCATCGAGTTTTTCGCTTCCGGTAATGTGTGGCAGGCCGGTGCTGACGAGAGCTGGGCAATCGACAATGTCAGCCTGGATGGCGAGCGCGCCGTTCCACCAGCGGACGTGCCGGAGCCGGTCAGCGGCGCCCTGCTGCTGGGCGGCCTGGGCGCAATGGCCCTGGCACGCCGCCGTCGCCGCGATTAATCTTCTGTAAGCGCATCACCCCGGCGCGCCGAACATCGCTTCGGCGCGCTGGAACAGGATCCACGAAGTAGCCACATATTTGTCGCCGCTGCGCGATACATTCCCTTTGTGCGTATGGGTGAAGCCGGCCGGCGCGATGATCAGCCGGCCCTGGCGCGCTTCCACCTTGCGCTGCTGGTAGTAGAACTCCGTCTCCCCGCCTTCCGCCACGTCGTTCAGGTAGAACTGGAACAGCAAGGCGCGGTGCAAGGTTTCGCAACTCGCGTTCTGCGGATAGATCTCGGAATGCCAATGATGGTAGCCGCCGCTATTCTGCAGATACTTTTGCACGTTGATCGGCCCGCAGCGATACATCGACTGGATCAGCTCCGCCAGGTAAGGCCGGCCGCAGCGTTCGAAATTATCGATATTGAGCGTGACCGGCTGGCCGCTCTCCGGGTCGGCGACCCGCGGCGACAGGGCCCCGGTCAGCAGCATGCGGTACTTGTCCATGTAGGCCGACAAGTGGGTCAGCACGCTGGCCATCATCAGGTTGGACACGTCGTTCCAGTCGGCATGCTGGCTGATGGTCAGGTCGTAGCTGTCCTTCTTGGCCACGTCCACGCCCTGCCCGGTCTTGCCGCGCACGGCTTTGCCGCTGGCCTCGAAACGCGCCAGGATTTGCCGGCACTGGTCGGGCGTCAGGGCGCCATCGTAGATTTCAATAAAGTCGTCCATGCCGGGCAGCATACGGCAAATCTGGCTTTCGTTTGTTAAGTTTGAGACATGCAAGTGCGAAGTGTCCCATTCTTAACAAATCTGTATGCCAAATTCCACACCCCGCTACAAATGGAGACATTTTGATAGATTTATTGCGTTTTCCTCCATACACTCAGTCGAGTCGAGCGCAAAACGTTTGCGTTACGGCAAATAAAATTCGCGCCGAACAACGGCCCGGGGACATACACCTTACACAAGAGTGGGAGAATTTCCATGGTTCAAAAGCAATTCCAGGTTTCGAAAATCGCTGCCGGCGTGAAGCTGCTGGCTGCTGTTGTAGCTGTCGGTGCAGCTGGCCAGGCCTTTGCCGCCAACGACACCACCCGCGTCATCGTGCAATTCCAGCCAGGCAAGGCAGCCGCCCTGAAGTCGGCCGTCGCTGCTGCCAAAGGCAACATCAAACATGAAATTTTCGGCATGGACGCAATGGCGATCGAAGTGCCGACCCAGGCGATCAAAGGCCTGGAACACAACCCGAACGTGATCCTGGTTGAAGAGGACGTCAAGCGCCAGCTCTTCGCCACCACCTCCCCATCGACCGGCACCCCATACCAGCTGGGCCAGCTCGTACCATGGGGCATCAAGGCTGTGCAGGCTGACCAGCTGTCCGACGCCAACACCTCCAACCGCAAGGTCTGCATCATCGACTCCGGCTACGACAACGCCCACGAAGACCTGAACGGCAACGTAGTGACCGGCGAGTACGACTCCGGCACCGGCAACTGGAATACCGACGAAAACCACCACGGCTCGCACGTTGCAGGCACCATCGCCGGCATCAACAACGGCCTGGGCGTGGTTGGCGTGAACCCGAACAAGAAACTGAAGCTGCACATCGTCAAGGTGTTCGGCGCTGACGGCTGGGCCTACTCCTCGACCCTGGCTACCGCTGCCAACAAGTGCGGCGCAGCCGGCGCGAACGTGATCTCGATGTCCCTGGGCGGCGGCCGTTCCAGCCAGACCGAAAAGAAAGCCTTCGACACCCTGCAGACCAAGGGCGTGCTGTCGATCGCTGCTGCCGGCAACGACGGCAACACCGTGGTGTCCTACCCAGCAGGCTACGCCAGCGTGATGATGGTTGCCGCCGTGGACGAGAACAAGCAGTGGGCGACCTTCTCGCAGTACAACAGCAAGGTTGAAATCTCCGGCCCAGGCGTGGCCGTGCTGTCGACCGTGCCGATGGGCGCCGGTTCCGAGTCCAAGCTGACCGTTGGCTCGACCGTGTACACCCCAGGCGACATGGAAGGTTCGCCGAAAGTGTCCCGCACCGCTGCACTGGCCGACTTCGGCCTGGGCGATGCAGTCAACAGCGCCGTGTCCGGCAAGGTCTGCCTGATCCAGCGCGGCACCGTGGACTTCGCCACCAAAGTTTCGAACTGCCAGGCATCCGGCGGCGTCGGCGCGATCGTGTACAACAACGCAGCCGGCGGCTTCGGCGGCACCCTGGGCACCACCGTCACCACCATCCCTTCGGTCACCGCGACCGATGTTGACGGCGCAGCGATGAAGAACCAGCTCGGCCAGTCCGCAACCGTGGAAGTGAAAGCAACCAACTACGCCTTCTACGACGGCACCTCGATGGCTACCCCGCACGTATCGGCAGTGGCAGCGCTGGTATGGTCCTACTTCCCAACCTGCACCGGCTCGCAGATCCGCGCTTCCCTGACCAAGTCCGCGCTGGACCTGGACGTGGCAGGCAAGGACAACAAGACCGGCTACGGCATGGTGCAAGCCAAGGCAGCCTACGACCGCATCCAGTCCCTGGGCTGCGGCAACTAAGTTACCGCTTTCTCCAAAGCACGAAGGGCGCCTTGCGGCGCCCTTTTTTTATTCGGGGTCAGGTCTGTCAATCGGACAGGTAGCGCGATCGTTTGATCTAGCTCAATACGGGAAAACAGCGGATTTTAAGTATTGAGATTTATCAAAGAATCGATCTGAATGTCCAAATGACAGACCTGACCCCGACTTTATTATTGGAAGCGCTCGTTTCCGACGATGGCGATATTGCGTACGCCGAGCCGCTGTGCCGTGGACAGCACGCCAGCCACCACCTTGTACGGCGCGAGGCCGTTGGAACGCAACTGGATGCTGTCGTCGCCTTTCAGCGCCGCCAGCTTTTCTTCCAGCGCAGCGCGGCTTGCGAGCTGGGCGCCGTTCCACCATAGCGTGCCGTCGAAATCGACCTCCAGCGTCTGGGCCAGTTTTTCGATGGCGCCGCTGGGCCCCGGCATATCCATGCCGATGGCGTGGTTGGCTTTGGGGATGGTGACGATCAGCATGATGATCAGGACCAGCATGACGTCAATCAGCGGCGTCATGTTCAGCTGGTTCAGGGGCTCCGCTTCAGTCGATGCGGATGATGCGGACAGTGCTGCAGCGCGTGAATAACGCATGGTGCCTCCTCAGGTTAGTGTTATCAAAACGAACAACTCCGGAGTGAGGCCAATATACCGCGTGGAAACAACAGTTGCGAAAAGATTAGAAGGAGCCCTCTAACTCCACCCAGGTTGGCGCGTGGTCGCTGGGCTTTTCCCGCCCCCGCACAACGCGGTCGACGTCCGCCCCGCGCAGGTGCGGGGCCAGCACAGGATTCAGCAGCAGGTGGTCGATGCGCAGTCCGGCGTCGCGGCCGAATGCGTTGCGGAAGTAATCCCAGAAGGTGTAGATCTTTTCGTCGGGATGCATGGTGCGCAGGGCGTCGGTCCAGCCCTGCCCGACAAGCTTGGCGAAGGCGGCCCGCGTTTCGGGACGGAACAGCGCGTCGTCAACCCAGCGTTCGGGCTTGTAGACATCGAGCTCGGTCGGCATCACGTTGTAGTCGCCTGCCATGATGACCGGCTTCTTCGATGCCACCAGTTCTTCTCCACGCGCGATCAGGCGATCAAACCATTTGAGCTTGTAGTCGAATTTGGGGCCGGGCGCCGGATTGCCATTCGGAAGATAGAGGCAGGCAACCATCAGCTTGCCCACCATCGCTTCAATATAGCGGCTCTGCACATCTTCCGGGTCGCCCGGCAAGGCGCGGCCCAGTTCCACCGGCGTCGTTCCGCGCGCCAGGATGGCTACGCCGTTCCAGCTTTTCTGGCCGTGCCAGACGGCGCCATAGCCGGCGTCATTGATCGCAGCTTCGGGGAATTTTTCGTGCGGGGCTTTCAACTCCTGCAAGCACACCACGTCAGGCTGGGTTTCATTCAGCCATTGCAGCAGCGCCGGCAGGCGGGCCCCGATTCCGTTGATGTTGAAGGTCGCAACTCGCATGGCGACCATTATGCACAAACAGGATCAGTTGCGGCGCATGACGATGGCCGGCAGGCGCCGGCCGCCAGCGGAGGCGAAATAATCTTCGATTTTGCCGATTTCGGCAAAGCCTTCGGCGCGGTAAATGCGCCGGGCGGCGTCCCATTCCGGGTTGACGATCAGGATCGAACTGCGCAGGCGTGGATGGCGGGCGAACATTTCGGCCAGGGCGTCGCGGAACAGCCTGCGCCCCCACCCCGTGCCGCGTGTCGCGGGATCGACCACCATGGAGGAAATGTAGACTTCCTCGCCTTGCAGCATATGGGTCTCGGCCGCCGCATGGTTGCGCGCGAACCGCGCCGGATCGAAGCCTTGCTCCAGCGGCCAGAACTCGGCGCAGAGATAGCCATACAGGCGCCCTGCTTCGCCGGCCAGGACCCAGCACCCTTCAGGCGCGGCAGACAGGCGCTCGGCGAACGCCTCCTCGGTCTCCTGGATCGCTTCCGCAAAGCCGGCTCGTTCGAGCCGCATGATTTCGGCCATGTCGGCCGCCACGGCTGGCCGCAGGGTGTACGGCATTACTGCTGCTTGGGGCAGCCTTGCGCCACGCTGCGCACCTTGAAGGCAGCAACGGATTCGCCTTCGGTCACGACTTTCAGGCAGATGCCGTCATAGGAAACGAAAAAGTGGGTGCATTGGCCGCTGGCGGCTTCGCAGGAACGCAGCTCGGGGAACTGGCCCTGGAGCTGGCGCTCCCATTCGGTCGCGGCATTGCGATGGTCGGCGCGCCAGCCCGCATCGATCACTTCCTTGCGGGCCTTGGCGTATTTCATACCCACGAGGTTGTCCCACGTATTGGCCGGCTGGGGGGTGGCGGCGGCAGTACCGACGGCCAGGGCCATTGAAATGGCCGTTATCAATCTGGTGACATTCATGAATTGTTCAGGAATATTATTAAGAACTAAATCAATTATGCCATGCAGAAAGAAGACCCCGCCAGAGTTATATACAACATTTCAGGGTTTCGTGACGCACACTACAACCTTGCCGAAATTGCTGCCGCGCAACAAGCCGATCAACCCTTCCGGGGCCCGCTCCAAGCCGTCCAGGACGTCTTCGAACAGCTTGATCTGGCCTTCCGCGACCCAGGCCGACATGTCCCGCGCGAAGTCTTCATAGCGGGTTTCATAGTGATCGAGGATAACCATGCCCTGCATCAGGATGCGCTTTTGCAGGATGGTCGACATCACTTTCGGCAGCCGGTCTGCCTCTTGCGACGCACCATTCTGGTTGTATTGGGCGATTACGCCGATCACCGGCACACGCGCGCCGATGTTCAAAAGAGGCAACACTGCATCGAACACGGCCCCGCCCACGTTCTCGAAATAGACGTCGATCCCATTAGGCGCGGCTTCGGCCAGCTTTTGCGCCAACTGCGGATCGTGGCGGTCCAGGGCGACGTCGAATCCCAGTTCATCCCTGGCGAAGGCCACTTTATCGGCGCCGCCGGCGATGCCAATCACGCGCGCGCCTTTCAGCTTGGCCAGTTGGCCGACGATGGAACCGACCGCACCAGTCGCTGCCGCCACCACCACCGTTTCGCCCGGCTTGGGCTGGCCGATATCGAGCAGGCCGACATAGGCGGTGAAGGCCGGCATGCCCAGGCCGCCCAGCGCCAGCGAGGGTTGTTTCATGTCGCCCAGGGCACGCAAGTCGCTGCCATCGGACAGCGCGTAATCCTGCCAACCCGCGTTGCCGAGCACGATCTCGCCGGCCGTGAAGCCTGGATGGCGCGATGCCACTACGCGGCTCACGGTGCCGCCGACCATGGTGGCGCCCAGCTCAACGCGCGGCGCGTAGGCAGGAGGGATTTCGTCCATCAGGTTGCGCATGTACGGGTCGAGCGAGAGATAGAGGGTGCGCAGCAGTACCTGTCCTTCTCCCGGCTCCGGTACCGGCCCTTCTTCCAGGCGAAAGTCACCTGGCACCGGCGCGCCTTGCGGGCGGGAGGCGAGAACGATGCGGCGGTTGATAGTGGCAGTCATTTGATGCTCCTTTCAGTATTAGACCAGTCGTCTAGTCATTGAGAACAAAAAAGCGGGTGCCTTTATGGCGCCCCGCCCGGTTCAAGCGTGCTGCGTTTGATTCAGTACTTGCTGCGTGCCCGCCATTGCCGTATCGAGCGGAGCGCGGTCATGGTTGATCTTCGCGAGCAGGCTTGCGCCCACCCAGCTTTGGTAAAGTGCGACGGCCAATACTTTGGCGTCCAGGCCTTGCGGCAGCGAGCCATCAGACATGCCGCGCTCAATGCACTGCCCCAGCCGCGACGTGATGCCGCTGACGCCGCGATGCAGCGATGCGCGCAGCGCTTCCGACAGGTCGCTCACTTCCGCGCCGAGCTTGACGGCCAGGCACTGGCTGGATTCGCCCAACTGGCATTCACGCCAGTCTTCAAAATAGTTCAGCAGGCCTTCCCGCCCGGTTGCGCCTTGCGCCAGCAATTCGTCGATGCGCGCCAGGGTGCGCTCGAAATAGCTGTCTATGACGGCCGCGCCGAAGACTTCCTTGGAGCCGAAGTAATGATAGAACGAGCCTTTCGGCACCCTGGCTGCGCCCAGGAGTTCAGTCAGCCCGACGCCGTTGAATCCCTTGTGCATGAACAGCGGCATGGCCGCATCGATGATGCCCTGGCGAACGTCGGCGTAATTGGTGGAAGTCATATGGCACAGTCTAAGCCGAATTAGACCAGTCGTCTAGAAATATTTTTGACCCAGGTCATTCCGGCCCCAGCGAAGGCCATGGCACCATGGGTGCATGAAGATCCGTAAAACACTCCTGGCCGCGATGCTGGCCATGCCCGCGCTGGCCATGGCTGCCACGCCCGTCATCAACGTCTACAAGAGCGCGAGCTGCGGCTGTTGCGAAGCGTGGGTCAAGCACTTGCGCGACAACGGCTTCAAGGTGGAGGCGCACAACGTCGCCAACCCTTCCGACATGCGCGAGAAGATGGGGATTCCGGACCGTTTCGGCTCATGCCATACGGCCGTGGTGGACGGCTATGCGATTGAAGGCCATGTGCCGGCGGCGGAGGTCAAGCGCCTGCTGGCCTCCAAGCCGAAGGCAAAGGGTCTGGCCGCGCCGGGCATGCCGCTTGGCTCGCCGGGCATGGAAGGTCCGCGCAAGGACGCTTATGATGTTTTGCTTGTGATGCCTGACGGCTCGTCCAGGGTCTACCAGCACTACAACTAAAGCGCGAGCAGCAGCAAGGCGACGCCGGCGATGGCCATCAATGCATGGCCGACCATGACGGCGTTGGGTATCAATACGCCCTGCTGGTGGCGGCCAAGGTTCATCCAGACGCCGCCAGCCGCAGCCAGCAGCAACGCCAGCAAGCCGATCTGGGCCAGGTCCGGCACCTGCGAGAAGATCGTTACGTAGGCCAGCAGGGTCACGCCGGCCGCAGCGATAAAGCCGTGCAGCATCGCAATCCAGTGCGGCGGATTAGCCTTTTTGCCCAAGCGGATCAAGGCCATGACGATGCCGCCAGCCGCGGCGACACCGAACAGCACACAGGCAACAAATAAGATAGTTTGGGTATCCATGCAGGCATTCTGCGCCCGCATCCTGCGACCGTTCGGTGCGCTGTCTCACGCAGCAGCCAGCGCTTCGCTCAGCAGTCGATCCAATTGCTCAGCATTGGCGTATCCGGGACTGACGTCGCGTACGCCGGCGCCGGTATCGAGCAGCAAAGACGGGAAACTGCTTACGCCAAGCTTGCGCGTACGAGTGAAGTCAGCATGGGTCTCAGCAATGGTGGCCGGTTCGCGCCAGGTGTAGAGGAAGCCGGCTGCGCTGATGTCGTGGCCTTGCCGTTGCAGCTCGGCGGCGCCAATATCCGCCAGCTGCTTGCCGTCCGTGGTGTCGCGCCCATCTGCGTAGAAGGCGTGCTGGAAGGCGCGGAACACCGCCAGCAAGTCGGACTGCGGCGCCAGGCGGCGCGCGGCGACCACGGCACGGCACACTGGCTCCGTATCGTAGACAAAGCCTTGCCGCGCCACGAAGGCTTCTCGGTTGAACGGCAAGCCGCTCGCGGCCTCCACGCGCGCCCAGTGCTGCAGGCGGAATTGCTTGGCCGCATCGTCCAGGATTTCCGTGCCGCCGGCGCGCAGGCCGCCGACCACGATCTCCAGCTCCAGTGCGGGATGCGCGGCACGCAGTTGCGCCAACTCCTTGCCAAAGCCATAGCACCAGGAGCACATCGGGTCGCCAACATATACGAGTTTCATTACGTTCTTCCAAAGGGTTATCAATGGAAGGCACTATACTGTCGGCCCCTGCGCCGAAAAATGGGGCGCGGGGCAAGACTATCTATACGTGATGTAACAAATGGAAGCAAAGCCTGAACTCCGCAGCCTGGCGCTGCAATGCCTGGTTGAACCTGATCCTGCCGCCAAAGTGTCCGCCGTCGCCGCGATGGCAGAAGCCTGGGCCGGCGGTGTGCTGGTGCTGGACGCGGCGGCCGCGCTGGCCACACCCGCTGCGCAGATCCCCGGCCGTCCTGCCCGCCCGGAACTGGTGGCGCCGCGCCTGGTGGGCCGCCGCTCAATGGCTACGGTCGAAGGCCGCGCCATGCTGGTGCACGCGCTGGCGCATATCGAATTCAATGCCGTCAACCTGGCGCTGGACGCAATCTGGCGCTTCCCCGGCATGCCGGAACAGTTTTATACCGACTGGCTGCGCGTGGCAAAGGAAGAGGCTTACCACTTCTCGCTGCTATCGGCCCACCTCTCCACGCTCGGTTGCGCCTACGGCGCCTACACTGCCCACGGCAGCCTGTGGGAGATGGTGGAGAAGACCACAGGCGACGTGATGGCGCGCATGGCCCTGGTGCCGCGCACACTGGAAGCACGCGGACTGGATGCGATCCCGCCGCTGCGCGCCAAGCTGGCCCAGGCCGGCGACGAGGCGGCAGCCGCCATCCTCGACATCATCCTGCGCGACGAAATCGGCCACGTGGAAATCGGCAACCGCTGGTATTGGCACCTGTGCGGTCTGCGCGGCCTTGACCCGATCTCGACCTACGACGAACTGGTGGTACAGTACAAAGCCACCGTGCGCGGCCCGTTCAACATGGAAGCACGCCGCAAGGCAGGCTTCAGCGAGGAGGAGCTGCGCGCGTTACCCGACCAATGACAGGAGCCACCTATGCCGCGCCTGAACTTCATCATTGCATCCGTCCTGCTTGCAGCAAGCACCTCACCAGCCACTGCGGGCCCCAAAGGCTGGAGTACACTCAACGCCAGCCGTACCTATACCGCGATTCCCGTCGCCAGCGACGACACCATCAATCCCTTGCGCGGCTATTACCGCTGGCAAAACCAGGAGTTGATTCCCCAGCCGGCACCCGCCAGGGACGCCTATCGCCGCTATTACTGGAAGGACCTGGAGGCGGCCGAAGGCCAGTACAACTTCAGCGCGGTCCTGAACGACCTTGCCACAGCCAAAAGCCAGGGCCGCAAGTTCGCCTTTCGTTTGCGCATGATGGCGGGCTATGACGACAACACCGTCTATGCGCCTGCCTACATCGTCAACAATGCCAACTGCCAGGCGGGCTGCGGTTTCTGGGCCGACACCGATCCGACCATGCCCGGCCAGACCTTCGTCCCCGACTGGAACGACCCGTGGCTGCAGCAGCGCTCGCGGGCCCTGCTCTCCGCGCTGGCCACAGCAATGGGACCGAACAACCCGGACATCGCATGGATCGACGTCGGCATGTTTGGCCAATACGGCGAATGGGCGCTGCGCTCCAGTGCCTACGCCAGCCCGCCAGCCGGTATCACACCTGCCACCGATGCCAGCAAGCGCGAATTCGCAAAGATGCATTTCGATGCCTTCCCCGGCCAGCAGCACGTAATGTTCATCCCCTACTCCAACAAAGATGCCTTGACTTACGGCCTGCTTGAGCAAGGCATTACCAGCCGGCCCGTGGGCTTGCGTGCCGACTGTTTGAGCCGCTACGGCTACTTCGACCAGTGGACCAACCGCCCTGCGGAATGGGCGGCTTTTTCGGGCCAGTGGCAGAAGGCGCCGTTTGTCTCCGAGTTCTGCCCCTTTACCAGCGGCGACCCGCAGAACAATCCGGCCACGGCGCGCCAGCAGGCGGCGGCATTCCACATCACGCTGTTCAGCAACGGAAATTTCGAAACCAGCCGCCCGGATGCGGAGCGCTGGAGCGCGCTTTCCGCATCCGAACAAAACGATCTGCTGATGATGGCGCGCGAATCGGGCTACCGTTATATAGTTGCCAGCAGCACGGTCAACCTCACCTCAGGCGGCGCGCTGACACTGACCTTCATGCTGCGCAACGACGGCACCGCACCGGCCTACGAATCGTGGCAGGTCAAAGCGGAACTGGTGAACTCCTCGGGCACGGTGGCATGGACGGGACAAACTTCCGCCAACCTGAAATCCCTCTTGGGAGGCGGCGCCAGCACGAGCTACCAGGATAGCTGGACCCTGCCTGCACTGCCAGCGGGCGATTACACGCTACGCCTGGCAGCACGTGATACCAGCGCCTCGCCGCGGGCTGCGCTGAAATGGGCGATCAACGAACGTGCCGCGGACGGCACACTAACGGTGGCAACGCTGCGCCGCCGTTAAGCAGTCGGCAGCCAGCGCGGCTTGGTGTCCGTGTGCAGCTCATGCTGCACCGGCCCGTCATATTCAGGCTCCATGGTGCCGAGCGTGATGGCAATACGGTCCGGCGCCTGTGTGCTGCGCCAGGTCAGGGTCGAGCCGCACACCTTGCAGAAGCCGCGCCGGCCATGCTCGGAGGAATGGAACTCGATCACCAGCTCGGCGCCTTTTTCGAAACTGAAGCCGGCGCTGGCGACATTGGCGTAAGTGCCCGAGGCCGCGCCATGCTGCTTCTGGCACATGGTGCAGTAACAATGGCTCGCACCGCTGACCGACTTTCTGTCGGCTTTGTATTCAACGCCGCCGCACAGGCAGCTACCTCGCAGATATTCCGTCATGCTGTATCTCCTTTGGAGGAATGCCGGGAATGATAATATATCCAGGCAATCAAGGGAGACGCTCATGACGACCGAAGCCATGCCTTTCCGCACCCTGCTCTACCGCTTCATCTTCTTCGACTGGCTGTTCAAGGACGTGAGCGCCGCACGCAATGTGATCGAGCGCCACGCCGCCCTGCAGCACAACAAGTACATGAGCCGCTATCTCCCGATTTACTTCCGACGCTGGACCGTCATGGCCACCTTCGACTTTGGCCTGGGCTGCCTGTTCGAACGCGCGTTGCAGGCCACCGTGGTTTCGGCCTACTTCTTTACCTGGTCGTGCGTGACCGTGGCCGGGATGGTGGTGATTGCCGCAGCATGGGTCTTCCTGAGCTTCGGGCGCCTTAGTTGATGCAAAATTGAGCAGCCAGTTTATTCCCATTAGAATCATGGCTTTAGCACACGGAGGGATTCCTTGTTAACAGACTTTTCCACAGAAACCGTTAACAACTCCCTGCAGCGCCGCCTCGACCGTTTCGAGCTGTTCGACAGCATGGACAGCCCCGCCCTGAACCTGACCTTCGTGCTGGAACTGCCGGATTTCCGCCCCTGGTGCAAAGCGCAGGGCCTGCCACCTTTCCACGTGATGCTGTGCGCCGTGCTGCGCTCCGTGCTGAAAGTGGAGAATTTCCGCTACCGCATCCTGGACGGCAAAGTAATCCGGATCGATCGCCTGACACCGTCTTTCACGGTCAAGAACCAGCACAACGACCTGAACTTCGCCCAGTTCGACTGGTCCGACGATTTGCGCGAGTTCGTTGCGCGCGGCGTGGCGGCGCGCGAGCAAGCATCGAATATGGAAGCGCTGAATCGCAAATACCGCAGCATGACGCCGCGCGAAGCAAAGGAGCAGGTATTCGTCACCTGCATACCGTGGCTGAATTTCACCTCGATCCAGCATCTCACCGCCGTTCTGGCGCAGCCGGATATTCCGTCGTTTGCGTGGGGTAAATTCAGGGATGCCGGAGCCGGACGCCTTGAGTTGCCATTCTCGGTGCAAGTGCATCATGGCTTCGTCGACGGCTATCACATTCACCTATTCGCCGAACAGGTAGCCACCGAGCTCACAGCGATGATGCAGGCTTAGGCGAGGCGGATGTCGCGCGCGCCCGCTGCGGCAAGGCGCGATAACAAGTCTTCCAGTGCCTGCACGGGCGCTGAGCCCAGGTCCAGTTCAACCGCGACCAGTGCTCCTTCCGGCCGCGGATCGCTCGCAAAATGAACCACGCCGAACAGCCCTTCTGCGTTCAGTCGATTGGCATCTTCGGGATCGAACCAGTCCATGAACCATGGCGCCAGCACCGCCCCCACCTGCTCCGGGACCAGGCCGCCCACACGCAACGCCACCGCGTCCCACACAAAAGGTGCGACATAGACAATGGCGGGAGGAAGCGGCAAGGTATGCACGCTGAACTGCATGCGTGTGTGCGAGTCGACCGACAGCAGCTTGCCCGCCTGCGCACCGCGCCGTGGAACCAGGTCCGCCCGCATCGGCAGGTCGTATTCGCCATCGAGGGCAAGGCTGCCGTCGTCGCGCCGCAGTGCCGCTTCCACATGGGCGTTCGCGGACGAAGCAACTGCATCAGCGAACGTGGCGGCATAGGCCATGCGAATGACCGAGAACAGCTCCGTCATCGGTTCACAGCACGCTTGGCAGGGTAATGTAGACGAGCCCACTTAGCAGCAGCAACGAAGCGCATGCGACGAGACGATTGAGCGATTGCTCCCAGGCGTGGTCGCGGGTGCGGGCCATGCGCGCATCGGCCGCAGCCTGGATGCGCTCGAATTCTTCATCGGTCACCGCAGTGGCAACGATGTGCATGGGGTTGTGGAGCAGCTCGATCGCATCATCGTATTGGTGTGCGAGCCAGATGCAAAGTACCCGTCCTTCTTTTGACGGTTTGGAAGGCTCGAATACCGGAATGCCTGCGTGGGACAAACGGTCCCACGCATCTTCGTATTCGAGCTCACAAGTTGTGACAAAGACCTGACGCATAGGGCGGTATGGTAACCGCCAAGGAGGCCTTAGAAACTCTCAGAATTTCACTTATCAAATAATTTTATTTACTGGCGCACGTTAGGATCCGCAGCGCAGGGCCCGCCTGCCTGGCCAGCCCGCCATATTCGATTATTTGCAGGTGAAGGTAGCAAGGCCGCGGTAGGTATTACTATTTGCCAGGCCCACGGTGTATTGCGCGATCAGATAGATTGAGCCGTTCCCTGCATCGCCGAGTGTCAGCCAAGCGCTATTCCCAGCCCCCCCGCCGCTAAAGAAGGAGGTACCGTTCGGTCCCGTGATAACGCTTGAGATGTTGGCACTACCGCTTACGCCTCCAGCCGTAGTGGAAACGGCAAAGGTTACATGGGCACCGTTTGCATCAAGCGTCATGGCCGCGCTGCCTGTTGAGGTACCGAAGTAATTACCTACGGCTGGCAAGATTCCGCCGTCGACATAATTTGGCTTAGTGAATTTGCCGGCATCGCAAGTGAGCGTGCCGCTTGCAGGAAGGGCTGCCAGGCCGTTGAACAAGACGTAATGATACGAAGCGTAGCCGTCAGCCTTCATTATGTCCGAAACACCTTTATCACTTGACACAGTGCCGACGTTCCAGCGGCCTTGGGCAAAGTTTGCGTTACCGGAAATCTCCTGCGTCGCGATTTGCGTGCCGGTGAGGGTATATTTACCCATGGCAGTCACGGTGCCGTCGGCATTTTGCGTGAATGGCGTGGCGTCGCCACTTGCCTGGGTCGAGTTCCCAGCAAGGAAGAAACGAGGTGCAGCGCCAGCAACAAAGCGGGCATCGACCGAACCCGAATTCGACGGTGCGGGCGCGGCGGGTGGAGTCCAAATCACAATGCCACTATCAACAGGGGCCTGATTGGCAGCGGAGCTCTTTTGCTCACCACCACCACCGCCACCACAACCAACCAGGGTGAATGCTGCGGCTACTGCCAACGACAGAAATTTAATGTTCATGTTCTTCTTCAAAAAACTACGCAACTTTCAAAATCCGATCCATGAGATGCGTAGCTGCCTCATGAAATCAGCTTTCCTCGGGTGAGATTCAGTCTCCGCGCGCGAATCCTAAGGGCGTGACAAAGCCTCGCTCGATTCGCACGTTTTTATGTTTGCGGGAGGGTACATCGATGCGCCACTGACATACGGTGGCTCAGCTTGCGACTAGCTGGCCGCATGTGACGGCAAAATTGCAATTTTGCACTTTTAATTTCACCAGTGCATTTTTTTTACAGTTGTGAAGTATAGCGGCGCCGCGCCTGAAAATCAAATTCCTTGCTTACACTTTCTTAAGCTTTTTAAGCAAATAGCTCAACAATGAGTATAGTTTGCCGTCATTTAGTGACAATTGGAGAGAATCGATCAGACACTTGATCACAGCTTTCCGAAGAGTGACTGCGGAAAATGTGTCTAACGAAGCGAACTAGTGCATTGAGTCATCGCATGCCTTAGTGTCGAACCAAGCTCTGTATCACTCACGTTTTCGTCAACGCATACCGGAAACGGTCCATGGTCCTTCGAAATCGTATAAGTGTCCAGCGAATTCTGGTGCGTTGGCTGAATCTCGATTCTCCCATCCAATACCTTGATCAGACATGTATCCATATTCTTGTTCATGTCGCGCTTCTTCTTATATCCGAACTGCTCAATAGCTCTTGTATCTCGTTCCTTCGCATGCAATTCGACGATCTTTGACTTGAAAATCTCTTGGAACTCACTTGGTGTAACTCGACGAGAAAGAGACAACCCGCTACGAATAGCGTTTCCAAGGGCGGCATCACCTACATCGGGAGGAAGATATATCGGATCGGCCGAGGGCTCCGCATAGCTGAGCATTCCTTGAGACATCGTAATGATTCGAAAAAAATCGCCGTTGAATTCCACGCCTGCCATCGCACTGTATTTCATCTGCAAACCTAACTTTCGTGACGGCAATCGTTATAGGTTTATCAATCGATCGCCATTCGAGACCCCGCTGGCGCCAATCAGCGCAAGGTCGGCATTATGGGATACCCAATATGAAACTGTACAAAACCGAGCAAAAAAATGGCGCGACTCTCAGGACACTGGCTCGAATCAGCCGGCGCCCACGAAAATTGCGCCTCTCTTCTTAGAAAACGGGCTACCCCATAGGCTCGCCTACCTTATTGATCATTTGGGCAGGACAGTCCATTTGGACAGGATAAGAAATCAGTACCTTACATAAAAGGACTCGTCACCACTCGCCAGTTTCGCCAAAATTGATTCATACTCAATTCGTAGCTCGTCCTTGCGAAGACCTTCGAAAGAAACCTCTCCTTGCAGCCTTAACCGTACGTGGTTCAGGAACTCTTCAGGTAAACGTGCTCGGTAATTCTTCAAATAGAAAAGGTGACTCGAATCCCAAATATACTTTCCATCGCACCAAGTTTTGGACGGAATCGAAAATTGACCAGTAATTGGATCTTTAATATTGCTCAACCACTCATCGATTACGACACATGATTCCATATAGGCCGAAATAACTTTTGCCTCCTCCTTGCTCAATGCTTCAAGATTATCCTTAAGGCGGATTGAGTACGAACATTTCGCACCTTCATCTTCTTCAAAATAGGGCAAAATCTTCATATTTTCATTCTCCCTTTTCTTCTGGGTAAAACACTTTTGTTTCAGCTTTAATATTTATGAGATCGGGGTGTCGACGCATCATCAGCCAATCTGGCATTTGTTCCCACTGCCCGCTTACCGAATCAAATCGAACCGGCCTATTATACGCCGTTACAGTAGCCTCAAGCCCGTTAGCAATGTATTGTGCATTGCCATTTGATGCTCCCCAGCACGAACCCAAACAAATAGGTGTTCCTTTTATGTAATTCGGATTTGACAACACCGCATCCACTATCTGTTGCGGATTCGTATAGGCGAGAGTTTTCGAATCATTACCAACCAAGAATATCCCGCCAAACTCATCATAATCCGGACGAGAGCCGTGCACTATAACATTGTGACCGTTTCCAGTATCAGTCGCCTTCTTAAAGTTGGACATTGTGTCGTCATCAGACCCAATAGCGGTACTGTTTTTTCCATGATGCACAGTATCTCCCGAGGCGATCGTTGAATCCATATGATCATCTCGCACTTTTTCACTTGCAGAGTTGGTCGCCCCCTCCTTCTCGGCTATGACTTGCGGGCGTCCGGCCGGCGGCTTAGTCGCTGGTGCTGGAGTTGGCTTACTTGGCGTTTCCGGCGTTTTGCTGAGAGTTGGCACCTCGTTTGCAGTTACCTTGGTTCCGATGGTGCCCGCCCCAGCTACGCGCTCCTCCACAGAAGCGATCGCTTTGGGGCCATACTTGTACAGCACGAACCCAGCACCCAGCTTGAGTCCATCCCAAGCAGCGTTCTTGATCGGATCGTTTTCGCCCGGATATGTCTGCAAGTTGAACGAATCAAATACTCGCTGGCCTTCAGTAGAGGTATATTTGCCAAAGGCAGCCCGACTTCCGTCATGGGCTTGATCGTTGGAGGTTTTCGCCACGTATCCACCGAACGTACCTAGAAGACAACCAAGACCGAACGTTTCCGCACAACTCGCTGCGCCGGTGACTGCGATCGTGCCGCCTGCAACTGTACCTACCGACCCAACGCCAAGATTAATAAGGCCACCTGTCCGACGGAAAAACTCGCCGTGACTAGTAATACCATCGCGAATTGCATCCAGTTTAGGGGCATAAACGAACTCTCCAGTTCCCCTCAACGCAGACAACTCATCCTTGTAGAGTAGCCCGTCTTTTTGCAACTTATCCAATTCCTTGAAGCGCGGATCGCCATTTGGAACACCGTCCGCGCAATGCACTAAAGCGCATGCGGCAGCATCAAGCTTCCGCTGCTGCTCCACCGTCTTCCCCTTCTTGAGCGCAGCAAGCTTGACCGACTCGGTTAAGTGCAACTGACGATTGAAAGTATCGACAGTTCCCGCAGCTTGCCCACCTTGAGCCGCCGCCAGAAGCGAGCCAACATCTACGTCGTTGCCCGCCGCGCTGCCTGCGGTGGCCCCCGCGACCATTCCTCCAATGACTGCACCAGTTTGCTGAAAGGCGTTAACAAACGCAGCTTTCTCCTGGCCTTTCAAGCCGAGCTTCTCTGCTTCGGCGGTTCCCAACTGGGCAGCAAGTTGCTGCCCCAAGTTACCACCGGCCACACCAGCAGCGCTTTCAAGCGCCCCGGATTGGCCATTTGCCAGGCCACCCAGCATGCCTTGAGTAGCGGCATGAAGTCCAAGACGGTAGACACCGTTATCCCCCCACTTTGCCGCAGTTGATGCTGCTTCGTTTGCTTGAGCGGTAAGCTCGGCAGCCTCCGTTGAATCGCCTCTGTCTTTTGCTTGCTGGGCAAGTTCCGTAAACAAGTCAGCATTCTTTATGGCCTCAGCATGCAGATCACTGCCGATGTCACCAACGGTCTTCGCAACTGATGGAGCAATAGCATTAGCAGTAATCTGTCCGCCGCCTTGCCCCGCCAATACTCCGGTCAACACGCCAATACCGGCGTTCAGTGCGCGACTGTAAATACCGCCCGTGCCCCAATCCTTCAGAGTTTTTTGTGCCTCGTCGCTTACCCTGGTTGCTTCCGCTCTTTGCTCGGCCGTTATATTCGGTTGTTTCAGCGTCTCTTGCGCATCTTTTTGCGCTTTCGCCGCACCGAGTGCGATATCGCCCGCGATTTGCTTCGTGGTCGCAATCACAGTACCTGCTGCGGCAGACATGGCTTGCTGATCCTTCAGAAGCTTCTGCAGGTCAGGTAGCTTGTCTAGCGCGGTATTGGCCTTGCTCGCATCAGTATTGATGCCCAAGTCCTTGACCGAGTTGGTCGTCACGCCACCAATGGTGATCTTGCCGTCGGTGACGGTGGCGTAGGTGGTGGAGCTGTCGCTGCCTTTCTCTACCATCGGCAATCCTGGCGCGACGTTGCCGTCCTTCGCGGTTCCGAATGCCTGATTCTGCTGGCTTAGCGGCAGGATCTTGCCTGCGTCGTCCTTGAGCAATTCGCTCTTGCCGCCAGTACCGCCAGCCATGCTGACGTTGCTGGCCGAGTAGCTCATCTTGTTTTCGATGTTGGACGTGGTCAGCTTGTTGGTCGTCAGCTCGGAGGCGGCGGCATTCGTGCTGGCGATAGCGCCGCCTTTCAGGTCAATCGTGTCGGCCTTGACGTGGTAGCCACCGTCACCGGCGAACAGGCCTGATTGCTGGCCCACGCCTGCGTAGCTGCCCTTGCCATTTTGCTGGGACACATTGCCGGAGGCGCTCCAGGCGGTGCCGATTGCGACCTGTACGCGCACGCCAACGTTGGTCTGCTTGCTGTCAAATTCACTGGTGTCCTGCAGGCTTTCGACGGCCAACTTGCCGCCAACGTCCGTGTTGATTGTGTTGGCCGTTGCCGTTGCACCTTTCAGCGTGGTGTCGCCTTTGCTGTGGATGTTGATCGTGTCGGCTTTGAGCTCGGTGTTGTTGTTGACCGTGCTGTCGTTGTTGTTATGGCCCTTGCCCATATTGGCAGAAGCGTAGACGTACATGCCGGTCTGCGCCCCGACCTGGAAGCCAACACCAGCCTCGACACCGGAGCTCTTGTTCTTGCCGTCGCTGTGCAGCGTGCTCAGGCTGGCGTCCAGCACGATATTCTGTGCCGCGTCCAGGCTCAGGGTCTTGCCGGCATTGAGCGTGGCGCCGGTGGCGTGGATGTCGCCGCCGGTGGCCGTCAGGGTGACGTTGCGGCCGCCATTGATGGTGCTGCCCTGCGCTGTGCTGTCCTTGCTGTTGCTGGAGTTGCTGCTGCTGGCAAAGCCGATGCCGGCCTCGCCCTTGACCAGGACGCCGCTGCCGGCGCCACCGGTCATGCTGTTGATTGCGCTGGCGGCCTGGTAGGCGTTCGCCGTTGCCGCCATGCCCTGCATCGCCTTCAGGCGGCCGTCGGATTTGCGCGCCGCTTCCACGTTGTTGGCCAGGTCAATCAATGGTGAACTGATGCGGGCGAAGGCGCCGATCTTCAGGTCGCTGTTCGATTCCTGGTGGCTGCCGGTGTTTTGCAGCGCCGTGATGTCGATCGTCTTGGCCGTGATGTTGACGTCATTGCCGGCCAGGACGTTGCTCGAGGCCTGGGTGTACTTCTGGCCCGCGGTCAGGTTCACGTCGCCTTTCAGGCTGGAGACGTTGGACGCTACCTGGGTCACCTGGTCGCTGTTGTCCTTGTGCTTTTCGTTGTGGTAGCCGGAGAAGCGCTCGGTGTCAGAAACGACCACCTTGCCGATGGCCTTGTTATTGCTCTGGTTGGCGTTGTGGAGCGTGTCCTGCGCGCTGGTGATGCTCAGGTCGCGCGCGGCGTTGATCGACAGGTTGCCTTCCGAGACCACGTTGGCGCCGGTCAGCGCGATGTCGCCGGTCTGCGTGGCCATGGTGGTGCTGCCGCCAACCGACAGCTTGGTGCCGGTCACGGTGTCGGTGTCGCCGTTGCCTTTGCCGTTGTTGTTGAGCGTACCAATCACCTGCACCGAGCGGGTGTCGATGCTGAAGCCCGACTTCTTCGAGTCCTGCGACCTGCTTTCCGTATTGTGGGCCACGTCGAGCTTGATGTTGTCCTTGGCCAGGATCAGGACATTGCCTTCGGCGCTGATCTGCGCGCCCTGGCTCGTGATCGAGCCGTCGGTGGCGAGGATGGTCAGGTCCTTGCCGGTCATGAGGGTACTGGTGCGCGCTTCGCTGGTGGCGTGGGTCTGCGTGCTGTTCGACCTATTAGAGCCCATCTGCAGGTTGACCACCGAGAGCGCGGCCGATGCGCCTTCCACGGCACCTTCCGCCTTGGCGAATTCCTTGCCGACGAAACTGCCGGACTTGGAGTTTTCAGTGCTGGACTTGTAGGCGTCCTTGAAGGCCGCCACAGGATTGACCGTGAGGCCTACGCCGAAGCCGGACGCCTTGCCCTGGGTGGCCAACTGGCTTTGCGTGGTGTTCTGCGCGGCGGCCAGGTCGACGTTCTTGCCGATCAGGGTCAGGTTTTCCTTGGCGGCGATGTCGGAGGCGACCACTTGCAGCGTTTCACCGGATTTGAGCTTGACGCTGCCATCCAGGGCGCCAATGCTGGAGGCGTGCTGCGTTACCGTCTCTTGCGCGCTTTGCGAGGAGGTGCTCGATTTCCCGTAGCCGGCACTGAGATTTCCCGAGGAGTAGCTGACGCTGAAGCCGGACTTCTTCTCCTGCCTGGTGCTGGCGGACTTGCTGGTTTCCTCGGCGCTGACGATGCTCAAGCCACCTTTGGCGTCGATGCTGAGGTCTTTGTCGGCAAGCACGGTACTGGCCTTGACCAGGGTGTCGCCGCCGCTGGTGGCGACCACGTTGCCGCCTTTGATGGTGCTGCCGATTGCCAGCGTGCTGGCGTTGTAGTCGGTGGCGTCGCTACTGCTCTTCTTGAAGGTATGGCTCGATTTGCGATGGATCTCAATATCGGACAGGTGGCTTTCGCTGGCACTGGTGATATTCAGGTCGTTGCTGGCCTTCAGGGTCAACGTGCCGCCCGCTGTAAGCGAACTACCTTTGATGCTCAGGTCACTGCTTTGGCTGATTCCGGCGCTGATCGTCAAGTCGCCCGCGGATGCCACGTTGGCGCCAACCACGGCCTGATCCTCATGAATTTGTTTGTCCCAGTTCTTGGTGTTCGGGTTTCTCAGTAAGCTGCTCTTCGCTTCGTCGACTACGGAGGCGATGTTCACGCTGCCGCCGGCCAGCAGCGTGCCTGCTCCGATACCGCTGGTACCGATCGACAATTGAGTGCCGGTCAGGTTCAGGTTGCCAGTAGCGGCCATCAGCAAGTCGCCACCGACGTTCACCCGGCTTACCTGGTTGGTGATGGAACTGTTGCTAATCGTAATGCCGTTCGCCTGGTAGTGATAGGTACTGCCAGTCTTCACTGTGTCGAACGTTATGTTATTGCCAGCGAAGATGGATGCACTACCTGCGTTGATCGTGCCGCCCAGGTCCGCCACATTGCGCCCGGCATCCATGAGCAACTGGCCGGAGGCTGAAATCGCGCCCTGGTTGGAGAGCGAAGTGAAGCTGCCGCCGTTCACTTTCGACGACCATTGGCTGTTCACGACAAGCGATTCGTTCTTGATGTCACGACCAGCTTGCAGCGCAACGCCGCCGCCTTTGATGGTTCCGCCCTTGTTAACAATGTCTTCGCCCGCCAGCAGAATCGTGCGGCCATTGCCGCTGTCGATCACGCCGCCCTGGTTCATGATGGTTTCACTAACGTCGATCGTGACGCTAGCGCCAGAAACCAGTGCGCCGGTCGGTTTGACGGCGTTGCCGCTGACGTGGGCGAGGTAGACCTTCGGCACCAGCACGGTTTCAATCGAACCATCCGGCAGTTGCACGGTCTCGCTTTCGAGCCAGACGATGTCGCTGGTCAGGTGGCTGACCTGGTCAGCACTAAGGGACACGCCCGGACGCAGGCCGAACTCCTGCGCGAAGCTGGCGGCGTTGTTCAGCATTTGCTTGTACAGTCCATCGTCGCCTTGGGCGGCGCTTGGTGCGCGGCCGGTCAGCTGGGAAAGCTGCTCTCGTACCAGGCGCTGTTCGTAGAAGCCGTCGCCCAGGCGCTTTTGCGTAGTTGCATGGTCAACTGCCAATTTATCGAGCAAGTAGTCGCTGCTGGTCCATTGGTCATGTTTGGCGAATTGCGGTCGCGTCTCGAACAGGTACTCGCCTTTTGGATCGGGGTTGCGCAGGAAGAGCCCACCCGGAGCGATTTTCCTTACGCCACTGATGCTAGCGCCCTGGACCGTCTCCGCTTCTTGCCCCACCGAGGCGCCCGCAGCGGTATTGACGCTGCCGAGCGACTTGTTACGCACTTGGTTCGCTACACGCCCGAACAGCGAGCCTTCACGTGCAGGTCCGGCCGACTGCGCAGCACCTTCGGTGTCCAGACTGTTACCCGTGCCGCTGCCGGACGATGTGCCCCCAGCCAGCAATTGATTGGATGCGCCGCTATTGCCGGCCTGTCCAGCGCTGGCGAGGTTGCCGCCAACGCCGGTCGAACCAGCATGTGCAGCGAGGGTGGCATGTGCGCCCGGGGCGCCGCCGAAGAAGCGGCCGCCGGCTCCACCACCATTGCCCGCGCCGGCGCTGGTGTTTGCGCCGGCGTTGGCAGCGGCATTGGTGCCGCTGCCAAGTACCGTAACCGAATCACGGATGTTTCCTACCGTGCCAGCTGTTACGTCGACGTTGCGGAAACTGCGAGCGTTGATGTAGACGCCCTGCGCCCCTACGAGAGCACCACCCGCCTCCCCAATAATTTGACTAACACTGTCCTGAGTATATGGCGCAACGACGCCATCATACCTTGTAAAGGTACCGTCGAATTTGTGCTTACGGAATAAGGTAGCACCTATATTTATCGGGTCCTTGGGAGTGATGACGGTCAAAAGCCCCCCAGCCTTGATGTCGCTGAAATAGTTGGTCAGTTCACTGGCAGCTCTCAGGGTCATGTTTCCGCCCGAAAGAATTTTGCTCGCTTCACCTGTCGCCTCGATCCGCTGCTCAGCTATCGTATGATGGGCCAAGCGACTGGCTTCACCGGGCGTCTGACGGGCACGAATCATTGTGTGAATCGGATCAAGGTATACAGGCTCAGTGACCATCCGGATGCAGTTTGTACTGCAGCTGCCGTACGCACTGGAATAGGTGACAGCTGGTTGTTCCCAGATCAAATTGGGATCGGTCAGACCGTATTCGGAGCCATTCTGAGCAGGGCCACCCTGGTCCGGATTCGCCGCAATGCTACTTGACAAGGAATAAATGACCGCGGTGCCATCAGTCATTTGAATGCGGCTGTGCTTGGAATATTTGCCATACAAGCCGCTGATCGCCGAGAAGAAGGCGGAGTCGTTGGCGTGTGTGCGGATTACAGCTCTGGTAATTTCATATCCATCTGGGGTGTAGAACTTCTCCGACTCGAGGACATCGTTCGGGTTAACGAAGTACACTTCCATTGGGCGATAATTGGCGGAGAGTACGTCGTAATAGTCCCTGTTCCCGTTCTCATACCACCAGCTTGGCATATTCATCTGGGTGGTTTCTTCAAAAGTCGTATATTCAACGACCTTTGCGTCCGGGCGAACGTTATTAAGCGTTACAGTATCCATGGTGAGGTCGCCGTTAGCCTCGATCGTGGATCCTGCATTATTGACCAACGCTGTGTTGCCACCGTTCCTGGCGCCAACGGCCATATTGGCGGCGCTGTATAGCGTGCCGCCCTGAACGTTGTTCAGCGTTCCATCCACCCCCAGCGCCATATTGCCGGTGGAGCCGATCAGTGCATTGGCGCCCGTGTTATTGAGGTTGCTGGTGCGGACCGTCACGTTGCCGCCGACGATGCCGCTAGTGTTGCTGATATTGGCGGCAACCAGGTCCAACGCACTTTCGCCATTGATCTCGCCGGAGTTGGCCAGATCGCCCGCCGCGCGGATGGCGACGGCGCCGCCTTCGATCACGGCGCCGGCCTGGTTGGTCACCTGGTTGCCACTCAGTGTCAGCGTTCCTTCTGCGCCGAGGGTGCCGTTATTGGTGATGTTGCCGGTGACTGTCAGGCTCAGGTCGCGGTTTGAGTGAACTTGCTGTGTGCCCGCATTCTGGACGTAGTCCCCGTTCATGCTGATTGCGAGGTCGCGGCCGCCGAAGATTTCGCCCAATGCGCCGACCGTTCCGGCAGATAGAAAGAGGTCTCGGTCGGTGGCGATGCGTCCGCCTGCGTTGCTCAGTTGTGGGGTGTTCAGCGACAGGTCGGCGCCGGAACCGCCTGCGGTGCCAAGGGTGCCGCCGTCGTTGTTGACGTACTGCGCAGAGATGAAGGCATTGCCGCCGGAGAGCACCTGGCCGCTATTCACGAAGCCTGCGCCGGCCTGGTTGAAAGTCAGCGTGCCGCCGCTATTGACCTTCCCTTGATTGTTCAGCTGTTGGGTGATCGCCAAGTCCATGCCCTGGCCCGATGCGATGGTGCCGAAAGCGCCATTCCACAGCGTGGTACCGGACAGCAGCAGGTTGCCCATGCCGGCAATCGTGCCGTTGTTCGCGATCGCGCCGCGGCTCAGGACCTGGGTGCTGCCGTTGCCTTTGTTGGCGATGCGGCCAGTGCCGTTGTCGATGGAATCGCTGTTGATGGTCAGCGTGCTACCCGCGCCAACTGCTTCGATCACGCCGCCATTGTTTTGCAGCGCACTGCCCGAAGTCAGTTGCAGGTCGGTTCCTGCTTGCATCGTACCGCCAGCATTGTTCGCTACGCCCGCGATGGTCAGTGTGGCTTTGCCGTCCGCCACGAGCTGGCCGCTGTTGGTAAGGCTGTTCGTGGTGATTGCCAGTTCGGCGCCGTAGCCATCAACCGTGGACACCTGGCCGCTGTTAGTAAAGGTGGACGCATTGATCAGGGCCCTGCCCTTTGCCGCAACCTGGCCGCTGTTGCTGAAGGTGGCCGAGGCTTCGTCGAAGGTCAATGTTCCGCCGCTGCCGATGGTGCCCTGATTGTCCAATTGCTGGTTCACGTCCAGCAGCATGGACGTTCCGGAACTGAGTTGGCCGCCGGCCTGGTTGAGCAGCGTGCTGGCGTGCAGCTCCAATGCGCCGTTGCCGGCGATGGTGCCGCTGTTGGTAATGCCGCCAGCGCTGGTGATCGCGGTATTGCCGTTCCCTGCGTTGACGATACGGCCGCTGCTGGCCACCGATTGGGCGTTGACCGTCAACTTCGATGCCGCTCCGGCAGCTTCAATCGTGCCGCTACCGTTATTCAGTGCGCCGGCTGCATTCAGGGTCAGGTCGGCACCGGCATGCAGAGTGCCTCCGTTGTTGCCGACGGCGCCGTTGATCGTTGCCAGCAGCAGCCCGTCGGCGGAAACTGCGCCACCGAGGTTGGACAGGCTGTTCGCTTGCAGCGTGATGCCGCGGCCAGTGCCGCTGACGGTGTAAAGCTGGCCGCCATCGTTGGCGATACTGGAAGCGATAATGCTCATCTCGCCGCCGGAGCCCATGCGGCCACTGTTGGCGAACGTTGCGCCAGCCTGGTTGAAGGTCAGCGCGCCGCCACTGCTGATGGTGCCGCCCTGGTTATCCAGTTGCTGGCGAACGAGCAAATCCAGCGTGGTAGCGGCGGAAACTACGCCGCCAGCCTGGTTCTGCAGGGTCTGGGCATTGAGGACCAATGCGCCGTTGCCGGCCATGGTGCCGCTGTTGATGATACTGCTCGCGCTTGTGATGCTCGTACGCGCGTTGCCGGCGTTGACAATTCGGCCTGCCAGGTTGTTGATCGAGCTCGCCTGCACGTCCAGCTTGGAACCGGCTCCCAGTGCTTCCAGCGCGCCGCTGTTGTTCGTCAGGATGCCGCTTGCGTTGACCGTCAGGTTACCCGCCGCCTGCACCTGGCCTTGGGTATTGTCGAAACCTGCGCCGGATACCACGCTTGCGTTGCCTGCAGCCGCAATCGCGCCGCTGCGGTTGCTCATGGCGCCAACACTATCCAGTGCAATGTTCGCGCCGCCTGCGGTTGCAGTTGCAATCTGGCCGCCGTTGTTATTGATGCTGGCGGCGTGGACATTGATGGCGCCTCCCGCAGCGATTTGGCCGCTGTTGCTGAATTGTGCTGCCGCCTGCTCGAAGGTTAGTATGCCGCCGCTGCTGATCTTTCCTGCGTTGCTCAGGGACTGGCGCACGCCAAAGTTCAGGTTGGCGCCGGAAGAGATGCCGCCGGCACTCGCGTTGTCCAGCGTGGCTGCAACGATATTGAGCGTCCCGTTGCCGGCGATCTGGCCGCTGCTGGTCACTGCGCCGCCTGCGGTGAGCGTCGTCGCCCCGGTGCCAACGTTGACGATACGGCCCGTTCCGTTGTCGATGGTGCCAGAGGTGATGTCCAGCGTACCGGACGATGCGGACGTTTCGATTACACCGCCCTGGTTGCCCAAGGTGCCGCGGGAAGTGATATTTGCGCTGCCATCGGCGACGATGGCGCCGCTAGCGTTGCTGACGCTATCTGCATCCAGGCGCAGGTTGCCGCCGCCATCCTTGACGGTCACCAGTTGGCCGCCATCGTTGGTGAAGGCGCCCGTTGCCAGGCTTGCGTCCGTGCCGCTGACAAGCTGGCCGCTGTTGCGGACCGCTTTGCCTGCTGCGTTGAGCGTGAAGGTGGTACGGCTGCTGATGGCACCCGCGTTGTCCATGCCGTGGCCGACAGTCAGGTCCAGCTTTCCGCCAGATGCGGCGATGGCGCCGCCCGTGCGGTTGGCCAGGTCGGCAGCCGTCATGGCCAGGTTGCCGTTACCGGCGATCAGGCCGGCATTGTCCAGCGTTGTGTCGACGTTTACCGTCGTAGCGCTGGAGCCCACATTGACAATGCGGCCGGTGCCGTTTGCCAGCGAACCGGCGTGCAGGCCCAGGGCGGCGTTGCTGGCCAGTGCCTCCACCACGCCGCCGTTGTTGCTCATTGCGCCTGCGGCATCGATATCCAGCGAGCTCGCTGATTGCAGGGTACCCTGGGTGTTATCGAGCTTGCCGGTGCTGTCGATGGTGGCTGCAGCGTCGGACATGATCACGCCGCTGCGGTTGCTGATCGAGGCGGCATCAATGGTGATTGCCGCGCCGGAGTCTTTGGCGGTGGCGAGCTGGCCACCGTCGTTGGCAAGGTCTCCCGCGTGCAGCGTGAGCTGGCCCTGCGACACAATCAGCTTGCTGTTGGTGACTGTCGCGCCATTGGCGTTGACCTGAAGGACGCCGCCGCTGTTGAAGGCGCCGGCGTTCGCCAAGGATCCGGTCACGGTCGTGGTCATGCCTTGCGCAGACGCGATGGTGCCGTTGGCCTTATTCTCGAGCGTGGCGGCGGAGATTTCCAGAGTACCGTTACCCGCGATCGTGCCGTTGCTCGTGATGCCGTGTGCCGCTTCCACCGTGGTGCTGCCGGTGCCGACGTTGACGATGCGGCCCGTGTCGTTGGCCAGGTCGCCTGCCTTCAGGTGCAAGCTGCTGGTGGCGGAGACAGCTTCGATATTGCCGCCGTCGTTTTTCACGGTGCCGCCGGCTTCAATTGCCATGTCGGATCGGGCTTGCAGCAAGCCACCATTGTTCACGATGTCGCCAGCAACGTGCAGGTCCGCCTTATTGTCGGACATGATGGTGCCGCCCTGGTTGCTGATGCCCTGTGCGTTGAGGTTCACGCTGGCGTTGGAGCCTTGGGCCGTGGCGAGCTTGCCGCCATCGTTGTTCAGGGTGGCCGTCGTGAGGTCCACAGCGCCCGCGGCAACCATGGTGCCGCTATTGCGCAGGTTCAGGCCGGCCTGGTTGGCCTGCAGCGTTCCGGCGCTGCTGATGGTGCCGGCGTTGTCCAGCGAGGCATGTACAGCGAGCGCCATGTCGCCAGCAGCGCTGACGGCACCTTGCGTCTGGTTGCGCAAGCTGTCGGCGGATAGCTCCAGCTTGCCGTTGCCGGCGATCTGGCCGCTGTTTTCAATATGTCCGTTTGCGGCCAGGCTGGTTGTGCCATTGCCGACGTTAACGATGCGGCCCGCCGTGTTGTCGATCGAGGCGGCGTTCATATGCACGGTGCTGCCCGCGCCGGTTGCCTGCACCAGGCCGCCGGCGTTGCTGATCGCGCCGCCGGCACCCAACTGCAGGTCGTGCGCGGCCTGGATTTCACCGGAGCCGTTGTCGATGGCGCCAGCAGCGCTAATAGTTGCGTCGGCACCGGAACTGATAACGCCACTGCGATTATCCAGCTTGCTAACATTGGACGCGATGCCCGAGCCGCTGGCGGTGATGATCTGTCCGTCGCGGTTATCGAGTTCGCGCGCGTTCAGGGTTGCCGCGCCTTTTGACGTAATGGTGCCGCTGTTGCGCAGCGAAGCACCCTGCTGGTCGAAATTCAGCTTGCCCTGGGTGCTGATCTGGCCGTCCAGGTTAGTCAGCTCCGAACGCACCTTCAGGTCCAGGTCGGACATGGCAGTGATGGCGCCGGAGGCGCCGTTGGTCAAGCTTTCCGCGCCAATGGCCATGCTGCCGTTGCTGCCGATCAGGCCATTGTTAGTGATGTAGCGGCTGATGGTGAGCGAGGATTGGCCGGCGCCAGCCGAAACGATGCTGCCTGCCCGGTTGGTCAGCGCATCGCCAGTGAGTACCAGCTCGTCGCGGCTTTCGATCCGGCCGCCATCGTTGTTGATGCCGCCCCCGGCGCGCAGCTCCAGGGCGCCGCCGGAACCGAGGTATCCGCCAGCATTGCTTGCATCGCCGACGATGCGCGCCGAAGCGCTGCCGTCTGCGCGGATGGTACCGGCGTCGTTCTGCAGCGAGCCGGAAGCGATGTCGATCCGGCTGGTGCTGCCTTCGGCGGTGGCAATGGTGCCGGCACGGTTATCGATCGAGGCGTTCTCGATTTTCAGCGGGCCTTTTGCCAGGATCTCGCCGGAGTTTGCCAGCGCGGACCGGGGCTGCGACAAGGTAAAACTGCCGCCGTTACTAATGCTGCCTTCGTTCTTCAGCAGGGAGCTGACGTTCATGGTGACGTCGCCGGCGGCCGTCATTCGGCCTTGCGCCGCGTTGGCCACTATTGCGGCATCGATGTTCATGGCGCCGTTGCCGCCAATATTGCCGCTATTGCTGATGGTCGCCGCCTTCAGCGCCAGTGGGCCGCTGCCTGCGTTGACGATGCGACCAGTGCTGTTGTCGATTGCAGCGGCATCCACAGCCAGGCTGCTTTGGCTGCCCAAGGTTTCAATGGAACCATCCTGGTTGCGCACGGCGCCGCTCGCTGCCAGGGTCATGGCTTTGTTGGCCTGGAGTTGTCCGGACGTGTTATCCACGTCCCCGGCCACCTGCAAGCTTGCCTGGCCGCCGGTGGAGATCTGTCCGTGCTGGTTGGACAGCGCAGCCGCTTTCAGCGAGAGATCCCCAGCGGCAGCGATGGCGCCGGAAGTGTTGGTCAGCGCGCCTGTATCCATTTGTGCACGGCCGCCGATGCGCCAGTCGCCCTGTTCCGCTCCGGTAGCGCCGCTCGTCAACGCCAAGTTGCCGCCGATATTCAGCTTGCTGCCGGTGCCGGAAATTTCGCCGGTGCGAAGGTCCAGGTTTCCGGCGGTTTCCAGCTTGCCGCCGGTTTGCTGGAGCTTGCCGCCGACGTTGATGGCGGCATCACCGGACCCCAGGTGGAGCATGGTGCCGCTGTCGTTGTTCAGGTAACGCGCGACGTCGATGGACAGCTTGTTCGCTTGCAGCAGGCCGCTGCTGTTATCGAACTCGCCGAGCGACGCGTTGAAGGCGCCGCCTGCCAGCAAGCGGCCGCCCTGGTTGTTCAGGGCCGAGAGGCGCAATGTGGCGTCCTGTTGCACGCCGATCTGGCCTTGACTGTTGTCCAGGGTGCCGCCGTCGATTTTCAGCGTGCGCAGGTTGACCTGGCCGCGCTGGTTGGTCAACGCGGTGGTATCCAGGCTGATGCCGCCGGTGGCGGTGACCAGGCCGTGCTGGTTGTCCATTGCGGCAAATTTGAGTTCACCGGCTGGCAGCGCGGGGACAGAAGTCCCCCCGGTGCCGGTGCCCGCACCGGTGCCGCCCGAGCTTCCGGAGTCGGTCGCGCCGCCCGTGCCGGTATTGCCGCCCGTCCCGCTGTCCGTGCCAGTTCCGCCCCCGGAGCCATTGCCGGCGCCGCCCGCGCCACCGGTCGCGCCATCCGTTGCGCTGGCCGCTTGCCCCAGCACGCCATCGGAGTTATTGGCACTGCCAACGGTCACGTTTAGCGCCGACGAGCCGCCTTGCACGATCTTGCCGTCCGCATTCAACAGGGTGCCGTTTGCGCTACCCAGCTCAACGCGGCGTGCCTCGATACTGCCGCCACGGTTGTCAAAATCGCCGCTCACCGCAGCAACCAGTTGCCCGCCCGCGCTGATGCTGCCGCCGTTAGTCACGGATGCAGATTTGAGCGCCAGGTCTTCGCCAGCCTGCATCTTGCCCTTGTTGTCAGCCGCGTCGCGCACCGTCACCTGCATGCCCTTCGATGCCGCCAGCGTACCGGTATTTTCAAGACGCCCCTCGGAAGTGACGACCAGTTGTCCCGCCGCAGCCCCGATCTCGCCGGCGTTGCGCACGCCGACACCCGCTTCGGTTCCGACCAGGAAAATCTGGTTGGCATACATGCCCCCCAGGCGCGACGCGTCGATCGCGAACTGCGGCGCTGCATCGCTTGCCTTCCCCACTTCGGTCACCGCAGGCGATTCGCCTTCCTCGACCTTGTTCACACCGGTGACCACGTTCAGGCGTTGCGCCCACAGGGCTGCATTCAGCACCAGCGACCGGCTGATCAGGGCCGTATAGTCGGTCTTGCTCGCATCCAGGCCCGCACCGTCGATCACGATCTGGCCACGTTGCACGTCATAGCCAGTCAGGCGGCCGTCCATCATCAAAGGAGAACCCGTGGTGAGCGTCGCGCGGCTGACGTTGATAAAGCCGCCGCCGTCCACCGAAATACCGGACGGGTTGGCGATCACTACTTCGGCCTTCTGGCCCGCCACTTCGATATAGCCCCGCAGTGCGCTGGAGTTGCTGGAATTGACTTCGTTCAGGATCACGCGCGCAGGACCGGCTTTCAGCCACGGATTGGCCTCGACCCAGCCGCCCAATTCGGTCTGCACATTGACGCGCGAGTTGTTGAGGATGGCGCCGCCCTTGGCCACGTCGAACTGCGAATAGACGTTGCGCGACACGCCGGCCGCACTCGGCTCCCGTACGTTCACCTGCGGCACGCCGTTGGCCGCCTTCAGCACGATGGCCTGGTTCTGGCTTGGCGCCTTTGGATCGGCGATGATCTGCGCCTGCACGTGGCTGGCCCAGAGGAATCCGCCAAAGGCTGCGCCGAACAGCAAGGTCAGTCGGCGCAGCGCGGGATGCCCGAACGCGGCCGGTACCGAACTATCGAGCGCGCCGGTCTGGCCGGCGCCTTTGACGCAACTGCGGGCGCTCTCGCCCACAGCCATCAGCATGCCACGTGCTTTATTGAAAACGATACGGTAGCGAAGTTTATTCATGATGCTCAGAATTCGTAGTTCAGGTTGAAGCCAGTGGCAACGCTGGCGGTGCGGAAGGCATCCGGTTTGCTGACCGGTTTGCCCGCGAAGAAGTCGGCGTTCAGGCCACCGAACTGGCCGCGCCAGCCAAGGGCGGCGCCGGTCAGGTGGGTGCCGCGCAGCAGCGGCGCGGACGGGCCGGAGACAACGCCGTGGTCCAAGGCGAAGTAAAGCTGCTGGCGGCTGGCCGGAATGCTCCAGCTCAGGTCATTGCGCAGCAGCCAGCCGCGTTCAGCGGACAGGCTGGCCTCGCCGTCGAAGCCGCGCACGGTGTAGCGGCCGCCGATGGAAAAGCGGTCTTGCGGAATCAGCTTGGTGCGGTTCCACTGGCGGCGCCAGGCGGCCTGGTAGGACAGCGATTTGGTCAGCGGCCAGTTCAGCGTGACGTCGGCATTGAAGATGCGCGGGCGCGCAGTGCCTTCATCGAAAGCTTCTTCCTGCGCCGGCAAGCTGCCGTAGGAACTCGTGCCCAGCTTCCAGGTCAGGTTGCTGTCCAGCGTGGCAGCGCCGATGAATTCCTTGTGCGCGATGCCCGCGACGAAGCCGGCCATGCGGCGCCGCTGGACTTCCACTTCCATGTCATCGATGTAATTGCGGCTGCCGCGCTGGTAGGTCTTCAGCGACAGCGTGGTCTTGCGCGTGGCATCGCGGTACACCAGGCGCGAGAGCTTCAATTCGGCGGTATTGCTGGTGCCGCGATAGAGGTAGTCATGGAAGGCGCCCGCCACGGTCTGGCGATAACGGTAATCGTTCAGTTGCAGCGACAGCAGCCAGTATTCGAACGGTACCGAGTAATGCAGGGCGTAGCCGCTGGTGCCATAGTCGCCTTCCGGGCTGTCGCCATGCAGGTTGCGATTGAGGGTCAGGTAGAACAGGTCCTGCAGGCCGAAGGGATTGTCGATGGAGAGCGTGATGCCGCCCTGGTAGGTGCCTGTCGATCGGCTGCCGCTATCGTCCAACGAAGCGCTGAAGCGATAGGCGCGGCCGCCCTTCCACTTCACCTGCAGGTCGCTCTCGCCAGGCTGCTCGCCCGGCACGATCTCGATATCGGCCTGGGCGCCGGGCACACGTTTCAGGTTTTCCAGGCCCTGCTCGATATCGCGCAAGTTCAGCAGCTCGCCAGACGCCAGCGGCAGCGCGTTGTCGAACGATGGCTTCTGTTCCGGATAGCGCAGCGCGCGAATGCGGCCGGGGACCAGTTTCAGGTGCAGCTCACCACCCAGCAAGTCCTGCGGCGCGGCAAGCACGCGGGCCGTGACATAGCCCTGCGCGACCAGCGCGTTCTGCACTTCCCCGACCAGGACGTTGATGCCGGCACTGCCCAGGCAGCGGCCCAATGCGCCGTCAGCGGCCTTCAGCGCCCATTGGAACTGGCCGGCCATGTCGCCATCCAGGAATACGCGGCGGATCGGGAAGCATGGCGACTCGTTTTCCGGCCAAACGGCTTGCGTCGATTTCACCTCGCGTTGCAGGCGCACATCTGGCTTGGCCTCGTCCTGGCGTGCGCGTTCGCGCTCACGCTGTTCCTGGCGCTGCAGTTCCTGGTTTGCCAATGCAGGATCGACCTGCGCGAACGCAGGCAAAGCTGCGCCAAGGCCGAGTGCAAATTGCACGGCCATGCTTATTCTTTTGCACAACATCTATTTCTATGGGGGAATTTTTTTGCAGCCGGAAGTATAGCTGCGTATTCGCCATTTCGAGATGTTTTGCTTATATATATTTATTATTTGCTGAAGGGTTTACAACAATATGATGGACATTCGTGACATTTGGAGAGAATTAATCCAGTTAAAATCTCTCCAAAGCGACGTCAATAATCACATATCCATTTGAATCAACGACTTATGGTTAGTGAGGGCCGGATAATCCGTGTAGCCTGCCGCACTTCCGCCGAAATACGTGTTGCGGTCGGCAAGGTTGATCGGGGCGTTGCTTTTAATACGAGTAACGAAGTCCGGATTGGCCAGCACCATCTGGCCATAAGCCTCCACTTCCGCCAATCCGGATGCGACGTCAGCGCCGATCTGCTCGCGCGGGCGGCCGGGGCGATTCAACACCAGGGGGCCTTTCCACAGCTGGCGGATATCGGCCAGCAGTACTTCGTCGCCCTGGTGCATGATGTGCAGGTAGGCCAGGCCAAGTTTGTCCAGTTCCGCCACCAGGTAGCGATACAGCGCCGGGCCTTCTTCGCCTTCGTCGATGCCCCAAAGCGTAGTGCCGGGCGACAGGCGGATCGCGGTGCGGTCGGCGCCGATCTCGCCGGCGATGGCCTTGGCCACTTCAATCGCAAAGCGCGCGCGGTTGGCGATGGAGCCGCCGTATTCGTCGTCACGCATGTTCGCACTCGGTGCGAAGAACTGCTGCACCAGGTAGGCATTGGCGCCGTGGATCTCAACGCCATCGGCGCCTGCTTCGATTGCGCGGCGCGCAGCCATGCGGAAATCGTCGACAGTCTGGCGCACCTCGGCGGTGCTGAGCGCTCGCGGCGCAGGAATGTCCTGCATGCCTGTCGGCGTGAACATCGGCGTATTCGGCGCAATGGCGGACGGCGCGACGCCCTGCCTGTGGTGCGGCGTATTGTCCGGATGGGACATGCGGCCTGCATGCATCAACTGAATGAAAAGGCGGCCTCCTTTGGTATGGACGGCATCCGCGACCTTCTTCCAGCCCGCCACGTGGGCATCGGTATGAATGCCCGGCGTCGCCATATAACCCTGGCCGTCTTCCGAAGGCTGGGTGCCTTCGGTCACGATCAGGCCGATGTCGGCGCGCTGCGCATAATATTCGGCCGCCAGTTCGCCCGGCGTACCGTCGTACTGCGCGCGGCTGCGCGTCATCGGCCCCATGGCGAGGCGATTGGCCAGCGTATAGCGTCCCACTTTGACGGTTTCAAACAGTTTGCTCACGACAGTATTCCTTGAGTGATTGGAGATGCGCCATCATCCAACACCTTCGAAATGAGATAAATATGGTAAATTGCAGCACATTGATCCATAGATGGAGCAATCATTGGAATATCTGAACGACATGGCCTTGTTTGTTGAAGTGGTGAAGGCCAAGGGTTTTCGCGGTGCCAGCGAAGTGCTGGGCATTCCGAATTCAACGATTTCACGCCGGATCGCCGCGCTGGAAAAGGCCATCGGCCTGCGGCTGCTGCATCGCACGACCCGCAAGATCGAATTGACCGAAGCGGGCCAGATCTACTTCGAGCGCTGCAAGCGCATCATCGATGAAGCGCGGCTGGCGCATGAACAACTGGGCGGCATGCTGGCCCAGCCGACCGGCGTGCTGCGCGCCTCGCTGCCGGTCGATTTCGCACAGACCTACCTGGCGCCCCTGATCGCGGAATTCGCCCAGCGCTATCCCGGCATCACCTTTGAGCTGGACCTGACGCCGCGCCTCGTTGACCTGGTCAGCGAACCATTTGATGTGGCGATACGCATGGGTGAACTGGCGGATTCGCAGCTGATCGCGCGCCAACTGGCCCTCCTTACACCGAAGCTGTATGCTTCGCCGCGATACCTCGCGCAACACGGCGAGCCGCGCGAACCTGCGGACCTGGAACAGCATGCCTGCCTGGGCCTGGCGAAATCCACCACCTGGACCCTGCTGCGCGAGGGACACAGCGAGCCAGTTGCGGTGGGCGGGCGCTTTGCCGTCAACAACGTGGGCATGTTCCGGCGCCTTGCTGCACTCGACATGGGCGTTATCCTGTTGCCGGAAGAAGTCGTGGCAGACGACCTTGCGGCAGGACGCTTGCAACGCATCCTGCCGCAATGGCATGGCAAGCCCACGCCGGTGTATGCCTTGACCGAAACCCGGCTGGTTCCGGCCAAGACGGCGCGCTTTATTGAGTTCCTGCGAGAGCGGCTGGGGCCAGCGGGCTGACCTCCTCCTTGCGGCTGTAGGCCAGGCGGTACAGCAAGGGCAACAGCAGCAGCGTCAGCGCGGTGGAGGACAGCACGCCGCCGATCACCACGGTGGCCAAGGGCCGCTGGACTTCCGCACCGGTGCCGGTCGCAATCGCCATCGGCACAAAGCCAAGCGATGCCACCAGGGCCGTCATCAGCACCGGCCGCAAACGCACCAGCGCACCGTTGCGCACCGCATCGGCCAGCGGCTGCCCTTGCTCACGCAAGCTGCGTATGAAGGAGATCATCACGAGGCCGTTCAGCACAGCGACGCCTGACAGCGCGATAAAGCCGACAGCTGCCGATATCGACATCGGAATCCCGCGCATCCACAGCGCGAAAATGCCGCCTGTCAGTGCAAACGGAATGCCGGTGAACACCAGCGCGCCGTCGCGGGCGTTGTTAAACATCAGGAACAGCAGCGCGAACACCAGCGCAAGCGACGCCGGCACCACCACTTTCAGGCGCTGCGCGGCATTCTGCAGGTTCTCGAACTGCCCGCCCCAGGCCAGCCAGTAGCCGGCCGGCAGCTTCACGCCTTTCAGGATCGCCTGCTGCGCTTCTTCGACGAAGGAGCCGATGTCGCGGTCCTGCATGTTGACGGTCACCACTACGCGGCGCTTGCCCTGTTCCCGGCTTAGCTGGTTCGGGCCGGGCGCCGTGTCAAAGGTCGCGATTTCAGCCAGCGTGACGTAGGCCGGACGTGCGCCCTCCTTCTTCGGCAGCGGCACCGGCAGGCGCTTCAGCAGTTCGACGTCCGAACGCAGCGCTTCCGGCAAACGCACCACGATGTCGAAGCGGCGGTCGCCTTCGAACATGGCGCCGGCCTCGCGGCCCGCGGTAGCTGTGGCGATCAGCTCCTGCACTTCAGCGATGTTCAGGCCAAGGCGCGCAGCCCGTTCCCGGTCGACCTGGATCTGCAGCATCGGCAGGCCGGTGGTCTGTTCGACCTTGACTCCGGAGGCGCCCGGGATCTTGCCAAGGATGGCGCCGATCTCGGCAGCTTTCGCATTTAGCACGTCAAGGTCGTCGCCGAACACCTTCACCGCCACGTCGCTGCGCACGCCGGAGATCAGCTCATTCACGCGGAGCTGGATCGGCTGGCTGAATTCGTAGCTATTGCCGGGCAATTGCTCCAGCGTCTCGCGAATGGCGACCAGCAGTTCTTCGCGGCTGCGCTTGGGCTTCGGCCATTCCTGCTCCGGCTTGAGCATGATGTAGCCGTCCGAAATGCTTGGCGGCATAGGGTCCGAAGCGATTTCCGCGGTGCCGGTGCGGGCGAAGACGTTGGCAATTTCGGGGAATTTTGCCACCAGCGTTTTCTCGATCTGCTGCTGCATCTGCACCGATTGACCCAGGCCCGTGCCGGGAATGCGTACCGTCAGCACTGCGAAGTCGCCTTCGTTCAGGTTCGGTACGAACTCGGTGCCAAGGCGCGTCGCCAGCAACGCGGACAGGGCAAGCACCAGCCCGGCGGCGGCAAACACTACCGGGCGGTTGGCCATGACGTAGTCCAGCAGTTCGCCATAGCGTCGCTTGGCCGCCAGCATCAGGCGCCCTTCTTCCTCGCGCACCGATTTGTTCATGAACAGCGCCACGGCGGCCGGCACGAAGGTAATCGACAGCAGCATCGCGCCCAGCAAGGCCGTCACCACGGTGAAGGCCATGGGGTGGAACATTTTGCCTTCAATCCCGGACAGCACAAAAATCGGCAGGTACACGATCATGATGATCAACTGCCCGAACAGCAGCGGCCTGCGCGCTTCATGTGCGGCGGCAAAGACTTCCGCAAAGCGTTCTTCGCGTGTCAGCGGCCGTCCGGCATGCTGTTGCGCATGCGCCAGGCGGCGCACGCAGTTTTCCACGATCACCACGGCGCCATCGACGATGATGCCGAAATCGAGCGCGCCGAGGCTTAGCAGATTGGCGCTGACATTATTGGCTACCATGCCGGTGAAGGTGAACAGCATCGACAGCGGGATTACCATTGCGGTGATCAAGGCAGCACGCAGGTTGCCGAGGAAAAGGAACAGCACGCCGATCACCAGCACCGCGCCTTCCAGCAGGTTGCGCTTGACGGTGTCGATGGCCTTTTCGACCAGCACCGTACGGTTGTACACCGGCGTGGCCGAGACGCCGGCAGGCAGGCTCCGGTTGATCTCAACCATCTTTTTGTCCACCGCCAGCGCCACCGCGCGGCTGTTCTCGCCGATCAGCATGAAAACGGTGCCAAGGACCACTTCGCGTCCGTTGCGGGTGGCGGCGCCGGTGCGCAGTTCGGCGCCGATGCCCACGGTTGCCACGTCGGCGATGCGAACAGCCACGCCGTCGATGGTGGAGACCACGATATTGCCGATGTCGGCCACGGACTTGAGCTGGCCCGGTGCGCGCAGCAGGTATTGCTCGCCTTCCTTCTCGATATAGCCGGCTCCAACGTTGCCGTTATTGCGCTCCAGCGCTGTCACCACGTCCGACAGGTTCAGGCCATACGACGCCAGCTTCGCCGGCGTTGGCGCGACCAGGTATTCCTTGTCGTAGCCGCCGATCGAGTTGATCTCCGTAACGCCTGGCACATTGCGCAGTTGCGGCTTGATGATCCAGTCCTGGATCTCGCGCAGGTCGGTCGGCGTGTAAGGCGTGCCGTCCGGCTTGCGTGCATTGGGCGCCGCATCCACTGTCCACAGGTAGATTTCAGACAGGCCGGTGGCGATGGGGCTCATGGTCGGCGTCAGTCCGGCCGGCAGCTGGGAACGCGCGTCCTGGATGCGCTGGCTGATCAACTGGCGGGCGAAGTGGATGTCCGTGCCGTCCTTGAATACCACCGTGATCTGCGACAGTCCATAACGCGACAAGGACCTGGTCTGTTCAAGGCGCGGCAGGCCGGCCATCAGCGATTCGATCGGGAAGGTGATGCGCTGCTCCACTTCCAGCGGCGAGTAGCCGGCGGCAGCGGTGTTGACCTGCACCTGGACGTTGGTGATGTCCGGCACAGCGTCGATCGGCAGCTTCTTGTAATTGACCGCGCCCAGCACGGCCATCGCCAGTACGGCGAACATGACCATCCAGCGGTGGCCGATGCAGGCCTGGATAGTTCGGCTTAACATGGCGGCTCCTTAGTCTTCATGCTCGGCAGCGCCCTTGCCCTGCTCCGCCTTGATGGTGAAGCTGTGGGCGGCGGCATACCTTGCCTCTTTGCGCAGGCCGGACGTGATCTCCACCAGCTTGCCGTCGGAACGGCCCACCGTGACCGGCACCGGCGTGAACGCCTGGCCATCGCGCTGGAAGACCACCTGCGCGCCGTTCAGCACTTGCAGTGCTTCCTTTTCCACGGCGACCGGCACTTCGGCCGAACCGGTGATCACGTCGACATCCACGAACAGGCCGGGTCGCCATGCCAGCTGGGGATTGTCCAGCACCACGCGGGCACGGGCGGCGCGGGTCTGTTCGCCGATCAGGGCGCTGACGAAGCTCACCTTGCCTTTGACCGCGGCGTTCGAGGCGGCCGAATGCAGCACCGCTTCCGTGCCGACCTTGACGATCTCCAGGTCCTTCGCAGGCACTACGACTTCCGCCCATACCTGGCGCAGGTCGGAGACTGTGAATACCTTGGTTTCGGCGCCGACCGCCTCGCCCACGGCAATATGCTTGTCGACGATCAGGCCGTCGAAAGGCGCCCGGATTTCCAGGCGGTTGAATGGCCCCTTGCCGGAACCGCTGGCGCCGATGGCCACCAGCTTCTGGCGCGCGTTCTGCACGGCGATGCTGGCTTCATGCCATTCCTGCTCCGCCTTCAGGTAGTCCTGGCGTGCCGAAACTTTATCTTCCCACAGCTTCTTTTCGGCCTCGTAGACCGAGTGGGCCAGCCCTGCACGCTTTTCGGCAGCGGCCAGGCTGCTGCGCTGCTCGGAAACGTCGGCGCTGGCCAGTACCGCCAGCAGCTCACCCTTGCGTACCTGTTGGCCGAGATTGGCCTGCACCTCCTGCACGATGCCGTCCACGCGCGGCGTGACGTGGGCAGTTCGGTCCTCATTCAGTTTGACTTCACCGGGCAGGCGGACGAAGGTTTCCAGGCGCGCTGCGCCGGCCGTACGCACCTGGATATCGGCCGCCGCAACCTGTGCGTCGGTGAACGGGATTGGCTGCGTGCCGCCGGCATTGGCTGCGCCGGCCGGATGTTCATCGTGGTGTTCGCTCGCCTCGGCACCGGCTTTCGCAGCAGGTGCGATGCGCTCCCAGCCCAATACTGCGCCTGCAAATAGGCCGGCGGCGGCCACCATGGCCGCAATGGTGATTTTCTGACGCTTGTTCATTTTGAATCCTTGATGTCCAGGTTGCCGACCAGCTTTGCCAGGTCGGCCCTGGCGCGGTAGAAGTCCGAAATGGCCCGCAGGTGCTGGCCCTGCGCCTGCACCCAGGTGCGCTGGGCATCGAGCACTTCGACGTAATTGAATTTTCCGGCCTCAAAACCCTTCATGGCCGCATCGGCGGCGTATTGGGCCCCGGGCAACACGTCCTCGCGCACCAAGCGCTCCTGCTGCATGGCCGCCTGCATGCGGGCATGGGCCTGCATTGCCTCTGCGCGGACGCGCTGGCGAGTCGCTTCCAGCTCTGCGCCGGCTTTGTCGGCACGGCGTTGCGCCGCCAGGATCGCGCCCTGGTTGCGGTTGAACAGCGGCAGCGGAACGGACAGGCCGATGATGTTCTGGCGGACGCGGTCACGCTCCGGGCCTTCGCTGCGCTTGCTGCCGACGATCAGCGAAACGTCCGGCAAGCGCGCGGCGCGCTCCATGCGCAGGGACGCCTTGCCTGCTTCGACTTCCGCGACGGCCCGCTCAATGGCAGGCGCGGAATCGATCAGGTTTTCAAGCTGTCCCGCGGGGAACCCGGCTTCGGCCGGCGTGGCAGGAGCCGCCAGGGACCCGATCTCGCTGCCGGTGTTGCCGAGCAGGCTGGCCAGCCGGATGCGCGCCTCGTCCAGCTCGCGCTGGGCGGACACCCCTTCCATGCGCCAGTTGGCTTCCGCCACGCGCGCACGCGCCTCTTCCACCGGCGACACCTTGCCCGCCAATACGCGGCGCGCGGCCGCTTCGCTCGAGCGGCGCCCGGTTTCGCTGACCTGCAGGGCCAAGGCAACATGCTGCTGCGCGAGCCAGGTTTGCTGGTAGGCGGCGACCACTTCCGCCTCGATCCGTGCCCGGCCCACGGCCAGGTCCAGCGCCGCCGCACGGCTGCCAGCCTGCGCCGCGTCCATGCGCGCGGCGCGCTTGCCGCCCAGTTCAAGCGGGATCGATAGCTGGACGGTTGAAGAACCGCCTTCGCTGGTTTTCCCTTCGCGCAAATAGTCCAGCGAAGGATTCGGCAGCAAAGCCGCCTGGCTTCCGGCCGCGTCGACGGCTGCGGCTTCCAGCGTCAGCGCCCGCAGCTCGGGATTACTTTGCCGAGCACGTTCCAGTGCTTCGGCAAGCGTCAATGATGGTTGCGCCCATGCGGGGGCCAGGCAAATGGCCGCCAGCAAAGGCACGCAAAAAGCTTTCACGATTTTGCTCCTTGATGATTGATGGGGAACGGCTGCGTGCTGCAGCCGGATCAATCAGCGGAGCCTGTCGGGACGCGGAGGAATATCCGGGATGAAGGAATGGAAAGGCGGCTCCGGCGATGGCACCGGAGCGATCGAATCGACTTGCTGGCGTCCGTCGGCCAGGTTGGCGACAAACGGCGCATGGGAGTGATGGCAGAAATCGCACTGCGTGCAGCAGGCGCTATCCGAGCCTGGCGCATCCGCCGCCGCAGCCACATGCTCGCCGAGCTGCGATACATTGATTTTCAGGCAGCAGCTATCCGTCGCCGCCAGGGTCGCCTGGAGCGGCAGCACTAGTAACAGCAGGATAACGAGGAAGCGCCGGATATTCATTTGGCCAGATTATAGCAAGCGGCGCCCCGGCTCGCTGACGTGCAGGAATTTCGTCAGGATGTCGCGCGGCGGCGCCACCGAGATATTCTTGAGCACCTGCCCCACGTTGCCGCGGTGATAACCGCCATGGGTAATCACATGCATCAGCATTTCTTCGCGCGACATCTGGCCGGTGTCGCCGTCGGTGAACCTGAACTGCAGCCTTGCGGATAGCGCAGCTTCATCCAGGCTGGCCACGTACTGCTGGTACCAGCCGTCCGTTTCGATGACCGCAGCGCGCAGCTCCGTCAAAGCCGGCGTGGCCTTGGTGTTGGTGGCCTCATAGCCATGCGCCTCGCCGAGCAGGTGCGCGCGGAAGATCCGGTCGACCACGTAGATGTGGTTCAGGGTGCGGATCGCGGTGTGCAGGTCGGCTTCCGAAGTTACGGTCGCCAGCACATCGAACAGTTCGACGTTGGCCCAGGCTTTGTAATCGAACAGTGTTTTGAGTATGGATAGTGACATGGTTTTCAGGCGTGGTTAGCGGTAGCGGTGCAGCAGCCGGTCGATGCTGCCATCGGAGACCAGTCCGCCGATGGCGCGCTGGACATCGTCGAACGGGATTGCCGATTTCTTCGAGAACGCACATTGCGCCTTGAAGGGATCGAACTCGAAATCGATCCGCAGCTTGTGCTGGGGTTCTGCGCGCATCAGGTATTCCGCCGTCATGCGGCCCATGATCGCGTATTGCATGCGGCCATGCTGGATCTTCGAAATATTCAGCTCCATCGAAGGCGCATCCTCGCGAACGAACGCACGCCCCAGGGCGGCATCGATCATCGAATAGGAATAGCCCAGCACCGTGCCGACCGGTTTGTTGGCCAGGTCCGACAGGACCCGAACGGCGGGCGCTTCGGGCCGGGACACCAGCACGCCTGCATCGGGCATCAGCGGCTGGCTCCAGTTGAAGGCGCCCGGCAGCCAGCGCGGCAGCACGTAGCAGACGCCATCGGCCCGTCCGCTGGCGAGGTATTCGGCGACCCGCTTGGCGGGAACGCTGACATAACGGGCCTGCCGCCCCATGCGATGCGCGATGCCGTCGCCAAGGTCCTTCAACAGGCCTTCGACCATCTCCCCGTTCTGGAAACGGGACAAGGGCATATTGTGGTTGGTCGCGGCGACAAATACCACCTCCCCCTGGCCGGCAACTGCTGCAGGGCTCAAGGCAAGCAACAGGCAGGAAGGCGCAAGACAAGAACGTAACATAAAGACATGATATCAGACGAGCTTGACCCAAGTCATGGATCGTGCGCGGCAATCGGGCGCACACTTGTGCCAAGATCAACACAGGAGGACATCATGTCTTACCGCACCATCGTAGTCCATGCCGACCGCGCGGCCAATGCCGAAGCCCGCATCGCGCTGGCGGCAGCCATCGCCTCGCGCGAGGAAGCCCACCTGGTCGGCGCCGCGATGACCGGCATGCCGCGCTCCATGCTGGCAGGCCGCAGTTACGAAGGCAGCGGCGTATTCCTGGCCGACTACCTGCGTCGCGCCGAGGAGCGTGTGCAACTGGCGCTGGAACAATTCAAGGCCATGGCAGACCGCCTTGGCGTCCAGACTTTCGAGGCGCGCAGCAGCAACGACGACGAATATGCCGGCCTGTGCATGCAGGCGCGCTACGCCGACCTGGTGGTGCTGGGACAGGCTGCCGCCGCCGAGGATAATGAAGGCAGCCTGCTGCCGGACCTGCCGGATTACGTACTATTGAATTGCGGCCGCCCGGTGCTGCTGGTGCCTCGCACCGGACGCTTCCCGACCATCGGCAAGCGCGTGATGGTGGCATGGAACGGCAGCGTGGAGGCGGCAAAGGCCGTCACCGCCGCCCTGCCCCTGTTGCGCGGTGCGGAACAGGTCACGCTGGCAGTGCTGGGCAATAGCGCCGATACCCTGGGCGAATCGCCGGGAGCCGATATCGCCCTCTACCTGGCGCGGCACGGCGTGAACGTGGAAGTCCTGCGCCGGCCGGAGGCGGCCGATCCCGGCAAGGCCATCCTGTCGCTGGCGGCCGACTTCAACGTCGACCTGCTGGTGATGGGCGCCTACGGCCATAGCCGCTTCCGCGAGATGATGCTGGGCGGCGCCACGCGCACCATACTGGCAACGGCGACGCTGCCAGTATTGATGGCGCATTGATTACGCGGTCAGTACGCCGCGGCGCATCTGGTCCAGCTCAATCGACTCGAACAGGGCTTTGAAGTTGCCTTCGCCGAAGCCCTGGTTGCCCTTGCGCTGGATGAACTCGAAGAACACCGGGCCAAGCTGGTTTTCGGAGAAGATCTGCAGCAGCAGGTCGCCCGGCTTGCCGTCGATCAGGATCTTGCGCTCGCGCAGGGCCTGCAGCTGCTCGCCGTGGCCCGGGATGCGGCGGTCGACCAGTTCATAGTAAGTGTCGATGGTGTCGAGCAGCTTCACGCCGGCGCCGCGCAGGCTGTCCACGGTGGCGTACAGGTTGTCGCTGCCCATGGCGATGTGCTGGATGCCTTCGCCGCGATACGCATCGAGGTACTCCTGGATTTGGCCGGCGCGGTCGGTGCCTTCCTCATTGATCGGGATGCGCAGCTTGCCGCAAGGGCTGGTCATGGCCTTCGACTTCACGCCGGTGACCTGGCCTTCGATATCGAAATAGCGCACTTCGCGGAAGTTGAACAGGCGCTCGTAGAACTCGGCCCACTCGCCCATGCGGCCACGGTGCACATTGTGCGTCAGGTGGTCAATATAGGTCAGGCCATGGCCTTTCGGGTTCTGGTTGACACCCGGAATCGGCTCGAAATCGACGTCGTAAATGCTGATATTGCCGTTGCCCGGCCAGCGGTCCACCAGGTAGATCAGCGAATCGCCGATGCCTTTGATGGCCGGCAGGTTCAGTTCCATCGGGCCGGCCTTGCTCTCAAAGCCCCAGGCGCCAAGGCGCAGCGCGCGCTTGTAGGCATAGGCGGCATCTTTCACGCGGAAGCCGATGGCGCAGACCGATGGCCCGTGCAGTTCGGCGAAGCGCTGTGCGAACGAATCCTTTTCGGCGTTCAGCAGGAAGTTGACTTCGCCCTGGCGGTACAGAGTCACGTCCTTGCTGCGATGGCGCGCCACCGCGGTAAAGCCCATGGCTTCGAAAGTCTTGCCCATCGCGACTGGGTCCGGCGCCGCGTATTCGATGAATTCGAAGCCGTCGGTGCCCATCGGGTTGTCCCACAGTGAGTCGGTCATTTGCTGTCTCCGGAAAGGTGTGTAGATAACGGATATACTACGCACTGATTCTGGATTTTTTGCGCATTATGAGCACTTGACGACGCCATATATGCACATTTTACGCACCAACAAAGGAGCTGATGATGATTACCGTCGACCGCCACGACCTGTCCCTGCTGAACGAGCTTCAGCGCAATGGGGAAGCGACCAACGCCGCCCTGGCTGAAGTGCTGCATTTATCGGTGTCGCAGGTGGGGCGGCGCGTGCAGCGCCTGCGCGAGGCCGGCATCATCGATCACTATGCGGCCGTGCTGGAACCGACCACGGTGGGGCTGGACGTGATGGCCTTCGTCCATATCACGCTGGACCGCCACGGCGAGAAGCGCGGCGACGCCTTCGAAAAGGCGATCCGCGATGTGCCGGAAGTGATGGAGTGCTTCTCCGTGACGGGTGAGGCTGACTACGTGGCGCGTGTCGTATCGCACGACCTGGCATCCTTCGCCGACCTGATGATGAAGGAAATCCTTCTCCTGCCCGGCGTGGTGAACGTCAAATCGAACATTGCGCTGAAAAAGATCAAGCAGTCCACCGTGCTGCCGCTGGAGCACATCGTGCGGCCGAACCCGCGCAAGCAGCGCATCGAGTTCGCCCGCACTTGACGACAGCTAGATCTTGAAGTCGTCGAAAGACACGCGCTGCGCCCCCTGCTCCTTCAGCATTTCGCGCGTGGCATGCAGCATTGCGGGCGGCCCGCAAACATAGAAGTCGCAATCGCGGGCCTGCGGCTGCCGCGCAAGGAACTCGTCGCGTACCACTTCGTGCACCCTGCGGCCATTATCAGACAGCACCACATGCCAGCTGAAATGCGGGTAGCGCAGCGCCAGTTCGTCAAATTCTTCACGATACGGCACTTCGTCCGCACCTCGCGCCCCATACCAGAAGCGCACGGCCTCCTTCGCCCCCGATTCCAGCTGCGCGCGAATCATTGACCGTAACGGCGCCATGCCGGCCCCGCCGCCAATGAAGACTTTTTCGTTCCGGCCCCGGCGCAAGGCAAATTCGCCAAACGGCCCATTGAACGCCACTTGCTCCCCCTCTTTCAGCGCGTGCACGTACGACGAGCCGATACCGCCGGCGACGTGTCGCACCAGCAGCGTCACGCAGCCGCCGGCCTGTGCCACCGGCAGCGACAGCGAATAAGACCGGCGCAAGGACTTGCGGGGACCGAACAGCCCGCGCGCACGGGGAATGTGAAGCTGCACGTAGCTGCCGGGACGGAAATCGGCGCCCGCTTTCTGGTCCGGGCGCAGCATTACCTCGCGCAGGGTCGGCGTGATCTCGCGCACGCGCTCCACCGTTGCCGTGCGGCTGACCATCAGTGCCGCACCATGGCTGACCGCGATCTCCAGATCGGAGGTCACCGCCATGCCGCAGGCCAACCGGTGGCCGCGGCGCAGGCGCTGGTCGGGAATGTGCTCGCCGTCGGATGACGATGCAGGCGGCGCGTTATGGCAGGCACGCACCTCGCACAGCCCGCAGCTTTGGCCGCCGCCGCAGTTGGACGGCAGCTGTATCCCCGCGCGCGCCAGCGCGTCGAATACCGAATCGCCGTGACGGGATTTGACGATGCCGATGCGCTTTCCGCCTTCATCAAGCACGGTAACCTGCCGCGCAGGCAGAAGGCGCGCCGGGACGAAATCGTGCAGGCGCAGGCTGGTGCAGAGCAGCCAAATGCCGGACAGGGCCATCCACAAGCCACCCAACGCAGCCATCAGCAGCAGCGAATTGTTGAAATCTTCGCGGCCGCCGTAGTCCATGATGTGCAGCATCCAGGCGATGTCGAACAGGCGCCACGTCGCGTTGCGCCGCTCCAGGATGCGGCCATCGACGGCGGACACGTAAATCGTGGTGGCCTCCGCATCATCGAAGTCGATGCGCCAGCTTGCCCCGCGATGCTTGCGAATCTCCAGCGTCGGCTTCGCAACCCATTGCGGCTGCCCGGCCTTTCCATCGCCAACATAATCGGCACGCGCCACTTCCAGCGCCTGGGCGGCGCTGACAGTAAGGGGCGCGCCGTTGCGTGCATCCACCAGCCAGCTTCCTTCACCGTTTTTCAGCAGGTAAGCCGGCACTTGCAGCAGCCAGCGGCTGTCGATCGATTCGACCGGCTTGCGCGAAGCTGCCAGCACATCGGCCGGCGCCGCCAGGTCGGTCCTCGGCCACTCCGCAGCTGCCTTCAGCGGCGCCCGATGCGCCATGCCTTCGACCACGTCCCGGTCGAACAGGCTCATGACCATGCCGCTTGCAAGCCAGAGCAGGAACTGCAGCCCGACGACCAGCCCGACCCATTTATGCATTTTTCGCAGGAACGGCGTCATTTCGCGGCCCTCCTGCGCACGGTGAACCACAGCAGCCAGATCCCGCTCAACGCGAACAGCGTGCCGGCAATGGAAGCGCTGCGCAACAGCGTGTTGTTGACGTTGGTGCGCTTGTCGTAATCCATGATGTGCAGCATCCACAGGAAGTCGTAAGCCCGCCACAAGGAATGACGCTGCGCAACCACTTCCCCAGTCGACGGAGACACATACAGGCTGCTGCCATTGGAGTCGTCAAAATCGATACGCCATAACGGCGCGCGGCGCGTAGCGACCTCCTTCGGCAATTGCCGGAGTAATTGAATGCCGCTCACGCTGCCATCCCCCATATAAGCCTGTTGTGCGAGTTTCAAAGCCTGCGCTTGGTCCAGCGGATCCAGTTGCTTGCCGCTGGCCGCGTCCACCAGGCCAATGCCGCCGGCGTACTTCACCTCATACACTTCCCGGTCCAGCAAGTGCTTCAGGCGGAAGCCTGTCATGCCGGGAAATTGCGCCGCCAGCTGCGACGGCTGCAGCGCAATGGCTTTCGCCGCCACTGCAGGCCGCTCCACATGCGACAGGTGGTCGCCGTGGATAATGTCGATCGATATTGCGGCCATATACACGCCGCTCGCCATCCAGAACAATGCCTGGATGCCGACCAGCAGGCCAAGCCACTTGTGTAGCCGGCGTGACCAGAATGCCTGTTTCATAAAGTCCTCTTTCTTTGCCCGCCGCACGCCACAATGGCGTGCGGCCTATCCTCCGCCGCGCAAGGCGGCGCCTCTTGTGGAAATTCTGGAATCTCAAGAAGCGTGATGGCGCGGGGGGCGTTCCGGGCCATCGGGGATATGGCTGGCGTGGCAAGCCGGCAGCAAGCCAAAGTGCGGGTCGGTGCCGTCCCAGGGCGCTGGCGCGACATTCGGGTCCGGCACTGCGGCCGAAGCGCAGCAGCAAGTGACGCAGGCGCCGCAAGCCGTGTGGCCCACGTCCTGCAGAACGCTGGCGCCCTTCTTTACCGCTTTAACGTCATGGCGCAGCGACTGCCTGGGCTGGTGCTCGCCGATTTCGCAAGACAGTTGCGCGACGCTGGCCAGCGCTTGCAAGGGCAAGACCAGCATCAGCAGCCACAGCATCCATGTCCTGACGAATCGGTTCATGCTTTTTTACTTCGCAACTTCGATGGCGGTGACCGTCATGGCGCCATTGGCATTTTCAACGGTGAAGCGCACCTTGTCGCCGGCTTTCACCTTGTCCAGCATGGCGGCATCCTTGACGCGGAATACCATCGTCATCGCACCCATGCCGAGGTTTTTCAGTTCGCCGTGCTTGATGGTCAGCTTACCGGATGGCTTGTCGACTTTCTTGATTTCGCCATCGGCGGTATCGGCCACGGCGCTGGTCGCCTGCTGGTCGTGGTCGGCGTGTCCGCCATGGTCGGCCATGGCTGGCACGCCGGCCATGACGGCTGCCGCCAGGATCGCTGCTTGCAGGGTGGTGTGGATTGCCTTCATATTAATTCTCCATAGATTGTTTGCGCCGCCGAAGCAGCAAGTATGCCGCAGGTACTACAAATAACGATAGCAGGGGCGCGGACAACATTCCCCCCACCATCGGTGCAGCAATGCGCTGCATGATTTCAGATCCCGTGCCGGCGCCCACCATGATCGGCACCAGGCCAGCCACGATGACCGTCACCGTCATGGCTTTCGGCCGCACCCGCAGCACCGCGCCTTCACGGATGGCTTCCAGCAGGTCTTCCTCGCCGTGGCGCCCTGCCGCTTCGCGCGCTTCCCACGCATGCTTGAGATAGAGCAGCATGATCACGCCGAATTCGGCCGCCACGCCGGCCAGGGCGATAAAGCCAACGCCGGTAGCCACCGACAGGTTATGGCCGAGCCCCCACAGCAGCCAGACCCCGCCGGCCAATGCAAACGGCAGCGTGGCCATGATCAGCGCTGCCTCGTCGGCGCGGCGGAACGTCAGGTACAGCAGCACGAAGATAATCAGCAGCGTAGCGGGCACCACCACCTGCAGGCGCGCCGTTGCGCGCTCCAGGTACTCGAACTGGCCCGACCACGACACGGAATAACCCGGCGGCAGCTTGACGCCGGCTGCGACGGCTCGCTGCATTTCCTGCACTGCAGAGCGCAAGTCGCGGCCATGGATGTCCACGTACACCCAGCCCGAGAGCCGCGCATTTTCGCTGCGCAGCATCGGCGGGCCATCGCTGATGCGCACCGTGGCCACGTCGGCAAGACGCAGCTGGGCGCCGCGTTCGGTCAACAGCGGCAAGGCGCGCAGGCTCTCCAGCGAATCGCGCAGTTCGCGCGGGTAGCGCACGTTGATGGGAAAGCGCTGCAGGCCTTCAACGGTTTCGCCGACGTTGTCGCCGCCCACCGCGCTGGCGATGATGCTTTGCACTTCATCGATATTCAGGCCGTAGCGCCCCGCTGCCGCGCGGTCGATGGCCACGTCGATGTAACGGCCGCCGTTCAGGCGTTCCGCCAGCGCTGACGACACGCCCGCCACCGGCCGCACCACGCGCTCGATCTCGGCGGCGATACGGTCGATTTCCTGCAGGCTGGCGCCCGACACCTTGATGCCGACCGGGCTTTTGATGCCGGTCGCCAGCATGTCTATCCGGTTGCGGATCGGCGGCACCCAGATGTTGGCCAGGCCCGGCACCTTGACGATGCGGTCCAGTTCCGCCACCAGCTTGTCCGGCGTCATGCCCGGCCGCCACTGGTCGCGCGGCTTGAACTGGATGGTCGTCTCGAACATCTCCAGCGGCGCCGGGTCGGTGGCCGATTCCGCGCGACCGGCCTTTCCGAAGACGCTTTGTACTTCCGGCACTGTCTTGATCATCCGGTCGGTCTGCTGCAGCAGCTGCTGCACCTTGCCCGCGCCAAGGCCCGGCAAGGCCGAGGGCATGTACAGCAAATCGCCTTCGTCCAACGGCGGCATGAATTCGCCGCCCATGTGCGCCAGCGGCCAGAGCGACAGCACCGCCACCGCAGCCGCGACGGCCAGCGTGGACTTCGGCCATTGCAGCACGCGCTCGAGCAAGGGCCGGTACAGCGCGATCAGCCAGCGGTTGAGGGGATTGGCATGTTCGTCGGGAATCCGGCCGCGAATCAGATAACCCATGAGGACCGGAATCAGCGTCACCGCCAGCCCTGCTGCCGCCGCCATCGCATACGTCTTGGTGAAGGCCAGCGGGGCGAACAGGCGCCCTTCCTGCGCTTCCAGCGTGAACACCGGGATAAAGGACAGCACGATGATCAGCAGCGAGAAGAACAGCGCCGGTCCCACTTCCGCAGACGCCGCGGCAATAACCTGCCAGTGCTCTTCGCCTTCCAGCGTGCGGCCGGGATGGGCATGGCGCCATGCTTCGATATGCTTGTGCGCATTCTCGATCATCACCACCGCCGCGTCGACCATGGCGCCGATGGCAATCGCGATCCCGCCCAAAGACATGATGTTGGCATTGACGCCCTGGTAATGCATGATCAGGTAGGCAGCCAGCACGCCCAGCGGCAGCGAGACGATGGCCACCAGTGCAGAACGCAGGTGGAACAGGAACGCCGCGCATACCAGGGCCACCACGACGAATTCCTCCGCCAGCTTGGTTTCCAGGTTGCTGACCGCACGCCGGATCAGGTTGGAGCGGTCGTACACTGGCACGATTTCCACACCCGGCGGCAGGCTGGCCTTGAGCGCCGCCAAGCGCGCCTTGACGGCATCAATCGTCTGCAATGCGTTTTTACCGGAACGCATGACGATCACGCCGCCCGCCACCTCTCCCTCGCCATTCAAGTCGGCGATGCCGCGCCGCATTTCCGGGCCGAGCTGGATGGTTGCCACGTCGCCCAGGCGCACCGCCACCCCCGCCTCGTTTGCCGTCAGCGGGATCTGGCGGAAGTCTTCCAGCGAACGCAGGTAGCCCGACGCCCGCACCATATACTCCGCTTCCGCCAGTTCCAGCACCGAGCCGCCGGTCTCCTGGTTGGCGCGGCGGATCGCGTCGATCGCCTTGCCGTGCGTGATATTGAAGGCGCGCAGCCGCGCCGGGTCAAGCAGCACCTGGTACTGCTTGACCATGCCGCCAAGGCTGGCAACCTCCGCCACGTTCGGTACCGCCTTCAGTTCGTACTTGAGGAACCAGTCCTGCAAGGCTCGCAACTGCGCCAGGTCATGCTTGCCGCTGCGGTCGACCAGCGCATACTCGAACACCCAGCCCACGCCCGTTGCATCCGGCCCCAGCGAGGCGCGTGCCTGCGGCGGCAGCCGTGACTGCACCTGGTTCAGGTACTCCAGCACGCGCGAACGCGCCCAGTACGGGTCGGTGCCGTCTTCGAACAGTACGTACACAAACGAGTCGCCGAAGAAGGAATAGCCGCGCACCGTGCGCGCGCCCGGCACCGACAGCATTTGCGTGGTCAACGGATACGTGACCTGGTTTTCGACGATCTGCGGCGCCTGCCCCGGGAAGCTGGTGCGAATGATGACCTGCACATCCGACAGGTCCGGAATCGCATCCAGTGGCGTGCGCTGCAGCGCCCATGCGCCCCATCCCGCCAGCAGCACGGACGCCAGCAGCACGAGGAAGCGGTTACGGATCGACCACAGGATCAGCTTCGCGATCATTTCTGCTCCCCGTGCTGGTGCGTCGGCGCGGAAGCCGGCGCCATCGACGTGACCTGGAAGCTGCCGTCCGCCTGCTGCACGAACTCGAAGTTCACACGGTCGCCCGCAGCGACACGCAGCGGCAAGCCCCCGTGCGGCAGCTTGAAGGCCATCGTCATGGCCGGCCACTTGAGCGTGGCGATCGGGCCATGCGACAAGGTGATCTCGTCCTTATCCAGCGCTTCCACGGTCGCCTCGCCGCGATGCGCCAGCGGCGCAGGGCCGGCCATGCGCTGGCCACTGCCTTTCAGGCTCGCTTCCGAGTCGACCAGGAACTGGCCGGAGACCGCCACTTTCTGCCCGGCCTGCAAGCCGGCGCGGATCTCCACCTGCCCACCGCTCTCTGCGCCCAGTTCCACCTGCACCGGGGCGAACTTGCCAGCCCCCTCTTCCACCATCACGACGTTGCGCGTGCCGGTGCGGATCACAGCTTCCGAAGGCACCAGCAATGCGGGCTGCCGCCGGCCCGGCGCAAACGACATCGTCACAAACATGCCCGGCGCCAGCCGCCCGCCCGGATTGGACAACTCGATGCGTGCGCGAATGGTGTGCGTTGCCGTATCCACCTGCGGCAGGATCGCCGCCACCTTGCCGTGCAACTCCTTATCCGGCAAAGCCGCGGCACGTGCCGTGACATCGGAGCCGACCGATACCTGCGCCACCGCATTTTCCGGCAACTCCGCATTCACCCACACCGTCTCCAGGCCATTGATGCTGTACAGCGGCGCCCCGGCGGCGACGGCCATTCCTTCGCGCGCGGCCAGTTCAGTCACTACGCCGGCTCGCGGCGCCACCAGCACCTGGCGCGCCAGCATGCGGCCGCCCGCCTCCACTTGTTGCACCTGCTGTTCGCTCATGCCCGCCAGGCGCATGCGCTGGCGCGCCGCATCGAGCATCCCCGGCGCAGCGCCAGCCTGCATGCGGCGCACAGCCAGGAATTCTTCCTGCGCCGCCACCCAGTCCGGCATGGTGACCTCGGCCAGCGGCTGGCCGCGCCGTACCGTTTCCAGAGGCGCGCGTACCAGCACGCGTTCCACAAAGCCGTTTGAGCGGGACTGGACAACCGCCACTTCGCGCTCGTTGAAAGCCACGTTGCCGACCGCCGATACGGTCAGCGGCAACGGGGCGCTTGAAACCAGCGCCGTGCGCACGCCAAGGTTTTGCTGCACGCGCGGGCTGATGCTGACCGTGCCGGCGTCGCCGCCCTCGTCGGCGTAAACCGGCACCAGGGCCATGTCCATATACGGCGACTTGCCCGGCTTGTCGAATTTCTGTCCAGGCACCATTGGATCGTGCCAGTACAAGGGCTTGCGGCCCTCCACAACTGGAGCCTGTGCCGGCGCCGCCTGGCGCTTGCCCAACTGGTAGCCACCGATGGCGCCCACGGCGCCCAGCGCGCCTGCCGCCACGATGGCGGCGATCATTGCGTTCTTCTTCATGGGTGGCCTTTCGCTGGCTGGATGTACGTCAGTTGCGCCCAGGTGCGCGCATTATCGCGTTCGAGCTGCAATGCCTGCAGGCGCTGCTCGCTCTCCGAACGGCGCGCCGCCATTACCTCCACCAGGCTGGCTTTGCCGCCCCGGTAGGCGGCAAGCACCGCCTCCGTGCGCGCGCTCGCCAGCGGCAGCACCTCCTTCTCGTAGCGCGCGATGCGCTCGCGGCCAGCCTGCCAGTCGGCCAACTGGCCGCGTATTTCCGCCACATGCTCGCGCAGCGCTTCGTCGCGCTCGGCCTGCGCCTGGCCCGCCATCGACAGCCGGGCCGACAGCTCGCGCTCCTGGCGGTGGCTGCGGTCCCACTGCAGCGGCACCGACACGCCAAACGACACCATGCCCGGATAGCCCGGCCCGCGCTGCTGCAACGCCACTTCAACGGTCCAGTCGGCACTGCGGTTGGCGCGCGCCAGTCCCGCTTCCGCCTGCGCCAGTTCGGCCTGGCGGGTCAGCACCGCCACCTGCGGATGATGCTCGAGCGTCGCCTCCAGGTTCGCCGGATCAAGGGCCATGCTGCCGGTATCGACGCTGCCGTCGAGCGCCACGTCCACCGGCTCGCCGGTCCAGCGCGCGAGCATGATCGCGGCATTGCGCGCCTGCTGGCCCAGCTCCGTCGCGCGGTCCTCCAGCGCCAGCAAGGCAGCGCGCGCATCAAGCAGGCCGGCCTGGCTGCCGCGGCCGCCGCGATAAGCCGCTTCCGCTGCCGCGATTTCGTCTCGCGCCAGGGCGACTTGCCGGGCCAGTTCCGCTTGCATCCGCTCGAGATGATAGCGATCGAGCCAGGCGATGGCGGTATCGCGCTGGATGTTCGCCGCCAGCGCCTCGGCCGCGGCCTTGCTGCGCGCCGCTTCGCTCTCGAAGCGGGCGGCCCGCCAGCGGCGCTTGTCGCTGCTGGTCAGCTCCTGCATGACGCCGATGCGGCGCATGGTCATCGAATCCGCGCCGATGCGGTAGCGGTCCGCACCGCTGACGGGAAGGTTGTCGACGCCGGCCTTCAGCACCGGGTCGGGCAATTGCGCCGCCGCGACAGCCATGTCGCGCGCAGCATCGGCAGCATGGCCTTGCGCGGCCAGTTGGCGCGAGCGCTCAACGGCGCGTTGCTGCGCCTGCGCCAGCGTCAGCGCCGGGGCTTCGGCGGCGAACGCCAGGGCGCAGCCAAACGCAAGGCAGCGCCAGATAAATGGGGAGAACATGAAACCTCCAGAATGCAATGGAAACCACGCGCCGGCCACGCAGGCTGGCGCGAGACGTCATCAGGCAATCTGGAAGGTCAATTACGGAAGCAGCAATGCTCTATGGAGTGCGGGGGAGATAGACTGCGCGTCAGGCTTGGCGGGGCGACGGCCCCTTCGCTGGACTCCGGCGCCCAGGCGTCGGCGACCACAGTCCCTGCCAGGTCGGCAGCGATGAACGGCAGCACGGGCGGCAAATCGGGCTTGTCCAGCGACTGTTTGGCGGCAATGTTGCTCGCCTTTGCCTTGCACAGGCTGGGCTGGGCCGGGTCCATGCCGGCGCACTGGGCGCCGGTGGCAACCGGGTTGCCGGTGGTCGGACAGGCATAGGACGCCACGGCAAGCTGCATGAACAGCATGCTGAACAGCGCCACCACAGCGGCCACGATCCTGGAAGTCCGGCGTAATTTCATGCGGCGATGATAGCCCGAATCGGTGCCCGGGACAAGCGAGCTTTCCTTAAGCGAACTTTAATCCAGCAACGATTTGACCATCACCTTGCCGTCCGGCCCAGCCGCTTCCTGGCGCACCATCAATTGGGTAGCCTTGGCCAGCCAGAATTTGGCGACCGTGCCAGGGCGGTTGTAGTCGGTCGTCAGCAGCCAGCAATCGACCGCTCCCTGCGGCCCCTGGATCGTTTCGCTGCCCACCACCTTCCAGGTATAGCGCGCCGGCGCCGGGCCGCCGGGGTGATAGAACATGATGCTGGCCTCATAGCCCGCGGCCAGCGGCAAGGCTTGCAGGAATTCGATATCTGTCTCGAAATTGAAGGTCGGTTCGTAAGCGGCGAAATCGAAATCTTCGACCGTGCGCTTGCCTTCTTTCTCGCGGATGCGCTGGTGGGTGCGCGGCTTGAAGGTGTCCTTGTCGAACCAGGAGTCGAGCAGCACGACGCTGTTGTTGAAGCCATCCCAGCGCTGGCGGACCTGCATGCCGTCAGGCGCCTGGCGCACCTCGCGCGTCCATATGTCGACCGGCGTATTGACTTCGCCGTTACGTATATAGCGCAGCCAGTGATGCGTGCCCTCTTTCACCAGCGCGATGCGCGGCAGCGGTGCACCGACCTTGAGTTCGGCCGCGCCAAGGGGAGCGCTGCAAAGCGCCAGGATGAACAGCCAGCGTTGATGCATAACTTGGTCTCCTTAAAAGTTATGCAATTATGCCAGCGCTGCCATTAATTTGCGCAGTGCGATTTTTCCATTTCAAATCATGGCCTTAACGCGCGGCCCCGGCGCTTGTTAACAGGCTTTTCCACAGAAAGCGTTAACAAGTTCTCTCAGGGGCGTTGCTTGCGGCCGCGCCCCGAAGCGGCGGCGCCTGGCGCAGGCCCGGTCGACTCACGCACCACGAATTCGCTCGGGAATTCAATGCGCTGGCGGCGTCCCGGCTCGCCGCGGATGCGGCGCACCAATTCCTGCACGGTCGCCTGTGCCATGGCTTCGAAGGGATGGCGCAAGGTAGTCAGCGGTGGCTGTGTCATCGAGGCGGCCGGAATATCGTCGAATCCGATGATCGAGAAGTCTTCCGGAATGCGCAGGTTCTTCTCGCGGATGGCATTCATCGCGCCCTGCGCCATCGCATCATTGGCGGCGAAGATGGCGGTCGGCGGCTCGGCCAGTTGCAGCAGATGCCTGCCGCCTTCCAGGCCCGATTGCTCATTGAAATTGCCCGGGTAAACCAGGGCCGGGTCGGCCCTTATCCCAGCATCGGCCAAGGCCGCGAGGTATCCGCGCTCACGCACGTCGCTCTGTCCCGTGTACGCACTGCCGCGAATGAAACCGATACGGCGGTGGCCCAGTTCAAGCAGGTGCGTTACCGCATCGTGCGCGCCGTTGACGTTATCGCCGCACACCACCGGCAAGCTGGTCTCGTGCCGGAAATAGTTGACCAGGATGATCGGGCTGGAACTCTTCTCCAGCGTTTCGAGGTAATCATCGGTCATGCGCGGCAGCACATAGACCAGGCCATCCCACAGGCCATGCAGCAACTGGCTGACGCGCCTGCCTTTGCCGCCGCCCATGTCTCCCAGCGAGTTATAAATGAACAGGTCCATGTCGAACTTGCGCACTTCCTCGCTCAGGGCAGTCACGAAGCAATTGACGACTGCCGACGACAGGTCGTTGACGACGACGCCAATCACATTGGTCTTCCCCCCTTTCATCATGCGCGCCAGCGCATTGGGGGTGTAACCGAGCTGCTTGGCTGCCGCCTGCACCTTGGCCCTGGTTTCGTCCGAGGCATAGCCTTCGCCGCTGAGCGCGCGCGAAGCGGTCATCACTGATACGCCAGCTACTTTAGCCACATCGGCAAGCGTTACGCCCGCTTTTTTCATTTGATCCCTGCCATCCGTTAACGATAACCGTATTGTAGCGAGAGACATGGCAGGTCAGGCAACTTTATGCTAGCGTTACCAATTCTCCACAGAGACAAGCGGAATCCATGACTTCAAAAAGTTCGGTTGTTTGCCTGGCGCTGATGCTGGCATTCCCTGCCGCCCATGCGGCCCCCAATGCCAGCGGCGAGCGCCTGCAAGTGCGCTGGGCACAGCAGGACGCCGGCAAGGGCGGCCGGCTTGAAGTCAGGAACCTGGACAGCCATCCCCTGCCGGCGCAAGGCTGGTCGCTGTATTTCAACTGCATCGAATGCGCCGTTGCCGGGCCGCTGGCTGGCCGACTGGCGATCGAGGAACTGGACGGCACCCTGTACCGCCTGCGCCCCCAGCCGGGCTTTGCCGGCCTCGCCCCGGGCCAGTCCCTGGACGTGGCCTACCGGTCCCCAAGCCCCGACGCCAAGGCCTACCGCGCCCCTTCCGGCCTGTACCTGGTCTATGACGCGGCGCCCGACAAGGCGCAGGCCATCGCCGACTACCGCATGCTGCCGCTGCCACGCCCTGACCAGCTGCAGCAAGGCCAGGCTGTAACGGCCCAGGACCTGCACCGCCGCAACGCAGGGACGGACGTGCTGCCGGCCAGCGCGCTGCCGCCCATCTTCCCCACCCCGCTGCAGCTGCAGCAAGGTCCCGGCACCTTGCACCTGGCAGCGGCGCCGGCCATCGTGGCCGCTGGCGGCCTGGAACAGGAAGCTGCCCTCGCCGCCAGCCTGTTCAAGCAATACTGGCCCGCCAGCGCTGCAGCGCCCTCCGGCGCCACTTTGCGCCTCGCAACCGGCGCCGTCGCCGGCCAGTCCTCGCCCGAGGCTTATACCCTGGCCGTGACGGCCGATGGCATTGCCATCACCGGCAACAGCCCTGCCGGGGTGGCGCACGGCCTGCAATCGCTGCGCGACCTGCTGCCGCTGCCCGTCGCCGGAACGCAGCATGCAGTGGACCTGCCGCTGCTGGCCGTGACCGATGCCCCGCGCTTCGCTTATCGCGGCCTGATGCTGGACGTCAGCCGCAACTTCCAGGGCAAACAAACCATCTTCCGCCTGCTCGACCTGATGGCGCGCTTCAAGCTGAACGCCTTCCACTTCCACTTGACCGACGACGAAGGCTGGCGCCTTGAAATTGCCGGACTGCCGGAATTGACCAGCATCGGCGCGGTGCGCGGCCACAGCGCAAAACCTGGCGTGCGCCTGCAGCCGGCCTACGGCTCCGGCCCCAGCGCCGGCGATCCGCACGGCAGCGGCTACTACTCCCGCGCCGACTACATCGAGATCCTGCGCTATGCGGCCGCCCGCCATATCGAGGTCATCCCGGAAATCGAAATGCCCGGCCACGCGCGCGCCGCGGTCCAGGCCATGGAGGCACGCTATCGGCGCATGAAGGCCGCCGGCCAGGCGGACGCCGGCAAATACCTGCTGAACGACCTGGCCGACCGGTCGCAGTACAAATCAGCGCAGAACTTCCACGACAATGTGATCAATCCCGGCCTCGAGTCCAGCTACGCCTTTATCGAACACGTGGCGGGCGAGGTCGCCGCCATGCACCGCGAAGCCGGCGTCCCGCTGCGCACCCTGCACGTCGGCGGCGACGAGCTCGCGGCGGGCGCCTGGGAAAAATCCCCTGCCAGCCGCAGCCTGATGGCGCGGCATAAAATGCAATCCACCGCCGACCTGTGGGACTATTTCTACGACCGGGTCGACGCCATCGTGCGCCGGCAAGGCGTGGCAACCGCGGGGTGGGAGGAACTGGGAACGCGCAAGCTGGTGCCGAACCCGCATTTCGCCGAGCGCGGTTTCCGGCTCCACGTCTGGAACAACGTCGGCGCCGCGGCCGACCTGGGCTACCGGCTTGCCAATGCCGGCTACGACGTGATCCTGGCGCCGGCCACCAGGCAGTACCTGGACATGAGCCACAACCTCAATCCCGACGAACCGGGCGTGAACTGGGCCGCCTATATCGAGCTCGATGACGTCTACAACTTCGTCCCGCTCGACAAGAGCCTGAGCGATGCGGGCAGGCAGCGCATCCGCGGCCTGGAAGCTGCCCTGTGGACCGAAACCATCCGGGATCCCGCCTTGATCGACTACCTGCTGGTGCCGCGCCTGCTGGCCATGGCAGAACGCGCCTGGGCCGCCGATCCTGCATGGACCAACGAAACCGATCCCGCCAGGGCAGCAGCCTTGCGCCGCGCCGATTGGTCGCGCTTCGTGAATGTATTAGGCCAGCGCGTGCTGCCGCGCCTCGACCTCGACGCTGCACCGCTGGGTCCCGTCAACTACCGCATCGCCCCGCCCGGCCTGTCGAGGGAGGGCGGCAAGGTCCACGCCAACCATGCCCTGCCCGGCCTTGCCCTGCGCTACACCAGCGACGGCACCGAGCCGCATGCCGCCAGCGTGCTGGTGGCGGGACCAATCGCCGATCGCGGCGTGATCCAGGTGGCGGCCTTCGACCGCAACGGCAGGCGTGGCGGGATATCGCGCATCGATAATCCATGATCGTTTCGTGCGCCGCGTGACGCGCCGGCCAAATTGCCGTATCCTCCCGAGGCATTATTGCCTTAAATACAACATTGTGAAATTATTTATTCCGGGAGACTACATGAAGAGCATATTGGGCGGCCTCGCGCTGGCATTTTGCGCAGCACAGGTTCCAGCCAGCGCCAACACGATTTACCTGACCCGCCACGCCGAGAAAGCGGCCACCGGCACCGACCCTGTGCTGACCGCGGAAGGACAGGTACGCGCCACCAACATCGCCGCCACCTTGAAGGACGCGCAGGTCAAGCACATCTACTCCACGGCATACCAGCGCACGCAGCAGACTGCGCAACCCCTGGCGACCTACCTGAACCTGCCGGTCACCACTTACGATGGCAGCCAGCTCGCCGCATTCGCGCAACAACTGCGCGCCTTGCCCGACAACGCGCTGGTGGTCGGCCATTCCGACACCACGCCCGAGCTGATCCGGCAACTGGGCGGCGATCCGGGCAGCGCCATCGCAGAGACGGAATTCGACCGCCTGTACCAGGTGACGTTTGCCGCGGACGGCTCGGTCACCACCACCCTGCTCCATTCGCTACCCAGCACCCTGAACCTGCCATGCGCCGGCGTGACGCTGAACCAGTCCAACCTGTCCGCCACGGCCGGCAACTGGCTGTACTTCACCATCAACGTGCCTGAATGCGCGAATACGCTGAACGTGAGCATGAGCGGCGGCAGCGGCGACGGCGACCTGTACGTCCGCTTTGGCGCGCAGCCCACCGCCAACGACTACGCCTGCCGTCCCTACAAGAGCGGCAATACCGAGTCCTGCGCGCTGGCCAATCCGCAAGCAGGGACCTGGCACATCGGCATCCGCTCCTACGCCACTTTCAGCGGCGTCTCGCTGAACGCCAGCGCGGTCCAGTAAGCAAGCGCTCAGGCGCGCTGCAAGGCCTGGTTCCGGATCTCGGACAGGTATTTGCGCAGCACATCCAAATCCACCGGCTTGACCAGGTAATGCTGCATGCCGGCGTCGGATGCGTGGCGGCGCGCCTCGTCGTGCCCCCAGCCGGTCATGGCGATGAAGACAATGTCCTCGCCGCCTTCCAGCTCATGGATGCGCCGCGCCGCTTCGTAGCCCTGCATGTCGGGCAGGCCGATATCCATCAGGATGGCATGGGGACGGAATCGTCCTGCCAGGGCGATCGCCGCCTGGCCATCATTGGCCTTGGCGACCGTGCAGCCCTCCATTTCCAGCATTACCTGCAACATGTCCGCGCCGTCTGCATTGTCATCGACCACCATGATGCGCAGCGAGTCGTCGGCACGCTCCCGGGATGCCCCCGCAGCCGACCGCTCCCTGCTGCGGCGTTCAGCCACCACAATCGGCATGCGCAGCACGAACTCGCACCCCTTGCCGGCGCCCCCGCTGGAGACCGAGACACTGCCGCCGTGCATGTTCGTGAAACGCTGGGTCAGGCTAAGCCCGATCCCCAGCCCGCCAAGCGAGTGCGAAATGCCGGCGCGCCCCTGCACGAACAGGCCGAAGATGCGCGAGCGCGCTTCCGGTTCCAGCCCGGCGCCATGGTCGCGCACGGTGAACACGATGTCCTCGCCTTCCACGTCGGCGTACAGGTGGATGGTCGAACGCGGCGGCGAGAACTTGGCCGCATTGCTCAACACATTGGCAAGGCTTTGCACCAGGCGCGCGCGGTCGCCGAACAAGAGCACGCTGCCGGACGGCTGGCGCAGGTCCAGCGTATGGCCTCCGGCGTCGATCTGCTGGCGGCAGATTTCCACGGCATGCTGCAGCACCGTCGCCAGGCTGACGCGCTCGCGTTGCAGCGCCACCTTGTCGTTGGTGATGCGCGCCACGTCGAGCAGGTCGTCCACCAGGCGCGTCAGGTGACGCACCTGGCGTTCGACCACCTGGCTGATGCTGCGCACCCTGGGATCGGTGTCCGGTATGGTATTCAGCACGTCCATCGCAGTGCGGATCGGCGCCAGCGGGTTGCGCAGTTCATGGCCGAGGATGGCCAGGAATTCGTCCTTGCGGCGGTCGACCTCGCGCATTTCATACTGGCGCCGGCGGGCACGTCCTGCCGACAACGCCGCACTGACCAGGGTTGCCCTGCGTACCGGGCGTTCCAGCAGCGTTACGTTGCCGACTTGCTCAAAGATCCTTTGTATGCCGGGCGAATCCAGCCCTTCCTTGCTCAATACCAGTACCGGCAGGTCGGACCAGGCTGGCTGGGCAGCAAGAAAGCCCGTCAGCTCGCCCAGGAATGCATCGTTAAAGGCTTCTTCGACTACAAAAAGAGCGGCGGCGCCCTGCCGCAGTTCCGCCACAACCTGGTCCGGTGCGTGACAGATGTGGCAAGCCAGGCGCGCCTGGCCCAGCACCTGCTCGATCAGGCGTGCATCCTTGCCCACCGGGGCAAAAATGACGATGCGCTGCTCCCGCTCACTCATTGCCTGCTTCCCCTCTGGCTTGGCCCACCGCGACCGGAACCCCGGTCAGGATGCCGCGGAAGTCTTTCAGCACCGGCCCCACTTCGATCCCCTTTTCGCCGATCGAGAAGGCGCGCAAGGTGGTCTCATGCCTGCTGCCGCGTTTCTTGAAGACCGACAGGGCTTTGTGCATTGCACCGCCAGCTTCGAAATAGCGCAGCAGCAGGACGTTATCGGCCAGGTAGCTGACGTCCACATTGGTGCCCATCGGTCCGATCATGCCCTGTTGCACGCCGACCAGCATGGTCGCCACGCCCCGCTGTCCCAGGTAGGTCAGCACCTCGCGCAACTGGATGGTGAGGAAGCGCGCTTCCGGCATCGCGTTCATATACCCGTTCAGGCTATCGATCACGATCACCTTCGCCCCGTCGTCGGCAGCCTTGCACACCGCGTGCGCGAACTGCCCGGGCGACAGTTCGGCCGGATCGATCTGGCTGACGGTCAGCAATCCTGAGGCCAGCGGCGTGCGCAAATCCATGCCGATGCCATCCGCGCGGTTAAGCAAGGTATTGAAGGCCTCTTCAAACACGAACATGGCAGCCTTCTGCCGGCGGTCCGTGACAGCCTTGACGAATTGGGCCGCAAGGCTCGACTTGCCGGTACCCGGCGGGCCCGAAATCAGGGTGCTGGAACCCTCTTCGATCCCGCCGCCAAGCAAGGCGTCAAGGGACGCCAGTCCGCTCGCCACCTGGTCCCGCTTGACCAGCTCGCGCGATTCGGCCGCCACGATGCGCGGATAGGCCACGACGCCGCCGGAAATGATCACGTAGTCATGCGGCCCGCGCCGGTAGTCGATGCCACGGTATTTCAGGACGCGCAGCATGCGGCGTTCGGCGCCATAGCCCGATTCAACCTGCTGCAGCGAGATTACGCCGTGCGCGATGCTGCGCACCTGCTGGTCGCCGCCCACTGCAGTTTTATCGTCCAGGAACAGCGCGGTACAGGCGCGCTTGGCGAAGTACTGCTTCAGCGCCAGCACGTGCCGCCGATAGCGCAAGGGATTCCCGGCCAGCAGCTGCAGTTCCGACAGGGAGTCGAGTACCACCCGCGTCGGGCAGAGCTTCTCGATCTGCGCCAGGATCAAGCGGTTGGTCTCGCCCAGCTCAACTTCGGAGGGATGGAACACCGTGTACTGTTCGTCCGGATCAAGCACGCCTTCGGCCGGAATGATTTCGTGCACGGTGATGCCGTCCAGCCTGAAGCCGTGCGCTTGCGCCACCGCGCGCAGCTCCACTTCGTTCTCCGCCAGCGTGATATACAGCACCGGCTCGCCGCGCTGGGCGCCCTCGATCAGGAACTGCAGCGCCATGGTGGTCTTGCCCGTTCCGGGATCGCCTTCAAGCAGGTACAGGCGTTCCTTGGTCAGGCCGCCAGCCAGGATGGTGTCCAGGCCGGCGATGCCGGTGGAGATAAAGGCATCAGTCTGCTTATTCTGCGGCTGGAGCATGGCAGTCCTGCACGAAGATTGTCGATAAAGCACTATAGCAGGTGTTGCCGAACGGCTTGTTTCAATTGCCCTTTATTTGCGCATGAGAATTTTTCCCAATTGAATCAATTACTTGACTTACCGAGCACGGCCTTGTTAACAGGGTTTTCCACAGAAACCGTTAACAACTTCCATTTCCCCTACCCGGCATGCCGCAGGCGCAGCGCATTGCCGATGACGGAAACCGAGCTCAGGCTCATTGCCAGCGCCGCAACCATGGGCGACAGCAGCATTCCCGTCGCCGGATACAGGACACCCGCCGCCAGCGGAATGCCAAGCGCGTTGTAAGCAAAGGCAAAGGCCAGGTTCTGGCGCATATTGCGCACGGCATCGCTCGAAATCGCCCGTGCCCTGGCGATGCCGCGCAGGTCGCCCTTGACCAGCGCCACATGGGCGCTGTTGATGGCGACATCGGTTCCCGAACCCATCGCAATGCCGACATCCGCCCGCGCCAGCGCCGGGGCGTCGTTGATGCCGTCGCCCGCCATGGCCACGATGCGTCCTTCCCGTTGCAGACGCTCGACCAGCTGCAGCTTGTCCTGCGGTTTCACTTCGCCGTGGACTTCGTCGATTTTCAGGCGCGCCGCCACGGCGCGCGCAGTGGTCAGGCCATCGCCAGTTGCCATGATCACGCGCACCCCCTCGGCCGCCAGGGCGGCAATGGCCTCCGCTGAACTTGGCTTGACCGGGTCCGACACGGCCAGCAATCCGGCCAACTTGCCTTCAACCGCCAGCAGCATCACGCTGGCGCCGCTGGAACGCAGCGATTCGGCGGGGCCGGACAGGGTATCCCAGGCCACGCCGTCCGCGTCCATCAGGGCCGTGTTGCCCAGCGCAAGCCGGCGCCCCTCCACCACGCCGCGCACGCCAATTCCACTGGCGGACTCGAAAGCCGACGGCTCCGCCAGGCTCAGCCCGCGCTGGCGGGCCTGCGCGACCAGCGCATGCGCCAGCGGGTGCTCGCTGCCAAGGTCCAGGCAGGCGGCCAGCCGCAGTACTTCGTCGCTATCCCAGCCGGGCGCCGCCGCCACGCTGTCGAAAGCCGGTTTGCCCTCGGTCAGCGTGCCGGTCTTGTCGACAATCAGCGTGTCCACCTTGCGCAAGGCTTCGATGGCGGCAGCGTCACGGAACAGGATGCCCTGCGTCGCGGCGCGGCCGGTCGCCGCCATGATGGACATCGGCGTGGCCAGGCCAAGTGCGCAGGGGCAGGCAATGATCAGCACCGCCACCGCATTGACGAAACCGAACACCCAGCGCGGGTCGGGCCCGAACAAACCCCAGGCAAGCAGCGTCAGGACTGCCAGCAGCACCACCGCGCCGACAAAATATCCCGCTACCACGTCCGCTAGACGCTGCATCGGCGCCCGCGAACGCTGCGCCTGCGACACCATTTGCACGATCTGCGCCAGCATCGTTTCGCCGCCGACCTTCTCGGCGCGCATCACCAGGCTGCCGCTGGTATTCAGTGTCGCGCCAACCACTTTGTCGCCACTGCGTTTGCTGACCGGCAGCGGCTCGCCGGTCAGCATCGACTCGTCGACCGCGCTTTCGCCGCTCACCACCACGCCGTCGACCGGCACCTTTTCGCCGGGGCGAACGCGCAGCAGGTCGGCCACGTGCACGTGTGCCAGCGGGATATCCTCTTCCTCGCCTCCCTCGCGTATGCGGCGCGCCGTCTTGGGCGCGAGGCCGAGCAGCGACTTGATGGCGGCCGACGTCTGCGAGCGCGCCCGCAATTCGAGCACCTGCCCCAGCAAGGTGAGCGAGACGATCACCGCCGCTGCTTCAAAGTACACGCCGATCCGGCCATGTTCAGCCAGCGATGGAGGAAACGCGCCGGGAAAGATGGTCGCGACCAGGCTGTAGCCATACGCCGCCAGCACGCCGGTGCCGATCAGGGTCCACATATTCGGGCTGCGTGCCTTCAGCGATGCAACCCAGCGCAGCAGGAAGGGCCAGCCGGCCCACAGTACGACCGGCGTCCCGAGCAGCATTTCGATCCAGCTTTGCCCGCCCAGGCCGTGCGGAAAAAGGCGGTGGCCGAACATGGCCAGGACGGTGACCAGCACCGTCAGCGGCAGCGTCCACCAGAAGCGCCGCGTGAAGTCGGCCAGCTCGGGGTCGCCCTCATCTTCCAGCGCCGGCAGCAGCGGCTCCAGCTTCATGCCGCACTTCGGGCAATTGCCCGGCGCCGGCTGCCGCACCTCCGGGTGCATCGGGCAGGTATAGACCGTGTCGCCTGTTTCCACTAACGCTTACCTCCATTGAACCTGCCGGACAGCCAGGCGAAAGTCGCTCCCATGGCAAATGCCCACAAAGCCATGATCCAGGCCGCGCTGAAATAGGAGCGCCAATTGTAGCCCTGCTCCGGCATCAGGCGCGCAAAGTCCATGCCATGGAAAATATCGCCCACAAAGCCGACAAAGGCCGCAGGCCACAACAAGGCTGCCACGGTGCACAGGCTATAGAACAACACAACGGTCAGCGCCAGGGCGCAGCCGGTCGCAAAAGGTTTCATGATGGTCTCCTCACATTGCGCCAGCGCGGAATGAAGGCCGGCGTCCGCGCGGCATAGTCCAGGTACACTGCGCCGAATTCCCGCACAGCATCCTGCTCTTCCCTGCGCGCCAGCCGGACATAGACAGCAACCAGCACGGGGAACATCAGCAAGGTCAGCAAGGTCGGCCATTGCAGCAGGAAACCCAGCATGATGAGGATGAAGGCAAGGTACTGCGGATGGCGCAGCCGGGCGTAGAGGCCACCGGTGGCCAGCCGATGTTGCCTTTGCGCCGCGTACAACACATTCCAGGCCGAAGCCAGCATGATGAATCCGCCGAATATCAGCAAGTTGCTCGCCAGATGGAACACGCCGAAATGGGGATTGCTGCGCCAGCCGAACATGGCTTCCAGCAGGTGTCCTGCGTCATGCGAAAGAAAGTCGATGCCGGGGAAATGCTTCGACAGCCAAGGCAGCAGCAAATAGATCGTCAACGGAACGCCGTACATCTCGGTGAACAGGGCCACGATGAAAGCGGAAAAGGCGCCCAGCGAGCGCCATTCGCGGCCGCGCTGCGGCCGCGTGAAGCTGAAGGCAAACAGGATGAAGACCGCGGAGTTCAGGAATACCAGCGGCCATAATCCATAAGCGGTTTCACGGCTCATGGTCCGCCTCCCCACTATGGTGATGCCGGTGCCCATGGTGATGGAACAGGTGCATCAGCGGACAAGCCAGGAACAGGAGATATGGCAACAAGCCCATCACGTGCGCCCGGTGTTCCGACCACAGGAAAAACGCCGCCACGGCCAGGAAGCCCCACAGTACCCAACGGGAGCGCCGGAAAGGACCGGGATTCATGATGGCCTCCGTCATCCTTGGCCGGGCTATTTGCCGGCTTGTCCGGGTTCGGACGCCTTGCCGTCGGCTGCGCCGGGCTTCCTGCTGTCTTTGCGGGCATCCTTGTCCGGAACCCAGTTGCCTTTGCCATCGCGCATATGGTTGTGCGGAGTGACGGCACGCTTCTTGTCTTTTCCGGCCTGGGCAGGCGCCTCCTGTCTGGCCGCAGCGGGTTCAGGTTTTGCCGGCGCGTCCGCGCTCCTGGCTGGCAGGGATATGCCGAGGGCCATGCAGCTAACAAGCAGGGCCCGGGGGAATATGGTTTTCATGGTCGCTCCTTGATGGTTATACAGGGATCCCGCTGCAATCCACCCTACGCCCGCGCGCCGCGCGCAGCCATGATCTGGATCATTTTTTCGCCCTGCGAACCGTCAGCCGGCAATTTGATCTGGATCATTGATGCAATGGCCTCCGCGGCAATAGCATGGTCCGAAAGCGGGCGTCGCCGGATGTCGCCCTGGCCATCAACAGATTCGGGAGCACATCATGTACAAGACAATTGTTGTCCACGTCAGCCCGGTTTCCGGCATGCCGGCCACGTTTGCCGTTGCTGCGGGCCTGGCCAAGGCGCATGGCGCCCACCTGGTCGGCACTGCCGTCAGCGGCTGGCTGGAACTGAACACGCTGATGGCGACCGGCGCGCCGATGGCCGTCATGCCCACGCCCGATCCCGAAACCTTGCGCCAGGAGGCCCGCCAGCGGCTCGAGGCTTTCGAGCGCCAGTGTTTCGAGGCGGACGTCGATTCCTTCGAATCGCGCCTGCTCGACACCTCGGCGGTCGAAGCGCTGATCCTGGAGTCCCGCTACTGCGACCTGCTGGTAGCCGGCACCCAGGACGTGGCCGACTACGGCGTGCTGGCCCCTTCACGCCTGCCGGGGCGCCTGGTGACGCAATGCGTGCGCCCGGTGCTGCTGGTTCCGCCCGGGCTGCGCCAGCCTTGGGCGAAGTTCGATAACGTCATGATCGCCTGGAATGGCAGCGCCGGCGCCAGCCGGGCGCTGGCCTTCGCCCTGCCACTGCTGCAGCGTGCCTCGCAAGTGACGATCGCCGTGGTCAACCCGGAAAACGAGCGCATCGACATGGCCGCCGAACCGGGCGCCGACCTGGCGGCCTACCTGGCTCGCCATCACCGCAATGTGCGCGTGGTGGGACTGGATACCGTGGTGGAAACCGGCAGCGCCCTGTGCGAGCTGGCGCGCCAGAACCATGCCGGCCTGCTGGTGGCCGGAGCCTATGGCCACAGCCGCATGCACGACTGGGTCCTGGGCAGCACCACGGCCAGCCTGGTCGAGCAAAGCCCGGTGCCGCTGCTGATGACACAATGAAGGACAGCGGGCATGGCAGCTTGCTGCTGCTCACCAACGAAATCCAGCTCCTGCTGTCGGAGGAGCGCACGGCGCTGTCGCTGCTGCGCACCGGCATTGCCGTCTTTGCCCTGCCCTTGTCGGTGCTGGGCCTGCTGATCGCCACCTCCGGCAGCTATCGCTTCCATGAAGTGGTGCTGCTGCTCTGGCCCTTGCTGGTCCTGAGCGCGATACTGGTCGTGCTCGGCAGCTACCTGTCGATCAAGGGCCTGCTCGAAGTGCACCGCTGCGACCGCCGCGTGCGCGAACTGAAGGCGCGCAACCAGCAGGCAGCGCGCCTGCTCGATGGCGACGCGGCCCTGCCGCGCTAAGCTACGCCCCGCCCACCGGGCCGCTCAGCACCAGGCGCATGCCAATGGCGCCTTCCGACACGGCCGGCGCCACCGTGAAGCCCAGGTGGTGCGCCAGCTGCAGCATGCGCAGGTTTTCCGGCAGGGCTTCGCCCACCAGCTCTTGCGTGCCGCGCGCACGGCAATAGCGCAGCATTTTCTCCATCAGCAGCGCGCCCAGCCCGCGCCCTTTCATGTCGGAGCGCACCACCACCGCAAATTCCGCGCGAATGTTGTCGGGGTCGGCCACGGCGCGCGCCACGCCGATCGTTTCCGGCCCGCCGGGGCCCATGCGGCTTGCGATGAAAGCCATCTCGCGGTCGTAGTCGATTTGCGTCCAGCGCGCCAATTGCGCCGGCGGCAGCGACTGCATCTGCGCGAACATGCGGAAGCGCACGTCTTCCGGCGTCAGGGCGGCAAAGAAGGCGCTGTGCTGCGGCGCGTCTTCCGGGCGGATCGGGCGCAGCAGCAGCGTGCTGCCTTCCCAGGTCACGCTTTCTTCCAGTTCCGCGGGATAAGGCCGGATGGCAAAGCGTGCCGGCCCGATTTGCGCTGCAGTAGCCACCCGCATGCGCGCGTCGAGCGCCAGCACGCCATGTTCATCGGCCAGGAGCGGATTGATGTCGAGCTCCTGCACTTCGGGCAAGTCGGCCAGCAGCGTAGCGATGCGCACCAGCACCGTGCACAGCGCCTCCATGTCGGCCGCCGGCCGGCCGCGATACCCGGCCAGCAGGCGCGCGACACGGGTGCGCCCCACCAGGTCGCGTGCCAGCACCTGGTTCAGCGGCGGCAGCGCCAGGGCGCGGTCGCCAATGGTCTCCACCGCGATGCCGCCCTGGCCGAACAGGATCACCGGCCCGAACACGGGATCGCAGCTGGCGCCCACAATCAGTTCATGCGCTCCGGGCCGGCGCGCCATGGCCTGCACCGTGAAGCCGCGCAAGTGCGCCTTCGGATGCAGCGCATGCAGGCGCTCGCGCATGGCCAGCGCCGCGGCACGTACCGCTTCCGGCGTTTCCAGGTCGAGCGCGACGCCGCCCACTTCGGTCTTGTGGGTGACGTCCGGCGACAGGATCTTCAGCGCCACCGGGTAGCCGATGCGCCCGGCCAGCAGTACGGCCGCCTCCACCCGGTCGGCAATGGCTGTTTCCACCACCGGGATGCCATAGCAGGCCAGCACCTCCTTGGCTTCCGGCTCGCTCAGCATCTGCCGGCTGGACTGCAGCGCATGGGCGATCACTTGCCGCGCGCGCGCCTGGTCCGGGCAGAAGTCGCCGGCGGCGGCGGCCGGCACTTCCATCAGCAATTGCTGCGCGCGGCGGTAGTTCACCATCTGCATGAAACCGCCCACCGCATCCTCCGGCGTGCCGAAGCTGGCCACGCCGGCCTCGCCCAGCACGCGCCGCGCCGGCGCCATTCCCTCGCCGCCGAGCCAGCAGGACAGCACATTGCGGCTGCAGCCGCGCGCCGTTGCCGCCACCGCCTGCGCCACTTCCATCGACGGCACGATGGCGGTCGGTGCGTGCATCACCAGCACCGCGTCGACGCCTTCGTCGTGCAGCAGCGCCTGCAGCGCCTCGCTGTAGCGCCGGCCCGGCGCGTCGCCGATGATGTCGACCGGGTTGGCGTGCGACCAGGTGGCGGGCAGCACTTCGTCCAGGCGGCGCAGGGTAGCGGGCGCCAGCTCCGCCAGGATGCCGCCCGCGCCCACCAGCGCATCGGTGGCCAGCACGCCGGGACCGCCGCCATTGGTCAGGATGGCTAGCCGCTCGCCGGCCAGCGGTCGGCCGGCGGCCAGCGTTTCCACCGCATCGAACAGGTCCTCGGTGCTCAGCACGCGCAGCATGCCGGCGCGCCGGATGGCCGCGTCGTACACGGCATCGGAACCGGCCAGCGCACCGGTGTGCGAATTGGCGGCCCGCGCGCCTTCGGCAAAACGCCCCGACTTCACCACCAGCACCGGCTTGCTGCGCGCCGCGGCGCGCGCTGCCGACATGAACTTGCGCGCCGCGCGCACGTCTTCCATGTACAGCAGGATGGCCTCGGTGCTGCGGTCGGTGGCCAGGTAATCGAGCACATCGCCGAAATCGACGTCGCTGCCGTCGCCCAGCGAGACGAAGCGCGAGAAGCCGATATTGCGGCTGCGCGCCCAATCGAGGATGCCGGTCACCATGGCGCCGGACTGCGACACGAAGGCCAGCTTGCCGGGCAGCGCCGGCAGGTGGGCGAAGCTGCCGTTCAGGCCGATGCCCGGCACCAGCAGGCCGACGCAATTGGGTCCCAGGATGCGCAGCAGGTGCGGCCGCGCCGCCGCCAGCATGGCCGCTTTCTGCGCCGCATCGAGGCCGGCCGTGATGACCACGGCGGCCTTGCAGCCCATCTGCCCCAGTTCCTCGACCAACCCCGGCACCGTAGCCGGCGGCGTGCAGATCAGCGCCAGGTCGGGCGCCTGCGGCAAGTCGCGCACGCGGTGGTAGGCCGTGCGCCCGCCCAGCGCCGTGTACTTGGGATTGACCGGCCAGACGGGGCCGCTGAAGCCGCCCTGCAGCACATTGGCCAGCACCGTGGCGCCCACGCTGTGCGGGCGTTCCGAAGCGCCGATCACGGCCACCGAGGCCGGTTGGAACAGGAATTCCAGGTTGCGAATGCTCATGCTTTCCTCTCAATTGGGCGCTGCCAGCGCACGGCGGCGCGCATGGCCGCCAGGTTAACCACAAAACAGGCCAGGCTCACAGCCACCGCCAGGCCCAGTTCCAGCGCGCCCAGCACGCCGAACTGGAAGGCTTGCCCCAGCGGCGGCACATACAGCACCAGCAGCAACATGGTGCAGGTCACTGCCGCCACCAGTTGCGATACGCTGTTGCCGGCCGTCCTGCGCCGCGGCGCGCTGCGGGCGGCGGACAGGTTCGAAAAAATCAGTGACAGGTTGACCAGCACCAGGGCCGCGAACCCTGCCGCGCGCGCGGCCGGCGCCGGCAGTTGCTGCAGCCCCCAGGCGTAAGCCAGTGCTGTCGCCAGCAAGCCAACCACGCCCTGCAGCAGCGCCCCTGCCAGGGTGGCGCGCTCCAGCAAAGGTGCATCGGGCCGGCGCGGCGGGCGCGCCATGGCGCTGGCATCGGACGCCTCGTATTCAAAGGCCAGCGAACAGGCCGGTCCGATCACCAGTTCAAGGAAGGCGATGTGCATCGGGTACAGCAGCATCGGCCATCCCAGCAAGGCAGGCAGCAGGGCCATGCCGGCAATCGGCACATGGATGGCGAACACATAGGAAAAGGCGCTGCGCATATTGGCAAAGATGCGGCGCCCGAGCCGGATGCCGCGCACGATGGCAGCGAAATTGTCGTCCAGCAGCACCAGCGCCGCCGCTTCGCGCGCCACGTCGGTGCCGCGCTGGCCCATGGCGATGCCGACGTGGGCCGCCTTCAGCGCCGGCGCATCGTTCACGCCGTCGCCCGTCATGGCCACCACCTCGCCATTGGCCTTCAGCGCCTCGACGATGCGCAGCTTCTGCATCGGGCTGATGCGCGCGCACACCGTGGCGCTGGCGAGGCGTTCGCGCAAGGCGGCATCGTCCAGGCGCTCCACGTCTTCGCCCGTCAGAACCTCGCTTTGCGGCAGGCCGGCATGCCGCGCAATGCTGCTGGCCGTGGCCGGGTAGTCGCCGGTGATCATGATGACGCGGATGCCGGCGGCATGGCATTGCCCGACCGCGTCCGGCACTTCGGCGCGCAGGGGATCGGCCAGTCCCATCAGGCCAAGGAAGCTGTAGCTGAAGCCGTCCTGCGCAGCCGGCAGCAGGGATGCCGCATGCCGGGCACGCGCCACGCCCAGCACCCGCAAGCCCTGCGCCGCCATGCGGTCGGCTGCCGCGCGCACGGCGGCCATCTGCGCATCGTCCAGCCGGCACATGGCGCCGATGCTCTCGGGGGCGCCCTTGGCGGCCACCGTCGCCAGGTCGTCCTCGCCCTCGTCCCACACCTGCGTCATGGCGCGCAGGCCGCCCGACAGCGGGTATTCGCGCAGCAGCCCATCCTGGCGCGCCCCGCCGGCCAGGGCGTGGAAGGCTTGCTCCATCGGATCGCTGGCGTGCGGCTTGCTGGCCAGCGCGGCAAAGCGCACCAGTTCATCGAAAGCGGCCGGCAGCCCGGCCTGGGCCGGCGGCGGCATTTGCAGGAAATCGCCGTCGGCGTACAGCTGCTCGACGCCCATCCGGTTTTCCGTCAGGGTGCCGGTCTTGTCGGTGCACAGCACGGTAATCGAACCCAGCGCCTCGATCGACGGCAGGCGCCGCGTCAGCACCTGCACGCGCGCCATGCGCCAGGCGCCAATGGCCAGGAACACGGTCATGATCACCGGGAATTCGGCAGGCAGCAGCGACATCGACAGCGCAATGCCGGCCAGGATGGCCGCCAGCCAGCCGCCGCCCTGCAAGCCGTACAGCACGACCGCCAGCAGGCTCACTGCCACGCCGGCCAGCGCCATCAGGCGCGTCATGCGGCTGGCATCGCGCTGCATCGGCGAGGGCTCGCTGCCTACCGCCTGCAAGCTGCTGCCGATCTTGCCCAGCTCCGTGCGCGGCCCGGTGGCGCTGACGCGCGCCAGGCCATCGCCCTGCAGCACCAGCGAGCCGGACCACACGAACGGCATGCCTTCGCCGCCCGGTGCGGCCGGCGCCAGCGCGGCGCCGGCTGGGCACTTGGAAACCGCCATCGACTCGCCGGTCAACTGGGATTCGTCGACACGCAAGCCAGTCGCCTGCAGCAGCAGCGCGTCGGCCGCCACCCGGTCGCCTTCGGCCAGCAGCAGCAAGTCGCCCTCCACCACTTCGCTGCCGGCAATCCGCAGCGCGCGCCCGTCGCGCAGCACCAGGGCGCGCGGCGAACTGAGGTCGCGCAGGGCCTGCAAGGCGCGTTCGGTGCGACCCTCCTGGAACAGGGCCAGGCCGATGGTCAGCGCCGCCATCACCAGCAGCGCTGCGCCTTCCTGCCAGTCGCCCAGCGCCAGGTAGAGCGCGGCCGCCCCCAGCAACAGCAGGAACATCGGTTCGCGCACCGTATGCAGCAGCAAGGCTGCCATGCGCCGCTGCGACTGCGGCAGGCTGTTCGGCCCCTGCGCGGCCAGCCGGCGCCGCGCTTCCTCATGGGACAAACCCTGCCATTCCGGCTCTTGCATGCTGCTCCTCCCGGCGTTGATCACCAGCCCACCTTAGCGGGCGCGCCACGGCTTGCACATGACCAAGGTCAAGTCCGGGCGGAATGATTGAGCGCACAACAAACATGATCCAGGTCATATACTGTGTAGCGGCCCTCCTCCACACTGGGCCGTCCCGGTTTGCGGAGCTTGCCTATGGCTACTTCCTCTCTTGCTGCAAGACGCTGGCGCTACGGCTTCGGCGCGGCATTGCTGCTGGCAGCCGTGGCCGCCCTGGCCTGGCGCCAGGCGGGGCCGCTGGCAGTGCGCGTGGTCATGCCGCAGCGCGGCCAGGCAGTCGACGCCATTTACGCTACCGGCACAGTGGAGCCGACGGTCATGCTGCCGCTGGCGCCGCGCGTCGGCGGCCGACTGGCCGCCCGCGCCGTGGATGAAGGCGACAAGGTGCGCAAGGGCCAGTTGCTGGCCCGGCTGGACGACGCCGACCTGTCCGGCACGGTCGACGAGCAGCAGGCCCGTGTTGCCTATGCCCGCAGCCAGCATGAGCGCACCGCCACGCTGGCCGCGCGCGGCTTTGTCACGGCGGGTGAAGCGGACCGCACACAGGCCGAGCTGAAGGCCGCGGAAGCAGCCCTGCGCCGGGTACGCGCCCAGCGCGACTACATGGCCCTGGTGGCGCCCGCCGACGGCATCATCATCCGCCGCGATGGCGAAGTGGGCCAGTACATCAGTCCCGGCCAGGCGGTGTTCGTGCTGGCCTGCTGCGCCCCGCTGCGCGTAACCGCCGAGATCGACGAGGAAGACATCAACCGCGTGCATCGTGGCCAGCCCGTACTGCTGAAGGCCGACGCCCTGCCCGGCCAGGTGTTCGACGGCACGGTCAGCGAAGTCACGCCCAAGGGCGATCCGGTGGCGCGCAGCTACCGCGTGCGCGTCGCCTTGCCCGCACCCGGCGCCCTGCAGACCGGCATGACGGTCGACGCCAACCTGGTGGTCGAACGGCGCGACAATGCCCTGCTGCTGCCGGCCGGCGCGGTGCGCGACAACCTGGTGTGGCTGGTGCAAGGCCAGCGCCTGCGCCAGCGCCGCATCGTAACCGGGATCCGCAGCCCGCAGCGCGTCGAAGTGCGCCAGGGCCTGGACGGCAGCGAACAGGTGGTGGCGCAGCCTGACGCCGCGCTGTCGGAAGGCCGCTGGGCTAGGCCGCAGCCGGCGCCGCAGCCTCCGCCGCAGCAGGCGCGCTAGGAAACGCCGTGCGCGTCCAGCTCGCCATCGCCCTCGCCCACCTGCGCCAGCGCCCGCGCTCGACCCTGGTGTCGCTGCTGGGCATCATGCTGGGGGTGGCATTCTTCCTCGCCGTCTCGGCCCTGATGCGCGGCTCGGAGCAGGATTTCCTGAAGCGCCTGGTCGACAACAGCCCGCACATCACCGTCATGGACCAGTACCGCACGCCGCACGTGCAGCCGGCCGAACTGCGCTGGCCGGGCGCTGCGCTGGCCATCAGCAACGTCAAGCCGCAGCAGGAAACGCGCGGCATCCGCAATTACCGCAACAAGCTGGAAGCGATCGAAAGCCTGCCCGGCGTGCGCGTGGCGCCCGTATTGCGCGGCTCGGCCGTGCTGACCTTCGCCGGCCAGCAGCAGGGCGTCAGCCTGTCGGGCGTGGTGCCGGCGCGTATGAAGGATGTCTCCACCATCGACGAGCAGATGGTGGCCGGGGCGCTGGACGACCTGTCGGCCGCGCCCAATGGGCTGATCATCGGCCAGGGGCTGGCCGACAAATTCCAGCTGCGGCTGGACAGCACGCTCAATGTGCTGGGCGCCAGCGGCGGCAGCCGCGTCATGAAGGTGGTCGGCATTTTCCGCACCGGCAACGCCGGCTACGACGAGGCCGAAGCCTTCACCCTGCTCAAGCGCGCACAGGTGATCCTGGAACGGCCCAACCGCGTCAACCGCTTCATCATCCAGCTGGCCGACCCGCAGGCGGCACGCGCGGTGGCCGCCGCCATCGAAGCCAGCATCGGCTACAAGGCGGTGTCCTGGAGCGAGGCCTCGGAAGACTTGCTGAGCTTGCTCTTGGTGCGCAATATCATCATGTACAGCGTGGTGACGGCCATCCTGGTGGTGGCCTCGTTCGGCATCTACAACACCATTTCCACCATCGTGGTCGACAAGCGGCGCGACATCGCCATCCTGAAGGCGATGGGCTTCCAGGCCGCCGACATCCGCCGCATCTTCCTGTACCAGGGCATGGTGATCGGCTTGCTGGGCAGCGCCGCCGGCCTGCTGCTGGGCTACGGCATGATGCACGTGCTGGCGCGCATCGAGCTCAAGCCGCCCGGCGTCAGCGACGTGGTCAAGATGCCGGTCTGGTGGGGCGCCGACCAGTACCTGCTGGCGGTGGGCTTCGCCATGGCGGCGTGCCTGGGCGCGGCCTACCTGCCGGCGCGCAAGGGCGGCAAGCTGCAGCCGGTCATGACCTTGCGCGGTGCGATATGAGCCCGGTGCTGCGCGCCGAACACCTGCTGCGCCGCCTGCCGGGCGAGGCGCCGGTGACCCTGGTCGACGATGTCTCGCTGGAGGTGCAGCGCGGCGAATTCATCTGCATCATGGGACCGTCCGGCTCCGGCAAATCGTCCCTGCTCTACCTGCTCGGCCTGCTCGACAGCCCGGATAGCGGCCAGCTCTGGCTCGACGGCGACGACACCAGCGCCTGCGACGACGACCGCCTGGCCGAACTGCGGCTGGCCAAGCTCGGCTTCGTGTTCCAGTTCCACTTCCTGCTGGCGGAATTTACCGTGCTGCAAAACGTGCTGCTGCCCATGCAACGCCTGGGCCGGCGCGACGATGCCGCGGCGCAGGCGCGCGCCCTCGAATTACTGGCGCAGCTGGGCATCGCCGACCAGGCCGCGAAATATCCGTCCCAGTTGTCGGGCGGCCAGCGCCAGCGTGCCGCCCTGGCGCGCGCCCTGGCCAACGATCCGCTGCTGATCCTGGCCGACGAACCGACCGGCAACCTCGATTCGGCTGCGACCCTGAATGTGCGCCAGATCCTGCGCAGCCTGGCCGATGCCGGCCAGACCGTGGTGGCGGTGACCCACGATGCCGAGTTCGCCAGCGCCGCCGACCGCGTGATCGGGCTGGTCGACGGCCGCATCGCACCGGGCTGGCGGCCCGCGCCGCGCCAGCCGGCAGGCTGAGCTCCAGGCATGGCCGGCCAGCCCTGCCGCACTTGATCCAGGTCATGGATTGCGTCGCGCTGCCGGGTGCAGACTGGGCATAACAGTTACGGAGGTTCACCCGGGCCATCAAGGAGACAATCATGCCCTACCGCACTATCGTGGTCCATGCAGACCGCGCCCCCAACGCCGCCGCCCGCTTCGAACTGGCTGCCCAGCTGGCAGCACGGGAAGGCGCCCACCTCATCGGCGCCGCCATGACCGGCGTGCCGCGCTATATGCTGGCCGGCAGCCCGTACGAAGGCAGCGGCGTGCTGATTGCCGATCACCTGCGCCACGCCGCCGAACGCGCGGACGGGGCACTGGCCCGCTTCGAGGAGATTGCCACGCGCGTTGGGGTGCCGCACGAACAGCGGCGCCACAATGTGGACGAATATGCAGGGCTTTGCCTGCAGGCGCGTTATGCCGACTTGCTGGTACTGGGCCAGGCCGATCCCGACGACCACGATGAAGGCGGCTTGCTGCTGGACTTGCCGGAGCAGATCTTGCTGCATGGCGGCCGTCCGGTGCTGCTGGTACCGCGCAAAGGCAGCTTTGCCCCGCCGGCGCGCCACGCCCTGGTAGCCTGGAACGGCAGCCGGGAAGCGGCGCGCGCGGCCAGCGCCGCACTGCCGCTACTGCAGCAGGTCGAGAAGGTGACGCTGGCCGTGTTCGGCCCGGCCAAGGGCGACCACGGCGAGGAGCCCGGCGCCGATATCGCCCTGTACCTGGCGCGCCATGACATCAAGGTCGAGGTGCTGGTGCGGCCGCAGTCGGCCGACGCCGGGCAGGCCATCCTGGCGCTGGCCAATGACGCCGGCGCCGAATTGCTGGTCATGGGCGCTTATGGCCACAGCCGCTGGCGCGAGATGGTGCTGGGCGGCGCCACGCGCAGCGTCCTGGCGCAGGCCAGCCTGCCGGTGCTGCTGTCGCATTGAAGCCGGGGGTCGCCATGCAGCCAATGCCGCCGGGCAGCCGGGAGCATCTCGACCAGCTTCACGAGCGCCTGTTCGACATGATCGACGCGCTGCTGGCACAGCCGGCCGGCAGCTTCGGCGCAGCCTATCACCAGATGGTGGCCGCGCTTGAACAGGATTTCCGCCATGAAGAGAATTGGATGGAACACTACCAGTGCGCTGACGCCCACCAGCACCGCGAACAGCATGCCCGCATGCAGGCCGGCCTGCACCATGCCGCCGCAGCGCTGGAACAGGGCAACCCGGCGCCGGCGCGCCAGGCTGCGGCAGCCTTGCGCGAGTGGCTGCCGTTCCACATTGCCAGCCAGGACCGGAACCTGCTGCTGGCAATGCGGCGGGCCGGCGCGACCTAGCCCGGCTTATTCCTGCTTCGGCCGCAAGTTCATGCCTTCGCGCTCGACCATCTGCTCCATCATCATCTGCATCATGTCCATGCGCTTTTCCATCATGTCCATGCGGTCGGCGGCACGCCCACCACTTGCGCGCTTCATCGGGCACTCCTTCATGTGCATCATGCCGCTGCCGCCTGCGCGCATAGCTTTCATGGCCTGTTGCATGCTGTCCATGTGCTCCCGCATCAGGCGCGCGCGCTCCTCAGGATCTTCCGTAGCCTTGATGCGCTCCATCTGCGCCATCATCTTCTTCATCTGGGCGTGAGCCTCAGCAAGGTGCGCATCGTTTGCGGAAGCTTTTGCCGCCGGCCTGGCCGGTTCCGGCCGATGATGCTGCTCGTCCGCCCGGGCGGCCGGGCCCAGCACGATGGCGGCGAACAAGACGGGTACGAACTGGCGCATGGTGTTCTCCTTGGGGATCAGCTCGAAGCGAATGCTTGCGGGCATGGCACCATGGTAGGCAGGCGGCGCCGGCATTTGAATGATCCAAGTCAAGTGCGGCGGCTGCTTGATCCAGGTCATGGCCGCCGTGCGCCGCCACCGCCACACTGGAATGACCATTCCAGGAGGACATCATGTACAAGACGATCTTGCTCCATGCAGATGCAGCGCGCAGCGCCCCCATGCGCCTGCGGCTGGCAGTCATGCTGGCCGAACAACAACAGGCGCACCTGGTCTGTGCCGCAATGACCGGCATATCGCGCTTCGCCTATCGCGGTCATGACGACCAGCCTTACCAGGTGATCCGCCCTGACCTGGCGCAAATGGCCGGCGACAGCGCCCGCCAGGCGCTCGACAAGCTGGTCCAGCTGGCGGGAACCCTTGGCTTGCCTTCCTGTGAAGGGCGCCTGGTCAACGATGACGCCTACGGCGGATTGCTGCTGCAATCTCGCTATGCCGACCTGGTAGTGCTGGGCCAGGCCGACCGCGACGATCCCGCCACGGGCGGCATGCTGCAGGATCTGCCGGAACAGCTCATCCTCAACTGCAGCCGCCCGGTGCTGGTAGTGCCGTTTGCCGGCAGTTTCCCCACCATCGGCGTGGCCGTGCTGGTGGCGTGGGATGGCAGTCTCCAGGCCACCCGGGCGATGACCCAGGCGCTGCCGATCCTGCGCCGCGCCGGACGCGTGGTGCTCGGCATGATCGACCCGGTCAGCGGCGGCGGCGAACACGGCGAGGAGCCCGGCGCCGACATTGCCACTTACCTGGCGCGGCATGGTGTCAAGGTTGACGTATGCAGCGAAAGTGCTGCCGGCGACGCTGGCGAAGCCTTGCTGGCCATGGCCGACAAGGTGAAAGCCGACCTGCTGGTGATGGGCGCCTATGGCCATCCGCGCTATCGTGAAATCATGCTGGGCGGCGCCACCCGAACCGTACTGGCCAGCGCTACGCTGCCGGTGCTGATGGCGCACTGAGGCCAGGGCGGGCGGCGGGGCGCCGCCCGCCTCCAAGGCTCAGTTGATGGTCACCTGCTTGCTGGATTTGCCCTCCAGCTTGGGCAGTACCAGCGACAGGATGCCTTCAGCGTACTTGGCCTCCACCTTCGCCGCATCGATATCGTGGGCCAGGGTAAAGCTGCGGCGCTGCGCACCGTAGTAGCGCTCAGAGCGCACCGTCTTGCCGCTTTTGTCATCCTGCTCACGCTTCAGTTCGGCACTGATGGAAACCACATTGCCATCGACCTCGACCTGGATATCGTCCTTTTTCACGCCAGGGATCTCGGCTTTCACGGTATAGGCCTTATCCGATTCTTCGACATCCATCTTGATGCGTGGCTCGACCGCCCAGTCGCCCAGCGCAGGACGCAGGTTGAAGTCGCGCAGCCAGTCTTCCATGGCATGGAAGGGTTCGAAACGCGCGATGTCATTGAACGGGTCGAAACGGGTCAGGTTTTTTGCCATGATAATCCTCGCTTTCTGATTGGTTGAAGTGGGCATCGGCTGCGATGCCTGTCCCTATGTTAAGAAGCCGCCACCTCGCTGCAAATGATCCAGGTCAAGTCCGGCATGAGCCGCCGGGAAGCGATGATTATTGAAGCAAAATCAAAAGTGTTTGGCGGATACAGGGCTTAATCCGCAAATATTGCCCCGGTACACTGCGATCCATTGAATAACTCAAGGAGTCTGTTCCAATGCGATCCTCTACCGCCCTGTTAGCCCTTGCCACCGGCGCCTTCGCCATCGGCACCACCGAGTTCACTCCGATGGGCCTGCTGCCCGTGATCGCCGACGGCGTCCAGGTCAGCATTCCCACTGCGGGCATGCTGGTCTCCGCCTACGCTGTCGGCGTCATGGCGGGCGCGCCCGTGATGACTTTGCTGTTCAGCCGCTTCGGCAAGCGCGCCGCCCTGATGGCGCTGATGCTGATCTTCACCATCGGCAACCTGCTGTCGGCATTTGCGCCCAGCTACACCACCCTGCTGCTGTCGCGCCTGATCACCAGCCTCAATCACGGCGCCTTCTTTGGCATCGGCGCCGTGGTGGCCGCCAGCGTGGTGCCAAAAGAGAAACAGGCCAGCGCCATTGCTGCCATGTTCATGGGCCTGACCGTTGCCAATATCGGCGGCGTGCCTGCGGCCACCTGGATCGGCCAGCAAGTCGGCTGGCGCGTTGCCTTTGCCGGCACCGCCGTACTGGGACTGGTGACCATCGCCGCCCTGTGGCTGGCCCTGCCCAAGGGTGAACCGGGCAAGGCGCCCGACCTGCGCCGTGAACTGAAAGTGCTGACCCGCCCCGAAGTGCTGCTGGCGATGGGCACCACCGTCATGGGTTCCGGCGCCATGTTTGCGCTCTACACCTACGTGGCCCCGATCCTGGCCGAAATCACCCATGCCAGCCCCGGCTTCGTGGCCTTCGCCCTGGTGCTGATCGGCATCGGTTTCACCATCGGCAATAGCCTGGGCGGCCGCCTGGCTGACTGGTCGCTGGATGGCGCCACCAAGCTGATCCTCGCGGTGCTTGCGGTGACCATGGCTGTCCTGCCGCTGGTCATGACGACCGAAATTGGCGCCGCCATTGGCCTGGTGGTCTGGGGCGCTGCCGCTTTCGGCATGGTGCCACCCGTCCAGATGCGGGTAATGCAGGCTGCGGCCCAAGCGCCTGGCCTGGCTTCGTCGGTGAACGTCGGCGCTTTCAACCTGGGTAACGCGGTGGGCGCCGCCCTTGGGGGCGTGGTGATCGGCCAGGGCCTGGGCTATGCCGCGGTACCGCTGGTGGGTGCGGCGCTGGCTGCCGGCGGCCTGGCGCTGGTCTGGCTTGGCAATGCCGGCCGCCGCAGTGCTTCGGCTTCCGCTGCGTCTTCGATCTGAATCGGGAGTAATCCATGAGCGCTACTTTGGCTCGCCTGACGGACGGCGGCTTCAGCATCGGCATCGAAGCCCCGCTGGATAACGACTGGACGCATGCCGGCGACCAGGCAAGACAGCAAGCCGGGCGCCTGCCCGGCGAACCGGACCTGCAGCGCCATGCCGAACTGGCGCAACTGGCGGACCGCCTGGGCTTCCGCGCCTTTTGGGTGCGCGATGTGCCGATGTACGATCCGTCCTTCGGCGATGCGGCCCAGGTGTTCGAGGTGTTTTCCTATCTCGGCTACTTGGCTGGTATCACCAGCGACATCCTGCTTGGCACGGCGGCCGTGGTGCTGCCGATCCGTGAGCCGTTGCTCACGCTGAAGTCAGCGGCAACCATCCAGCGCTTGAGCGGCAACCGCCTGTTGCTGGGCGTGGCCAGCGGCGACCGGCCTGTCGAGTATCCCTTGTTCGGCCGCGATTTCGCCGAACGCGGAAACAGCTTCCGCGAACAGGTGGCGCTGCTGCGCGATGGTGCGCAGTCCAGCCTTCCGCCCGGACTGAAAGTATTGCCGCGCATGGAAGCGCCACCGCCGCTGCTGGTGGCCGGACTGGCCCAGCAAAGCCCGGCGTGGGTCGGCCAGAACATGGACGGCAGCCTGGCTTATCCGGGCACGCCGGAGGACCATGCCCGCCGTGTGGCCGCCTGGCGCGCCGTGGCTGGCGACAAGCCATATGCCACGTTCATCCACATGGACTTGAGCGAGCGCGCCGATGAGCCGATGCAGCGCTGGCGCTTCGGCTTCCGCGGCGGCCGCGAAGCCCTGATCGAGGAACTGGGTGCACTCCAGGCAGCCGGTGTCGACCACGTCGGCCTGCATTTCCGCCGCAACCGCCGCCCGCTGGGCGAAACCTTCCACGAGATTGCCGAACACGTGCTCCCGATTTTCCACGAGGCACCAGAACTCGCTTCGTGAACGGGAAGTCGATTCACTTGCTTATGGCGTTTCCGCTGAAATGACCCGCTGTTTTCCGCTGTTTTGCGCTGTTTTCCGCTGCACTTTTTCTTGAACTTATTCCGAGACACGCGGTCCAAGACAAAGAAGCAGCGGAAAACAGCGCGTTTCAGCGCAAAACAGCGGAGGAAAACAGCATGAAAGACATAACGACCCTGGCGATACCGGCCAACACCTTATGCCGGCTATTGCAATTCGTTGAAGCTCACCCCACCGAGGCGAGCGCAAGTGAACTTGCCTCATTGGCGATCGAAGAATGGCTTGTCCGCGGCGACGCAGAAAAAGCCCCAAAAATCCGCCATCACGGTTATCAATGGAAAGATGTATTCCTGCCCGAGGGCACCCAACTGCGGGCTTGGAATCGGACTGGCTACGCCTATGCCGAAGTAATAGGCGATTCCATCATACATAATGGCGAACCGGTCTCGCCGCATGCATTCATCTGCCGTTGCAAAGGCGTTTCACGTAGCGCTTGGGCCGAACTGGCACTGTTGTTGCCCGACGAAAGCAATTGGAGGCGCGCTGACGCCTATCGCCGAGATTTGGAACGGCGGCCGAATTTGCGAGCTGTTCCTGCGCCAATGCCGGCGCCGATTCAGGCCGCCCAGACACCGGCAGGATTCTCGACTGTACTGCCGCCCTTTAAGCCACTGGCCAGCCGCGTTCGCCTTCCCCGCATACTTCCGATCCCGACCCAGGCCCGCCTTCAGTCGACTGCCCACGCCAAGACTGCCGCCGGCCAGGAAACGTTCACACCCGACCGGCGTGCGCGCTACCGCCGCCAGGAAGATCTCCGTCATGATTAGCGTCAGCGAGGCGGTGGCGACAGAGCAAAGAACACTTCGAAATCCGGTCACCTGCTAGTTCGATTTTGGGATCGGGCACTTCTTCCGAGGTGCCCAATCCCATTGGTCCCTGTTCTTGACCAGCTTGACCTTCCATTTGCGGTCCGGGTCTGAGCTGCAAGCGGCGTTCGCAACCAACTCGCCGTTGGGCATCCAGGTCGGCGTATCTAGGTCCGCGTACCGTTCATTCGGATCGCTGGCCCGGATGAAGTTATAGCCGGACCAGGACAATTTGCCATTCGCCGAATACACTTTCCACACGCTTCCATCCATGCCATCCGGCTGTTCGCTCGCAAGATACGCGCGTCGGTCTTCGGAGAAGTAAACGCTCTCTCCGCCTTCGATAACCGCTCCGGTCTGCTCGTTTACCAGCTTGCCGGTGAACAGGCCACCGTCTTCGACTTTGACCAGGATGAAGCCTTCCTTACGGTCGCAAAAGTAATGGTGAAGTCCGTCAAGAGGCTCATCATAAGGGGGCTGGTCCTTGAAAGATTGGACGCCCGTCGCAGTCGTGACCTTCAGCAGGTGGGCTCCTTTTCGAATCGCCACCCCGGGGGCGAGTTTGCGGATGCGTGTTTGTTCTTTTTCCGTGTCGGACGACGAGCAACTAAGTTCGATGGGTGCTGCTTGAAGCATGGTGCTGGAAAGAGCCAGAAAAACGAGGAGGATGGATCGTGACGGTATTTTCATTCTGTTTAATTATGGTTCGTGCTTTAAGTGGCCGCAGACTTTATCCTAACCAGGGGGGCTGGAGTCTATCGAATAGTCACGAGTGCGAACTTGCACATCAAATGTCGTATCATGCTGCCATGTTTAAGTCCACGCTAGACGAGTGCATCGATACGATCTGATTAGCTGCCATGATTGCGGCGTGCTGCATCGCCGGCGCCCGGTGCGTCCGCGCGAGAAGGCGCGCTGCGTGCGCTGCCGCTCGGTGCTTTACCGCGGCATCCACTCCGACGCCAGCCGGATGGCAGCCATCGTCCTGGCTGCCCTGATCGCGTATGTGATCGCGCAGTGCTATCCGATCGTTGAACTGGAAGTGAACGGCAACGTCTCGCGGGCCACGCTTCTGGGCTCCATCCTCGTGCTGTGGCAGGGACATATGCCGCTGGTGGCGGCGGCGGTCTTCCTGTTTACCATCCTGCTGCCGGCGATTGAACTGCTAGCGCTGCTGCACGTCACGCTGGCCCTGTCGCTTGGCCACAAGCCGAAGTCCTTCAATCTCCTGCTGTATGCCGTTTACCTGGCGCGGCGCTGGGGCATGACGGAGGTGCTGATGATCGGCATCCTGATCACCATCGTCAAGATGACCAGCCTGGCCACCGTGGTGCTGGAACCCGGCCTGTTTGCGTTCGCCGCCCTGACGCTGATGCTGGCCATCGTGGTTTCTTTCGATCCGAAAATCCTGTGGAACCTGGGCGACGCGTTGACGCCGCAGCCGGATGTGCCGCCACCCGTTGCGCAGGCCGCACTGTCCTGCCACGTCTGCGGGCTGGTGTCCGCAGGCAGTGGCGCGGCGCACCAGGACTGCCCGCGCTGCCACGCGCACCTGCACCACCGCCATCCTTACAGCCTGGGTCGCACCTGGGCGCTGCTGATTGCCGCCGCCATCCTGTATATCCCAGCCAACCTGCTGCCCGTGATGTACACGCACTCCTTGTTCGGCAAAGAAGACGACACCATCATCAGCGGCATCCTGTTTTTCTGGGACAGTGGCTCGCCCGCGCTGGCAGTAATCATCTTCGTGGCCAGCATCCTGGTACCGCTGCTGAAACTGGCCGCCCTGTCCTTGCTGGCATGGACGGCGCAGCGGCGCTCGCGCTGGCGCCCCTTGCAGCGCACCGTGCTTTACAGGATGGTGGAATTCGTCGGCCGCTGGTCGATGCTGGACATCTTCGTCATTACCCTGACGGTGGCACTGGTACGATTCCAGTCGCTTGCCACTATTACTGCCGGGCCCGGGGCCCTGGCGTTTTGCGCCGTCGTGGTGCTGACCATGCTGGCTTCGATGCAGTTCGACCCGCGCCTGATCTGGGATCCGGTCCCACCAAATGGAGAAAAACATGCCTGAACACGAAGGCACCCCAGCCAACACCGCCGGCGCTCCCCTGCCCGAGCCGCAGCTTGAAAAGGCCAGCCACTGGCTGCCTTCGCTGGTATGGCTGGTGCCCCTGATTGCAGCGCTGATCGGCATCGGCCTGGTCGCCAAGTCCTACTTCGACGAGGGGCCGACAGTGGTGGTCAGCTTCCGCAGCGGCGAGGGGCTTGAAGCCGGCAAGACCAAGGTGAAGTACAAGGACGTCGACGTTGGCCAGGTGCGCGCCATATCCCTGTCGCCGGACCTGAGCAAGGTGCTGGTGACCATCGACATGAACAAGGACGCGCGCCGCTTCACCGCGTCCGACACCCGCTTCTGGGTGGTCAAGCCTCGCATCGGCGTGAGCGGCGTATCCGGCCTTGGCACCTTGCTGTCCGGCGCCTACATCGGCGTCGACGCCGGCAAGTCGAAGGAAAGCGCCCACGACTTCACGGGCCTGGAAAAGGTGCCGCAAGTGGCGGGCGACCAGAAAGGCTCGCACTACACCCTGCACGGCGACTCGCTTGGCTCGATCGACGCCGGCTCTCCCGTGTTTTACCGTCGCATCCCGGTTGGCCAGGTGATCGGCTACGACCTGGAAGACAACGGCAAAGGCGTGGCAATCAGGGTCTTCGTCAATGCCCCCTACGACCAGTACGTCGGCAAGAACACCCGCTGGTGGCATGCCAGCGGCGTCGACTTGCAGCTCGACTCGGGTGGCTTCAAGCTGAACACGCAATCGGTGGCGGCCCTGCTGGTGGGCGGCATCGGCTTTGAATCGGTTACCGGCCGCAAGCCGGACACGGTCGCGGCTCCAGGCACCGAATTCCCGCTGGCTGCCGACCAGGCGCGCGCCATGCGCGAACAGGATGGCGCGCCGATTACAACGGTGTTCTACTTCAACCAGTCGCTGCGCGGCCTCTCGCCCGGCGCGCCGGTGGACTTCCGCGGCATCGTGCTGGGCGAAGTGCGTTCGGTTGGCGTCGAATTCGACCCGGTCAAGAAAGACTTCCGCATGCCGGTCACGGTGGATATGTACCCGGGCCGCCTGGGCCGCCGCTTCCAGGAAACCGTCACCGACGAGAAGGACCGCAATGCCGGCCCGCTGGTACTCGAGCGCATGGTCAGCCACGGCCTGCGCGGCCAGCTGCGCACCGGCAACCTGCTGACCGGCCAACTGTATATCGCACTGGACTTCTTCCCCAATGCGGCGGCGGTCAAGCTGGATATGAACACCTATCCGGTCGAAGTGCCGACCGTGCCAAACGCGCTGGACGAGCTGCAGGCGCAGATCGCCAGCATCGCGCGCAAGCTCGATAAAGTGCCGTTCGACCAGATCGGCAACAACCTGCGCGACTCCCTGAAGAGCGCCGACAACCTGTTCAAGAAGGTCGACTCGCAACTGGTGCCGGAGCTGCAGTCCACGCTGGGCGAAGCGCGCCAGACCTTCGGCGCGGCGCAGCAGGTGCTGCAGCAGGATTCGCCGGTACAGTCCGACTTGCGCGCAGCCTTGCAGCAGCTGACGCAGACCCTGCAATCGCTCAACGAGTTGTCCGACTACCTCCAGCGCCATCCGGAAGCGCTGATCCGCGCCAAACCCCAGCCTGCGAAGGAGAACAAATGATGCGCCGGCCCGCCCTGTCAGCTTGTGTAGTGCTTGCATTGTCGCTGGCAGCTTGCGCCAGCTCGCCGCCGGAACGCTTCTATAGCCTCAGCAACGGCATGGCGCCAGCCGCCAGCATGCCCAATCCCGGTTACTACATCGAGGTGCAGAACGTGACTGTGCCGCAGCAGGTAGCGCGCAGCCAGCTGGTGGTAACCTCCGGCGAGGGACGCATCGACCTGCTGGAGCAGGAACGCTGGTCCTCGCCGCCGGCATCGGAAATCGGCCAGGCGCTGTCGCTGGCCATCTCCGGCGAACTAGGTGCCATCGACGTCTTCCGCACCCAGCCGCCGGAAAAAGCCGCGGTCTACCGCATCAGCACCAATGTGCAGCGCTTCGAATCGGCGCCGGGAAAATACGCCCTGCTCGATGCCGTCTGGAGTGTGCGGCTGGCGGGAGGCAGCCGGGTGCTGACCTGCCGCAGTACCGCCCGCGAAGATGTCGCCGCCGGTTACGACGCACTGGTCATGGGCCATCGCCGCGCCGTAGCCAAGGTTGCGGCGGATATCGCGAAGGCTGTGCGCAGCCAGGCGGCGGGCACCCCAGCTTGCCCTTAAGCGTTATGCTGGCCCCACGCCCTGCGCCATGTTGAATACCCGGCCGGGGTCATACTGCTTCTTGACGATCGACAGGCGCGCATAATTGCCCCCATAGTACGCCGACTGCCAGTTTTTCAGTAGCGGATCGAGATAGTTCACGTACGCGCCACCGCTGCTCCAGGAAGACATCACGCTGCGCATGCGGTTGGGGAACGTGGTGTCGTAAATAGTGCGGGACTGCCAGGTAGCGTATTCCACGCTGAACAAGGCCTTGCGATGGACAAAGGCCGTTGCATCGGTTGCCACGCGGCTGATTGCGCCGCCCATGTGATCGAAAATATATGAGCCGGAGATGCCCGCCGCCATGGCATCTTTCACAGACTGGTTCAATGCCGCGATGCCGGCCGCTGGCAGCAACTCATTGAAGAAGTCCGAACTAAGCACTTCGTCGTAGCGCGTCTTCCGGCCTTCCGGCGAGTAACCGCTCAAGCTGCATTGGTTCAACGGGATGCCGGCGCACATGCTCCATGCCACATCGCGGTAAGGCAGCTGGCTGATGGCGGTACTCATATCGGTGCCGGCTACGCCAGTCGCAGCGAGGAATGCGTTCCAATAAGGTTGCAGGAAGCCGGAAGTACCGAGGCAATAGGCCGTCACGGTGCATGACGCGCCGCCGCTGCCAAACTGAATGTAGACCTGCGCCCAGACATTGTCTGGCAGCGATTGCGGCCAGCGCTGCCAGGCATCGAACATCGCGGCAAAATCCTGGAAACGGAAATCGGCGCGGGCGGCGGTAATGTCCTCGATCCGATGGGTCTTGAACGTAAAGGACGTGGCGACTCCGAAATTGCCGCCGCCACCGCCACGCAGGGCCCAGAACAGGTCAGGCTCCGTATTCTCGTCGCAGTTAAGAAGGCGTCCATCGGCCGTCACCACCTCCGCCGCCAGCAGGTTGTCGCAGGTCAGCCCGAATTGCCGGTCGAGGATGCCGATGCCTCCGCCCAGGGTAATGCCGGCAATGCCCACCGTCAGGCAGGTGCCGGAAGGGATGCAGACGCCGTGGGCAATCAGCTTGTCATACACCTCGGCCAGACGCGCACCAGCGCCAACCTTTGCCGTGCCGTTGGCATAGACCTCGATCGCGTTCATGGGTGTGACGTTCACCACTATCCCGGTGGTGGTCGAGGTTCCGGCCCAGCTATGACCACCGCAGCGCGGCGTTACTGCGAGCTGGTTGCTGCGCACGAAAGCCAGGCCTGCCCTGACGTCTTCGACGGATTTGCACTTGATGATGGCCGCCGGCTTGGTGCCGTCAAAACGCATATTGGCCAGCAAGCTGGCGGCGGCATAGGCGGTATCGCCCGGGCGCAGCAGTTCGCCGCCTAGCGCCGCCGACAGGCTGGCCCAGTTCGGACCAGCCTGCCCGGGCGGCGCCGGGGGCGAGGTGGTACTGCCCGAACCGCCGCCACAACCTGCCAGCAAAGCAGCTGACGCTCCGCCCGACAACTCCAGGAACCGCCTGCGATCCATGTGCCTCCCCATAGTGACGCGCCAAATCGGCCAAGGGGAGTGATATTAGCATCAATTCAACATATTGGTATTTAATTGGTATACCTCAAGATGTCCCGACGATGCGAATTGAAGCCTTGATGGCGCCCTTTCTTCGAAGGACATCCATTCCGGATTCGATCCTGCCGATCGTGACCAGGCCTTGCGAGTACTTGAAGTCCTTCAGGAAGATGGCGAGGTTTCCCCATGGCGCGTAATAGCTCAAGTCACCTTGCCGGGCGTCGCTACCGGCCGGCGCACCAAGGGTCGACAGGCGGCGCGGCAGATCGGCGATCTTTTCCGTTGACGCGTAATCCTCCAGGGTGACCGTGAGCGGCAGCAGCGAAGCAAAATCGCGGGCCGCAGCGCTGCCATCGAGCGCCGCGATGGCAAAGCGCCCTTCAACTTCAATCTGGATCTTCAGCATTGTTCTTTCCTGTTCTGCATGGCTTGCCGTCAGCGGAAGCAATCCGCATAAGAGGCCGATGGCGAGGAAGATGGCGTGGCTGCCGGCGTTCAGCCCCGCCCGGCCAGGATTCGCAGGTTTCATTATCATCCTTCGCACATTTTTCATAAATTGTGATCATCAATTTACGCCTAAATGACCATTGATTTATGAACCATGTTCATAAGCCTAATCAATGCACGCCGCCCCTGCGGCCAGCGCTTGCTCCTACCATGCAGGTCTTCCAATGAAATGTTTGAAAGGCATCACCATGACAGTGAAGGCTTATGGCGCTTATGCGGGCGACCAACCACTAGAGTCGATGAATATCACCCGGCGCGCCCCGGGCCACCACGACGTGCAGATCGACATTGCCTTTTGCGGCGTGTGCCATTCCGACCTGCACCAGGTACGGGCCGAGTGGGCGGGCACGGTGTTCCCGTGCGTGCCGGGCCACGAAATTGTCGGCAGGGTGTCGGCGGTGGGACAGCACGTCTCAGGTTTCCAGGTCGGCGACCTGGTCGGCGTCGGCTGTATCGTCGACAGTTGCCAGCATTGCGGCGACTGCGAGGCGGGCCTGGAAAACTATTGCGACGGCATGGTCGGCACCTACAACTTCCCGACTCCGGACGCGCCGGGCCACACCCTGGGCGGCTATTCGCAGCAGATCGTCGTGCACGAACGCTATGTGCTGCGCGTGCGCCACCCGGCGGACCAGCTGGCGGCAGTGGCGCCTTTGCTGTGCGCCGGTATCACCACCTATTCGCCGCTCCGCCACTGGCATGCGGGGCCCGGCAAGAAAATCGGCATTGTGGGGATCGGCGGGCTTGGGCATATGGGCATCAAGCTGGCGCGGGCAATGGGCGCGCATGTCGTCGCCTTTACCACTTCGGAATCGAAGGTCAGGGATGCGGTCGCGCTGGGCGCCAACGACGTCGTGGTCTCGCGCAATGCCGGCGCCATGGCAGCGCACGCGCAGAGCTTCGACCTGATCATCAATACCGTGGCAATGCCGCACGATCTGGACGCCTACACCGTCCTGCTGAAGCGGGACGCGACGCTGGTGCTGGTCGGCGCGCCCGCCTCGCCGCATCCGTCGCCGCAGGTGTTCAGCCTGATTACCCGGCGCCGCTCCATTGCAGGCTCCATGATCGGTGGCATTCCTGAGACGCAGGAAATGCTCGACTTCTGCGCTGAACACGGCATCGTGGCCGACATCGAAATGATACGGGCCGATGAAATCAATGAGGCGTACGAACGCATGCTCAAGGGCGACGTCAAGTATCGCTTTGTCATCGATAACGCTACTCTTGCAGGCTAATCCGATGCATCCACAAATCACTACGGCTGCCGGCGCCGGGCAGGATACGCCTGCTGCCTGGGGCGGCGTGCTCGCCATGTCGCTGGGCGCGTTCGCCCTGGTCGCATCGGAATTCATGCCGGTCAGCCTGCTGACGCCAGTCGCCGCCGACCTGCACATCACCGAAGGCCTGGCCGGCCAGGCAATCTCCGTCTCCGGCGCCTTTGCCGTGATGACCAGCCTGTTCATCTCTTCCCTGGCGGGCAAGCTTGACCGCAAGCTGCTGCTGGTAAGCATGTCGCTGTTGATGATCGCTGCCGGTTCGATTGCCGCATTCGCGCCCAACTACACGGTCTTCATGATCGGCCGCGCCTTTGTCGGGGTCGCGATCGGCGGCTTCTGGTCCATGTCGGCGGCAACGGTCATGCGCCTGGTGCCCGAACATCACATGCCCAGGGCGCTGGCGATCGTCAATGGCGGCAACGCCCTGGCGACGGTGGTGGCGGCGCCCCTTGGCAGCTACCTCGGCGCGATGGCTGGCTGGCGCGGCGCCTTCTTTTGCCTGGTGCCGGTGGCGGCGCTTGCCCTGGCCTGGAAACTGGCCAGCCTGCCTTCGATGCCATCCGCATCGAAGGTAAGCGCCGGCCGTGCCTTCGCATTATTGAAGCGCCCTCCCGTCGCCTTGGGGATGCTGGCGGTCAGCCTGTTCTTCATGGGGCAGTTTGCGCTCTTCACCTACCTGCGGCCGTTCCTGGAGTTGAAGACCCAGGCAGATGCTTCCCTGCTGTCGCTGCTGCTGTTGGTCATTGGCGTGGCGGGACTGGTTGGCACCACCCTGATCGGCGCCTTGCTGAAGGACGGCCTGTTCCGGATCCTGGTCGTCATTCCGTTGATTATGGCGCTCATCGCGGTGGCGCTCCCTGTGTTCGGCGCATCGGCCATCGCCACTGCCCTGCTGCTGGCAGCCTGGGGCCTGGTAGGCACTTCCGCACCGGTGGCCTGGTTCACCTGGCTGGCCAGGGCACTGCCCGACGACGCCGAGACCGGCGGCGGCTTGATGGTCGCAGTGGTCCAGCTGGCGATCGCCTCCGGCGCAACGGTGGGCGGGGTATTATTTGACGCCAACGGTTACCAGGCCACCTTCGGCACCAGTGCCGCAGTGTTGGTGGCTGCCGCCATCGTGGCGGTCATGGCCGGGCGCGCCGCCCGCAGTGCATAGTAGAATCGAGCGATCGTCAACAAAACATCGAGCCAATGGCACGCGATAACATCAGCGACATCCTCGTGTTCCTGGCAGTGGCGCGCGAGCGCAGCTTCACGCGCGCCGCGTTCAAGCTGGGCATGACGCAATCGGCGCTCAGCCATACTATCCGTTCGCTCGAGGCGCGCCTGGGCGTGCGCCTGCTGACGCGCACTACCCGCAGCGTCTCGCCGACCGAGGCCGGCGAGCGCCTGCTGCAAAATGTCGCGCCTCGGCTGGAAGAGATCGACGCCGAGATCGTCGCAGTCAGCAATATGGGCGACAAGCCAGCCGGCACCGTACGCATTACGGCGACCGACCACGTAATCGACAACGTACTGTGGCCGCGACTCGCGCCCCTGCTGCTGCAATACCCGGACATTCATGTCGAGATCAGCGCCGAATACCGGATGGTGGATATCGCGGCCGAGCGCTATGACATCGGGGTGCGCTGGGGCGACATGCTCGAACAGGATATGGTCGCAGTGCGCCTGACGCCGGACACGCGCACGATGATCGTAGGCTCGCCGGAGTACTTCGCGCATCGCCGCGCACCGGCAACGTTGCAGGAGCTGATGAAGCATAATTGCATCGGCCTGCGCCTGGCCACGCGGGGCGGCATCTACGCCTGGGAATTGCAGCATGAGGGGCGCAGCGTCGAATTCCTGCCGCGCGGGCAATTGGTGTTCAACGGCGGCTACCAGATGCTGCAAGCGGCGCTTAGCGGCTGCGGGCTGGCCTTCCTGACAGAAGACCTGGCAGGCGGCTACGTGAGCAGCGGACGCCTGGTCAGCGTGATGGAAGACTGGTGCCCGGGCTTTCCCGGCCTGCACGCCTACTATCCGAGCCGCCGACACACTTCGCGCGCGCTCGCCCTTGTGATCGAGGCGATCCGCCACCATAGTTATCCGCCACCATAGTTGATACTTTATCGGGAACCGCATGCAAACTCTGGCCGAAGGCATCGCCCACTGGACCCAGCACCAGGACGACTACATTACCCCCATTGCCAACCTGTACCTGTACCGCCGTCACGAACCGACGCCGGCCCAGGTATGCCTGGTGGAGCCCAGCATCGTGTTCGTCGCCCAGGGCGCCAAGCAGCTGGTCATCGGCGAACAATGCTATCGCTACGATGCAACGCGGTTCATGGTGACCGCGCTCAACCTCCCTGGCAGCTCGCGGGTGCTGGAAGCGCAGCCCGACCGCCCCTGCCTCGGCCTGGTCTACAAGCTTGACCTGCGCACCATTGCCGAACTGGCGACCAACGGCAAGCTGCCGGCGCCCGCCGATATTACCGGCCAGGGCGTGGCAGCCATCGGCAGCATGACGCCGGCGCTGGCCGAACCTTTCCAGCGCTTGATCGCCCTGCTGCACGAGCCGGATGCCCTGCCCGTACTGGCGCCCTTGATCGAACGCGAGATCCATTACCGCCTGCTGCTCAGCGACCAGTCCGCACGCCTGCGCCAGATCGCCGCCGTCGGCAGCCAGAGTTTTCGCATTGCCCGCGCGCTAGAATGGCTGCGCGTGCATTACGCCCAGCCGCTGCGCGTCGACGAATTGGCGGCGCACGTCAAAATGAGCGCATCCAACCTGCACCTGCATTTCCGCCAACTGACTGCAATGAGCCCGTTGCAGTACCAGAAATGGCTACGCCTGAACGAGGCGCGGCGTTTGATGCTGAACGAGCAGTTCGATGCCGCCAGCGCGGCGTTCAAGGTCGGCTATGAGAGCCCTTCGCAGTTCAGCCGCGAATACAGCCGCCTGTTCGGCGCACCGCCCAAGCGCGACATCGACACCATGCGGCGCGAAGTCGCTGCCGCCTGAAACGCCAAAGAGGATCAGGCAAGAAATCGGTGGGATCGTGCTATCAGCTGCGAAAACCCGCTCAATAGAATGCAAGCTTGCATTTCCACATGAGCGGAGAGTACGGAATGATCACACTGAATATCAACGGCAAGGCGACGCGCGTCGACGTCGCAGCCGACACCCCATTGCTGTGGGTCCTGCGCGACAAGCTGCAAATGACCGGCACCAAATATGGCTGCGGCATGGGCTTGTGCGGCGCCTGCACCGCGCACCTGGACGGCACGCCGATCCGTTCCTGCAGCACGCCGGTGTCGGCTGCGGTCGGAAAGAAGATCGTCACCATCGAAGGCGTCGACCGCGCGCGCATCGGCAAGGTGGTCCAGGAGGCCTGGAAGAAGCTGGACGTGGTGCAGTGCGGCTACTGCCAGTCCGGCCAGATCATGAGCGCCGTCGCCCTGCTGGAGGGCAACCGCAAGCCAACGGATGCCGACATTGACGCCGCCATGGCCGGCAATATCTGCCGCTGCGCCACCTACGTGCGCATCCGCGCCGCCATCCACGAAGCCGCACAGGAGCTGGCATGAACATGAATCCCCGCATTGAAAACGGCAGCCGCCGCGACTTCCTGCGCAGCGCTGTGCAAGCCGCCGCCGGCCTGACCCTGGCCATTTACCTGCCCGGCACGCACGCCGCCCCGGCGCCGGTAGCCGCGCCGGAGTTCGAACCCAACGCTTTCATCCGCATCGGTACCGACGGCACGGTGACCGTCATCGCCAAGCACGTGGAAATGGGCCAGGGAGCATACACCGGCCTTGCCACCCTGGTGGCCGAAGAACTTGACGCGGTCTGGTCCCAGGTTCGCGTCGAAGGCGCGCCGGCAGACGCCAGCCGCTACAACAACCTGGCATTTGGCCCGGTCCAGGGCACCGGCGGCAGCACCGCCATGGCCAACTCCTGGGAGCAGATGCGCAAGGCCGGCGCCAGCGCACGCGCCATGCTGGTATCGGCTGCTGCCGCGCAATGGAAAGTCCCGGCCGGCGAGATCCGCGTCAGCGACGGGATAGTTTCGCATGGCACGCACAAGGCCACTTTCGGCGAACTGGCGCCAGCTGCCGCGCTGTTGCCGGTGCCGGCCGACGTCGCGCTGAAATCCCCCCAGGACTTCAAGCTGATCGGCAAGCACGCACCGCGCAAGGACAGCGCGGACAAGGTCAATGGCCGCGCACAGTTCACCCAGGACATCCACCTGCCGGGCATGCTGACGGCCGTGGTGGCCCACGCGCCGCGCTTTGGCGCCACGGTCAAGTCGTTTGACGCCAGCAAGGCCAAGGCTGTCAAAGGCGTCGTGAACGTGGTGCAGATCCCAACCGGCGTGGCAGTCCTGGCGCACGACACCTGGAGCGCCAAGAAAGGCCGCGACGCGCTCAAGATCGTCTGGGACGAATCGAAGGCCTTCAAGCTGGGCAGCGAAGAAGTCTTCCAGCAATTCCGCGCGCTGGCACAGCAGCCCGGCCTGGTCGCCCACAATTCAGGTGATACCGAGGCCGCCTTCGCGCGCCCGGGCCGCGTGCTGCGCGCCGCCTACGACTTCCCTTATCTCGCGCACGCGCCGATGGAGCCGCTGAACTGCGTAGTGCGCATCGGTGAAGGCGAATGCGAGCTGTGGTACGGCGCCCAGTTCCAGTCCATCGACCAGCCGTCGGTCGCCGCCCTGCTTGGCCTGCCGCCCGAGAAAGTGAAGCTCAACATGCTCTACGCCGGCGGCAGCTTCGGCCGCCGCGCCAGCAAGGACGCGGACTACGTGCTGGAAGCCGTGCAGATCGCCAAAGCCGCCAAGTCACGCGCGCCAATCAAGATGGTCTGGTTGCGCGAGGACGATATGAAAGCCGGTTACTACCGCCCTGCCTTCCACCACACACTGGAGGCAACGCTGGGTGAAGATGGCCGCCCGACAGCCTGGCGCCACCGCCTGGTCGGCCAATCGATTATCGCCGGCACGGCATTTGCCGGCATGATGATCAAGGACGGCGTCGACGCCGTGTCCGTCGAAGGTGCAGCCAATCTTCCGTATGGCATTCCGGCCAAGCGCGTCGAGCTGCATACGCCGACAGACATTTCGGTGCCGGTGCTCTGGTGGCGTTCGGTCGGCTCGACCCACACCGCCTACTCCACCGAAACCTTCATCGACGAACTGGCAGGCGCCGCCAACCAGGATCCAGTCGCCTACCGCCTGGCGCTGCTTGATAAGCACCCCCGCCATGCGGGCGTGCTGAAGCTCGCCGCTGAAAAAGCCGGTTGGGGCCAGCCGCTGCCGGCGGGAGCGGCCGGCACGCGCCGCGGCCGCGGCATCGCGGTGCATGAATCGTTCGGCAGCTACGTCGCCGAAGTGGCCGAGGTGACCGTAAACGCCGACGGCAGCTTCAGCGTCGACCGGGTGGTGTGTGCCGTGGACTGCGGCATTGTCGTCAATCCCGACATCGTGCGTGCGCAGGCGGAAGGCGGCGTTGGCTTTGCGCTGTCGGCAGTGCTGCATGGCGCCATCACGCTGAAGGACGGCGCGGTGGAACAATCCAACTTCCACGATTACGCGCCTATCCGCATCACCGAGATGCCGAAGGTGGAAGTGCATATCGTTCCATCAGCCGAGAAGCCAACCGGCATCGGCGAGCCGGGCGTGCCGCCGCTGGCGCCGGCGCTGGCGAACGCGCTGGCTGCCGCCACCGGCAAGCGCGTGCGCAGCCTGCCGATCCGCACCGAGGAGCTGAAGGCCTGATGGAAAGTGTCGACCTGCAGGTCCTGGAGGCCGCCCGCCGCTGGGCGGCCGAAGGGCGACGCTATGCGCTGGTGACAGTGGCGCATACCTGGGGCTCCGCGCCCCGCCCGGCCGGTTCATGGCTGGTGATCCGCGACGACGGCATGGCTGTCGGCTCGGTATCGGGCGGCTGCGTCGAGGACGACATCATCGACCGCATGCGCGGTGGGCGCCTCGGCGAACGCTTTCCGTTCAGCCTGGATTATGGCGTCACCCAGGACGAGGCCGCGCGCTTCGGCCTGCCCTGCGGCGGCGCGCTGCAACTGGTGGTCGAACCGCAGCCGGATGCAGCGCAGCTGGACGAACTGGCCAGGCGCCTGGGGCGCGGCGAACTGGCATTGCGTGAGGTGGACCTGGAGCGCGGCACAACGACTTTGCGCACCGCCCAGCGCGGCGAGACGCTGGGCTGGGACGGCCAGCGGCTGCGCACGGTCCACGGCCCGCAATGGCGCCTGTTCATCGTCGGCGCCGGCCAGATCTCCTATTACCTTGCCCAGATGGCGCAAGCACTGGACTACGACATCACCATCTGCGAACCACGCGACGAATATGGCGCCGAGTGGCGCGTGCCGGGCACCAGGCTGGTCACCACCATGCCGGACGATGCCTTCCTGTCCATGCACGCGGATTCGCGCTGCGCCGTCGTGGCGTTGACGCACGATCCAAAGCTGGACGATATGCTGCTGTTGGAAGCTCTGCGTTCGCCGGCCTTTTATGTCGGCGCGGTCGGTTCGCGCCTGAATGACAGCAAGCGCCGCGAACGCCTGTCGCGCCACTTCGATTTTTCGCCGGAAGAACTGGCGCGACTATACGGTCCAATCGGCCTGCCCATCGGCAGCCATACGCCGCCGGAAATCGCGGTCGCCATCGTGGCGGAGATGACCGCAGTCCGCCACGGCGCCCCCATCGCCGCGCGCAGCCCCGCAATCAAGGTCGCTTGAACCTCGAGCGGGCGCGCTCTGCCCGCTCGCGGATAACACAGCCTTGCGCATGATCGTTGATCAATCCCATCGCCTGCATGAACGCATAGACAGTCGTCGGACCGACAAACTTCCAGCCAAGCTTTTTCAGTGCCCTGGACAAGGCGGCCGATTCCGCAGAACTCGAGGCGGTTTGCGGAGCTGCAGTCGCATCGGCGGCAGGCTCGAATTTCCAGACGAACCGCGCCAGCGATCCTTCGCTTTCGATCAGCTCCCCGGCGCGCTTGGCATTGTTGATGACCGCCTCGATCTTGCCGCGATGCCGCACAATCCCCTCATCCGACAACAGGCGATCCACGTCCCGCTCGGTAAAGCGGGCGATGCGGCCGATATCGAAATTGTGGAAGGCGCGCCGGAAGTTCTCGCGCTTGGCCAGAATTGTTCGCCAGCTTAGCCCGGACTGAAAGCCCTCAAGGCATAGCTTCTCAAACAAGCGCGCGTCATCCGCCACCGGGAAACCCCATTCCGAATCATGGTAGTGCAGGAATTCCGGCGCAGCGCCGCACCACCGGCACCGCGCTGCGCCATCCGGACCGGCAAACAGCTCGCTCACGCCGCAACCTCCGCCCTCAGGAACGCCAGCCGTTCATGGGTCAGGGAAGGCGTGATTTCAAGAATGTCCGCATCGACGATGCCTTCAGCAACAAACGGGTCCAAAGCTACGCGTTCCTGTAACTCCGCCAGGGAAATATCGTGCGCAATGATGGCGCCGCCCGCACTCGGCTGCAGGCTTCCCGCCAGCAGGAAAATGCCGTCCTCCACACCCTTGCGTATCCACGCCTTGTGCGCATCCATATGCAGGGCAGCCTGGCTCTTGTTCTTTGAAAAACGCAGTGTTACGACAAACATGGTCTCGCTCCTTTTATCCAGTCGCGCAAAGCCGCGACTTCGTTTTGAATAAACCCTTCATCGTGGAATGCATTGGCAAGCGTAGCCACACCCTGGCTGCGCGCGAGCAAGTGCATCGCCAGGTCGTCGGCCTGTCCTGCCTTGCCAAGAAGTTCAAACTGCTTGCGCAACCAGGAACGGAATAGCAGGAATACCTTGTTGGCGTCGTCGCGTGAGCGATGATCCAGCTTTGCCAATTCGGTACAAAGCGTACCGACCGGGCAACCATATTTCATGATCTTTGCCCGGTTCGCTGTGAGCATATCGACGAAGCAAAGCAGCCGGTCTTCAGGACCATCGCCCTTGCGCTCCCAGCCCGCAAGCATTTCGCTGGTCGATGCCAGGCGGCGCCCTATTACCGCATCGAGAATCTCGTCCTTCGTCTTGAAGTGATAGTAGAAGTTGCCGCGCGTGATGCCCACTGCTTCGGCAACGTTGCTGAAGGAAGTCTGCTCATAACCCTGCTGGTAGAACAGCAAGTCGGCCGCTTCAACAATGCGTTCGCGTGTCGTTTTATCTGTCATGGAAGCGATATTAGGACAACCATCCTAAACTTGTCAACAAGACAAATCTGGGTCAAAAAAAAAGCCCGCATGAAGCGGGCTTCCATCCAGCAGATACGCTTGCACGGCTTTATCGCAGGTGCCAGACCAGGCCGAGCTTTTCCCACCCGCGAATGATCCATCCGCCAAGATCAAGGTGCTTCGGCTCGTTCATTGCGGAGGTGGGACGCCAGTGGTGGTGGCTGTGCAAGCCCTCGCCAAGCAATAGCAGCGCAAAGAAAATATTGTCCCGTGCCTCGTTATCGCTGCCAGGCACCTTCTGCCCGAACAGGTGGCCAAACGAATTAACCGACCAGGTCAATTGGTGCAGCAGTGCGACCCGCGCGGCGCCGGCCCAGAACAGGCAGCGGTAAAACTCATCTTCCCCACCAGCCCAATAGCCAACCAGTCCTGGCAAAACCAGCCCAGTGCCGACGATCAGCCAGTAGTATTTTGAGAGGATGACGATGCTGCGATCGGCCAGGCAGTCCGGCGCATATCGCGCTGGCTGCGACACCCTTCCATAAATCATCCAGCCAGTGTGCGAGTGGAACCAGCCCAGGAAGCGGTTCGAAATCGGCCCTCGGTCGGAATACCAGGGTGAATGCGGATCGAACTGTTTGTCTGCAAAACGATGGTGCCGCCGGTGATCGGACACCCAGCGCGTAATGTCGCCTTGCATCGCCCAGGTCCCGAGAACACCCAGGCACACCTTGACCACCCTGCTGGTCTTGAAGGCATGGTGCGTGAAATAGCGGTGCAGGCCGATTGCGACACCGGCCACCGTTAAACCAAAGAAGACAGCAAAGACCAGCGAAGTCGCGACTGTTGGCGCAAGCGGCTGCCGGGTGCCCAGCGCAATCGCGGCCATCAAGATCCAGGGCAGGAAAATGGACCCCAGGTTGAGCACCCTATTGCCCCAGTTTTCCTTTGCGTCTTGCGAGATATAGGGATCCTTCATCCTGCGCTCGAATTATTTCAACAACAATATACTATTATCAATCTTCCCCTCACGCAACAAGGCCCACATAGTTGCGTTTGACAACTAAACCGCCAAACCCTAGAATTTGGTTGTCACCAACAACATTCCCGGATATGAGCGGCGAAGAAAACACTGCGCAGCTTTTCCGCGAGGTCGTGCGCTTGTTCGTGCGCGACCAGCGCGAGCGCGCAGCATGCATGGATGGCGGCCAGACGGTTCGCTGCCACATTCTCAATGAACTGCTGCGCGATGGTCCCCTTCCGCAACAAGCCCTTGTCGCTCGCCTTGGGCTCGACAAAGGCTGGATCAGCCGGGCGGTCGAGGCACTGCAATCGGAAGGCAACGTATCCAGGCAGGCCAATGAGCAGGACAAGCGCAGCGTAATGTTGATGCTCACAGCACAAGGCAAGTCCCGCGCAACCTTACTGAATCGCCAGTTGAACCGTCATTCGGAGACGGTGTTGGCCAACGTTCCGCCTGAGCAGCGGGCTGCATTGCACCATGCCTTGCAGGCGTTGAAGTCCGCCCTGGACGATCCCCGACAAAAACAGGAAAGCACATGCCACAACTAACGCTACGCGCCATGCTCCCGCAGGATTGGGCCGACGTTCGCCGCATCTATCAAGAAGGCATCGCCAGCGGCAACTCCACATTCCAGACCGAAGCGCCCACTTGGGAGCAATGGGATGCCAACCATTTGCAGGCATGCCGCCTGGTGGCCGTACAGGACGATGCCCTTGTCGGGTGGGCGGTGCTGGCTGCGATTTCGGCGCGCCCGGTCTACCGCGGGGTGGCGGAAGTCAGCGTCTACGTCGCGCCAACCGCCCATGGCCAGGGCGTAGGCAGCGCCCTGATGCGCGAGCTGGTTGCTGCTTCGGAGCGCCACGGATTCTGGACTTTGCAGGCGGGCATATTCCCGGAAAACACCGCCAGCCTGGCATTGCATGCCCGCGCCGGATTCCGCCAGGTCGGGCAGCGCGAAAGGATGGCCCAATTGCATGGAGTGTGGCGAGACGTCGTGCTAATGGAGCGCCGCGTCGGCAGTCCAGCTTGCGCGTTTGCCGATGGCCCGCGTGAAAACGGCAAATGAGGCCAGCGACACCAGCATCAGCGGCACCAGCGCCTGTTGCGCCGCGCCCTGGTCCAGCACCACGGCAAACAGCAATGGTCCACTGGCTTTGGCCAGCAAAGCCGGTGCGGCCAAGGCACCCGATATCGCCCCGTAGTGCCGCCGCCCGAACATCGCAGCCGGCAAGGTGCCGCGAAGAATAGTCAGCACGCCGTTACTCAGCCCGTACAGAAGGCAGAACGCGGCAACGCCACATGCCTCGTTGCCGTATGCGGCAAGGGAAAACAGGGCGACGGGCAACGCAGCAAACGTATAAATGCCGACGAGGGCTGGCGGCGTTCGGCTGGCCCAGGTTCGCTCGATGAGGCGTCCTGCAACCTGCATTGGACCCACCAGCGCGGCAAGCATCAGCGCCATTTCCATCGAATGCCCCAGGGCTCGCACGACGCGGATCAAGTGCACGGACAGCGCCGCGAATATAAAGGCATTGATCGCGAATGCCGCTGCCAGCAGCCAGAACTTTGAGTGCCGTACCGCCTCCGGCAGCGTGACGCCGCAGTGATGCGACAGGGACGCCTCATGCACCCGCGCTCCGTCAAGCAGGAAATGGGCTGGCGCACAGACAAGCAACTGAACGCACGCATAAAGCTCCAGCGTTTCCCGCCACCCCACGCGCACCGCGAGCGCTTCGGTCAGCGGCCAGAAGGCCGTACTGGCGAGGCCTCCAAGCAGCGTCACCGTCGAAATGGCCTTGCCGGCGTCGCTCGCAAGCGACCGGTTCAAAGTGGCAAACGCCGCTTCATACAAGGTCATTGACATGGCGATGCCGGCCAGGCTCCAGCCCAATAGGTAGCCCTGGAACGAGCTGGCGACGGCCAGCCGCCAAAGCCCCATCGCGGCGACAACAGAACCCGCCACCATGATCCAGCGGCCCCCATGACGGTCGATGCAGGTCCCGACCAACGGCGCCGCCACCCCCGCCACCAATACGCTCCAGGAGAACGCGCCAAATACCTGGCTGGCGCTCAGCCCGAGATCCGCCTGGATGCGGCTCGCCAGCACGCCAAAGGCGTAGTACAGCATGCCCCACGAAAGCACTTGCGTGAACGCCAGGATGACAACCGGTTTTCGAAGCTGCACAAGCCCCCCCTTAGATTGCGGCCCGGCAGCAGCCCGGCATGAACATGGACCACACCTGCTTCGCAAACGACGACCTGGCCGGGTAGCTGCTTGGCCGGTACAGGCCCACGGCTGCCGGATCGTTGCCCTGCGGCCGATAGCGGAAGGTGCCGAAAACCATGTCCCAAAGGACCAGGGCGCGCCCAAAGTTCCGATCGCCTTCCAGCGCATTGTCGGCATGGTGCCAGCGATGAACTTCATTGGTACTGAACACATAATTCAGCCAGCCACTACGTAACGGAAGGTTGGCATGCTGCAGCATCAGGACCGGGTAGGTCAGAGCGAGATAGCCAAGCAGCACGTCCGGCGGCGTGCCAATCAACAGTAGCGGCGCAAAGCCAAGCACGTAATTGATGGCGTAGTTCAAAGGGTGAATGCGGAAATTATTCAGCCAGTACAGCCGTTCACTGCCATGGTGCAAGGCGTGCAGCCACCACAGGGAAGGCAGCCGGTGATGCAAGCGATGAGACCAATAAGCAGTGAATTCAGCCAGCAACGTGGCAACCACGACCTGGGCGCCAAAGGGCAAGTGCGTCGGGAAGATGGCAACTCCAGCCTCCATCCATTCCTTGCCTGCCAGCGCCAGCACCAGCAGCGGCAAAAGCCACTTCAACATCGGATCGACCACGGCGAAGAGCAGCGCTGCGCTGGTGATGTCGGTGCGCAGGTCGCCCGGCCCTGTCTTCCAGTCATGCCGGTAAGCCATCTGGCGTTCCGTCAGGCTTGCGGACACCAGGATCAACACGCTCGGAATGAGGACCGCCAGTTCAAGGTTGCCGCCAGATCGCCTGGCAGCCAGGAACACGCTGAGGCTCAGCATCAGCGCAAGGGGCAGGAAACAGCGAGCGAGGATAGTCTTCAACATGCTCTCCCCCGAATCATGCGCAGCATGCACTTTTTTTCGGGCGCGGGCTGCAGGCCGCCAGCGTAGAACAACCGGCTTGTCCCTTGGCCTTTTCCGCTTCGTCCAATGCACAGCACGCGGCACTGGCATCCCGGGCTGGACCGCCGCAGCAGCCTTTGTCCGCCCTTGCCTCGCCTTCATAAGCAAAGCTTGTATTGCATACCCCGGTTTCCGGCAGGTCCAGTTGAACATCGTCGGCGGCCGTCATGTCGCAAGCCAGGCTCGCAACCACCGAACGTACTTGCTCGTATCCGGTCGCCATCAGGAAGTTCGGGGCGCGGCCGTAGCTCTTGGCGCCAACGGCATAATATCCTGGCTCGGGGTGGGCCAGTTCGCGGTGGCCGTGTGGCCGCACGGTACCGCAGCTATGCTCGTTCGGATCGATCAAGGGCGCCAGCGCATCTGTGCTTTCCAGCCACGGGTCATGGCGAACGCGCATCTCTCGCGTCAAGCCCAGGTCGGGGCGTGCACCTGTCGCAGCGACGATGCGGTCAATCCTTTCGATCACCTCTTGCTGGCCGCCAGGCTTTTGTCCGACAACAATGATGGCGCCGGCCTCCTCTTGCAGCGCGTTCAAGTGGAAGCTGGTGTGCAGCTCCAGCTTGCCCGAATCCCGCAAAGCCTTGAGCCGCAGGCCAAGCTGGCCGCGGGCTGGAAGGCCATCGGCTTCGCCGCCACCAAATACACGGGCCAGTTGCTCGCCGCGTGTCGCCCATACGATGGAGGTTCCCGGTACGGCTTCCGCCAGTTCCGCCAGCGCCAGCAAGGTTCCGGCTGCAGAGTGGCCTGCACCGACCACCAGGGTGCGCTTGCCTGCATACTCCGAGCGCTGCGCCCCCGCCACATCCGGCATGCCATAGGCGATGCGCTGCTGCAGGTCCTCTTCACCGAGTGCCGGAACACCGTTGGCACCAAGCGGATTCGGATTCGACCAGGTTCCGCTCGCATCGATTACTGCACGCGCAAGGTAATCCTGCTCGCCATCCGGCCCCGCTACGCGGATCAGGAATGGCGCCAGTTCCCGCCCACGGCTATTCACCTTGTCGAAGCCCTGCCGCGTGACCTGCACGACGCGGTGCCCAAGCTTCAGCGCGCCAGCAAGCTGCGGCAGCTTTGATAGCGGCACAAGGTAGGAATCCAGCAGTTCGCCAGCGGTGGGCAGTCCCTCGCCTGCCGGCGCCTGCCAGCCAGTGCGCTCCAGCAGTTCGCGTGCCGCCTTGTCGACGTTGTACTGCCACGGCGAAAACAGGCGTACGTGCCGGTAGGTGTCCAGGTTCGCACCCACGTCGTCGCCACGCTCGAAGATTATGGGGCGCAGGCCACGCTGCAGGAGGTGCGCGGCAGCGGCCAGCCCCACGGGGCCGGCGCCAAGTACAGCGACAGGGAGCTCATTCAGTTTCGTCATGATGCAGTCCTTTCGAAGGCAGGTTACGCTTTATTCCCTATTCGTCGAATTACGAATAAAAGGGCAAAAATTTTTTACAAACTGCCGATCAGCTGCTTGAACTGCTCCAGCCGCTCGGGATTGACGCAATAGCAAACGCGCTGCTCATCGGAAGAACCGAGGATCAACCCTGCCTGCTTGAGGATGGTGACGTGCTGCGAGATCGTCGATGGCGCCAGCGGCAGCACATCGGCCAGGCTACCGAAATAACACGCTCCATATGCCGCCAGGTAGCGCAGCAACTGCACCCGTGCAGGGTGCGCCAGTGCCTTGCAGAGCATTGCCACCTCGTCGGCATCCAGTGCCGGAAGGTCAATCTTCGGGTTGGGGGTACAGCAGCCAGTCATCTTCATCAAGTCATTCGTCAATCGACGAACGAAGATTAGCGCTCGCCGGCCCATCCTGTCAACATATTTCGATAATCTTTGAATTGTCGTAGCGTTATGCGATAATCCGGCCACTCCACCTCGGGAACCCAATCAATGGAAACGAAATCGGTCATAGCCGCGCTGGCCGCACTGGCCCAGGAATCCAGGCTCAATACTTTCCGCCTGCTGGTCCAGGTTGGCCCGCAAGGCCTGGCAGCAAGCAAGATCGCCGAACAGCTGGACATTGCGCCCTCCTCGCTGTCGTTCCACCTGAAAGAGCTGACCAATGCCGGCTTGATCGAGCCGAAGCAGGAAGGCCGCTTCATCATCTACAGCGCCAACTTCGATACCATGAACGGCGTGCTCTCCTTCCTGACCGATAACTGCTGCGGCGGCCAGAGCTGCGCTCCATCCGCCAACATCAAATGCTGCAACCCATGAACGTCCTGATTCTCTGCACCGGAAATTCCTGCCGCTCCATACTTGGCGAAGCAACCTTCAACCACCTGGCCCCTGTCGGCTGGCATGCCATCAGCGCAGGCAGCAAGCCCGCCGGCTATGTCCACCCTCGTTCGCTGGCGTTGCTGGAAAGGGAAGGCATTTCGACCGCGGGCTATCACAGCAAGTCCTGGGACAACCTGCCGGTCATTCCGGACATCGTCATCACCGTCTGCGGCAGCGCCGCCGGCGAAACCTGCCCAGCCTACCTCGGTCCGGTCACGCGCGCCCATTGGGGCGTTGAAGACCCAGCCCATGCCACCGGCACCGACGAACAAATCGACGCCGCGTTCATGAAGGCCTACCGCATCCTGCGCCATCGCATCGAGACCTTCTTCGCCTTGCCGCTTGAAGAATTGAAGCAAGACCCGGCACGCATGAAGGCGGAACTGGACCGCATCGGCGAGGTGCAGCCATGACGCTGTCACGACGCCTGGTAGCCGAAGCGCTCGGCACGGCCCTGCTGCTGGCAGTGGTAATTGGCTCCGGCATCATGGCCGAACGCCTCGCCGGCGGCAATGTGGCCATCGCACTGCTGGCCAACACCATCGCCACCGGCGCGGGCCTGGTTGCCCTGATCCTGATGTTCGGCGCCATCTCCGGCGCGCACTTCAATCCTGCCGTGACGCTATCGCAAGCCTGGCAGCGCAACATGCCCACCGCCGAAGTCCTGCCATATATCGCGGTGCAGGTAGCCGGCGCCTTTGCCGGTGTCGCCGCCGCGCACGGCATGTTCGGCGAAGCGCTGTTTTTCGCATCCGAACATGTGCGCTCCGGTCCCGCGCAATGGTGGAGCGAGTTCATTGCCACCTTCGGCCTGGTCGGCGTAATCATCGGCTGTTCGCGTAGCCGCCCTGCCATCACGCCATTTGCGGTCGCCACTTATATCACGGCTGCCTACTGGTTCACCGCCTCGACCTCTTTCGCCAACCCTGCGGTGACGCTGGCCCGCGCCGCCAGCAACACCTTTGCCGGCATCCGGCCAGCCGACGCACCGGGCTTCATCCTGGCGCAACTGGCCGGCATGGCAGTGGCAACGGCCCTGTTCTGCTGGCTGTATCCGGCCGCACCGGCAATTCAGCCGAGCAAGGCGTTGTAGATCAGTGATGGAACGTCGCCATGCCGCAAGCAAAGCGGCGCTGCGGCCCCTGGTGCGGAAATGGGCGCACGCCCAGCACGTGCCGGAAGCCGTAGTTAAACAGCAGGTCGAATGGATGGAACGGCAGTAGCGCGCCGAAGAATGCCGTCATCGCCAGCAGCCACAGTACCAATGGCGATTTCAGGACTACACCGATGTTCATGACCACGGTGCACAGCACGGGCGACCAGCGCAGCCAGGGCCCGACTTCCGCCAGCGTGGCGTCATCCAGTTCGCAAAAGCCCTGAGCTTCCAGCCGCCTGACGGTTTCATTTGCCGGCTTGATCGCCTCCCATGCCTACAGCCTAGGCTACGCCGATCCAATGTCGAGACGGTGCAGGATGCCGCATTCGCGCGTCGATTGCGAATGTGCGCAAGCGCCCCGCAGTTCCTCCAGCTGGTGCTTTAGCTGCTGGAGTTGCCCGATACGCTCCGCGACGCCCATGATGTGGCGATCCAGCAGCTCATCCACATCACGGCAGTTTTTCGCAGGGCTGTCGCGCAAGTGCAGCAAGGTGCGGATCTCATCCAGGGTCATGTCGAACGAACGGCAATGACGGATGAACTGCAGGCGCGCAACGTGCTCCTCCCCATACAGACGGTAATTACCCTCGGAGCGCGCCGGTGGCGGCAACAGGCCTTCACGCTCATAGAACCGGATCGTCTCGACCTGGCACCTCGCCTGGCTTGCCAGTTCACCAATTTTCAGCATAGCGGCCTCACGAAAGTCCTTGACCCTAAAGCAGGTACAGGGTCTGTAATAGACAAGTCTATTCCAAAGGAGGATTTCATGTCCGATTGCTGTGCTGCCCCTTGCCCAAGTTCGAAACCGCCCGTCGAGCCGCGCTACCGCCGCGTGCTCTGGATCGCCTTGCTCGTCAATGCCGCCATGTTTGCGGTGGAAGTTGGCGCCAGCTGGAGCTCCGCGTCAGTTGCTCTATTGGCGGACTCGGTCGATTTCCTGGGCGATGCCGGCAACTACGCCATCTCGCTGTTCGTGCTGGGCCTGGCGCCAATCTGGCGGCCCCGTGCGGCCCTGTTCAAGGGGTTGTCCATGGGCGCCTACGGCATCTTGGTCCTGGGGCAGGCTATCTGGCATCTGGCCGGCGGCGCGGTACCCGCAGCGGCAACCATGGGTGCGATCGGCGCCATGGCCCTGGCCGCGAACCTGGGCGTGGCGCTACTCCTTTACGCTGACCGGAACGGCGACGCGAACATGCGCTCGGTCTGGCTATGCACGCGCAATGACGCGATTGGCAACGTGGCGGTGATGCTGGCAGCGCTCGGCGTGTTCGGCACCGGCGCCGCGTGGCCTGACATTGCAGTGGCGGCCATCATGAGCGTGCTCGGATTGGCTGCCGCGCACAGCGTCATTCGGCAGGCGCGCGGCGAACTGGCAGCTGCAGCCGGCCCTCAGGCCGACCACTCCGCCACGCCGTCGCGCAACTGAACGGCATCGAAGCCCTGCGCGCGCAGCAGCTTGACCGCATCGGCCGACATCAGGCAGAACGGACCGCGGCAATATGCGATCACCTGCTTGTCTTTGGGTAGCTCCTCCAGCCGTGACTTGAGCTCCGGTAGCGGGATCGAGCGGGCAAACGGTACATGGCCGCTGTCGAATTCCTCGGACGGACGCACGTCGATCACCACCACTTCGCCGCTGCGCGCCTTCGACAGCAGCTCCTTGTGGCTGTTGCCAACCCATTCGTGGGTAGCGGCGCTCAGCTTGCGCAAGGCCTCCTGAAGCTCGAACAGCCGGTCTTCGGCCAGCAGGCGGATCGTGACCCAGAAGCGCGACACCTCGTCGCTGGCCACGCGGTACACGATGTAGCGGCCTTGGCGTTCCGCGTCGACCAGGCGCGCCCCCTTCAGCTCCTTCAGGTGCGCGCTGGCCAGCTTGACGCTGATTTCCGCCTCGCGCGCCAGGTGCTCGACCGTCTTGGGCGATTGGCTCAGCAATTCGATCAGTTCCAGCCGTTTCGGGCTGGCCGCTGCCTTGGCAATGCGCGCCACTTGCTCGTATAGCGCGTCCTTGATATGTCGATTGGTGCTCATAGTGCGTGAGTGTCGGCAAAACCGGCGCGGCGGTCAAGGTGCTTGACCGGTTCGCATATTGGCGATTATATTACATTCCAATATTCCTTAGAATGTTAGCCAATTATGAAAACCCTGTTCATCCTGAATGCTTCGCCCGACGGCCACGAAGCCGTGCATAACAGTTTGCGCCTGGCCGCCGCCCTCGCCAGGCGCCAGCACAATGCAGTACGCATCTACCTGATGGGAGATGGCGCCACCTGCGCGCGCCGGGGCAGTCCCGGTGCGGCTTCGCTGTCGGCGATCCTGGAGAACGCCAACAGCGACGTCGGCGTCTGCGGCAGTTGCATGGACGCGCGCGATATCGCCAACTCGGACCTGGTCCCGGGGGCGCACCGCGGAACGCTGGAGGAGTTGGCCGACTGGAGCGAATGGGCCGACCAGGCCCTCAACTTTTAGGAGCAAGCCATGTTCTTCAAGCAGCGAGTCAACGATGACGCATCAATCTCTTACTTCTTCGGCTGCGGCGGCTTGGGCAAGGCGGTGGCCGTCGATGTGCTGGCCGGCGACGAAGCCTGGTTCCTGGCCGAGGCAGCCCGTCTCGACGTGCATATCGTGATGGTCTTCGACACCCATATCCACGCCGATCACCTGTCCGGCGGACGCACTCTGGCCAATCTTGCTGGCGCCGACTACCTGCTCCATGCCAACAACCTGGGCAAGGCGGGCTTCGATTTCGTGCCCGTCTCCGATGGCGACGTGCTCATGGCCGGCAATACCCGGGTTGAAGTCCGCCATACGCCCGGCCATACTGAAGACAGCATCTGCCTGCTGGTCAGCGACAACCGCCGCAGCAAATCGCCCTGGTTCGCGCTGACTGGCGATACCCTGTTCGTCGGCGCTGTCGGCCGTCCCGACCTCGCCGGACAAGAACGCGCAATGGCGGGACAACTCTGGCATAGCCTGCACGAACGCCTGCTCGGCCTGCCGGATGACCTGGAAATTTTCCCTGGCCATACGGCCGGCAGTGCATGCGGCGCCGGCATCTCCGGCAAGCCCTCGTCAACGATCGGTTTCGAACGGCGCTGGAATCCCTTGCTCGCGCTGGGCAAGCAGCAATTCGTCGAAGCCGCCACCGCCGGCATCCCGGCGCGGCCTGCGAACATGGAGGCCTGCGTGGCAGCCAACCTTGGGCATCCAGCATGCATGGCTTGAAACTGGGACTGCGCGCCAACTGGCAGCAATTCAGCCTGCTGGTGGTGGTGAACGCCTTTGTCGGCGCCATGGTCGGCATGGAGCGCAGCATCCTGCCCGCCATTGCCGAACAGGAATTTGCGCTGGCCGCTCATTCCGCCATGCTGGCCTTCATCGTCGTTTTCGGCATCTCGAAAGCACTGACCAACTACCTCGCCGGCCGCTGGTCCGAAACCTGGGGCCGCAAGAAAGTGCTGGTGGCGGGCTGGCTGGTGGCGGTACCGGTGCCCTTCATGCTGATGTGGGCCCCTGGCTGGAACTGGATACTGGCAGCCAACCTGCTGCTCGGCATCAGCCAGGGCCTGACCTGGTCCACCACCGTCATCATGAAGATCGACCTGGCCGGGCCGGACCAGCGCGGCACTGCCATGGGCATCAATGAATTCGCCGGCTATTTCGCAGTAGCCGTCGCCGCCTGGGCCACCGGCTGGGCGGCTGCGAACTACGGCCTGCGGCCGCAGCCCTTCTACCTCGGCGCCGGCTTCGTGGCGATCGGCCTGCTGCTGTCGGCCTTCGCCGTGCGCGAGACCAGCGGCCACGCCCGCCAGGAAGCCGGCGCTACGCGGCCAGCCCAGCTGTCGCAACGCGAACTGTTCGCCCACACCAGCTGGCGCGACGCCAACCTGTCCGCGATCTGCCAGGCCGGCCTGGTGAACAACCTCAACGACGGCATGGCGTGGGGCCTGTTCCCCTTGCTGTTTTCCGCCCACGGCATGGCCTTGCCACAGATTGGCGCCCTGGCAGCGATCTATCCCATGGTATGGGGCCTGTGCCAGCTTGGCACCGGCGCCCTGTCTGACCGGATAGGCCGCAAGCAGCTGATCGTCGCCGGCATGTGGATACAGGCTGCCGGCATCGCGGAAGTCGCCGTGTCGTCGCAGTTTGCCTGGTTTGCCTTCGGCTCTGTACTGCTGGGACTTGGTACCGCCATGGTTTACCCGACCTTGCTGGCGGCAATCGGTGATGTGGTGCATCCGGCGTCGCGCGCACCGATAGTCGGTATCTACCGCCTGTGGCGCGACCTGGGCTATGCGGCTGGAGCCTTGCTATCAGGGATGGTTGCCGACGCTTTTGGCATCGGCAATGCCGTCTGGACGGTAGCCGCCCTCACCTTCATTTCCGGTGTGGTCGTCATGCTACGCATGCGGGAAACGCTCAGGATGCCAACGGTCAGCGGAAGCGCGCCATGATTTGCGCAAGCGTACCGTCCTTTTCTGCTGCCGCAATCGCCCGGTTGGCCAGCTCGAGGCTGAGCCGCCCCTTGCGAGACACTGCGCAGCGGGTGGTAAAGCTTGCCGCCAGAAGCGGCGGATGCAGTTTCAAGGGAATCGCGCGCAGGCGCTGGCGATAATCGAGGACGCCACGCGCGATGAGGATATGGTGCACCCGCCCCCTGGAAAGCTTTTCGAGGTTAGTTTCCATGTTCGGCGAATCGTCACGAATAAAGTCCGTTCCAAGAATTTTTTCGATTTCGGGATGCTGGTAGCCGAGGATGGTGCCGATTGGCTGGCTACGCAAATCGGCAATCGAGGCGGGCCGCGGATAATTCGCATCCGTCACCAGCACTTCCTCCGCCGTGAAAACCGGTTCGGTCCAAAGGAAGTCGCCCTCGATCCACTCCGGCGTGTAACCGCACAGGATATCGGCTTGCCCATCCCGCAAGGCCTTGGCAATCCGTTTGCGCGGCAGCAACAGGAAACGCAGTTCGCGCCCGGTGCCGCGCGCCAGGGCTTCGCCCAGCATCTTGTGGACGCCATCGACCAGGCGTCCGTCTTCAATGCGCGACATCGGCATGTCGGCCGCGCGGTCGACCAGCACAACCAGTTCGCCGCACGCCCCTCGTACAGTGGCGAGAATCAGACAGGCGGCAAATGTCAGGCGAAGCAGGTGCATACGTGTGGAGCGGCTATGGCGTATCCGGATTGGCTCCCGGCCATTATGACCGAGGCTTGCGGTTTGCATTGCACCCTTCAGACGCCTATGCTGGAAGAGTCGACCGATCCTGTTCAGCAGTCAAGGAGAAAACCATGATGATCGCCCGCTGGCATATCGATGCGCGTTTCGGCCACAAACAAACCGTGCTTGACGCGGTCAAGGCATGGGGGCGCGACATTGGCTCGCAAATCGGCTGGACGCCAGACAAGGTCCGCATCACGACAGGATCGGTTGGCGCGCTTGAATCGACCGTCGAAATCGAAGTCCAGGTTGAAGACCTGACGGAACTGGACCAGGCCTGGAAGAAGCTGGGCTCCATTGAAGCCCACCGGCAATGGAGCAAGGACCTGGAGCCCAATATCGTATCGGCGACGCCGCGCTGGGAAATCTATCGTATCGTCTGAAAGCCGGATCAGCGGTAGACGGGAATCGTCCCGCCAGCGGTGCGCCGATCGCCGTCCTCACGCATCTTGCGTGCCAGTTCCGCGATGCGCCGTTCGCCCTTCTCCAGCGCCTGTTCGGAGGTGTGGACCGAGTACGAACCCAGGTGCAGCAGGTGCGGATGCGGCACGGCCGAACCCAACACGAAGACAGCGCCTGCCGCGCCTGCGACCAGGGCGATAGCGTCTTCGCTTTCTTCGAACACCACCATTTCACCATTGCCGATCGCACCGCCGGCATCGAGCTGGCCTTTTGCCACGGCCAGCCAGCCGACTTTGTGTCCGGCAGGCGGATGATAGGTCCAGCGCTCGCCGGGAAGCAGCGTGACGAGCAGGTAGTTGACGCCTGCGGGCGCCGGCACCGGGCTTTGCGCGCCGCCGTAATTACCGACAATGACGTGCGCAGGGCCGGCGGTCACCATATCCTGCGCCTCGATGTAGCGGCTGACCGGCTCAGCGTTCTCCAGTTCGGGCGGCAAGGCCAGCCAAAGCTGGAAGCCCTGGATGCGCGGCACATCATCGACGGTCATTTCCTTGCCATGCCAGACGCCGGAGCTCGCGCGCATCCATTCCACGCCACCATAGGCGATCGTTCCGCTCCCTGCTTGCGGATCGTTGAAACGCATGCGGCCTTCGGTGAACACGGTCACGGTGGCGATGCCGGAATGCGGATGGAGCGGCATGGAGCCCATGGCATGCAGCATCGCGCCGCCGGCATCGAAGATGTCGAGGAACACGAAGGGCTTGACGTAGTGGCCAAGGTCGGAAGGGCTCATCAGGCGTGTGATGGGTCCATGTCCCATGCCACGGGTTCGGGTCAGGATACGGCGCGATGGTTTCATTGCATGTTCCCTTACCTGCCCTTATGCCGCTTGCAGCGCCGCAGCGTCGTTCAACGCCTGCTGCATGGCGCGCTGGCGATGTTCTTCTCCAAGGCCGATGCCTTCAGCACGCACGAATTCGACGGCAGCGCCAAGGAATCCGGCAAAGAAGCTGCGCAGGAAGCTCTCCTGGTGGTCCATTGCAGCCGCCGGAGATGGCGCGCTGTAGATGCCACCGCGTGTCGAAGCAACGATGATGCGTTTGCCGCCGCACAGGCCTTGCGGACCGCCGGCGCCGTAGCTGAACGTCAAGTCAGCCACCGCCAGGGTGTCGATCCACGCCTTCAGCTGGCTCGGGACGGAAAAGTTGTACATCGGTGCCCCGATCACCACCACATCCGCCGCCAGGAATTCCTGCAGCGGCACGCTGTCGCCCGCGCGGCCTTCGGAATGATGCGGCACCGGCGAGGCAACCAGGTCGCGGTAAGTGATGGACGCGAAAGGATCGGCTTGCGTCAGGCGGCGCACAATGGCGGCGGTGACCTGGCGGCTGGCCGATTGCTGGCCGTTGACGCTGGAATCGATGTGCAGAATCTTCATGGGCTACTCCTGTGTGAAACGAACAAATTGTTCGTGACGCCATGTTAGACTCATGGAGGTTTCATACAAGGAGGCACCGAAATGAGCGATACGAACACCGATGTGCGTGGGGTTGACCACTCGGCATGCACGTCCGTAGCCGACGTCCTGGCCCGGATCGGGGATAAGTGGACGGTCATGGTGGTCGGCACGCTGCGCGGTGAGCCGCTGCGCTACAACGAAATCCAGCGCCGCGTGGAGGGCATCTCCCAGCGCATGCTGACGCTGACGCTGAAAGGCCTGGAACAGGACGGCATGGTGGAGCGCACCATGTACCCGACCATCCCGCCCCGGGTGGAATATGAACTGACGCCCCTCGGCCGCAGCCTGCTCGAACCGCTGCAGGTGCTGTACGACTGGGCCATGACGCATAAGGAGGAAGTGGTCGCGGCGCGCGAAGCCTTCCAGCACAAGTCGGCCGAACGCGCGGCAGTCCACGCAGCGCTGTTTGCCCCCAAATGAGCCGCGGCACTAGGCCAGCAGCACCCAGCCTATCAGCGCCGAGATAACAAGGAATGGGAAGGAGTACAGGTGAAAGCGCAGCCACAAACGGCGCTCGGGAGCCATGCGCAAGGCAATGATGTTGGCCAGTGAGCCGATCGCCAGCCCGAAACCGCCCGCGTTCACCCCGTATGCAATGACCTTGTAAGCCGTCGAATACTGGACCAGCATGATCGTCGCTGGGACATTGCTGATCACCTGCGAACCAAGCAATGCCGATAAATACAGCTCAAGCTGCGAATAGTGGGGAATTCCCGAGGCCCAGCCCTGAATGAACGGCAATTGCGACAGCAGGCGAATGTCGATGAACATCAGTATGAACACCATGATCAGGGACCAGTCGACTTTTGCAATGATCTCACGGCAGAACAGCAGGACGGCGATCGCCACGCCAACCAGCCCCCAGCCTGGATACCCCATTTCCACCGCTACCAAGAACGCGAGGTAGAGCAGCGCGCACGTCCTGAGCAGCCCTGCCCTGTAGGACGCGGCATCGTCCTTCAACTCGGCGTGGATGGTCTGCTTGGGGAAACAGAACCACGTCGCCACCAGCAAGATCGAAAAGATCGCCAGCGCCAGCGGCGCCATTTGCCAGGTGAAGTCGGCAAAGGATAAATGCGAGCGCTGCCACAACAGGATGTTTTGCGGGTTGCCAATGGGAGTCAGCAAAGAACCCGCATTCACTGCCAGCGCTTCAAAGATGACCAGGCGGCCCACCGGCAGGTTTTTAATACCCCTGAGCCCAACTGTCAGCGGAACCACGATAAAGAGCGCGATGTCGTTGGTGAGGACGGTCGACAGCACCGTCGATGCTGTCACCAGGAAAATGGCCAATACACGCTCTTGCTGCAACCGATTGATGATGAGGCGTCCCAGGTGCTCCAGGTAGCCGCTGACCTCGATGCCCATGGTCAGCAGCAGCATCCCGGCAAGCGTCGCGATCGTGTGCCAGTCGACCCAGGTGACGTAATCCGCAAACGGATGCGGCGACAGGATGGAGAGTGCGATAGCCACGGCCAGCAGCACATGCAGCATGCGGTCGCGAAGGAACGGCTTTCCTATTTGGCTGATAAACGATGGGGCAGTTGGTTCGGTATTCTCAAACATCGGGTGATTCGGCAAATTGATGGTCAATGCGGCAGGCGCAACTGGTTCATGATATCAAACCGACGTTTCGGCACTTCCGCTAACAGGCAGCAGGCGCCCCTCCCTCGCGCTCTCCATGCCGAGCTCAATGAGCTGCATGACCTGCAAGGCTTGCTCCGCCGGGACGGGGTTGGCGGTGCCCAGCCGGATCGCATCCCGGATCGCTGCGTAATAAGCGGGGTAGTCCCCCGGCACGCATTGCACCGCCCGCCCGGCGACCGCCTCGCCGCTTTGGAGCGTGAGCCGGCCAACATTCATATCGGCGCCCCAGCCCGGCGCGCCAGGCTGCAAACCGGCTTTGAGCGCGTCCTCCTGCGGATCGAGGCCAAACTTGACGAAGCTGCCGCCGCTGCCGTGCACCGCGAAATGCGGGCCTGTAGCGGCCACCAATGCGCTGCCATGCAGGATCACGCGCATCTCGCCATAGCGCAGTAGCGCGTGGAACCAGTCGTCCGCAACCGCGCCATCACGCTGCCTGGCCGTGTCGAGCCAGATCGCTTCCGGTGTGCCGAACAGTTGCAGCGCCTGGTCCAGCAAGTGCGAGCCGAGGTCGTACCACAAGCCGCCGCCCAGGCTCGCCGACTCACGCCAGCGCTGCTGGACCTTTGGCCGATAACGATCGAAATGCGATTCGAAATGCGTCACGCGGCCCAGCGAACCCTCGCGCAGCACGGCTTGCAAGGTGAGGAAGCCGGAATCCCAGCGGCGGTTGTGAAACACCGACAGCAGGCGATCGTGGCGGCGCGCCAGCGCAATCAGCTCACGCGCCTCGCCCGTGCTCAGGGTGAACGGCTTGTCGACCACCACGTGCTTGCCGGCAGCAAGCGCCTGCGCTGCGAGCGGAAAGTGGGTTTCGTTCGGCGTCGGGATCACCACCAGTTCGATCTCTTCGCTGGCAAACAGGGCCTCGGGCGAGTCGAACACCGGCAACTCCGGCCAGTCGGCGCCGACCTTGGCCGCATCTCCGGAGGAGACGGCCGCCAGCTCGAGGCCAGGCACCGCCGAGATCAGTGGCGCATGGAAAGTTTTGGTCGCAAAGCCATAACCGACGATGCCCGCTTTGAGTGTTTTAGCCATTGGCCGCTCCGAAAGTAACTGGGGTGGACAGTCTAAGCGATTTGCGCCAACAGGTTGTCATACAACCCACCCATCGAATACAACGCTCTGCTATAGGGCATAGTGATTTTCAGTGGATGAATTTAATGCACTATTGCAACTTCTGGTTTACGTGGTAGGATGTCTGACGACATGGAGTGGTTGGGGTTGTAACTTTATGTCGTTCCTATAACAAAGTCTGGAGATACTGAACCATGAAGAAAAGCTTCATTTGCGGTGCCCTGATGTTGATCTATTCGGCCAGCTCGTACGCAGTCGACTGGCCGAGTGGATATTCCAAATGTGCCGATGAGGGCGGCACGTGCAAGGTAGGTACCAGCAGCCGCTCGGTGTCCTACGGAATCAAGGATAAATGGGTAATCAAGACCTTCTCGGGCGACATCCTGTGCAGCACCAGCACCTTCGGCAGCGATCCCTACCCCGGCCTGGCCAAGAAGTGCGCAATCGGCCCGCTGGCCAGCACAGACCCGACGCCGACACCAACGCCAACGCCAACTCCCACGCCGACCACTGACGCCACCAAGGAAGCAGCGCCATCAACCGGCTGGGCCGGACAAGGCGGCGGCACCACCGGCGGCGCTGCTGCACCGGCGTCGGCCATCTATCTGGTCAACAGCGGCTCGCAGCTGGTTGCCGCGCTCAAGGCGCAAGGCGACAATCCGAAGATCATCAAGATGCAGGGCACCATCGACATGGCTGCAGCCGATAACGGCGGCCCATTCACCAGCTCCACCGATGAAGGCCTGCGCCTGCAGATCAAGCCGGGCAGCAACACCACCTTGATCGGCGTTGGCAGCGACGCCCGCCTGGTGAACGGCAACATCGTCCTGAACGGCGTGCAGAACGTCATCGTGCGCAACCTCACTATCCAGAACCCATGTTCGCTCTACCCTGTCTGGGACCCGAACGACGGCAGCAGCGGCAACTGGAATTCGGAGTACGACGGCATCACCATTTCGAACTCGCACAACGTCTGGGTCGACCACAATGTGTTTACCGACGCGCCAGTCACCGACGACAAGCTCGCTATCGAAAACGGCAAGGTCAAGCAATGCCACGATGGAGCGCTGGACGTGAAGAATGGCTCGGACTATGTCACCGTGTCGAACAACCGCTTCGAGCTGCACCAGAAGAACAACCTGATCGGTTCTTCTGACAGCAAGACAACCGACGACGGCCACCTCACCGTGACTTTCCACAACAATCACTTCCTGAACGTGGCAGAACGTGGGCCGCGCGTGCGCTTCGGCAAAGTGCACGTGTATAACAACTACTTCGAAGGCTCCCGTTCGCACGCGGTCTATCCGCATCACTACAGCATCGGCGTCGCTTACAAGGCAAAGATCATTTCGCAGAACAACGCCTTTGATATTGCCGGCGCCACCAGCTGCCCGAACGTCGTGACCAATCCGGGCTCATCCAGCCTGACCGGCGCGATCACGGATGCGGGCTCGCTGTTGAACGGTGGAGCACTCAACCTGTCGACCAGCTGCAGCTTCAGCAACCAGGTCGGCTGGAGCCTGCCATACTCGGTCACGCCGTTGGATGCTTCGGCGGTGAAGGCGTCGGTCCTGAGCAATGCAGGCACCGGTAAACTCACGGTGAACTGATCCTCAAGGAATAGCCCGGCAGTTTGCGGGCTTACAGGAATGGCCAGCTCAGGATTCCCTTGGCATGCAGCACTGGCCGCAGCACCAGGTAGCCAACCGAGAATCCAACTGCCAACAGGCTGCGGGCATCGCCCATCGCGGCGAGGAATACGCCTCCGACCATGGCGGCAGCAACCAGCACCATCAGCCAGACTTCGATGCTGGCAAAGAAGCTCCCTGCCCTGCGCCAGGTTTCAATCATTAACTTAAATGCTTGTTTGGGAGTCTTGACTGGCTTTTCCATGACTATCTCGCCAATTGTGTGATTTACGCAAAAATCGAAGCCGCAAATGAAAAATCCCCGCCGAGGCGAGGATTTTTCATTTTTTGGAGGCGAGGGCCGGAATCGAACCGGCGTACACGGCTTTGCAGGCCGCTGCATAACCACTTTGCTACCCCGCCGTAAGGCTGGAAGAAACAACCGGCGAGGCCTGGTTCTTTCTAAGAATTCTGGAGCGGGAAAAGAGTCTCGAACTCTCGACCTCAACCTTGGCAAGGTTGCGCTCTACCAACTGAGCTATTCCCGCATGGGTTTGAAAAACTTGGAGCGGGAGAAGAGTCTCGAACTCTCGACCTCAACCTTGGCAAGGTTGCGCTCTACCAACTGAGCTACTCCCGCATGGAGTTATTTCATTTTACTACTGCTGCTCCAGTGAACTGGAGCGGGAGAAGAGTCTCGAACTCTCGACCTCAACCTTGGCAAGGTTGCGCTCTACCAACTGAGCTACTCCCGCATTTCAGAGGAACCGCATTATCGCAGAAACATTCTCATATTTCCAGTGCGATTATTACCGCTTCTTTACTACTTTGTTGCCGATGACTTTTTGGAGCGGGAGAAGAGTCTCGAACTCTCGACCTCAACCTTGGCAAGGTTGCGCTCTACCAACTGAGCTACTCCCGCTTCGCATCGCTGCGTCGTCATCAACAGCAGGCCAGCATTATAGATGATCCAAAGACGCTGTCAAGGGGCAATATTGTTATTTACGATAACGAGCCGGAACGTTCCTTGATCATGGGCCATGCCTTCTTCAGGTAGTAGAACATGGACCACACGGTCAGCACGCTTGCCAGCCACAGCAGCAGGTCGCCCCAGAAACGGGTATCGATCGCGCCCCACAGCACGTCGTAGTACAGCAGCATGGGGATGGCGCTCATTTGCGCCGCCGTCTTGATCTTGCCGATCGAGCTGACCGCGACCGATTTCGAGGCGCCAATCTGGGCCATCCACTCGCGCAGGGCGGAAATGGTGATTTCGCGGCCGATGATGATGAAGGCGACGATCGGGTGGCAGCGGCCGCCGTCCAGGTTCAGCAGCACCAGCAAGGCGCCTGCCACCATCAGCTTGTCGGCCACGGGGTCGAGGAAGGCGCCGAAGGCCGAAGTCTGGTTCCAGCGGCGCGCCAGGAAGCCGTCGAACCAGTCGGTGACGGCGGCGACGATGAAAATCAGCGTGGCGGCCAGGTTGCGTTCGTGCGGGGTAAGCCAGGTGACGGGGAGGTAGAACACGCCTACGACCAGGGGAATCAGCGCTACACGCAACCAGGTCAGAAGGATCGGGATGTTGAAAGGCATATGCGGTGTATAAGAATTGTAATGACGCGCCGCTAGTGTATAACGGCGGCGCGATCAAAGCCAATTTGACTGCGAAAACCGGTAAACCTGGGTCCGACGGGACGGCCATCCGGCAAAGGGTCGTACCCTGGTTTACCGGTTTTCAGTGGAGCTGGCGATAGATCTCTTCAGCCAGGGTATCGGAAATTCCCTCCACCGACTTCAAGTCCTCGATACTGGCGTTCATCACGCCTTTCAACCCGCCAAAGCGCGATAAAAGCTTCTGCCGGCGCTTGGCGCCGATGCCCTCAATCTCCTCCAGGCGCGAGGTCTGGCGCGCCTTGGCGCGCTTGGCACGCATGCCGGTGATGGCAAAACGGTGCGCTTCGTCGCGGATCATGGCGACCAGCATCAGTGCCGCGGATTCCTTGCCCAGCTCCTGCGGTTCGCGGCCGTCGACAAAGACCAGTGTCTCCAGGCCGACACGCCTGCCCTCGCCTTTCGCCACGCCGACGATCAGGCTGATGTCCAGCCCCAGCTCAACGAAGACCTGGCGCGCCATTTCGACCTGGCCCTTGCCGCCGTCGATCAGCACCACGTCGGGCATCACGCCATCGCCGCCAGCCACCTTTTCGTAGCGGCGCGTCAGCACCTGTCGCATGGCGGCGTAATCGTCGCCCGGCGTGATGTCGTTGATGTTGTAGCGGCGGTACTCGCCGTTCTGCATCTGGTGATGGTGGAACACCACGCAGGACGCCTGCGTCGCCTCGCCGGCCGTGTGCGAAATGTCGAAACATTCCACGCGCAGGGTGTCGAGGTCTTCGTTTTCCAGCCCAAGCACTTCGGCCAGGGCGCGGGTGCGGGCTTGCTGCGAGCCTTGTTCGGACAGCAGCCGCGCCAGCGAGATCTCGGCGCCCTTCTGCGCCAGCTCCTGCCACTGGCGGCGCTGGCCTTGCGGCTGGAAAATCAGGTGGATGCGGTGGCCGCATTGCTCCTGCAGCGCCAGGATCAGTTCCGGCTGGTCGAATTCGATATTCAGGATCAGGGTGCCGGGAATCGACTTCTCGGTGTAATGCTGTACCAGGAAGGCGGCCAGCACTTCCTGTTCGATCGGACGTTCGGCCACCACTTCGGCGTCCACTACGTGGGTCGGGAAGTAGGCCCGGTCGCCCAGGTGGCGGCCGCCGCGCACCATGGCCAGGTTGACGCAGGCGCGGCCGCCCTGCACCACCACGGCCAGGATATCGACGTCCTGGTCGCCGGTGGTTTCCATCGATTGCTGGTGCAGCACCTTGGACAGCGACTGGATGCGGTTGCGCACCACGGCCGCCTGCTCGAATTTGAGCTCGGTGGCGTAGGCGAGCATCTTCTGCTCCAGCTCCTCCAGCACCTCCGTCTGCCGGCCACGCAGGAAGCGCGCCGCGTTGTTGACGTCATTGCGGTAATCCTCGGGCGCGATCAGCTTGACGCAGGGAGCGCTGCAGCGGCCGATCTGGTGCAGCAGGCAGGGGCGCGTGCGGTTCATGTACACGCTGTCCTCGCAGGTGCGCAACATGAAAACCTTTTGCAGGATCTGCATCGACTCCTTCACCGCCCACGAGGACGGAAACGGGCCGAAATACTGGTGCTTGCGGTCCACCGCACCGCGGTAATACACCATGCGCGGGATCTCGTCGCCGGTGATCTTCAGGTAGGGATAGCTCTTATCGTCGCGGAACAGGATGTTGTAGCGCGGCTGCAGGGCCTTGATCAGGTTGTTTTCCAGGATCAGGGCTTCGGCTTCGCTGCGCGTTACCGTGGTTTCCAGGCGCGCGATGCGCTCGACCATCAGCGCGATGCGCGGGCTCGAAAGGTTCTTCTGGAAGTAGCTCGACACGCGCTTTTTCAGGTCGCGCGCCTTGCCCACATACAGAACCTTGTCTTCGGCGTCGAAGTAGCGGTACACGCCGGGCAGGTTTGGCAGCTTGGCAACGGTGGCCAGCACCTGTTCACGCGGGTCTTGGGTTTCTTCAGTCATTCGCTCGCTCGACGATCGCGTAGGCGACCGCGTAATCCTCTTCATCGCTCACGGAGATATGGGCGACCAGCGCGTTCTGCAACATGAATTCGCCCAGGGCACCGCTGCACGCCATATACGGCTTGCCCAAATCATCATTGAGCAATTGCGCCGTGTGCCAGGTCATCGGCGGGCGCAGGCCCAGGCCAAGCGCCTTGGAGAACGCTTCCTTGGCGGCGAAACGTGTGGCGGCGTAGCGCACGCCGCGCAGCGGGCTGCGGGCGCAGCGCTCCTGGTAGACCGCGAATTCTTCCGGACCGAGGATCTTGCGTGCAAAGCGCTCGCCGCTGCGCTCCAGCGCGGCGGCTATGCGGGGCACTTTGCTGACGTCCGTCCCGATCCCGTAGATCATTTTGCGCCCAGGCGGGTCGACACCATGATCGCCTTCATCTCGCGCACGGCATTTTCCCAGCCGGCGAAGATCGAGTGCGCAACGATGGCGTGGCCGATATTCAGTTCCGCGATTTCAGGAATCGCGGCGATCGCCTGGACGTTGGTGTAATGCAGGCCATGGCCGGCGTTGACCTTCAGGCCATTCTGCACGCCCCAGCGCACGCCATTCTTGACGCGGGCCAGCTCGCGCGCCTGAGCTTCGCCCTCGGCATCGGCGTAGGCGCCGGTGTGCAACTCGATCACCGGCGCGCCAACGGCTGCGGCGGCCTTGATCTGCTCTTCATCGGCATCGATGAACAAGGACACGCGGATGCCCTCCCCTTGCAGCTGCTTGACGGCGGCTTCCACTTCCTTGTAGAAGCGGACGACGTCCAGGCCGCCCTCGGTGGTGATCTCGGTGCGCTTCTCGGGCACCAGGCATACGTCGGCCGGCTTGATGCGGCAAGCGAAATCGATCATTTCCTGCGTCACGGCCGCCTCCAGGTTCATGCGCGTCACCAGCTGCGGCGCCAGGGCGATCACGTCGGCATCCTTGATGTGGCGGCGGTCTTCGCGCAGGTGCAGGGTGATGCAGTCGGCGCCGGCCTGTTCGGCCAGCAGTGCCGCGCGGATCGGGTCCGGATACACGGTGCCGCGCGCATTGCGCAGCGTGGCGACGTGGTCGATGTTCACGCCAAGGTCGATAACAGTGCCGGAGGGAGACAGGAAGCTCATATTCTTTTCTTAAAGTTGCAGCAAATCGATCAATATCTGGCGCGTATTCAATGGCGCGCCGCCAAGGTGCCAGGACAACAGGTAGCGCATCAACTGCTTGCTCTGCGCCTGCGTGGCAGGATCCGTGTAATCCTCGCGCTCCATGTCCAGCAGGGTTTTGCCGGCCACGCGCGGCGCCATGTCCTCGTCGCGTTCCGGGCGCGGGCCGCGATCCGGATCCACCACATAATGTACATCGGCCAGGACTTTCGTGCGCGTGGCGGTGCAGCGCGTCAGGTCGGCCGCCACGCCGGTTTCCTTCAGCAGCGCCATTTCGAACTTGCGCAGCACGATCGGCGCCGGTTCGTTGTGGGCCAGCTGGTTGAGGGTGGAGACGTAATGGTCGAACAGCTTGGCGTGCGCGTCATCGCGCGCAGTCAGCTTGACCAGCAGTTCATTCAGGTAGAAGCCGCACAGCAGCGCGGTCTTTTCAAGGGGCAGCATGCCGCCGACCCAATCGGCATCGGTCAGCGTGCGCAGCTCGTTCTTGCCAGTCCAGCCGGTCGTCAGCGGCTGGAAGGTTTGCAGCACGCCGCGCAACTGGGAATGCGGACGCTTGGCGCCCTTCGCGATCAGCGCCACGCGGCCGTAGTCGCGCGTGAACAGCTCGACGATGAGCGAGGTTTCCTTGTACGGATAGGAGTGCAGCACGAACGCCGGCTGGCCCGTCACGCGGGTGCCGACGGTACGCTGCTGCCCCGGCGCGCGGCGCTTTTGCGCCGGCGGGGCTGGTACGGCCGTGCTCGTGTCCCGGCTGGGGCCTGACCCCAAGGTTGACACGGGCTCGGCTGTTGTAACAGGCATTACTCGTAGCCGTATGCGCGCAGGCCGGCTTCGTTGTCGGCCCAGCCGGATTTCACTTTCACCCAGATCTCGAGGTAGACCGGGCCGCCGAACAGCTTTTCCATGTCCAGGCGGGCCTGGCTGCTGACTTCCTTCAGGCGCGCACCCTTGTTACCGATGATCATGGACTTGTGGCTGTCGCGCTCGACCAGGATGGCGGCGAAGATGCGGCGCAGGTTGCCTTCCTGTTCGAATTTCTCGATCAGCACGGTGCTGGTGTAAGGCAGTTCGTCGCCGACAAAGCGGAACAGCTTTTCGCGCACGATTTCGGACGCCAGGAATTTCTCGCTGCGGTCGGTGATGTCGTCTTCGCCGAAGATCGGCTCGTTCTCCGGCAAGTATTTCTTGATCTCGTTTTGCAGGCCATCGAGCTGGAAGCGCAGCTTGGCGCTGACCGGCACGATCGCGGTGAACTGGAACTTCTCGGCAACCTGCTGCGCAAACGGCATCAGCACGGCCTTGTCTTTCACGCGGTCGGACTTGTTGATCACCAGGATCACCGGCACGTTCTTTGGCAGCAGGTCCATCACTTGCTGGTCGGCCTGGCCGAAGGTGCCCGCTTCCACGATGTACAGGATCAGGTCCGACGATTCCAGCGTATTGGTGACCGTCTTGTTCAGCGTCTTGTTCAGCGCGTTCGAATGGCGGGTCTGGAAGCCCGGCGTATCGACGTAAATGAACTGCGCGTCACTGACAGTCTGGATGCCGGTGATCCGGTGGCGCGTGGTCTGCGCCTTGCGCGAAGTGATGCTGACCTTGGCGCCGATCAGCGTATTCATCAGGGTCGACTTGCCGACGTTCGGGCGGCCGACAATGGCGATGTAACCGCAGCGGAAGCCGGCGGGAGTAGGTGCACTAGTCATGATGCAAACTCAATTCAGTTATTGTTTGGCGAGCTTCTTGTCCGCCGCCGTTTCGCCCTGGACCGTGGCGATGCCGGCCAGCTTGAGCTGGGCCGAGCGCTGGCGCGGCTTGCGGCCAGCCGATGGCGCCTTCTTCAGCGCTTCCTCGGCGACTTCCAGCGCCAGCTTGGCGGCGGCCTGCTCGCCGGCACGGCGGCTGCCGCCACGCCCGAACACCTGGATGCCCAGCTTCGGCACCAGGCACTCGATCTCGAATTCCTGGCTGTGGGCAGCGCCATGGGTGGCGACCACGTTGTACAGCGGCAGGGAGATCTTCTTCGATTGCAGGAATTCCTGCAGCAGGGTCTTGGCATCCTTGCCCAGGGTCTGCGGGTCCACCGAGTCCAGGATCGGGATGTAGAAGGCGCGGATCACGGCCGCGGCCTGGTCGAAACTGCCATCGAGGTAGATGGCGCCCAGCAGGGCTTCCAGCGTATCGGCCAAAATCGATGGGCGGCGGAAACCGCCCGACTTCAGCTCCCCCTCGCCCAGGCGCAAGAACTGCGACAGCTCCAGCTTCTGGGCGATTTCGAACAGGGATTGCTGCTTGACCAGGTTGGCGCGCACGCGCGACAGGTCGCCCTCGTCGAGGGAATTGAAACGTTCGTACAGGATGGAGGCGACCACGCAGTTCAGGATCGAGTCGCCGAGGAATTCCAGCCGTTCGTTATGCAAACTGCTGTGGCTACGGTGCGTCAGGGCCTGCTGGAGCAATCCAGCATCCTGGAACGTGTAGCCCAACCTCGTTTGCAATAACTGTAAATTCATCACTTATTGTTCAACCTTCTTCTTTGCGCCGGCCTTTGCTGTCGTGCCCTCGTACTCCATCAGGAGACTGGCTGGGCCAACCAAAGGTATTTTCTTCTCATATGCGAAGCTGATCTCGAATTCAGCGCCATTGCGTTCGATTTGCAGGTCGCGCGCGGTAATCGACGAGATATAACCAACTTCCGCACTCTTGACGAAGGATTCCTGGATACCGGCTGCGGATTCGCCGCCTTCCCGTTTGGCGCGCTCGATTGCACCCACGATGGCACGGTACTCAATGTAGGTCGGAAGTACCTGGGCACCGATCAACCCAATGACGCCCAGGATTGCGATGACAATAATCAGGCCAATCAGGCTAATACCACGTTCACGCTGCTTGCGCATAAGTTCTGTTCTCCCCTGTCTGCTTAGCGGATGCCGCCAAGACGATCGAAATTGAAATTACCCAGGTTCATCCAGACAAAGAAGGCTTTGCCCACGATATTTTTGTCCGGTACGAAACCCCAGATACGGCTGTCGGCACTATTGTCCCGATTGTCGCCCATCATAAAGTAATTTCCTTCAGGAACTACACACGAGAACCCTTCGTAGTTGTAAGTGCATGCCTCGCGGTGCGGGTAATTGTCGTCCACCTGGCCAATCAGGACCGGCGGCGCCTTCTCATTGTTCAGGATGCGGTGCTGCACGTTGCCAAGCTGCTCGGTGAACTGTTTCTGGTATGTAAGAGTGCCCTCTTCCAGGTAGTCCTCCATCGGCGTGTAGCCAACAACCTGGCCATTCACCGTTAAGCGCTTGTTTTGATAAACAATTTTATCACCCGGCACGCCGATCACCCGCTTGATGTAATCCTGGCTCATGTCCTTCGGGTACTTGAACACCATCACGTCGCCGCGCTGTGGATCATTCACCTGCACCACCTTCTTGTTGAGGATAGGCAGGCGGATGCCATAGGTGTATTTGTTCACCAGGATCAGGTCGCCCACCAGCAGGGTCGGCACCATCGACGAGGAAGGGATCTTGAACGGCTCCCACAGGAAGGACCGCAGGAAGAACACCAGCGCAATCACCGGGAAGAAGCTGCCCGAATATTCGATCCACGTTGGCTGGCGCAGGATGTCCGCTTCCAGCTTGGAACGGGCATTGCCCTGCTCGTCCATGCGGATGCCGTTGGCGGCCGAGCGCGCCATGCGCTCGTCGTATTCGACCAGGGCCTTGTTGGCGGCAGCGCGGCGCTGCTTGGAGAACACCACCAGGTCGAGGACCCAGATGATCCCCGTCACCACCATCAGGACGAACAGGATTAAAGCGAAATTGCCCAGGATGGATTGCAGTGTCATTTCTCTTCCACTTGAAGGATTGCCAGGAACGCCTCTTGCGGGATCTCCACGGAGCCCACTTGCTTCATGCGCTTCTTACCTGCTTTCTGCTTCTCGAGCAGTTTCTTCTTACGGGTGATGTCGCCGCCGTAGCACTTGGCCAGCACGTTCTTGCGCATCGCCTTCACGTTTTCACGCGAGATGATGTTGGATCCGATGGCCGCCTGGATCGCCACGTCGAACATCTGGCGCGGGATCAGTTCGCGCATCTTGGCCGCCACGGCGCGGCCGCGGTACGGCGCATTGGCGCGGTGCACGATGATGGCCAGCGCGTCGACCTTTTCGCTGTTGATCAGCATGTCGACCTTGACCACGTCGGCGGCGCGGTTTTCCTTGAACTCGTAGTCCATCGAGGCGTAGCCGCGCGAGGTCGACTTCAGCTTGTCGAAGAAGTCCAGCACGATTTCGGCCATCGGCATCTCGTACACCAGCTTCACCTGGCGGCCGTGGTAAGCCATGTCCATCTGGATGCCGCGCTTGGCGATGCACAGGGTGATCACGGAACCGACATACTCTTGCGGCATGTACAGGTTGACGGTCACGATCGGCTCGCGCACTTCATTGATGTGGCTCGGGTCCGGCATGCGCGACGGGTTGTCGACGTGGATCACGGTGCCGTCGCGCTTCTCGACCTCATACACCACGGTCGGTGCGGTGGTGATCAGGTCCTGGTCGAACTCGCGCTCCAGGCGCTCCTGCACGATTTCCATGTGCAGCAGGCCGAGGAAGCCGCAGCGGAAGCCGAAGCCGAGCGCGGCGGACGTCTCCGGCTCGAAGAAGAACGAGGCATCGTTCAGCCGCAGCTTCTCGAGCGCGTCGCGCAGCTCCGGGTACTCGCTGCCTTCGACGGGATAGAGCCCGGCGAAGACCATCGGCTTCATTTCCTTGAAGCCCGGGAACGGCTCCGACGTCGGGGTGGCCGCGTCGGTGATCGTGTCGCCGATCTTCGCGTCGCCGACGGTCTTGATGCCGGCAAACACGAATCCCACCTCACCCACCCCGAGTTCGTCGACGACCAGCGGCTTCGGCGAAAAGGTGCCGACCTGCTCGACGACGTATTCCTGCCCGGCGGCCATGAACCGGATCTTCTGTCCCGACCGCATGACGCCGTCGATCACGCGCGTCAGGATGATGACGCCGCGATACGCGTCGTACCACGAATCGAAGATGAGCGCCTTCAGCGGCGCCGCCGGATCACCTTTCGGAGACGGC
>CBHREK010000002.1:0-19644 GCA_966077345.1 uncultured Duganella sp.
AGCCTTGAGCTCCTTGAAGGGTCGTTCGAGACCAGGACGTTGATAGGTCAGGTGTGGAAGTGCAGTAATGCATTAAGCTAACTGATACTAATTGCCCGTACGGCTTGTCCCTATAACCTTGACGGTTATGTAGCACTTACAGTGTTTGAGAACACTACCCAACTTTACTTCTTCCCGGATTGTTGACAAGTCATGCCTGATGACCATAGCAAGTCGGTCCCACCCCTTCCCATCCCGAACAGGACCGTGAAACGACTCTGCGCCGATGATAGTGCTGCAACCAGTGTGAAAGTAGGTTATCGTCAGGCTCTTATTAAAAAAGCCCGCTAACGTGTGTTAGTGGGCTTTTTGCTTTTCTAAAACCGGCAGACGGTGTTGGTTGTGCGCTGTTGATCTTCGTCGAACGTCAAAGGCTAGAACCAGAACCCTGACGCCTGAACAGGCGGGTCTGACCCTTGGGTCAGGCCCTGGTTTACCGGTTTCGAAGGACGCGGTCCTTGCTTGAAGCTTTCACGCTCCAGTATGCAGAGTGAGCGTGAATTCAACGCCGCCAGCGACATTGCGCACCGCGACGGTGCCGCCCATCTTGGCCATATAGGTTTTCACGACGAACAGGCCTTGGCCACGGTTGGCGCCTTCTTCCTGGCCCGAGACGCCGTATTCGAATACTTTGTCGATCAGCTCCGGGGCGATTGAGTCGCCTTCGTTGCGGATCGCGAGGCTGGCGGCACGCTCGTCGGTGGTGAGCGTCATGATGATCGGCGTGCCTGGCTTGCGGTGGCGGTTGGCGTTGTTCAGGATGTGAGCCACCACGTCTTCCAGCGAGTAGGGATCGGCGCGAACCAATGTCGGCGTTCCGCCTTCAAAGCGCACATCGGCAATGCCGACGCAAGGTGCGTTGGCTGCAACTTCGCCCAGGAAAGCGTCCAGGTCCAGGGTCTCGAGCTGCAGCGTGGTGGACTGGAACGCCTCGCTGGGCGACGCCTGTCCGTACAGTACGCGCACGGCTTGCTGCATGCGGTGAATATAGCGACCGCTGGGGTCATGCTCGCCACCGTGCAGCGCCATCAGCGATTGAAGCGGTGACATGATTTCATGGCCGACTGCGTGCCACATGTCGCGTTCCTGTTCTGCGCGAATTGCTTCCTTCTCCACATCTTCACGGACGCGGCGCAGCAGGTCGTGCAGGCAGTTGGCCAGCACGCCGAGTTCGTCGCGGCCACGCAGGTCCGACAGGTCGAATTCATCGAGAGCGCCGGCGGTCTTGACCGAGCGCGCCACCTTGTCGGCCCGTTTAGTCAGGATGCTGATCGGGCGGATAATGCCGGCTTCCACTACCAGCCAGGCGACCAGCAGCGCGCCCAGGATGGCGCCGACAAACCAGGACACGCGGGTCGCCACCACGCTCAAGGTATCGCTGACGCTGCGCGCATCGCCGCTCAACTCGATCTCGAAATTGCCGAGCGGGGTAGGCACGCTGGTACGCGTTTGCAGTGCCTTGACGGTGGTATCGACCGGCAAGTGGCGCACCAGCGTAAGCAGGGCATGCCAGCTTTGATCGCTGTTGCTGCTGGCCGCTGACAGCGACAGCACTTCCTTGCCCTGGGCAGTACGGATGCGCAGGGTTTCACCCGGCAGCAGCAGCGACTGCAGGTCGTGCAGCGAGAACAAGGGCGTTGGCTGATCGCGCGCCGTGTCGAACAGGGCAGGTCCGTCGCCCGGCGGCAGCACGGCCACGCTGACATTGATATTGGCCAGGTCTTCCGGCGGCCAGGCAGGCCGGGACTTGGCGAACAGGGCGTCTTGCAGCACGCCCACCGGCAGCCGCACCGAGAAGAAGGAGCTGTGCATGCAATCCGGGGCGCCCTCTGGAACACACACCGGGCTTTGCCAGATCCAGCCGCGGAAATCCTTGACGGGACGAGCGCGCGGCTGGCCGGCATCGGCAGCGGTGTAGCCGGTCAGGCGGCCGCGTATGCCTCCGTGGGCCGGGTCGCCGGTTTGTTCGAAAGGGGCGATCCAGTGGTATTCCTGCCCGCGCAGGCTCACTTTCACCTCAACGCGATGTGCCTGGTCGATCGATTCTTCGCGCATTGGGTGCGCTGCCAGCGGCGGACTATTGAAAGTACCGGCCACGTAAACAAAGCCGCCAGCCCATGGGTTGCTGCCGATGCCGGCGCATAGCGTGCCTTTATCGCCGTACTGCGCGGCACAGCCGGCCATGGAGATCGCTTGCTGGACCTTGGACTGGTCGTCGAAATCCAGAGCAGGATAAGGCAGCAGCACCGGATGCAGGCCGGGGTTCCGGCCCGCAGCGGGATTCAGCAGCGCGAGCTGGCCGGTTGGATGGCGCAGCGTGGCGGCGATCTGCTCGCGCGTCTTGTAGAAGGAATTCTCGTAAGCCTGGTAGCTGAGCTGTTTTTCCTGCTGCAGCACGGAGACCGCCAAGGCCACTGTCGCTATGGCCAGCAGCGGAAAGGCCATGCGCAGGACGATGCGCAGGCGGTAAGGCGTCAGCAGGGAGAGGGGATTCATGCCTGGTCGGTCCAGCGGAACCCGCGCATCGGGATGTTCTCGATGCACTCGAAGGCCGGATCGATTTCGCGGAAGGCGTCGCGGATGGTGCTCACGTGTTTGCGGATATTGTCGCGGTTGCGGCCACTCTTCACCACTTCGAACAGGTCTTCATAGGACACCACCTGGCCGCGCCGCTCGAACAGGGCCGCCAGGATGCGCTGCGCGGTCAGCGGCAGGTTAATGCGCTGGCCGCGCCAGGTGGGCGTGCGCTGACGCAGCGGATCCATCGCCAGCTCGCTGGCCGGCGCGGCTGGCTTGCTGTCCTTGGCAGCGCGCAGGATTTCAAGGAAGGTGTCGATGAAATCCGCTTCTTCGAAGGTGGTCTTTTGCAGGTAATCCCAGGCATCCAGCGCTTTCATGATCGAGCGGTAGATGGCTGCCGGCATGGCCGACACGACCAGCACCGGCGTGGCATGGCGCTTGTTGATGGCGTTGATGATCGCGACGCCGGCGTGGCGCTCGCGACCCAGTTCAATGTCCAGCACCACCAGGTCATAACGCTCGCGCGCGATCGCCGCCTCGGCATCGTCGCGGTTGAACCACTGGTCTACCTGGATGCCGGGGCGGGCCGCGGCGATCCAGCCGGCGAGCTGGTTGCTGGTGGGGAGATCGTCTTCAATGATGGCTACACGGGTCATGCGGGAAGTATTACCCAAAAGCCGGGCCGGCGGCGTGAATTTTTCTTCACAAGCCGGAAAGGAATGGGCTGGCGGCAGCATTGAACGTTCGCGCCGGGTGGCTGGAAGATTGCTGTACCGGCGCTGTGCCGGGCCAACCCACCAGAAAGGCAATCATCATGAAGAACCGGATCAGTACGATGCTGCAGGCGATTCGCTCGACGCTCGGCCGTGCTGCCAGCAGCATTCATTTCCCATCCGGCGCCCGCAAAGGCGTCGTGCTGCTCGCCGTGACCGGCGCCGCCGCTTACGGCTTGTACCAGTTCCCGCCAATGCGCACGGTTGGCCGCGGCGAAGTGGCGGTACGGACCAATCACCTGACCGGCGATACTTCGATTGTGCGTGAAGGCCTGGCGCTGGACCTGCCCGGCATCCATGAGGTGCGCCTGCTGTCGCTGCGCGACCAGACTTACCGTCCTGCCGCAGCCGGCGAGACACCATTCCAGTCAGGTGAAGGCTTGTCGCTTGGCCTGGACATGGCGGTGCGTTATGGCCTCGACCCGGCGCGCCTGGCCCAGTTTGCCTCCAAGCTGCCGGCCGATATCTCGCGCGACGTGGTGGCCCCTGACGTGGAAGGCGTGATCTACAAGATCCTGACGCGCTATACCGTACGTGAGATCTTCTCGTCCAAGCGTGCCGAAATCCAGCAGTCCATCGAGGCCGAACTGAAACCGAAGCTGGCAGCCGACGGTCTCGTACTGCGCAGCGTGACCATCGGCAAGGTCGTGTTGCCGGAAGATTTCAAGGCCGGCATGGAGAAACTGCTGGCAGAGGAGCTGGCATCGGAAAAAATGCGCTACACCCTTGAACTAAAAGAAAAGCAGGTACGCCAGACCGCGCTGGAAGCCGAGGCCGAAAAGGTGGCCCGCGAGAAGGCTGCGGAAGCTGCCGCCGCCGAGCAGGTCATCGCGGCCAGGGCCCAGGAAGAGGCCATGCGCCATGTGCTGCCGTTCAAGGAAAAACAAGTGAAGCAGCGCGAACTCGAGGCGGAAGCCGAAAAGACTGCCCGCATCAAGACGTCGGAAGGCAATGCCCAGGCCCGCATCATCGAAGCTGCCGGCGAAGCCGATTCGCGCCGCAAGCTGGCGGACGCTGAAGCCTATCGCCAGGAGCTGGTGGGCAAGATCGCCAGCGCCCAGATGGAGCGCGACGGCGAGCTGCTGAGCAAGCATCCGCTGCTGATCCAGAAGACGATGGCCGACAAGCTGTCCGACAAGGTGTCGGTCATCATTGCGCCGCCGCCGGCCGATGGCGGATTCATTGGCTCGACGCTGGTCGGCGCCCCGAAGACTGTGCACACTGAGCGCATCGCCGCCAACTCGGGAGAATAAGCATGCCTGTCTCGATGCTTGCCGCCAGCGTCGCCCTGGCCATTGTCACCCAGGACCAGCTGCCTCTGCGTGCGGCGCCGCGCGAATCGGCCCAGGCCCAGGCCGTGCTGTGGCAAGGCGACGCGCTGGAAGTGCGCGGTACCCGCGGTGATTTCCTGCAGGTGTACGACCATCGCCGCGAGCGGGCCGGCTATGTGCGCGCGGCTCGCGTGCGGCAAGTTGATTTGCAGCCTGCCGCGGCGCCGGAACTGTTGGCAGTAATGCGCTTCCTGCGCGATACGCCGGGCGCGGAGGCGCTTGGCATCAGCTACGGCGCGGCCTACCTGAAGGCAGCAGCGCCGCAAGCGATTGATGCTGAGCCATTCGACGCCATCGGCAGCATGGCCGAGCGGCTGGCAGCGCGTGCTTCTTCCAAACTGGCGCCGCAGGCCGAGACTGCCCTGGCGGCCCACCTGGAAGTTGTTGCCAGCTATGGCGTGGCGATGCGCAGCTACGAGAACGATGGCAAGGTGCGCGTGTGTTATGACGGCGATGCTTTCCGCCGCGTGCTGGCGGTGGCGGCTAGCGCCGAGCAACGCTACCGGGCCGCGCTCGCCCTCAGCAACGGCGCCTGCATCGATCCGGCGCTGGGCGCCATGCAACGCGCCGAACATGACCGGTGGCGTGCCGAATTGCTGGACACGGTGGACCTGGCCCGCCTGCCGGAACATATGAAGAATCGCATCCATATGCGGCGCGCGGCCGTCTGGTCAAGCGTCGCCTTCCAGCGTGCGCGCAAGGGTGAAGGGGCGTCGCAGGCGGCCGGCCGCGCTGAACAGGCGCTGGCGGCGGTCAACAAGTCCGAACTGGCGGACGAGGACAATGTCGCCTATGCGGAAGCTGGCGTGCGTGTCGGGGCGGTGCGCTGGGCATTGGAACCTGTGCCGGCGCAAGGCAAGGTGGCGCCCCAGCTTGCAGTCACTGCGGCTCCAGGACGGCCGGGCGAAACCTGTGTCAGCCTGCAGGGCGGCGGCAAGCAGCTCGCCAATCGATGCACCTGGGGCGTGGCGTGGATGGCTTCCGCACGCGTGCATCCGCAGGGGACGGCACTGGCGCTTGCAGTGCAGCCGCTGGATGGCTGGCGCGAAATGTGGCTGTTCCGCCGCCAGGGCGAAGGCTGGGTGGTGGACGTGCTGCCGCCTGCTTCCAGCGATCCGGACATCGGCTATGCAGAGTTCGCGGGCTGGGTGCCTGGCAGCGCCAAGATGCTAGCGGCGCGGGAAGTACGCGCCGAGGGCAAGTTCCGCCGCAGCTTTGAACTGCTGGACATGGCCACGCTGACGACAGAGCGCGGCGCCGACAGGCCGGAATCGCTGTCCACCTTCTACAAGTGGCAGGACCCGGCCTGGAAACGGCAGACGGTCAGCTTGCGCTGATTATTGCGGACGGTAAGTCACCTTCAGGTTGTAGTTGCCTGCGGTGTAGCCGTTCAGCATGACGTAGACATCGCCGTTGGCCGTGACGCTGGTGCTGCAGGTCTCGGTCGCGGTGGAGCCATCCGACTTGCAGCTGTAGCTGCTGGTCGTTGGCACGGAGCCCTTGCGCACGTACAGGTCGATATCGCCGGTGCCCGTGGTTTCGGCCTTGAAGGTGCCGACGCCGGCCTTGAACGGGCCGAAGGTCTTCTTCTGGCTGAGCGTCAGGCTGCCGGTGAAGGTTTCCACGGTGTCCGGTTGAACGATGACGGGGCCGTCGCTGCCCAGCTCCACCGCATAGGCGGCAGCCAGCTTGGCAAACTTCAGTGCGTGGTCGGCCTGGTTGCCGGAGTTGGCATAAGTGTCGTTGGCAGTGTGGATGTAGGGGTTATCTTCACCCATCAGCGTCTCGAACGGTATCGAGGCAGGGAAACCCTGGTTCTGCCAGGAGGCATGGTCGGAACAGGCGTAGCCGCAGGAGCTGTAGCCCACCGTGACGGTAGGCAGGTAGTTCGACATCAGGGAAGCCAGGAAGTTGTTCTGCTGGCTGTCCGTGTAGTCGGTGTAGATCCAGACGTCCTTGGCCGAGCCGCGGTAGTTGGTCATATCGAGCTGCATCACACCCACGACGTTGATGTTGTTGGCCTTGAAGTTGGCCGCAATATCCTTGGAGCCGAGCAGGCCGGCTTCTTCGGCGGCATAGCCCATGATCTTGATGGTGCGGCGTGGCTTGTAGCCGGATGCGATCATGGCGCGCACCGCCTCGGTCAGGCTGGCAATGCCGGAGGCATCGTCGTCGGCGCCCGGCGAGCGCGATGTCTCGCCATTGCCGCTCATATTGATGCTGTCCAGGTGGCCGCCCATGACAATGACTTCCGAGGGGTTGTCGGTGCCGGCGATAGTCATGATCACGGACTTCTGGTTGTAGCCCGAGTGCGTGAACTGGCTCACGCTGATGTCGCTGCGGCCGCCAGCCATGCTGGTCCACTTCTGCGCCAGCCAGTTGGACGCATTGGCGCCGTTGGTGGTGCGGTAGTAGCGGTTGGCGAAGTTCGACATGTCGATGATGGTCTGCGCGATATTCGACGCCTGCATCGTCGGCAGGATGGCGTTGACAGTGGTCTGGTTGTCGATGGCATAGCTTGGACGGCTCACGGCCAGCGCAAGCGGCTGTACGGTGCCGGCCTTGGCCAGCGCCTGGCGGCCTTCCTCTTCGCTGGCATGCACGATGAAACCACCGCAGCGCTTCAATTCCTTGTGGATGGCGGCCGAGAGTTTCAGCATGGTTTCCTCGTCGACCTGCACCAGGTGGACTTTCTCCTTGCCCTGGCCTTGCTTGCTTTGCTTGGCAACGGCTTGCGGCGCGGCGGCTTGCAACTTGGCGTAGGCGGCGTCGCCGAGGGTGATCCAGGTGGGGGCTGCATTTGCTGCGCTGGCTGCAAAGAGTCCTGCGGCCAGTACGACTGGGGTGAATCTCTTCATGTCTGCTCCTTTGCGCAAAAAAAAAAATGCACCCGGGGCGGGTGCATTTGTCAAAAATCTTAGCAGATTATTGGTTTCGCACGATTGTGTACCAATTTGATTTGCCTCAACTGTCGCAGAAATGCCGCGCACATCATGGAAGCGTGCACTTTTCTTCCGGGGAGGTAGACCATGAAAGCGCAACTGCTGGCCGCATGTGCGGTCATATTCCTGAATGCCTGCAATGGCAAGGGCAGTAGCGGCGGAACGCCAGCACCGCAGTTCGCCGCAGAAGTTACCCGCACCAGCTATGGGGTGGCGCATATCCTGGCCAAGGATTTTGCAGGCGTCGGTTACGGCCTCGCCTATTCCTTCGCGGAAGACAATGTCTGCATGCTGGCCGACAGCTTCCTGACGGTACGCGGCGAGCGCTCACGCTACTTCGGGCCTGATGCACGCGCCACCAAACCACTCAACGGCGAATACGGCGCCGCGCTCGACTTCATGGACTTGCGCAACGAGGATAGCGACTTCTTTTTCAAAGGCTACCTGGATATCGCGAGGCTGCGGGAGGGCTATGCCGCCGGATCCAGCGAAATCCAGCAACTGCTGCGCGGCTATGCCGCCGGCTACAACCGCTACCTGCGGGAGCATGGCGCCCGCCTGCCGGCGGCGTGCAGGAACGCGGCCTGGGTCAAGCCGATCAGCGCCGACGATGTGATGCTCTTGATTGCGGAGAAGGCGCTGCATGCGACCGGCGAAGTATTCGCGGCCGAAATCGTGGCGGCGGCACGCGACGTCAGCGGCAACGTTACCCTGGCGGCGCAACAAGGTCCCATGGACGCGCCGCCGTCCGGCAAGCCTTTCGCCTTGCCGGCCCAGGGCGCGATGGCCAGCAACGCACTGGCAATCGGCAAGGAAGCCAGCAGCAATGGGCGCGGCATCCTGCTCGGGAATCCGCATTATCCCTGGACCAGCACCGACCGCTTCTATCAATTGCACGTCACGGTACCGGGCAGCTACGACGTGATGGGCGTGAGCCTGGGTGGGCTGCCGCTGGTGGTCATAGGCTTCAACAAGGATCTTGCCTGGACCCATACGGTAACCAAGGCCGTGCACTTCACGACCTTCCGGCTGCAGCGCGATGGCTCCGATCCCATGCGCTATATGGTCGACGGCGCGCCGCTATGGCTGGAAACGCGCACGGCGGCGATCGACGTGCTGCAGCCGGACGGCAGCTTGCTAAAAAAGAGCAAGGCCTTTTACTTCAGCAAGCTTGGGGCAGTGATGGCCGTTCCGGGAAGCCCGCAAGGGCAGGGCGGCTTGCTGGTGCTGGGCGACCCGAATCGCAACAACACACGGTTGATGGAGCAGTGGCTCGCCATGGGCCGCGCCACCAGCGTCCAGGAGTTGAAGACGCAGCTCGGGCGGGTGGTTGGCCTGCCTTGGGTGAACACGGTCGCAGCTGACCGCAACGGTGGCGCCCTGTACGCGGATGCCAGCGTCGTGCCGCACCAGGGAGCCGACAAGTTCGCAGGCGATTGCCTGCTGCTGGCGAAATTGCTGATGTTTGACGGCTCGCGCTCTTCCTGTGCCTGGGACCGGGATGACGATGGAACGCCGGACGGCATCTTCGGCGGCGCCAAAGCGCCAAGCATGCTGCGCTCGGACTACGTTGCCAATTCCAACGATGGGTATTGGATCACTAATGCGCGGCAATTGCTGGTCGGGCCAACGCCGCTTGGCTATTCGCCCTTGTACGGCCCGGTGGGCGTGGCACAGCACCTGCGCACGCGCAGCGGCTTTATCGGGATCGAGGAGATGCTGGCGCAGCGCGGCCGGGTGGGGGCGCAGGACTTGCAGGCCCTGGTGTTCGCCAACCGCATCCTGGCGGCAGAACTGGTGTTGCCGGAATTGCTCCCCGCTTGCATGGCCAGTCCTGACAGCTTGCTGGTAAAAGCCTGCACTGCGCTGGCTCAGTGGGACCGCAAGGCGGACCTGGACAGCCGTGGTGCAGTGCTGTTCCGGGAGTTCTGGAACAGCGCCGCCGGGCTGGCGGGAATTTGGTCGCTGGCTTTCGATGCGGCCGATCCCCTGCATTCGCCGCGCGGCGTGGCGCCGGTGGCAATACCTGCCATGCTGGCGGCGCTGAAGGATGCGGCACTACGGCTACAGCGGCTTGGCGTACCGTTCGACGGGCGGCTAGCCGATTTCCAGGTGGAGCCGCGCAACGGCCTGCGCTTCCCCATCCACGGCGCGATTGGCGATATCGACGGCAGTTACAACTCCATCCACATGGCTGGCGCGCTGGGGACGTCGGGCTACGAACGCGTTACCTGGGGGACCAGCTATATCCACCTGGTCAGCTTTGACGAAAAAGGGCCGCTGGCGCGCGGCCTGCTCGTCTACGGCCAGTCCACTGACCCGCACTCGGCGCATTATGCCGACCAGCTGCCGCTGTATGCCGAAAAGCGGCTGCCTTTGCTGCCTTTCACTGCAGCAGCCATTGCCGCCGACCCGGCGCGGCGCGTCAGGCAATTGCGGGAATAATGACGTAGTGCAACACGACGCCGGACTTGCCAGTCACCGGGCATGGGCATACGATTGACGCATGAGCTCACAGCGCATCCAGCCGCCGGCGCTGCTCTTCATTGAGGGCGACCTCACGATCCGGCGCGTGCAGGAAATGAAAGACGTGCTCCTGGCACGTCTCGCCCAGTCACAGGCGCTGGAAGTGGACCTGGCGGGCGTCACGGAGATCGATACCGCCGGCGCCCAGCTCCTGTTGATGGCGCGCCGCGCCGCGCAAGCCAGCCAGAAGGAGTTGCGGCTGGTCGCACACAGCCCGGCCGTCGTTTCCCTGTTCGAGCTGCTGCGCATCCGCTAGGAAGGCATCCCCCATGAACCTGGACGAAGGCTTGCAAGCGTTTGTCACCGAGGCGGGGGAATTGCTGGCCGAGATGGAGGCGAGCTTGTTGAACCTGGGCGATCCCGCCGCGCGTGAGGAAGCCGTCAATGCCATTTTCCGCGCCGCCCACACCATCAAGGGTACGGCAGGCCTGTTCGGGCTGGACTACATTGTGCTGTTCACCCATGCGGTCGAAAGCGTGCTGGACGAGGTGCGAGACGCAGCGTTGCCGCTTGATGAAGAACTGGTATCGCTGCTGCTGGAATGCGCAGATCAGCTGAATGCGATGGTCCGCGATGTCGAGCGCGGCGGCCGCGGCGACCTTGGCGAAAGGTGCCGCCCGCAACTGGATGCCCTGCATGCCTACCTTGTACCTGCCCCGGTGATGGAGCCGAACCCCCCTGCATTGGATGCCAATCACTACGCTGGCGAAAGCGGTTGCTGGCTGGTTTCGCTGGAATTTGGCCGCGACGTGTTCCGGCAGGGCATGGATCCGGCCTCCTTCATCGCATACCTCGGCCGCCTGGGACGCATCGTGGCGCTGGCTACGGTGGACGGCGGCTTGCCACCGCCGGAGCAAATGGATCCGCAAAGCTGCTACCTGGGATTCGAGATCGTGCTGGAAACCTCGGCCAACGCCGAGGAAATCAGCAAGGTGTTCGAATTCCTGCATGACGAGTGCACCGTGCGCCTGCTGCCGCCCGGCAGCAGCAATGACGAATTCCAGCGCCTGGCCGATATGCTGCCGCTGCATGCCAACGCCATTGCAGACCTGCTGCAGGCCAGCGCACTCGGGACCGTGGTGCCGCGGCCAACTGTCGCACCCCAGGTGGAACACACCGGCGGCGCAGCACTGGCCCGTCCGCATGAAAGCCGCACCATCCGCGTGGATGCCGAACGCCTGGGTCAATTGATTACGCTGGTGGGGGAATTGATTATCGCCAGCGCGCGCACCCAGATGATCGGCAGCCGCTTCAAGGATGCCGACCTGCAGGACAGCACCTCCGCGCTGGCCGGCCTGGTGGAGCAGGTTCGCGACAGCGCCCTGCAACTGCGCATGGTGAAGATCGGCGCCACCTTCGGCCGCTTCCAGCGGGTCGTGCACGATGTCGCGCGCGAAATCGGCAAGGACATCCGCCTGGTCCTGAGCGGCGAAGAGGTGGAACTGGACAAGACGCTGGTGGAACGCATCGGCGACCCTTTGACCCACCTGGTGCGCAACGCCATCGACCACGGCATCGAAGCGCCCGAAGTGCGGCGCCAGTGCGGCAAGCCCGTGCAGGGAACCGTTTCCCTGAACGCTTTCCACGATTCAGGCAGCATCGTGATCGAAGTCGGCGACGATGGCGGCGGCCTGCGGCGCGAGCGCATCATCGCCAGAGCCATCGAACGCGGCCTGCTTGAGCCGGACCACAAAGCCAGCGACAGCGAAGTGTTCGCGCTGATATTCGAACCGGGATTTTCCACCGCCAGCGAGGTAACCAGCCTGTCAGGGCGCGGGGTCGGCATGGACGTAGTCAAGCGCAATATCGAGGCGCTGCGCGGCAGCATTACCATCGATAGTGAAGCGGGACGGGGCACCACGGTGCGCGTGCGCCTGCCGCTGACGCTGGCCATCATGGATTGCATGCTGGTGACGGTAGGCGGTTCGCGCTTCGCCATCCCGCTCGGCACCATAGAGGAGTGCGTGGAGTACGCACCAGAAGGCCAGCGCGGTTTTGTCGACCTGCGCGGCAACGTGCTGCCCACGGTGGCGCTGCGCGATCTGTTCCGGCTGCAAGGCGCCGCGCCGCGCCGCGAAAGCGTGCTGGTGGTACGGCATGCCGGCCAGCGCGCCGGGCTGGTGGTGGATAGCCTGCAGGGACAGTGCCAGGCGGTGATCAAGCCGCTCAGCCCCGTATTCAGCGGCATTTCCTGCCTGAGCGGCTCGACAGTGCTGGGCAGCGGCGACGTGGCGTTGATCCTGGACATTCCGGCCCTGCTCAAGCAACTGCAGGCAAGACAGCCGGGAAACCTGGCGGCATAGGAGCGAAACGATGCGGCGAACACTGACGGTTGGAATGCGCCTTGGCTTGCTGGTCGGGGTGCTGGTACTGATGATGGCCGGTATCGGTTTCGCCGGCATGCGCGGCATGGAATTCAGCAATGCGCGCCTGAAGGCGACCTACGAAGACCGGACAGTGGCATTGATCTACCTCGGCAAGGCCAATGAATACACGCTGCGCACCCGGCATCGCATGGTGATGACCGCCGCCGCCAACAGCCTGGCGGAGGTGGAGGCTGCCCAGCAAGGCGATGCCTCGCACCAGGAGCTGATCCGCAAGAACTGGAATGCCTATATGGCCACCTCCCTGACGCAGGAGGAACAGCAACTGGCGGCGCAGTACATGGTGGCCTGGAACGCCTGGCAGGATGTGCGCGGTGCCATTATCCAGAAGGCGCGCGCCGGCAAGCACAAGGAAGCTTTGGAGGATGCGCGGGCCGCGGACGTGCAGTTCAGGACAGTGCTGGCGGCCATGGGCAAGCTGATTGATTTGCAGGAGCGGGTGGCGCGCGAGGAGTACGAATCGGCCATGGCACAAACCTCGGCCACCATGCGCACCAACGCCATGCTGCTGGGCGGAGGCCTGCTGGCGGGCATCGTGCTGTCGGTGTGGATGATCCGCGGGTTGCTGCGCCAGCTTGGCGGCGAGCCTGATTATGCTGCCCACATCGTGCAGGAGGTCGCCCAGGGCAACCTGTCAGTGCAGATCAAGCTGAGGAAGGGGGATCAGCGCAGCCTGCTGGCATCCATGAAACAGATGGTGGACAAGCTGTCCGGTGTCGCATCGGAAGTGAGCAACGGCGCGCTGGCGCTGGCCGCGGCGTCGGAGGAGGTTAGCGCCACGGCGCAATCCCTGTCCCAGGCGGCCAGCCAGCAAGCGGCCAGCGTCGAGGAAACCAGCGCCTCGGTGGAGGAGATGAGCGCTTCGATCGCCCAGAATACGGACAATGCCCGCGTGACCGACGTCACCGCCTCCAAGGCGGCCGGCGAGGCGGGCGAAAGCGGCGATGCCGTGCGCAGCACGGTGAGCGCCATGCGCGATATCGCCAGGCGCATCATGATCATCGACGACATCGCCTACCAGACCAATTTGCTGGCGCTGAATGCCGCCATCGAAGCGGCGCGCGCCGGTGAGCATGGACGGGGCTTTGCCGTGGTCGCGGCGGAAGTTCGCAAGCTGGCCGAGCGCAGCCAGGTGGCAGCGCAGGAAATCGGCGACCTTGCCAGCGGCAGCGTGCAGGTGGCGGAGCGTGCGGGCGGCCTGCTCGACGCCATGGTGCCGGCCATCCAGCAGACATCGCACCTGGTGCAGGAAATTGCCGCCGCTTCGATAGAGCAGGCATCCGGGGTGAGGCAGATTAATATGGCAATGGGCCAGTTGAGCCAGACTACGCAGCATAATGCAGCCGGTGCGGAAGAACTGGCATCCACTGCCGAAGAAATGAGCAGCCAGGCGGAGGAGCTGCAGCAGCTGATACGCTTCTTCCGCGTTGCAAAAGATGAGGCGCCGCGCCGCAATGCCGAGGCCAGGCCCCCGGCCAGCCAGCGCACCTCGCAGCGCCGACTGTCGAGGGTGCCGCCGCTGGACGAAAGCAACTTCACAAGATTCTGAGGGCAGGCATGGAAGCAGAACACCAGTACCTGAGTTTCCGGCTGGGCGACGAAACCTTCGGGCTGGGCATACTTGCCGTGCGCGAGATCATCGAGTACGGTGGCATGACCGACGTGCCGATGATGCCGCCGTGCGTGCGCGGCGTGATCAACCTGCGCGGCGCCGTGGTGCCGGTGCTGGACCTGGCCGCGCGCTTTGGGCGAGCTCCCGCCACGATAGGGCGGCGCAGCTGCATCGTCATCGTTGAAAGCGGGATGCCGCCGGAGCAGCAGGTGCTTGGCCTGCTGGTCGATGCGGTGAATGCGGTGCTCGACATCGACCCCGGCCAGATCGAGCCGCCGCCCAGTTTCGGCGCCGGCCTGCGCAACGATTTCATCAAGGGCATCGGCAAGGTCAATGGTAAATTCGTTATCCTGGTCAACCTGGACTCGGTGTTGAACGTGCCCGAAATCGCGGCCATGGCGGGAGATGTGAATTGATGCAACCAGTTGCTCCCCTGACGGACTGCGAGTTCGTGCAATTCCAGCGCTTCATCCACGAAGCAGCAGGGATTTCGCTGTCTGACGCCAAGAAGCCGCTGGTTTCCGGGCGCCTGGCTAAACGCCTGCACCACCTGCAGTGCAACAGCTACGGTTCCTATTTCCAGTTGATCGCCAGCGGTACTGCGCCGGAAGAAACCCAGATTGCGATCGACCTGCTGACCACCAACGAAACATACTTTTTCCGCGAAGCCCGCCACTTCGATCACTTGCGCTCCGTGCTGAAAGAGCGCAAGCAGGGCAGCACACCATTCCGGGCCTGGAGCGCGGCCTGCTCCACCGGGGAGGAGCCGTATTCGATCGCCATGGTGCTGGCCGACCTGCTGCCGCCACAAGGATGGGAAGTACTGGCTTCCGACATCAGCGCGCGCGTGCTGGAGACTGCGCGGCAGGGGCATTACCCGATGACGCGCGCCGCCCATGTGCCGCAGGAATACCTGCGCCGCTTTTGCCTGAAAGGCATCGACGCCGAAGACGGCACGCTCCTGGTATCGCGCGTGCTGCGCGAGTGCGTGGAGTTCGCCCAGATCAACCTGAATGCGGCGCGCCTGCCTGCACTGGACAAGTTCGAGGTGATCTTCCTGCGCAATGTGCTGATCTACTTTGATGGGGAAACCAAGCGCCGGGTGGTGCGGCGGGTGCTCGATTACCTGCGGCCAGGCGGCTACCTGTATATCGGCCATTCGGAAAGCCTGCACGATATGGGGCTGCCGGTGCGCAGCATGGCGCCGGCAATTTATCGCAAGGATTGACATGAAGGCCGGCGCCGCATTCGAAGTCTACCTGCTGCCCGGCGAGTACTTCGTTGGCGATGCGCGCTACCGCATCCGTACCGTGCTGGGTTCCTGCGTGTCGATCACGCTGTGGCACCGGCGCTTGCGCATCGGCGCCATGTCGCACTTTCTTCTCTCGGAGCGTGAGGCGGCGGGCGAAGGCGAACCGGCGGCCGAATTGAGCGGCCGCTATGGCAAGGATGCGATGGAACTGATGGTGGCGCAGCTCCGGGAGCGCGGGGTGGCGGCGCGAGAATGCGAAGCGAAAGTGTTCGGTGGCGGCACCATGTTTCCTTCGATCGAGGCAGGCCGGCAACAGGGTATTGGACACCGCAACGGCGTAGCAGCGGAAAAGCTGTTGGCGCAATACGGCATACCCGTGGTGTCGGAAAGCCTGTTCGGCACCGGGCACCGGCATATCCTGTTCGACGTGGCGACCGGCGACGTGTGGGTGCGGCAAGGGGAGCTGGCGGACAAGGGAGGCGCATGAAGCAGATCAAGGTCATGGTGGTGGACGATTCGGCCGTGGTACGGCAAGTGCTGAGCGGCCTGCTCGGACGCGAGCCGGACATGCAAGTCACCTATGCCGTGGCCGACCCGATACTGGCCGGCGAGCGCATGCGCCTGCAGTGGCCGGATGTGGTGGTGCTGGACGTCGAAATGCCGCGCATGGATGGCATTACCTTCCTGCGCAAGATCATGGCTGAACGGCCCACACCGGTTGTGATCTGCACGTCGCTGACGGAAAAGAGCACTCGTACTTCCATGGAAGCGCTGGCCGCTGGCGCCGTTGCCGTCGTCGGCAAGCCCAAACTGGACCTGCGCCAGTCGTTGCACGATGGCTGCGACGAGCTCGTGGCTGCCGTGCGCAGTGCGGCCCAGGCCAGGCTGCAGCCAATCAACGGCGGCCGCCAGGCGGCAGCACCGGCGGCGCCGTCGGCCAAACTGAGCGCGGACGCCATCCTTCCGCCAGTGGTCGAGGGGGCACTGCCGATGCGCGGCACTGGGCGCGTGGTGGCCTTGGGCACGTCGACCGGCGGTACCCAGGCGCTGGAGCGCGTGCTGACCGAGTTGACGCCCGCTTCCCCCGGTATCGTCATCGTGCAGCATATGCCGGAGCAGTTCACTGCCGCTTTCGCCGAACGCCTGAACGGCTTGTGCCAGATAACCGTCAAGGAGGCGCGCAATAACGACCCGGTGCTTCCGGGGCAGGCCCTGATTGCTCCCGGCGGCCGCCATATGCTGTTGCGGCGCGGCCCTTCCCAATACTTCGTGGAAGTGGTTGATGGTCCTTTGGTCAACCGCCACCGCCCCTCTGTCGACGTTCTTTTTCGTTCGGTCGCCAAGTGTGCCGGCGCCAGTGCGCTCGGAATTATCATGACCGGTATGGGGGACGACGGCGCGGTCGGACTGCTGGAAATGCGCCAGGCCGGGGCCCGCACGCTGGCGCAGGATGAACAGAGTTGCGTGGTGTACGGCATGCCGCGGGAGGCGGTGAAACGCGGCGCCGCGGAGCGCAGCGTGGCGCTGGATGCAATCAGCCGCGAAATCCTGCAATATGGAGGCATCGAACGGAGGGCGAATGAAGGACTTTAGCGCAAGCACGGCCTTGATCGTTGAAGACAGCGCGGTGCAACGCGAGCACGTTGCCGCGCTGCTGCGCCAGATTGGCTTCGGCACCGTCCTGGTTGCGAACGACGGCATCAATGCCTTGCGCACGCTGGAACAGCGCGCCGCCCCGGTGGACCTGGTGCTGACCGACCTCGATATGCCCGGCATGGACGGCGTGGAGCTGATCCAGCAGCTGGCAAAACGGCGCTGGGCCGCCAACCTGATTGCAGCATCGGCCAACCAGCCACGCCTGGTAGAAGCGGCAAGCAGCCTGCCTCCAGGCAGCGCGATGCGCCTGCTGTCCACCATGCCCAAGCCGGTGCGGCTGGAAGCACTGCAAGGATTGCTGGACGATGCATCAATGCTGGCGCTGGCGGAGCTGGAACACGATGTCGCGCCCGAAGTGCCCAATGTCATGGAAATCGAAGCAGGCCTGGCGGCGGGAGAATTCATTCCCTTGTATGCGCCGCGAGTGGCGCTCGATAGCGGCCGCATGGTGGGCATCGCGGTCCAGGGGTGCTGGCAACGTCCGGGACGCAGCCCGATGGATGCCGCGGGCCTGCTTCCCGCACTGGCCGGCGACAGCGAAACCATCGGCGCCATTTTGCTGGCGCTGGCAACCCAGGCCGCGGCTGACCTGCACGGCTGGCAGGAAATGGGCCTGTCCTCGATCAAGCTGTCGCTCCCGCTGCCGGCCGAACTGCTGGAAGACCTGGGGGAATTGGGGCGGCTGGTGGCGGGCATCCAGGCGCAGGACGTCAAGCCGGGCAGCGTATGCTGGGAAATCAGCGAAGCGGTCATTGCGGCCTGCGAGCCGGAATCGCTGCACAATATTGGCCGCCTTAGCTTGCGCGGCTATGGCATCGGCGCGGTTCACTGCGGGCGCTATGAGGCAAAAACACGAGACTTTGCCTGTTTCCCTCTGTCGGAAATTTCGATCGACCCTTTGTTCGTACATGAGGCGGCCCAGCGGAGCCACCGCAAGCCTCTGTTCGACGGGCTGCTGGCAATGGCCGGCAAGCTTGGGGTGCCGGCATGTGCCGACGGCATAGAAAATGTCGAAGACTGGGCATTGATGCGGGAAATGGGCTGCAGTACGGGACAGGGGCCGCTGATTGCGGTGCCAATGGAAGGGCGTGAATTCGTCGAGTGGTACAAGGAAAGCCGCCAGCGCCTGCGCGATTGCGCCGGGCACCGTTTCAGTGACGAGGCGCCTCCAGCGGCAGGGACAGGGTAAAGCAGGTGCCGCAGCCTTCCTCGCTGCGGACGGTAATGCGCCCACCCAGGATATCGGAAACAATGCTATGCACGATGTGCAGGCCGAGGCCCGAGCCGCCTACGCCCATTTTGGTGGTAAAGAAGGGATCGAAGATGCGCTCCTGGTTGCCGGTGCTGATGCCGTTGCCGTTGTCCCGCACATGCAGCGCAATCCAGTCGGGCTTCTCATACTCCGCCACCAGTTCCACCTTACCTTCGCTGCGGCCGTCGAAAGCGTGCATGAGGGCGTTGTTGACAAGGTTGGCGATCACCTGGCCCAGGGGGCCAGGGAAGCTGTCCATCATCAGTTCATCCGGCACGGACTGCACCACCTCGAAAGGCGTTCGCCTGATCGAGGGCAGCAGCGTCAGCACGTTGCCGGATACGACCTCGGATAGCAGGAAGGTGCGCCGCTGGGTGCTGGTCTGGTCAACCGCCACCTGCTTGAAGTTGGTGACCAGGTCGGCGGCCCGCTGCAGGTTGCGCATCAGGATCTCGGTCGTCGTACAGGCATTATCGAGGTAGCCGACCAGTTCTGAGCGGCGCATGTTCTCGCCCTTGGTGAAGTGTTCGCGTATGTCGCCGGTCTGGGCTTCGAACGTGCTGGCCACCATCAGGCTGTTGCCGATCGGCGTATTCAGTTCATGCGCAATGCCGGCGACCAGCGACCCGAGTGCCGCCAGCTTTTCGTGGTGCACCAGGTCTTCCTGGGCACGTGCCAGTGATTGGTAGGCCTGCTTCAGCTCACTGTTGGCGCGACGCAGGGCGATGTGGGTATTGATGCGGGCGAGGACTTCCTCGACCTGGAATGGCTTGGTGATGTAATCGACGCCGCCCACGGCAAAGCCGCTGACGATCTGCTTGGCGTCGCTCAGGCCCGTCATGAATATCACCGGCACGTCGCGTGTGTCGGCATCGGCCTTCAGGCGGCGGCAGGCCTCGAAGCCGTCCAGGCCTGGCATCACAATATCGAGGAGGATCAGGTCCGGTTCGGCCAGCGCCGCGCGCATCATGCCTTCGCGTGCATCGTGGGCCAGCACAACAAGGAAGCCATGGTGGCTGAGATGATCGAGCAAGGCGAGCAGCAAGGTCGGCGAATCGTCGACGACCAGGACAGTCGGTGGTCGCGCCTGAACTTGTTTAGCTGGCATTCCAAACCTTTTTCACGTGTGGCCCTTGTCAGAGTGAATCTGGCTTGCTATAGTTCTGTCCCTCGCAACGCAGCGCTGACAAATCAGCGAAGCGAAACGAGAAAAGATGGGGTTGACGAGTTGCACGCTGTACCGCATAATCTCGCTTCTCTGCTGCTGACAAACACAACGCTTTGTCAACGATAAGGCAGCGATCTTTAAAAATCAACAGTCGATAAGTGTGGGCGTTTGACGATATGCCCAGGCCTT
>CBHREK010000003.1:0-219129 GCA_966077345.1 uncultured Duganella sp.
CACCTGGCGCACATGCTGGGGCCCGAGCTTGTCGAGGTTCTTGCCGACCGTGTAGCAGAAGCTGCGGGCCGCCTGCAGCACGGTGTCCATGTCGGCCCCCTTGCCTTGGATGAGCTGGAACTCGCCGATCGACTGGCCGAACTGCTTGCGGTCGTGGATGTAGGGCACCACGTGGTCCATCACGCTCTGCATGATGCCCAGCGGCCCGCCGGTCAGCACGGCGCGCTCGTAGTCCAGGCCCGACATCAGCACCTTGGCGCCGCCGTTGACCGCACCGAGCACGTTCTCGGCCGGCACCTCGACGTTCTGGAACACCAGCTCACCGGTGTGCGAGCCGCGCATGCCCAGCTTGTCGAGCTTCTGCGCCGTGGAAAAGCCCGTCATGCCCTTCTCGACGATGAAGGCAGTCACGCCACGCGCGCCCAGCTCGTGCTCGGTCTTGGCGTAGACCACCATGGTGTCGGCATCGGGGCCGTTGGTGATCCACATCTTGCTGCCGGTGGGCAGGTAATAGCCGCCCTTGTCCTCGGCCTTGAGCTTCATCGAGATGACGTCCGAGCCGGCGCCCGGCTCGCTCATGGCCAGCGCGCCGACGTGTTCGCCGCTGATGAGCTTGGGCAAATACTTGCTCTTCTGCGCCTCGCTGCCGTTGCGCTTGAGCTGGTTGACGCAGAGGTTGGAATGCGCACCGTAACTGAGGCCCACCGAGGCCGAGGCGCGGCTGATCTCCTCCATGGCCACCATGTGGGCCAGGTAGCCCATGTCGGCGCCGCCGTAGGCCTCGGGCACGGTGATGCCGAGCACGCCCAGCTCGCCCATCTTGCGCCACAGGTCCATCGGGAACTGGTCGGTACGGTCGATTTCAGCGGCGCGTGGGGCGATTTCGGCAGCGGCAAACTGCTGCACGGCTTCGCGCAGGGCGGCGATGTCTTCGCCGTGATCAAAGGTCAGGCCTGGGAGATGGAGCATGTCTTCCTCTATTGGTGTTGGGTGTTGAAGCGCAAATGATACGCCTGACTTACGTTAACGTAAACGTCAACTCAACCGGCTGTAGTTTGCTTTTCGGCAAGTGCAGCCAGCAGGCGCTTGCACTCTTCCTCGTGGGTCGCGATCTCTTGCAGGGACATTTCGATGTCTTCGCGCTGTTGTTCCAGCGTCTCGCGGTGCTGCGACAGCACGCCCAGGAAGCGGTTCATCTGGGCTTCGGTGTCTTTTGGCGACTCATACATGTCGACCAGGCTCTTGATTTCGCTGAGCGACAGGCCGATGCGCTTGCCGCGCAGGGTCAGCTTGAGGCGGGTGCGGTCGCGCGGCGTGTAGACGCGGTTGCGGCCGCCGGCCCCTTCGCGCGACGGGCTCAGCAGGCCCTGGTCTTCATAGAAACGGATGGCGCGCGGGGTGATATCGAACTCGCGGGCCAGTTCGGTGATGGTGTAGGTCGGCATGGCTTACAATGGATCTTCCGTTTACGTAACGTCAATCTATTGTACGCCATGAATCCGCTCGAATCACAGCTTGACTATCCATTTGGCGACACCCTGCCGGCCAGCGGTACGGTGCTCGAAGTCGCGCCCGGCGTGGCGTGGATGCGGCTGCCGTTGCCGTTCGCCCTTGACCACATCAACCTGTGGCTGCTGCGCGAAGAAGGCGGCTGGAGCGCGGTCGATTGCGGCGTGGCGCTGGATGCCAGCAAAGAAGCCTGGAATGCCGTGCTGGCAGGGCCGCTGGCGGGCCAGCCGCTGCGGCGCGTAGTGGCCACTCACTGTCACCCAGACCATGTCGGGCTGGCGGATTGGCTGTGCCAGCGCTTCGGCATCGCGCTATGGACGACGGCGGGCGAGTACGCCTTCGCGCGCATGATGTCGGCAGGACTGCCGGGCGTCGATGGCCCCTCGGCTGTGCCCCACTTTGAGCGCCACGGCCTGGTCGACCCCGACATGCTGGAGAAAATGCGTTCGCGGAAGAACTACTACCCCTCGCTGGTCCCATCTGTTCCCGCCTTCTACGTCCGCCTGCAGGATGGCCAGGCGATCCGGGCTGGCGATTGCAGCTGGCGCGTGATCACCGGATTTGGCCACTCGCCCGAGCACGCCGCGCTGTATTGCGAGCAGCTCAATGTGCTGATTTCCGGCGACATGGTGCTGCCGCGCATCTCCACCAACGTTTCGGTCTTCGCCGTCGAGCCGGAAGGCAACCCGCTGCAGCAATACCTGGATTCCCTGCAGCGTTTCTCCAGCCTGCCGGACGACGTCCTGGTGCTGCCTTCGCACGGCCGGCCGTTCCGCGGCCTGCACACCCGCATCGCACAGTTGCGCGATCACCACGAAGCGCGCCTGGCCGAGGTATTGGCTGCTTGCACGGACCAGCCCCGCTCCGCGGCTGAGATAGTACCAATCATGTTCCGTCGGCCGCTGGACGCCCACCAGCTCAGCTTTGCTTTGGGCGAGGCGCTGGCCCACCTCCACAAGCTGTGGCGGGATGGTATCGTGCGCCGGGATACCGGAAATGACGGCATCATAAAATTCATAAAAACGCATAAAGTTACCGGCGGTCTTTAATACCAGCCGACCGGTCGACAACGAAGACAGCCCCTAGGTTTGTAGTCGCCAATCAACTTTATTTCTAAAGTTGTAACCGATTGCTTGTCGTCCTGACAAGTAGATTCTGCTATTTTTCACCAATTTCACCAAAAGAAATTTGGGTTTGCAGAGCAGGAAATCGGACAGTCTGTAGCGCCAATTGTTAATTGTTGTAATCTACAATTGTCACAATTGGTCTGATGATTCTAGAGACTGACATTCATGTTGTGACATGAAATAGTGCAACTATGAATTCTTCGAACGAACGTGAAAGCTTCAGCCAGCGTCTCCAGCAGGCTTTGAAAAATGCCCACTACTCTCCGGACAGCCCAACCCGGCTGGCGAGAGAGTTCAACATCAGGTTTGAGGGCAGGCCGATTACGGTCCACGCAGCCCGAAAATGGCTGGTTGGAGAGGCAATTCCGACCCAGGAAAAGCTGCGCATGATCGCGCAGTGGCTTGGCGTTCCTGCTGAATGGCTGCGCTTTGGCGGTGCCGAAATCGAGCACCACAATGGAGACACGAACGGTAGCAATGTGGCCCGCTTCGAGTCGGCTGACGTCAAATTGATCGCCGATTTGCAACGGCTGGACGATCATCACAAGCAAATTGCGCGCGAATTTATTCGCATGCTGGTGAGGGTCAACTACCAAAAGTAACAGAACGACACTATTTGTCCTGCGCAAAACAGGGCAAATAGCTTTCAAAGTTACGTCCGGGTTTCACTTAGCGCGCCGGCTCCCGGCGCGCCTTCCCCAAGTGTCAAAATGATGATTTTGGCACTGCGTGCATGGCGTCCTGCCATGTCACAAACGACCATACCACTTTGTAACAAGATTGATACATTAGCCCGCAAAGGCGCATGTTTTCAAGGATTCATGCCACTCCAGCGAGGGGCCAGATTGTTACATATGCCGAATAAGTCGATCACGCGGGCCACCGTGTGGTCCACCATTTCGTCGATGGTTTTCGGCTGGTGGTAAAAGCTTGGCAATGGCGGGAAGATAATGCCGCCCATCTCGGTCACCGCGGACATGTTGCGCAAATGGGCGAGGTTGAAAGGCGTCTCGCGCACCATCAGTATCAGGCGGCGGCGCTCCTTCAGCATGACGTCGGCAGCGCGGGCAATCAGGTTGTCCGACAGGCCATGCGCGACGGAAGCCAGGGTTTTCATTGAGCAGGGAGCGATCACCATGCCGTCGGCCTGGAAGGAGCCGCTGGCGATGGACGCGCCGATATTGTTCTGCTTATGGACGACATGGGCCAGCGCTTCGACTTCCTTGCGCTGCAAGCCAGTTTCCTGGTGGAGGGTGAGGACCGCGGCGTCGGAGATGACCAGGTGGGTCTCGACGTTGGGGATATTACGCAGGTGCTGCAGCAGCCGCACGCCATACACGGCGCCGGTGGCGCCGGTGATGGCAATGACCAGCCGCTGCGGGCGATCAGCCATTGTTGTCCAGCAGGGCCTTCAGTTCGCCGGATTCATACATCTCGGACATGATGTCGGAGCCGCCGATGAACTCGCCGCGCACATACAGCTGCGGGATGGTTGGCCAGTTCGAGTATTCCTTGATGCCCTGGCGCACTTCCGGATCGTCCAGCACGTTGACGGTGGCGATGTTCTCAACGCCGCAAGCTTTCAGGATCTGGATAGCACGGCCGGAGAAGCCGCACTGAGGGAACTGGGCGGTGCCCTTCATGAACAGCACGACAGGGGTGTTGGTCACGGTTTCTTTGATCCAGGTTTGTACGTCGCTCATTGCATTCTCACTGCTAAGGATTGGAATCCCACCATTTTACCGCGAAACGGCGCCTTACCTGATGACACAGGTCATGTCCTGACGCCATCCCAATTCGGGGTCAGGTCTGTCATTCGGACAGACAGCGCTACCCTTTGATCAATATCAATACGCGAAAGGTAGCGAAATCGCGTATTGAGCAAGATCAAATGATTGTGTTAACTGTCCAAAAGACAGACCTGACCCCGACTTTGTTTAGCTGCGCAGCTTGGCGAAGGCGGCGGCCATCGAACCCTGGACCTGCGGCTCGCGGGACTGCTGCTTTTGCTGCTGGCCCATGGCGCGGCGGTCGTTGCGGTCGCCGCGCTGCTCCGGACGCGAGCCGGCAACAGGGGCGCTGTCGCTTAACCGCATGGTCAGCGCGATACGCTTGCGCTTGACGTCCACTTCCAGCACTTTCACCTTCACCACCTGGCCGGCTTTCACCACCGTGTGCGGGTCTTTGACGAAGGTGTTCGACAGGGCGGAGATGTGCACCAGCCCGTCCTGGTGCACGCCGATGTCGACGAAGGCGCCGAAGGCGGCCACGTTGGTCACCACGCCTTCCAGGATCATGTCCGGACGCAGGTCGCTGATCTCCTCAACGCCTTCCTTGAAGGTGGCGGTGGTGAATTCAGGACGCGGGTCGCGGCCCGGCTTTTCCAGTTCCTTGATGATGTCGGTCACAGTCGGCACGCCAAACTTCTCGTCGGCATACTTGGCTGGGGAAAGTGCCTTCAGCAGCTTGCTTTCGCCGATCACGCCACGCACGTCCTTCTGGATGTCGGCCAGGATCTTCTCGACTACCGGGTACGATTCCGGGTGTACCGCCGATGCGTCCAGCGGGTTCTCGCCGCCCATCACGCGCAGGAAGCCGGCTGCCTGCTCGAAGGTCTTGTCGCCCAGGCGCGGCACGTTCTTCAGCGCGGCGCGGGATGCGAAGGCGCCCTTCATGTCGCGATAGGTGACAATGCTCTGCGCCACGCTGGCGGACAGGCCGGAGACGCGCGCCAGCAGTGGCGCGGAGGCGGTATTCACGTCGACGCCGACGGCGTTCACGCAATCCTCCACCACCGCATCCAGCGAACGCGCCAGTTGAGTCTGCGAAACGTCGTGCTGGTACTGGCCTACGCCGATCGACTTTGGATCGATCTTCACCAGCTCGGCCAGCGGGTCTTGCAGGCGGCGCGCAATCGAGACTGCGCCGCGCAGGGACACGTCCAGCTCCGGCAGTTCGCGCGAAGCGTACTCGGAGGCGGAGTATACCGAAGCGCCGGCTTCGGAGACGACGATCTTGGTCAGCTTCAGTTCAGGGCATTGCTTGATCAGGTCCTGCGCCAGCTTGTCGGTTTCGCGCGAGGCGGTGCCGTTGCCGATCGAAACCAGTTGCACGCCGTGCTTGGCGGCCAGTTGCGACAGGGTGTGCAGCGAACCATGCCAGTCATTGCGCGGCTGGTGTGGATAAATGGTGGAGGTATCCACAACCTTGCCGGTGGCGTCGACCACGGCAACTTTCACGCCGGTGCGCAGGCCCGGGTCCAGGCCCATGGTGGCGCGCGGGCCGGCTGGCGCTGCCAGCAACAAAGCTTTCAAATTGGTAGCGAATACGTTGATGGCGTCCAGCTCGGCTTTTTCGCGCAGGGCGCCCATCAGTTCGGTTTCCAGGTGCATGAAGGATTTCACGCGCCAGGTCCAGCGCACGGTGTCGGCCAGCCATTTGTCGGCCGGGCGGCCGGCTTGCTTGATGCCGAAACGGGCCGAAATGCGGCTTTCGCATGGGTTATGCGGGGCGTCCCACTTCGGCTTTTCCTCTTCCGAATCGAGGCGCAGGGTGACGTCCAGCATGCCTTCGCGGCGTCCGCGCAACAGTGCCAGGGCGCGGTGTGACGGCACGGCGGCCAGCGGCTCCGAGTAATCGAAGTAATCGGCGAATTTTTCGCCCTCTTCTTGCTTTCCCTCAACAACTTTCGACTCAACTACGCCATGCTCTTGGACATATTCGCGCAGCGATTGCAGCAGGGTGGCGTCTTCCGCGAAACGTTCCATCAGGATCTGGCGGGCGCCGTCGAGGGCGGCCTTGGCGTCGGCCACGCCGGGATTCTTGCCGTCGGCGGTTTCGAAGGCTTCGCGCAGGTAACCGGCGGCCTGTTCCTCCGGATTCAGGGTCGGGTCGGCCAGCAGGGCCTCGGCCAGTGGGGCCAGGCCGGCTTCGATGGCGATCTGGGCCTTGGTGCGGCGTTTTTGCTTGTAAGGCAGGTAAAGGTCTTCGAGACGGGTCTTGTCCTCTGCGTGCATGACCGCATCTAGCAGCTCCGGCGTCATCTTGCCTTGCTCGGTAATCGAATTGACGATCGCTTCGCGGCGTTCTTCCAGCTCGCGCAGGTAGCGCAGGCGCTCTTCGAGGTTGCGCAGCTGGGTGTCGTCCAGCCCGCCGGTCACTTCCTTACGGTAGCGGGCGATAAACGGGACGGTGGCGCCTTCGTCCAGCAGGGCGATGGCGGCGGCGACCTGGACCGGCTTGGCGGCAAGTTCGAGGGCGAGGCGTTGTTCGATAGAAGGCAGCATTGCGGTGTTCCAAACGTAGAAGGCCGAAATCATACAACGCCCGCATGGCCAACGGGCGTCGGAATAGATTATTATTAATTAGTTAATGTTGTCCGTCTAACTTGTAGTTGCACTAAGTTAGGATTTTCACAAACACGAAAACGTGGAAGGCGGATAATATTGCATGTTGCTGTTTTTGAACCGCTGATTTAAAAGAATGCGCCCAATGGATATTACCCGCGACGAAGCCCGCGAAACTCCAGTCGCACCGGCCCCCGCATCTGCACCTGTACCAGCCGCTCCGCCCAACCAGCTTCCCTATGCTGTGGCGACGTGGTTGCAGCGGGTGGATGCAGCCGCGCATCCCAAGCCTAAACTGGCCCCGGTCGAGATCGACCCGAAACAGACCAACTACAAACTGATTTACGTGCTGGCGCCGACCAGCGGCGGGCGCCATGTTGCGCTCTGCCTGTACAAGGCGCGCCTGAAGCCGAACGGCGACGTGGCGGCGGCGACGCCGGTCAGCGAAGTGTTCTCCCTGCTCTCCGCCCCGCCGGCTTTCCTGGCGCCGGGCGACGAAGACCTGGTGCGCTTCTTCGTGGCCATGCGCAGCGGCCCCAATTCCCAGACCGGCAGCGCGACCGAGCCGCGCGGCAAGATCGGCGCGGCCTTGCTGCAAATGCTGTCCGAACAGGACAAGCTGCTGTGGGCCAATTCCTGGTCGGACGTGGGCAATGGCCTGGTTTATCCGATGAAATGCGGCAACATGCGCAACGCCAGCCTGGCCTGGCGCGAAGAAGGCAAAGGCCTGCGCCTTGGCTGGCAAGTCGATGTGCCGGAGGGAGCCAAGCACCACGGCGCCGACCAGATCGACTACATGCTGCCGACCGAGCCGCCGTGGTATATCGACAACCTGTCGACCGGTGTGCTGCAACTGAACCAGGGCGGCACCACCATTCCGCTGGCGGACCTGCAAGCGCTGGTGGCGCAGGCGCCGCTGCTGATGCCGAACGATAAGATGCGCGTGTCCCAATTGCTGCTGGCGCATGGCCTGCAGCAGTTGATGCCGCTGCCGCAGCCGCTGCCGCAGCGCGTGCGCACCGACGTCAAGCCGCGTCCTATCCTGGTGCTCGACTCGGCCCAACTAGCTGACGGCACGCTGCAGCGCTGGAACGACTATGCCGTGCTGTCGTATGACTACGACGGCGAGCGCGTGTCCTTTGATCCTTCGCAGCGTGTGGTGCGCCAACGCGGCGAAGTGACCGAAATCATCCAGCGTGACGAAGTTGCCGAGGCGGCCGCGCTGGAAACCCTGACCCAGCTGGGCTTCAAGAAACCGACCGCGCTGCCGCTGTCCAGCGTGCGCGGCGGCCTGCTGCTGGCCAACCAGGCCGACTGGATCCGCTTCGCCGAATCCGGCATCGATGAATTGCTGGCTGCCGGATGGCGCGTCGAGAAATCGCCGAAGTACCGCTACGATATGGTGGCGGTCGACGACTGGTACGCCGAGGTCGAAGAAGAAACCACCGAGAATGGCAATGCCTGGTTCGACCTGGAACTCGGCATCACCGTCAATGGCGAGCGCGTGCCGCTGCTGCCGGTGCTGGTGCAGATGATCCGCAATTTCCCGAACGACTTCAGCCCGAAAGCGCTGGCCGTGCATGGCGACTCGGACCAGATGCTGGCCGCGCTGCCGGACGGCACCCGCGTCGCCCTGCCATGGAACCGCTTGCGTCCTATCCTGGCTACGATTGGCGAGCTGTACTTCAGCGAAAAGATCCGCCATTCGGTACGCATGTCTTCGCTGGATGCGGCGCGCCTGGATGAGCTGGCGCGCAATGTGGACTTCCAGTGGACCGGCGGTGAAGAGCTGCGTGAAATGGGCCGCAAGCTCAACCAGTTCTCCTCGGTCAAGCGCGTGCCGACCCCGGCCGGCCTGCAAGCGACCCTGCGCGATTACCAGACCGACGGCCTGAGCTGGATGCAGTTCCTGCGCGAGTACAACTTCGGCGGCATCCTGGCCGACGATATGGGCCTCGGCAAGACCGTGCAAACCATCGCCCACATCCTGGTGGAGAAAGAAGCCGGCCGCCTGGATCATCCAGCCCTGGTCATCGCGCCCACCAGCCTGATGAACAACTGGCAGGATGAAGCTGCCCGCTTCGCGCCTGGCCTGAAAGTGCTGCTGTTGCAGGGCAAGGACCGCGCCGAGCTGTTCGACGAAATCCCGAAAGTCGACCTGGTGCTGACCACCTATGCCTTGCTGCCGCGCGATGAGGAAAAGCTGCGCGAGCACGATTTCCACCTGGTGATCCTGGACGAATCGCACTACATCAAGAACACCCGCTCCAAAGCGGCCCAGAGCGCGGGCCTGCTGCGCGCACGCCATCGCCTGTGCCTGTCCGGCACCCCGCTGGAAAACCACCTGGGCGAGCTGTGGTCGCAATTCCACTTCCTGCTGCCGGGCCTGCTGGGCGACGAGAAGACCTTCAACAGCAATTTCCGCCACCCGATCGAGCGCCAGGACGACCCGCAGCGCCGCCAGTTGCTGAACCGCCGCATCAAGCCTTTCCTGGTGCGCCGTACCAAGGACAGCGTGGCGAAAGAACTGCCGCCGAAGACCGAAATGGTGCGCAAGGTGGAGCTCAGCGGCGCCCAGCGCGACCTGTACGAAACCGTGCGCCTGGCCATGGACCAGAAAGTGCGCGAGGAGATCGACCGCAAGGGCGTGGCACGCTCCCAGATCGTGATCCTGGAGGCGCTGCTCAAGCTGCGCCAGGTTTGCTGCGATCCGCGCCTGGTGAAGAGCACCAAGAAGGCTGCTACCACCGGCTCGGCCAAACTTGTTGACCTGATGCAGATGGTGGAAGACCTGCTGGAAGAGAAGCGCAAGATCCTGGTGTTCTCGCAGTTCACCTCGATGCTGGAACTGATCGAGGAGGAACTGGAAGCACGCGATATTCCGTACGCGATCCTGACCGGCGAAACGCGCGACCGCGGCGCCCAGGTGGCGGCCTTCCAGCAAGGCGCGGTGCCGATCTTCCTGATTTCGCTGAAGGCCGGCGGCGTGGGCCTGAACCTGACTGCAGCCGACACCGTGATCCACTACGACCCATGGTGGAATCCTGCCGCCGAAAACCAGGCCACCGACCGCGCCTGGCGTATCGGCCAGGACAAGCCGGTGTTCGTGTACAAGCTGATCGCCAAGGGCACGCTGGAAGAAAAGATCCAGCTGCTGCAACAGAAGAAATCGGACCTGGCGCAATCCGTGCTGGCCGAAGGCGAATCGCAGAAGATGGCCTTGACCCAGGAAGACCTGCAACAGATCTTCGCACCGTTACAGGATTGATCCCATGCTGAGTGCTGAACACTATCGCCAGATCCTCGACCAAAGCAGCGACGTGCACTGGATGCTGGACTGCGATAGTGGCCAGCTGCTGTACGTCAGCCCGTCCGCTGAAAAGCTGTTCGGCTACATGCCGGAGCGCGCGCAGCAGGTGGCCGCCGACCTGATGGGCGAGCTGCCGCAACGGCTCGAAGCATATACCTCAGGCGATACCACCCGCCGCCACACAGTGCGCGATGCCGAAATGGCGGGCCGCGATGGCGTGATGATCCCGGTGGAAATCGAATCGACCCTGGTACCCGACGTGGACAGCGGCGTGCTGCGCCTGGTCGGCACGGTGCGCGATATCCGCGAGCGCGTCGAGCGCGAGAAGCAGCAGAAGAAGTTCGCATCGATGGTGTCGCACGAGTTCCGCACGCCTTTGTCGACAATCGACGGCGCCATCCAGCGCCTGGAAATGACGTCGCAGAACGCGGACGAAAACACCAAGAAGCGCTACCGCAAGATACAGACTTCGGTTGACCGCTTGTTGGAGTTGATCAATGAGTACCTGAGCCCGGAGCGCCTGGCCAGCATTGGCCGCAAGCGCCAGGCTGATGAGATTTCGCCGGAAGCCTTGCTGGAAACGGCGGCCGAGCAGGCACGCCAGCGCCGCGCCGACATCACCGTGCGCGCGGAAGGCTTGCCGCAATGGATGCGTTGCGACCCGCAAGGCATGCGTTTGTGTCTCGACATACTTTTAGATAACGCCCTCAAGTACACAAATGACAACGTTGCGATAGAATTGCAGGGTAGGAAAGCCAGCGAAGGCGGGGTGGAACTCCTCGTCATCGATCGCGGCGCCCACGTTCCGGATGATGAGCTAGGCAAACTCTTCGACAAGGGTTACCGAGGCAAGGCTGCTGAAGGGCAAGCCGGTTCCGGCCTCGGCCTGTATATGGCCAGGAATGTTGTTGAGGTCCACGGCGGCACGCTGTCTGTGGAAAATTTGCCTGAAAGCGGCAAGAAATTTCGGATTTGGCTCCCTATCGCTGCTTAAGGCTTGCGCAGCCCGTGACCAACCGTGATAATTCTTTGACGCAAGCCCTAAACCCCGGCTTGCGACAGACTGGAAAATGGCGCATCAATGACGCAAATACTGATCGTGGAAGACAACCTGGAATACGCCGAAGAAATGGCGGATTTCCTGGCTGAGCTTGGCCATGTAGTTCACACCACCAATAACGCCCAGGAAATGTGGTCTGCCCTCAGCCAGGGCACCGTGGGCGTTGTCGTGCTCGACCTGGGCTTGCCGGATGAGGATGGTTTCAACGTCATCCCGCGCATGCGCCAGTTGTATCCGCAGATCGGCCTGCTCGTCCTGACCGGCCGCGTGGCATTCGACTCCCGTATCATGGGCCTGCGCCTTGGCGCCGACCATTACCTGACCAAGCCGATCAAATTCCCGGAGTTGGCCGCACATATCGAGGCGCTGGACCGCCGAGTCGGCCCGCAGGAAGCCATCCCGGTACCAAGCAAGTGGACCTTGAAAGTTTCGGCCCGCCAGCTGGAACTGCAGGGCCAGGCCATCACCCTGACCGAGAAAGAGTGCAATTTCCTGCACTTGCTGACCATTAACACCCGACCGGTACCGCGCCAGGTGATCGTGGCCGGTATCGGCGGTGATGATCCGGATGCCGGCCGCCGCGTCGACATGCTGGTGTATCGTTTACGCAAAAAGGCGCGTAGCGGCCTGGGCCAGGATTTACCCCTGCGTTCGGCCTATGGCGAGGGTTACAGCCTGTCCGCCAGCTTCAATTTGTCTTAATAGGGACAGAGTCGAACGAACTGGGTAGAATCGGGGTTTCCCGATCCTACCCTTTTTGTTTTTATGGCCCGTCTGCCTCGTCTCGTCGTTCCCAACCAGCCGCATTACATCATCCAGCGTGGCCTGAATGGCCAGGAAGTGTTCCTGGATGCTGAAGATTTCAGCAGTTTCATCGCGTGGATGCGCGCCGCCGCCCGCCAATACAAGGTGGCGGTGCATGCCTACACCCTTTTGCCGGGCGAATTGCACCTGCTAGCCTCTCCCAGCGACGAGGAAGGCCTGGGTGGCATGATGCAATGGATCGGGCGGCACTATGTCCCTTATTTCAACCAGAAATACTCCCGGGCCGGCACCTTATGGCAAGGCCGCTATAAAACCTCGGTCATCGAGTCCGAACGCTACTTCATTTCTTGCTCTAAATACATTGAATTCGCCGCGGTGCGGGCGCGGCTGGCCGAAGGGCCGGAGCATTACCAGTGGTCGAGCTATCCCCACCATGCGGGGATTCGCCAGGATGGGGCGGTGAACGATCATCCGATCTACTGGGCGCTGGGCAATACGCCGTTTCAGCGCGAGGCGGCTTATATAGAACTGGCGGCGCAGGGGCTGGCGGGGGTGGATCAACGGGCAATCGAGAGCGCGGCGCTGAAAGGCTGGCCTTTGGGCAGCGACAAATGGAAGGCTGAACTGGAGCGGCGCATGAAGCGGCAGGTATTGCCGGCCAAGCGGGGGCGGCCTGCTAAAACCGGTAAACCAGGGTCTGACCCGCAGGGGCAGACCCTTTAGGACGCGACGGAGGCGGGCCGAAGTGCCTGATTCTGCGGGTCAGGCAGTGCTTTACCTGTTTTTGGCATCACTCTGTCCCCAATTAAATTTCTGAGCGACTGTCGCTGAATTAATTCGACTCCGACCCTATTTGTTTTTCTTGCGCGATTTTGTGCACTGCATTACTCTGGATTTTCGTGACCAAAAATTCAGCGGAGAATCGCATGCAAGCGCAAGGTTTGTACAACCCAGCCAACGAACATGACGCCTGTGGCGTCGGTTTCGTCGCCCACATCAAAGGCAACAAGAGCCACTCGATCGTCGAACAGGGTCTGCTGATCCTGAAGAACCTGGACCACAGGGGCGCGGTCGGCGCGGACAAGCTGATGGGCGACGGCGCCGGCATCCTGATCCAGATTCCGGATCAGTTCTACCGCGACGAAATGGCCAAGCAGGGTGTCGAACTGCCGCCGCCAGGCGAATACGGCGTCGGCATGGTGTTCCTGCCGAAGGAAAACGCTTCCCGCATCGCTTGCGAACAGGAAATCGAACGCGCCGTGCGCATCGAAGGCCAGGTTGTGCTGGGCTGGCGTAACGTGCCGATCGACTCGGAAATGCCGATGTCGCCGCGCGTGCGCGAAAAAGAGCCGGTCATCCGCCAGATTTTCATCGGCCGCGGCCAGGACGTGATGGTGACCGACGCGCTGGAGCGCAAGCTGTACGTCATCCGCAAATCGTCGGGCCACGCGATCCAGGCGCTGAAACTGATCCACGGCAAGGAATTCTTCGTGCCGTCCATGTCGGCCCGTACCGTCGTGTACAAAGGCCTGCTGCTGGCTGACCAGGTAGGCGTGTACTACAAGGACCTGCAGGATCCACGCTGCATCTCCGCGCTGGCGCTGGTGCACCAGCGTTTCTCGACCAATACCTTCCCTGAATGGCCGCTGGCCCACCCATACCGCCTGATCGCGCACAATGGCGAGATCAACACCGTGAAGGGCAACTTCAACTGGATGCGCGCCCGCGAAGGCGTGATGAAGTCCGCCGTGCTGGGCGACGACCTGCAGAAGCTGTTCCCGCTGATCTATGAAGGCCAGTCCGACACCGCCTGCTTCGACAATGCGCTGGAACTGCTGCTGATGGCGGGCTATCCGCTGGCACAGGCGATGATGATGATGATTCCTGAAGCGTGGGAAAACCACACGCTGATGGACGACAACCGCAAGGCCTTCTATGAATACTACGCATCGATGATGGAACCATGGGACGGCCCGGCCGCCATGGCCTTCACCGATGGCCGCTACATCGGCGGCACCCTGGACCGCAATGGCCTGCGTCCTGCCCGCTACATCGTGACCGACGACGACCTGGTAGTGATGGCGTCCGAATCGGGCGTGCTGCCGATTCCTGAATCGAAGATCATCCAGAAATGGCGCCTGCAGCCGGGCAAGATGTTCCTGATCGACCTGGAAGCCGGCCGCATCATCGACGACAAGGAACTGAAAGACACCTACGCCAACGCCAAGCCGTACAAGGCATGGATCAACGCCGTGCGCATCAAGCTGGGCGAGCTCAAAATGAGCGAGAGCCAGACCGCTGCCAACGTGGCCAAGTACGGCCCGGCCGGCGGCGAGAAGCAGGCGGCCTCGCTGTTGGATCGCCAGCAGGTGTTCGGCTACACCCAGGAAGACATGCGCTTCATCCTGGCGCCAATGGCAATTAACGGCGAAGAAGCTGTCGGCTCGATGGGCAACGACTCGCCGCTGGCCGTCACGTCCAACAAACTGAAGCCGCTGTACAACTACTTCAAGCAGCTGTTCGCGCAGGTGACCAACCCGCCGATCGACCCGATCCGCGAAGCGATGGTGATGTCGCTGGTGTCCTTCATCGGCCCGAAACCGAACCTGCTGGACACCAACAACGTCAACCCGCCGATGCGCCTTGAAGTGTCGCAACCGGTGCTGGGCTTCGATGACATCGCGCGCCTGCGCACCATCAGCCAGCACACCGGCGGCAAGTTCAAGTCCTATGAGCTGAGCATCTGCTATCCGCTGGCCTGGGGCAAGGAAGGCGTGGAAGCGTCGCTGGCATCGCTGTGCGCGGAAGCCGTCGACGCGGTGAAATCCGGCCACAACATCCTGATCATCTCCGACCGCACCGTTGGCCCGGACCGCGTCGCGATCCCGGCACTGCTGGCAACGTCGACCATCCACCTGCACCTGGTGAGCAAGGGCCTGCGCGCCTCCACCGGCCTGGTAGTGGAAACCGGCTCCGCCCGCGAAACCCACCACTTCGCCCTGCTGGCCGGCTACGGCGCGGAAGCCGTCCACCCATACCTGGCGATGGAATCGCTGGCCGAACTGGCGCACTCGCTGCCGGGCGACCTGACTCCGGAAACCGCCATCTACAACTACACCAAGGCCGTCGGCAAAGGCCTGATGAAGGTGATGTCGAAGATGGGCATCTCCACCTATATGTCCTACTGCGGCGCGCAGATCTTCGAAGCCGTTGGCCTGAACCGCCAACTGGTCGACAAGTACTTCCGCGGCACCCAGTCGAACGTGGAAGGCATCGGCCTGTTCGAAGTGGCCGAAGAAGGCCTGCGCCTGCACAAGCTGGCCTTCGGCAATGACCCGGTACTGGCTGACGCTCTGGACGCCGGCGGCGAATACGCCTACCGCGTGCGTGGCGAAGACCACCTGTGGACGCCGGACGCCATCGCCAAGCTGCAGCACTCGACCCGCTCGAACAACTACTCGACCTATAAAGAGTACGCGCAGCTGATCAACGACCAGAGCAAGCGCCACCTGACCCTGCGCGGCCTGTTCGAATTCAAGATCGACCCAACCAAGGCGATCCCGCTGGACGAAGTGGAACCAGCCAAGGATATCGTCAAGCGCTTCGCTACCGGTGCGATGTCGCTGGGCTCGATCTCGACCGAAGCCCACGCCACCCTGGCCATCGCCATGAATCGTATCGGCGGCAAGTCCAACACCGGTGAAGGCGGCGAAGATCCACGCCGTTACAGCAACGAGCTGAAAGGCATCCCGATCAAGGTCGGTGCGACGCTGGCTTCCGAGCTGGGTAAGGACCAGGTTGAATCCGACATTCCGCTGCAGGAAGGCGACTCGCTGCGTTCGCGCATCAAGCAGGTGGCATCCGGCCGCTTCGGCGTGACCGCGGAGTACCTGAATTCCGCCGACCAGATCCAGATCAAGATGGCGCAGGGCGCCAAGCCGGGCGAAGGCGGCCAGCTGCCGGGCCACAAGGTGTCCGAGTACATTGCGCAGCTGCGCTTCTCGGTACCGGGCGTGGGCCTGATCTCGCCTCCTCCGCACCACGACATCTACTCGATCGAGGATCTGGCGCAGCTGATCCACGATCTGAAGAACGCCAACCCGCGCGCTTCGATCTCGGTCAAGCTGGTGTCGGAAGTCGGTATCGGTACCGTGGCAGCCGGCGTGTCGAAAGCCAAGGCCGACCACATCGTGGTGGCCGGCCATGACGGCGGCACCGGCGCCTCGCCGCTGTCCTCCGTCAAGCACGCCGGTACCCCATGGGAACTGGGCCTGTCCGAAACCCAGCAGACGCTGGTGCTGAACGGCCTGCGCAGCCGTGTGCGCGTCCAGGCCGATGGCCAGATGCGTACCGGCCGCGACGTGGTGATCGCTGCCCTGCTGGGCGCCGACGAAGTCGGTTTCGCTACCGCACCGCTGGTGGTGGAAGGCTGCATCATGATGCGCAAATGCCACCTGAACACCTGCCCGGTCGGCGTTGCGACGCAAGATCCGGAACTGCGCAAGAAGTTCCAGGGCAAGCCTGAACACGTGGTGAACTACTTCTTCTTCGTCGCTGAAGAAGCGCGCCAGCTGATGGCGCAACTGGGCATCCGCACCTTCGACGAACTGATTGGCCGCGCCGACCTGCTGGACAAGTCGAAAGCCATCACCCACTGGAAGGCACAGGGCCTGGACTTCACCAATGTGTTCTATCAGCCGAAAGTGGACGACGGCAAGCTGATTTATCACACCGACGAGCAGGACCACGGCCTGGACAAGGCACTGGACCTGAAGCTGATCGCGCAAGCCAAGCCTGCGCTGGAAAAGGGCGAGCGCGTGTCCTTCATCTCGCCGGTGAAGAACGTCAACCGCACTGTCGGCACCATGCTGTCGGGCGAAGTGGCCCTGAAGTACGGCCACGCCGGCCTGCCGGACGACACCATCCACATCCAGCTGCAAGGCACCGCGGGCCAGTCGGCTGCCGCATTCCTGGCAGCGGGCATCACCATCGACCTGGTGGGCGAAGGCAACGACTACGTGGGCAAGGGCCTGTCGGGCGGCCGCATCATCGTGCGCCCGAACACCGAGTTCCGCGGCTGGGCTGTGAATAACATCATCGTTGGCAACACCGTCATGTATGGTGCAGTTGCTGGCGAAGCGTTCATCAACGGCGTGGCCGGCGAGCGTTTCGCTGTGCGTAACTCCGGCGCCACCGCGATCGTGGAAGGCTTGGGCGACCACGGTTGCGAATACATGACCGGCGGTACCGTGGTCGTGCTGGGCGCCACCGGCCGTAACTTTGCGGCGGGTATGTCGGGCGGTATCGCTTACGTGTACGACCCGGACGGCGAATTCCACAGCAAGTGCAATATGTCCATGGTGAGCCTGGAAGAAGTGAAGGCGGCCGCCGACCAGCTGGTCGACAAAGCCACCTGGCACAGCCAGCATCGCAATGGCGAACCGGAGGCCGATGAAATCATCCTCAAACGCTTGATTGAGCGCCACTTCAAACACACCGGCAGCACGCGCGCGCGCCTGTTGCTCGACAACTGGAACGAGAGCCGTTCCAAGTTCGTCAAAGTGTTCCCGAGCGAGTACAAACGCGCCCTGGTGGAAATGGCAGACAACGCCGCGATCGAAGCGGAAACTCAAGCAATCGCTGCGTAAGAGAGGATCAGAAAAATGGGTAAGATCACCGGTTTCATGGAATTCCAGCGCCAGGAAGAAAGCTACCTGGCACCTGAGGCTCGCCTCAAGAACTACAAAGAATTCGTCATTCACCTGACCAACGACCAGGCCAAGGTACAGGGCGCGCGCTGCATGGACTGCGGCATCCCGTTCTGTAACTCGGGCTGCCCGGTCAACAACATCATCCCGGACTGGAATGACCTGGTCTATCGCGGCCACTACCGCGAAGCGCTGAACGTGCTGCACTCGACCAACAACTTCCCCGAGTTCACGGGCCGCATCTGCCCGGCGCCTTGCGAGAGCGCCTGTACCCTGGGCATCCACGAGCTGCCGGTCGGCATCAAGTCGATCGAACACAAGATCATCGACGAAGGCTGGGAGCACGGCTGGGTCGTGCCGCAGCCGGCCGAAGTCAAGACCGGCAAGAAGGTTGCCGTGGTCGGCTCCGGCCCTGCGGGCTTGGCCGCTGCGCAGCAGCTGGCGCGCGCCGGCCATGACGTGACCGTGTTCGAAAAGGCCGACCGCATCGGCGGCCTGCTGCGCTACGGCATCCCTGACTTCAAGATGGAGAAGTACCACATCGACCGCCGCGTGGAGCAGATGGAAGCGGAAGGCGTGAAGTTCCGCACCTCCGTTCTGATCGGCAAGGACTTCCCTGCCACCGTTGCCAACGGTTCCAAGGAAACCATCTTCCCGGAAGACCTGGAAAAAGACTTCGACGCCGTGGTGATGGCCGGCGGCGCGGAAGCACCGCGCGACTTGCCAGTCCCAGGCCGCGAGCTGAAAGGCGTCCACTTCGCGATGGACTTCCTGCCGCAGCAGAACAAGGTCAACGCCGGCGACAAGATCAAGGACCAGATCAAGGCCAGCGGCAAGCATGTGATCGTGATCGGCGGCGGCGATACCGGTTCCGACTGCGTTGGCACTTCGAACCGCCATGGCGCTGCCAGCGTCACCCAGTTCGAATTGATGCCAATGCCGCCTGAACAGGAAAACAAGCCGCTGGTATGGCCGTACTGGCCGACCAAGCTGCGCACCTCGTCTTCGCACGAAGAAGGTTGTGAGCGTGACTGGGCTGTCGCCACCAAGCGTCTCGAAGGCAAGAACGGCAAGGTTGAAAAGCTGATCGCCTGCCGCGTCGAATGGAAAGACGGCAAGATGACCGAAGTGCCGAACTCGGAATTCGAAATGAAGGCCGACCTGGTGCTGCTGGCCATGGGCTTCGTCTCGCCGGTGCAGCAGGTGCTGGACGCCTTCGGTGTCGACAAAGACGCACGCGGCAATGCCCGCGCTGCGACTGAAGGCGACAACAGCTACAAGACCAGCAAGCCTGGCGTGTTCGCAGCAGGCGACATGCGCCGCGGCCAGTCGCTGGTGGTGTGGGCGATCCGCGAAGGCCGCCAGTGCGCCCGCGCTGTCGACGAGTACCTGATGGGCACCTCGGTCCTGCCGCGTTAATCCCGCCTCACGTCAAGCGCACAGCCCAGTGCGCTTGACGAAGTTTTCCATGAGCGTAATCTGGCAGCACGCATTCAAAGCGAGGCTGCCATGCAGAACGAACCCTCCCGCAAGCTGAACGGCGATACTGAAAGCCGACTGGCCCGCCTTGAAGCGACAGCCGAGCACCTCCTGACCGATGTTCATGAACTTCGCGCTGATTTCCGGATGGTGATTGGTCTCCAAATTGCGACGCTTGGCATGATTGTCACCGTGGGACTTGGCACTGCGGCATTGGTTGTGAAGGTGTTTGGCGAGAGCTAGCGGCTGCGTGGCAAATGGAACGAATAGTTCGCGCCCGCCAGCTCAAGCACGAGTTCAAGCTGTTCCCCCATGCGCTCGCGTGGTGGACCGGCCACGAAATCCAGTGCTTTGGTGCCGCGGGCTACCGGCCCGTCCTGCAAGCAATGTTCCCAAATCTTGATCGGCTTTTTCTGGCCGCTTCTGACGCCCTTCACTAATCGAAGGCTGATGCTGACATGATGCATCAGCTCAAGTGGCGGCGACCGCTGCCCGATCGCCGGGGTGAAATGGATGGACCCACGCAGCGGCGAAAGGCCGGTAATTTCGAGAACGGGCCGTCCAGCTAACCATCGATTCCGAAACTGCAGCCAGGTGAGCAGAATGAGACCCAGGCCAGCGATTGGGAACAGAAACGCGATCACCGCCAGCGAAAGGCCGTTTGCGCGAATGTGTCCCAGCGCGATTGTGGCGAAAGGCCAGCTGAAGGAGTTCCAGGCCAGCGCAAAGACAAAAAGCAGTGCTGTGCCGTCTGCCCCTTTGATCAGGATTGGCTGCCCTTCCCGGAGCCGGTCAGCCATCGTCTTGTTGCGCCCGGGACGCCACAGATTCAAGATGTAGCCCCAGGCTGCCAGCCCGAAGCCGTTGAACAGCAGCGCAAATGGCAGGCTCGAGACAGCTGTTTCCCAATGCAGCGTACGGTTGAAAACGGCGCGCTCGGGGTGGGCGGGATCTACCCAGATGTCGACCAAGGATTGTCGCTGCTGAGAAATCTTCAACTCATCGTACAACTGGTCTTGAAAACCACCGTGCAGTTCCGGTGTCTCGTAGAAGCTGGCCTGTCCGCCCACAAATTGGCGACCTTCGAATGTGTAGCGGAAGGTGGCCTCGGTCCGATACGTCGCGATTCTTTTCCTACTGAGATGCTCGGCCCGTTCCAATGTTTCAACCCGTGCCGCGACTGCCACGGAAGTACGGGAACGCCACCAATTCTGTCCGTGTTCATAGAGAGGCTGCAAGCCGAACAAGAAGCCGACGAGCGGGAAAAGGATCGCGAAAACTAACGCGATGAGAGTCAAAGGCAGCCTGTCCATTACGAAAGTATACCTCGAGCGACACTTTCGTATTGTCCAATAGAAATGTTTTTGCGTAACTGCCGGTAATGTTATAGGATGTCTGATGACATGGATTATATGAACAAGATTGTCATACATGTCAATTCCCCTCAACAATATTCCGGAGATATCTAGGCTATGAAGAAAAGCTTCATTTGCGGCGCCCTGATGTTGATTTATTCCGCCAGCTCGTTCGCGGCCGATTGGCCCAGCGGCTATTCCAAATGCGCTGACCAAGGCAGCACCTGCAAGGTCGGAACCAGCAGTCGACAGGTGTCGTACGGCATCAAGGACAAATGGGTCGTCAAGACTTTCGCTGGCGACATCCTGTGCGATACCAGCGCGTTTGGCAGCGATCCCTATCCAGGCGTGACCAAGAAGTGCGCCGTGGGGCCACTGTCCAGCACTACGCCAACGCCAACGCCTACCCCTACCCCAACTCCAACCCCAACGCCTGCACCAGCGCCGGCAGCGAATGCCACCAAGGAAGCCGCACCTTCCACGGGTTGGGCCGGACAAGGCGATGGCACCACGGGCGGTGCAGCAGCACCCGCATCGGCCATTTACCTGGTCAACACCGGATCGCAACTGGTCGCTGCCCTGAAAGCGCAAGGCAACAATCCCAAGATCATCAAGCTGCAGGGCACGATCAATATGGCTGCGGCCGATAACGGCGGCCCATTCACCAGCGCCACCGATGAAGGCCTGCGCCTGCAGATCAAGCCAGGCAGCAACACCACCCTGATCGGTGTTGGCAATGACGCCCGCCTGGTGAACGGCAACATCGTACTGAACGGCGTGCAGAACGTCATCGTGCGCAACCTCACGATCCAGAACCCTTGCTCGCTCTACCCGGTCTGGGATCCGAACGATGGCAGCAGCGGCAACTGGAACTCGGAATATGATGGCATTACCATCTCGAACTCCCGCAATGTCTGGGTCGACCACAACGTATTCACCGACGGCTCGATCACGGACGACAAGCTGCCAGTCGAGAACGGCAAGGTCAAGCAATGCCACGACGGCGCGCTGGATGTGAAGAACGGCTCCGACTACGTGACCGTGTCGAACAACCGCTTCGAGCTGCACCAGAAGAACAACCTGATCGGTTCTTCTGACAGCAAGACCACCGACGACGGCCACCTGACCGTAACTTTCCACAACAACCACTTCCTGAATGTGGCCGAGCGCGGCCCACGCGTCCGGTTCGGCAAGGTGCACCTGTATAACAACTACTTCGAGGGCTCGCGTTCGCACGCGGTCTACCCGAACCACTACAGCATCGGTGTCGCCTACAAGGCCAAGATCATTTCGCAAAACAACGCGTTCGACATCGCCGGCGCCACGAGCTGCCCGCAAGTCGTGACCAACCCTGGCTCGTCCAGCAAAACTGGCGCGATCACGGATGCTGGCTCGCTGTTGAATGGCGCAGCGCTCAACCTGTCGACCAAGTGCAGCTTCAGCAATCAGGTTGGCTGGAGTGTGCCGTACTCGGTTTCGCCAATGGCGGCGTCGGCTGTTAAGGCATCGGTCTTGAGTAATGCAGGCACCGGCAAGATCACGGTGAACTGATCTTCGCACCGTCAAGCGCACCGCCCAGTGCGCTTGACGATCTTCCTCATGAGCGTAAACTCGGTGCATGCATTTCAAAGCGAGGCAGCTGATGAATGGCGACCCCACGCGTAAGCCGAATGGTGACGTTGAAAACCGAGTGGTGCGGCTCGAAGTTTTCACTGAAAACCAGTCAGAATTGTTAAGCCAGTTCAGGGACGATACACGAGAGAACTTTCGCGACTTTCGGGCGGAGGCCAGGGAGAATTTCCGCGATGTTCGGGCGGAGATTCGCGGTGTCCGCGTCGAAATTCGCATCCTCACTGGCATGCTATTTACCGTCGTGCTGGGGGTGGTCGCAATCCTGGCTAAGGTCTATGGCGCATAACTTCGCTTGAAGGCTAACCAGGACCAGGTGACGCCCGCTTGGCAATTAAGTGGCTGTATTGACGGCATGCGGGCAATCAGCGTCATCTCAAGGCCGAACGACTTTGCCAATTCGATAGTTTCATCGGCAGAAATCTCGAAAACTCGCCGATTAGCAGGAGCTAGGCCGTGCCTGATCGACATGACGAGGACCGCGGCAGATTTGAGTAAGGGCACAATGTTGGACATTGCCAGCCTTCTTTCATCTGGCGCAAGGTGGCCCCAAACGGCGCTAATCAACACAGCATCGAATTCCTTTTCGCGTTGCACGATCTTTACCAATCCTGGAAGGCTGTCGTCAATCCATTCGATCTGGCGCGAGGGATGAAGCTTGATGCCAGCATCCCGGAATGCGGCGACAGGCTCTACGGCCACGACATCGTGGCCAAGCTCGGCAAGCCAGGAAGAATCCACACCCGTCCCAGCACCGATATCCAGGATTGTGCTTGGTGCCGCAGGAATTAGATGAGAGACAGCCCGATATTTATCGACGAAGGAAACGCTTTCATAGCGCGGGATCAGCCACGCGGCATCTTCAGCATAGCCTTCGGTTCCTGGAACCGCGATAGAGCGCGTTGGGTTCACGTCCATTCAAACATGGGTTAGCTTTAGGAGAGCAGTGTCACCAGCGCGGTTGGATGAAAGTGCCACCCGAACAAACCGCATAGGCCCATGAAGACTCCGAAGGCCGTTGGCACCATCGACAGCATGAACAGCCAGCGCTGCTTGGTCAGCGCCGTAATGGCCAATAGTGCAATCGCGATTGCCAGCATGGCGTCGGACAGGTCGAACTGGTCGTCCTTGAAGTTCAGGACGTCGTAGGTCTTGTCGTCCTGCTCGGCCTGGGCCTTGAGTTCTTCCTTCTTGCGTTTCTGGTCTGCCGCCAGCTTGATATAGCTGGCAATGGCCTCGTCATATGCTGCCTGTTCGCTCGCCGGTCGCCCGGCCTTGGCAAGTTTGAGCTGGACGATGGTCGAGTTGGCGACTTCTTCGCGGATGTTGCGGGCCTGGTAGAAGGACCAGTGGTCCACCTTATTGGCCTGGGCCTGTTGCATGGCCTGGTTGATATTGTCGTCCTTGACCTTGCAGATGCCCATGAAGGTGGCCAGGATCGCCACCACCACGGCCACGCGCATGCCGAGGGGATCGTCGTCGTCTTTTCCGGCCATGATGTACTGCCTTGTTCCCTATCAGGTTATCGACGGGTGTCGTTATCGCGACAGCTCAAAGTTGCGTATCGTCCTTTGCGCAGTGCCGTCTTGCTTCGCACGCCGCGCAACCCTTCCTTGACGCTTACGTTGTCATCGAATGAGCACATGTTAGCTTCGGCGAATTTTTCCAGGTTGTGTGGGCTCCCATTGAGCCTGACCGTGACGCCAGCTCCCGGATTGACACAGCAGCCAATAAACTTCGACATGTATTCCTCTTCGATGACGACGAGGTTATGTCCCATGAAAGAAGCCGGTTTCTTTACCTGATAGTAATCCGTGTAGTCCCAGCGATCGTTTGGCCGCTTGTCCACGACTCCTTCACGCATATACGCTTGAATTGCTTTGCCGGAATCTCGGGTACGTTCGGTTGTGCCGGGTTTAAGGCGAAGCGCGTTCGCCAGACCCTCTTCCAGTTCACGGTCGCTAGCAGCAGATGCAAGTGCTGCATGGGCCGCTACCAAAAATAACAGCAAGATCCGCTTGTACATAGCGCCATCTCTCCTTTAGAACTTTGCAGCGATGCTCATGCCGATGCTGCGCGGCGCCAGGCGGTAGCCCTGGACGATCGAGGCGACTTGCGGGTGCTGGATCACCTTGTCTTCGTCGAAGGCGTTCTTCACGAAGGCCGTCAATTGGTAGCGGTCGATCGAGATGCCGGTGCTGAAGTTGACGGTGTGGTAGCCCGGCCGCTCATAATCGGTCTGCTCGGGATTCAGCGAACCTTTGCTTGGACCGACCCACTGTACGCCGCCCATCACGAACGCACTGCGGCCGCCGGCGGTGGAGAAGTTGTATTGCGCGGTGACGGTGCCGTTGTACTTCGGCACCCCCTGAACTTGCGCGCCTTTGACTGCGCCGACTACGCCGTTGGCGATGCCGTCATCGTTCGACAGTTCGGCCTTCACGTAGCCGCCGGCTGCACTCAGGGTGAGGCCCGCCATCGGCTTGGCCTTGACGTCGAATTCAAAGCCTTTGCTGGTGGCGTTGCCGGCATTGGCGTTGTACGAGTAGGCGCAGGTTGGCAGGTAAACGCCTTGCTGGATGTTCTTCCACTTCACGTAGAAGACGTCGGCGTTGACGGCGACGCGGCCTTGCATGAAGCGCGACTTGCTGCCGACCTCGTAGCTCCACAGGCTGTCGGAGGAATAGGTTGGCGGACCCGCGGTCAGGCCGTTTTCTTCCAGGTCCGGGCCGCAGGTGGTTGGCGGCACGAACACATTGGAGCCGCCGAGGCGGAAGCCTTTGGCGACGGAGCCGTAGACGGTATGGTCGGGCGAGGCTTCCCAGGTCACCGCGTATTTCGGGGTGAAGGCGTGCGAAGACAGGTTGGTCGTGCTGTTATTGCCTGCGCCAGCCAGATAAAGGCTGTTGCGCTGAGCCAGCGCAGACTTTCCTTTCAGGTAGCGTGCGCCAATGGTGGCGTGCAGCGCTGGCGAGAAGTAGTAATTCACTTCGCCGAATATCGAGTGCTGTTTTTCGCGATAGTGGAATTCGCCGGCGAAGGAGTTATCGTTCGGGAAGGCGCCCGGATAAGAATCAGGCAGCAGGTCCGGATCGGCGCTGGAGAAGCCGAACCTGGTGAAAGTGTCGTTCACGCCAAAGATCGGATCGTTCTCGTTCAGGTTGGTGTGCTGGTTCGAGAAGTAATAGCCCGCCAGCCAGGTCACGGGCGAGCCGCCCGCCTCATAGGGCTTCGAGGCCAGGCGGAATTCCTGCGAAATCTGGCGCACTGCGTTATTCAGGTACACCGCCGAGGGCAGGCCGGCAATCGCTTCAATCAGTTCCGGCGGAGCCTTGCCGCCATCGTCGGTGGAGGTCAGGAAGGTCGACAGCGAATAGCTGTTGTAGGCCGAACCGTTCTGAGTGCGGTCGAATTTGCGCTGGAAGTAGCTGGTGCTCGAGGTCAGGTCGGCAGCGCCGAGGTCCCAGTTGACGGCCAGGTTCGGCGTCAGCAGCTTGTCGATGGACGGCTCGCGTACCTGTTTCTGCGCCTGGTATGGCGGGCGGTCCAGGTTGAAGGCCGCGATATCCTTGGCGTCCACACGCTGATAGTAGATAGACGGCGTGATGGTCAGGTCGCGCGTCGGCGCCCATTTCAGCGCCACCCGCAATTCCTGGTCGTTGATCTTGTTGATGTCGCTGGCTATGACGTTGCCATCACCATCCACCTGGTCGATGAAGCCGCCCGAACGCTGGGCTTGTGCGCCAATGCGTAGCGCCAGTTCGTTGTCGATGAGTGGGAAGTTGCCGACCACATTGGTGGAGTAGCCCGGGCTGCCGCCTTTGGTGGAGGAAGCTTCGGCGTAGGCGGTGACTTCGCGTTCTTTCAGGTCCGGTTCGTTCGGCACGAATTTGATGGTGCCGCCCATCGAGCTGGCGCCATACAGGGTAGCTTGCGGGCCGCGCAGCACTTCCACCCGGTCGATGTCGAAGAACTTCGGCTCCACCGTGCCCATGGTGTACAGGTTGCCCACGGTCAGCGACACGTCGCCGAGGTAGATGCCGACAGTTGCCTGGCCGGCTGCGGAGCTGATGCCGCGAATCTCGATATTGGAAGTGCCCGGGCCGGCGCCGCCGTTGCCGGTGGCAGCGGTGAAGGAAATATTCGGCACGGCCCGCGTCAGGTCGGTGAAATCGTCCACTTGCTGCGACAGCAGGGACGAGCCGCTGATAGCGGAGATACTCATCGCCACCTTGTTCGGGTCTTCCTTGCGTTTTTGCGCAGTCACGGTGACAACTTCGATCTTGTCGCTTTCCGCCAAGGCCTGGACCGAGATAGCCGCCAGGGAGCACGCAAGAACCGTCCGACGAATTTTCATGCCTTTTTTCCTCTTAATGAGCCAAAGTTATTAAAATAGCAGGAATTTGCTGCCTTGCAGCACTGAACACCGAACAACAAGCGTTTCAATTTGTAAATTGCTGACTTTGCGGTTATTAGTGTTGTAAAATTTGCCTCTTTAGCTATGCCACCTGGCCCGCTACGGGCCTCCAAGCAGAGATAAGCGTTTCTGAATTACAATGTGGCCTCAAGAACAAAGAGCGACATCTGTGCCAAATCTAGTCGAAATTCGTGACTTACACTTCAGCTATGGGAAACGGGCGATCCTGTCCGGCCTCCATATGGACTTCCCGCGCGGGAAGGTAGTGGCTGTCATGGGCGGTTCCGGCAGTGGCAAGACCACTGTCCTGCGCCTGGTCGGCGGCCAGATCCGCCCGCAAAAAGGTGCCGTCAGCGTAGAGGGCCAGGTCGTTCACCAGTTGAAGACCAAGGACTTGTACGTGCTGCGCCGCAAAATGGGCATGCTGTTCCAGCACGGCGCGCTGTTCACCGACTTGACCGTGTACGAAAACGTGGCCTTCCCGCTGCGCGAACATACCGACCTGCCGGAAGAGCTGATCCGCGACCTGGTGCTGATGAAGCTGCACTCGGTCGGCCTGCGCAATGCCGCCAAGCTGAAACCGGGCGAAATTTCCGGCGGCATGGCACGCCGCGTAGCGCTGGCACGTTCCATCGCGCTGGACCCGCAGCTGATCATGTATGACGAGCCGTTCGCCGGCCTCGACCCGATTTCGATGGGCGTGACCGCCAACCTGATCCGCAATCTGAACGATGCGCTCGGTTCGACCACGATCCTGGTGTCGCACGACGTCAAAGAGTCGTTCATGATCGCCGACTATGTGTATTTCCTGTCGCAGGGCAAGATCGTTGCCCACGGCACTCCGGCAGACATGATGGTTTCGACTGATCCTTACGTGAAGCAGTTCGTGCACGCAGAAGCGGATGGCCCTGTGCCATTCCACTACCCGGGCAAATCGCTGGCCGAAGACCTGGGCCTGGGAGCACGCAAATGATGCGCCGTTTCCTGCTGAGCGTGGGTGGTGGCGCACGCGACTATGTGGAAAGCATTGGTCTTTCCGCACGTACTTTCTTTACCATGCTGGGGCTGTCGCCTGGCCTGCTGCGCCGTCCGCGCCTGCTGGTTGAACAGCTGCACGTGATCGGTAACTACTCGCTGCTGATCATCATCCTGTCCGGCCTGTTCGTCGGCATGGTGCTGGGCTTGCAGGGTTATTACACCCTCAACAAGTACGGCGCTTCTGAGTCGCTGGGCTTGCTGGTGGCGCTGGGCCTGACCCGCGAACTGGGGCCGGTCATCACCGCCCTGCTGTTTGCCGGCCGCGCCGGTACTTCGCTGACCGCGGAGATCGGCCTGATGAAGGCGGGCGAACAACTGTCCGCCATGGAAATGATGGCCGTGAACCCGATCCAACGCGTGCTGGCGCCGCGTTTCTGGGCTGGCGTGATTTCCGTGCCGCTGCTGACCGGCATGTTCAGCGCGGTCGGTATCCTGGGCGGCTACCTGATCGGCGTTGGGTTGATCGGTGTCGACGAAGGCGCGTTCTGGTCGCAGATGCAGGGCGGCGTGGACGTGTGGAAAGACGTATTCAACGGATTCGTGAAAAGTGTGGTGTTTGGTGTTGCCATCACTTATATCGCGCTGTACCAGGGCTATGAGGCCCAGCCTACCCCGGAAGACGTTTCCGGTGCGACGACGCGCACTGTGGTCATCTCTTCGCTGATGATCTGGTGGCTCGACTTCATGCTGACGGCGCTGATGTTTAGCAAGTAACTAAGGATTTTTGACATGCAACGTAAATCTCTCGACGTTTGGGTTGGTCTGTTTATCGTGATGGGCGCTGCCGCCCTCATGTTCCTGGCACTCAAGGCCGGCAACCTGGGTTCCATGACCATGGGCAATACCTACCAGGTGACCGCCCGTTTCGACAACATCGGCTCGCTGCGCCCACAGGCTGCCGTCAAGGCATCGGGCGTCGTGGTTGGCCGCGTGGCGTCGATCGGCTTTGACGACAAGGTGTACAAAGCCGTGGTGACGCTGGACATGGAAGAAGGCTTCAAGTTCCCGAAAGACAGTTCGGCCAAGATCCTGACCGCCGGCCTGCTGGGCGAGCAGTACATCGGCATTGAAGCCGGTGGCGACGACAAGAACCTGGTAGCCGGCGACCGTATCGCCCGCACCCAGTCCGCAACCGTGCTGGAAGACCTGATCAACCAGTTCATCTATAGCAAGGCAGCCGAAGGAAAGGACTCCCAATGAGCAAATTCCGTACAATCGCCCTGAGCCTGGCCGTAGTTGGCACGCTGAGCGGTTGCGCCGGCCCGAACCCGCGTGACCCGTACGAAAGCTATAACCGCGCCGTCTTCAACTTCAACGACAAGGTCGATGAATACGCGCTGAAGCCGACCGCCACCGTCTACAAGAACGTGACTCCGGGCTTTTTCCAGACCGGCGTGAGCAACTTCTTCGGCAATCTGGCTGACGTCTGGACCGCTGCCAACAACTTGCTGCAAGGCAAAGTTGGCGATGGCATGTCGGACCTGATGCGCGTGGCGATGAACTCGACCTTCGGCCTGCTGGGCGTGCTCGACATTGCATCCGAAGCAGGTTTGCAAAAACATAAAGAAGATTTCGGCCAGACCCTGGGTTCCTGGGGCGTGCCATCCGGCCCTTACCTGATGCTGCCGCTGCTGGGCCCGTCGACCGTGCGTGATACCGCTGGCCTGCCTGTGGATATCTATGCCGATCCATGGCAATACAAAGATCCTGTCAACGTGCGCAACACCGGCACCGTTGTTCGTGTTGTCGACCAGCGTGCAGCCCTGCTGGACGCGTCGACGCTGCTTGAAGATGCCGCCCTTGACCGCTACGAGTTCATCCGTGACGGTTGGATGCAGCGCCGTAACAGCCAGGTTTACGATGGCGAAGACGGTCCAAAGGACAAGCAGAAGAAGCCTGAAGTGGAGGACGAGGCTCCAAAGCAGCCTCAGGCTATAATGCCGGAACCGGCTGAAACCAAACCCAGCCTGTGACCCGGAACACAACCCTACATAGGTAAAGAACAATGAAACTGATCAAACAACTGATCGCGGTCGCAACGGTAGCTTTTGCCACCAGCGCATTTGCCGCTCCTGCTCCTTCCGCCGAAGCGCCGGATGCGCTGGTCAAGCGCATCAGCTCCGAAGTGCTGGAAACCGCCAAGTCCGACAAGGACATCCAGGCCGGCAACCAGAAGAAAGTCATGGACCTGGTGGAAACCAAGATCCTGCCTTACGTCGACTTCCAGCGCATGACCTCGCTGGCAGCCGGCCGCTACTGGCGCGAAGCTACCCCGGACCAGCAAAAGCAACTGGCTGCCGAGTTCCGCACCCTGCTGATCTTCACCTACTCGGGCGCCCTGTCCCAAGTGAAAGACCAGACCGTCGATTTCAAGCCTATGCGTTCTTCGCCAGGCGACACCGAAGTGGAAGTGCGTTCCCAGGTGAACCAGGCGCGTGGCGAGCCGATCCAGCTGAACTACCGCGTGGCCAAGACCGACGCCGGCTGGAAGATCTATGACATCAACGTGCTGGGCGCGTGGCTAGTGGAAGCCTACAAAGGTACTTTCGCTTCGGAGATCTCGAAGGGCGGCATCGATGGCCTGATCAAGACCCTGTCCGAAAAGAACAAGAAGCTGGCTTCCAAGCCGCTGAAGACTGCAGGTAAATAATGCCTGATACCACTGTTTCCAATCAGCTGTCGCTGAAGTCGCTGACCGTGGCCAACGCCACGGAGGCGCTCGCGCACGGTTTGGCTGCGCTGCGCGCCGGCCAGACCGTATTCGACCTGAGCCAGGTGGAAGCAGTGGACTCCGCTGCCGTGTCAGTCATGCTGGCATGGCAGCGCGCTGCCGCCCAAAGCGGCATCAAGCTGGAACTGCGCAACCTGCCAGAACAGCTCCAGAGCTTGACCAAGCTCTACGGCGTGTGCACGCTCGTGTCGCCCGCCGACCTGCATCATCATTGACCCCGCCTCACCCCCCCGCCCCTAGCAGTAGCGTAGTTTCAACCGGTTCGGCGAGCCCGAACCAAATTTCCAATATAATTGACCGTCTACCGCGCCTGATGAGCGCGCGCCTTTACAACGGTCATCGTTGTCCCAGTTATCTATACAAGTAAGCATGACAGCAATCGAAATCAGCAACGTCCAGAAGCGCTACAAGGCGCTGCAGGCGCTTGGCGGCGTGTCCCTGAAAATCGAGGAAGGCGAGTTCTTTGGCTTGCTGGGGCCAAACGGGGCCGGCAAGACCACCCTGATCTCCATCATCGCCGGCCTGATCCGCGCCGATGCCGGCAGCGTCAAGATCCACGGCCATGACGTGGTGTCCGATTTCCGCGCAGCGCGGCGCAAACTCGGCGTGGTGCCGCAGGAACTGGTATTCGATCCCTTCTTCACGGTGCGCGAAACGCTGCGCTTGCAGTCCGGCTACTTCGGCCTGGGCAACAACGACAAATGGATCGACGAGGTGATGGAGGAGCTGGGCCTGGCCAACAAGGCCGACACCAATATGCGCGCCCTGTCCGGCGGCATGAAGCGCCGCGTGCTGGTAGCGCAGGCGCTCGTGCACAAGCCGCCCGTCATCGTGCTGGACGAACCGACTGCCGGCGTGGACGTGGAGCTGCGCCAGACCCTGTGGCAGTTCATCACGCGCCTGAATCGCGAAGGCCACACCATCGTGCTGACCACGCACTACCTGGAAGAAGCCCAGGCCATGTGCAAGCGCGTCGCCATGCTCAAGCTGGGCAAGGTGGTGGCGCTGGACACCATGTCGCAGCTGATTCGCCGCATCTCCGGCTCGCAGCTGGTGCTGCACCTGCCGCACAACTCGCTGCCGGAAGACCTGCAGCCGCTGCTGAACCATCCGCCGGAAGACAATAAGTACAGCCTGCGCATCAACGATTACGCGGAAGTGGAAGGCATCCTCGCCCGCTTGCGCCAGGGCGGCATCAGCATCGACGAGATGCAGCTGCAGCAGGCCGACCTGGAAGACATCTTCCTGCAAATCATGGACGAGAACATCGTATGATCACCACCGGTTTCCGTACCCTGGTCTACAAAGAGACGCTGCGCTTCTACAAGGTTGCGACGCAGACGATCGCCGCGCCGATCCTGACCGCCATGCTGTACCTGCTGATCTTCGGGCACGTGCTGTCGGGCCGCGTCGAGGTCTATCCTGGCGTGACCTATACAGCCTTCCTGATCCCGGGCCTGGTGATGATGAGCGTCCTGCAGAATTCCTTCGCCAACTCCTCGTCCTCGCTGATCCAGTCCAAGATCACCGGCAACCTGGTGTTCGTGCTGTTGACACCTTTGTCGCACTGGGAGATTTTCTCCGCCTACGTGCTGGCCTCGATGGTGCGCGGCATTACCGTGGGCTTTGGCGTGTTCGCGATTACCGCCTGGTTCGCGCACCTGAGCTTCACCGCGCCGCTGTGGATTCTCGTCTTTGCCCTGCTTGGCGCAGCGATCCTGGGCACCATGGGCCTGATCGCCGGCATCTGGGCCGAGAAGTTCGACCAGTTGGCCGCCTTCCAGAATTTCCTGATCGTGCCGCTGACCTTCCTGGCCGGCGTGTTCTATTCGATCCATTCGCTGCCGCCATTCTGGCTGGCCGTATCCCACGCGAACCCGTTCTTCTACATGATCGACGGCTTCCGCTACGGCTTCTTCGGGCAGTCGGACGTGAACCCATGGATCAGCGTCGCCATCGTCTCCGCCTTCCTGGTGGTGCTGGCGCTGCTCGCTATCAAACTCCTGCGCAGCGGCTACCGCCTGCGCCACTGATTTATTGAGGAATTCAAAGTGACCACAACTCCAGAAGCAATCCACAGCTACATCGCTGCCGGCCTCGAATGCACCCACCTGCAAGTGGAGGGCGACGGCCAGCACTTCCAGGCCGTGATCGTGTCGCCTGCCTTCGCCGGCAAGCGCCTGATCCAGCGCCACCAGCTGGTGTATGCCGCGCTGGGCGACCGCATGCGCGAAGAGATCCACGCACTGTCGATGAAAACCCTGACCCCAGAAGAATTCCAAGGATAAGAACAATATGGACAAACTGCTCATCACCGGCGGCAAGCGCCTGGTCGGCGACATCAAGATTTCCGGCGCCAAGAACGCTGCCCTGCCTATCCTGTGCGCGGGCCTGCTGACCGCGGGCGACCTGGAACTGACCAATGTGCCGCTGCTGCACGACGTGGCGACCATGCTCAAGCTGCTGCGCCAGACCGGCCTGTCGGTTGAGCAGGACGGCGAGAAGGTCACGCTGAACGGTTCGAAGATCGACAAATACGAAGCGCCGTATGAGCTGGTGAAGACCATGCGCGCATCGATCCTGGTACTGGGCCCGCTGCTGGCGCGCTTCGGTGAAGCCAAGGTATCGCTGCCGGGTGGCTGCGCCATCGGCTCGCGTCCAGTGGACCAGCACATCAAGGGCCTGCGTGCGCTGGGCGCCGAGATCAGCATCGACGGCGGCTATATCTACGCCAAGTGCAAGAAGCTGAAAGGCGCCCGCATCGTGACCGACATGATCACCGTGACCGGCACCGAGAACCTGCTGATGGCAGCAACCCTGGCCGAAGGCGAAACTGTCCTGGAGAACGCTGCACGCGAGCCGGAGGTGACCGACCTGGCCAACCTGCTGGTGGCCATGGGCGCGAAGATCGAAGGCATCGGCACCGACCGCCTGGTGATCCAGGGCGTGCCTGAGCTGCATGGCGCCAAGCACGACGTGATTTCCGACCGTATCGAAGCGGCGACCTTCCTGTGCGCCGTGGCGGCGGCCGGCGGCGACATCACCATCCGCAATACCCGCACCGACATCTTCGACGTGGCGCTCGACAAGCTGCGTGAAATGGGCGTTGAGCTGACCGTGGGCGACAACTGGATCCGTGCCAAAATGGACCAGCGTCCGAAGCCGGTTTCCTTCCGCACCACCGAGTATCCGGGCTTCCCGACCGACATGCAGGCGCAATTCATGGCGGTGAACCTGATCGCCAGCGGCAGCAGCAAGGTGACCGAAACCATTTTCGAGAACCGCTTCATGCACGTGCAGGAAATGAACCGCCTCGGCTCGAAGATTTCCATCGACGGCAACACCGCCTACATCGACGGCGTCGAGCAGCTGATCGGCGCGCCGGTGATGGCGACCGACCTGCGCGCATCGGCCTCGCTGGTGATTGCCGGCCTGGCTGCCAAGGGCGAAACCCTGGTCGACCGCATCTATCACCTGGACCGCGGCTATGACCGCATGGAAGTGAAGCTGTCCGCCGTTGGCGCCAATATCACCCGTATCAAGTAAATCGTTATGGAACTCATTCTCGCCCTGTCGAAAGGCCGGATCTTCGAAGACACGATGCCGCTGCTGGAGGCGGCCGGCATCAAGGTCCTCGAAAATCCGGAAACCTCCCGCAAGCTGATCCTGCCTACCTCGGACCCTGGCATTCGCGTACTGATCGTGCGCGCATCCGACGTGCCGACCTATGTGCAGCATGGCGCGGCGGATTTCGGCGTGGCGGGCAAGGACGTATTGCTGGAGCATGGCGGCGAAGGCCTGTACCAGCCGGTGGACTTGCACATCGCGAAGTGCCGCATGTCGGTGGCGACTCGGGCCGGTTTCGATTACGAGACCGCGGTGCGCCAGGGCGCCCGCCTGCGCGTGGCGACCAAGTTCACCTCGATCGCGCGCGAGCACTTCGGCAAGAAGGGCGTGCACGTCGACCTGATCAAGCTTTATGGCTCGATGGAGCTGGCGCCGCTGGTTGGCCTGTCCGACGCGATTGTCGACGTGGTCTCCACCGGCAGCACGCTGCGCGCCAACAACCTGGTGGAAGTGGAAGAGATCATGGACATCTCGTCGCGCCTCGTTGTCAACCAGGCCGCGCTGAAAATGAAGCGCGCCCGCCTGCAACCGATTATCGAAGCATTTGAACGCGCCTCGCTGGCGAAAGCGTAATGGTCATGATCCGCAAACTCGACTCCACCCAAGACGACTTCCAGGAAACGCTCGACGCGTTGCTGGCCTTTGAAGCTGAAACCGACGACGCCATCGAAGGCGCGGTAGCAAAGATCATCGCCGACGTGCGCGCACGCGGCGACGAAGCGGTGCTGGAATATACCAACCGCTTCGACCGCACCAAGGCTGCGTCGATGGCTGATTTCGACATCACCCAACCGGAGCTGGATGCCGCGCTGGCCGCACTGCCAGGCGCGCAACGCGCCGCACTGCAAACCGCCGCCGACCGCATCCGCGCTTTCCACGAGCGCCAGAAGCAGGAACTGCAAGGCTTCACCTACACCGAAGCCGACGGCACCATCCTCGGCCAGCGCATCACGCCGCTGGACCGCGTGGGCATCTACGTCCCGGGCGGCAAAGCAGCCTATCCATCGTCGGTGCTGATGAACGCCGTGCCGGCGAAAGTGGCTGGCGTCGAAGAGATCATCATGGTAGTCCCGACCCCGGACGGCGTGAAGAACCAGATGGTGCTGGCTGCCGCCGCCATCGCCGGCGTGACCCGCGTGATCGGCATCGGCGGCGCGCAAGCCGTGGCCGCGCTGGCGCACGGCACGGAAACCATCCAGCCGGTCGACAAGATCGTCGGCCCGGGCAATGCCTACGTGGCATCGGCCAAGCGCCGCGTGTTCGGCACCGTCGGCATCGACATGATCGCCGGCCCGTCCGAGATCCTGGTGATCTGCGACGGCACCACCGATCCCGACTGGGTCGCGATGGACCTGTTCTCGCAAGCCGAACACGATGAACTGGCGCAAGCGATCCTGCTGTGCCCCGACGCGGAGTACATCGCGAAGGTAGAAGCCAGCATCGCCAAGCTGCTGCCGACCATGCCGCGCAAGGCCGTTATCGAAACCTCGCTGCGCGACCGCGGTGCGCTGGTGAAAGTGCGCGACATGGCGGAAGCCTGCGCCATCGCCAACAGCATCGCCGCAGAGCACCTGGAAATTTCGGCCGAGAATCCGCAGCAGTGGGCCGACCAGATCCGCCATGCCGGCGCCATGTTCCTGGGCCGCTTCTCGTCCGAATCGCTGGGCGACTATTGCTGCGGCCCGAACCACGTGCTGCCTACTTCGCGCACCGCGCGCTTCTCGTCGCCGCTGGGCGTGTACGACTTCCAGAAGCGTTCTTCGGTGATCCAGGTCAGCGAAGCCGGCGCGCAGACGCTGGGCAAGGTCGCGGCCGAACTGGCATACGGCGAAGGCTTGCAGGCCCACGCCCGCAGCGCGGAGTTGCGCCTGAAATGAGCGAGTGGAAGAACCAGGTCTTCTGTGAGGATGCACTGGCCGGACTGGCCCGCGTTCCGGATGGTTCCGTTGACCTGATCCTGACCGATCCGCCCTACAACCTGGGCAAGGATTACGGCAACGCGTCCGACCAGCAGTCGATGGAAGACTACCTGGCCTGGACGGAGGCGTGGATCGACGCCGCCCTGCCCAAGCTGAAGCCGAACGGCAGCCTGTACATCTTCCTGACCTGGCGTTATTCGCCGGAGATTTTCGTCATGCTGAAAAAGCGCATGACGATGATGAATGAGATTATCTGGGACCGCCGCGTGCCTTCCATGGGCGGCAGTACCCGCAGTTTTTCGTCGGTGCACGACACCATCGGTTTCTTTGTGCGCCGCAAGGATTACTACTTTGACCTCGACGCCGTGCGTATCCCGTACGACGCCGAAACCAAGAAAGCCCGTTCGCGCTCGATCTTCGTCGGCGCGAAATGGCTGGAAGTGGGCTACAACCCCAAGGACCTGTGGAGCGTATCGCGCTTGCACCGGGAGCATGCGGAGCGGGTCGACCACCCGACGCAAAAGCCTTTGGAAATCATCGAACGCATGGTCAAGGCCAGTTGCCCGCCGGATGGCGTGGTGATGGACTTGTTCATGGGCAGCGGGACCACCGCTGTTGCCGCGCGTCGCTGCGGCCGTGATTTCGTTGGCTTTGAATTGAATCCCGAGTATTGCGACATAGCTCGGAGGCGTCTTGAAGCGCTTGCCGAAACCGGACAACCGATGTCTGACCCGCAGGGTCAGACACCCCCGCCACGCAGAGGGCGCAAGGCAAAGCAATCGCCGGCGCTTAGCGAGGTTTTAGAACAGGAGTAATGCAGAATGTCCCTCGACAGCCTTATCGCCAATACGATCCGCCAGGATGTGCGTTCCGACCACATCTATCATGTGCCGGATGCCAGCGGATTTGTGAAGCTGGATGCGATGGAGAACCCTTATGTGCTGCCGAGCCACCTGCATCATGAACTGGCCAACCGCATCGCCAGCGTCGCGCTGAACCGCTACCCGGTCGCCAGCTACGAAACCATCAAGCAGCGTATTCGCGCCAGGCTTGGCGTGCCAGCGGGCTATGACGTCATGCTGGGCAACGGCTCGGACGAGCTGATTGCCATCATGGCCCAGGCCTGCGCGTTGCAGCCTGCCGAGGGCAAGCGCGCCGTGATGATGGCGCCTGCGCCTTCCTTCGTGATGTTCCAGCGCTCGGCCATGGTGGCCGGCATGGACTTCGTCGGCGTGCCGTTGAAGGCCGACCTGACGCTCGACCTGCCGGCCATGCTGGCGGCAATCGCCCAGCACAAGCCGGCGCTGGTGTTCCTGGCCTACCCGAACAACCCGACCGGCAACCTGTTCGCCGCCGGCGATATCGAACAAGTGATCAAGGCGCTGGGCGACAAGGGCCTGTGCGTGGTCGATGAAGCGTACGAGCCATTTGCTCAACAGAGCTTCATGGGCCGCCTGCCTGAATTCTCCAACCTGATCGTCATGCGCACACTGTCGAAACTTGGCCTGGCGGGCATCCGCCTCGGCTACATGTCGTGCGCGCCAGCCCTGCTGGAACAATTCGACAAGATCCGCCCACCCTACAACGTCAATGTCCTGACCCAGGCCGCCGCCGAATTCTGCCTCGACCATCTCGAGGTATTGAACGAACAGGCTGCCCTGCTGCGCCAACAGCGCAGCGAGCTGTCCGATGCGCTGGCGAAATTGCCGGGTGTCAACGTTTTCCCCTCGGCCGCAAACTTTATCCTCATTCGTGTACCAAACGCCGACACCGCGCATGCCGCACTGCTCGAACGCAAGGTATTGATCAAAAATGTGGGTAGAATGCACAATGTACTGGCCAACTGCCTGCGCATCACGGTCAGTACGCCCGAGGAAAACGCAATCATGCTGGACGGCCTGAAAGCCGCCCTGGCATCCTGAAGCGAAACCCAAGAGCTTTTCATGAACCGCACCGCAGAAATCACTCGCAACACCAGCGAGACCCAGGTCCGCGTTGCCATCAACCTCGATGGCACCGGCGTCCAGAAGCTGAACACGGGCGTGCCTTTCCTCGACCATATGCTGGACCAGATCGCCCGCCACGGGCTGATCGACCTCGATATCGAAGCCACCGGCGACACCCACATCGACAACCACCACACGGTGGAAGACGTGGGCATCACGCTCGGCATGGCGATCGCCAAGGCGATTGGCGACAAGAAAGGCATCCGACGCTACGGCCACGCCTATGTGCCGCTGGATGAAGCGCTGTCGCGCGTCGTCATCGACTTTTCCGGCCGCCCCGGCATCGAGTACCACATTCCATTCACCCGCGCGATGATCGGCGCGTTCGACGTCGACCTGACGCTGGAATTCTTCCGCGGCTTCGTCAACCATGCGGGCGTCACGCTGCACATCGACAACCTGCGCGGCACCAATGCACACCACCAGTGCGAAACCGTGTTCAAGGCTTTCGGCCGCGCCCTGCGCATGGCCAGCGAGCTTGACCCGCGCGCTGCCGGCGCCATCCCGTCCACCAAAGGAAGCCTGTAACGACAACTACGGCTGACTGACATGAAAAAAATCGTAGTAGTCGATTACGGCATGGGCAACCTGCGCTCGGTAGCGCAGGCATTGCGCGCCGTCGCACCCGAAGCCGAAGTACTGATTTCCGGCGAACCCGCCGCGATTGATGCCGCCGACCGCATCGTGCTGCCCGGCCAGGGCGCCATGCGCGACTGCATGCGCAGCCTGAATGAATCCGGCGTGAAAGATGCGCTGCTGCGTGCTGCCGCGTCGAAGCCGATGATGGGCGTGTGCGTGGGCGAGCAGATGCTGTTTGACATGAGCGAAGAAGGCGGCAATACGCCGGGCCTGGGCCTGTTGCCCGGCAAGGTGGTGCGCTTCCAGCTCGACGGCATGCTGCAGGAAGACGGTTCGCGCTTCAAGGTGCCGCAGATGGGCTGGAACCAGGTGCGCCAGCGCGCGCCGCACGCGATGTGGAACGGTATTCCCGACAACGCGTGGTTCTACTTCGTGCACAGCTACTTCGCGCAACCCGCCCAGGCGGAGCACAGCGCGGCGGAAACCGTGTACGGCCAGCCGTTCTGCTGCGCGGTTGCCCGCGACAATATTTTTGCCACACAGTTCCACCCTGAAAAGAGTGCCGCCACCGGCCTGCAACTGTACAAAAATTTCATCCACTGGAATCCTTAACTTCAAGAACAACATCATGCTGCTTATTCCTGCTATCGACCTCAAGGATGGTCACTGCGTTCGCCTGAAACAGGGCGATATGGAACTTGCAACCGTCTTTTCCGACGATCCGGGCAAGATGGCCCGCCACTGGCTCGAGCAAGGCGCGCGCCGCCTGCACCTGGTGGACCTGAACGGCGCCTTTGCCGGCAAGCCAAAGAACGAAGGTGCGGTGAAATCCATTATCCAGGCCGTGCAAGACTATGCCGAGGAATTCGATCTGCCTGAAATCCCGGTGCAACTGGGCGGCGGTATCCGCGACCTCGACACCATCGAGCGCTACCTCGACGACGGCATCAGCTACATCATCATCGGCACGGCCGCCGTGAAGAGCCCGGGCTTCCTGCAGGATGCCTGCGGCGCCTTCCCCGGCCACATCATCGTCGGCCTCGACGCCAAGGACGGCAAAGTGGCGACCGACGGCTGGAGCAAGCTGTCCGGCCACGAAGTGATCGACCTGGCGCAGAAGTTCGAAGGCTACGGCGTGGAATCGATCATCTACACCGACATCGGCCGCGACGGCATGATGGGCGGCGTGAACATCGAAGCCACCGTGCGCCTGGCGCAGGCGGTGCGCATCCCGATCATCGCCTCCGGCGGCCTGCACAACCTGGCCGACGTGGAAGCCCTGTGCGCCGTGCAGGACGAAGGCGTCGAAGGCGTGATTTGCGGCCGTTCGATCTATGAAGGCACGCTGGACCTGGCTTCGGCGCAGGAACGTGCCGACGAACTTTCAGAGTAAAGAATATGCTGGCTAAACGCATCATCCCCTGCCTCGACGTGACCGATGGCCGCGTCGTGAAAGGGGTCAACTTCACCGAGCTGCGCGACGCGGGCGACCCGGTGGAAATCGCGCGCCGTTACGACGAGCAGGGCGCGGACGAACTGACCTTCCTCGACATTACCGCCTCGAGCGACAACCGTGACCTGATCCTGCACATCATCGAAGCGGTGGCTTCTCAAGTGTTCATCCCGCTGACCGTGGGCGGCGGCGTGCGCAAGGTCGAAGACGTGCGCCGCCTGCTGAACGCCGGCGCCGACAAGGTGAGCATGAACACCTCCGCCGTGACCAACCCGCAGCTGGTGTACGAAGCGTCGCAGAAGCACGGCAGCCAGTGCATCGTGGTGGCGATCGACGCCAAGAACGTCGCTCCCGGCAAGTGGGAAGTGTTCACCCACGGCGGCCGCAATGCGACCGGCCTCGATGCCGTCGAGTGGGCGCGCAAGATGGCCGAGCTGGGCGCCGGCGAACTGCTGCTGACCAGCATGGACCGCGACGGCACCAAGTCCGGTTTCGACCTGGGCCTGACGCGCGCCGTCAGCGATGCGGTCAGCATTCCGGTGATCGCATCGGGCGGCGTGGGCGGCCTGCAGGACCTGGCCGACGGCGTCAAACTGGGCCACGCCGACGCGGTGCTGGCGGCCAGCATCTTCCACTACGGCCAGCACACCGTACAGGAAGCCAAGCAATTCATGGCGGCGCAGGGCATTCCCATGCGCCTTTCTTAAACTTCGGGGATCACACAATGGCTACCGCAATTGCAGCTAATGTCGCCAAAGCCAAATGGCTGAACAGGGTGAAGTGGGACGAGCATGGCCTGGTGCCTGTCATCGCACAGGAAGCCGGCAGCAACGATGTGCTGATGTTCGCGTGGATGAACCGGGATGCGCTCTACAAGACCGTGGAGCTGGGCGAGGCAGTCTACTGGAGCCGCTCGCGCAAGAAGCTGTGGCACAAGGGCGAAGAGTCCGGCCACGTGCAGAAAGTGCTGGAGATCCGCCTTGACTGCGACGAAGACGTGGTGCTGCTGAAGATCGAGCAGGAAGGCGATATCGCCTGCCATACCGGCCGCCACTCATGCTTCTTCAACAAGTTCGAGAATGGCGACTGGCAGAACACCGAGCCGGTCTTGAAAGACCCCGAAGAGATTTACGCGGAAGCAAAGAAATGAGCAATGTACTGGACCGCGTGGCGGCCACCATCGAATCGCGCAAGGGCGGCGACCCGTCCTCTTCCTACGTGGCCAAGCTGTTTTCCAAGGGCGACGATGCGATCCTGAAAAAGATCGGCGAGGAAGCCACCGAGACCGTGATGGCGGCCAAAGACGCCCGCGTCAGCGGCGATGCATCGAAAGTGCTGTACGAATGCGCCGACCTGTGGTTCCATTCGCTGGTGCTGCTGGCGCAATTCGATTTGTCGCCGCAGCAGGTACTCGATGAGCTGGCGCGCCGTGAAGGCTTGTCCGGCCTGGAAGAAAAAGCATCTCGCAAGGAATAAAAGTGGAAAATTGCCTGTTCTGCAAGATTGCAGCCAAACAGATCCCGTCGACCGTGGTGCACGAGGACGACGACTTGATGGTGTTTAAGGACATCCACCCAGCTGCGCCGGTACACTTGCTGATCATCCCGAAACTGCACCTGTCGACCTTGTCCGACTGCAAGCCGGAGCACACGGCCCTGCTGGGCAAGATGCTGGCGCTGGTGCCGCAACTGGCTGAGCAGCATGATATCGCCGTTGCCTACGAGGCAGATGGCACGCCGACGCGCGGCTACAAGACCCTGATCAACAGCGGTCCGGATGGCGGCCAGGAGGTGTACCACCTGCATATGCACCTGTACGGCGGCCCGCGTCCATGGCGCGGCATGCGGACTTGAAATTATGACAAGCACATGACAGGGTGCGCTTCGCGTATACTGTCCCAACGAATGATTTTTTTAGGGGTTTTGTAATGGGTTCTTTTAGCATTTGGCACTGGCTGATCGTTCTGGTGATTGTCATGCTGGTCTTCGGCACCAAGAAACTGGGCAATATCGGCTCCGACCTGGGCAAGGCCGTCAAGGGCTTCAAGGATGGCGTGAAGGGCGCGGATGAAGAGAAGCCGGCACAGCCAGCTCCTCCGGCAGCGCAGGTGACCGACAAAGGCACCATCGAAGTCGAAGCCAAGGAAAAGTCCAAGCAGTAACCAGCAATGATCGACCTCGGTCTTACCAAAATCGCCGTCATCGGGGTAGTGGCCCTGGTCGTCATCGGTCCGGAAAAGCTGCCCAAGGTGGCGCGCATGGCCGGGACGCTGTACGGCCGCGCCCAGCGCTACCTGAACGACGTCAAATCCGAAGTCTCCCGTGAAATGGAGCTGGACGAGCTGAAGAACCTGCGCAAGCAGGCCGAAGAAGCCGCCAGCACCTTCAAGGACGAGATGGAAAACTCCATCGGCAAGGATATGCGCGAAGTGGAGGCGGCGTTCCGCAATGACGAGCCAGTCACGACGCCGGCGCTGGACCTGTACACCCCGACCAGCGAAGACATGGCGCGCAAGGCCAAGGATTTCCGCCGCAAGCGCGTGGTGCGCAGTTCGGCCGTGCCGCTGTGGTACAAGCAGCAGGCCGGCGTTCGCACCCACGTCATCTCCGGCGCGGCGCGCATGAAGCGCCACCGCCCCGGCAGCCGCAAGAACGCATCGTTTTTCTAAATGAGTCAACAAGAACCCGTCGAAGAGACCTTCATCAGCCATCTGGTTGAGCTGCGCGACCGCCTGGTCAAGGCCAGCATCGGCATCGTGGTGATGACGGCACTGATCGGCTTCGGCATCGGCCCTTCCAAGATCTATGACCTGATTGCCGCGCCGATGATTGCCGCCATGCCGGTGGGCTCGAAGATGATCGCCACCAGCGTGATCTCGCCCTTCCTGGTGCCAATGAAGGTGACGCTGCTGTTCGGCTTCATCCTGTCGCTGCCTTGGGTGCTGTACCAGATGTGGGCCTTTGTTGCGCCCGGCCTGTACACGCACGAAAAGAAGCTGGTCGCACCGCTGGTGATCGCTTCCTCCGCCCTGTTCATGGCGGGCGTGGCGTTTTGCTATTTCCTGGTGTTCGGCAAGGTGTTCGCCTTCATCAACCAGGTGTCGCCGACCTCGATTGCAGTGATGCCGGATATCGAGAACTACCTCGACTTCGTCATGTCGATGTGCCTGGCTTTCGGCTGCGCCTTCGAAGTGCCGGTGGTGGTGGTGGTGCTGGTGCGCATGGGCCTGGTGTCCGTCTCCAAGCTGAGGGAATGGCGCGGCTATGTGATTGTGGCGGCTTTCGTGATCGCAGCGATCGTAACCCCGCCGGATATCGTCAGCCAGTTCTCGCTGGCTATCCCGATGTGGCTGCTGTTTGAAATTGGCGTGATCCTGTCGCCGATGTTCGTCAAGGCGACCACCGCACCGGAAGAAAAAGCCGACTAAGTCTTAGAAGAAGACTTTCACCGCAATTGCGCTGACGAGCATCAGGTTAACGGTGCTCATCAGCCAAAGTGGTCTCAGCTTATTGGTGATGCGGATTTCAAACTCAGCCAGAAGAGCGAGCAGAATCGCCCCGCGGCGCGCGCGGGGCATGGGAGCAGCCTAAGCCGTTTACTGCATCAGCTCTTTGATCACGCGCACGGGTGCGCTGCCGTAGCTCAGGAAGTCTTCGTGGAAGTCTTTCAGCGAGAACTTGCTGCCCAGGGCGGCGCGGCGCTGTTCGCGCAGTTCCATGATTTCCGAGTAGCCCGAGAAATAGCTGGTGAGCTGCACCGAGGTCAGCTGCGCGCGGCGCCATTTCTCTTTCGCTTCGGCGGCGGTCTGGAAGGCCTGGCGGGTCAGCAGGTCGATTGCCTCCGGCTCCGTCATGCCCTGCACATGCACGCTGTAGTCGAGGATGGTGTTGGTCACGCTGCGCAGGTTCCACTTCGAGTACATCAGCCACATTTCAGGCTCGTTGTTGCCGTAGCCTGATTCCAGCATCATGCGCTCGCTGTAAACCGCCCAGCCTTCCACCATGGCGCCATTGCCGAAGATCGATTTCACGATCGATGGCGACTTGTTGGCGTACACCAGTTGCGCATAGTGGCCGGGGATCGCTTCGTGCATGTTCAGGATCTGCAGGATCCAGTGGTTGTACTCGCGCAGCGTGGACTCGGCCTGTTCCGGCGTGGCGTCGTCCAGAGGCGTCACGTTGTAGTAAGTGCGGTCCTGCGGGCGGTATGGGCCTGGAGCTTCGATGCTGGCGCCAGCCACGCCGCGCTGGTAGGCAGGCGTTTCGCGCACCACCAGTGGCTTGTTCGGATCCAGCGTCAGCAGGTCGTTCTTGACCACCCAGTCCTGCAGCACAGGAATCTGGCGGCGGATCTCGGGGAAGAATTCTTCGCGTGCCACGTGCCTGGACGACAGCGTGTCGATCATCATGCCGATCTTGGCGAAACGGTCGGACGGCTTGGCCTTGTCTGCCAGGTACTTCGGCCAGAGGTCGTCCGAAATGCGGTCCATGTTCGACAGCAGTTGTTCGCGGGCCGCCAGCGCCTTCTGGTAAGTCTGTTCGGCATTGCTGCCGGACTGGATGTCGTAGCCGAACTTCGCTTCGTACAGCTCCTTGCCGATGCGGAAGGAGCGTCCGCCGCTGACGGCCAGCGACTTGTCCAGCTCACCGAGCCAGGCAACATAAGCCTCCACGGCTACCTTGGCCGCAGCAATGCGCTGCGCGTACAGGTTCTTTTCATTGGCATTCAGGATCGAATCCTGCGCCTGCTTGTCCAGGTCTGCCAGCACGGCCAGCACGCCAGGCGCCTGGTCGATGGCCAGTTTGACGTGTTCGCGCGTCGGGTTCTTGATGTTGTTGCGCGCTGCCTCGTAATACGCCGGCACGCTGGCGATGCGGCGCAGCAGTGTGCGCAAGCGCTGCGGCCTTGCCGCATATTCGGTGTTCAGCACGAAGTCGATCGGGCTGGCGATGTTGTAGAGCGCCGGATTCCACTCCCACTCGCGGAAAGTCGTCAGGTACCAGCGGTCCGAATTCAGTTTGTTCTGCAGCAGGCCAAGGTCGCTGCGCTGCTTCGGCGAGAGCTGCCTGGCGTCGATCTTGCCGAATTTTTCCAGCCATTCGTCGATGAAGGCGAGTTGCTGGTCGCGGAAAGCCTGGTCGGGAACGGTCAGCTGCGCCGCTGTGTCGTATTTGCCGACCGAGATCGCGGTCTCAGGATCGATGCGCCACAGCGCGCCGAGGAACTGGTTGGCCTGGCTGTCGAAAGCCTTGTCCTGGCGGCGTTCAGCCGGCAGGGGCTTGCTGGCGACCGCAGGCTTGGCCTTGTCCGCCCTGGACTTGCTGGCCGACTTGCTGCTGGATTTACCGCCCTTGGCGGACTTGGACGACGATTTGCTTGTCTTTCCCTTGCTGCTGCTGGACTTCTTGCTGACGGCTGTTTTCGCCGGTGCATTGGATTTCTTGGCCTTCGTCGCGGCGTCGGCTGGCGACAGGGCCAGGCTCAACATCATCGCGGCGAGGGCGATTTTGGTCTTGATCATAATTCAACCTCTTGCTAGTGCAGCGTGGGAGATTATCACAAGCCGAGTGCTGCCCGCGCCCTGTCGGGGTCCATGCTTGCGGCGTCCACAGCTGCACCTGGCGGCAGCCATTGCGGAAAAGGGATCTCCTCGTTGACATGCTTGCCGGTAGCGGTATGCACTTGCCGTACCCGAGCCAGTGCGTCGGCAGGCAGTTCGCGGGCCAATGCCGCCAGGGCGGGCCACAGGCGGCGGTGTACCAGCGTCAGTTTTCCCGCCAGCAGGCGGCAGACCAGGATGTCTTCGTGCTCCTGCACTTCGCTGAGCACGGCGAAAATGCGCTTGCCTTCAGGATGACCCCACCAGCTCCCCTTGATCGGCGCGCCGGCGATGGCTTCCGTCAGGGTCGGTACTTTGCCGCGCGCCGAGGCCAGCACGACACCGTGCTGTTCGACAAAGGCCAGGGCTTGTTGCGTGTTCATTCGGCGGCCTGCTTCAAGGCGCGCAGCAGGAGTGGCTTCAGGCAGTTGCGCTGTGCTTCGTCCTTGCTTTCGCTGACGTTGATGTACAGCGGCTGCAGGAAGCCTTTCAGGTTGTGCTTGCGGGCCAGTCTTGCCTGCTGCGTGCCGGCGGAGGCCGGAGGTGCTGCAAGGCGTACGAACCAGCCGTCCCAGTCGCTGCATTGCAGCGATTTGGCGCGTGACAGGTAGAAGATGGGAGCCATCAGGCGTTCGCCTTCGCCATAGTGATAGAAATGCTCGTTTGGCGGCGCAACCTGGCTGGCGATGGCTGCCAGCATTTGCTCATGTTCGGCGCGGGTTAATGCAGGGTTGAGCGAGAGCTGCAGCATGATGTCGGCAGCGTGAGCGACACCATGGCGCCAGCCTTGCTTTTCGTCGAAACCGCGGTAATCGTTCACGCCGCGCAGGTATTCTGTCGCGGCGCCCACCAGTTGCGCGCGCTGGTCGGTGGAGAGGTAAGGCTTGATGCGGTCCACCCGCGCGACGTCGGCCAGCACCAGGGCGGCGAAAGGGCGCGCGAAACCTTGCGGATCCGGCGCCTGCAATTGCGCGGCCAGGCGGGTGCGCAGCTCCTGCACTGTGGCGGTATCGAGCTTGTCGGCGCGCATCCAGGCTTGCAGGGCTTCGAAGGCCAGTTCATCGCGCTCGACGGGATCGGGCGACGACAGGCAGGAGACCGCTTGCAGTGCCAGCGCCTGTCGCCCGGCGTCGTCGGGGACGTGCCATTTTGCGGCTTTCGCTTCGCGCAGCCCGGCGGCCGGACAGTTGGGGGCGGCGGCGGAACCGGAAACCGGCGCCCCGGCCAGGCAGATTGCGGCCAGCGCAGCGGTCGTCGCGAGCTGGCGCGCCTTGGCGCACGCGGCGATGGATGTCAGTTGCATAGCATCTCCTGTCAGAAGCGGCGCAAGCCTTCGTTCAGCATGGCCAGCATGTCCTCCGCCGTCATGCGCGCGGCGGTGTCGCTGCCGTCGAGCAGGCTGTCGGCCAGTTCGCGCTTGTGGCCGTGCAGCTCGACGATGCCTTCCTCGATTGTATTGCGTGCCACCAGGCGGTAGATGGTGACCGGTCGCAGTTGTCCCATGCGGTGAGCGCGGTCGGAAGCCTGGTCCTCCACGGCGGGATTCCACCACGGGTCCATGTGAATCACGTAGTCGGCTGCCGTCAGGTTGATGCCGACGCCACCGGCCTTGAGGCTGATCAGGAACACGTCGCCTTCGCCGGCCTGGAAAGCATCTACCGACTGCTTGCGGGCCGCCATCGGCGTGCTGCCGTCGAGGTACTGGTACTGGATGCCGTTGCGGTCGAGATGGGCGCGGATCAGGGACAGGTGATCGACGAACTGGCTGAAAACCAGCACCTTGTGGCGGTTCTCCAGCAATCCTTCCAGCAGGCGCGCGAAGGCCGTCAGCTTGCTCGACTCCAGGCGCAGCGATGGCGCCACGAGGTTCGGGTTGCAGCAGGCGCGGCGCAGCTTCATGATCTCCGCCAGGATCTGCATCGACTTCCTGTCCGCGGGACCTTCGATGGACGCCAGGTTTTCCAGCGCCTCGCGGCGCAGCGATTCGTACAGCGCGGTTTCTTCCGGCGACAGGTCGACTTCCAGCACGATCTCGGTGCGGGCCGGCAGTTCGGTCAGCACCTGCGCCTTGGTCCGGCGCAGCACGAAAGGCCCGATCAGTCGGCGCAGGCGGTTGCGCGCGCCGACTTCCGCGCGGTGGTCCTGCTGGCGCTCGATCGGGCCGGCAAAGCGCAGGTTGAACTGCTCATGGCTGCCCAGCAGGCCCGGATTGATGAAGCGGAACAGGTTCCACAGTTCGCCAAGATGGTTTTCCAGCGGCGTACCGGTGGCCACCATCTTGAAGTCGCCTTTCAGCACCATGACGGCCTGCGAACGCTTGGTGGCGGCGTTCTTGATGTTCTGTGCCTCGTCCAGCACGATAGTGTGCCACTTCGGCTTGGTGAAGCGTTCGGACTCCAGCTGCAGCAGGCCGTAGCTGGTGACCACCAGGTCGAATGGGCCGGCGTTGGTGACGATGTCGTCGCGGTCGCCCGTGGCATACATCTTCACATTCAGCGTCGGCGCAAAGCGTGCCGCTTCGCTGGCCCAGTTCAGGCAGACCGAGGTCGGGGCCACCACCAGCGTGGGGCCCTGCGGCGCGCGCAGCAGGACCAGGGCCAGCGACTGCAAGGTCTTGCCCAGGCCCATGTCGTCGGCCAGGCACGCGCCGACGCCCCAATGCGCCAGACGGGCCAACCATTCGAAGCCGGCCAACTGGTAGTCGCGCAATTCTGCCTGCAGGGTGCTTGGCAGTTGCGGCGTGTAGCTGGCGCTGGCTTCAATGCGCTGCAGGTGTTCGCGCCACATCGCATCCGCTTCCACCATGCCGACATCGTTGGCCAGTTCTTCCAGTACAAAGGCGGCCAGGCGGTGCACTTTCATGCCGGCGTCGTCGTCCTCGCCATAGGCGGCCAGTTCGGACAGGCGGCGGTGCAGTTCTTCCGAAAGAGCGAGGAACTCCTTGTCGCCCAGTGCGATGAAGCGGCTCTTGCTGGCGCGGATCATGTCCAGCAGCGAGCGCAGGTCCAGCACGCGGTCTTCGTCGACCACCAACTGGCCGCTCGCGGCGAACCAGTCCTTCTTGCTCTTGATGTTCAGGCGCAGCTGCTTGGTGTACACTGGCTTGGTGAGGCGGAAGGTTTCGCCCTCCGGCCATGCCAGCACCACTTTATCCGCGCCCTGCTCCTGCAATTCAGCCAGCAACTGCAGGCAGAGCGCGGGTTCGCCCAGCAGCCATTCGCCATGTTCCTCGGTGGCCTGCTCGAGCACTTCGCACTTGAGCACCAGCTGGCGCTCCGCATCGCGTTCACCAGCCAGGCTGCGGCGCGCCTGCACCGAGCGGCCATTGACGTCGGCGATCACGTTTTCGGCGCCGGCGCCCGGCGCGTAATACGGCCCCGCATCGCGCAGGGGGCGCACCTGGATCTGCATCTTCAAGCCTTGCTGGTAAGGCAGCAGGTGGATGTGCAGGCGCGGGTCGGCATCGCATTGTTCGGTGCTGGCCGCGCCGCCGCCGATATCGGATTGCACGGTTACCATCGACGACACTGCGCCGATGGCCTTCAGTACCTGCTCCTTCGCATGCTCCGGAACGGCCAGGCCGTCTCCGACAATGGCCGCGATGCGGCGATGTTCATCCTGCACGCTGACCACGCGCAAGCGATTCGGCGCCTCGCGTACCACGATCACGTTGGCGTTCAGGTTGTCAATGGATGGATGCAGGGCCAGGTGCAACAGGCCCTTCTGCGTACGGATCAGCAATTCCGGTGCGCCGGCCAGCAATTCGACACGGGTATCCGGCGCATCCATCCAGAACACCAGCGGATGGCCGACCAGCGCCAGTACCGCCTGGTCGATATCGATGTCGTAGCGCAGGCCGGAAGAATAGGCCTGGCGCGACGGCATGATTGCGCTGCTGACGCGCATGTCCTGCGGCGTCAGGAATTCCATCTGCGCTGCGTCGTCGCGCAGGCGCTTGAGTGCGACCGGGCGCGCCTTGCCCCAGGCGCCGCGCACGTCGCGCTTCTGCTCGCGCGGTTCGATTTCAGCGATGCCCTGCCGTTCGCCGTAGCTGATTGCCCAGACCAGGCGCATTTCGCCGCCGGTCTCGGTGCCGCCCTGCTGCAGGTTGATCAGGGCCGCCAGTTGGCGTTGCCATGCTTCCTGGCGTTCGAACCAGGTGGCCATGTCGCCAAAGCCAAGCTGCTCGCGCAAGGCTGCTGCGCGTCCCGCCGCCGCCTCGTCGCCCAGGTGGCCGAGCAGGCTTTCCGCGCCGCCTGCCAGCAGCATGAAGCCTGCAGCTTCTGCGGCTTGCGACAAGTCCTGCAATTCGGCACGGCGCTGTTTCAGTTGCGGCAGCGCGAGCCAGTAATACAGCATACATTGGAACATCTGCGCCTGCAGCGGCGCCTCCCAGGCGCGCTGCGTGACCAGGTCGGCCTGCATGGTGCCGGCACGGATCTGGCGCAACATGCTCAGTTGCTGGTAGACCGCGCTGTCGGCATTGTGCTGGGCATGCACGGCGACATCGAGGTAGCTCTCTGCCGATTTCAGGTGCTTGGCATCACCGCTGCGCAGCAGGGCCAGCACGTACAGGTGGCCCGCGATGCCCTGGAACAGGTGCTTGCGCTTGCCGGATTCGCGGCGGATCGATTTCAGCGCAGCTTCAAAGCCGTTGATCGCGCCGGCCACATCGCCGCGCAGCAGCAGCACAGCACTGGAGAAGCATTGCGCCAGAGCTCCATCCAGTCCTTCCAGGAGACGCATGGCATCGGCCAGCTTGCCGCACAGGATGGCGTGCTCCGCCATGGCCAGCCGCAATGCGGGACTGATTTCCTGTCCGGCGGCCTGGCGGCGCTGCAGGTGACGCTCCGCATAGCCGCGCACCAACGGCGCCAGGGCGGGTTCGCGCTGGGTGTGCTGGACCAGCAGCATCAACACATCGTCCTGCAAGGCCGGATGGACCAGCAGCAGCATCCCGGCTTCGAAAGGGCGCGAAAAGATGTCGACAATCGGATGCAGTTGCGCCGCCTCGTAGCACACCATGCAGGCAGCCAGCAGCGGCATGACATCCTGCGGCGGGCGCCCGCGCAGCATGGCCATGCGCAGGCGCGCCACGCCGTGGCGGTAACTGCGCGGCTCGTAGGCGCCATTCCAGTTCTGGCGCATGGGATTGAGCGATTCGTAAGCCTTGCAGATATCGTCCAGCAGGTGGGCGCCAATGGCGGCGCGAATGGCCGGCCAGCGCAGGCGGGCGTTGCAGACATAACCGCGCCCCATCACAGCGCTGGTGAAGGCCAGGCGTTCCAGCTTGAGCAGCGGATCGTCCAGCGTCAGGGGGGTGAAGGGCTGGTCGTTCGTATCGCGGATGCCGGCAGCCACCATGAGGTCCAGGATGGCGGTGCGGCCGATCGGGTCGCCCACCAGCGACAGCAAGGCGAGGATGGCTTTTTCGGGCGGTTCGAGGGCTTCGAATTCCGCCAGCAGGGTGTCGCTCATCCGGTCAAGCCAAACATGCGTTGGTAGAAGGAGAATTCGGCCTGCAGGGTGCGCACGATGGTGCCGGCTTTGCGGAAGCCGTGGCCTTCGCCTTCCAGTTCCACATATTCGACCGGGATGCCGCGCTGGCGCAGCGCGTTGACCATGGCTTCCGACTGCTGCGGCGGCACGACCTTGTCGTCCAGCCCCTGGAAGAAGATCATCGGGCGCGACAGGCGACCGGTATGGTTGATCGGGGAGCGCTCGGCATACACCGCCTCCGCCTGCGCCTTTGGCGCGATCAGGTATTCGTTGTAGTGCGATTCGAATTTGTGCGAATCGTCATCCAGTCCTTTCAGGTCGGATACGCCGTAGTAGCTGGCGCCCAGCTTGAATACATCGTGGAAGGTCAGCGCACACAGGGTCGTCAGGCCGCCCGCGCTGCTGCCGCGGATGATCAGGCGCTCGCCATCCGCCAGGCCTTGCGCGACCAGGTGGCGCGCACCGGCGATGCAATCCTCCACGTCGACAATGCCCCATTGCCCCTTCAGTGCATCGCGGAAAGCGCGGCCGAAGCCCGTGCTGCCGCCGTAGTTCACGTCCAGCACGCCGAAACCGCGGCTGGTCCAGAATTGCGTTTTCAGGCTCAGCGTGCTGGCTGCCATGCCGGTTGGGCCGCCGTGGCTGATAACGATGACCGGCGGCTTTTCGCCTTGCGGCGCGTGCACGTCCTGGTTGGCGGGCGGATAGAAGAAGGCGTATGCGGTGCGGCCGTTGGCGCTCGGGTAGCTGATGCTTTCCGGAACGGACAGGTAACCCAGCGCAGGCAGCTCGGCGATCGAGCGTTCCAGCACTTCGCGCTTGCCTGTCGCCAGGTCGATGCGGGCGATCTCGGTGGCGATGGTCGGGCTGCCCGCCAGCACCACAACGTAGCCGTCGCCCACGCGCAGTTCGCGAATCTCCTGGTACGGCGTGACAATCGGCTCCAGCACCGTGCTGCCGGCGCGCAGGCAGGCCAGCTTGCTGACGCCTTGTTCAATATAGCTGCACACGATCTCGCTGTTCGCGGCGAAGCCATACAGCGAATTGCCGAAGGTCCAGTGCGGGGTCGCAAACTCCGCGGCCATCGGGCATAGGGCCTCGACTGCGCTGGCCGTGCCGCCCGCGCTTTCACGCAGGCAGTACAGGTTCCACCAGCCGCTGCGGTCAGAGACGAAGTGCAGCACGCCGGCAGGCGACCATTCGGGCTGGCAGATCGACTCCTGCGGCCCGCCGGCCACGCGCAACGGCGTGCCAAGGCGGCCATCGTCCTGTACCTCCGCTACCCACAGTTCGGTGCCCTGCCACGGCATGCGCGGATGGTCCCACGACAGCCACGCCAGGCGACGGCCATCCGGCGACAGCCGCGGCGAAGAATAAAAATCATTGCCCATGACGAGCACGCGCTCGCCGCCATCGAAGCCTACCGCGCAGATCGTATTTACCGGCTGTGCGTGCGAGCCTTCATCCTCTGGATGCTGCTCGCGTACGGCGATCAGCCGCGCGCGGGAGGAATCGAACACGAAGTCGGCAAAGCGCTGGCGGCCCGGCGAGGTGAATGCTTCTGCATCGCCGCCGGGCGCAAGGCGGTACAGGCGGTTGTCGGCGTGATGCGAGAACACCACCACGCCGCCGGCCACGGCATAGGCGCCGCCGCCGTATTCGTGGACGCGATTGCGAACGTTGAACGGCATTGGCGTCACTTCGCCGGCCGCCGCGCCCTGGCGGCGCATCAGGGTGGTACGTCCCGCTTCCGCCGCGCGGCCGGCCAGCCAATAGATATCCGCCCCGTCCAGGACGACCGACGACAGCGGCGTGGCGCCCGCGGCGACCATTTCGGCGCTGATCGGCGAAGTCCAGGTGCCAAAAGGCGCGGCGGAAGTGGAAGTCATGGGCGCTCCAAACGCGTAAAAACAGGGCAGGGATGCGATAATACCCCCTTTCTATCCGCTTTAGATTGTCTTTCATGCCACAATTTGCCCCGCTGAAGAACGACACCTTCCTGCGTGCGCTGCTGCGCCAGCCGACCGAATACACCCCGGTGTGGCTGATGCGCCAGGCAGGCCGCTACCTGCCTGAATACCGCGCCACGCGCCAGAAGGCGGGCTCCTTCATGGGCCTGGCGACCAATCCGGACCTGGCAACCGAAGTCACGCTGCAGCCGATCGACCGTTATCCGCTGGACGCGGCAATCCTGTTCTCCGACATCCTGACGGTGCCGGACGCGATGGGCCTGGGCCTGTTCTTCGTGGAAGGCGAGGGCCCGAAATTCGAGCGCCCGCTGAAGACCGAGGAAGACGTCAAGGCGCTGCAACTGCCGCCAGCGGGTTCGCTGGACTATGTCTTCAAGGCCGTGACCCAGATCCGCACCGAGCTGAATGGCCGCGTTCCGCTGATCGGTTTCTCCGGCAGCCCATGGACGCTGGCCTGCTATATGGTGGAAGGCCAGGGCTCGCGCGAGTTCCATACCATCAAGAAGATGATGTACTCGCGCCCGGACCTGATGCACCACATCCTGGACGTGAATGCCCGTGCTGTCGCCGAATACCTGAATGCGCAGATCGACGCCGGCGCACAAGCCGTGATGGTCTTCGATTCCTGGGGCGGTGCGCTGGCCGACGGCGCCTACCAGCAGTTCTCGCTGAAGTACATGCAGCAGGTCGTGAGCCTGCTGAAGCGTGAAAAAGATGGCGTGAAGATCCCTGCCATCGTGTTCACCAAGGGCGGCGGCCACTGGGCCGAGGAAATCGCCGCTATCGGCGCCGACGCCATAGGCCTGGACTGGACCGCCAACATCGGCAAGATCCGCGAACTGGTGGGCCACAAAATGGCCCTGCAGGGCAATATCGACCCGGCCATCCTGTTCGCCAACCCGGAGCAGATCGCTGCCGAGGCGCGCCGCGTGCTCGATTGCTACGGCCCGCACAATACCGGCCACGTTTTCAACCTGGGCCACGGCATTTCCCAGTTCACGCCGCCGGAATCGGTGACGGTCCTGGTGGACACCGTCCACAGCCACAGCCGCAAGCTGCGCGGCGGCTGAAAACTGTAGTCCCGCTCCAAAGGGCGCTGCGGCGCCCTTTTTTATTTCGTGCAGAAGCGACTTATACACAAAAATTTTTACTGCGGAAATAAGAGGCAGCGGCAAATCCGTCCCTCTCAGCGCATTCGCAAGGCATTGATTTTTAAGGATTTATTTTTTACTGCTTTTGTCAATGTTTTGGGTTTTGTAAACCTTATCCCAAGGTGCAAGCGAGCTTGTTGGGTCATTCTCCACAAAGTTATCCACAAAAACTGTGGAAAAAAGCCAAAAGTACTTAGTAAACCGGCACTTAGTAGGAATTTGTAGGAATTGTCTTAGCGTTATGTTGCGTTGCATGATATTTCGCTAAGACTTTCAGTGGTGAAAACGCTTGCGGAAACACAAACCTTGCCGTGCCTGCCTGTGTACAATGCTTGGCTTGATGTTGTGGCGCACCAGGCACGTTTTGCGCTGAAAAGGCCGAAAAAAATGCTTGATTTCGGTGAAAAACTGCTCCTTAAATGAAGCACTTATACACAGAGCGTGGAAAAATATGCGCTTTCTGCTTCTCCTAGGACGGCTCTTGTAAGTAGTTGAATTAAAAGGGGAAAAATAAGCCTCATTTGCTGGGTTTCCCCGGATTGCAAGCTGGAGGTTAGTGCTTGCTCTGGATTCCAGCCCCTTTGTTCACAAAGTTATCCCCAGTTTCTGTGGATAGTTGAAAAACCCTCGATCGATAGCCCTGGATGGCGCACTGCATTCTCCGAATTGCCCTCGACACGCCGCTGAACGCGGTCTTTGATTACCGCTGGGATTGCGAAAAATCAGAGCGACCCCGTGTAGGACAATTGGCAATGGTGCCGTTTGGTCCACGCGAAGTAGTCGGACTCATTGTGGATATCCTCGAGGAAACGGATGTCCCTGAGGAAAAGCTGAAAGCAGCACTTGCCGTGCGCAGCCAGTTGGCGCCGCTGTCCCCGCAATGGCTGGCGCTGGCCGGCTTTGCCGCAGAGTATTACCAGCGCCCGCTGGGCGAGGTGGCCCTGCCTGGCCTGCCCAAGAACCTGCGCGTGACCAGCACGGTGGCGCTGGACCGCGCCATCAAGAAGCTGGCCAAGCAGCAGGAACCGCACGACCCGGCGCCGGCCAATGTGCCGGCATTGAATCCGGGCCAGCAGGCGGCGGCCGATGCCATCGTCGGCGCGCAGGGCTTTGCGCCCTTCCTCCTGTATGGCGTAACGGGTAGCGGCAAGACCGAGGTCTACCTGCAAGCCTGTGCGCAAGTGCTGGCGCGCGAGCCTCACGGCCAGGTTCTGGTGCTGGTCCCCGAGATCAACCTGACGCCGCAACTGGAAACCAATATCCGCACCCGCTTCCCCGGCGTCATGCTGTCCACCTTGCACAGCCGCCTGTCGGAAGGCGAGCGCATGCTGCACTGGCTGGCGGCGCATGAAGGCAAGGCGCGCATCGTACTGGGCACGCGCCTGTCGATTCTCGCCTCCATGCCGAACCTGAAGATGATTGTGATCGACGAAGAGCACGATCCTTCGTATAAGCAGCAGGAAGGCTTGCGCTATTCCGCACGCGACCTTGCCGTGTGGCGCGCCCACCAGCTCCAGATTCCTGTGGTGCTGGGCTCCGCTACGCCGTCGCTGGAGAGCTGGCACCATGCGCTGAAAGGCCGCTACCGCAAGCTGGAATTGCGCGAACGCGCGGTGCAGCAGGCGGTGCTGCCTTCCGTGAAGCTGATCGACACTTCGCGCCGGCGCGGGCAGGAAGGCTTGACCGAGCAACTGGTGGAAGCCCTCCGGCTGCGCATGGAACGCGGCGAACAGTCCTTGCTGTTCCTGAACCGGCGCGGATATTCGCCTGTGATTACCTGCGAATCATGCGGCTGGGTCAGCGAGTGCAAGCGCTGTACAGCGTCGATGGTGCTGCACAAATCGGATTACCGCCTGCGCTGCCACCACTGCAGCCTGGAGATGCGCATTCCACGGCATTGCCCGACCTGCGGCAATATCGACCTGCAGCCGCTGGGGCGTGGCACGCAGCGCATCGAGGAGAGCCTGCAGGAGCTGTTCCCGCAAGCGCGGATCTTGCGCATCGATGCCGACAGCACGCGCCGCAAGGGCAGCGCGCAGGAAGCTTTCGACAGCGTGCACCGGCAGGAAGTGGATATCCTGGTCGGCACGCAGATGGTCGCCAAAGGGCACGACTTCAAGAACCTGACGCTGGTGGGCATCATGAACCCGGACAGCTCGCTGTTCTCGCAGGACTACCGCGCCAGCGAACGCCTGTTCGCGCAGTTGATGCAGGTGGCGGGCCGCGCCGGACGCCAGGGCGGCAGCGAAAGCGAGGTGCTGGTGCAGACCAGCTATCCGGAGCATCCGCTGTTTTCGGCGCTGGTGGCGCATGACTACGACTATTTCGCCAACTCGCTGCTTGGCGAACGCGAAGTTGCCGGACTGCCGCCTTACCTGTACCAGGCCATCCTGCGCGCGGAAGCGCGCGAACTGGAACTGGCGCTGGAATTCCTGCGCAGCGCGCGCGACCTGGTGCAGCATGGCGGCATCACGATCAACGACCCGATCCCGATGAGCATGGCGCGCGTGCACAATATGGAGCGCGCGCAGTTGCTGGTGGAGTCGCCGTCACGCCCGGCCCTGCAGGCGTTCCTGAAAGAGTGGATGCAGGCGCTGCGCGAGCAGAAGACGCGCATCAAGTGGTCGCTTGAAGTGGACCCGGTCGATATCTAAGGCTGTACCAGATAGCGCCGTGCGGTGCCGATAATCTGCTCAGTGAGTGCATGCGTGAACGGTGTATCCAGCTCCCAGGCATGCCAGTCCAGTTCCACATCGATATAGCGCCCCGGCAGCAGGTCCACCAGCGCGCCTTGCGACAAGCCATGCGCCGCCTGCAGGTATGGCAGCAGGCCATAAGCCAGCCCACCGAATACGGTATCGTTCAAGGCCGTCGACAGCGGCAAGGTGTGGTGCGGGAACGGCCGCACATAACCCGCCTCGCGCGCCAGGAAGCGCGCCATCAAATCCCGGTCATGCACCACGGCCGGCGCCAGCGCCAGGGCTTCAACGCCGAACCCATCACCGAACCAATGGCCCGCAAAGGCTGGCGCAGCCACGCACACATACCGCATGGCGCCCAGCGGCGTAGAGGAGGAGCCGGCGGCCGCAGGCGCAGGCACCTCGGCACGTGCGGCCACGCAGCCGAATACCGCCCCTTCGCGCATCAGGTGCAGCGCCACCTCGCGCTCGGCGCATTCGACGTCGAGCTGGCAGCGCGGCGGCGACAACAAAGGACGCAATGCCAGCGGCAGCCAGGTCGCCAGGCTCGCGGCATCGACGGCCATCGCAATTTCAGGCATGCTGGTTTCGTGGCCAAGGTCGATGTCGAGCGCCGCCTCCATCAGTTTGACGTTGCGGTAATGCGAGATGAGGCGTTGGCCCAGGCCAGTCGCTTCGGCGGGGGACCCGCGCACGATCAGCAGCCTGCCTACCGCATCCTCGAGCGCTTTGATACGCTGGGATACGGCCGGCTGGCTGATGCCGAGCGCATTGGCCGCCTTTTCGAAGCTGCCATGGCTGGCAACGGCATCCAGCACCGCCAGCGCGCGGTAGTCCAGATTTTCCATAAGATGTGCTTAATTAAAGCGCGAAAAGATAAGTCATACTAATGCATTACCAATGACGGAGGCAAGATGGAAACCATCCAGTGCGATGTGGCGGTGATCGGCGCCGGTACGGCTGGGCTGAGCGCCTATCGGGCGGCACGCAACGCCGGCAAGCATGCGGTACTGATCGAAGACGGCCCGCACGGCACCACCTGCGCGCGCGTCGGCTGCATGCCAAGCAAGCTGCTGATTGCTGCGGCCGAGGCGGCGCATGCGGTGCGTGAAGCGCCGGGCTTCGGCGTCCAGCCGGGCGCCCTGAAAGTCGACGGCAAGGCCGTCATGCAGCGTGTGCGCAGTGAGCGCGACCGCTTTGTCGGCTTCGTGCTGGAGAATGTGGCGGCCATGCCAGCCGAGGACAAGCTTCACGGCCGCGCGCGATTCACTGCTCCCAACCGGCTGCAGATTGGCGCCAACCTGGAAGTAGCGGCAAAGGCTGTCGTCATTGCCACCGGTTCCCGGCCCGACATCCCATCGGAATGGGCGGCAGCCGGCCCGCGCGTGATCAACAGCGATGCAGTCTTCGAATGGACCGACTTGCCGCGCTCCGTGGCGGTGATCGGCGCCGGCGTGATCGGGCTGGAACTGGGCCAGGCCCTGCACCGCCTGGGCGTACGGGTGGCGATCATCGCGCGCAGCAGCAGCGTGGCGCAACTGAAGGACCCGCAGGTGCTGGCCTCCGCTTCGCAAGCGCTGGGTGAAGAACTGGACCTCCGCTTCCGCACCGAGGTTGCAGGCATCGTGCGTGCCGGCGACGGGCTCGAACTCCGCACACGCAATACCGAAGGCGAAGAGCGCGTCGAACATTTCGACTACGTGCTGGTCACCACCGGCCGCACCCCGAACGTTTCCGGCCTCGGCCTCGACCACACCGGGCTGGCGCTGGACAAGAGCGGCGTGCCGAAATTCGACCGCCACACCATGCAGTGCGGCGACAGCTGCATCTTTATCGCAGGTGATGCCAGCGCGGAGATCCCCTTGCTGCCGGAAGCTGCCGACCAGGGCAAGATCGCCGGCGCCAATGCCGCCAGCTATCCGGAAGTGAAGCCGGGCCTGCGCCGCACGCCGCTGGCGATCACGTTCAGCGAGCCGCAGATCGCCACTGTGGGCAAAGGCTACAAGGAATTGTCGAACGGCCGCGAGCACTTCGCGATCGGCGCCGTCAGCTTCGACGACCAGGGACGCAGCCGCGTCATGCGCCAGAACAAGGGCATGCTGCGGGTATATGCGGAGTATGGAAGCGGGCGCTTTCTCGGCGCCGAAATGGTGGGGCCGCGCGCGGAGCACATCGGCCACCTGCTGGCCTGGGCGCACCAGGCCGGGCTGACTGTGGACCGGATGCTGGACATGCCCTTCTACCATCCGGTAGTGGAAGAAGGCTTGCGCACCGCCCTGCGCGACGTGTCGAAAGAGCTGCAAAAACCGCCGCCCCCGCCCAAGCCGATGCCGAACGATTGCACGCCCGGCTGCTAGGTCAGTTCAGGCTCGAATCCAGGCGGCCCTGGCTGGCCAATTCGCGCAGCACGCGGATGGTGTCGAGGTCCGACTCCTGGTAAGCGGAGCGGCGGAAATCGTCGTACATGGCGTTGGCGGCATCGGTCGCAGCGTCATGCCCGTCGTCATACTGGAAGCGCACGTACAGGCGCTCCGGTTGCGGCATCTCGATCGTCATCGTCAGGCTGGAGGCGCTGATGTCCTTCTGCGCCGGCACGTTGTAGCGCACCACATACGGCTCGTGCAGCACCACGTTGTCTTCGATGACCACGTCGCCATAGCGCAGGCGGCGGCTGAAGCCTGCTGAAGTACGGTCGGAGATATCCGCTTCGTCCAGGTGCGGGACGAACAGCTTGGGCGACTCCGCGCGCAGCACCAGGCCGCGCCACAACTGCTGGTGGGTGATGGTGTCCATCAGCGGGTTGAGGAGATCGTTCACTTCTATCAAATGTTCAAATTTCATAACACTTCTGCCTGCTTTTTTCGGAGGTTTGATACCACTATATTCTGTACAATGCCGGGATGTCCAATGCACCCCAGTTCGGCCTCAACGGGCCTCAGAGCGAAGCCGTGCTCTATCTCGACGGCCCTGCCCTAGTACTGGCGGGGGCCGGCTCGGGCAAGACGCGCGTCATTACGCAAAAAATTACCCATATGATCGAGGATCGCGGCTATGACCCGCGCACGATCGCCGCGCTCACCTTTACCAACAAGGCGGCGCTGGAAATGCAGGAACGCGTCGGCAAGATGCTCAAGCAGCCGCGCCAGGCCAAGCTGCTGACCGTCTGTACCTTCCATTCCCTCGGCGTGCGCATCTTGCGCCAGGAATGTAACCATCTGGGGCTGAAAGACCGTTTTTCAATCATGGACAGCGACGATTGCTATTCGCTGGTCCAGGACCTGGCCATCACCACCGACAAAAACCTGATCCGCAGCATCCAGAACGACATTTCGCTGTGGAAGAACGGCCTGGTAACTCCGGAAGAAGCCTTGAAGCAGGCCCAGACCGAAGAGGAAGCGCAGTCGGCGCGCATCTACGGCAGCTATATCGCCACCCTGGCCGCCTACCAGGCGGTGGACTTCGATGACCTGATCCGCCTGCCGGTGGAACTATTCCGCAACCACGACACGGTGCGCGACAAGTGGCAGCGCCGCCTGCGCTACCTGATGATCGACGAATACCAGGACACCAATACCTGCCAGTACGAACTGGTGAAACTGATGGTTACAGGCCTGGGCAAGAAACCGATGTTCACCGCTGTGGGCGACGACGACCAGGCGATCTACGGCTGGCGCGGCGCAACCATGGAAAACCTGGCGCTGCTGCAGGTCGATTTTCCCGACCTGCGCCTGATCAAGCTGGAACAGAACTACCGCTCCACCACCCGCATCCTGCAGGCCGCCAACGCGGTGATCCAGAACAATCCCAAGCTGTTCGAGAAATCGCTGTGGTCCGAGCTGGGCATCGGTGAGCCGATCAAGGTGCACTCGATGCCGAACGAGGAGCAGGAAGCCGAGCAGGTTGCCATCATGATTTCGGCCGACCACTTCGAGCGCAAGAACAAGTGGGCCGATTACGCGATCCTGTACCGTGGCAACCACCAGGCGCGCGTGATCGAACAGGCTTTGCGCACACAGCGCATTCCATACACGATTTCCGGCGGCCAGAGTTTCTTCGACAAGGCGGAAATCAAGGACATCATGGCCTACCTGCGCCTGATGGCGAATCCGGACGACGATCCTGCCTTCATCCGCGCGGCGACCACGCCGCGCCGGGGCATCGGCCAGTCGACGCTGGAAGCGCTTGGTTCCTTCTCGGGCAAGTGGCAATGCTCGCTGTTCGAAGCTGTCTTCAAAGGCGGCATTGAAGCAGTACTGAACGACCGCCAACTGAAGCCGCTGCAGGACTTCTGCAACTTCATCCTGGAACTGGAATCGCGCGCCACGCGTCCCGGCCCATCGGGCAGCGGTGACAACGCGGCGCAAGTGCTGGACGACCTGATGGAAGGCATGCATTACGAGCACTACCTGTATGACACCTTCGAAGAACGTGCGGCGCAGGGCAAGTGGGACAACGTGACGGACTTCGTCAACTGGCTGAAGGACCGAGGCCGCGGCGGCAAGGACCGCGACGGCGAAGAGAAGAACGTTCTGGAGCTGACCCAGATGGTGGCCCTGATGTCCATGCTCGATGGGAAGGACGAAGAGCCGGATGCGATCCGCATGTCGACGCTGCATGCATCGAAGGGCCTGGAGTACCCGCACGTGTTCCTGGTCGGCGTGGAGGAAGGCATCCTGCCGCACAAGGGCGATCCGGATGCGCCGGTGGAATTGCTGGCCCAGCGCATCGAGGAAGAACGGCGCCTGATGTACGTGGGGATTACGCGCGCCCAGCGCACTTTGCAGCTCACCTGGTGCAAGAAGCGCAAGCGCGGCGGCGAACATGTGCAGTGCGATATCTCGCGCTTCATCGCCGAGATGGCGCTCGACCAGGGGATTGCTCCGCCAACAGAGTCGGAAGTGATTTCGCCGCGCGAACGCCTGGCGCGCATGAAGGAATTGTTGTCGGCTCCGCGCGACATTAATCCGGCGTAATTGGTGCTAGCATGGGTGCTCTTCCTTAAGACAGGAGGCACACATGTTTGTACGCATTTGCCTGCTCGCCGCCTTGGCGGGCGCAGCGCCCTTGGTGGTGGCTGCCGATGTGGTGACCAAGCCTGAAGCCGAGGCCATGGTGAAGAAAGCCCTGGGCTACATGAAGTCCAACGGCCGCGAAAAGACCTTTGCCGAAATCGACAAGAAGGACGGACAGTTCGTCGATCGCGACCTGTACCTGGTGGTTTACGGTACCGATGGCGTGGTGCGTGCCCATGGAGGCAACGCCAAGATGATCGGCAAAAACCTGATCGAACTGAAAGATGTCGACGGCAAGCCTTTCGTTAAGGAGCGCGTCGAAATGGCGAAGAAAAAAGTCCCGTTCTGGCAAGACTACAAATTCAACAATCCCGTCAGCGGCAAGATCGAGCCGAAGACGATGTACTGCGTGCCGGAAGAGGACCTGATTCTCTGTGGCGGCGTCTACTTGAAATAAAGAAGCGTGTGCCCTCTAAAACCTCGCAGCGGCATAATGCTTGCCGAGGGAATTATGTCTATTTCTGCTGACTTTGCGAAGCGTTTGATCGATGCAGGTGTGCCGCCAGCACAAGCATACCTGCACGCAGAGATTGCGCAAGATTTGCTCCATCTGCAAGAACGACGTGTGGCAAGCATTGAAAATTCGATAGTGGTGAATGAGATCAAGCACTGGATTGTCAGGTTGGCAGTGCTATTAGTGGTTGTTGTCATTGTCGAAAGCGTGGTGATCGCCATGACCGTCCAGTAAAATGCCTGCTTTTCCCAAAGCAGGAGCAGGCCGTGGACAGCGAAGAGCGTTTTGTCGATATTGAATTGAAGCTGGTGCACCAGGAAGACCTGGTGGAATCGCTGAACCAGCGCGTCTACGAGCAGCAAAAGCAGATCGATATGCTGGAAGACCTGGTGCGCGCGCTCGCCGAGCGCGTGCGCACTTCCACGCTGGCCAACCAGACTCCTCTCAACGAGCGGCCGCCGCACTACTGATTTCCTGACACTTTACGATACGCAGTGCAGCATGACTTTGCACTGCGGGGTTGCTATCATCTGGCGCTTCGAAACATTACAAAACAGGAGAGAGAATGTTCCGTCCGAAACTGCTGGTGATCGCCGCCAGCCTGGCTGTTGCCGGTCTTGCCAATGCCGCCCTGCCGGCATCCAACCCTTTCGCTGCTGAATCCACCCTGCCGCTGAACTACCCTGCCTTCGACAAGATCAAGAACGAAGACTACGGCCCCGCCTACGAAGAAGGCATGAAGCAGCAGGCTGCGGAGATTGCCAGGATCGCCAACAACAAGGCCGCACCGACTTTCGACAACACCATCGTGGCGATGGAACGTTCCGGCCGCCTGCTGGACCGCGTCAGCTCCGTGTTCGGCAACCTGTCCGGCGCCAACACCAATGATGCTTTCGAAGCGCTGAACCGCGAACTGGCGCCAAAGCTGTCCGCGCATAGCGATGCGATCCGCCTGAACGAAAAACTGTACGCCCGCATCAAGACCCTGTACGACAAGCGCGACAAGCTGAAGCTGGACCCTGAATCCAAGCGCCTGCTGGAGCGCTACCACACCGATTTCGTGCGCGCCGGCGCCAAGCTGTCCGCCGCCGACAAGGAAAAACTGAAGGCCTACAACTCGCAACTGGCCGCCCTGTCCACCACTTTCAGCCAGAACGTGCTGAAGGAAGCCAACGCATCCGCACTGGTCGTTGACACCCGCGAAGAACTGGCCGGCATGTCCGACAAGGCGATCGATGCAGCCGCTGCCGCCGCCAAGGCCAAAGGCATGGATGGCAAATTCCTGATCGCCATCGCCAACACTACCGGCCAGGCGCCGCTGGAAGTGCTGACCAACCGCAGCACCCGCGAACGCCTGCTGGCCACTTCGCTGGCGCGCGGCAGCCGTGGCGGAGATTTTGACAATCGCGAAGTGGTGCTGAAGATCGCCAAGCTGCGCGCCGAACGCGCTGCGTTGCTGGGCTATTCCTCGCACGCTGCCTACCAGCTGGAAGACCAGACTGCGCACGACACCGACGCCGTCAACAAGCTGCTGGGTGAACTGTCCAAGCCTGCCGTCAACAACGCGCGCAAGGAATCGGCCGACATCCAGGCCGTGATCGATGCGGAGAAGGGCGGCTTCGCCAACGCGGCGCAGGACTGGGCCTTCTACACCGACAAGGTGCGCCAGGCCCGCTACGCCTTCGACCAGAACCAGCTCAAGCCATACTTTGAACTCGATAACGTGCTGAAGAACGGCGTGTTCTACGCCGCGACCAAGGTGTACGGCATCACCTTCAAGGAACGCAAGGACCTGCCGGTATACCAGCAAGACGTGCGCGTGTTCGACGTGTTCGATGCCGACGGCAAGCAACTGGCGATCTTCCTGGGCGACTTCTACGCTCGCAGCAACAAGCGCGGCGGCGCATGGATGAATGCCTACGTGTCGCAATCGAAACTGATGGGCACCAAGCCAGTCGTGGCCAACCACCTGAACATCCCGAAACCAGCGGCCGGCGAACCGACCCTGCTGACCTATGACGAAGCGCGCACCCTGTTCCACGAATTCGGTCACGCGCTGCATGGCATGTTCTCCGACGTGAAGTACCCGCGCTTTGCCGGCACCCGTGTGCCGCGCGACTTCGTGGAATTCCCTTCGCAGGTCAACGAGATGTGGATGACCTGGCCGGAAATCCTGAACAACTACGCCAAGCATTACCAGACCGGCGCGCCAATGCCGAAGGAACTGCTGGACAAGGTGCAGGCTTCGGCCAAGTTCAACGAAGGCTTCCGCACCACCGAATACCTGGCCGCTTCGATCCTGGACCAGCGCTGGCACCAGCTGCCGGCCGACAAGATCCCGACCGACGTGCTGGGCTTCGAATCGTCGGTGCTGAAGGATGCAGGTGTTGACTTCGCACCGGTACCGCCACGCTACCGCACCACCTACTTCTCGCACGTGTTCGCGGGCGGCTACTCGGCAGGCTACTACGGCTACCTGTGGTCGGAGAAGCTGGATGCCGACACGGTTGAATGGTTCACCGAGAACGGCGGCATGCAGCGCAAGAACGGCGACCATTTCCGCAAAGCCCTGCTGTCCAAGGGTGGCACGATGGATGCGATGCAGATGTACCGCGAGTTCCGCGGCCGCGATGCGAAGATCGATCCGCTGCTGGAACGCCGCGGCTTGAAGGCCAACTAACGAACTTGACCTGTCCATGGTAGACAGCTTTAAGCTAATGCCATGGACGACATCGAATTCGTAAGCAGCCTCGAAGCCTGCACGCTCCCGCCGGAGCATTTCAATCACGCCGGACATGTGAGGCTGGCGTGCCATTACCTCGCACAGCATTCGCTTGAAGAGGCTATCGTGCGCACTTGCGCCGCGATTCGCAGCTACGCCGCTCACCTTGGCGCTGCGGACAAATACCATGCCACCATCACCGTCGCGCTCGTGCGATTACTGCATGCGCATGGACCCGCCGCGCTGGCCGATGCACGCGGCTTGCTGGCGCTGCACTACAGCCCTGAACTGCTCGCCGCGCCCGCATCGCGCACCGCGTTCATGCCGCCTGACCTGGCGCCGTTGCCATGACCACGCTCACCATCGGCCAGCTCGCCCGCCGTTGCGGCATCTCGCGCAGCACGCTGCTTTACTATGAAAAACAAGGCTTGCTGGCACCTGTCCGCAGCGCCGCAGGCTACCGCCGCTACGGCGAAGCCGATGCCGCCCGTGCCGAACAAATCCGCGCCTGGCGCGCGACAGGAATGGACATCCCCGCCATTGCCGCCCTGCTGCGTGACGCATCGCACGCTGGCCCCGTCGAGCGCCGCCTGCAGGAAATCGCCGCTGAGATGGCACGGCTGCGGGAACAGCAGGAGGTGCTGCTGCGCGTGCTCGGCAAGGCGTCCCCGGCAGGCATCGACAAGGCCGGCTGGACCGCCCTGCTGCGCGCCGCCGGCCTTGACGATGCCGCGATGGAACGTTGGCACGCGCTGTTCGAGCAGCAAGCCCCGCAAGCGCATGAAACTTTCCTGCGCTCCCTCGGGCTCAGCGTGCCCGAAATTGAGCACATCCGTAGCTGGTCACGGCGGATGGGTGTATAAAGAGGGATAGCCACTTCACCGGGGAAAGGGATCATGGACACCAAGCTGAAGGAGACTCTGCGCCAATTGCACGCCACGCTGGCCCACCACGGCCCGGTCGATGAGGAATTGCAAAGCCTGTTGCGCCAGCTCGATGGCGACATCAAGCTGATCCTCGACCAGCCGCCGGAACAGGAAGGCGGCACCTCCACCTACGGCCTGGCCGAACGTACCCAGGAAATCACCGCCAAATTTGCTGCCAAACACCCGGCATTGGAGCCTACTTTGCGCGAACTGACGCGAATTCTAGGAAACATGGGCATATAAAAAGGCGGGCCGCAGCCCGCCTTTGGTATGGAACCCGGGGTTTTACCGGCTGTCCAGCCGGCCCCCGGGAGGCTAGCCTTATGGGAAGGCCAGCATGGGCGGTTCTTCACCGCCAAAGTTGAAGTCAGGATGACGTTTGGCGATCATTTCTTCGATCTCCTTCATGCGCCGCACTGGCACGTCTACCATCATCAAAACCTGACCTTGTTCAATTCGCTCTGAGAACTGCTCCAGCTTCTTGTTGGGGATGGCCGCCGCATTCATGCCGCTCGCCCAGCCGCCGAACAGTGCGCCGCCCAGCGTGACCAGCAAGATGGTCATGGTGCGCAGGGTCAGCCCTTCGGGTGGGAAAACGACCAGGAAGATGCCGGCACATAGCCCCACAATCCCGCCAATGGCGATCCCCAGCTTGGCGCCGTGGATCAGGTCCGTTCGCAGCAGGAAATTACAATCTGGCATGTCATCGGGCAGGGTGCCCTCTTTTGCCATGAAGTGGATATGCCGTTCTTCGATGCGTGCCAGCAGCAGTTCGTCCAGTTCTGCGCGGGCGGCTTTTACATTGGGAAGCATGTAGTACAGTCTGCGTCGCATGATGTCGCTCCATGGAAGACGTTGTATACCCGTTATAGCAAAAATGTCACGATGTTCAATGAGTATTTACCCAAACAGCCTTGCTGGAACGTCACAAGTTACTGAAACTTAAAGGTTTTTTGCGCCACGAAGCGGGCGCTAACCGGTGATTTCCGGTACAATGCCGGGATGAATCCCCCAACCAATCTTTTCGCGACCGTCGCCAAGCGGTCTGCGCGTGCTTCTGCTGCGCCTTTCCTTCCCATGTCCCGCGCCGAAATGGACGCCCTGGGCTGGGACCAGTGCGACGTCATCCTGGTAACCGGCGACGCCTATATCGACCATCCGAGCTTCGGCATGGCCCTGGTCGGCCGCCTGCTGGAATCGCAAGGCTACCGCGTGGGCATCATCGCCCAGCCGGACTGGCACAACGTGGAATCGTTCCGCGCGCTGGGCAAGCCGCGCCTGTACTACGGCATCACCGCCGGCAATATGGACTCCATGGTCAACCGCTACACGGCCGACCGCAAGATCCGCTCCGACGATGCCTACACCCCGAACGCCGAGCCGAACAAGCGTCCTGACCGCGCCGTGACCGTCTACGCCCAGAAGGCGCGCGAAGCCTTTCCCGGCACGCCGATCGTCATCGGTTCCATCGAAGCTTCGCTGCGCCGCATCGCGCACTACGACTACTGGTCGGACAAGGTGCGCAAGTCGGTGCTGACCGAATCGAAGGCCGACCTGCTGATCTTCGGTAACGCCGAACGCGCCCTGGTCGACCTGACCCGCCGCCTGGACATGGGCGAGAAGATCAAGGAGATCAAGGACCTGCGCGGCACCGCTTTCCTGGTGCCGCATGGCTGGCTGCCATCTGACGAATGGGCGGTGCACAACTCGAACCGCGTCGACGTGCCTGGCCGCGTCGACCCGCACCCCGATCCTTACGCCATGGCGAAGGAAGACAAGAAGGAATGCGCCACCGAGAACGCCGCGCCGGAACCTGTCATCAAGCCGGTCATCATCATGACCCGCGAAGAACGCTTGGCCGCCGCCAAGGAAAAGCACAACAAGACAGTGGTGCGCCTGCCATCGTACGAGGTGGTGAAGGAAGACCCTGTGATGTACGCCCACGCTTCGCGCGTGTTCCACCTCGAATCCAACCCGGGTAATGCGCGCGCGCTGGTGCAGCAGCACGGCGACCGCGACGTGTGGATGAATCCTCCACCGCTGCCGCTGGCGATGGACGAAATGGACGGCGTGTACGACATGGAGTACTCGCGCGCCCCGCACCCAAGCTACGGCAACGCCAACATCCCGGCATGGGAAATGATCCGCTTCTCGGTCAACATCATGCGCGGCTGCTTCGGCGGCTGCACTTTCTGCTCGATCACCGAGCACGAAGGCCGCATCATCCAGAGCCGTTCCGAGCCGTCCATCCTGCGCGAGATCGAACATATCCGCGACAAGACCAAGGGCTTCACCGGCATCATCTCCGACTTGGGCGGCCCGACCGCGAACATGTACCGCCTGTCCTGCAAGGACAAGTCGATCGAGGAAACCTGCCGCCGCCTGTCCTGCGTCTACCCGTCGATCTGCGTCAACCTGGGCACCGACCACAGCAAGCTGATCCAGCTGTACCGCAAGGCGCGCGAGATCAAGGGCGTGAAGAAGATCCTGATCCAGTCCGGCCTGCGCTACGACCTGGCCGTGCGTTCGCCGGAATACGTGAAAGAGCTGGTGACCCACCACGTGGGCGGCCTGCTGAAGATCGCGCCCGAGCACACCGAAACCAATGTGCTGAGCAAGATGATGAAGCCGGGCATCGGCGCCTACGACGAATTCAAGGCGATGTTCGAGAAGTACTCGCTGGAAGCAGGCAAGAAGCAGTACCTGATCCCTTACTTCATCGCCGCCCACCCGGGCACGACGGACGAGGACATGCTGAACCTGGCCCTGTGGCTGAAGAAGAACAACTTCCGCCTCGACCAGGTGCAGACCTTCATGCCGACCCCAATGGCGATGGCATCGGCCATGTACCACTCGCGCAAGAATCCGCTGCACAAGGTCACCGAGAATTCGGAAAACGTGGAAACCCCGCGCACGCTGAAGCAGCGCCAGGCGCACAAGGCCTTCCTGCGCTACTACGATCCGAAGAACTGGCCGATCCTGCGCGAGACCCTGCGCCGCATGGGACGTGGCGACCTGATCGGCGATGGCGAACGCCACCTGATCCCGCCATACCGCGTCGGCGAAGAGAACTTCAAGGCTTCGTCCGGCAAGCGCGCCATGCCGATGCTGGCTCCGGGCCAGCAGAAGCGCGGCGCCGGCCTGCCTCCACCGGCCCACGTTGGCCGCGGCGGCAAGCCGAATGCGCTGACAGGTTCGATGACGGCGCGCGCCACGGTGGAAACCAAGGCCCGTCCATCCATCCTCGACACTATCAAAGTCAAACCCAAGGCCGCCCCGGCCAAGACTGGCGGCCGCCCGGGCCGTAAGTAAAACGCTAACCGGCTATCACCTGCTGCAATTCCATAGGATTTTGCAGCAGGAATGCCACACTTCGGCGCGCCGCCTTCGGCGAAGCGGATACAATCGGCTTGTAGACTCTGCCAACTTTGTATCCGGACGATAACGTGCCCCAATTCCTGGCTGGCCTGTTCATATTTCTGTTGCTGTCGACACCTGCTCCCTGGGTGCAGGCGCAGGAACGCGTCACGCTGCAACTGAAGCACAGCCACCAGTTCCAGTTCGCCGGCTATTACGCCGCGCTGGAAAAGGGCTACTACCGCGATGCCGGCCTGGACGTGCAAATCCTCGAGGGCAGCGACGGCAATGAGCCGGAGCGCGCCGTGCTTGATGGCCGCGCCCAGTACGGTGTTGGCAGCAGCAGCCTGCTGCTGGCACGCATGTCCGGCAAGCCGCTGGTGGTGCTGGCGGTGGTGTTCCAGCATTCCCCCTATGCCCTGGCGATGCGCCAGACCGGCCCGGCGCCGGACATCCGCAGCATTGTCGGCAAGCGCGTGATGATCGGTTCCCTGACCGATGAACTGACCCAGGCCGACGAAGTCATGGCCTACCTGAAAAAGGAAGGCATCGACACCAGCCAGCTGGTGCGGGTCGAGCACAGCTTCAACCCGGACGACCTGGTCAAAGGCAAGATCGACGCCATGTCGATCTTCGTCAGCAACGAGCCCGATTACCTCGACCGTCTCGGATTCCCCTACGATATCTACAGCCCGCGCGCCGCCGGCATCGACTTCTACGGCGACAATCTGTTCACCAGCGAAGCGGAAATCAAGAACCACCCGGACCGCGTACGTGCCTTCCGCGCCGCCAGCATGCGCGGCTGGCAGTACGCCATGAGCCACCAGGAAGAAATCGTCGACCTGATCCTCAACAAGTATTCGCGCCAGCACGACCGCATGCACCTGCTGTACGAAGCGCGCCAGATGGTGCCGCTTGTGCAGCCGGTGCTGGTGGAGATCGGCTACATGAACCCGGACCGCTGGCAGCACATCGCCGACATCTATACGGATCTTGGCATGCTGCCGAAGGGCGCCACCTGGACCGGGTTCCTGTACAACACCGATCCCGGCTCCGACCTGACCTGGCTGTACCGCGTGCTGGGCGTGGCCGCGGGCCTGCTGGTGCTGGGCGCCGTGATCCACTTCTCGCTGCTGACGCGCGAACGTACGCGTGCCGAGGAAACCATCCGCAAAGGCGAGCAGCGCTTCCGCACCATGTTCGAAGCGGCGCCGATGGGCATTGCCCTGATCGATTCGAGCGGCGGCCAGTTCCGCGACGTCAATCCGCGCTTCGCCGAGATTGCGGGGCGTTCGGCGCAGGAAATGCGCCACAGCCGCTGGCTGGAAATCTGCCACCCGGACGACGTGGCGCCGGAACAGGAAAAGATGGCGCAGCTGGCGGCGCAGCAGATTGCCGGCTTCAAGATGGAAACGCGCCTGGTGCGTCCCGACGGCCGCATCGTGTGGGTGGAAGTATCGATCAACGCAGTAGGCACGGAAAGCCAGCCGCACCACCTGTGCATGATCGAAGACATCACCGAGAAAAAGGAAACCGAGGCCCTGATCTGGCAACAGGCCAACTTCGACACGCTGACGCAGTTGCCGAACCGGCGCATGTTCCTCGACCGCCTGCAGCACGATATTTTGAAGTCCCGCCGCGACGGCACCCGCATCGCGATCCTGTTCATCGACCTTGACCACTTCAAGGAAGTCAACGACACCCTGGGCCATCACCAGGGCGACGTGCTGCTGGTGGAAGCGGCGCGCCGCATCGGCGCCTGCGTGCGCCAGTCGGATACGGTGTCGCGCCTGGGCGGCGATGAATTCACCGTGATCCTGCCCGAGCTGTCGGAAGTGGACCGGGTGGAGGATATCGCCCAGCACATTATCGACAGCTTGCGCATGCCGTTCCAGCTCGGACAGGAACAAGCCTTCGTCTCGGCCTCGATCGGCATCACGATCTACCCGGACGATGCCGGCAATATGGAAGACTTGCTGAAGCACGCAGACCAGGCCATGTATGCCGCCAAGGGCGCAGGCCGCAACCGCTTCAGCTACTTCACGCCGGCCCTGCAGGTCGCGGCCTTGAATCGCATGCGCCTGACCAACGACCTGCGCGGCGCGCTGAAGGGCAATCAGCTCAAGCTGTACTTCCAGCCTATCGTGCACCTCCCGACAGGCAAGATCCACAAGGCCGAAGCACTGATCCGCTGGGAACATCCGCAGCGCGGCATGGTCAGCCCGCTGGAGTTCATTCCGCTGGCCGAATCGAGCGGCTTGATCGTCGACATTGGTGAATGGGTGTTCCGCGAGTCGGCGCAGTGGGTCAAGCGCTGGCGCGAGGAAGTGCACCCCGGCTTCCAGGTCAGCCTGAACCAGTCCCCAATGGAATTCCAGCGCGAACGCGCCACCTATGCCGACTGGCTGGCTTACCTGCAGCAGCTCGGCGTGCCGGGTGAAAGCATCGTGGTGGAAATCACGGAAGGCCTGCTGCTGGACGCCAACACCAGCGTCACCGACAAGCTGCTGCAACTGCGCGATGCCGGCATCCAGGTCGCGTTGGACGATTTCGGCACCGGCTATTCTTCGCTGTCCTACCTGAAGAAATTCGACATCGATTACCTGAAGATCGACCGCAGCTTCACCCGTAATCTCGCTCCGGATTCAAGCGACATGGCCTTGTCCGACGCGATCATCGTGATGGCGCACAAGCTTGGCTTGAACGTGATTGCCGAAGGCGTGGAAACCATCGAGCAGCGCGACCTGCTGGCCGGTGCCGGATGCGACTATGGCCAGGGCTACCTGTTCGCCCGCCCCCTGCCCGCCGCCGACTTCGACGCGATGCTGCACCAGCAAACCACTCCCACCGCGCCAACACCGCAAGCCACTGCCGCCTGATTGCGCCGTACTTGACCCAGGTCAAAGTCAAGCGGCCTTGTGAAAACCTATAGTTACTCCAGAACCAACCAAGGAGTAACGAAATGGGAAAAGAAAAACAGGTGTATATGGCCGGCGCCGGCATCGGTAACCTGGCGGCGGCGGCTTTCTTGATCCGCGATGGAAAAATGCGCGGTGACCAGATTCATATTTACGAATCGCTGGGTGTGGCGGGCGGCAGCCTGGATGGCGCGGGCAACGCGAAGGATGGTTACCGCCTGCGCGGTGGCCGCATGCTGACGACCGATAACTACGAATGCACCTGGGACCTGTTCGCGTCGATCCCGTCGCTGGTCCACCCTGGACAGTCGGTGCTCGATGAGACGCTGGCATTCAACGAACTGCATAAGTCGCACTCCCAGGCGCGCCTGGTCGACCGCAATCGCCACAAGGTGGACGTGACTTCGATGGGCTTCAGCCTGCGCGACAGGATGGAGCTGCTCAAGCTGCACGAAGCGGATGAAGCGGCGTTGGGCAATTCCCCTATCACCGATCACCTGTCGCCGGCATTTTTCGAAACGCCGTTCTGGTACATGTGGGCCACCACCTTCGCCTTCCAGCCGTGGCACAGCGCGGTGGAGTTCAAGCGCTACCTGCATCGCTTCATGAAGGAGTTCTCACGCATCGAAACGCTGGCCGGGGTCAAGCGCACCGTGTACAACCAGTACGACTCGCTGGTCCGTCCACTGCAGGCATGGCTGGCGCAGCAGGGCGTTTGTATTGAAACCGGCTGCACCGTCACCGACATCAAGCTGGAAGACGGCAAGGATGAACTGGTGGTGCATGCGATCGAGCTCGAACGCGACGGACAGCGCGAACTGCTTCCGGTTACGCCTGACGACCTGGTGTTCTTCCAGAACGGCTCGATGACGGACGCCTCCAGTTTCGGCAGCATGGATTCTGCGCCTCCGCGTCTTGACCGCTACCAGAGCGGCGGCTGGAAGCTGTGGGAGCGCCTGGCGGAAGGCAGGCCGGAGCTTGGCAATCCAGCTGCGTTCAACCGCAATATCCAGCAATCGTGGTGGGAATCGTTCACGGTCACACTGCATGACTCCATCTTTTTCGACCAGATGCAGGCCTTCAGCGGCAACGTTGCCGGTACAGGCGGCCTGGTGACCTTCAAGGATTCCAACTGGTTGATGTCGGTCGTGCTGGCGCACCAACCGCACTTCGCCGATCAACCGGCTGGCGTGAAAGTTTTCTGGGGCTACGCGCTGCATCCGGACCGCGTCGGCAATTTCGTCGCCAAGCCGATGGCCGATTGCACCGGCGAAGAGATTTTGCGCGAACTGGCGGGACACCTGAACTTCGAACCTGAAGTCTTCGCCCAGGCCAACTGCATTCCTTGCCGCATGCCTTACATCACCAGCATGTTCATGCCGCGCCATTACAGCGACCGGCCATTGCCGGTGCCAATCGGCTCGCGCAATCTCGCCCTGGTCAGCCAGTTCGTCGAAGTGCCGGACGACGTGGTGTTCACGGTCGAGTACTCGGTGCGCGCAGCACAAATGGCGGTCTACCAGCTGCTTGGTATCGAGCGCGGGATCCCGCCTATCAAGCGCCACGACAAGACGCTGGAAGTGATGTTGGCCGCGCTGGTCAAGGCAGCCTGATAACGACAAGCGGGCGGCGGATTGGGGAATCCTTGACCTGGCTCAAGGATTTTTCAGTCGCGCCCGCGCAAGATGCCGGCTATGAATCTCGCAAACTCACTCTTGCACGCGCTGGCTGATCACGGCGCGCGCGAAGTCTTTGGTATCCCCGGAGACTTCGTCCTTGCCTTCTTCGAACAAATTGAGAAATCTGGCGTCCTGCCCCTCTACACGCTGAGCCACGAGCCGGGCGTGGGTTTTGCAGCCGATGGGGCGGCACGCTATCACGGGCGCATAAGCGTGGCGGCGGTGACCTATGGTGCGGGGGCACTAAATATGGTCAACGCCGTCGCGGGCGCTTACGCAGAAAAGGTGCCGATGGTGGTGATCTCCGGTGCGCCCGGGACCAATGAACGCCGCAACGGTTTCCTTCTGCACCACCAGGTCAAGCACCTGGATTCGCAAATGGCGATCTTCCGCGAAATCACCTGCGACCAGTGTGTGCTGGACGACCCGCAGCGTGCACCGGAAGATATCGCGCGCGTGCTGCGCAGTGCAATCACGCATTCGCGCCCGGGTTATATCGAGCTGCCGCGCGACATGGTGCATGCGCCGTGCGCACGTGTACACGCTTTGCCGGCTCCTGGCCACGATAAGGACGCCCTGGCGGCGTGCGTGGAAGAAGTGCTGGCCCGCCTGGAGCGCGCGGAACGGCCGGTGCTGATGGTCGACATCGAGATCCGACGTTTCGGCCTGGAAGGCAAGGTTGCGCAGCTCGCCACCAAACTGCAGGTTCCGGTCGTGACTTGCTTCATGGGCCGCGGACTGCTGGCCAGCGAGCCGGAAGCGCCGCTGCTCGGCACCTACCTCGGTGTCGCCGGAGCGCCGGAAGTCACCGAAGCCGTGGAAGGCTCGGACGCCTTGCTGATGCTGGGCGTGATCCTTTCCGACACCAATTTCGGCGTGCAGCGCGAACGCATCGACCTGCGCAAGTGCATGCTGGCGCTGGATGGCGACGTCACCCTCGGCTACCACACCTACCACGACATCCCGCTGGAAGCACTGGTGGACGGCCTGCTGGCCCATGCCAAGCCCTTGCGCGCCGATTCTGCCCTGCGCGGTGAGCGCACCGCCTATCCATGCGACCTGCCTGCGGACGACAGCCCGCTGGTGCCGCGCGACGTCGCGAGCGCCATCAACGACATGATGCGCAAGCATGGACGCATGACAATCGCCTCCGACATCGGCGATTGCCTGTTCACTGCGCTGGATATCGAGAACACCGACCTGCTGGCGCCCGGCTACTACGCCACCATGGGTTACGGCGTACCGGCCGCCTTCGGCCTGCAGGCAGCCGGTGGCGAGCGTCCGCTGGTGCTGGTCGGCGACGGCGCGTTCCAGATGACGGGCTGGGAGCTGGGAAACTGCCAGCGCTACGGCCTGGACCCGATCGTAGTCATCTTCAACAACTGCAGCTGGGAGATGCTGCGCGCCTTCCAGCCGCAGTCCGGCTTCTGCGACCTGAGCGACTGGCGCTTTGCCGACATGGCGCAAGCGCTGGGCGGCGACGGCTATCGCGTCAGCACGCGCGCCGAGCTGGCGGCGGCACTGGAAAGCGCCGTCCAGCAGCGCGGCCGCTTCCAGCTGGTGGAAGTCATGCTGCCGCGCGGCGGCCAATCCGACACCCTGGCCCGCTTCGTCAACGGCGTACGCCGCCTGCAGGGAACCAAAGCATGATCGAACTCGTTTGTCCCGCCGGCAGCCTGCCGGCACTGAAAGCTGCTGTCGACAACGGCGCCGACAGCGTCTACCTCGGCTTCCGCGACGCCACCAACGCCCGCAATTTCGCCGGACTGAATTTCGACGAAGCCGCGATTGCGGAGGGCATCCGCTATGCCCACCAGCGCGGCCGCAAAGTCCTGCTGGCGCTGAACACCTATCCGCAAGCAGCCAACTGGCAGCTGTGGCGCGAAGCAGTCGACCGTGCCGCCGGCGCCGGCATTGATGCCATCATCCTGGCCGACCCCGGCCTGATGGAGTACGCCCGCAACAAGCACCCTGGCCTGCGTTTGCACCTGTCCGTGCAGGGTTCCGCCACCAACTACGAGGCGATCAACTTCTACCACGAACAGTTCGGCATCTCGCGCGCGGTGCTGCCGCGCGTGCTGTCGATGCAGCAGGTTGAACACCTGATCCGCCATGTGAAGACCGAGATCGAAGTATTCGGTTTCGGCAGCCTGTGCGTGATGGTGGAAGGCCGCTGCGCCTTGTCGTCCTACGCCACCGGCGAATCGCCCAACACCGCAGGCGTGTGCTCGCCTGCCAAGGCAGTGCGCTGGCAGCAGACACCAAAGGGCCTGGAGTCGCGCCTGAATGGCGTCCTGATCGACCGCTACCAGCCGGACGAAAACGCCAGCTACCCCACGCTGTGCAAGGGACGCTTCGAAGTGGAAGGCGAAACCTATTACGCGATCGAGGAACCGGCCAGCCTGAATACCATGGAGCTGCTGCCGCAACTGGTTCAGATGGGCGTCAAGGCGATCAAGATCGAAGGCCGCCAGCGCAGTCCCGCCTATGTGGCACAGGTGACGCAAGCCTGGCGCTCCGCCATCGACGCCTGCGGCGACGGCAAGCGCCGCTTTGCCATCCACCCAAGCTGGAGCGCTGCGCTGGACCGCGTGGCGGAAGGCCAGCAGCACACCCTGGGCGCCTATCACCGCAAATGGAAATGAGTATGTTGAAACTAGCCCTTGGCCCGGTGCTGTATTACTGGCCGCGCCTGACCATGTTCGAGTTCTACCAGCAGGTAGCGGAAAGCCCGGTCGATATCGTCTACCTGGGCGAGGTCGTATGCTCGCGCCGCCATGAGCTGCGCCTGCCGGACTGGCTTGATATTGCAGCCCTGCTGCGCGACGCGGGCAAGGAAGTAGTGCTGTCCACGCAGGCCCTGATTGAGTCGGGCGCGGAACTGACCACCATGCGCAAGCTGTGCGAACACCGCGACTTCCTGGTGGAGGCCAATGACTTCGGCGCTGTGCGCAACCTGGAAGGCGCCGGCTTCATCGCCGGTCCACACCTGAACATCTACAGCGAGCCGACGCTGGCCGTGCTGGCCCGCCAGGGCGCGCGCCGCTGGGTGGCGCCGCTGGAAATGGACCGAACCGCCATCGCCACCCTGCTCAAGACGCAGCCGGCCGGCATGGAAAGCGAAGTCTTTGCGTGGGGCCGCATGCCGCTGGCCTTCTCCGCCCGCTGCATGACCGCGCGCAACCGCAACCTGCCGAAGGACGATTGCCAGTTCAGCTGCATCGATTACCCGGATGGCCTGATCATGGATACACGCGAGCAGAAAGCCTTCCTGGTCCTGAACGGCATCCAGACCCAATCAGCCCTGTGCTGCAACCTGGTGCGTGTCATGCCCGAGATGGCTGACATGGGCATCAATGTGCTGCGCATTTCGCCGCAATCGCGCGATACGCTGGAAGTGGTGGCGGCCTTCGACAAGGTACGCCGCGGCGAATGGCAGGCGCCGCATGCCGCCGTCATGCTGGAACCGCTGGCTCCCGGCGGCAGTTGCGACGGTTTCTGGTACGGCCAGCCCGGCATGGAGCGTGTAGCATGACGGCCGCTCCATTCCGCATCCCGCCCGCCATCGGCCGCCTGCTGGGCCGCCTGCCGCCGCAACCGCCCGCCTGGCTGTTCGTGCAAGGCCTCAACCGAATCCTGGCGCCGCAATTGCCTGAAGACGTGCGCCAGGCCCTATTTGCCCGCCGCCTGCGCCTGCGGGTGGAAGACGCCGGACTTGCCATCGATTTCAGCTGGCAGGGCAAGGCTTTCGAGACAGCCCGCCACGGCGACCAGCCCGACCTGACCATCGGCGCCTGCGCACACGACCTGGTGCTGATGGCGCGCCGCCAGGAAGACCCCGACACCCTGTTCTTCAGCCGCCGCTTGATCCTGGAAGGCGACACGGAACTGGGCCTGTTGTTCAAGAACACGCTGGACGGCCTGGACGCCAGCGCCTTCGACTGGCGCAAGCTGCTGCCGAAAATCCCGAACCCGCCCGGCGCCCGCCATGGCTGACAAGACGCTGCCGCTGGTGTATTCATGCTCCGGCTGCAGCAGCGCGGCCCAACTGGCCAACGCCGTCGCCCTCAGGCTTGACCGCGACGGCACCGCAGAAATGTCCTGCATCGCCGGGGTGGGCGGCGGCGTCGCCCCGCTGGTCAAGCTGGCCCAATCCGGCCGCACGATCATCGCCATCGACGGCTGCCCCTTGGCCTGCGCCCGCGAATGCCTCGCGAAGCAGGGCGTCGTCCCCGACCACCACCTCCTCCTCAACGAACTTGGGGTGCGCAAGAAAATGCACGCCGACTTCGATCCTGCCGATGTCGGCTACCTGTCCGGCCACGTTACCGGCCTCCTGCCGAAATCACAACCCTGACGGGGCGACAACCGTTTTCCCGCCAAAAGGCGATAATAACGATCGCGTTTCGCGGTTCTAATAGGCAAAGACTATTGAGTCTATTTGAACAATCAAATTTCCAAATCTCAGTGAAAGCCTTAAACTGGCGTCTCATTGATTCACAAACCCACGAGGAAACCACAATGTCCCTGATTAACACCCAAGTAAAACCATTCAAGGCCACCGCATACCACAACGGCAAATTCGTTGACCTGAGCGAAGAATCCCTGAAAGGCAAGTGGTCCGTATTCGTGTTCTACCCAGCCGACTTCACCTTCGTGTGCCCAACCGAGCTGGAAGACCTGGCAGACCACCACGCAGAATTCGCCAAGCTGGGCGTGGACGTGTACGGCATTTCGACCGACACCCACTTCGCCCACAAGGCATGGCACGACACCTCCGACGCCATCAAGAAAGTGCAGTACGCCCTGATCGGCGACCCAACCGGTACCCTGTCCCGTAACTTCGAAGTGATGATCGAAGAAGAAGGCCTGGCACTGCGCGGCACCTTCGTGATCAATCCGGAAGGCTTCATCAAAGTGATGGAAGTGCACGACAACGGTATCGGCCGCGACGCTGCAGAACTGCTGCGCAAAGTGAAGGCAGCCCAGTACGTTGCTTCCCACCCAGGCGAAGTGTGCCCAGCCAAGTGGACCGAAGGCGCAGCAACCCTGAAGCCATCGCTGGACCTGGTCGGCAAGATCTAAGCATCTTAGTCTGCTAATGGCTTGAACAGGCGACCCCACGGGGTCGCCTTGGGGCGTTGAAGCGGTACCTACCGCAAGCGACTAATCAAGAAAGGAATAGCCATGCTGGACGCAGACCTGAAAGCCCAACTCTCCTCCTACCTGGAGCGCGTTGTCCACCCGATCGAGATCGTGGCGCACACCGACGCCTCCGCCAAATCGCAGGAAATGTCGGCCCTGCTGCAGGACATCGTATCCGCAGGCCACGGCAAGATCACCGTCGTCGCAGGCACTGACGACAAGGCCCGCAAGCCTTCCTTCGACATCAACCGCAAGGGCACCGATATCGGCGTAAGCTTCGCCGGCATCCCGATGGGCCACGAATTCACCTCCCTGGTGCTGGCACTGCTGCAAGTGGGCGGCCACCCGATCAAGCTGGATGAAAAGGTCATCGAGCAGATCCGCAACCTGGACGGCGATTACGTCTTCGAGACCTTCATCTCCCTGAGCTGCCATAACTGCCCGGAAGTGGTGCAGGCGCTCAACGCCATGTCCGTGATCAACCCGCGCATCAAGGTGGTGGCGGTGGATGGCGGCGTGTTCCCGAAAGAAGTCGAGGAACGCCAGGTGATGGCCGTGCCGATGATGTACCTGAATGGCCAGCACTTCGGCCAGGGCCGCACCAACGTCGAGGAAATCCTCGCCAAGCTGGATACCGGCGCCTCGGCCCGCGCTGCGGCTGAACTGAGCAAGAAAGACGTGTTCGACGTGCTGATCGTCGGCGGCGGCCCTGCAGGCGCTGCTGCGGCCATCTACACGGCGCGCAAAGGCATCCGCACCGGCGTGATCGCCGACCGCTTTGGCGGACAGGTGCTGGATACCCTGTCGATCGAGAACTTCATCTCGGTCAAGGAAACCGATGGCCAGAAATTCGCGGTCGCGCTGGAGCAGCACGTCAAGGAATACGAGGTGGACATCATGAACACCCAGCGCGCATCGAAGATCGTGCCGGGCAAAATCAAGGAAGTCCACACTGAAAGCGGCGCTGTGCTGAAAGCCAAGTCCGTGATCATTTCGACCGGCGCCCGCTGGCGCGAAATCAACGTGCCGGGCGAGAAGGAATACCGCAACCACGGCGTGGCCTACTGCCCGCACTGCGATGGCCCGCTGTTCAAGGGCAAGCGCGTGGCGGTGATCGGCGGCGGCAATTCGGGCGTGGAAGCGGCGATCGACCTGGCCGGCATCGTTGAACATGTGACCCTGATCGAATTCGGCGCGGAACTGCGCGCGGATGCGGTGTTGCAGCGCAAGCTGGCCACCCTGCGCAATGTGAAGGTGATCAAGTCGGCCCAGACCAATGAGATCCATGGCGACGGCAAGAAAGTGAATGGTCTGAGCTACACCGATCGCGAGACCGGACAGTCGCACCGTGTCGACCTGGAAGGCGTGTTCGTGCAGATCGGCCTGGTGCCTAATACCGAATGGCTGAAGGGCACCATCGAGCTGTCCAAGCATGGCGAGATCGAGGTGGACGCCAAGGGCCAGACTTCGGAGACCGGCGTGTTTGCTGCGGGTGACGTGACCACCGTGCCGTACAAGCAGATCGTGATTGCGGTGGGCGAAGGTGCGAAGGCGGCACTGGGGTCCTTCGATTACCTGATTCGCTCTTCGGCGGATGATGAGCCGGCGGCGATTGCTGCTTAAAACCGGTAAACCTGGGTCAGGCACAAGTGCCTGACCCATTCTGCGCAACAGCTGTTGGTGTTGGTTCCAGGCCTTTGACATTCGACGAAGATCAACATCGCACAACCTAACCCGGGTCAGACACAGGTTTACCGGTTTCAGAAATGAAAAAAGCCCCGAATTTCTTCGGGGCTTTTCTCTGAATATTGGCGGAGCGGACGGGGCTCGAACCCGCGACCCCCGGCGTGACAGGCCGGTATTCTAACCAACTGAACTACCGCTCCAATTCTTCATCAGTGTGACTGGTGGGCGTTGAGAGGGTCGAACTCCCGACCTAATCCTTGTAAGGGATCCGCTCTACCAACTGAGCTAAACGCCCCTGCCTTCACTGTCGAACGTTTGTCACAACGTTCAGAAGAGGCCGCATTATAGGATGGATTTTGAAACCCGCGCAAGCCTTTTTCCAAAAAACCTCAAAAATTATTTGGAAACCCCGATTTGCGATAGCAGCCAGGCCATCTCGAAAGCTTTCTCGCCCAGGGCGTTATAGCGCCCGGACGAGCCGCCATGGCCCGCCCCCATGTTCACCTTCAGCAGCAGCGGGTTGCTGTCGGTCTTGTTGCGGCGCAGTTTGGCCACGTACTTGGCCGGCTCCCAGTACATCACCTGGCTGTCATTCAGGCCGGTGGTGACCAGCATGGCCGGATAATCTTTCAACAAGATGTTGTCATACGGGGAATAGCTGCGCATGTAGTCGTAAGCCGCTTTCTCGTTCGGATTGCCCCACTCCAGGTATTCGCCTGTGGTCAGCGGCAGGCTGGCGTCCATCATGGTGTTCATCACGTCCACGAACGGCACGGCCGCATGCACCGCCTTGAACAGGTCCGGACGCATGTTCACCACGGCCCCCATCAGCAGGCCGCCGGCGCTGCCGCCCTGGATCGCCAGGCGGTCGCGCGAGGTCCACTTTTCCTTGACCAGGTATTCGGCGCTGTCGATGAAGTCATTGAAGGTATTCATCTTCTTCATCAGCATGCCGTCGTCATGCCATTTCTCGCCCAGGTCGTTGCCGCCGCGGATGTGCGCAGCCGCGTAGACCACGCCACGTTCCAGCATGCTCAACCGAATCAGCGAGAACGTCGCTTCCTGCGGGATGCCATAGGAGCCATAGGAGTACAGCACCAGCGGGGCCGATCCATCCAGCTTTACGCCCTTCTTGTACGCCACCCACAGCGGCACTTTCACGCCATCGCGTGCAGTGGCCCACAGGCGTTTGGTTTCGTACTGGCTGAAATCGAAGCCCCCCGCCACTTCCTGCTTTTTCAGCACGGTGCGCTCGCCGGTCTTCATGTCGACGTCGATGGTCGAAGGCGGCGAGAGCGGCGATTGGTAGCTGATGCGGTACTTGGTCAGGCCGTATTCCAGGTTGGTGGACGGCATCGACACATACACCTCGTCGTCGAACTTCACCGTCAGCCACTTCTTGCTGGCGAAGTCGTAGATGCGGGTGCGGCCCAGCGCCTGCGACTTTTCCTGCACGGCCAGGAAGCCCTTGAACACGGTCGCGCCTTGCAGCAGGGTGTCCTTGTCATGCGGGACGATCTCGGTCCACTTCTTTGGATTGCCCAGCGGTGCGGCTACCAGCCGGAAGTTCTTGGCGTCCTTGTTGGTGCGGATGTACAGCTTGCCGTCGCGATGGCCCATCACGTAGTAGCGATGGCCCTTGCTGCGGCCCAGCACCGATTTGAAGCTGCCCTTTGGCTGGTCGGCCGGCAGCATGAAGACTTCGGTGGTATCGGTCGCGCCGGACAGCAGGAAGACATGCTTGTTGTCGGAGCCGGAGAAAACCTGCAGGGCGAACTGCTCGACCGGTTCGTGGAACACCTGCTCCGGCTGGCCATCCAGCGTAAGGCGGAACAGGCGGTCGGAGCGCTTGGTGGTCGGGTCTTCCTGCACCACGAACAGGGTCTTGTTGTCGGCCGCCCAGGCGATGGTCGTGGTGCGCGGCATGGTGGTCGACAGCACCTTGCCGGTGCTGAGGTCCTTCACGTGCAGCTCGTACTGGCGGAAGCCGTTGTTGTCGGTCGTGTAGGCCAGCAGCTTGCCGTCCGGGCTAGGCAGCACCATGCCCAGCGCGAAGAACTTCAGGCCTTCGGCCATGGCGTTCTGGTCCAGCATGATTTCTTCCGGGGCGGCGGCATCGTAGCTGCCGTCCGCCGCAGCCTTGCGGCGGCAATTGAGCTGGTACTGCTTGCCCGCTTCGATGCGGGTGTAATAGTAGTAATTGCCGCGGCGTGCCGGCACCGACAGGTCGACCGGCTGCGTGCGGTCCTTGAATTCCTTGTACAGTGTGTCGGCGAACGGCTTGATACTTTCGGTCATGGCCGCGGTATAGCTATTTTCCGCGTTCAGGTATTCAATGACGGCAGGATTGCTCTTGTCCTGCAGCCAGCGGTAATCGTCGGTCACTTGTTCGCCGTGGCGGGTTTCCATCCACTGCGTCTTTTCGGCGACAGGCGGCTGCGGCAGGTCCGCAGCGAAGGACGGTGCAGCCAGCAGGGGCAGCAACAGGCTGGTAATAAGGCGTTTGCTCACTTCTTCGGCTCCCTGGGGAAATATGTGCAATGATTCTAGGGTGCCATAGTTGGAAATACAACAAGAATGATCACTACCGAAAAGCTGTATGCACGCGTCAGCTGGCGCCTGCTGCCCTTCCTGTTCCTGTGCTACGTGGTGGCATACCTGGACCGGGTCAACGTCGGTTTTGCCAAGCTGCAGATGCAGGTGGATTTGCAGTTTTCCGACACAGTGTACGGGCTGGGCGCCGGCATTTTCTTTGTCGGCTACTTCCTGTGCGAAGTGCCCTCCAACCTGCTGATGCTGCGCGTCGGCGCGCGGCGCTGGATCGCCCGCATCATGGCCAGCTGGGGCCTGCTGTCGGCGGCCATGCTGTTCACCACCAGCCCGTTCAGCTTTTATGTGATGCGCTTCCTGCTCGGCGTGGCGGAAGCGGGCTTCTTCCCCGGCGTGATCATGTACCTGACCTACTGGTACCCGGCGCAGCGGCGCGCCCGTATCGTTGCGATTTTCATGAGCGGCGTCGCCGTAGCCGGCGTGGTGGGCGGGCCACTGTCGGGATGGATCATGTCGCACTTCGCCGGCCGTGGCGGGCTGGCCGGCTGGCAGTGGCTGTTCCTGCTGGAAGGCTTGCCGGCAGTGGCGCTGGGGGTGCTGACGCTGGCGCTGCTGGATGATGGGATCGACGATGCGAACTGGCTGGACGACGAGGAAAAGGCGCTGCTGAAACACGAACTGGCACGCGACGGCGCACCGCGCGCACAGTGGGGCCTGCGCCATGTGTTTGGCAGCAGCCGGGTATGGATACTGGCGCTGGTGTACTTCCTGCTCGTGATGGGACTGTACGGCGTCGGCTTCTGGCTGCCGCAGCTGATTCGCAACAGCGGCGTACAGGACGTGCTTGACATAGGCCTGCTGACTGCCATCCCATATGGCATCGCTGCGCTGGCGATGATCCTGGTTGCGCGCCATTCCGACCGCACTGGCGAACGGCGCTGGCACGTTGCGCTGGCCGCTTTCATCGGTGCCGCGGCGCTGATGGCATCGACGCATTATGCGAACAACCCGGTGCTGGCGCTGGCGGCCTTGAGCGTGGCGACAGCTGGCATCCTCAGCACCTTCCCGGTATTCTGGAGCATACCGACAGCAATGCTGGGCGGTTCCGCTGCAGCGGCGGGCATTGCCATGATCAATTCGCTCGGCAACCTGGCCGGCTTCGCCAGCCCTTACCTGGTTGGTGCGATCAAGGATGCCACCCACAGCACGGCGAACGGCATGCTGCTGATCGCGGCCAGCCTGGCGGCGGGCGGCGCGCTGGTGCTGCTGTGCGTTGGCCGCAAAGGAGAAATGCTGTGAAGACTGGCCGGGAGCTGCTGTCCGGATTATTCAACGCCGCCTTGCGCGCGGCCGACCCGCTGGAAACCATCGCCGCCCACTTGCCGCCGCCGCCGAAGGGCCGCACCGTCATCATCGGCGCCGGAAAAGCTTCCGCACGCATGGCGCAGGGCGTTGAGCGGCACTGGCAAGCCCCCCTGAGCGGCGTGGTCGTGACGCGCTACGGCCATGGTGCGCCGACCAGGCAGGTGGAAGTGATCGAGGCGGGCCATCCGGTGCCGGACGACGCCAGCCAGGCTGCTGCGCGCCGCATGCTGGCCGCCGTGCGCGGCCTGGGGCCGGACGATATGGTGCTGTGCCTGATGTCCGGCGGCGGCTCGGCGCTGATGTCGCTGCCTGCTCCCGGCATCACGCTGGAGCACAAGCGCGACATCAACAAGGCCTTGCTGCGCAGCGGCGCGCCGATCGGCGACATCAATATCGTGCGCAAGCACCTGTCGGCCATCAAGGGCGGCCGACTGGCGCTGGCTTGCGGTGAGGCGCGCGTGGTAACCCTGGTGCTGTCGGACGTGCCGGGCGACGATCCGGCGGTAGTTGCAAGCGGACCGACCCTGGCCGATCCATCGACGGCGCAGGATGCGCTACGCATCCTGCAACAGTACGGCATCGAGCTCGCGCCTTCCGTGCGCGCCGTGCTGGAAGATCCTGCCCAGGAAACGCCCAAGCCCGGCGACCCGCGCCTGGCGCGCAACAGCGTGGCCGTGATCGCCTCCGCCAGGCACGCCTTGCAGGCGGCGGCAGACATGGCCCGTGCCGAAGGCCTGCGCCCGCTGGTGCTGAGCGACCGGCTGGAAGGCGAGGCCCGCACGGTGGCCGTGTCGCATGCGGCGCTGGCGCAAAGCGTGATTGACCACGGCAGCCCACTGCGGCCGCCGTGCGTCATCCTGTCAGGTGGGGAAACCAGCGTCACCGTGCGCGGCACGGGACGCGGTGGCCGCAATGCCGAGTACCTGCTGGCGCTGGCCGTTGCGCTGCAGGGAGCGCCGGGCGTGCATGCCATCGCCTGCGATACGGACGGCATTGACGGCACCGAAGACAATGCCGGCGCCGTGCTGGGACCGGATACGCTGCAGCGCGCCGCCGCCCTGGGCCTGGATGCCGGCGCCCTGCTGGACAACAACGACGGCTACAGCTTCTTCTCCGCGCTGGGGGACCTGGTCGTCACGGGCCCCACGCGCACGAACGTAAACGACTTCCGGGCCATCCTGCTTATTTGATGTTGGCCGCCAGCTTGGCCCACACCGCGTCGCCGATATCGGGACGGCCATCCGGCGCGCGGAAGGACAGGAAGAAGGTCTCGTTCTTCTTGCCGGTCGCCATGTACATGAAGTAGGCCGGCTGGCCGGTGGTGCCGCTGATCATGGAGATCATCACCGCAGGGTTCCTGCCCTCCTTGAACTGCTTGACCTGGATATTGGTCGCGGCGCCGCGCAGCTTGTTCAGCGAACCCGGGTCGTCGATGCCGTAAAACACATGATGCTGGGCGTCATACGTGACGTTGGTCGCGGTCGACCCGTAGAAATAGCCGTTTCGGTTCGGCAGGGCGGCGGCAGTCGCCGTGGCCGCATCGGCCGGGCGCATCCAGTACGAGTAGCCGATCTTCTTGACTTTGGATTGCTCGTATTCCACCGGCACCGGCACATTCAGCGGAATCACGAAAGGCAGCCGGCCCTGCATGAAGTCGTTGACCGGCACGTCGCGCGTCTGCACCGCCACGGGAGCCGTGGCCGCAGCTGATGCAGCGGGCTTGGATGCCTTCGCCGAGGCCGACGCCGCGGGAGCGGCAGTCGCCACAGCGGCAGCGGTGCTGATGGCCAGGCCGGCCACAAATAAAATCGATTTCAACTGGAACTCCTGTTTTTTCATTTCTACTATCCGGGAAGGCTAATCCTCTCACGGCTTCCCTTTGCGTTGCAATGTTGTTTGGTCAAGCAGGGCAGCGGCCTGCTGGTCGCCGGCTGCCACAGCCTTCCTGAGCAGGTCCTGCGCTGCCTCCCGGTCCCCGCGCGCGCCTCGCTCGAGCCTCAGGACGGCCGCGTTATAGGCGGCAATCGGATTGCCCAGGGCTGCGGCGGCATCAAAGGCCTTCCAGGCGCGCTCGGGGCAAAGGCCGAACGCTTCGTGACCGACGCCGGCACGCAGCAGGCCGTCGGCGTCGCCCTGCTTGGCAAATGTTTCTTCAAACTGCGCCGGCCAGCCTGCAACCAGCGCTGCCATGACCGGTTCCCCTTTTTTGACGGCATAAGGGCCCCTCACGAATGCTGTAAAAGCTTGCTGTGTGGTGGTGAGCTTGCCATCCTTGCTGTACCACAGGAAGCCGTCGGCGCCGCTTACCTTGACGTCGCCGAGCTTGTTGGACAGTTGCTGGGCCAGAGGCTGGTGATGCTTGTCGGGCGCGATCCCGCTCCACGAAGACATCAGCACGACATGGCGCAGCTTCTTTTTCTTATTGCCTTCCTGCCGCAGGATCCCTGCCAGGGTGTCGATCGTCATGATGCGCGAATCGGGGCCATAGAGGTGCCAGGGGCTGCCTTGGAGGGCGATGGTCATCCCCTCATCCCCGCCGTCCGGTACGGCTTCAGCGTACTGGTACAAGGCATCGGCGGCCGGCACGCAATCCTCGCGCATCGGATAGCAGTTATCGATATTGAGCACGCCTTTCAGCGGCAATGTCGTTGGGCAGTCGGCTTGCGCAACGGCGCAGGCGGCCAGCAGGGAAATGAGGGCAAATCGGCGGTGGAGCGTCACATGGATTCCTGTTTGATTACCTGGAAGGTAATCGTCGCATGGCGTGGTTTTGTTGACAATGGCTTCATCAACCACAGAAAGGAGAAACACCATGCAAATCGTCGAAAAATACCTGGCAGCCTGGAACGAACGCAACACCGATGAACGCCGTGCCCGCGTAGCTGCAACTTTCACTCCGGAAGCCGCCTACAAGGATCCCTTGATGCAGGGTGCCGGCCATGCCTCGATCGATGCGCTGATCGCCGGCGCGCAGGAGCACTTCCCGGGCCAACGCTTCGAACTGGCCGGCACTCCGGACAGCCATAACGACGTGCTGCGCTTCTCGTGGACGCTGGGCGCGCCTGGCAGCGAACCGGTGGCCAAAGGCACCGACTTCGCGCTCATCGCAGCCGACGGCCGCCTGGCCAGCGTCACCGGCTTTATCGACTACTTCGCACAGTAAGCAAGGGAGGCAATCATGACCGCATACCAAACCTCCGGCGCCCGCGTGATCGAACCGAACACCGTGCGTACTGCCGACGGCGTCAACCTGTTCTACCGCGACTGGGGCGATGGCGAGCCGGTGCTGTTCGTCGGTGGCTGGTCGCTCGGCGCCGACTCCTGGTGCTACCAGATGCTGGCGCTGGCGGAGCAGGGCATGCGCGTGATTGCCTTCGACCGGCGCGGCCACGGCCGCTCAAGCGATCCTGGTCGCGGCTATGACTTCAACACCCTGGCCGACGACCTGGCTGCCGTGCTGGAAGCGCTTGACCTGGATGAAGTCACCCTGGTGGCCCATTCGATGGGCTGCAATGAAGTGGTGCGCTACCTGACCCGCCACGGGCAGCGCCGCATCAGGCGCGTCGCCTTGCTGGGGACCATGACGCCTTGCATCGCCAGGTCTGCCGACAACCCGGACGGCATCGATCCGGCGCTGCTGGAATACTTCCGCAAGGAGCAGCTGATGAAGGACCTGCCGAAATGGATCGATGAAAACCTGCCGCCTTTCGTGGCCGAACATACGCCGCAAGGCATGCGTGACTGGCTGCGCGCCATGCCGCTGCAAGCCTCGCTGCAGGCACTGTACGAATGCAACCGTTCGCTGCAGCGCGAAGATTTCCGTGCCGAGCTGCCGAACATTACGCTGCCGGTTCTGCTGCTTGCCGGCACCAATGACGCCAGCGCGCCGTTCGAGCTGACCGCCAGGCCGAGCGCCGCACTGCTACCCAATGCGAAACTTCAAGTGTACGAAGGCGCGCCGCATGGTATGTTCCTCACCCACATGGCAAGAGTGAACAGCGACTTGCTGGACTTCGTACGGTCTTGAGGGGAGCGATATGGGAGCGGCGGCACCAGGGCAGTATTTCAGCGACTACGCAGCGGCGATGCGCTATTGGCGCGGCAAGCGCGGTTTCAGCCAGTTGCGGCTGTCGACCGAGAGCGGCATCTCGCAGCGGCATATCAGTTTCCTGGAAAGCGGGCGCTCGCAGCCCAGCCGCGAAATGATCCTGAAACTGGGCATCGTCCTCGACATCCCGCTGCGGGAGCGCAACGTGATGCTGCTGGCAGCCGGATACGCGCCGGCCTACCAGGAGCGCAACCTGTCCGATCCCGAAATGAAGGCGGTGAAGCAGGCGCTGGACTTCATGCTGCGGCAGCAGGCACCCTATCCTGCACTGGTGGTGGACCGCTTGTGGAACCTGGTCATGAGCAACGGCCCGGCAGGCAAGATGATCGAATGGCTGCTCGATGGCCCGCCCACTACCTCCAACGTGATCAAGCTGACCCTGGATCCGAATGGCCTGCGCAAGTACATCGTCAACTGGGAGGATGTCAGCGTCGACCTGCTGCAATGGATTCAACGGGAGGCCATGGGCGACGGGCCGGGCAGCGAAGCCACCATGCTGCTGGAGGAGCTGCTGGCGATTCCAGGCATCCGTGCGGCGTCGAAGAATGCCAACCTGGACCGCCGCGCGCTGCCCTTCCTGCCGTTCACGGTGCGCAAGGATGGCGTGGAGCTCAACCTGTTCACCACCATCACGACGCTCGGCACGCCGCACGACGTCACGGTGCACGAATTGCGCATGGAAGCGTTCTTCCCCGCCGACGAAACGACGGCGCAGTGGTTCCGCAAGCTGCCGGCCTAAAACTCTTCCCAGTCGTCGCCCGGCGGCGTCGCGCGCGCCGGCGCTGCCGCCGGCCTGGCCGAAGCGGCTGCAGCACTTGCGCGTCCGCCTGCGCGCGCTGTGCCAACCCGCGTTGCGCCGGCTGGCGCGCTCGCCGCTTCAGCTTCCTCGGCTTCCCCGGCCCCGGAACTGCCATTGTCGCTTGCCGCCGCCACTGGCGCCGCCCGCCGTCCCGCGCTGCTTGCCGCCGCCCTGCCCGCAGAACCTCGGGCAGGCCTCAGCGCCGGCACCGTGGCCCGTACTGCCACGCCAGGCGCAGTGGATTCGCGTGCAGCCGGCGCCGCATAGGCTGCGGCCGATCCTTCCATCCGGAACACCGCAACCGCCTCCACCAGGCGCTCCGACTGCTCCTGCATGCTGCGTGCGGCGGCAGCCGCCTGCTCCACCAGCGCTGCGTTCTGCTGGGTCGCGTTATCCATCTCCACGATGGAAGTATTCACCTGTTCGATGCCGGAAGACTGCTCCTGGCTGGCCGACGTAATCTCGTTCATGATGTCTGCGACCTGCTGCACGGACGCCACGATCTGCTGCATGGTCGCCCCGGCGCGATCGACCAGGGTGCCGCCGGCATCGACCTTGGCGATCGAATCGTCGATCAGCTCCTTGATTTCCTTGGCCGCTGCTGCGCTGCGTTGCGCAAGGTTGCGTACCTCCGACGCCACCACCGCAAATCCCCGCCCCTGTTCGCCGGCGCGCGCTGCTTCGACCGCGGCATTCAGCGCCAGGATATTGGTCTGGAACGCAATGCCATCGATCACGCTGATGATATCCGCCATACGCGCAGAACTGGCCTTGATCGCACCCATGGTATCGACCACCTCGCCCACCACTTGCCCGCCTTCGCTGGCATGGCTGGCGGCGGATACCACAAGCTGGTTGGCCTGGCGCGCGTTGTCCGCGTTCTGCTTCACTGTCGACGTCAGTTCCTCCATCGACGAAGCCGTTTCCTCCAGGCTGGCAGCCTGCTGCTCGGTGCGGCGCGACAGGTCGAGATTGCCCGCCGCGATTTCCGCCGCCGCGGTATTGATGGTATCGGTGGACGCGCGTACCGAGCCGACCGTGCGCTTCAGCGAGGTCACCATTTCTTGCAAGGCATTCAGCAAGCGCCCGGTTTCATCCTTGCGGCTGGTGTCGATGTCGGCAGTCAGGTCGCCGTGGGCCACGGTTTCGGCCACCTCCACCGCCTGCAGCAAGGGCCCGGTCACGGAACGGGTGATCAGGTAGCCTGCCGCCACCGACAGCACGGTTGCCAGCACCAGCAGGCCGATCATCAGCATGGTTGCATTCGATGCGGACTCGGTCGCTTCCGCGCTATCTTGCCCCATCAGCTTGTTTTGCAGGGCAAGGATGGCATCGAGTTTGCCGAAATAGGTGTTTTGCAGCGGGATGGCCTGCTTGAACAGCGTTTGCACCGCGCTGTCCTGGTCGCCTTCCTTGAACAGCTTGACCACCTCATCGCGCTTGGCACGGAAAGCTTCGAACGCCTGCGTTTCTTCGGCAAACAGTTTCTTGGCCTCTTCCAGTACCAGGATCTTCTGCAGCTTTTGCGCCGCCGCGGCGCCGGCCGTATCAGCTTCCGCCATGCTGGCCAGGAAAGCGTCGCTGCTGATCTTGTCCGGCGCCAGCATGGCATTGCGCAAGGCTTGCGCCGAGCGGTTGGAATAGCTGCGCATCTCGTTGGTCAGCTGCACCTTCAGGTAGCGATCGCTGATCAGGCGCTCGGTCAGGGTCGAGTTGTGGCTCAGGCGGCTGATCCCTGTCAGCGACATTGCCAGCTGGATCGCAATGGCCAGCGCAAAACCGATCGCCAGCTTCACACCGATATTCATGTTCGAAAAGCTCATGCCAAGCCTCGCCAGAAAGTGGTTTTTTTTCGATGATCGCACAGGCATGGTAACGCGGCGCAGCGCTCAATGCCACAGCAAAGTCAGGGAAGTTGCTGGTACGCTGAAATGATGCCACGCCCATGGTCCGGCACCAGCGCGCGGCCATTCGCTTCGCCGACATATTTGCCGTAGATGCGCGCCACAGTGCCGTCGGCCACCATGCCGAGCAAGGCATCGGCAAACACCTTGCGCGCAGCCGGGGAGAGGCCGCTGCGAGAGAGATAAGCGCCGGCCAGCACGGGGAAAGATTCCATGACCGGCATCACGCTGACGTGCCCCTGCAGGCCGGCGCTTTGCAGATAGCGCGAATAGATCGTCATCGGCGCCAGTGTCGCCTCGGCGCGTTTCGAGGCTATTTTTCGGAAGGCGATATCAAAGTCGTTCACCACTTCGACCCGGCCCTGTTCGCGCAAGCGGGCGACCTGGGCCTCGGCGTCGGGCGTGTACAGGATGCCGCGCACCAGGTTCAGGCGCGCACTGCCGTGTTCCACGAACTCTGCCAATGATTTGTAGCTGCCCGTCACGCGGTGCGACAACACCAGGTCGAAGCGGGTGGTAACAAAAGGTACGAACTGGCCAAGGCGGTCGCGTTCGGCGCTGCGGGCCGAGCTGGCGGTCACGTTGATGCGGCCGCCGGCATATTCGGCCCAAAGCCGCGCCCGCGGGTACCAGCTGATATTGAGCGGACAGTTGGTGCGGCGCGCCAGTTCCCGCACGACGTCGATGGCGGCCCCGCCAACCCTGTCGTCCTCGCGAAAGGAGGCCAGGCCAAGGTCGCTGGCGCCGGCATGCAATGGTGCTGGGCAGGTGGGGGCGGCAATTGCTGGGGTGGCGGCAAAGGCGAACAGCAGGGGCAGGATGTACATGCCCAGCAGTATATCCGCCGGGCACCTTGCTCAAAATGCTGTATATAATTACAGTATCACTAGCGAACTCGACTATTTGTTATGGACTGGCCCCGCCGCATTGCCCACCTCGACATGGACGCCTTTTACGCGTCCGTGGAGCTGCTGCGCTATCCGGAATTGCGCGGCCTGCCGGTGGTGATCGGCGGCGGCGGGCGCCACCAGCCGCGCGAGCTGCCGGATGGCAGCCGCGAGTTCTCCCGCCTGCGCGACTACGTGGGGCGCGGCGTGATCACCACCTCCACCTATGAAGCGCGGGCACTGGGCGTCTTTTCCGCCATGGGCACCATGAAGGCGGCTGCCCTGGCGCCGGACGCCATCCTGCTGCCGGTGGATTTCGATTCCTACCGCAAGTATTCGCGCCTGTTCAAGGCGGCCGTGGCCAGCATCGCGCCGCAGATCGAAGACCGCGGCATCGATGAAATCTATATCGACCTGACGGAGGTGGAGGGCGAAACGCGCGAGCTGGCCCAGCGCATCAAGGATGCGGTGCGCGCTGCCACCGGGCTGTCGTGCTCGATAGGCGTGGCGCCCAACAAGCTGCTGGCCAAGATCTGCTCCGACCTGGAAAAGCCCAATGGCCTGACCGTGGTCGGCTACGACGACGTGCCGGCCCGCATCTGGCCGCTGCCGGTGCGCAAGGTGAACGGCATCGGCCCCAAGGCGGAGAAAAAGCTGGTTGCGCTCGGCATCGACACCGTCGGCCAGCTGGCTGCGGCCGATCCTGCCCAGCTGCAGGAGCATTTCGGCCTCAACTACGCCGAATGGCTGCAACGGATTTCCCACGGCCGCGACGAGCGCGCCGTGGCCACGCGCAGCGAGCCGAAAGGCGTCAGCCGCGAAACCACCTTCTCGCGCGACCTGCACGTCAAGCGCGACCGCGCCGAGCTGTCCGAAATCTTCACCCGCCTGTGCCAGAAGGTGGCCGACGACCTGGCGCGCAAGCGCTACGCCGGTCGCACGGTGGGCATCAAGCTGCGCTACGCCGACTTCCGCACGGTGACGCGCGACCTGACCCTGCCATCGCCCACGGCCGATGCCGCCGCCATCCGCCGCGCCGCCGGCGAGTGCCTGCGCCGCGTGCCGCTGGACGACCGGCTGCGCCTGCTCGGCGTGCGCATGTCGGCCCTCTGCACGCTGGAGGAGGCCGCCAGGGCCCAGCCGGCGCAGGGTGATCTTTTTGCTAATTTATGATACCTTTCCCGCGCGAGCTGGCATGCTGAGTCCGGCTGCAAACCCGGATTACCTATGCAAGCCAATGCTGTTCATCCCCCGGCACGGCGCGCCTGGCTGGTGCTTATCGCCTTCGGCCACCTGGCCGTGCTGATGGCATGGCGCCCTGCCGCGCGGCAGGCGCAGGATTTGGCCGGGCAGCCGGAAGGCGAACTGGTCTTGCTGAAGCTGCCGCAAGCCCTGCGTCCCCGTCCTGCCGGATTGCCCCCGCGCCCACCGCGCCTGCTGCCAGCCGCGCCGCACGCAGCGGCCGCCCAGGCCCGCCCGGCGCCGCCTCCGCTTGCCAGCCAGGCTGCCCTTCCGGATGCGCCGCCTGCCTCTGCCGAGGCAATGCCGCAGTCGATCACGCTGCCAGCGCCCGCCAGCCTGCCGGCCGACCCATTTGCCAAACCGGCGGCGCGCGACGAATCCTTGCTGGAAAAGACCCGCAAGTCGGCCGCCAGCATCGACCGCCAGTTGCGCAAGGAGAGCCTGAACAAATATGCCAGCGTCGTGGACGAGGACAAGGCAGCGGCGTTTTCCATCACCGGCGCCGCGCCGGCAAAACCATTCGCGCCGGAGAGTTTCGCCGGCGCAAACGGCATCGTACACAAGCGCTATATGCTGCGCGGGGAAATGGTGTGCGAAGAGGTCGACCATATCGGGACCGGCGGCCACGATGTCTTCCGCAAGGGCTCGAAAGCCCGCCTGGTCAAATGTCCCAAATGAGCCTGACCTTCGAACCTCGCAGGCGCCAGGCCTGGCTGGCCGCCATCGCGCTGGCGCACGCAGCGCTCTTCCTGTGCTGGCGCGGCATGCCCCATGTACGGCAGGCCAGCGTCCAGCGCGAAACGGAACTGGTCTACCTGCAAGCGCCGAGGGAATTGCCCAAGCGTCCGCCTGCCGTGGCCGCACCGGCGGCGCCGGTTGCTACCGTCCGGCGCGCTGCACCGCCGCCGCCGGTGGTCAGCACAGCGACCGCGCCGGCAGCTTCCGAGACTGCGGCGCCGGTAGCAGAAGCCGTTACGGTGCCAGCCACCGTCAACGACGACCCGTTTGCCAAGCCGGCGCCACTGGCGGAGACGCTGCTGGAGAAAAATCGCAAGCTGGCCGCCGGCGTCGACCGCCAGCTGCGCAAGGAAAGCCTGAATAAATTTGCAACAATCATCCTGCCGGACACCAAGCTCGGGATGGCGATCGCCAGGGCGCAAACCAGGGAATGGGTGCTGGAACAGACTTCCGACCTGGGCGACGGCGTGACCATGAAGCGCTACCGCAGGGGGAATCAGCAGTATTGCGAGTACACCAACCTGGTCGGCGCACGGGGACAAGACCCCGGCCGTGACGGGAACAAGACAAAGGTCATGACTTGCCCATGAGGACCCATGTAGAATGTCGTTCCCGTGGAAAAAGCTGATCAAGGTCGATAACGTTTATGTGGTTCAAGAATCTCCAGGTTTACCGCCTGCCTGCCCCTTGGGCATTTACTCCAGAACAACTCGAAGAAGCCCTCCAGTCGCAGTCCTTCTCGCCTGCCAGCAGCAATGAGCTGATGCGCCAGGGCTGGGACAAGCCGCGTCCAAACGGCGGCCTGGTGCACGTTGTCAACAAGCAGATGCTGATGGTGCTGGGCACCGAGAAAAAGCTGCTGCCATCGACCGTGGTCAACCAGGTTGCCAAGGCGCGCGCCGCCGAAATGGAAGAGCAGCAAGGCTTCGCTCCTGGCAAAAAAGCCATGAAAGAACTCAAGGAACGCGTGCACGACGAACTGCTGCCGCGCGCCTTCACCATCCGCAGCAACACCTGGTGCTGGATCGACCCGGTCAACGGCTGGCTGGTGGTCGATGCCGCCAGCCCGGCCAAGGCCGACGACGTCATCAAGCACCTGCTGAAAGCTGTCGACCGCATGCCGATCGAAAGCCTGCGCGTGCAGCGTTCGCCGGTGGGCGTGATGACCGCCTGGCTGCAGGACGACGAAGCGCCAGCCGGCTTCACCGTCGACATGGACACCGAACTGCGCGCCACCGGCGAGAGCAAGGCAGCCGTGCGCTACGTGCGCCACACCCTGGAGCCGGAAGAAGTACGCCGCCACATCGCGGCCGGCAAGCAGTGCACCCGCCTGGCCATGACCTGGGACAGCAAGATCAGCTTCGTGCTGACCGAAGCGCTGGCCATCAAGAGCGTCAAGCCGCTGGATGTGATGAAGGAAAACGACGCTGTGACCCGCAACGACGAGGAACGCTTCGACGGCGATTTCATGCTGATGACCGGCGAACTGTCCAAGCTGTTGCAGGATGTGGTCGACGCCCTGGGCGGCGAAGCGAAGGCCTGAGTTTTCGCTATCCCCGCGTGAGCGCCAGCAGGCGCTCGCAATAGCCCGGGGCTTTGTCCTCGGGCACGTTGGTCACGCCAAGCAGCAGTCCGCCGCTGGCGGGTTGTTCCCCGGCATACCATCCCGACAAGGCGGATGGCGCCATGCCCAGGCTGCGCGCTCGCGCAGCGACTTCCACATCGTTGACACCCGCGGGCAATTGCAGCAGCACGCCCAGTGCTGCCGGCGCATGGATTGCGCCAAGTCTTTCCAGCGCCGCACCCAGCGCGCTCCTGCGTTCCTGGTACAGGCGCTTCATATGGCGCAGGTGGCGCAGGTAGGCGCCGCTATGCAGGAATTCTGCCACTGCCAATTGCACAACCGGCGACGGAGCGCTGCCGCAAGTGGAAGCCGTTTGCGCCAGCAGGTCCGCCAGCTCCGGCGGCGCCACCAGGAAACCGACCCGCAGGGATGGCGTCAGCGTCTTGCTGAAGGTGCCAAGGTGCAGCACGCGGCCATTGCGGTCCTGTGAAGCCAGCGCAGGCGCGGCACGGCCCTGCGGCTGCAATTCGCCCAGGTAGTCGTCCTCGATGATCCAGGCGCCTGCCTGCGCCGCCCATTCCAGCAAGGCCTGGCGCCGACGCAGCGACAAGGTCACTCCGAGGGGCGCTTGCTGGCCCGGGGTCACCACCGCCAGCCTGGCACGTGGCGCCCGTTGCACGCCAGCCGCGACATCCATTCCTTCCGGATCGACGGGGACGGGTACCAGCTGCAAGCCCGCCGCCGCAAGTGCGTCGCGTGTGGCCATGTAGCCCGGCTGCTCGATCCACGCCTGTTCGCCTTTCAACTCCAGCGCGCGCAGCACCAGTCCAAGCGCGCCAGCATAGCCGTTGCAGACCAGCACCTGCCCGGGTGTGCAATCGAGGCCGCGCGCCATGCACAGGTATGCCGCGATTTCGGCGCGCAGCGCATATTCGCCACGCGGGTCGGGATAGGAGAGCGGCATCGCAGCCGCCGTGCGTGCCGCCCTCCCCATCACCCGCGACCAGGTCTTGAAGGGAAAGGCATCCTGCGCCGGCACCCCAACCTGGAAAGGGTTGGTGCTGACAGCCCTTCCGGGGAAGGCGTGCACCACTTCCAGCGCTGCTGCGCCTGGCGCCACGCATGCCGCTTCGCTGCCTGGCCTGCCTCCGCCTGCCATCGTGCCGCCCGCACAAACGAAAGTGCCGGCCGCGCCGGCGGTGTAGACCAGCTGCTCATCGCGCAGCCGTTCATAAGCCTGCCGCACGGTGCCGCGGGCCACCCCCAGTTGTGCGGCCAGGTCATGCCAGGACGGCAGGCGGGCTTGCGGCGCCAGGCGCCCGTCGCCGATCGCGCCGCGCAGGCCGAGGAAGATCTGGTCCGCCAGCGTGGCAGCGGCCTGGCGGTCGATGGCGAGGTTCAGGGGATGGTACATAAATTCAGTGCATTCTTGCGTCTTTTTGATGACCCAAGCCAAAGGTACCATGGATTCATCCAATCCACGAAAGCCATCATGTTCAAGCCATTGATCGCAGCACTTCTAGTGTGCCTTTCCGCCGTCCCCGCCCATGCCGACGAAGCCGGCAGCGGCGCCAGCCGGGCCAAACTGGCCGGCAAGGCCCTGATCGGGCAGCCGGGTCCCGCCGCCGTGCTGCAAACCATCGACGGCCAACGCATCGACCTCGCCTCTTACTACGGCAAGAAACCGGTCTATCTCAAATTCTGGGCCACCTGGTGCGTGCCTTGCCGCGAGCAGATGCCCGCATTCGAGAAGTCGTTCCAGCAGTATGGAGACAAGCTCGCCGTGGTCGCGGTCAACGCGGGGTATAGCGACACCGAAACGGAAGTGAAGAGCTACCGCGCACAACATGGCTTGCACATGCCAATCGTCATCGATGATGGTTCGCTGGCGGCCAGCCTCAACCTGCGCGTCACGCCGCAGCACATCGTGATCGGCCGCGATGGCCGCATCCAGCATATCGGCCATTTGCATGACAAGGAACTCGAGAAAGCGCTGCAGCGCGCAGTGAGCGAAAGTGCGCCGGCCAGTCCGGTAGCCCTGGCGCCGCAAGCCACCCCGGCACGCGCCGCGTTCAAAGTCGGCGATGTCGCGCAAGGACTGCCGCTGCCGGCCGCACAGGGCAAACCGCGCGCGCTGATGTTCTTCTCGCCATGGTGCGAGTCCTACCTGCGCGAAAGCCGCCCTGCGACAGCACAAGCGTGCCAGCGGGTGCGCGAAGAGGCAGAAGCGCTGGCTGCGACACCCGGCGTCGAATGGCTTGCCGTCGCATCGCCGGTCTGGTCGTCGGATAAGGAAGTCGCCGAGTTTGCACGGAGCAAAAAGTCGCGCATGGCGATGCGGCTGGACAAGGATGGGACGCTGTTCAACGCCTTCAGCGTGCGCCAGATTCCCAGCATCGTCCTGCTGGACCGCCAGGGCCGCGTGGCACGCGTGATGGGGCCTGATGACCGCGGCCTGGCGCAGGCAGTGCAAGCCTTGCAGGTGCAATGATGCGGCGCATTTTGTTGGCGCTGCTGCTCGCCGTGCTCGGGCTGGCGCGGGCGGTGGCGCAGGATTTTCTCGAGCCGGAGGCCGCCTTCCGCTTCTCGGCGCGCATGGCCGATGGCGGCACTGCCGAAGTCAATTTCGACATCGCAGACGGCTACTACATGTACCGCGACCGTTTCCGTTTCAGCGCGGACGGCGCCAAGGTGGACGCCCCCCAACTGCCGCCCGGTAAAGTGAAGTTCGACCAGACCTTCGGCAAGGAAGTGGAGACTTACCGCCACCGCGTCACCGTGCGCGTGCCGGTTCAGGGCGAAGGTCCTTTCGTGCTGCGCGTGACGAGCCAGGGCTGCGCCGACGCTGGCCTGTGCTATTCGCCGATGGATTCCGGGGTGACGCTGGAAGCGGCTGCGCCGCTGGCGCAAACGCTGCAAGGCGGCCAATTGCTGAAAATCGTGCCGCTGTTCCTGCTGCTCGGCCTTGGCCTGGCATTTACGCCCTGCGTGCTGCCGATGGTTCCCATCCTGTCCTCGATCATCGTGGGCGACAGCGCCAGGCCGAGCCGCAAGCGCGGCCTGCTGCTGTCGGGCGCTTATTCACTGGGTATGGCGCTGGTGTACACCGGCTTCGGCATCGCAGCCGGCCTGGCGGGCGAAGGCCTCGCGGCTTCTTTGCAGAAGCCATGGGTGATCGGTGGGTTTGCCTTGCTGCTGACCGCGCTGGCGCTGTCGATGTTCGGTGTTTACGAGCTGCAGTTGCCGGCAGTCCTGCAATCGCGCCTGGCGGACAGCGCCAACCGCCGCACGGCCGGCAAGCTGGCTGGCGTGTTCGGCATGGGCGCCATCTCCGCGCTGATGGTCGGCCCCTGCGTGGCCGCGCCGCTGGCGGGAGCGCTGGTCTACATCAGCCAGACGCGCGACGTGCTGGTCGGCGGCAGTGCGCTGTTCGCAATGGCGGCAGGCATGAGCGTGCCGCTGGTGCTGGTCGGCGTGTCAGCAGGCAGCCTGCTCCCGCGTGCAGGTTCGTGGATGGTGTGGGTCAAGCGCGGCTTCGGCGTCATGCTGCTGGCGCTGGCCGCGTGGATGGCGTTGCCGCTGCTGCCGAACCGCCACGTCTCGGCGCTGCCGTTCAAGCAGGTCGCCAACGTGCAGCAGCTCGAAGCGGAACTGGCGCAAGGCCGCCCCGTCATGCTCGACTTCTATGCCGACTGGTGCGTCTCATGCAAGGAAATGGAAAAGTTCACTTTCAGCGCGGCGCCGGTGAAGGCCGCGCTGGAAGGGGCGGTGCTGCTGCAGGCCGACGTAAGCGCCAACAGCGAAGAAGACAAGGCCCTGCTGAAACGCTATGGCCTGTTTGGCCCGCCCGCCATCATCCTGTTCGATAGCGAGGGCAAGGAAAGAGCGCGCGTAATCGGCTACCAGGACGCCGCGCGCTTCCAGCAAACGCTGGCGAAGCTCAAATGACTCAGAGCGGCTGGAACACGCCAGCCGCTTTATTTTTCTGCACGTTATCCCAGGCGAAAATCTGGCCGTTCATCGCCACGTACACGCCAGGCGGCAGCACTTGCGCCACGCCGCAGGCAAAGCCCATGTTGAAGAAGGCGTCGGAATTATCGATCTCGTAAGGGATCATGGCGCCGGTGAAGACGATGGTCTTGTCCTTGATCGCCGGGCCCAGGACGGCGGCGGTCTGCGGCATGGTATCGGTGCCGTGCACGATCACGATGGCTTTTTCGGAAGCAGCCTGGCAGGCGGCCAGCACGCGCTGGCGATCGGCATCCACCATATCCAGCGAATCGAGCAGCGATACAACTTCCAGCTCGCAAGGCGTGGTGATGCGGGCGCGTTTGATCGCTGCAGGCAGGTGACTTTCGGTGAAAGCCAGGGTGCCATTCAGTTCGTTGTAGTGCTTGTCGAAAGTGCCGCCGGTAGCGATGATGCGCAGGGTCATGATGAATTAAAATGAAATCAATGAATGGCGTGCATGATAGCCGAAAAAGTTTGCCAATTCCGGCTGGCATTCCGCCGAACAGTTGACTACACTGGGTTTTTTGCCCGGCAAGACCATGAAAGCGCTCGCTCCAGGAACCGTGATTTTCCACCGCTACCGCGGCTATGGCGTCATCACGGCTGTCAATTTGCTGACTGGCTGGATATCCGCCCGGTTCGGCAATGAATCGCGCACGCTGGATTTGAATCTCTCCACCGACGAAGTGCAATTTGCCGACGGCGAAGCAATCCTGTTCCGCCGTGCCCCGCCCGACCGCATGCCGCACGCGCGGCTGATGGCGGTCGTGCGCGAGTTGCACAAAGCCGGCTACCAGAAGTTATACCTGTACTCCTGGCCCAAGCCCTCCGGCCTGCACTGGCGCTGGCATTTGTTCACCGGGCCGCGCGACTGGATGCAGCGCTCCTGGCGCGAAGGCTGGTACGGCTCCGGCGCCGACTACATCTTCAATCCCGTGATGGGCTGGGGCGACCAGCCCGGCGCCACGACCGAAGAACTGGTGCACGCTTTAGCCAAATTCGACCCGCAAGGCCTGGCGCAAGCGCTCGGCCGCGACGAAGACCATACCGAATGGTTCGCACAGGTCTGCGACGCCCTGCTCCCCGGCTACATGTACAGCCTCGACATGCAACGCCCGAACGGCGCCCCGCTGACAGACATGCCGCCGGTCCCGGTCATCCCCGTCCGCGCCAACCTCCCGCCCTACAGCGGCCAGCCCATCACCTGGCCGCCCGGCTGGGCCGGCCTCTGGAGCAAAGTCCACGCCATGCCTGCACAGCCCAGCCCGTGTCCCATGGGGTCAGGCCCCATGGGACACGAGGTCAGCCGTTGATGTGGTTGACCAGGTTCTGGAAGGCGTGGCGGAAGTAGAGCTCGTAGCTGGCTTGCTCGACGTAGCCGAGGTGTGGAGTGCACAGCACGTTCGGCATGCGCAGCAGCGGTGAATTTTCCGGCAGCGGTTCGGTTTCGAAGACGTCCAAGGCGGCATAGCCGGGATGGCCGGCTTTTAAGGCTTCCTCCAATGCGCCGGGCGCAACCAGCTCGGCACGGCTCACGTTGACGAACAATGCGTCGCGTTTCATGCGCGCCAGGTCTTCTGCGGTGACGATGCCGCGCGTTCCATCGGCCAGGCGCAGATGCAGCGACAGCACATCCGCCTCCGCAAAGAATGCCTCGCGTGAGGCGGCCGCTTCGTAGCCATCCGCCACCGCAGCAGCGCGGCTCGATTCGCTACCCCAGACCACCACGCGCATGCCAAAAGCCTTGGCATAACCCGCCACCAGCTTGCCGATCTTGCCGTAGCCCCAAATCGCCATGGTGCTCCCCGCCAGCACCAGGCCCAGCGTATTGTGCTCATGGCTGATCGACACCTGCTGCCACTGTCCATCGCGCAGCTTGCCGGCATATTGGAACAGCTTGCGCCGCGCCGCCATCACCAGTGCCCAGGTCAGTTCGGCCGGCGCCGTTGGGGAACCCACGCCTTCCAGGACCGTGATGCCAAGCTCGCGGCAAGCGTCCATATCGACGTGTCCGCTCACCTTGCCGGTCTGGGAAATCACTTTCACGTTAGGCAGCTTGGACAGCAAGCTGCGGTTGAACGCGGTGCGCTCGCGGATCAATACCAGCGCCTCGAACGGCGCCAGGCGGGCCACCAATTGGCCCATGCCCTTGACGGAATTATTGAAAACCTTGACCTCATGGCCATCCAGAAGCTTGAAGCATTCCAGGCCACGAGTTGCATCCTGGTAATCATCGAGAATCGCAATTTTCATGTCAGTTAGCAGATTTTGTGATGAAAATGGTAGGGAAATAACAGGTTTGTGAATATCTGGAATAGCCTACTACATTAGTCGGGCAATATTCCTACATTTTTGTCGGAAGCGCGGGATCGCAGGTGTACAATCGGCCAATTCAAGGAGCCCAACCAGGCTCCAGCAGCATATGTTCCAGCGCCTGAGCACACCCCCGCCAGACGCTCGCGCCCTCGAGTAATCGGGCGCATCGACAGAACCGCCGTATTTCGCCGAAGTAACAATTCTTCCGCGCAAGCTATCAGCTGACGACGATTCCTGCCGTGCCGGGACAAGACAGAATTCTTTATTGGCATTGGAGGTACTATGAATCAGCCCGTTATGGGAGGCGTTGCAACTATGAACGCACCAGCTTACATCAAACAGCAAAAGCTGATCAATTGGGTGGCGGAAGTCGCCGCATTGACCAAGCCTGCCCGCATCTACTGGTGCGACGGCTCGCAGGAAGAGTACGATCGCCTGTGCGCTGAAATGGTTGCCGCCGGCACCATGAAAAAGCTGAACGAAGAAAAGCGTCCAAACTCCTACCTGGCTTGCTCCGACCCGACCGACGTCGCCCGCGTTGAAGACCGCACCTTCATCTGCTCGCAGACCAAGGAAGCGGCCGGCCCGACCAACAACTGGATGGACCCGCAAGAAATGCGCGGCACCCTGAACGGCCTGTTCGACGGCTGCATGGCCGGCCGCACCATGTACGTGGTGCCGTTCTCGATGGGCCCGCTGGGCTCGCCGATCGCCCACATCGGCGTGGAACTGTCCGACTCCCCATACGTCGCCGTCAACATGCGCACCATGACCCGCATGGGCAAGGCCGTGTACGACGTGCTGGGTACCGATGGCGAGTTCGTGCCTGCGATCCATACCGTTGGCAAGCCGCTGGCTGCCGGCGAAAAAGATGTGCCATGGCCATGCAATGCCACCAAGTACATCGTGCACTTCCCAGAGACCCGCGAAATCTGGTCCTACGGTTCCGGCTACGGCGGCAACGCGCTGCTGGGCAAGAAGTGCTTCGCGCTGCGCATCGCTTCCACCATGGGCTACAACGACGCCAAGAACGGCGGCGAAGGCTGGCTGGCAGAACACATGCTGATCCTGGGCGTTGAATCCCCAGAAGGCAAGAAGCACTACGTTGCCGCCGCCTTCCCATCGGCTTGCGGCAAGACCAACTTCGCGATGCTGATCCCGCCGAAGACCTTCGACGGCTGGAAAGTCACCACCATCGGCGACGACATCGCCTGGATCAAGCCGGGCAAGGATGGCCGCCTGTACGCGATCAATCCTGAAGCAGGCTACTTCGGCGTGGCTCCTGGCACCAACACCAAGACCAACTCGAACTGCATGTCCTGCCTGAACGAGAACACCATCTTCACCAACGTCGCGCTGACCGACGACGGCGATATCTGGTGGGAAGGCCTGACCAAGGAAGCGCCTGCGCACCTGGTCGACTGGCAAGGCAAGGACTGGACCCCGGCGTCCGGCACCAAGGCTTCGCACCCGAACGCCCGCTTCACCGTGGCTGCAACCCAGAACCCGGTGATCGACCCGGCATGGGATGATCCAGCCGGCGTGCCTATCTCCGCCTTCATCTTCGGCGGCCGCCGCTCCACCACCGTGCCTCTGGTCACCGAAGCACGCAACTGGATCGAAGGCGTGTACATGGCTGCGACCATGGGTTCCGAAACCACTGCTGCAGCTGCCGGCCAGCAGGGCGTTGTGCGCCGCGATCCGTTCGCCATGCTGCCGTTCATGGGCTACAACATGAGCGACTACTTCCAGCATTGGCTGGACATGGGCAAGCGCCTGGAAGGCAAGGGCGCCACCCTGCCTAAGATCTTCTGCGTCAACTGGTTCCGCACCGACGAAAACGGCCACTTCGTATGGCCAGGCTTCGGCGACAATATGCGCGTGCTGAAGTGGATGCTGGAGCGCGTTGAAGGTAACGGCGGCGGCGTCGAAAACATCTTCGGCACCACCCCGCGTTACGGCGACATCACCTGGGACGGCCTGCCATTCACCGCCGAAGAGTTCGAGACCATCACCTCGATCGACAAGGACGCATGGCGCGCAGAACTGAAGCTGCACGCTGAACTGTTCGAGAAGCTGGCATACCACCTGCCGCAAGAGCTGAAGGACAATATGGCCAAGCTGGAGCAGCGCCTGAACGGCTAAGCTTTACCGCTTCCACAAAGAACGCGTCCCACGGGACGCGTTTTTTATTCCTTGTCCGCCGTTGACCACTCCGGCCGCTTTTCGACCGGCACCTCGGCCTGGTCGAAGCTGTCGACCTCTTTCATCGTGCGCACGTCATACAGCGTTTCGATCCCGGCGAAATGCAGGCCGCCGCAATCGGTGGCGACATGCGAACCATTTTTCCAGAACCAGTATTCACGAATGATTTCACTGCACTCAATTGTATGTGTGCGGCCGCCGTGATAGACGTGCAGCCCGGTAGGCCACCGCCTGCCGTCCCCAGCGAAATACGAGAGTGAGAGCCAGGCCACGGATTCGCCATCGGGGGAGAGACGGACATCATCCGCCCGCCGGTCCGAAGTCAATTTCAGATGCTTGCCGGACGCGGTCACGACATGGACGTTCCTCGCCTTGTCGGCATAAGCCTTGGCGAGGCTCCCCGCGCAGGCTGACGAACACCCGACAAAAAGCGCAGCTGCGACAGTAAAGCGGCAATACAGCATTTCCAGCCTCCCAAAAACTCGCCACGAATTGTGCGCGGGCAATTTTTTAAATCAGTTATTATTATCGCAATAATGATGAGGATTCGGTGAAAGCAAATGGCAGGAGAAATAATCCGTCAAGGCGACACTACAAGCCATAACGGAACGGTGCTGGAAGGTTCGATGCAGGATATCTGCCACGGCAAGCCTATCGCCTATATCGGGCATAAGGTCCATTGCCCGAAGTGCAAAGGGGATTATCCAATTGTCGAAGGGGCGATGACCACGACCTTCTATGGGAAGGGCGTTGCCCTTGCGGGAATGAAGACCTCATGCGGTGCAACCCTGGTTCCAAGCCAGTTCACGGACACGGTCGAATACGGCCAGACGGGACAAAGTTCATCGGCCATTGCGGCTGCAAGTGCCGCCCCTGCCGCCATCGCGCGGTCTGCCGCTGAAAACAAGGGGACTGTCGAAAAAGCACTCGCCAAATCCACGTCCGAAGAAACGTCCGAGAATGCTGAGAAGTTCGATATGTTCTTCCACGCCAAAGACGAATCAAATCAAACCAGCCTCGCTGATGTCAGGTACAGAATCGTGCTGGATGACGGCCGGGAATTCATCGGCGTCACTGATAAAAATGGGCACACAGAAAAGGTAACCTCCGATTACGCCCAGAATGCAAAAATAGAGATTCCATATTATGACCACTGCCACGCTGACTCCACAATCGAATCAAACACCTGCAGTTGTTAACGTCGTCAATGAGCTCAGTGGTATGGTCTGGGTTCCGCGATTTCCAGGATCCAGGTCAACCGATGACCTTACGCCAGCATTCAAGATATGCGTTGATGGCTTCATCGCTGCGCTGCGCGCGGCAGGTGCGGATGTGGATCCAGCAAATACGTTCCGGCCAAAGGAGCGGGCATACATGATGCATTGGGCCCATAAAATATATCGGAATGGGTTCGATCCCGCGAACGTGCCGGCCATGGCGGGGGTTCACATTAATTGGGTTCATCCTACGTTGGAGGAATCCGTTGAGGCTGCACACAAGATGGTCACCGGATTCGGCATCGGGGGGTTAGCCGCCAATACAGCCCCGGCGTTAGACACGTTACACGCCATCCGCGAAGCGATTGACATGTCGATCACGTGGACCGGCACTATAACGGTAGCAAACAAAGATGGATCACTTGTTGAGGTAAACACGCTTCCGCGAACTGGAATGAATCTTCAGCTGAAAGAGATTGGACTAACTTATGGTGTCAAAAAGTATGTCGGCGGTAATGCAGACAAGCCGCATTGGTCGACGACTGGTCATTGATTCTGTCGTTGCCAGTGCGCTGTTATTCGGAACGCTAGGGCCGGTCTATGCGGAACCGCCGGCCGTCTCATTGATCGGACATTATTCCAACCTGGTTTGGACCAAAGACGAAGATCCCCACGCCCTGTCCGGTTACAACCTGGACCTGTACAGACAGGGAAATGCTGTTTTCGGCAACATTGGGGTTGCAGTAGGGTCACCTGAGCCAGTACTGGCAAAACTGTACGATATTTCTTTTGATGAAAAGACTAAAGCCATTTCATTCAAGGCGAAATATTCGAAGGGAACCAGATATCACAAGGATATCCCGCCAGAAAAAAGGGATGCCAAAGTAATTTTGACGTTTTCTGGAAAGCTGAGTCCGCGCTGGGCGAAAGGTGAATTTGTGCAGCAGGACGGCTACCCGCCATTCGAGATCACCGCAAAAGATAAACGTACGCTACGAAAGACCAGCGATACACTCAAGCCTGACAGTATCGAGGAATGGAACCAACTTTTCGGGAACTAGATCATCTTTAATTGGGATCATAATAATGACGAGGCATCTCGTTGTTGGCTGCTGGTCGCGGGAGTTCTTCTATTCGGGACTCTTATCCCGGCCCAAGCCGAAACTGTAGCGCCATCGCTGATCGGCCATTACTCGAACCAGGTCTGGACCAGAGACGTCGATCCCCATGCGGTTTCCGGTTATGCGCTGGACTTGTACAAACAGGGAAACGCAGTATTTGGCAGCATTGGCATCGCGATAGGCTCTCCCGAGCCGGTTGGTTCGAGGTTGTACGACATTTCATTCGATGAGAAGGCCAGGACAATTTCGTTCAAAGCAAAATTTTCGGCAGGAACACAATATGGAACGGACATTCCTCTCACACAGAGTAATGCCAAAGTCCTCCTGACGTTTTCTGGAAAACTGAACTCTCGCGGTGTTCAAGGCGAGTTTGACTGAATCCAATGAAAACGTCGCTTACAATATTCTTGATTTTCGTCGCGCTCACATCGAGTCCTAATGCCTGGACTGAAGAACGAGCCGATCTCGAACGGTATATACGCTTTGCGGCTGCGTGTGAGCACGCAGCTGGTGAATGGGACAGCAGCTTGAGTACACAGGAGCAGAAGAGGATTCAACGCGCTGTCATCAAGTACTGCGGGGGCGCACAAGACCAAAGCAGGGCACTGAAAGAGCGATACAAAAACAATCCTGAAAAGCTGCGAGTGATTTCTTTGTACGAGAACGATTCAGTGACGTCTTTTGCGCGATAGGTTGAGGCGCGAAAAAAAATCATTGACAGCGAAATCAAAACAGGCGCAGAATCGCGTCCACTGATTTTTTATTAACCCGAATTTCGAAAGGACGACCATGCCACGTACGGCTATCCACAATCTGCAAATGAGATAGCCCCGCAGCGCGAGCGCTCGGGGCAGGCAATCAAGCCACCCGAGCCGGTCGTTCTTCCAACACGAACCCCGGCCAGGAAACTCGCCGGGGTTTTTGTTTCTACAGCCCCGGCATAACGAAAGACGTTATGCCAATTAAGCAAAGCCTGCACAAAGGCCTGGTGCCTGTGCACATCTATACGGATGACATTGATCATTCGGCCATCCAGCAACTGCTGAATATTTCGAACCTGCCCATCGTGCATCCGCACGTGGCAGCCATGCCCGACGTACACGCCGGCATCGGCGCAACTGTCGGCAGCGTGATCCCGACGCGCGGCGCCATCATCCCTGCCGCTGTCGGCGTCGACATCGGCTGCGGCATGAACGCCGTGCGTACCACGCTGGTTGCGAGCCAGTTGCCCGACAACCTGGCGCGTGTGCGCAGCGCGATCGAAACGCTGGTGCCGGTCGGTTTCGAGCAGCACGCCTTCGACAAGGTGCGCGGCTCGGCCCACGCCCGCGTCGGGCGTCCGCTGAACGACCGCCTGGACCGCATCGTGGCGCGCCACAAGGGCATCATGAAGATGCAGCACAAGTTCGCGCAGACCTGGATCTGCCAGCTTGGCACCCTCGGCGGCGGCAACCACTTCATCGAGTTGTGTATCGATGAAGAGCAGCGCGTCTGGATCATGCTGCATTCGGGCTCGCGCGGCATCGGCAATGTCATCGGCCGCTACTTCATTTCCGCTGCACGCAAGGAGATGATGCGGCATAAGGTGAACCTGCCGGACCGCGACCTGTCCTACTTCAGCGAAGGTTCGGACCTGTTCGACGACTATGTGGAAGCAGTGGACTGGGCCCAGGACTACGCCATGCTGAACCGGCGCGAAATGATGCGCCGCGTGGTGGCTGCACTGGAGCCGCACGTCCCGCCGTTCAAGTTCGACGGCGAGGCGATCAACTGCCACCACAACTACGTGGCGCAGGAATCGCACTTCGGCCACAAGCTGTATGTCACCCGCAAGGGCGCCATCTCGGCCCGCGAGGGCGAGCTGGGAATCATCCCCGGCAGCATGGGTGCCCGCAGCTACATCGTGCGCGGCAAGGGCAACGAGGAATCGTTCTGCTCCTGCTCGCACGGCGCCGGACGGCGCATGAGCCGCAGCGAGGCGAAACGCAAATTCAACCGTTTCGACCTGGCCGAACAGACGCAGGGCATCGAATGCCGCAAGGATGGCGGCGTGGTGGATGAAATCCCCGCCGCCTACAAAGACATTGACCAGGTCATGGCGCATCAGTCCGACCTCGTCGAAATCGTGCACACGCTGAAGCAAGTCGTGTGCGTGAAAGGATAAGCAATGAAGGTAACCATCAAACTACCCAAGCCGCGCAACCCGCTGGCCGTGCTGGCGCGCCAGCGCAAGGCCGGCGGCCACCAGCGCGTCGAACAATCGCGGCGCGCGCTGAAGCAGCAACTGCGCCGCCAACTGGAACGGGAGGATTAAGCAGCAGGCCTGTCAATGTCCGGATGTAACGGGCATTGGCGGCAGCCCCATCATCTTGCGGCGGATTTCCAGCGCGCCTTCGTCTTCTATGACTGTCGGTTTGCCGCTGGCGAGCTGGGTGCCGTAGCGCTGCGGCAGGCCCTTGGCAACGCGCAGCCGGTCTTCGGCCTGCGCCAGTTGCGAGCCCGGCACGTCGTTCTGTGCCTGCGCTTCGCGCAGGGCAGGCAGCAGGGCCTCGAGTTCCTTCTCGGGCGTTCGCATCAGGACAGTGAACGCATTCTGCGACAGTTCCGGGCCGGCAAAGCGCGCACCGGGCCAGCCGTGGGACGCTACGATGGTCTTGAGCCGCGCCAGCTCCTTGCGGTCGCGCGCCGCATCGCGCTTGCCGGGAACACCCATGGCTTCCAGTGCGCGGATGGCGGCCAGTTCGCGGGTATCGAGCACCTTGCGCTTGATGATGATTTCTTCGCCGACGATGGTGGTGGCCGCGCCGCCATTGCCGCCGGTGCGGATGGTCACTCGCACATTGCCGCGCGCATGCGTGGTGCCGCGGTTATCCTGCTCGACCTGGTTCGCTTCCACTTGCACCGTATGCTGCTGGCCAATCGGCAGCATGATGCGCGCGACTTCCTTGCCCGCCGCCAGCGTCTGCACGCTGATCCGGCTTGGCTCGGCTGCACCGGCCAGGCCATGCCAAGCCAGCAGCAGCGGTAGCGCATGCTTGTAGATGCTCATCATCTACTCACGGTAGCAAACTCGTGGAAATAGTGGAGCACGCGTGATAAAGAGTGACATTTTGCAAGTTAATCCCGGCTATTATTCCCAGCTCTTTCTAGCGGGGACAATATGGCAGAACTCGAGGTAGCAAAGCACGGCAAGAACGTCATCAATATGGCGGCCAGCAAACATCATGGACTGGCGCACAAGTTGAAAGAGATCGCGCTGGAAATCGTGATCATCGTATTTGCGGTCAGCATCAGCATCTGGTTCCACAGCATGAGCGAGCATCGCCATGAGCAGAAACAGGTACGCACTTTCCTGCTGGGATTGAAGGGCGACCTGGCTGGCGACATCAAGCAACTGAACTGGCTGCCGGGAGCCTATCGGGAATCCGATGCACAGTTCCGTTACCTGGCCGAACTCGATCCGAAAGGCAGCCCGGATGCGGAAAAATTTGAACCTGCGTGGATCAATGTGTATTCCAACCGCTTCTTCATCCCCACCAGCAGCCGCTTTGAAGGCTTCAAGTCAAGCGGGAAGCTGATCAATATTGAGGACGAGGAGCTGCTGAACGATATCCTTACGCTGTACCAGGCGTACCACCGCGCGATCGAAACGTCGGAAGGCGGCTGGCGCAACCGGCATGAAAAGCTGCGCAACTACCTGGACTCCGCGCTTGCACAGGGAGACAGCATCGAGCAGCGCTACCATGCCCTGGCGACCCCGAACGGCAAGCGCCTGTTGCGCAACACGATCACTGTGCCGCAGCTGCATGAACGCTACGCCAATGCCGCCAAGCTCAGCGAAAAGATCATCAAGCGCATCGATGTCCTGTACAAGAATGCCGAGTGAATATTTATACAAATTTTTTCTTGACACTGCATTCGCGTCGAGCGCAGAATCAGCGCTCGTAAGTTTTGTATAACCCAGATTAAGAAAGGACAGTCATGCGCAATTTCGCTATCAACTGCATTAAGCACACCAGATAGCCCTGATGCGCGTGCGCTTGGGGCTTCTGGCAAATCGCCACCCCCGAGCCGGACGTCCCGCGACGAAAACCCCGGTAAGGATACTTGCCGGGGTTTTTGTTTTTTGGTCCCGGCGCAAGGAGGAAAGGAATCATGGAGATCCAACTGAGAGCTGTCACCCGGCAGAACTTCGACGACATCACCGACCTGCGGCTGCTGGACCATCAGCGCGATTACATCGCCAGCAATTCTTACTCGATCGCGCAAGCCAGCTTTTACCCGGAGATGCAGGCCCGTGCCATCTACGCGGCCGAGGAACTGGTTGGCTTCCTGATGTATGTCGACTTGAAACTGGAAGGCCAGCCAGGCGAATTCGGTGTGTGGCGCCTGATGGTGGACCTGCTCCATCAGGGCAAGGGCTACGGCCGCCTGGCGCTGCAGGCGGCATTGGCCGAGATCCGCGCGCGCGACGGCGTGCGCAAGATCTGGATCAGCTACCAGCCGGACAACACCAGGGCCAAGGATCTATACGCCAGCATGGGCTTCGTCGAGACGGACCTCGACGAGGATGGCGAAATGAACGCAGTACTAGAGCTGTAACGAAGAAGAAGGAGTCATGAATGAGGCCATATCAACGCTTCCTGAGGAAATGGATCACCACCAACCTGCACGTGGTCACCAAGGAGAATTTCACCAACATCGCCGAACTGGAACTGCATGAGCACCAGCAGGACCATGCGGCAGCCACCATGTATGCAATTGCGGAAGCCAGCTTCCACCCGAACTACCATTGCCGCGCCATCGCCGACAAGGACGGCGTGGTGGGCTTCCTGATGTATGCCGCACCGGGCGCCGAGGATGAACCGGGCGACTATGCGATCTACCACCTGATGGTCGACCGCCGCTACCAGGGCCGCGGCCACGGCCGCCGTGCCGTCGAGCTGGCGCTGGCCGAGATCCAGAAGCATGGGGATGTGCAGCGCATTTGGACCAGCTACCGTCCCGACAATGCGGTGGCAAAGGAGCTCTATGCTGCCTGCAGCTTCATCGAGGCCGGCGTCGAGGAGGACGGCGAGATGTACGCCGTCTGGAGCCCCGATCCTTACTGAGCGACGGACAGGCTGGGCAAGGAAATAATTGCATTTGACATTTCGCACACGTGTGCTAAAGTTCGCCACATGGACACCCTGACCGCAAAAAGCGAGGCGACCTTCGCCACCATCCTCGACGCCGCCATGGAAATGGCGGCTGCGGAAGGTATCGGCAAGCTGTCGCTGGGCGAGATCGCCAAGCGCACCGGCATCAGCAAGAGCGGGGTGTTTTCGCGCGTTGGTTCGCTGGAGCAGCTGCAATGCGCGGTGCTGGATGAATACGACCGCCGTTTTGCGGCCGAGGTCTTCATGCCTTCGCTGTCGCTGCCGCGCGGCCTGCCGCGACTGCAGGCGCAGGTAGCGGCCTGGTTCCAGCGCGCCGCCGATGAGGCGTTGCGTACTTCCTGCCTGTACACGGCGGGCGCTTTCGAGTTTGACGACTACGAAGGCAGCGCGGTGCGCGACCGCCTGGCGCAAGGCGCGCTGGCCTGGCGTGCTTCGCTGCGCAAGACCATCCTGCAGGCGATGGAAGCCGGCCAGCTTCGGCCGGACACCGAACCGGAACAACTGGTGTTCGAGATTTACAGCCTGGTAGTGGGCTTGTTGCACGACGCCCGCTTCCTGCGTGACGAGCAGTCGCCGCGCCATGCGCAGCGCGCCTACAACCGTCTGATTTCGACGTACAAGAGTTTCAACGACTTGTGATTTTGGGTTGCCGCGGGTTCGCCTGCGGCCTTTTTTTAAACGATGTTCGCACGGGTGTGCGAAATTGGAGAGAGAAAATGCGATTCCTACTTTTGCTGGTGCCGGTCGGCATCTACTTCGTGAGCCACAGCAGCTTGTGGGGCATCCTGCGCGGACTGCCGAAGAACAACAGCGATTTCGGCGAAAACTACTAAGGAGCGGCCATGGTCCTCGACTTCTACTTTGATTTCGCTTCCGGCTACTCCTACTTTGCCGCCCGCCGCATCGAATGGCTGGCGGCTGCCAATGGCGCCACCGTGCGCTGGCATCCGGTGCTGTTGCCGGCGCTGACCCAGGTGACCGGCGTACTGCCGTCGCCAGTGGTACCGGTCAAATGGAAGTACGTGACGCGCGACATGCAGCGCACCGCGCAGGAGGAGGCGATTCCTTTCAATCCTTCGGGCGCTTTCCCGCAGATGCTGATGGCCCCGGGACGGGCCATGTTGTGGGTGCGCGCCAACCATGGCGCCGATGCGGCGGTGTCGTTTGCCCGCACCTGCTTCCAGGCCTATTACGCCGATGGCGTGGATATCGCCGACAAGGCCGTGCTGCTGGGAATTGCGGAAAGCCAGGGCATCGACGGTTCGGCTTTCCTGGCCGGCATGGAAGAACCGGCGATCAAGGCGCAGTTCAAGCAGGGCAATGAGGATGCGCTGGCGAAGGGCGTGTTCGGCGTGCCTTTCGTGCTGGCCGATGGAGAGCCGTTCTGGGGCTACGACCGCTTCCCGCAGCTGGAACGCTGGCTGGCCGCCGCGCGCCGTGCCGCTTAACGCCGCAGTTGTTCGAGCGTGAGCCACAGCTCCTTGCGCGCCAGCGGCGTTTCAGGCGGCAGCCCGGGATTGGGCAATTCGATGATGCGGCGCTTGCCTAGCGCCGCCTTGTCCAGCATGGTGCGGTAATAGCCAAGCAGCAGGCGGTCGAACGAACCGTCTGCCTGCGCTGCCTCCAGCCCTCGCCGGACTTCATCGGCCAGTGCGGCGTTGTCGCGGTGGACGAAGAAATAGTCGGCGGCGGGGTAATGCAGCGCCAGGTAGGGATCGGCGGCCAGGCCGGGATGGCGTGCCGCGTCGGACCAGATTTCGTTCACCGAGCGCGGTATCGCGTCGATGCGCTGCGCCTTCAACATGCCGAACAGGCGGCTGTAAGCGGGTACCGTATCGGGCGCCAGCCCGGCAGCCTGCAGCACGGCCAGGTCCGGCCAGTCCTGGCCCAGCGCCATGCGGATGCCTTTCAGATCACTCACGCTGCGCACTTCGCGCAGCGCGTCGCGCTTGCCTTCCCGCAGCAGCAGGATGCGCCAGCCGATCAGGCCTTTGGAAATGGGGATGCGCACTGGCAGCATCTGCGTCTCGCGCTCGGCGGAAGTCATGGTGCCGACCACGTGAACCTTGCCGGTGTTGGCCATCAGTTCTGCAATGGCGCGGTTCTGCTGCCTGTACAACGGCGCGAGTTCGGCACGGTGCTGGCTGCCTGCCTTGGCCAGCGCCAGTTGCAGCAGTTCGAAAGCGTAGTCGGACTTGCCGTTCTCGAAAATTTCGGGGGCGGGGTAGTAGATGGTGTCGGCCCGTACGCCGCCGGCAGGCAGCGCCAGGACACAAAGCAAAATCAGGCGATGCAGCGCTGGCATGGCGCCCTCCGCGCAAGGGGATGGTAGTGGCTTAGATTGTACTACCAGGCGCCTGCGCCACATCCACCCACTGCGCACCGGTCAGCGTGGCCATGCGTTCGGGGCAGATCCGCACTGCGGCATTGATTGCGCCGCCGGCAGGAAGAACTTCCTTGTACCCGCGCAGCGACACATCGCAGTACACCGGGATCGGCCCCGGCAGGCCGAAGGGGCAGACGCCACCGACCGGGTGCCCGGTCAGCGCTTCCACTTCGTCCGCGCCCAGCATGCGCGCGGTGGCGCCGAAGTGCGCCTTGAACTTCTTGTTGTCCAGCCGCGCATCGCCGCGTGTCACCACGAGGACGATGCCTTCCTTCATGCGCAGCGACAGGGTCTTGGCAATCTGGCCCGGCTCGACGCCGTGCGCGGCCGCGGCCAGGGCCACGGTCGCGGTGCTTTCCGCCAGTTCGATGACTTCCAGGTCCGGCGCGTGCTGCGCCAGGAAGTGTTTGACGGAATGCAGGCTCATTATTTCTTCTTCAGCAGGGGACCGAGGTATTTGCCCGTCACGCTGGCCGGGTTGGCCGCCACTTCTTCCGGCGTGCCGCTGGCGATGATCTGGCCGCCGCCGGCGCCGCCCTCGGGGCCGAGGTCGACGATCCAGTCGGCAGTCTTGATCACGTCGAGGTTGTGCTCGATGATGACCAGGGTGTTGCCGTGGTCGCGCAGGCGGTGGATCACCTTCAGCAGCAGGTCGATGTCGTGGAAGTGCAGGCCGGTGGTCGGTTCGTCCAGGATGTACAGCGTGCGGCCTGTATCGCGCTTGGACAGTTCCAGCGACAGCTTGACGCGCTGCGCCTCGCCGCCGGAAAGCGTGGTGGCGCTCTGTCCCAGCTTGATGTAGCCCAGGCCCACGTCGAGCAAGGTTTGCAGCTTGCGCGCGATGACCGGCACGGCCTTGAAGAACTCGTGCGCGTCTTCCACCGTCATGTCCAGCACCTCGGTGATGCTCTTGCCCTTGTAGTGGACTTCCAGCGTCTCGCGGTTATAGCGCTTGCCGTGGCAAACGTCGCAAGGCACGTACACGTCCGGCAGGAAGTGCATTTCGACCTTGATCACGCCGTCGCCCTGGCAGGCTTCGCAGCGGCCGCCCTTGACGTTGAAGGAGAAACGGCCGGCCGAGTAGCCGCGCTCTTTCGCGACAGGCACGGTAGCAAACAGGTCGCGGATCGGGGTGAACAGGCCGGTATAGGTGGCCGGGTTGGAGCGCGGGGTGCGGCCGATCGGCGCCTGGTCGACCGAGATCACCTTGTCGAAGTGTTCCAGGCCGCTGATGGAGTCGTGCGGCGCCGGCTCGGTCTGGGAACCGAACAGGTGGCGCGACAGGGCCGGGTACAGGGTGTCGTTGACCAGGGTCGATTTGCCGGAGCCGGACACGCCGGTCACGCAAGTCATCAGGCCGACCGGCAGCGACAGGTTGACCTTCTTCAGGTTGTTGCCGGTAGCGCCGGTGATGGTCAGCTGGCGCTGCGGATCGGCAACGTGGCGCTTCTTCGGTACCGCGATCTGCAGCTTGCCGCTCAGGTATTGCGCGGTCAGCGATTCCTTCGATTTCAGGATGTCCTTCAGCGGGCCGGCGGCGATCACGTCGCCGCCGTGCACGCCGGCGCCCTTGCCCATGTCGACCACGTAGTCGGCGGTGCGGATCGCGTCTTCATCGTGTTCCACCACCAGCACCGAGTTGCCGATGTCGCGCAGGTGCTTCAGAGTGTCGATCAGGCGGTCGTTGTCGCGCTGGTGCAGGCCGATCGACGGCTCGTCCAGCACGTACATCACGCCGGTCAGGCCGGAGCCGATCTGCGAAGCGAGGCGGATACGCTGGGCTTCGCCGCCCGACAGGGTGTCGGCGCTGCGTTCCAGCGACAGGTCGTCCAGGCCGACGTTGTTCAGGAAGGTCAGGCGCGACACGATTTCCTTGATCACGCGGTCGGCGATGTCTTTCTTCGCGCCCTTCAGCTTCAGCTGCTCGAAGTAGGACAGCGTATCGCGCAGCGGCTTGTCGGCGATCTGGTAAATCGCGCGTTCCTGCTTGCCGGTGCCGATCTTCACGTGGCGCGCTTCCACGCGCAGGCGCGCGCCTTCGCAGCTTGGGCACTTCTTCTCGTTGATGAACTTCGCCAGTTCCTCCTTCACCGCCATCGAATCGGTTTCGCGGTAGCGGCGCTGCAGGTTGTTGACGATGCCCTCGAAGGTATGTTCCTTGACCACGGCCTTGCCGCGCTCGTTCATATAGGTGAACGGGATGGCGGTCTTGCCGGAACCGTGCAGCACCACGTCCTGCGCCTTGGACGGCAGCTGTTCGAACGGCGTGTCGAGGTCGAAGTCGTAGTAGGCGGCCAGCGCGGCCAGCATCGAGTAGTAGAACTGGTTGCGGCGGTCCCAGCCCTTCACCGCGCCGGAAGCCAGCGACAGGTTGGGGAAGGCGACGATGCGGCGCGGGTCGAAGAACTCGATATGGCCCAGGCCATCGCACTCGGGGCAGGCGCCCATCGGGTTGTTGAACGAGAACAGGCGCGGCTCCAGTTCCTGCAGCGAATAGCCGCAGGTGGTGCAGGCGAACTTGTTCGAGTAGATGTGCTCTGCGCCGGAATCCATTCCGTAGGCGATGGCGCGGCCGTCGGCCAGGCGCAGCGCGGTCTCGAAGGATTCGGCCAGGCGCTGCTTGATCTCGGCGTTCACCTTGACGCGGTCGATGACCACGTCGATGGTGTGCTTCTCGGTCTTCTTCAGCTTCGGCAGGTCGTCCACTTCATAAATCTTGGCCTCGTGGGTGCCGCTCTGCACGCGGAAGCGCACGAAGCCCTGGGCCTGCATGGCCTCGAACAGGTCGACGTGCTCGCCCTTGCGGTTGGCCACCACCGGCGCCATGATCATCAGCTTGGTGCCCTCGGGCATGGCCAGCACGGCATCGACCATCTGCGATACCGATTGCGCGGCCAGTGCGTGGTCCGGGTGGTTGATGCAGTAAGGGGTGCCGACGCGCGCGTACAGCAGGCGCAGGTAATCGTGGATCTCGGTCACCGTGCCCACCGTCGAACGCGGGTTGTGCGAGGTGGCCTTCTGCTCGATGGAGATCGCAGGCGACAGGCCTTCGATCATGTCCACGTCAGGCTTTTCCATCAGCTGCAGGAACTGGCGCGCGTAGGCCGACAGCGACTCGACGTAGCGGCGCTGGCCTTCAGCGTACAGGGTGTCGAACGCCAGCGACGACTTGCCGGAGCCGGACAAGCCGGTGATCACGATCAGCTTGTTGCGAGGCAGGTCGAGGTTGATGTTTTTCAGGTTGTGCGTGCGCGCGCCGCGGATGCGGATTTCTTCCATGCGTGGATACCTTTCGGGGTCAGCCCGATACTATAGCGTCGAATGAATTCTTGCGCCGCGCCCTGGATACACCAAGCCCAGCGTCAAATACTGTACATATTACCAGTATTTGGGCGGTACGTCAGGTAGCCCATGACGGCGCTGGTGATCGAGTCTTCGATGTCGGCCATATCGAAGCCGGGCGCATCGATCACTGCGGCGTGCACCATCGATTCCATGATCTGAAGTACAACCCAGGTAGCCAGGTCCAGGTTGGGCGGAGCGATGTCGGAACGCCAATCCTCCAGCAGGGCGCGTACGCGCTTGAAGATGCCCAGGTCGGCTTCGTTCTCCGATTGCGGCGCATCGAAATAAGGGAATTGCAGTTCCAGCATCTTGTGCAGCGCCGGCTCCAGCAGGTGGGCGGCCAACAGCGCCTGCACCATCGCGCCGATATGGCCGGCCAGCGTGGGCTGGAAGGGCCTGGCCAGGACTTGTTCCACGGTCTGCTGCACCTGTTCCGCATGGCGCTGGTGCAGTGCCGCGATCAGCGCATCCTTGTTCTTGAAGTACTGGTAGAGGGAGCCGATGCTGATGCCGGCCTTCTCGGCGATCAGGTTGGTATTGGTTCCGGCGTAGCCATGCTCGGAAAAAATGCGAGCCGTCGCCTGCAGGATCACCTCGACGGTGGCTTTGGAGCGCGCCTGGCGCGGGGCTTTGCGGGGCTGTGGGATGTCGACCATGGGCGAGCTGGAATGCGAGTTTTCGCAGGATGTTGTTGATTTTAAAATTTTGGCCAGATGTGAGCAAATGCTCGCATTCCTAGAATTCATTGTCAACTATGAAAGCTTTCCTATGAGCCCCCCAAAAGACTTCGCTTCTCCCGCCACGACAGCCGCCCCGCAGGCCGCCAATATTGTTGCCCGGATTTTCCCTATCGTGCTGGCGGTATTCGTCAGCTTCATGGCCATCGGCATCGCGCTGCCGGCGCTGCCGCTGCATGTGCACGGCAGCCTTGGACTGGGCACCCTGATGGTCGGCGTCGTCGCCGGCGCCCAGTTCGCGGCCGCCTTGCTGACCCGCGCCTGGGCCGGCGGCCTGTGCGACACCCGCGGCTCCAGGCGCGCCGTGATGACCGGCTTCGTGCTGGCAGTTGCTTCCGCCTTGGCCTACCTGGCGTCGCTCTCCATGGTCGCGCAGCCGGAAGCCTCGGTTGCGGTGCTGATCGCCGGCCGCATCCTGCTGGGCGGCGCCGAAAGCCTGATCGTCACCGGTGCCCTTAGCTGGGGCGTCGGCCTGGTCGGCCCGCAAAACTCAGGCAAGGTCATGGCCTGGGTTGGCATTGCCATGTACGGCGCTTATGCAACCGGCGCACCGGCCGGAATGGCGCTGTACCAGCAGTACGGTTTCCAGGGCATTGCGCTGGCCGGCATGCTGGCGCCGGTGCTGGCGCTGCTGGTACTGGCCAATAGCAAGGGCCTGCCGCCGGCCAGCGCGCGCCGCATTCCGTTCTATAAGGTGCTGGGGGCGGTGTGGTGGCCTGGCATGGGACTGGCTTTTTCCAGCGTCGGTTTTGGCGTCATCACTGCCTTTATCTCACTGCTGTTTGCGGCCAAGGAGTGGGGCAGCCCGTCGCTGGCGTTTACCGCCTTCGGCGCGGCCTTCATCGGCGCCCGCCTGCTGTTCGGCCACCTGCCGGACAAGATTGGTGGCGCGCGCGTGGCCCTGGTGTGCGTGCTGATCGAGGCCCTTGGCCAACTGTGCATCTGGCAGGCATCGGCGCCGTCGCTGGTGTACGTCGGCGCCGCGCTGACCGGCTTCGGCTACTCGCTGGCTTTCCCCGGTTTCGGGGTGGAAGCGGTCAAGCGCACCCCGCCGCAGAGCCGCGGTGCGGCGATGGGCGCCTATGTCGCCTTCCTCGATATTTCGCTGGGCGTGACCGGCCCGCTGGGCGGTGCGCTGGCTGGCCAGCATGGCGTCAATGCGGTCTACCTGGCCGGTTGTGGCGCGGTTTCCTGCGCCCTTGTGGTCGCCCTGCGCTTGCTGAAGGCGCCGCGCGCCAACCCGACAACAAATTGAGCTGCATCAGTTCCGGCGATATTTGATAGGCTATTAATTTAGGGTAAACTCCGTGGTTTTGGGGCTGTGGAATTGCCCCTACACCCCTTCAGGAGTTTCATAAATGGCATCAGTCAACAAAGTGATCATCGTCGGCAATCTGGGTCGCGATCCGGAAATCCGCTACATGCCTAGCGGTGACGCGATTGCCAACATCGCCGTAGCTACCTCGTACCGTTCGAAAGACCGCAACACCGGCGAGCAGAAAGAGCTGACCGAATGGCACCGTATTTCCTTCTTCGGCCGCCTGGCTGAAATCGTCGGCCAGTACCTGAAAAAAGGTTCTTCCGTCTACGTGGAAGGCCGCCTGCAGACCCGCAAGTACACCGACAAGGACGGCATCGAAAAGTACGCGACCGACATCATCGCTGAAAACATGCAGATGCTGGGCGGCCGTGGCGATACCGGCGGCGGCATGGGTGGCGGCATGGGCGGTGGCGACGACATGGGCTACGACGCGCCAGCGCCACGCCAGGCGCCACGTCCACAGGCCGCACCGGCTCCGGCACCACGCCCAGCCCCGCGCCCGGCACCGAACTTCTCGGACATGGATGACGATATTCCGTTCTGATTCAGCTACTTAGCCGATATCACCGAAACCCTGACATGCCCCGGCTGTCAGGGTTTTTCTTTGCAACTCCAGGTTTATGTACGAAATTCACCTTACCGTTGCTGCCATGGCCACCTCGGCCTGGCAGGCATTCGAACAGTGCGTCGCTTCACTCGGTGGAAAGGCGATGGTGATCGAGCTCGCGCGCGGCGACACCCCGCTACAACCAATGCTGACCCTGGGGAAGGCCGGCAAGTTCGACGAAGTCGTCCGTTTTGCGAAAGCGCTTTCCCGCGAATTGTCGGCGTTCGGCTACCAGGTCTTGCGCTGCAAGATTGAGCAGGATGTCGTTGCCATTCGGGAAACGCCCCATCACTACTGCGAATGGCATGGCCGGGTTGAAGTCCAGGAGCCAGACAGGACGCGGCTGGCCGAAATCTGCCAGGCATACGGCGGCCACCTGTCGCAGAACGCCATCCGTGGCGGCAACAGGCGGTATGTGACTGTGCGCGAAACAGGCGACTTTCCGCAACTGGCAACACAGGTTGCGGCCCTGCGCGCGGCGATCGGTGCGCAGGGTTGGGAAGTCAGCAAACAACAATGGGAACGCGTGGTTTATGACAGCAACCTCGCGTTGGATTCCGGATGGCTGGAGCAGGTGAAATGATGATTGAGGTAGCAGAAAGGCGGGCATACGCCGAACAGATGGGGATGCGGGAAGAGGATGTATTGCGCATCGCCGTCGAGGAGGGTTTCGTGAGGCGTGCCGCACTGGTGGGCGGTCCTTTTGCGCTTAAGGGAAGCTATGTTACGCGCCAGTTCATGCATGAAGGTTGGCGGCGCATCCCGGGCGATCTCGATTGGGTAGGCACGGGCGAACTCAACGAAGCCGAACTCAATCAATGGATAACGGCGGTGACCGAGACCGAACTGGACGACGGTATCCGTTTTCGCAGCTTCAAGGAGAACGCGTTCTGGCGCAGGATCGATTATGCGATGGACGATGATTTCCCGACGGTGGATACGGACCTCCTCGCCTGGGTGGGGGAGACAGAATACGTCATCCACAGCATGGACGTCAGTTTCGGTTTGAAGCTGGTGCCCGCGCCACACCCGATCGACTACCGCCCCCAGTCCGGCGCCTCCTTTACCGTGCCCCAGGTTTGCCCGCTGGAGCTGCAGATTGCCTGGAAACTGCACCAGTGCCTGGTCCGCCCCCGCTTCAAGGACATCTTCGACCTGACTTTGCTCCTGCGCGAAAATGCCGTGGACAGGGCAACCGTCTGGCAGGCCTTGCAGGACGAATGCCTTCACGACGGTACCTCCCTTGAACGGTTTAACTGGCTGCTGGACGGCTTCCTTCGCCATCACCCAGCCTGGATTGGCAGGGTCGCTGAAGACTTTACCAAATGGCTGAATAATTCCGACTACTACTGCTGGTGGGAAGCGCCGCTGGCCCTGCTCTATGTCGGCGATTCGAAGGTCCCGCCAACGCTGGAGGAATTCCTGGCTGGGCTTTCCACCGAATTGAAGCAGGCTGGTTTCACGCCTGTGGCGCCAGCGATTCCCGAAATTGTCGAAGCTCCGGAAAATACAGTCACAAACCGCAGCGAAGGATTGCTGGAACGCGTTTGCCTCGCCATTGCCCACATGATAAAGTTAAAAAGATAACATTTCTTGTGGGTAATGGACTCCGATGCGCCGCTTTGAATTCGCTGACAGCAGCTCGAACAAATTCTGGGAAGTTGAACAAGAAGGCTCTGATTTGAATGTGCGCTGGGGCAAGATCGGCACCCAGGGCCAGAGCCAGACCAAGTCCTTTGCGGACGAAGCCAAATGCACGGCGGCGATGGACAAGCTGATTGCTGAAAAGACCGGCAAAGGCTATGTCGAAGTAGGGGCGGCGCCGGCTGCTTCCATCGGCAAATCCGCTCCCAAGCCGGCGGCGCAAGCTAAGCCGGCGAGCGCGCTTCCTGCCCCGGAACCTGTCGCGCCGCAAGCGGCGCCGGAGCAGGTTGCTGTCGCCGACCCGTCGACCACGCCGCCATGGCTGGCGCACGGCGCTCCCCTGTCAATCTCCCGCAAGATCGCCGCCGCTGCCTTGCCGTCGCGGCGCTTCCCGAAACCGGTGCCCCAAATAGATGTGCAAGTTGTCTTGAGCCGCCTGTTCGAATGCGGAGGTGTAGATCCCGATGTCACCGACGCTGAATTGCGTCCTGCCTTGGTTGAAGCATGGCAGCGGATGAAGTCCCAGAACCTGGACGGTAGCTCGCTCTTGTCGGATGCTGTGCTGCTTTCCTTCGCAAACTGCCTGTCTTCCCGCATGCAGGGCAGGTTCGAAACGCCGATCGGGGAGCAGGTACTTGATGCCCTCGCCAGGCATAAGGGCCTGGAACATTGCGTAGACGCCTTCATTGAGATGCAAAGGATGCAGCCTGAATTGGCCTGGGCGGCTTCTCGTGGAATGGTAAGCGTTACGCGCAAAGTCACGAAGGCACTTGCCAGCTACGATCTGCTCTCTCCTGTGGAAGTAGCCATGCGGCGCCAGTTGTCGTCCGCGCCGGAAGCCCTGTGGCAGGTATGCGCGGACAAGATTGAGCGCGCGATTGATACCGTGCATGACGTGCGCAAGGCAGCACTTGCTGTGCAGTTACCCGAACGGCTGGACCTGTCACGTCGCTTGGCGCGCGAACTGGAATCGGTCGTGGACTCGTCCAGCCTGGAGGTATTGTTGCTGACCGCAAGCGATCCTGTATTGGCTGAAAGGCTGGGCGCACGCTATGCCACGCCGGTGCTGGCTGCGACCATCCTGCAGGAACGCGGGGTGGAGGCCAGCGAGATGCTGAAAAGGTTCGCGGTCGACGACATGGCCAATGAGGCCCTGACCCAGATCGGAACGCCGGACGCCATCAAAGCGCTGGTTGAAGCAGTCTCCATCAAGTCCGATGCCGGCAACTGGAGAGGGGTGCCTTACAAGACAACGGTTACCCGCTTGCTGGCCGCGCTCCAGCAATGGCCGTTGGCGGGCATTGCCGGCCTGGCTGAACTTGGAGAGCAGCGCGGCAAAGTCGGTGAAGTGACGCAGCCCGCGCTCATGAAACTGGTATTTGCCCACGCCGATGCTGTACCAGGCCTCCTGCCTTGGGTCAGTCCTGCGGCCCAGGTTTTGCTCCAGCGCCTGCATAGCCAAAGCAGTATCAAAGTAGAGGAAGCAGCGCACGAGGATTTGCCGGCCGTGCTGGCCAGCCCGCCGTGGCTGCGTCCGCGCAAGAAGGCAGTTTCGGCAATGACGCTGAAGCCTTTGCAACTGGCGGCAGTGGAAGGCTGGAGCGAGGGCGAGCGTGAAGAATGGCTGCGTACCGTACGCGGCGGGCTCGAGAAAGCCAGCAAAGATATCGCCTACCTGGTTTCGGCGGTCGGGTTCTACTACAGCACTGTCGTGTCGGACGCGCAGGCAAACTCCCAGGCCGTCCAGGCCATCAAGGACGCCGACCCCAATGCCTTCGCCGCAGCCTGGAAGCAGTACAAGAACGGCGGTGATTGGCGCTATATCAGTCCGGCACTCCTCACCGTCATGCCGGGCGAGATGGGCGTCGCAGCCTGGAACCTGTTGGCCTACGATTCAACTACCGACGGCGTTGCCTATGTGCTCGCCAAATTTGGCTTGCCGGCACTTCCTGGCTTTGAGATTGCGATGCAGCGCTACCCGGCCGAGCTGGTGCCGCTGGCTAACTGCTTTGGATCGGTCGGGCTGGCGGCGCCAATGGCGCGCGCCGCGACGAAACTCAAGAAGGTGCAGGCCGAGGCCCGCCAATGGCTGCTGCGCTTTCCTGAACATGCCATCTGCGGCCTGGTCGCACACGCGCTCGGGAAGGCGGGCGAAAGCAGGGACTGTGCGTTGACGGCACTGCGCTTCCTGCAGGCCCAGGGTCACGGTGCCCTGATCATTGAGGTTGCAGCGCGCTATGACGACCCGCTTGTCGTAACATCGGTTCAGGCGCTGCTCGATGAAGATCCACTCGAGCGCCTGCCCGCCAAATTACCCAAGCTTCCCGACTTCTGGGCGCCGCAGGCATGGCGTCGCCCGGTGCTCAATGCCAGCGGCGGCGCCAGCGCCGGCAAGGCGGTCCCCAACGATGCGCTGGATCACATCGGCACCATGCTGATGTTCCCGACGGTGGACGGCCTGTATCCGGGCATCCAGCAGCTCAAGGACGCCTGCACCGCCGAATCCCTGGCCGATTTCAGCTGGGATTGTTTTGCCGCCTGGCTGAGCGCCGGCGGCAATTCCAAGGAAGGCTGGGCCATGACAGCCTTGGGCTTCCTGGGAACGGACGATACGGCCCGCAAACTCACTCCCTATATCAGGACCTGGCCGGGCGAGTCGGCGCATGCGCGCGCGGTGACCGCGCTGGACGTGCTGGCCGACATCGGCACCGACGTGGCGCTGATGCTGTTGAACGGCATTGCGCAGAAGGTGAAGTTCAAGGGCTTGCAGGACAAGGCGCGCGAGAAGATCGATAAGATCGCGGAGGCGCGCGACCTGACGACCGAGGAGCTGGAAGACCGCCTGGCGCCGGACCTGGGCCTGGACGACAACGGCAGCGTGCTGCTGGACTTCGGCCCGCGCCAGTTCCGGGTCGGCTTCGACGAAGCGCTGAAGCCTTATGTGCGCGACAGCGAAGGCACGCGCCTGGCCGACCTGCCCAAGCCGAAGAAGAGCGACGATGAAACGCTGGCGCCCGCCGCGGCCGAGCGCTTCAAGCTTCTCAAGAAAGATGCCCGCACCATCGCCAGCCAGCAGGTGACGCGCCTGGAATGGGCCATGTGCAGCCGGCGCCGCTGGCTGCCGGAGCATTTCCGCCAGTTCCTGGCCGAGCATCCGCTGGTGCGCCACCTGGTGCAGCGACTGGTGTGGGGCGTCTACGCGGTGGAAGAGGGTGAGGCCAGCGGCGGCAAACTGCTGGACTGCTTCCGGGTAGCGGAAGACGGCAGCTATACCACGGGCGAAGACGACAGCATCACGCTGCCCCAAGGTGGCCATATCCGCATCGGCTTGCCGCATGCACTTGAACTGCCGCCGGAAACCGCGACGCAGTTCGGCCAGCTGTTCGCCGACTATGAACTGCTGCAACCCTTTGTGCAGCTCGGGCGCGATACCTACACGCTGGGCGCCGAAGAGCAGTCCGCGACCAAGCTGGAGCGCTGGAAAGGCATCGTCGTTCCCACCGGCCGCGTGCTTGGCCTGGTCAACAAGGGCTGGCGCCGCGGCCAGGCGCAGGATGGCGGCGGCATCTGGTACTTCCAGAAACCGGTGACCCGCTCCAAGGTGATCGAGCTGACGCTCAACCCGGGCATCATCGTCGGCATGGTCGATGAGTATCCGGAGCAAACGCTGGAACAGGTTTCAGTCGGATCGCCTTCCAGCTGGGGCGAGATCGGTACGGCCGAAAGCATGAACGTGCTCGACCCGATCGCCACCAGTGAACTGATCCGCGATCTCGAATCCTTGAAGGCGTGAACCAATGACGAATTTGTCGACACCGCCCTGGATGGCGCAAGGCGAGCCGCTACAGCTTTCCGAAGAAATGAAGGCGGCAGCCTTGCCATCGCGCCGCTTCCCGAAACCAGTGCCGGAAGTGGATGAAGTAAGCGCTTTGACGCGTCTCGGCCAGGTTGAAAAGCCGAACCTCAGTGCCACGGATGCGGACCTGCGACTGGAGTTTTCGGACGCCTGGATGCATGCGATGTGTGGAACCGTTGAAGGTTCGCTGCTGTCGCACGCGATCCTGATGGCGCTTGCGAACAAGCTCGCAGACGGCGTCCTGGAGCGAAACGAGGTGCCGCTTGGCGAACGGATCGTCGATGTCATCGCCCGGCATAAAGGCCTGGAATACTGCGTCGATGCCTTCATTGAAATGCAGCATCTGCAGGTGAACCTGGTGCTCGATGAGTACCAATGCTGGAAGGCCAGCGTCACGCGTACTGTGACCGAGGCGCTTGGCGATTCCCAGCCCCTTTCCCCGGCAGAAGCAGCGATGCGCCGACAGCTCTCGGTTGCACCGGAAGCGGTCTGGAACGCGTGCGCGGACAAGATCGAGCGCGCCATCCCGCACGTCCCGGCCATGCGCAGGGCAGGGCTTGCAGCACAGTTGCCCGAACGTCCTGAGGTCTCCAACCAATTGGCGCGTCAACTCGCCAAAGGGCGGCCGTCTTCGACCCTGCCGCTGTTGCTGTTGACCGCCAGCGATCCGGTACTGCCGGACAGGATGGCCCCAGGCCTGGTGGAAGAGGAGCGCTGGGCCGCAGGCAGGATGCTGGTCGCCACCGTCCTGCAGGAGCGTGGCGTGGCCGCAGTCCCGATACTGAAGCTGATCGCTGGCAGCGCCACCGCCGCTTATGGCCTGAGCCAGGTGGGTACGCCGGAGGCCATCAAGCTGCTCGCGGAAGTGTATTGCGCCACGCCGGCGCGTGCGGGAATGAGCGACTACATGATGTGGTGGATTGCCGAGCGAAAAACGGCACTCAGGTACCTGTCGGACGCGTTGAAGCAATGGCCGCTGGCGGGCATGGCGGGCCTGGCGGAGTTTGGCGAACGGCCCGGCCGGGACGGCGACATGCTGCGTGCGGAACTGGCGACGCTGGTGCGCGCCAATAGCACACACGTTCCGCAGGTCCTGCCATGGGTCAGCCCCGCCGCGCAGGATGTACTGCGCCGCCTGCAGGAGCAAAGCACGGCGTCGTCAACCGAAGCGGCGATGGACGACGTGCCTGGCGTCCTGGCCGATCCACCGTGGCTGCGGCCACGGAAGAAAGCTGTTGCTGCGCTGGCCGTGCAGGCTTTGACACTGGCGCCGGTCGAAAGTTGGGACGGTATCGATCTCGACGAGTGGCGGCGCGTCGACTATTGGCGGGAACATTACTACGAACGCGCGCTCAAGGATCCGGCGGAATTTGTGGAGACCTTGGGCCTGAGCCGGGCAAGTTCGCCATCGGATATCGATGCGCGCAAGCTGGCGCAACAGGCGATCGCCGCCGGCGATGCCAGCGCCTTGATCACGGCCTGGAACCTCTACAAACCGGGCGGCAAGGGGCGCGATATCGATCCGCACATGCTGACGCTGCTACCGCGCGCGATGGGCATCGACACCTGGAACGCACTGGCCGACGATGCGGAAGCCGAAGGCGTCTCCAGCCTGCTGGCCAGCTTTGGCCTGTCGGCGCTGCCCGGCTTTGAAGTGCTGATACGCCGCCGCCCAGCGGACCTGGTACCGCTGGCCAAGTGCTTCGGCTCAGTGGCGCTGGCGCTGCCTGTGGCGCGCGCAGCGAGCAAACTGAAGTCCGTGCGGGCGGATGCCCGCCGCTGGCTGTTGCGCTTCCCCGAACACGCTATTTGCGGCTTGGTCGCCCCGGCTGTCGGCAAAGCGGGCGAGGACCGCACCTGCGCGCTGGCAGCCTTGCGCATCCTGCGCAGCCATGGGCATGAGGCGCTGATCCTCGACATTGCGGCGCGTTACGGGGACCAGGCTGTCGCGGCGGCAGTACGCGCCCTGCTGGACGAAGATCCGCTGGCCCGCGTGCCGGCGAAGACTCCCACTCTTCCAGGTTTCTGGGCGCCCCAGGGATGGCGCCGGCCGGTGCTGAGGAATGGCACGGCCTTGCCTGGTGCAGTGCTGGACCACATCGGCACCATGCTGATGTTCCCCACCGTCGATGGACTGTACGCCGGCATCACCCAGCTCAAGGAAGCCTGCACGCCTGAATCCCTGGCCGATTTCGGCTGGGATTGTTTCATGGCCTGGCTGAATGCCGGCGGTCCTGCCAGGGAAGCCTGGGCCATGTCCGCCCTCGGCTGGATCGGGACGGATGCCACGGCGCGCGAACTCACGCGCTACATTCGCAGCTGGCCGAGCGAAGGCCTGCATGCGCGAGCAGTGTCCGCGCTTGACGTGCTGGCCAATATCGGCACCGATGTCGCGCTGATGCTGTTGAACGGCATCGCACAGAAGGCGAAGAACAAGCCCTTGCAGGACAAGGCGAGCGAGAAGATCGACAGCATCGCCGAAGAGCGCGGCCTGACGACCGAAGAACTGGAAGACCGCCTGGCGCCGGACCTGGGCCTGGACGAAAACGGCACCATGGCCCTGGACTTCGGCCCGCGCCAGTTCCTGGTCGGCTTCGATGAAGCGCTGAAGCCTTATGTGCGCGACAGCGAAGGCAGGCGCCTGGCCGACCTGCCCAAGCCGAAGAAGGACGACGACGCGGCGCTGGCCCAATCGGCAGTGGAACGCTTCAAGCTGCTCAAGAAAGATGCCCGCACCGTCGCCGGCCAGCAGCTAATGCGCCTGGAGTCGGCAATGTGCAGCCGCCGCCGCTGGCAACCCGCGCAATTCCGCCAGTTCCTGGCCGCTCACCCGCTGCTGCGGCACCTGGTGCAGTGCCTTGTCTGGGGCGTATATCGCGTGGCGGATGACGGCGCCGGCAGCGAGGCGTTGCTGGCCTGCTTCCGCGTGAGCGCAGACGGGGCGTTCATGGCAGGCAACGACGATGATTTCGCGCTTCCCGATGGCGACATTCGCGTGGGCTTGCCGCATGCGCTTGAGCTGCCGCAAAGCGTCGCTGCGGAATTCGGCCAGCTGTTTGCCGATTACGAGTTGCTGCAGCCGTTTGCCCAGCTTGGACGCGATACCTACACGCTGGGCGCCGAAGAGCAATCCGCGACAGCCCTCGAGCGCTGGAAAGGCGCGCGCGTTCCAACCGGCCGTGTGCTTGGCCTGGCCAACAAGGGATGGCGGCGCGGCCCGGCCCTGGACGGCGGAATGATCGTCTACTTCACCAAGCCGTTGACGGACAGGAAAGAGATCCAGTTGACGTTCGATCCCGGCATCGTGGTGGGCATGGTGGACGAATATCCCGAGCAAGCGCTTGGTGTTGTTTCGCTGCCGGCGAACCTTGACCAGATCACGCTTAGTGAGCTGATACGGGACATGGAAGCCTTGTTGGCCTGATCGGCGGCGTGTTAAAGTCAAAAATTGCAACTTTTCTTTGTGTGGATGTTTGATGCACAGCGCTGAATTTGTCGATCCTTCCACGGCGCGCCCATGGCCGACGCGCGGCATGCCCCTGCAGCTTTCCCGGAAGTTCGCCGCCGCAGCCTTGCCTTCGCGCCGTTTCCCCAAACCGGTGCCCAATTTCGACTCGGAAGCGGTGTTCCGTGAGTTGCGTGGAATGGTGGTGCCAGATATCGGCGGCACAGATGCCGAACTCCGCCCGGCACTTGAGGAAGCGTGGGACCGATTGCGGTTCCATAAACTGGATGGCTCGCCGGCGTCGGACGCAGTATTGCTTCTGCTGGCAACTTCCCATGAAGCACAGGACCGATTTGCAAACGAGGCGTCGGCACCCGCGCGGGTTGTCGATATCATTGCCAGCCGCAAGGGCCTTGAGTATTGCGTAGACGCCTACATCGCAATGCATGGGATGGCGCTTCGTGGACGGTACGAGCGGCATACCGGGGACGGCCCGGAGCAATACACGGTCACTATTCATCGCGGCAATCCCGGTCGACTGGGGGTGAATGTTCCGCTCGTACCGATCCAGGTTGCCATGCGGGGGCAACTGGCCTCCGCGCCGGAAACGGCCTGGACCGCTTGTGCCGACAAGATCGAGAAACTGATCGCGTCGGCGCCGTTAATGCTCCGTGCTGGTCTTGCCGTACTGCTGCCGGAACGACCAGCGGTTTCCAACAGTTTGGCAAGGCAATTGAGCGCGGCCGGCGCCAGCAAGACTGTACCGTTGTTGCTGCTGACTGCGGACGACCCGGACTTGCTGGGTATCCTCAGCGCTGACTATGGGCACTGGTGTTCGAACCCGATGCTGGCCGCGACTTTGCTGCAGGAGCGCGGTGTGGATGCCCTCCCGGTCCTGGAAATAGTTGCGACCGGCGAAGTGCCGAGCGAGGCTTTGGTCCAGGTCGGCACGCCGGAATCGATCAAGACGCTCGCAGGCGTTGTGTTCAAGACCGCGGTTTCCCGCGTGTGGACTGGCATCACGCACAAAACGGCAGTAGACCGATTGGCGGCCGCGCTGCAGCTTTCTCCCCTGGCTGGTATCGTCGCCCTTGCAGAAATTGGTGAGCAGCCTGGCCGGGATGGCGAGATGATGCGCGCCGCGTTGTCGAAGCTTCTGCTTGCGCACGCCGGGCAGGTTCCCCAGATCCTCACCTGGACCAGCCCGGCGGCACAGGAATTGGTGCAACGCCTGCACGCGGCAAACAGCGCGCCGGTGCAGGTGGCGTCCATGCATGACTTGCCGAAAGTCTTGGCTTCGCCCCCATGGCTGCTGCCACGCAAGAAGAGTGCTGCCGTCCTGGCGTTGCAGCCCCTGGCCCTTGCGCCAGTTGAGCGATGGGATGACATTGACCGTGAAGAGTGGGAGCGGCTGGACGTACAACAGCGGAATTACATCGACGAAGACCTGCGGAATCGGGAAAAAATCGCAGATGTGATCGGATTCCGCTGGGTCAACAATCCACGGGATATTGAAGCGCGCGAAATGGCCCGCAAAGCCATTGAATGCGGAGACATGGAAGGGCTGGCAGAAGCCTGGAGCTGGTTCGAGTCCAATAGCTATTTCCGCTACGTCAATGCGCATGGACTGGCTGTGCTGCCGGGCGACCTGGGCGTCGAGATATGGACGGCGCTCGCAAGCAAAGCGGGCATCGAGACGGTCCCTCATTTGCTCAGCAAGTTCGGCTTGCGCGCTGTACCCGGTTTCGAGGAACTTCTCGCACGCCGTACGACCGACGCAATGCCGCTGGCCCGATGCTTTGGCTCAGTGGGAATGGCAGCGCATGTCGCGCGTGCTGCCGTCAGGCTCAAAAAGCAGCAGGAAGAGGCTCGCCAATGGCTGCTGCGATTCCCGGACCATGCCATCTGCGGCCTGATCGCGCCCGCCGTCGGCAAGGCGGGGGAGGACAAGGAATGCGCCATGTCGGCGCTGCGCTTCCTGCGCTCGCGTGGCCACGAGGCGTTGATATTCGAAACCGCTGGGCGGTATGAAGATCCGGCCGTCGCCGCTTCGCTTCGGGCGTTGCTGGACGAAGATCCTCTTGAGCGCCTGCCGGCCAAGATCCCCAAGCTCTCCGATTTCTGGGCGCCGCATGCATGGCGCCGGCCGGTGCTCAACGATACTTTTGGCGCCAGCGCCGGCATGGCCTTGCCGAACGACGCGCTGGACCGGATCGGCACCATGCTGATGTTCCCGGCCGCCGATGGGCCTTACGCGGGCATCGCCCTGGTCAAGGAAGCCTGCACCGCAGAATCACTGGCGGACTTTGGCTGGGACTGTTTCATGGCCTGGCTCAATGCCGGCGGCCACTCCAAGAGCGCCTGGGCCATGTCGGCGTTAGGCTGGCTGGGAACGGACGATACGGCACGCAAGCTCACGCCTTACATTCGCGGCTGGCCGAGCGAATCGCAGCATTTGCGCGCAGTGGCCGCATTGGACGTGCTGGCCAACATCGGTAGCGAAGTCGCGCTGATGCAGTTGAACGGCATCGCCCAGAAAGCCAAGAACAAACCCTTGCAGGACAAGGCCCGCGAGAAGATTGGCAAGATGGCCGAGGCCCTCGAGCTGACCACCGAACAGCTGGAAGACCGCCTCGCGCCGGAATTGGGGCTGGACGAAAACGGCAGCATCATGCTGGACTTTGGCCCGCGCCAGTTCCTGGTCGGTTTCGACGAGGCGTTGAAACCTTATGTGCGCGATGGCGATGGCAAGCGCCTGCCCGACCTGCCCAAGCCGAAACAGACCGATGACGAGGCGCTGGCAAAGGCAGCCGTGGAGCGCTTCAAGCTGCTCAAGAAGGATGTGCGCACCGTCGCCAGCCAGCAAGTGATGCGGCTGGAATGGGCCATGTGCAGCCGGCGCCGCTGGAGCGCCCAGCACTTCCGCCAGTTCCTGGTCGAGCACCCGCTGGTGCGGCACCTGGTGCAGCGCCTGGTGTGGGGCGTGTATGCCGTGGAGGCGGGCGAAGCCCGGCTGCTGCAATGCTTCCGGGTGGCGGAGGACGCAAGCTACACCACGGGCGATGATCAACCCTTCAGCCTTCCGGAAGGCGAGGTCGAAATAGGACTGCCGCATGCGATCGAGCTGCCGCCGCACGCCGCCGCCCAGTTCGGCCAGTTGTTCGCGGATTACGAGTTGCTGCAGCCGTTCGCCCAGCTGGGACGCGATACCTATGCGCTGGGCGATGAGGATAGGGCGGCGCAGCACCTCGAACGCTGGAAAGGGGTTGTAGTCCCTGGTACCCGCGTGCTAGGCCTGGTCAACAAGGGGTGGCAGCGCGGGGCGAGCTTCGGAGGCGGCACGATCTGCTTCTTCCACAAGCCGCTGGCTGGCGGCAAGGTGATCGAACTGACGCTGAACCCCGGCATTTATGTTGGCATGGTCAGCGAAAATCCGGAGCAGACCCTGGAAGTGGTTGCAGTCGGCTCTTCCGCGCGCGGCGGCGAGATCAAGTCGCCCGAAAGTTTCGCCACCCTTGATCCGGTCGTGACCAGCGAACTGATTCGCGACCTCGAATCCTTACGGGCATAACAATATGACGAAGAACAAAAACGGCGCCGCGCCGGTCTTGCAGCGGCCACCTGCCGAAATCCTCCATGCGCAGGAATTGCAGCGCCTGCGCGAGAACGATAACGGACCGCGCCCGCCAGGCTGGGCGCTCAGCCTGACTGCGGCGCGCAAATTCATCCTGGGCGACGCGGAGCTGGGCGTGGAGCGCAAGATCGTGGCGCCCGCCGCATCGATCGAACGCATGCTGGTCACGCTGGCGACGGGCCGCGGACTGATGCTGGTGGGCGAGCCGGGCACGGCGAAGTCCCTGCTCTCCGAATTGCTGGCAACGGCGATCAGCGGCAAGTCGACCCTGACCATCCAGGGCGGCGCCTCGATCACCGAAGACCAGATCAAGTATTCCTGGAACTACGCCTTGCTGATCAACGAAGGCCCGAGCCCGCGTGCGCTGGTGCCGGCGCCGCTGTACCAGGGCATGCGCGACGGCCAAGTGGTGCGTTTCGAAGAAATCACGCGCGCACCGCTGGAAGTGCAGGATTGCCTGCTCGGCATGCTGTCGGACCGCGTCATGAGCGTGCCCGAGCTGGCTGGCGAAGACGGCATGCTGTATGCGCGCGACGGCTTCAATATCATCGCTACCGCCAACACGCGCGACCGCGGCGTGAACGAAATGAGCGCCGCGCTCAAGCGCCGTTTCGATTTCGAGACCGTGTTCCCTATCCTCGATTTCGACCACGAGCTGGCGCTGGTGCGGCAAGCCTCCGCGCGCCTGCTGGAAAAGAGCGCAATTCCGCGCAGCCTGCCGCAGCCGGTGCTGGAGCTGCTGGTCACCACTTTCCGCGACCTGCGCGGCGCCACGCAGCAGCATGGCGGCGACCAGGCCATGGACCGGCTCACCGCCGTGATGTCGACGGCGGAAGCGGTCAACGTGGCCCATGCGGTCGGCGTGCGCGCCTGGTTCCTCGAGCAGCGTGAAGGCAGCCCGGCCGACCTGGTGGACTGCATCGCCGGCACCGTGGTCAAGGACAATGCCGACGACCGCGCCAAGCTGCGCCGCTATTTCGAGCAGAAAGTCGCGAAGAAGGACGGCCCGCACTGGCAGGCTTATTTCGCCGCGCGCCATCGCTTGCCGTGACCGAGCCAGTCATTCTCGGCGTGCGCCATCACAGCCCCGCTTGCGCGCGGCTGGTGGCGCAGAAGATCCGCAGCCTGCGTCCGGCCCATGTGCTGATCGAAGGGCCGGCCGATTTCAACGACAAGCTGGACCAGCTCTGCCTGCCGCATAAGCTGCCGCTGGCGATCTACAGCTTCCTGTCGTCGGAGCAAGGGCACCGCGCGTCCTGGTCGCCGTTCGCGGAGCATTCGCCGGAATGGCAGGCGCTGGCCGTCGGCCGCGAAGTGGGCGCGCAAGTGCGTTTCATCGACCTGCCTGCATGGGACGACGCTTTTGCCGAAGTCCTTAACCGCTATGCCGACGTGAGCGACGCGGCCGAGGCCGAGCGCGCGGCTTCCTACGAGGATGCGCTGCGCGAAAAGCTGTCGGTCGATAGCCGGGACGCGCTGTGGGACACGCTGTTCGAACAACAAGATTCGGAGCTGTTGCTGGAACAAAGCCTGGCGGTCCATTTCGAGCACCTGCGCAATGACGACGCCGGCTCGCTCGGCAACCAGGCCCGCGAGCGCATGATGGCGCGCTGGATTGCCTGGGCGATGGCGCGCGGCGATGGCACGGTGCTGGTCGTCTGCGGCGGCTACCATGCGCCTGCGCTGCAGCGCGGCTGGCGCAACGAAGACGGTGCCCTGCCGCCGGAGCTGCCGCTGCCGGACGATGCCGGGGGAACGGCGCGCTACGGCTCCTACCTGGTGCCATACACCTTCAAGCGACTCGATTCCTTCACCGGCTATGCCTCGGGCATGCCTTCCCCCATGTTTTACCAGCTGGCGTGGGAAAAGGGCATGCACGGCGCCGGGATTGCAATCCTCGAGCGCGTGGTGGAGCGCCTGCGCGGCAAGAAGTTGCGCGCATCCACCGCCGACCTGATTGCGGTGCACACGCGTGCCGATGCCCTGGCGCGCCTGCGCGGCCATGCCTTGCCTTCGCGCTGCGACTGGCTCGACGCGCTGGCCGGCGCCCTGGTCAAGGAGGCGATGGATGCGCCGCTGCCGTGGACCTATCGCGGGCCCCTGCGCTACGGCACCGACCCGATCCTGGTCGAAGTCATGGACGTGCTGGCCGGAGACACCGCCGGCCAACTGGCGCCCGGCACGCCGCAGCCGCCGCTGGTGCTCGCGGTGGAGGCGGAACTGGCGTCCAGGGGCATAGCGATTCCCTCCGAGCTGGCGCTCGACCTGCTCAAGCCGGCCGACCGCGCCAAAAGCCGCGTGCTGCATCGCCTTCTGCTGCTGGAAATTCCTGGCATTGTGCGGCGCGCGGGCCCGAGCCTTGCGCTGGCCGGCGAGCGGCGCGAGGAATGGTCGCTGCGCGCGCCCCTGGAACAGCGTGCCGCGCTGATTGAAGCGGCGGCCTACGGCGCATCGCTGGAAGATGCCGCGCGAATGAAGCTGGAAGAGGTCTTGCGCGCGGCGGGGCACGCCAACGGCGAAAGCCGGTTTGCAAAGCTGGCCGATGCCCTAAACCGTGCCGCCTTTGCCGGCCTGTCCAGCATGAGCGACAGCATCCTGGCCGAACTCGAGGTGGCAGTGGGCGGCGAGCCGCGCTTCGAAGCCTTCGGCACCGCCCTGCCCATCCTGCATTCCCTGCTGCGCCACGGCGAGACCCTCGACATGGCCGGTGCGCCGGTCCTGCGCACCGTGGTCACTGCCGCCTTCGACCGTGCACTGTGGCTGCTGGAGGCCATGGGCCCTGTGGCGTCCACCGATCTTGCGCCACACGTCCAGGGCTTCCTTGCGCTGCGCCAGGTGGCGCGCGATGCGCTGGCAGGCGAGGAGGTAACGCAACTGCCGGTCGAGCCAAACCGCGCGCTGGCCGTATGGCAGCGCAAGCTTGCCGATGTGCGGGCCGCTCCGGTCAGCCGCGGCGCCGCGCTGGGTGGACTGGTCAGCCTGCAGGCGGGCCGGCAGGCCGCAGGGGGCGACGCCATCGGACAGGCGCTGGCCCTGCTCGGCGAGCTGCCGCCATCCCAGCTTGGTGATGCCCTGACCGGCATGCTGGCGCTGGCGCGCGATGAGCTGGTGCAGGAAGCCCATTTCGTTGAAGGACTCGACACCATGGTGACGGCCCTCGATGACCATGATTTCGTACTGGCGCTGCCGGCCATGCGCAATGCCTTTGGCTGGCTGCCGCCGCAGGAAAGGGGAACCTTGGCCGACGCAGTCCTGGCGCTGCACGATGCCGGCCACCTGCCGCGCCGCACGCTGACCGCCCGCTTCGCCGGCGCCGAAGCGGAAGACCTGGCCAGGGCGGCGTTGCTGGAGCAGACCGCGCTGCGCAAGCTGGCCTCCTGGGGATTGACCTTATGACCTTGAAGATTCCTGACGCGCTGACACGCTGGCGGCTGTTGCTTGGCGAGGCCGGACAGCCGGCCCTGGGCGGCCTGTCCGGCGAGGCACTGGCCGCCGACACGGCGCTGGCCTGGCTGTATGGACGCGACGCCGATGCCATCGCGCGCGGCGAGCGTGGCGCCGGCCTGGAGCCGTCGCAGCTTTCCACCCCGGACTGGATCAACACGATTCATGAACTGTTCCCCAAGGAAGTGATCGAACGGCTGGAGCGCGACGCCGTCGAGCTTTACGGCATCGACGAAGTCGTCACCAACCTCGAAGTGCTGGAACGGATCGAGCCATCCGAGTCCCTGCTGCGCGCCGTGCTGCACACCAAGCACCTGATGAATCCAGACGTACTGGCTGCCGCGCGCAGGCTGGTGGCAGAAGTGGTGCGCCAGATCATGGACAAGCTGTCGACCGAGGTGCGGCAGGCATTTTCCGGCGCGCGCGACCGGCGCCGCCGCTCCATGCTGAAGGTGGCGCGCAACTTCGACTTCAAGCGCACGGTACAGGGCAACCTGCACCGCTGGGACCCGCAGCGCGGCAAGCTGTTCCTCGAGACGCCGATCTTCATGAGCCGCGTGCGGCGCCACATGGAACGCTGGGATATCTGCCTGCTGATCGACCAGAGCGGATCGATGGTGGACTCGGTAATCCATTCCGCCGTCATGGCCGCATGCCTGTGGAACCTGCCCGGCATGCGCACCCGCCTGGTCGCCTTTGACACGCAGGTGGTCGACCTGAGCTCGGACGTATCCGACCCGGTCGAGCTGCTGATGAAAGTACAACTGGGCGGCGGCACCGATATCGCCAAGGCGGTCGGCTATGCGCAGTCGCTGGTCGAAAATCCCCAGCGCACGGTGGTGGTGCTGGTCAGCGACTTCTACGAAGGCGGCGATTCGCGCGAACTGGTGCGCCGTACCAGGACTCTGGTGCAATCGGGCGTGACTGTGCTCGGCCTGGCCGCACTGGATTCGAGCGCCAACCCCGCCTACGACAAGGAAATGGCGGCGCGGCTGGTGCGCGAAGGCGCGCACGTTGGCGCAATGACGCCCGGACAGCTGGCGGCCTGGCTGGCTGAAAAGGTGCGCGGATGAACGCTCGCCGAACCGACCTGCTGGAACTCACGCCCGAGGCGATGATCGCGCTGGCCAATGCCGGCTTCGTCAAGCGCGCGCAGAAGGATGTCGCCGAAGGCAACCTGCCCACGCTGGAGGAACTTGAAGACGGCACCATCCGCGCCACCTATGCGGACGGCCAGTGCACGGTGCTGGGTCCCAACAGCACCCTGCGCGACGCCAGCTGCACCTGCCCGGCCAGCGGCTTGTGCCGCCACCGGGTCACCCTGGTATTCGCCTACCAGGCGCAGGCTGGCGGCGCTGCAGCCGAGGAGGATGCCGGGCCATGGTCGCCGTCCAATTTCGCGGCCACCATCGAGCAAACCGTTCCCGCCGCAACGCTCGCCCAGGCGGAAAAGCTGGCGGCCGCGCAGCCGGTGGTCAAGCTGATTGCCTGGCAGGACGCGGCGCCGGTCCCGAGCGCGCGCCTGCCCATGTGCAATGTGCGATTCTTCTCGCGCAGCAGCATTACGCATGCGCGCTGCGACTGCAAGGAAGGCAGCGGCTGCGCGCATATCGTGCTGGCGGTATGGGCATTCGAGCAGGCGGAGTTGAGGTCATCCGCGTTTGCCGAGGCGACGGTCACCCTCGATCACCCGAAGGCGGCTGAAGGCGCACCGGCAGTGCGCCTGTTCGATTCGGAAGCGGCTGCGACCCTGCAGGACCGCCTGGGGGCCCTGGTGCTCCAGGTATGGCTCGATGGCTCCGGCCAGCCGATGCTGGCCCTGGAGGCGCGCTTCGCGGAGGTTCACGCGCTGGCCGGGCAACTGGGCTGGTCCTGGATCGGCGAATCCATCGACGGCACCAAGGACCTGATCGCTGCGCAGCACGCGCGCTCCAGCCGCTTCGAACCGAAAATGCTGCTGTCGTCGCTGGCTGCGCTGCATGGCCGCCTGTCCGCAGCAGTGCTGGCCGATAGCCAGGCCGCAGCGGGACAACTGCCGCAAGTGCCGGCCAGCCAGTTGCTCGGCATCGGTGTCAAGGGCGAAGTGGCGCTGGACCATCTGCGCCTGGTGTCGCTGGGGGCGCAGTTCTGGGCCGACGATGAGGCAGAGGGCGCGCGGCTGGTGTTTGCCGATCCCGATACGCTGGCAGTGACGGTGATCGACCGCAGCTGGCCCAAGCCGAAAGCCGGGGAAGCCGGCATCGCCATCAAGGCGCGCAGGATTGCCGGCCAGCCGGTCGAAAAGCTGGCGGCCAGCCAGGTTGTCACCAATGGCGCCCGGCGCCGCGCCAACGGGGCGCTGGAGATTGCGGCCGGCGCGCGCCAGAGCAATGTGTTGCCCATGTCGCCAAAGTCCTGGAACGATCTTGGGGCTCCGCTCTGGCAGGCCTCGGCGCCGGAATTGCGCGACTACCTGCTGAATGCCGCACCGGACTTCGCCCGTCCGCTGCAGGCGATCGAACATTTGCATGTCCTGCCGGTCGCGCAAGTCGCCGACTGGGAGTGGAACGCTGCGCGCCAGACCTTCTGCGCCGTGGTCCAGGTGGGCCCGCGCACGGAAGAAATCGAGCCTGAACACTGCGTGCTGCTGCGCAAACACCATAACGCGGCAGCGCCGCACGCCATCGATGCCCTGGCCAGCGTACTGGCCGGCGATTTCGGTGCGCCGCTTGCCGTTTCGGGCACGGTCACGCTTGAAGCAGGGCAGGTGGTCGTCGAACCTTACGCGATCCTGGCCGAACAGCGCGCCGTGGTGCTCGAAGTGGAATCGGCAGGACCGCGCCAGTTGCCGTCCGGCGGCACGTTGCAGGAACCGGCTTTGCTGGTCGAGCTGATCGAGCAGGTGCAGTCATTGCTTGGCCGGTGGATGCGGCAAGGCTTGCGCCACCAGGCCGCCGGAGCCTTGCAGGAGGCTGCGGAACTTGCTGCAACCCTGGAGCGCTGCGGCCTTTCCGCCGCAGCCGGACTGCTGCGCGAAGTCATGGTCCTGATGCAGTCGCCGGACAAGCAGCCATTGCCCGCCCGGCTGGCAATGCTTTACCTTTTACTCGCCGAAGTCGCACGTTCGGCTTGAAACCCTGGAGTTACCTTGGCTCGTCAACCTAAAGAGAACCCGTTGCTGGCTGTGCCGGACGGCACAGTAAACTGGATCAAAGCCATGCAGGAAGCACTGATTGCGTTTGGCAGCGGCCCAGGAACCTTCCAGCCAGGCGCCAGCTTTGACGTCCACCACGCGCAGCACAAGCAGTTCATGCGTTGGCACGATATCGGCGTGCCGGCAGCCTGCTACCTGCTCGATTTGCATGGCGTGGATGCCTTGCCGCTGTTCCTTGAATGGTCTGCTGCCAGGCATTGTCCGGCGCTGGTGCAAACCGCGCTGGTGAACATCCACAGCGAGCAGGCCGTCGATGCGCTGATCGAGCGCCGCGCGGATATGGATTTCCGTCCGCTGCTGTTGCGGCAGGCGAAGAAATGGCCGATTTTCGTGCTGGGCAAACTGCTGGACCTGAATCCTGCGAAACGGCATGCTGCCGCCTTCCTGATCCAGGAGATCCTCGACAAGGATCCGCGCTATTTGCCGCTGTTGCGGGAGCAAGCCAACGAAGCGCGCCTGGGCACCCTGGAGCGCCTGCTTTCTCTTGCGGACGTGGCGGAGGAAGCGGAAGAGTCGGAACTTCCCCAGGTACTGCGTGAACTGCCGTGGATGAATCGCGAACCTTCGCGCATCCCTGCATTGGCGCTGGAAGTTATCCATGATGTCCCGCAGTTCGATTGGTCGAAGTGGAAAGGCCGAAAGGACCCACTGGGCGAACTGGAACAATTGAAAACGCGCGTGGACGAAGCCTTCCTTTCGCGCAACGTGCACGAGGATCTCGTATCGTCGGACCTGGTGCGGAAAGCATTGTGGTATGTCGGGGTGAAATTCAGTGCCATCGAGCGTGCTATCGAAAATGAGGCAGTAGGCGCAGAAGACCTTGATCAGAGGAATATCCCGTCATGGCACGTTGCCGCTTGCTTGACGTATGTGCCGCGAAAGCTTGCCGGATCAATCTTCTGCCACATGCCGGTTGCGCACTGGCGCTTCTATATCGAATCCACAACAGAAATGATGTTCGCTTGGCTAGGGGTGGACGCCTTGCCAGCCTTCATGCGCATATTTCCGAAAGCATCCGTCAGTTCAATGCGGTTGGCAGAGTGTTTTGATTGGGACGAGCTAGCCTTGTATGTTGCCAAGGAATTCTATGCAACCTCCTGGAACAAGACTCTTACCGGCCAGTGGCTGATTAGCTATCCAGCAGCGGCGGCGCGTGGATTGCTGCCCGCTGCATTTGGAGAAGACCCTGAGCTGCGCTTTGTCGCGCACTATGCCTTGCATCACATGCTCAAGCATGGCAAGGAGGCCGCCATGTTCGAACAGGCGGAGCGTTATGGAACTGCGGCAGTCGAAGCACTGCGCCTGCTGTCGAAGGAACCGCCGCAGGAAGCTTTGCCTGAAAAACTGCCGGCGCCGCTCAAAGGACTGCATGTCCCGGGCCTTCCGCGGCTATACCTGAAGGACAGCGGCAAGGCACTCCCTCTCGAGCAGGTGCAGCACGTGCTGACCATGATGGCGCTTTGCAAGCAGAACCTCCCGTTCAGCGGCTTCCTCGCTTTGCAGGAAGCGCTGACGCCGGAATCCCTCGCGAAGTTTGGGCAGTCGCTGTTCGAATGGTGGCGCAGCAGCGACCAGCCATCCAAGGGAGCCTGGATCTTCTGGTTGCAGGCCTTCGTCGGCAACGATGAAACGGCGCGTCAATTGAATGTCGCCCTGAAGCAGTGGCGTGCGGCCCTGTCGCGCGTGCGCGCTTACGAAGCGATGGAAATGCTGGTCCAGATCGGGTCCGATGTCGCCCTGATGTACCTGCACCAGTTGAGCGAGCAAACACGCTATAACGATTTGCAGGAGCGATCGAGCGCGATGATTGTGCGGATTGCGGAGCAGCGAGGCCTCAGCATGGAACAGCTGGCCGACCGCACAGTACCGGACCTTGGCCTGAACGAGCATGGTCGCCTGGTGCTCGATTTCGGTCCGCGCTCGTTCCAGGTACGCTTTGACGAACAGCTGGCGCCATATATTTGCGACAGCGATGGCAAGCGCCTCAAGGACCTGCCCAAGCCAAACAGCAAGGATGACGAAGCCGTAGCCAAGGCGTCTGTGCAGCAGTACAAAGACCTCAAGAAGCAGGCCAAGATCGTTGCCAGCGCTCAGGTCAAGCGCCTGGAAGCCGCCATGTGCGAACAAAGGCGCTGGACACTTGAAGAATTCGAGGCGCTGCTGGTGCGCCATCCCCTGTTGCGGAACCTGGCATTGCGCCTGGCATGGGGCAATTACGATGCGGATGGCCGGCTCATTACCCCGTTCCGTGTCGCTGAAGACTTGAGCTACACCGATGCCGGCGACAACATGGTGCTGTTGCCGGAGGATGCGAGCATCGGCATACCGCACCGGCTGGAACTGGCGGAGGCCGATGTCGTCGCGTTCGGCCAACTGTTCGCCGATTACGAATTGCTGCAGCCCTTCGAACAATTGAGCCGCACAACCTACCGGATTGACGAAGCTGCGCTGGACGGCAAGACCCTGCCGGAATGGCGTGATCGCATCGTCACTACCGGCGCCCTGCTGGGTCTTGAGGGTCGTGGCTGGACGCGCGAGCAAGGCGAGAGTGGCAGTATCGGCGGCTTTTCGAAGACGCTGGGCGGCGAACGGACTGTCACCCTTTGCTTCTATGGCGAATGGTACGTGTACGGGCAGACGGACCCTGCGTCCACCAACACGATTACCCAATGCGTGCTGCAGGGGGCAGTGTGGCGTTCACTTTCCCCGTTGATCCGGAGCGAGATCCAGCGGGATCTCAATCAAATGAACTGGACCCAATGAGACGCGAACGCGAAGCGATCCAGCGCCAGGTTGCCCTGGTAAGTTATGGCAGCAGTTTCCTGCGCAAGGATCTTGCGCTCGAGGACTGGTACCGCCACAGTATCTTTTTCGGCGCGCGGCTGCAGTTCAGGGAGCTTGCCGGCAATGCCTTGCTGGCGGATGACTTCACCCAGTGGCTGGCCATCCTGGCACAAGGCGGGGCAACGCGATTGTCGCTGCATAGCGCTGCGGTGCTCGGCGTTGAGGCGCCGCAGGCGCTGGACCGGTGCAGCCAGGTGGTGGCGGTCCACTATGCCGACCGCTACCAGCTCTGGGCAGTCGGCAGGGAGCGGGCCACGCGGGAGGTGGACGGCCAGCACGTCCCCAATGCGGCCAGCTATGGCGGCGAGGTCGATTGCTACCTGTGCGTCGAAGAGCGGCCGGGCCAGCTCGAAGTGCCGCCAACGGACTGGAAGAAGCTGGCCGCCGCAATTGCTGCGGACCTGGATATTCCGGTTCCTTCGGGTTCCGTGCCGGCCGAACCATACTTTGCTTATACGCGGGAGAGCGCAGAATGGGCAAAGAAGCCGCTGTTTGTGGCGAAAGACGCCGACGCCCTGGCGCACAGGATCCTGGCCACGCTGGACCTCGAACAAGGGAAGTTCGACAACGACACCAATCCCAAAAATGACAGCGCCCATCTCCTTTTCCTGGATGAGGAAGGCGCGGAGGCCTTTCTCCACTGGGGCAAGCGCCTCGCGAGCTGGATCGGCGAGGTGCAGCTGCGCGCCGCCAACATCGACCGCGTAACGGCCGGCGCCTGGCAGGACGCGCCACTGTCCCGGCTCCAGCCACCGCCGCCGCCACGCCAGCCGGTGCAAGCCGCGGCTCAGGAGCCGCCGTTCCAGCCCATGCCGGTGGCGGAAGCCAAGCCTCCTGCCGAGAGCAAGTGGGTCAGCCGCCTCGGCCTGGTGGTCGGGATCGGGGCGCTCAGCCTCTTCATCCTGGCGCTTGCCAAGGTCATTGGCTTCTTCCCCTGGCTGGCCGTGCTGTTTGCACTGCCATTTGCGCTCTACATGCACTACAAGGACTAGGCTGATATCATCGCCCTGTTGCCAGGACTATATGAAAAGCCATGCTCCAGACGCCTGAAGGTTTCCTGCCCCTGATCCAGCCCGCTCCGGCTGCCGATATCCAGACCCTGGTCTTCCACAAAGACCGCCTGCTGCTGCGGGAGGAAAGCCTGGCCCTGCCGCCGCATGCGGAGCTGCTGGCCGCCGGCCTGGAACTGGCCGGAGCCATGCCGCTCGGTACCTGGGAAGGCCGCTACTGGCAGGTTGCGCAGGCGCCGCACGACACGCCGCCGCTGGAAGGCCATGCCTACATTGGCCTGCGCGCACTGTTCGGCGCAGTCGATGACGGCCTGCTCGGCGTGGCAGGGCGCGGCTTCCAGATCGCCGAATGGGCGCGCACCCACCGCTTCTGCGGCGCTTGCTCCTCGCCAATGCTGCTGGCGCCCGGCGAGCGTGCCATGCGCTGCACCGCCTGCGGCCACCTGGCCTATCCGCGCATTTCGCCGGCCATGATGGTGCTGATCAAAAAAGGCAACCAGCGCCTGCTGGCCGCGCATGCCAACTCGCCCTACAAACGCTATACCGCGTTGGCCGGCTTCCTCGAAGCCGGCGAATCGGTGGAGGAGGCGGTGCATCGCGAAGTGTTCGAGGAAGTCGGCCTGCGCGTACACAACCTCAAGTACTTCGGCAGCCAGTCCTGGCCCTTCCCGCATTCGCTGATGATCGCCTTCACCGCCGAATACCTGGACGGAGAGATCGTCACCGATCCCAACGAAATCAGCGATGCGCGCTGGTTTGGCCCGGATGACGAGTGGCCAACACTGTCGCATACGGTATCCATCGCCAGCGAGCTGCTGGCAGCGAACCGACCCTGAACGCTGTATACTGGTGGATTAGATTCCACATTTCACGGTTCTTGCAATCATGACTAAAGAAGTATTCACCGAAGCCGACTGGCGCCGCCTGCTGGAGCACCTGGGCGAAGACCCGGACCGTCCGGGCCTGATCGAAACCCCGCACCGCGTCCACAAGGCGTGGAAACACTGGGTTTCCGGCTATGGCCAGGATCCGGCGGAAGTGCTGAAGGCTTTCGAGGATGGCGCCGAACAGTACAACGAACTGATCGTCGTGAAGAACATCCCGGTGTACAGCCATTGCGAGCACCACTTGGCGCCGTTCTTCGGCAAGGCGACCGTGGGTTATGTACCAAATGGCAAAATTGTCGGTTTGTCCAAACTGACCCGCCTGGTGGACGTGTTCTCCAAGCGCCTGCAGGTGCAGGAACGCATGACCATGCAGATCGCCGAAGCGCTGATGCAAGTGCTGGAGCCGAAAGCCGTGGGCGTGGTGGTCAAGTGCCGCCACCTGTGCATGGAATCGCGCGGCATCCGCACCGCCGGCGAAGAGACCGTGACCTCCGCCATGCTGGGCGAACTGCAGCCTAACCTGGCAATGCGCACCGAATTCCTGGCGCTGGCCCGCGAGTCCTGATCCATGGCAGACGCGATCGAGTGGTTCGAAGGCGGTTTTGACGCCGCCCTGGAGGCAGCCCGTGCTGCCGGCCGTCCGCTGTTCCTGTACTGGGGCGCTGTGTGGTGCCCGCCGTGCAACCGGGTCAAGTACGAAATCTTCGGCCGCGAAGAATTTCCGGCCAAGCTGCAAAGCATGGTGGCGATCCAGCTCGATGGCGACAGCCCGAACGCGCAGGCGATGGCGGCGCGCCTGAAGCTGCGCAGCTATCCGACCATGGTGATGTACCACCCGGATGGCAGCGAAATCACCCGCCTGCCGTGCGAACTCGATGGCGAGCTGTTTGGCGAAGCCCTGATGGCTGCGCGCTTTGCCGGCCACACTGCGGGCGAGTCGATGGCCGCGGCGCTGGACGGCACGCGCGCCCTGTCGCCGTCCGAATGGACGCTGCTGTCGAATTATTCGTGGGATACCGATGAAGGCGTGCTGCTGCACGGCCGCGACCTGGGCGTGACGCTGGCCACCCTGTCGCAACTGGCTGCTGCCGCCATTCCAGGCGAGGCGCCGGCTGCTGCGCGCCAGGTGGAGGATGCGGCTACGCGCCTGCGCCTGCATGCGATGGTCGCGCAAGCCGGCCGTGTGGTGGATGCCTCGTCGCCTGAATTCCTGTTGAAAGTGCTGGGCGATGCCCGCGTGGCGCGCGCGAATATGGACATCTTCGGCAATAGCGGCCATCTGCTGGTGCGTGCTGCGCCGGCGCGTCACGCCGAACTGGCAACTGCGATGGGCAACGCTGCGCACGTTTGGGCTGAAGATATGTGGCTGTCAGCGCCGGATCGCCTGACTGCCGTGCGCCTGCAGGTGCGCATGTCGCGCATGGGGTTTGCAGCGGAAGGCTTGCCGCAGCTGGTGCGTACGCGTATTGAACAGGCGCTGGCGCTGGTGGATGACAAGTATGGCCGGCATACGCTGGTCAACACGGCGGTGAGTGCGCTGAACGATGCTGGCCTGCATGCTGAGGCAGAGGCGTTGCTGCAATCGGTGCTGGTGGAATCGCATGCGCCGTATTACTTCAAGCTGAGCCTCGCGTCGGCGGCCAAGCGCCGCGGTGATTTGCCGGGCATGCTGGACTGGTATGAAAAGGCGTGGCGTTCGGCGGTCGGGCCGGCGACGCGTATTCAGTGGGGTGTGACTTACCTGTCGGCGCTGATCGATACTACGCCGGGCGATGCGGCGCGGATCGAGGCTGCGGCGGCGGGACTGGCGCAGGACTTTGCCAATGCGCCGGATGGGTTCAAGCAGCGTAATCTCACGCAGGCGCAGAAGCTGGTGGGCAAGCTGCCGGCTGGCCTGGCGCTGGCCGACACTTTGCGGGCGGGCGTCGAAACCCGGTAAACCCGGGTCAGACCCAAGGGTCTGACCCCGACATGCGGCAGCCGCTTATGCGGGTCTGACCCTTGGGTCAGACCCTGGTTTACCGGGTTTAAATCAGCCCAGCCGCAAAACCTCCGCCAGCCAATCCACAAACACCCGCACCCTCGGCGACAAATGCCGGTTGTGCGAATAAATAATCGACACCGGCAGCGGCGCCGGCCGCCACCCCGGCAGCACCTCCACCAATTCCCCGCTGGCGAGCAAGTGCTCGATCCCCGGCCGCGGAATCTGCGCCAGTCCAATCCCCGCCAGGCAAGCCCCCAGATAGGCCTCCGAACTCCCGACCGACACCCTGCTGCGCACGGACAGTGTCCTCACCTCCCCATCCACCACATACTCCCAGGGCAGATCGCGCCCCGTCTGGGTGGAGAAATAGTTGACCGCCCAGTGTTCCCGCAAATCCTCCAGCGTTTGCGGCGTGCCATGCGCCGCCAGGTAGGACGGCGCAGCCACATTCACCTGCACCATCGCCCCCAGCGGCTTGGCCACCAGGGTTGAATCCCGCAGCACCCCTGCGCGCACCGCGCAATCGATCCCTTCCCCCACCAGGTCCACCATGCGGTCATTGGCGCCGACGCGGATCTTGATCTCCGGGTAGCGCTGGAAGAAATCCGGCAGCGCAGGAATCACGCTCAGGCGCGCAATGCGTTCCGGCAGGTCGACCCGGATCGTCCCTGATGGCTTGCGGCCGTCGGTCAGGAACAGGGCGTTGATGTCTTCCAGCTCATTGAGCAGGGCACGGCAGCGCTCCACATAAAGCTGCCCTTCAACCGTCAGGCTGACCTTGCGCGTGGTGCGCTGGAGCAGCCGCACGCCAAGCTGCTGCTCGATGGCCTGCACGGCATTGGTAACGGTGGGGCGGGGCAGGTCAAGCTGTTCGGCGGCCTGGGTGAAGCTCTTGCTGTCGGCCACCGCCACGAAGACCTGCATGGCTTTCAACTGGTCCATTGTTATCTATTGCCGAATAAAGATGTAATAAACGATGCATTTATTGTTGGATTCGATAATAGCACAATGGTCTCCATCGAAACCCCACCTGGAGATCACACATGGAAACCCGCAAACTTGGCAGCACCGGCCCGCAAACCTCCCAGCTTGGCCTCGGCCTGATGGGCATGTCCGACCTGTACGGCCCGGCCGACCGCGCCGAAAGCCTGGCCACCATCCACGCCGCGCTGGATGCCGGCGTCACCCTGCTCGACACCGGCGATTTCTACGGCATGGGCCACAATGAATTGCTGCTGGGCGAAGCGCTTCAGGGCCGCGACCGCGGGCAGGTGCAGGTCAGCGTGAAGTTCGGCGCCCTGCGCGATCCGGACGGCGGCTTTATCGGCTACGATTCGCGTCCGCAGGCAGTGGCCAATTTCCTGGCGTATTCGCTGCGCCGCCTGGGCACCGACTACATCGACATCTACCGCCCATCGCGCCTCGATCCCGCCACGCCGATCGAGGACACCGTCGGCGCCATCGCAGAGCAGGTGCGCAAGGGCCACGTGCGGCATATCGGCCTGTCCGAAGTGAACGCAGAAACCCTGCGCCGCGCGCATGCCGTGCATCCGATCACCGACGTGCAGATCGAATACTCGATGATCTCCCGCGGCATCGAAAATGGCCTGTTGCAGACGGCGCGCGAACTGGGTGTCGGCATCACCGCGTATGGCGTGCTGTCGCGTGGCCTGATCAGCGGCCACTGGACGGCGCAGCGCGAAGGCGAACAGGATTACCGCGGCCAGCACAGCCCGCGCTTCCAGGGCGAGAACCTGAAGCACAACCTGGAACTGGTGGAACGCATGCGTGCTGTGGCGCAGGCCAAGGGCATCAGCGTGGCGCAACTGGCGATTGCCTGGGTGATGGCGCAAGGCACGGACATTGTCCCGCTGGTCGGCGCCCGTACCCGTGCCCGCCTGCAGGAAGCCTTGGGTGCGCTTGACGCGGTGCTGCTGCAATCCGACCTGGAAGCGCTGGAACTGATCGTGCCGCAAGGCGCCGCTGCCGGTGGCCGCTATAACGACTACCAGCTGTCGCACCTGGACAGCGAAAAGGCAGCCTAAGCGAAAACTTCGCCGAGGAAGTCGATGAAGGCCTGCACCTTGGCCGCGCGCTGGTGCCGCTGCTGGTACAGCGCGGTCAGTGCAGGGCCGGGCGCCTGGTATTCGGCGAGCAGCGGCACCAGGGCGCCGCTGCGCAGTTCTTCTTCCACCGAAAGCGAGAGGAACTGGCCGATTCCGGCGCCGGCCTTGCATGCTTCGACCACGGAATCCACATGGTCGAACGAGGCGCGCGCCGGCGGCGTGAACGCCAGGCCATCCGCGAACTGCCACTCGCGCAGGCGGCCGGCGCGCGGCAGCACGAAATGCAGGCACTCGAAGCCTGCCAGCTCACCCGGCGCCGCAGGCGCGCCATGCTGGGCGACGAAGCCCGGCGATGCACAGCAAATGAAGTGCGTTTGCAGCAATTGCCGCGCGATCAGGCGCGCATCGCCGATTTCGCCCAGGCGCACGACGACGTCGTACCCTTCTTCCACCATGTCCACCAGGCGGTCGCTGGCGCTGGCCTGGAGCAGGATGCCGGGGTGGCGAGCGAGGAAGCGCGGCAATGCCGGCGCAACATAAATGCGTGACACGAGGCCCGGCATGTTGACGCGCAAGGTGCCGCGCGCTTCCCGTACCGAGTGCTGCAGGTTCGCCTCCAGCTCTTCCATTCCCGACAGCAGGCGCTGCGCCTGCTCGTAGCACTCCCGTCCTTCGCCAGTGAGCGACATGCTGCGCGTCGTGCGGTTCATCAGCTTGACCTGGAAATGGGCTTCCAGCGCATTGACTTGCGCCGTGACGGACGACGTCGAAATGCCCAGCTTTTCCGCCGCGCGCGAGAAGCCGCCGGTTTCCACAACTGCGCAGAACACGCGCAAGGCATCAAGTTTGTCCATCACGCCATTATCCACAATTCGTGGATTCTGTTTGCAGCCGGCCCCTGTTTTTCCCTCGCCCGCTGCTGCCTACACTGGCAGCTATCGAAACCAACAGGAGTTCTTGCCATGAAAGCCATGATTCTCACAGCAGCAGGCCAGCCGCTGGTCCAAAACGACATTGCCAAGCCGGCGCCGGCCGCAGGGCAGGTGCTGGTGCGCATCCATGCCAGCGCGGTCAATCCGCTCGACCTCAAGATCGCCGCAGGCAAGGCGGCCCATGCGCGCATGCCATTGCCGGCGGTGCTGGGCATCGACATGGCAGGCGTGGTGGAAGCGGTTGGCGCCGGCGTTACCGCTTTCGCCGCGGGCGACGCTGTTTTCGGCATGACGGGAGGCGTGGGCGGGGTGCAGGGCTCGCTGGCTGAATATGCCGCAGTCGATGCCGACCTGCTGGCACATGCGCCCAGCACCATCAGCCTGCGCGAGGCAGCGGCCATTCCGCTGGCTTTCATCACCGCGTGGGAAGGCCTGGTCGACCGGGCGCGCGTCCAGCCTGGCCAGTCCGTCCTGGTGCAAGGCGGCGCAGGCGGTGTTGGCCGCATGGTCGTGCAGCTCGCACTGGCCTTTGGCGCACAGGTCGCGGCAACGGGCCGCCCTGCCCAGCGGGAATCGATCGAAGCCATGGGAGCGCGTTTCCTCGAGCAGGCGGAAGGCGAAGAATTCGACATCGTGTACGACACCATCGGCGGCGAAGTGCTGGATGCATCATTCCGCCTGGTTCGCGAATACAGCGGGCACGTGGTCACCGCCCTTGGCTGGGGTACGCATTCCCTGGCGCCGCTCTCATTCCGGGCTGCCAGCTATTCCGGCGTATTCACCCTGCTGCCGCTGTTGTCCGGCAAAGGCAGGGCGGCGCACGGGGCAATCCTGCGCGAGGCCGCGCGGCTGGTGGATGCGGGCAAATTGTCGGTGCAGTTGAACGCGGGACGCTTCACGCTGGCGGAAGCCAACGAGGCGCACGCAGCGAGTGGAGGCGGCAAGGTGGTCGTGGATATCGCCTGAGCCGGGGTCTATTGCTGCGCAGGCGGAGTGTCAGGCGATGCAGCAGCGGGAGCAGGCGCGGTCGCCGCTGGCGTGGCCTCCGCATCGAAGCGCATCTTCGACTTCTTGCTCTCTGCAGTATAGGTCCCGAGCCTGGTCCCGGTGGCGGTGGTGCTGCCGCCTTCGGCGACCAGGGTGCAGCCCTGGGTCTCCACCTGCCAGACATATTTCCCGGCGCGCAGGCTCCAGACGTTATCGCCGCTGGCGAACAGTTCGAACTCCAGTCCTTCCAGCGGCATCTCGCCCAACGGGATCGCCCGCTGGCATTCCGGCAGGCGCGCGGCCATCAGCGTGTACTGCGCATCTTCTTTCCAGAAAAACTCCTGCTGCCGCCGCACGGTCAAGGTGTGTTCGCGCGTGCCGTCCGCATAGAACGTTGCGGAATCATTAACGCAGCCAGCCAGCAGAAACAGCGGCACTACAGTCAGGATCTTGCGCATGGGCGGTAGGAAGTGATTGGTTTGAAAGCAATTATAGCCCCCCGCGCACGATTGCCGCGCAAGCTCCGCCGTAGGCGTACACTGGAATCTTCCCGATGACTGTCCGACCATTTCATGCAAAGAAATTCGACCATCGACGACCAGGGCTTTCGCCGAATTCTCAACCGCAACGTGAAAATCCCGCTGCTTGGCGGGATTGTTGCTGCCGGCATTTTCGTGGTGCTGTTCGCTTACCTGATGAGCACTTGGAGCGCGGTGGAATCCACCGAGCGCGCGATCGGCAACGCACAGGAATTGCGCAGGCTGGCGGTCGATATGGAAAGCGGCATGCGCGGGTTCCTGCTGACGGGCGATGATGCCTTCCTCAGGCCCTATATCGCCTCCCGCCCGCGCTTCGACACCTCTGCCGAATCGCTGCGTGAGCTGGTGGAGGACGACACCACCCAGGTCGAGCGCCTGCGCCATATCCGCGCCCAGCACCAGGCCTGGCTGCGTGCCGCGGACCAGTTGATTGCCGCCCGCCGCCAGCAAGGCGACTACCTCAGCATGGTGCGCGCCGGCGCCGGGAAAATCCCTTTTGACGAACTGCGCGAACAATTTCGCGCGTTTATCGAGCATGAAGAGCGGCAGCGCGCCGATCGGGGCGCTGCGGTGCGGGTGGTGGGCTTCTGGACGGTGGCGATTTTCCTCGCCGTCAGCCTGGCGGTAAGCAGCCTGCTCGCCTGGCTGGGGCGGCGCGACCTGGTGCGATTGTCGGACGTCTACCGCGACGCGCTGCAGGAACAGCACACGCATGCTTTCCAATTGCAGCACCAGGCATGGCTGCGCGAAGGCCAGACCCAGCTTGCCGAACAGGGCATCGGCCAGATGGCGCTGCCGCTGCTGTCGTCGACGCTGCTGGAATTCATGGCGCGCTACCTGGACGTGGCGGTGGCGTCGTTCTATGTGTTGAAGCCGGACGGCTCGCTGGAGCGCACGGCGGCCTATGGCTTCAGCCATGAGGATGAAGCCAGGGGCCAGCAACTGATGCCAGGCGAAAACTTGGTAGGCCAGGCCGCGCGCACCAGGCGCATTGTGCACATGGCGCAGCTGCCGGCCGGCTATATCAAGGTGTCGTCGTCGCTGGGCGACGGCGCGCCGCAACAGCTTGTGCTGCTGCCCGTGCACAGTGATGGCCGCGTCAACGGCGTGGTGGAGCTGGGCTTCCTGCGCGAGGTGGGGCGGCGCGAGCTGGACTTCCTTGAACTGGTGGCGGGCAACGTCGGCATGGCGATCGAGGCGACAGTCGCGCGCCAGCGCCTGGCCGAAGTGCTGGTGGAAACCCAGTCCCTGAACGAAGAGCTGCAAGTGCAGCAGGAAGAGCTGCGTACTGCCAACGAAGAGCTGGAAGAACAATCGCGCGTGCTGGAGCGCTCGCAGGCCAGCCTGGAAGCGCAAAAGCTGGAGCTGGAACAGAGCAACGAAAAACTCGCCGTGCAGGCGGAGCTGCTGGACCAGCGCAATGCCGCCCTGGCAGCCGCCCGGATTGACGTGGAGGCGCGGGCAAGCGACCTGGAACGGGCCAGCGAATACAAATCGCAATTCCTGGCAAATATGTCGCACGAGCTGCGCACGCCCCTGAACAGCTCCCTGATCCTGGCCAAGCTGCTGGCCGATAACGCGCAGGGCAACCTCAATGAGGAGCAGGTGCGGTTTGCGCAAACCATCTACAACGCCGGCAACGACTTGCTGGCGCTGATCAACGACATCCTCGACATCTCGAAGGTGGAGGCGGGCAAGCTTGAACTGGCGCCGGAGGATGTCGCGCTGCAGTCGGTGATTGACGGCCTGGAAGCGGTCTTTGCGCCGTTGGCGCGGGACAAGCAGCTTGAATTCGTGATCGATCTCTTGCCTGGCCTGCCCGAGAAGGTTTACACAGATCGCCAGCGGCTCGAGCAGATCCTCAAGAACCTGCTGTCCAACGCGGTCAAGTTCACCGACAAGGGAAAGGTGATCCTGCGCGTGTCGCCGGGCGAAGCGGGCTTGCTGCGTTTTGCGGTGATCGATACTGGCGTTGGCGTGCGGCAGGAGCAGCAAGGCAAGATTTTCGACGCCTTCCAGCAGGGCGACGGCACGCCGAGCCGGCGTTTTGGCGGCACCGGGCTGGGATTGTCGATTTCGCGCGACCTGGCGCGCCTGCTGGGGGGCGAAGTCGAGTTATCCAGCGTTGAAGGACAGGGCAGCACGTTTACCCTGCTGCTGCCGACGCAGTGGGCTGTGGCCGCGCCGCAGGAAGCGCCGCCGCCGATTGCGGCAGACGCTGGCAAGCCGGACACGCCGGCAGCCTCGCCTGCGGTTTCGCCGGACTCCAGGGCGGGAGCTGCCGACGCAAGCGCTGCGCAACGCCCCTTCGACGACGACCGCGCCGCCGCGCCGCCACCGGAACGAAAAGTCCTCATCATCGAAGACGACCCCGATTTCGCCCGCATCCTGTACGACCTGGCGCACGAAGCCAACTATCGCGCCCTGGTCGCCTTCACCGCCGAGGAAGGCCTGCAACTGGCGCAAGAGCACCAGCCGCAAGCCGTGATGCTGGACATCCGCCTGCCCGACCGCTCCGGCCTGTCGGTGTTGCAGGTGCTGAAGGACAACCCGCAGACCCGCCACATTCCCGTGCATGTGATCAGCGCCACCGACAGCGGCGAAGCGGCCCTGCACCTGGGCGCCATCGGCTACGTCCGCAAGCCCGCCGAACGCAACCAGCTGCTGGCCATATTCGACCGCCTGGAGCGCCGCTTCACGCAAAAGATCAAGCACATCCTGCTGGTGGAAGACGACGCCCGCCAGCGCGACAGCATGGTCAAGCTGATCGAAGACGAAGACATTGCCATCACTCCGGTCGCCAGCGGCGCCGAGGCGCTGGAACAGCTGCGCTCCACCATCTTCGACTGCATGATCATGGACCTGAAGCTGCCCGACATGCAGGGCAGCGAACTGCTGCAACTGATGTCGCAGCAGGAAATCGCCAGCTTCCCGCCAGTGATTGTCTATACTGGACGCAGCATGACGCGCGCCGAAGAAGCCGAGCTGTCGAAGTACTCGCGCTCCATCATCATCAAGGGCGCCCGCTCGCCCGAGCGCCTGCTGGACGAGGTCACCCTGTTCCTGCACAAGGTCGAGTCGCAGCTCTCCAGCGAGCGGCAGACCATGCTGAAGGCGGTGCGCAGCCGCGACCGTGTGTTCGAAGGCCGCCGCATCCTGCTGGTGGACGACGACGTGCGCAACATCTTCGCCCTGACCAGCGCCATTGAACAGAAAGGGGCCCTGGTGGAAATCGCCCGCAACGGCCACGAAGCCCTCGACAAGCTCGATGCCGTGCCCGACATCGACCTGGTGCTGATGGACATCATGATGCCCGTCATGGACGGCCTGGAAGCCACGCGCCGCCTGCGCGCCGACCCGCGCTTCGCCCGCCTGCCGGTGATCGCCATCACCGCCAAGGCCATGAAGGACGACCAGGAACAATGCCTGGCTGCCGGCGCCAACGACTACCTGGCCAAGCCGATCGACTTGTCCCGCCTGTATTCCTTGCTGCGGGTGTGGATGCCAGCCCTGGACACGGTGTGATGAGCGACGGCGCGCAAATCAGCAGCGTTGAAATCGAGCTGCGCATGCTGATGGAAGCCATCTTCCTGCGCTACAGCTACGACTTCCGCGACTACACCGGCGCCTCGCAAAAACGCCGCGTGCTGCACGCCATGGCCGAAATGGGCTGCGCCACTGTCTCGCAGCTGCAATCGCGCGTGCTGCACGAACCCAGCGCCTTCAGCCAGCTGCTGCAATACCTCACCATCCCCGTCACGGAGATGTTCCGCGACCCGACCTATTACATCGGCTTGCGCGAGCACGTGATGCCGGTGCTGGGCACCTATCCCTCGCTGAAGATCTGGGTCGCCGGCTGCAGTACCGGCGAAGAGGTGTATTCGCTCGCCATCCTGCTGAAAGAAGAAGGGCTGCTCGAGCGCAGCATCATCTACGCCACCGACATCAACCCGCAATCGCTGGAAAAGGCCAGGAAAGGCGTGTTCCCGCTGGAGAACATGCGCACCTACACGGCCAATTACCAGGCCGCGGGCGGCCGGCGCGCCTTTTCCGACTACTACACGGCCGCCTACAACGCCGCCCTGTTCGACCGCTCGCTGTGCGAGAACGTCACGTTCGCCGATCATAGCCTGGCCACCGATTCGGTGTTCGCCGAAACCCAGTTCATCAGCTGCCGTAATGTAATGATCTACTTCAACAAGAAGCTGCAGGAAAGGGCGCTCGGCCTGTTCCACGAGTCGCTTTGCCACCGCGGCTTCCTTGGGCTGGGGAGCAAGGAGAGCATCGACTTCTCGTCTTACGGGCCAAAATTCGAAGTGCTCGCCAAGCGCGATCGCCTGTTCAGGAAAAGATAATGCGACCCGATCCTTCGCTAGACATGGCCCTGCAGGGCCGCCAGTTCGAGGCGGTTGTCATCGGCGCGTCGGCCGGAGGCGTTAACGCATTGATGCAGGTACTGCCGGCGCTGCCGCGCGGCTACCGCTTACCGATAGTCGTTGTGCTGCATGTAAGAAGCGGTCGGCAAAATCAGCTGGTGGAGGTGTTCCAGCAAAGGGTGCAGCTGCCGGTGCGTGAAGCGGGCGACAAGGAGGACGTCATTCCGGGTACCCTGTATTTTGCGCCAGCCGGTTACCACCTGTTGCTGGAAAATGAACGCAGTTTTTCCCTGAGCTGCGATGCGCCATTGCACTTTGCACGTCCCGCAATCGACATTACTATGGAATCAGCGGCGGACGTTTACGGCGCCAGCCTGGCGGGCATCCTGCTCACCGGCGCCAATGACGACGGAGCGCAAGGCATGGCCGCCATCGGCAGGGCGGGCGGCCTGACGGTGGTGCAGGACCCGGAAGAAGCCAATGTCGGCGTGATGCCGCTGGAAGCGATCCGCGTCCGCCCGCCCGACCTGGTACTGCCGCTGGAACAAATCAAGCAGCTATTGCTGATGCTGGAGATGCGCTGATGGAACCGACCAATGTCCTGCTGGTAGACGACCTGCCGGAGAACCTGCGGGCGCTGAATGCCCTGGTGCGCGCCGACGACCGCGTGATTTACCAGGCCCGCACCGGCGAAGAAGCGCTGGCCCTGTTGCTGGAACATGAATTCGCGCTGGCCATTGTGGACGTGCAGATGCCGGGCATGGACGGCTTCGAGCTGGCGGAGCTGATGCGCGGTACCGGCAAGACCCGCCACATCCCCATCGTGTTCGTGAGCGCCGCCGGCAAGGAGCTGAATTACGCCTTCAAGGGCTATGAAGCGGGCGCGGTGGACTTCCTCTACAAGCCGCTCGATCCGGAAGCGGTGAAGAGCAAGGTCAATGTCTTCGTCGACCTGTTCCGCCAGAAGCAGGAAGTACGGCAGATCGTGGACCAGCGCGAAGCCACCGTGCGCGAACTGAACGCCGTGCAGCAGGAGCTGCAGCGCGCGCTTGAAATGCGCGACCAGTTCATGTCGATGGTGGCGCATGAACTGCGCACGCCCTTGAATACGCTCTACCTGGAAGCCCAGATGCGCAAGCTGCAGCTCGAGCGCGGCAATATGGACCACTTCGCGCCGGAGCAGCTGGAGCGCATGGTGGCGCGCGACATGCGCCAGATCCACGCCATGGTGCGCCTGATCGACGACATGCTCGACGTCTCGCGCATCCGCGCCGGCAAGCTCTCGATCCGCCCCGCCCGGGTCGACCTGGAAGCGCTGCTGCAGCGCATCGTCGGCGACCTGTCGCACCACGCCGCCGACATGCACAGCGAATTGCGGCTGTCGATCGTGCAGCCGGTGGCCGGATGCTGGGATGAATTCCGTGTGGAGCAGGTGATCGTCAACCTGATCAACAACGCCCTGCGCTACGGCGGCGGCAAGCCGGTCGACGTGCGCCTGCATGCCGACAGCCAGAACGCGCGCATCGAAGTGATCGACCAGGGCGTCGGCATTCCGGAAGAAGTGCTGCCGAAAATCTTCGAGCCCTTTGAGCGCGGAAAAATGGAAGGCATGCCGGCCGGCCTGGGGCTGGGCCTGTACATCTCGCGCCAGCTGGCGGAAGCCCATGGCGGCACGCTGGCAGCCCGCAGCAAGCCCGGCGAAGGCGCCGTTTTCATCTTCACCCTGCCCCGTGTGGAAGAAATGTCTACAGCGGGGCCGGGAAGCAATACGGACATTTTGCCTTTGCCAGCAAGTTGTGCCTAGAATATTCCCATGAACCGGGACTTGCTCAGGGAACGCAGGGAATGGCTTCTGCGGCGCAATTGCTCATTGTCGCCCCAGCAGATGGGGATGGCCTACGCGTTCATGTGCTTGTTCTCGTTTGCCGTCGCAACAGGCTTCATGATGATCGGCATGTGGCAGGTACTGCTGTTCACCGTGCTGGAAATGACGGCCGTGGCGGCTGCCTTCCTTTACTTCGCCCGCCATGCCACGGACTACGAGCACATCGTGCTCGCCAACGGCAAGCTGCTGGTGGAACAGGTCTCCGCCGGCAAGATGAGCGTAACGCAGCTCGAACTCTATTTCCTGCGGCTGCAGATGCCCGCCCGCTACGGCGACTTGATTCACCTTGAGTCGAAAGGCGTTGCAGTCGACATCGGCTACTTCGCCACCGACCCGCGCCGCCGCGCGCTGGCCCAGGAGCTGCGCGCGGAGGTGCAGGGCGGCTTGTTCAGCAATTAAACATCAGCTATCAGAACCGGTAGCCTACGCCCACGCCGAACAGTACCGGGTCAACCTTGACCTTGCTGACTTTGGTGCCTGCCAACAGCACGTCGCTGCGGATCTGCACTTTCTTGATGTCCACGTTGAGCGACCAATTCTTGTCCAGCTTGTAGTCCAGGCCAGCCTGCAGGGCCAGGCCGAAGCTGTCATGCTCCAGGCTGCCTGCGCCATCCAGGATCTTGTTCTTGGAGAAGGTGGTCCAGTTCACGCCCACGCCAACGTAAGGGCTGACCTGGGAGGACGGGGTGAAGTGGTACTGCGCCAGCAGGGTTGGCGGCAAGTGCTTGAAGGTGCCGACGGACTCGCCATCGATATAGACGGTGTGCTTTTGCGGGTAGGTCAGCACCAGCTCGGCGGAAATATTCGGGGTGAAGAAGTAGGAAACATCCACTTCCGGAATGGTCTTGCTGCTGACGGTGATGAGGTCGGAGGGGCCGACGCCGAGAATCGGGTCGGACTTGTCTGCCGGGTTCAGGTGCACAGCGCGGGCGCGCACTTGCCAAGGCGTTTCCTGTGCCATTGCACCAAGAGCCACGCCACCCAGGACAATTGCCAAAATTGCTTTCTTCATTTCACTACCTCTTTCATGTGGTCATTGATATTCGGTAAGTAAAAGTCTATTGATGCGACGCAGCAAAATCTTTGACCTAAGTCAAAATTGCCCGAACGAACACAAGTTAGCTAAAACGAGAGTAAGATTCGCGAATTCACATCCCACCCTATCCCCCGGAGGCAGGAAATGAAATTGCACGTCAATGGCCAGGTACGCGAATTCGAGGCCGAAGAAGATACCCCGCTGTTGTGGGTGATCCGCGAACAGCTCGGACTCACCGGCACGAAATACGGCTGCGGCGTGGCGCAATGCGGCGCCTGCACCGTGCACATTGACGGCGAACCGACACGCAGTTGCGTGCGCCCTGTCTCCACCGTGACGGCCGACCAGAAGATCGTCACCATCGAAGGCCTGAGCCTGGACGGCAACCACCCCGTGCAGAAAGCCTGGGCCGCGCTGGACGTGCCGCAATGCGGCTTCTGCCAGTCAGGCATGATCATGGCCGCCGCCGCGCTGCTGAAACAGAAGAAGAACCCGACCGATGCCGACATCGATGCGGCCATGACCAATATCTGCCGCTGCGGCACCTATAACCGCGTGCGCAAGGCGATCCACGTAATCGCCAAGGGCGGCGACGTGAAGACTGCAGGCCTGGACATCGTCGAAGGGAGCAAAGCATGAGCGCCATGAATCGCCGCAGCTTCATCGGCCGCTCGCTGGGCGCCACCGCAGGCCTGATGTTCGGCTTCCATATCCCGTTCGCGGAAGCGCAGCAGGCGCAGGCCGCCGCTGTACCCGATGCACCGGAAATCAATGCCTGGGTCGTAGTCAAGCCTGACGACACCATCGTGGTGCGGATCGCCCGTTCCGAAATGGGCCAGGGCACGCTTACCGGCCTGGCGCAACTGGTGGTGGAAGAACTGGATGGCGACTGGAGCAAGGTCACCACCGAATACCCCTCGCCCGGCCGCCAGCTGGCGCGCAACCGCGTCTGGGGCAGCTTCTCCACCGGCGGCAGCCGCGGCGTGCGCGAATCGCACGAATACGTGCGCAAGGGCGGCGCCGCAGCCCGCATGATGCTGGTGCAGGCCGCCGCCGCCCAGTGGGGCGTGCCTGCCGCCGAATGCACGGCCGCGAAAAGCGTGATCACCCACACCCCGTCCGGCCGTACGCTCACCTACGGCAAGGTTGCCGACGCCGCCGGCAAGCTGCAGGCGCCCGCCGCCGCCGACATCAAGCTGAAGGATCCGAAGGACTGGAGGCTGGCCGGCAAGCGCCTGGCGCGCCTGGACACGGTCGACAAGACCACCGGCAAGCAAATCTACGGCATGGACTTCAAGCTGCCGGGCATGCTGAACGCCGCTATCAAGGACTGCCCGGTCTTCGGCGGCAAGGTAAAGAGCTTCGACGCGGCCGCCATCGCCAGCAAGCCCGGCGTGAAAAAAGTAATGCAGGTAGGCGACAGCGCGGTCGCCGTGGTGGCCGACACCTGGTGGCGCGCCCGCAGCGCGCTCGACGCCCTGCCGATCGAATGGGACAAAGGCCCCAACGCCGGCATGAACAGCAAGGACACCGCCGCCTGGATCAAGGCCGGCCTGGACGCGCCCGATGCCGCCGTCGGCAACAGCAATGGCGACGCCAAGGCCGCCCTGGCCAGCGCCCACCGCAAGATCGAAGCCATCTACAGCTACCCGCACCAGAACCACGCCACCATGGAGGTGATGAACGCCACCGCCGTGTGGATGCCGGAGCGCTGCGACGTCTGGACCCCGACGCAAAACGGCGAAGCCGCCCTGGCCGCCACCAGTGAAGCAGCCGGCCTGCCGCAGTCCAAATGCGACGTGACCAAGCTGCACCTGGGCGGCGGCTTCGGCCGGCGCGGCGCCACGCATGACTGGGTGACCCAGGTCGTGAAGATCGCAAAAGAAATGCCGGGCACGCCAATCAAATTGATCTGGACCCGCGAAGAAGACATGCAGCACGGCCGCTACCACCCGGTCACGCAATGCAAGCTGACCGCAGGCCTGGATGCAAAAGGCGAGGTAACCTCGCTGCACATGCGCATCGCCGGCCAATCGATCCTGGCCGCGCTGTTCCCGCAGAACGTCAAGGACGGCAAGGACCCGGCGGTCTTCCAGGGCCTGAACCCGCCCGGCCCGGAAGCCTCGTTCGGCTACACCATCCCGAACCTGCTGATCGACCACGCCATGCGCAACCCCGCAGTGCCGCCGGGCTTCTGGCGTGGCGTGAACCTGAACCAGAATGCGATCTACGTCGAATGCTTCCTCGACGAAATCGCGCACGCCACCAAACAGGATCCGCTGGCCCTGCGCCGCAAGCTGATGAAAGACAGCCCGAAACACCTGGCAGTCCTGAACGCAGTAGCCGAGAAAGCCGGCTGGTCCAAGCCACCGAAGAAAGGCATCTACCGCGGCATTGCCCAGACAATGGGCTTCGGCAGCTACGTCGCCGCCGTGGCCGAGGTCTCGGTCAGCAAAGAGGGCAAGCTGAAGATCCACCGCATCGTCGCCGCCACCGACCCCGGCCACGCAGTGAACCCGCAGCAGATCGAAGCCCAGGTGGAAGGCAGCTTCGTCTACGGCCTGAGTGCGGCCCTGTACGGCGAAATCACGATCAAGGATGGCGCGGCAGAGCAAACCAACTTCGACACCTACAACGTGCTGAAGATGGATGAAATGCCGAAAGTCGAAACGGTCGTCATGCCAAGCGGCGGCTTCTGGGGAGGGGTAGGCGAACCAACAATCGCCGTCGCCGCCCCCGCAGTGCTGAACGCCATCTTCGCCGCCACAGGAAAACGCATTCGCGACCTCCCCCTGAAGAACCACAGCCTGAAGAAAGCCTGAGCATGCCCCCATCCGCCAACCGCGGAACAGACAGGGTCAGACCCTTGGGTCTGACCCAGATTTACCGGTTTTTGCTTGCAGCCCTGCTAACGCTAAACGCCGCCCAAGCCCAGGAAGGCAACGCCGAATCCGGCCGCGCCATCGTCGCCAACCGCCAGGTAGGCCTCTGCCTCCTCTGCCACAGCGCCCCCATCCCGGAAGAGCGCTTCCAAGGCAACCTGGCCCCCGACCTTGCAGGCGTCGGCGACCGCTACACCAGGTCCGAGCTCCGCCAGCGAATCGCAGACAGCAGCGCCATCAACCCCAGCACCATCATGCCCTCGTACGCCAAAACCGCAGGCCTGACACGCGTAGCCCCCGCCTACCGCGACAAACCAATCTTCACCGCGCAGCAAATCGAAGACGTGGTCGCCTACCTCGCCACGCTCAAGGCCGCAGAACCGAAATGACCACCCGCCGCCAACTCCTAGCCGCGTTGCCGTTACTGGCGCTAGTCCGCCCCGTGTCCGCCACGCCCGCCGAGATGACAGCTGCCATCGCCGCCTACACCAATAACGCCAGCATCCAGCGCGGCCGCGTCCAGATCGACATCGCCCAGCTGATCGACAACGGCAACGCAGTCCCCATCACAGTACGGGTCGACAGCCCGATGACCGAGCAAGCCCACGTCACCGACATCGCCATCTTCAACGAAAAGAACCCGTTGCCCGACGTCGTGCGGTTCAAGCTGACGCCCCTGGCCGGCAAGCCCGAAATCAGCACCCGCATCCGCCTCGCCACCAGCCAGACGCTCACCGCCCTGGCCCGCACCAGCGACGGCCAATGGTGGCAGCAGACAGTCGACGTAATCGTCGCCCTGGCCGCCTGCGTCGAAGGGGAGCCCATCTGACATGGCCAGCGCCCTGATCCACATGCCCGCGACAGCGAAGCCCGGCGAAATCATCGAAGTGCGCGCCCTGATCGCCCACACGATGGAAACCGGCTTCCGCCCCGGCCCCGACGGCAAGCCCCTCCCGCGCGACATCATCCGCAAATTCGAATGCCGCTACAACGGCCAGCAAGTCATCAGCGCCGACTTGCACCCCGCCATGAGCGCCAACCCCTACATAGCCTTCTTTATCAAGGCAACAACCAGCGGCCCCCTCGAATTCACCTGGACCGGCGACAACACCTTCACCCAAACCGAAACAAAGCAGTTGGTGGTGCAACCATGAAGCCGATGTTCGCCCTCCTGCTAGCCCTGACAAGCACCACCACCCTGGCCGCAGACAGGGTCAGACCCTCCGGGTCTGACCCTGGTTTACCGGTTTCAGACCGCAAATCCGGCCGCGACTACATGTCCCCCGCCACCCAAGCCCTGCAATCCGACGACACCCAAAACCCCGCCATGCTCTGGGTCGCCAACGGCGAAGCCCTCTGGCGCACCGCCCCAATGGGTGGCAACGGCAAATCCTGCGCCACCTGCCACACCGACGCCAAAACCAGCATGCGCGGCGCCGCCACAAAATTCCCCCGCTTCAGCCAATCAGCCGGCAAGGTAATCACGCTATCCGACCAGGTCAACCAATGCCGCACCGGCGCCCTGAAAGCGTCCTCGCTGAAGCCCGAGTCAGCAGACCTGCTAGCCCTTGAAACCTACATCGCCCTGCAAAGCCGCGGCATGCCCGTGACGCCCGCAGCCGACAAAGAAACAAAACAAGCCGCCGAACGAGGCCAGAAACTCTTCACCACCCGCATAGGCCAGCTAAACCTGAGCTGCGCCCAATGCCACGACAACAATGCCGGCAAGCGCCTGGCCGGCGCCCCCATCCCGCAAGGCCACGCCAACGCCTATCCCATCTACCGCCTTGAATGGCAAGGCGTAGGAAGCCTGCAGCGCCGCCTGCGCAACTGCATGAGCGGCGTGCGAGCCGAAGTCCCGCCCTACGGCGCCCCCGACCTGGTAGACCTCGAAGCCTACCTGGCCCTGCGCGCCCAGGGCATGCCCCTGGAAACCCCTGGAGTCCGCCCATGAAGACCATCGCCGCACTGGCGCTCGCGCTGTCCGCCACGCTCCCCGCTGCCGCCGCAGAAGCCATCCCGCAAGGCGCCCGCCTCGCAGCCAGTTGCACCGGCTGCCACGGCACCAACGGCGCCACGCAAGGCAACGCGCTGCCACCCCTCGCCGGCCAGCCGAAAGACCAGCTCCTGCAGTCCCTGAAAGACTTCAAGGCCGGTAAACGCCCTGCAACCATCATGACCCAGCTCGCCAAAGGGTACACTGACGAACAATTGGAAATATTGGCAGCGTACTTCGCCGCCCAGAAAAAATAAAAATGCGATTCAAACTGGCCCATAGCCTGTTGGCTGCGGCATTGGCGTTGACCACTTGGGGCGCCAACGCCCAGCACATCTCCCTGCAGCACTTCGGACAAAGCGAAGGCCTCGGCAACCTTTCGCTCACGGCCTTGGCCCAGGATTCCAGCGGCTACCTGTGGGTAGGCACCGAGAATGGCCTGTTCCGCTACAACGGCGCCGAATTCCGCCGTTATGGCAGCACACAGGGAATGGACGACACTTTCGTCACCGCGCTACACAGCAGCAAGTCCGGCGCGCTATGGATCGGCAATCACGCGAGCCTGTACCGCCTGCAGCAGGGCCGCCTGGTCCCTGTGCTATGGGAGGGCAAGAAACTGCCCGTATGGCCGCTCCAGCCAATGGCCGAAAGCCCCGCCGGCGAAACGCTGCTGGCAAGCGAGGGCGACCTGTTTGCGCTGTCCGCGCAGGGCGACCGCACCAATGTCCGCCAGTACTTCGACGCCGCCACGCTGCAGGCGCACGCCGAACTGAAATCGATCCGCAGCATCCACGTCGACGAAAAAGGCACGCTGTGGATGGCATGCAAGGCATCGCTCTGCCAGGCCAGCGGAAAGGACATCCGCGTGTTCGGCGAGCAGGAAGGCCTGCCGCACGACCAATGGACCAGCTTCGCAAGCGACAAGGCCGGCAACCTGTGGATCCGCAGCGAAAAGCGCATCTTCACGCTGCCGCAGGGCGCCTCGCGCTTCGAGGAGCGCACCCCATCGCAAGACCTGATGCGCAAGCACATGCTGCGCAGCGAGCTGCACATCGACGACAGCGGCAACGTGCTGACCAACGCCGACAACGGCCTGCTGCGCTGGCGCCAGGGCCGCTGGGAGTTCTACGGCAAGGAAAATGGCCTCGATGCCGCCGGCGGCGTCACCGACATCCTGCGCGATCGGGGCCGAGGCACCTGGCTGGCAACGCGCGGCCGCGGCCTGCTGCACTGGCGCGGCTACGGCAACTGGGAAACCTGGACCACACAGCAAGGGCTGCCGGATGACGTCATCATCTCCGTCAAGCGCGACCGCGAAGGCCGGCTGCACGTCGGCACCCGTTCCGGCCACGCCGTGATGGAGCCGGGCGCGAACAGGTTCACCACGCCGCCGACTCCGCCGGCCCTGGCCGACCAGCAATGGTCCACCATTGAAACGGACAGCAGCGGCAGGCTATGGGCCGGAAGCTATTCCGGCATGCTGATGCGCTACCTGCCGGCTACGCAAAAGACCGAACTGGTGGCCAAGCTGCCCTTCATTTCGCAGGTGCTGGCCGACCGCAAAGGCCAGCTATGGCTCACCACCTGGAAAGGCGTCTATACGCTGTCCGAAAACGCTCCGGCCGGCACGCAACCGCAGGTGGTAAAGATGCCTTCCACCGCCAACCGCCACCCCGAAAACCCGGTAAGTCCCGGCTGCATGGACGCGCAAGGCGGCATCTGGCTGCCCAGCCAGTCCGACATCCTGCACTACGACGGCAATGCGTGGAAAGTGCTGGAGTTCCGCTCCGCGCTGGGAGATGGCACCTTCGACGGCATCGCGTGCTCGCGCAACGGCACACTTTGGGCGAGCACCGGCGGAGCGCTGTGGAACCTGAAAGTGCAGGGTGAAGCAAAGGCCACGCGCTTCGAAGCCCCGGTGCTGAAAGACCGCACTATGTACGCCATGTTCGAAGGCAGCCGCGGCTGGCTCTGGATTGCCACCGACGCCGGCTTCGCGGTCTGGAACGGAAGCCGCTGGCGCATGCTGAACGAGACTCACGGCCTGGCGTGGAACGACTTGAATGGCGTGGGCTTCTACGAAGACAAGGACGGCTCGATGTGGATCGTCACCAGCAACGGCCTGTCCCACGTGCTGCGCCCCGAAACGCTGTTCGAGGTAAGCACGCCGGAAGCCGTGATTGAAGACGCCCTGCGTGGCGGCAGGCCGCTGGCTGCGAATGCCGGGCGCCTGCCATGGGCGCAGGACCCGGTGGTATTCCGCCTTGCCAGCCTGCAATTCGAAGGCCGGCAAGGCCTGCGCTACCGCTATCGCCTGGCCGGAATGGAAGATCAATGGAACGAATCGGTGCTGCCCGAGATGCGCTACGCAGCGCTGCCGGCCGGCGACTACCGCTTCCAGGCCATGGCCGTGGATGTGGAAGGCGCCGTGCAACCGAAGCCCATTGAGCTGGCATTCTCCATCGCCCCGCCGTGGTGGCGCAGCTATCCTTTTTACGCCCTGTGCGCCGCCGCAGTGATATTCGCCTTCCTGCTGTTCCACCGCATGCGCCTGCTGGTCCACAAGCGCCACGAGGCAGAGCTGGAAGCCATGGTGCAGGAGCGAACGCGCGAGCTGGAAGAGGCGCAGGAAGCGCTGCGCGTGCGCGCCCTGAAAGATGCCCTTACACGCACCTGGAACCGCGGTGCGATGATGGAGATCCTCGAGCGCGAAATCGGCAAATGCCAGCGCACGGGGGAAAGCTTCGTGCTGGTCCTGCTCGACCTGGACTTCTTCAAGCGCGTCAACGACACGCACGGCCACCTGGCCGGCGACGCCGTGCTGGTGGAGACTTCCCGCCGCCTGGTCGCTGCAACGCGCTCCTACGACTCCGTAGGCCGCTATGGCGGCGAAGAATTCATCGTGCTGCTGCCAGGCCTGACGCTGCCCGCCGGCGCGGCGCGCATCGAAGCCCTGCACCGGGCCATCCGCAGCGAACCGGTCGACATCGGCGCAGAGGCTGGCCTGCCGGTGACGGCCAGTTTTGGCGTGGTGGCCTTCACGCCGCAACAGCAGGCGACAACTACAGAGTTGCTGCACCTTGCGGACGAAGCCCTGTACCGCTCCAAGCGCGAAGGACGCGACCGTATCAGTTACGTGGAAGACGCAATGCAAACCTGATTGAGGAGGCCCCATGGACCGTCGAACATTTGTGCAAGCCGCAGCAATCCTCGCAGCCACGACAGGCTGCGCCAGCGTGGGCGGCCAGGCCAAACCCCACGTGGTGGTGGTCGGCGGCGGCTACGGCGGCGCCACGGCCGCCAAGCATGTACGCATGTGGAGCCAGGGCAGCATCGACGTTACGCTGATCGAGCCGAACGCCAGCTTTGTCAGCTGCCCGCTCTCCAACCTCGTGCTGGGCGGCTCGCGCAAGCTGCAAGACCTGACCCGCAGCTACGACGAACTGCAGCGCAAGCACGGCGTGAAAATCCTGCACGACAGCGCCTCCAGCATCGACCCCGAGAAGCGCACCGTCAAGCTGCTAAGCGGCGAAGTGCTCAGCTACGACCGCCTGATCCTCAGCCCCGGCATTGAATTCCTGTGGAGCGAACTGCCCGGAATGAGCGTGGAAGGCGCGCAGGACAAGATCCTGCACGCCTGGAAAGCTGGCCCGCAAACGACAGCCCTGCGCGCCCAGCTCGAAGCCATGCACGACGGCGGCGTGTTCGTGATGACCGTACCGCCAGCGCCTTACCGCTGCCCGCCCGGCCCATACGAACGTGTGTGCCAGGTAGCCCATTACTTCAGCCAGCACAAGCCGAAGTCCAAGGTCCTGCTGCTCGACGCCAACGAAGACGTGGTCAGCAAAGGCCCGCTGTTCAAGAGGGTGTGGAAGGAACGCTATGCCGGCATCATCGAGTACCGCCCAAGCTTCAAGACGGTAGACGTGGACGTCGCCGCCCGCACAGCCATCTCCGAACTGGGCGACAAGGTGAAGGCCGACGTGCTGAACGTGGTCCCGCCCCACCGCGCCGGCGCGATCGCCGCGCAGACCGGCCTGGCCAATATGAACAAGCGCTGGTGCGAAGTCGATTTCATCACCTTTGAGTCCACGCAGGCAAAGAACGTCCACGTTATCGGCGACGCCATCCAGGTCTCCCCGCTGATGCCCAAGTCCGGCCACATGGCCAACCAGCACGCCAAGGTTTGCGCCGCCGCTGTAGTCGACTTGTTAAGCGGCCGTGTGCCCGAGCAATCGCCGCTGCTGACCAACACCTGCTACAGCTATGTAAGCGACAAGGACGTAATCCATGTCGCCAGCGTGCACGCCTACAACGCCGAAAAGAAAACACTGCTCACCGTCCCCGGCAGCGGCGGCGTCAGTCCCGGTCCCAGCGAGCTCGAAGCCCATTACGCCGACAGCTGGGCGCAAAACATCTGGAGCGACATGCTTTCCTGATCGCAGCCTGCTGCATCTTTGCTCCACCTCAAACGCTGCCGAACCCTTGAGTGCCACCATTGTCAGGCCTAGCCCCTGACGAATGGTGACCTCATGCCCAAGCCTCAATCCGCCGCGCAGCACCGCCCCAATCTCTGGCACTTCTCCGCCCTGGTCTGGGGTACATCGCTCCTGCTGCTGTCGCTGTTTGCAATGCCCATCAGCGTGAACCCGCTTGGCATGCGCCTGCAACTATGCCTGACAGTGGCGCACCTGGGCGGGGTGTTCTACATGTGGCGCCTTGCGCGGCACGGCAATCCAGAGCGCCTGAAGGACATCGCCATCATCACGCTTGTCTTCATCTACATCGTCCCCTTATGCATGCTTGCCGCACCGGTGATCGTGCTGGCCGCATACGCGATGCCGGCGGATGCCTGGCTGACGATTATCGCAATCATGATTGTGTGTGCAATAGTCCTGGCGTTGGCGCGGCTCTGGAGCACAGCGACCGACAAGAATACCGGCCACCGTTTTGAAACATGCCTGGCGGAGCAAGCCAAAGGCGGCACCATTACCGCCAGTACCCTAAGCGGCTTGCTCAACCACGTAGGCCGCAATGCCACCGAGCCAAGCCGCATCGACGGCTGGTCCATGATCGCCGCCATCGCCGCCGGCGCCCCGATCCTCTCAGCCAGCATCGACTACGACCGCGCCGCCGGCAGCCTCGCCATCTGCGCCATCGTCACAACCCCCATGGCCATGCATGCATTCTCCCGCGCGGTGGTGCACGCTTATTTGTGGATTTTCCGCCTGGGCCGCTTCGAACGCGATACAGGCGTGAAGATCGCCGTCAGCCTGCGTAGCGGGAGCTGACCATGGACCTCCTGCACCATTACGAGCAAGAACTTGGCCGTCTGCGCCAGGCCACCAGGCAGTATGCCGACACGCATCCGCAAACCGCCGCGGCGCTTGAACTGGCGGCGGATGGCAGCGCCGATCCCGAAGTGGAACGCTTGCTGCAATCGGTCGCGCTACTCAACGCCAGCATGCAGCAATCGATCGAGAATGGCCGCAGCGACTTCCACACGGCCCTATTGCAAACGCTGCAGCCGGACCACCTGCGTGCAGTGCCCGCCTGCGGCATTATCCAGGTCGACACCTCGGCCGCGCGGCCCAACGAAATCGGCACGGCCAGCCGCCTGCCACGTGGAACGATCCTGCGTGCGGGCGCCGGCAAATTCGCCACCGCCTGCGATGTTTGCATCGCCCCCATCACGGTCGCCAGCGCCAGGTTCCAGCCTGTCCTCGACCTGCCCGCAACGCTGCGCATCCCGGGCGAAGCCACGTCCACCCTTGGCATCAGCCTGGAGGCCACAGCCAGCAGCACCGTATTCGACCAGCCGCCCATGCCCATGCTGCGCGTCTGGATTGACGGCGAAGCACAGCTGCGCGCCGGCCTTCTCGATGCCATCCTGATGCATGGCTTGTGCGTTTGCCTTGAAGCTGGCGGCAGCTGGCGCCTGATCCCGGCATTGCCATTCGCTTCAGCCGGTACCGCCGCCCAGGAAGCCCTCCTGCCGCTGCGAACCGGCCAACAAAGCCCGCGGCTGATGACGGAATTCTTCCACCTGCCGCAAAAGTTCGACTTCATCGACCTCGACTTGCAGGCCATCGCCGCACACTGCCCGGCCAACTGCAAGCGAATCACGCTATACATAGTGCTGCCCCCATGCGATCCGGTATTGCGCCAGGCCAGCGCAGCGAACTTCCGCCTCTCATGCGCATCGGTCCTCAACCTCTTCCCCCAAGCCGCCGCTCCGATCCGCTTGGATGGCCGAAGCGAATCCTACCCCGTCGCGCCGACCCAGCCTGGATGCAGTATCTACAGCATAGAAAAGGTTTCGCTCATGAGCCGCCATGGCGACCGCGTGCTGCCGCCTTTCCACGGAACTGCACACACGGAGGTTGGCCCTTACTGGCAACTGGACGAGCAGGAAGGCTTTGCGCTGGCCATCGTAGACCGCGAGCAGCGCCCGGCAAGGCTGGAAACAGGAACGATTTCAGTGCAGCTCACATGCACGAACGATGAACTGCCTCAGCCCGGCGCCAGGCTGACAACGGAAGCCAGCGCCGGTGGTTTCCCGATTCGTTTCATGCACGGCCCAGCCAGCGCCCGCCGCGTGTTAAGCCATGGCGACCTGTGTGAAAGCCTCTACACACAGGAGATAACCCTGCCAGCACTGCGCCAACTGCTGCAGCTCCACGGCTGCCCCTACATCGAAAGCATGAAAATCCTGGCCGCCAGGCCCACCACCGCCTGGCTGCAGCACCCGAGGGGACGGCTCCACATGCATGGAACAGAGTTCACCCTGCTGGTCGATGAAGATGGCCTGCGTGGCAACAGCATCCATATGTTCGGTGAAATCCTGACCATGGCGCTGGCCGACAAGCTGCGCGAGAACCGCTTCGCCCAGCTCCGTATCGCCAACGACCAAGGCCGGATTCTGTACCTTTCCGTGCCCCGTTCCGGAACGCTCCCGCTTTTATGAGTCGCTATAGACTTGCCACGGCCACTCCATGAAGCCGTCGCCGTTAGGCCTGCGCTGCACAATTTCGCTGGAAACCTCGTCGTCAATGGCGGCAACCAGCTCCCGGTAATGTTCAACTTGCGCATCGGGTTGCGGCAGCCTCAGGTCAATGGATCGCTGCTCCCTGCAGGCCATCATCCTGGCACGTTCCGCCAGCACATGCGACTGGTTAAAGAGCCAGTAAAGAAAGCGTTGCGCCTCCACGGCATCTTCCCACATTGTGCCGTATGAACCGAGGTAGAGCTTGGCCAGCGGCGGTTTTTCGTTGGCCCAGAAATGCATGACCGGATAAGGGTTTGGCTGGTGGCCATAAAAGATCATTTCGGCGATATAGGGATTGATCGCTATCCCACGCCGGAATGCAGTGGCAGCCTCGATCAGCTTGTCCTGCTGAAAGAGGCTCAGGCCAAGTTCGTAAAAGTAGGGCGAGTAATCCGCCCCATGCTCGGCAAACCAAGTGTGCGCCTGCTCATGCTCGCCCGCCCGCAACAAGACGTGGCCGATAACAAAACGCGTGCCGCAACTATCGTCAGGGTCGGCACGCTGTACCAGCTTGCACCAGTCGGCGGCCTTGTCGTACTTCTTATCGGAGATGAAGCAAAGCAGGATGGTTTTCAGCAGCGCCAGGTAAGGACGATTCCCATCGTGGTGCCAGGGGAACGGCCCGGCGAAATCGTCCGGGATCATGTGATGAACGGCCGCGAGCCCGCGCATGGCAGTTTCCAGCGCACTTGCACGCTTTCCTTTCGAGAAGTGGATCGTAGCGAGGATGTGGTAAGGGCGTAGCAGCGGGCGAGAATCCCGAATCATGTTCTCGCAGATAGTTGCCATGCGCCTTTGCTTTATCAGCCCATCCTCAAAAGCCTCGACAAGTTGATCGAACTTGTCGGACGTTTCCTGTGAACCCGGCGCGGTAAAGACGAACGCGCCTGACTTGTCATCAAAGACCCGGAATTCCATCGTTGGCTCCCTAAATCGTGGGTGAACACGATTGTAGGCAGGGCTGGCCGGTCCGGACTTTGATGACGATCAACGCTTAGTTGACCTGGAATGTTCGGCTGGTACCGGTCAAGCCGTAGATGGCGCCATTCCAGCCGTTCTTGTAGTCCCCATAATGCCGGATGCGGTACTGCCCGGTCGCCGCGTCGGCAGGAATGGTCCATCCGATGACGGCCTGCGAAGTGCCCCACACCGGATCGATCCTCACCCAGCGATAATTTGTGGTCCAGTCGCCATCCACCGCCACGGTACGCCATGCAGCACCATCCCAGCGCTGCACTTCCAGGAAGGTGCCGTTCAGGCGCAGGTTGTTCTTGGGATGCCCCGTCCAGAACGAAACTTCCACACGCTGGCCGCGAGAGTAGCTTGCATTCGCCTGCTGCACCACTTCGCCAAAGCTCTTGAATATTGGCGTGTTGTCCAGCACCACCCCGGTCTGGAACGACATCTGGTTGCCGCTCAAATCCCGCACCGATGCACTGCCGCCAGCCGCAGTTCCTTGCCGCATTGCCGTCGCCAGCTCATGGAAACTTTGCTGGTAGGCACCCAGCGTCCACTTGCCAAAGTGCGTGGAAGCGCCCTCGTAATGCTGCGCGTCGTACTCCTCCGGCGTGGTTACATAGCCCGAATAGGCATTCGAATACCCCGCAAAGACCACGTGCTTCACGCTATCCCCCAACGCCGCCTTGACGGTCTCGCGCACGCGCCGCCCCGACATGATGGTGAACTCAGCTGGCGCCGCAATGATCGCCAGCTGCCCGATACGCATGATGGAAACCGGCAGCACCTCCGGCGACCAGGGGAAGGGCGTCTGCGTACCCGTCGCCAGCAGAACCGGCTTCAGACCCTGGCAATCGCGCACCCACTGCGGGGCCGGCGCGATGATGCCGCCCAGCGCCTGGAAGAATGGATTGCCCGCCAGGTCGCCTTCATTGAATCCATCCAGCCCGCGCCCATCCTCCGTCCCCGCCGCGAAAGCGCTGCCAATAGCAGCCGGACAAGTGCTGCGCACCACGCCGTCCGCAAAGCGCGCCTCCACCGTGACACGGGAAAAGTCTATATACCGCTGACGGTAATCGACCGGCCCAGCCAGCGGTTCCAGCGCGCCGTTATAGATGGCGAGCGCCTTCTGCAATTGGCGCTCGCCGATGATGCGCGTGTTATCCAGCTCGTTGGCCGTAGGCCCGGTTCCATCCAGGTTCAGGTTCGGCGTCATGTCGCCCGCATTCGACTGCGCAAAGGCCGCCACAAAGTCGCCATCCGAGTTATAGCGCACGCCCTTCAGGTCATGCTCCCAGCGCCACTCCGCATAACCCTTGTTATCCGGCGTGATCAATCGGTTCAGCGGCGTCATCGACACGCCATGCGTGGCGAACCAGCTGATCGCGCCCACATCGGTGCTGCCCTGCTTGAAGCGCAACACCGTCATCTCCGGATCGATATTGCGCCCCCAGCGGTCACGCTCCGCCTGCGGATTGCGCAGGTAGGCCGGGTTCGACCGGTTATTGCTCGCATCCGTCAGCTCGCCCTTGCCGATTGCGATGCTGCCCGGCTTCAGGTCGCGGTGCGCCTTGTCGATCGCCGCCACAATGCCACTGACAATCGCATCGAAGGTGCGCGGGTTGAAGCCGTAGGTAGTGAAGTTGTACAGCGCGTAATGCGAGAAGCCGCCCGGCCCGCCGTGTGTATGCGTCGCGGACAGGATCACATTCTCCGCCGAATACAGGCTGCCATGCCGCGCCTGCAACTGCCTCAGCACCGCCTGCTGCACGCCCTGGAACACCATGCCCAGGTCATTATTGACGAAGACCATGCGCTTGCCGCTGGCCTGGTCCACCACAATGAAAGCCCGCGCCCGCTGCCGCATGTGGATTCCGGCCGTCACCTGCGAGGTCGAGCCATACCCCATCATGCCCACTTCCGCGGCCTCGCCCGTGATGTCGGACATGCCGCGCCCGACCAGGAAAGGATCTGCAAATGCCGCGCCACAAACCACGCTTGCGCCCAACAGAGAAACCAGGCGCACGAACCGAAAAGATTTCGTCATGACCGTCCCCTTTGCCGCTGCTGTTTGAAAAACGACGAACTTGGAGAATAACAGTGTTTTTATTTTTGCCGATGATCTTGGTCAAAACGCCACAGTAGCAAGTGCGAAGTCAGAAGTTTCGGAATACCAGAAATTTCGAGGGCGAGGCGGGAAATATCAGCGAAATTTCGGAAAATCAGAAATAGTTGAAATATACTGTTGATCGTCATCGATCTTTCTGAAATTCCGAAATATGAGCCAATTTAGCTCCGCGGCGCTGCCGGCCGTACAGGTCATACGAGAGTTGGGCGATGTTGGCCGCCAAGTGCGAGCGCACCGCAAACAGCAAGGACTGCGCATTGACGATGCCGCGGCGCTGAACGGCGTTTCGGTGGACCTGCTGTCGCGGCTCGAAAACGGCGCTGGCGGCATTCGCACAGACAAACTCCTGGCGGTGCTGGATGGTCTTGGCCTTGCCCTTGTTATTGCACCGAAGGATCACGAACTTCTCCAGCGCCTGCCCCAGGACAAGCTCATTGGCGGCCGCCAGGAGTCGCCACAGAGGCTGCTGGCGCATTTGGCGGTAGGCCGCTAGCGCTTTATCCGGTTTCGTCATGACTTCAATAGGCGCCGAAGGCCCGATCCAACGCTGTCTGGATAACAAACTGGCTCTCACGTGCCGAAGCAACCCTGGTCTTCAGCTCTGCCAGCGGGATGGCGCCGAGTTGAGGCGTGTCCAGAACGTAGTCTTCGCCATCAATCGGAATGATGGGAAACAGGTCCGGTGGCAAAGCAACCGAGGAAAATGCCGCCAGAGGGCGTAGCGGCACCACAATCCTTGTTGCCAGCCCACTGATGACATTGCTTTGCACGTCGACCAGGTATGGAATATTGCGGTGGCTCCGCCCCGGATTGACGTAAATGTCGAAGCGTGCCATCAGAACGCTCGCCATTCCTGTAGGGCAACTCCTTCCTCGACTAACCGCTTGTTATAAGCATCGAGAAAGCTGGCATGTTCCTCATTCCATTGCTGTTCCCTTCGCGCCTGGATCTCTTCACGCAAGCGTTGCTCACAAACCTGCGAGATATTGATGCCCAGGCTCTTGGCTGCCTGATACACGTCCATGGACAAGGTAATGTTGGTCGCCTTTTTGCTTGGCAGCTTAGGTATGGAAAGTGCCGGTTTCATAAGATTCCAGTGCGCATTAAGGGTGGGGGTGTGTAATGCGCATTATACGCCCACCTCCGCCGTCGACTTTGTAAGGACATACTCAAGGAAGGCGCTCTGACATGCGCGAGAAAATCTGGCGCGTATCGTGCGGCCCGGTCCAATAGCGCCTGTCGCCAATGACGTAAAGCCTGCGCTTGGCACGCGTTACCGCGACATTGACCAGGTTTGGCTTCGCCCCCGCGAAGGATGAGATGACGCCAGGTGTACGTGGGTTGCCGCCAAGGAGGAAGATGACGTGTTCCGCCTCTTTGCCCTGGAATGTATGCACGGTGCCGACCATGCCGTCCACGCTGCCATTCATCTCCGCACGGAGGAGCGTGTACATTCTCTGGGCCACCTTCCTGAATGGCGTAATCACATAGACCTTGAATTCGTTCCCGTGCCTGGGAATGCCACCCGTAATCTGCAGAGCCAGCGCCAGGGCCGCCTGCGCCTGCTCCTCGATCCAATGTCCATCGGACTGTTTGGCCGGCATGTCGATCCAGCGGCTCGGCCCAAAATCACGACCGCCCTTATCAGGCTCGACACCGTACACCATCTTGCCATCGTACGCGACCTCGTTCGCAATCGAGAACATTGGATCGAGACAGCGGCGGTGAACGAGCAAGGGAGAGCCCAGCCAGACCGTTTCGTCCGCTCCCGGCTCGCCCATATGCATGCCAAAGTGATTCGCCTTGTCCGCGAGCACCTGGGCGGATGCCGCCGGCGGTGCCCATTGCTGCTCTGCTCCGCACCTGTCCAGCAACGGCGATACCAGTTCATCAGGAACGGAGACGACAGGCTCAAGCTGCAATGGGTCGCCCACTACCACCACCCGCCTGGCGCGCCAGATCGCACCTACCGCGAGCTGCGGAGCCGCTTGCCCCGCTTCGTCGATCAGCAGCCATGCCAGGTCCTCACGTCCCATGCCCGTGAACAGCCGCGGGAACGAAGCGAACGTGCTGGAGACCAGCGGAACAACGAGAAAGAAGATATCCCACAATGGAGCCACGCCGCCGGGAAGGCGCGACGGATGGATCGTTCCGCCCAGGACATCCACGAAAGTGCTCAAGGAACGTGACAGTTTCGGCCAGGCCGCTGCGATGAAAGCCTTGTGCAACTCGAGTGCGGCCACGAATACTTCTCGGCGTGCATCGAATAGCTCCTGGCTGAAATATGGAGTGACGCTATGGCGCTGCTCACGCGGTAGCGACTCCAGATTCCAGGATGGCCAGTCCTTCTCGCTGATCCCGGCATCGGCAAGGATGCGCGATGCCACAAGCTCCTGTCCTTCAGCTTCCTGGATAGACATACGGAGATTTTCCAGTTCCGTGACGGCTTCCTTCATCTTTGCCTGCGCAGCCCTGGCAGCCTTTCCGGTCCTTGCCAGTCCCGCTTCGGCTGCGTGCAATTGCTGTTCGAGCGATGCTGGATCGGTGTTCTCGTCGAGGCCATGCTCCTGTGCCAAGGCAAGGCAATTCGCTACTTCCTGCGACGCAGCATGAGCGGTCTCCTGCAGCTTGCGCAGTTCCACCTGCTGTACCTTTACCCTGGCGACAACAGCCGCTGCAGCCCGCTCGCGCGAACGCGCGCTCGCCTGGCTGTCCTCCAACTGCTTGACCCGCGCGTTCCAACGCCGGCTGTGTTCAGTACGGAACAATTGGGACAGGAAACCAGGCTGGTACTGGGCGTGCTGGTTGATGTCTTCCATGAGCGTACGAATCTCGAATTCAGCTGCCTCCTGTTCGCTAATGGCAAGGTCGAGCGCGTTTGAAGGCAGGGCCGCCGCATGCCGGCGCACATCGTCCTCCAAGTCTTTGCTGCGGGCGAAAGCCGAGCATAACTTGACCCATACGGCATGCACCCGCTCGGCGCGTTCAAGCAAGCGCGCTTGTACGATGTCCAATGCTTTGAACTGGTCCAGCTCGTCCTGTAGGCGAGGCATCAATGCTTCGTATTCAACAAGGGCATCAAGCAACTGTGCTTTGCGCGCCCGGCAGGCAGACAGGACGCGCGCCGCAGTCGCAGCCGCATCGGCACGCTGGATCAGCTGCTCAACGTGTGCCCGCGCTTCGCGGTAGCGGCTTCGCGCCGCGGACCATGACAGAGCACCATGCTCGCCGGTCCGCATCAGGTCTTGCAGGGAGCGCAAGCGCATGGGATCTGGCTCGGGTTCCACTTCGCCATTTTTTGATTTCTTCGGCATGCCGGCGAACCAGAACCGTTCGATGAACTGGCTGCGGTTTGCTTTGCTGCCAAGGACCGCTGAAACAAGGCCCCAGTGCGCTGGTGCAGTGGGACGCTGTTTTGCTTTTGGCGGTGCAGCGATGGAATCGGCAACAATGGAAAAGTAGTCGATCTCCTGGCCTGGATCGATCGCCTTGAGGCCGGGAAGTTCGCGGCTCACGTTCTCTACGGCGCCATTGTTTGCAGATGAAACCACAATGCCGAACCCGCGCAGGCTTTCGTCCAGGCCATAGGCCGGGTATTTGTGGTTCTCGATTATCAGCCGCTTGCCAAATGCGGCTTCGGGCACATCGAAGGCCAGCATGGCGTCTGCCCGGCGCGTAATGATCGACGCGACAATGTCCTTCAGCATGGTTGTCTTGCCTGTGCCGGGAGGGCCATTCACGGAAAATATTCCTTCATCCTCCAGCAGTCGGCAAATCTTGTTGACTGCGAACTGCTGTGCCGTGACCAGCGGGTGCTTGGCAGGCCAGCAGGCCGGTGGCAACAATGCTGGTTGAACGCCGTCGATCAGAGCCTCCGGATCGGCTTCCAGATCGATGCGCGGTGCTGAATCTTCTCCTCGCAGGTATTCGCGCAGTGCCGTTCCGATGTTTCCACAATCGAGAGCCGCGCTGACTCGTTCGATGTCCTCGGCGTAGAAACTGTTAAGCGGATTGTCCTGCGTCGCCGGAGTCGCGGTCTCCTTGTCGGATGCCGGAAGTGCCTTGATGCGCCATGGCTCCTCAAGGTTTGGACGCCAATCGCATTTAGCGAATACAAGATCGCAAATGATCTGGACGTCAGCGGAGGTGATCTGCCTTAGCTCCTCTGCGTATTCCTCTTCAAGTTGCTCGTCCGCGCCAGGTTCGGGTTTGCGCTTGACGATCCTCAGTTCGACCATCAAGTCCCCGATCGATTTTTGCAGTTCCTCCTCCAGCATTCGCTCGCCAAACCAGCCTTCGAAACTCAGCCGATCCCGCGACCCTGCGCTTTGGCGCAGGCAGGCCATCGCCCAAGGTACGGTGCTGACGAATACCTGGCCTGTTGCGTACCCATCTTTGTCGAGATCGATGACGACTGCGGCTGCTGACGCGGGTTCATTCCGCTCCGATAAATCGAGCTCATTGGCACCAAGGTAGGCTCGGGCAGTCTCGACCAGTTCACCGCCATTGATGATGCCTGCGTAAAGCTGGAAGCGCCAACTTGGCTTCATTTTGGCGCGCAGCACTTTCTGCTTTATCGGCGCATGCCAAGGGAATTGAGCTTCTTCCGCGTCGCGCTCGAACGCCCAAATGCAATCGTTCTGGTCTGGTTTGGGTGCAGGTTGCGGGTTAAGGTATTCCAGCGCCTGCCAGAAATTCAAGGCCGCCGCCGCTTCCTGTTCCGCGTTGCGCCCAGACTTGAGGTGGCTTTCAGAAACAACGTCATTGAGTCGCGCGCTCATAGCTTCCTTCCGGTGTTGTCATTCCTGCGGGTTGCCAGTGTAACCCAGCACATCGCACTCTGTTTGCTCAAGATCAACGTCGAAATTTTTTACGCGTGCAAACATAGGCTCTCGCTTCAATCAGACGAACGGAGCCCGCCGTGGACAATGCCCTGCTCAGCTTCTTCCAGCAAGACAAAGACCTGATCACAGACAACCGTCCACTGCGCCTGCGACTGGCCCATCCGACACAGGTGCTGGAAGACGTGCTGCTGCCGCAGGTGGTGCAGGGTGCCGAGGCAATTTGCGGCAGCGTTGAATATCGCATCATGTGCGTCTCGCTGGATGCCTTCATTCCGCTGAAGGAATTGATTGCGCTGCCGGTGGCGATTGATATCGTCACAGATCGCGGCGGCTTGCGAAGCATTTGCGGTATTGTCACCGAGGCACGTGCCGGCGATAGCGATGGTGGGCTGGCCAGCTACCAGTTGGTGCTGCGCGACGCGCTTTCGATCATGGAAAAACGCACCAACACTCGCGTGTTCCGAAACAAAAATGAGGTGGAAATCGTCACGCTGATCCTGGACGAATGGATGCAGACGAATCCCATCATTGGGACCTGCTTCCACTACGAGATGGATGAGCTGTTCGCGCACCAGGTTTATCCGCAGCGCGAATTCACCATGCAATATAACGAATCGGACGCGGCCTTCATTGGGCGCCTGCTCAAGCGCCGCGGCATCGCCTGGTATTTCCGCGCTGATGGCACCGATTATCCGGCACATACGATGGTGCTGTTCAATCATCCAGACAGCCTTCAGCCCAGTGCTGCAGGTTCCATCCGCTACCACCGGGACAACGCCACCGAAGAACGAGACACAATTACATCGTGGAGTGCTGTGCGCACCCTCCAACCTGGTCGCGTGTCCAGATTTAGCTGGGATTATCGTAATCCACAAAATCCCAACTTTATGAACACCAGTGCCGAAAGCGGCGTTGATCAAGGCCAAAACGGCAACGAGATGTCGGCAAGCCTGGACGATTACCAAGTGCTGGAACCGCATGCCGGTGATGACTACGATGACTTGTGCAGCCTTGGCCAGTTGGCGGTGAGCCGTCATGACTATGAATCGAAGTGCTTCCATGGCCGAGGCAGTGTGCGAGACCTACACGTCGGCGAGTACTTTGTATTCGAAGGCCATCCAGAGTGCGATACGCATTCCGATGCCGAACGCGAGTTCGTCGTGACATCGCTCCAAATAGCGGTCTCGAACAACTTGCCTAAGCCGCTCGCCGAGCGAATGCATCGGCTGTTCTGGCGCTGCGATTGGGTGCAACCTTCATTGCGACATGAGCAGGAGTCAACACGGACTAATGTGAGCTTTACCGCCGTCCGTCGCGGGATTGACATAGTGCCGACTTACGAATCGAACAGTGACATTCCTTATGCCGCTACGCAAAGCGCGATTGTCGTTGGCCCGGAAGGCGAGGAAGTCCACTGCGATCAGCTTGGCCGGATAAAGATTCGATTCAAAAGCACGAGGAAGTCTGATCACGAGCATGCACAGATGGCTGGCGCGGCGGATACAGACATCGACTCAGCCTGGGTCAGGGTGTCCAGTAGCTGGGCTGGAAATGGGCCGGGCGCTAGCTACCAATGCGGTGGGTTGTATTTGCCACGGGTTGGTAGCGAAGTCCTGGTGACTTTCTTGGATGGCAACCCGGATAAACCAGTGATTGTAGGTCACCTGTTTAACGGACAGGCAATCCCGCCGGGCCTAAGCAGAAATGGCGAACTGCCTGGTAACCGATATTTGTCTGGCATTAAGAGCCGCGAAGTTAGAAAAGGCCGATCAAATCAACTCCGATTCGACGATACAGAAGGGGAAATAAGCGCTCAATTGGCAAGCGAACATGGCACAACTCAGCTGAATCTCGGTTTTCTGACACAGGATCGCGAAAGTGGTGAGGCACAGAGTCGGGGTGAGGGTGCTGAGTTAAGGACCGATCTTAAGGCAAGCATTCGAGGTTCAGAAGGCGTGCTGATAACTAGCGAAGACGCTGGACAAGAGGGGAGGATGTTGCAGCGCGATGGACTGGTCGAACTCTTGAACGGCGCTAGGAGAATTGCAGAGCAATTGACGAAGTTGGCCAAGCAGTATGCGGACGACGCGGACGCTTGTTCTGCACTGGAATCCATCGGGCACGTAATAGACCAGTGGGACAAGCAGAGCACGCCTGTAGTTGCCATGAACGGAAAGGAGGGCGTCGCTATCGTGAGCGGTGGGCCCGTGTTGATTGGCGGCGCCACAGAGGTGGACGTATCCAGCAGTCAGGCAACTCGGCTTTCTTCAGCTGGAGTTACCTATTTGCGAGCTGCACAAGGCGTAAGGGTGTTTGCAAACCGGGGTGGTGCGAAGGTCGTTGCGGCGGTTGGGAAAGTGGAAGTGAAGTCGAACCTGGATGCGATCGAACTGGTAGCGAAGAAAGTCGTCGAATTAATTAGCACATCAGATTGGATCAATCTGAAAGCAAAGCAAGGCATCCGATTGCACGGCGGGGGAAGCGAGTTGGTTCTGAGCGCAGACGGAATCATCGGATATACATCGGGGAAAAATGTGATGCATGCCGCAGATCACCAGACGATGAAGGGAAAGTCCATGAAAGCAGACTTTCCGGGGGCAAGCGGCTGTGAGAGGCAGGCTAGTAGTGCAGCTCAATCCGGAAAGGCATCGTTCTCGCTGACTGGGAGCTAAGGATGAAACTCTGTGATGAGGAGTGGCTGCCTCTGTCGGACAAAGGTTTCATTCTCCTCGAACCGTTGAACAGGCCGCACTTTATCGACGATGCGGTGCTGACGGGAACGCCGTGTACTCCGTACGGTCTCGAGAAGATTGAGCATTTGATGCCACGATTGGTCGATCTTCAAACGATTTCTGAGTCTGATCGTGAGCTGTTGCGGGAGCTCTATTCGGACGAACTCAAGCAAGTGCGGCCTCCGTTTGTTTGCGCCTGGATTGAAAGTGAAATGAACGCTGATGATCTCGCATCGTTTCTGGCGCAGTCGTTAGTCGGAACTGACCGTAGTCGACGTTTGATTTGGCGATATTACGACCCAAGGGTTTTGACTTTGGCGTATGACGTACTGAAATCGAGACAGCGGAATGGGCTTTTTCAGTGCGTTAAACGCTGGGTATTTCCTTGGGCCTCGCGGTGGTGGCGCATCGAGCAAGATGAGGTCCGCTCCAATTCATTAGGGAGTGAAGTTCGGTCGTGGCCAGACCCGACGCAGTGGGAAACAATCGTCAGGAGCGACCTCGTGCATCGCATCCACACTGAGGTTCTTGCATCTCGTGGACTGGATGCGAAAGTTGCTCCAATTATTGTGCGAGATATCGTTAATGGAATGCATGAGGCGGAAGTCAAATTGAAGCTGGTGGATATTGTTCAACAGATGGAGTACGCGCGATTGGCCACGTTGTTTGGTAACGCATTTAGACTTCACAGCTTGCTCGAAAGCTTGCGTCCAGCTTTGATCAATGGGCAGGTGACGTGGACGGAATTTCGTGATGCGGTGAGCGAAGAAGAATTCAATCGTCTGGCCGAAGGAAGTTCAGCGCAATCCACCTGCCACTCCAAGTAAGAGTGAGGTAGCTCATGGAAAACAAAGCATGTAGCTTCTGTGATCGTAGCGGAATCTTGTTTTATCCTGTTCGCTATGCGGTCGCCTGCCCAGCTGGTGCAGCCGGGGTGCCTGGACTTCCAGGAAATTTTCGAGTTGACGGTGCCCCCAAAGACATCAGTCCCGCCAAGTACACATTGCGAGGACTGAGATCGGGATACCTATATGTCTTTGATGAGAAGAGGAGGCGACTAAAGGTATTTGTAGTAATGCCGACAGGTTCGCTGTCGCCTATCGATGAATCCTACGATCCGGTGCAACAGCCGGCAGCAGGGGCTGAATCCTGCGTATCCGCTTTGCGAGCAGTTCTGCCCAAGTGCTTTGCAATTGAACACTCGGATTCGGATCCCGCTGGCCGAATGTGGTTAGGTTGGTCAAACACCTTTTGGACCAAGCAGCTAAGGTCGAAAGTAACGGACGCCACGTGGCGTAGGTTACATATGAAGTGCTTCGACGTCCCTTCATTGCTAACAGGGGCTGTCGCGCATGCCGGGGAGTTTTCGGAGGCCGCAAACAGCATCCCGCATTTCGTCGCAGACGCCAAAGCCTTTAAGGCTGCCTTCGGCTTTAGTGGGGCTCCAATTGAAATGGAGACAAAGCAGCGCCTCCTTCGTCGGCATTTCGAACAAGTCCTCAGCAAGAGCAGTTCGACGGGAAAAGCGTTTGCAGTTGCATTGAATGATCCGGTGGGAATGGCAAACGATCTAAGCGAACTGACTTTGCCTACATCATATTCGGGCTTCGATGAGACTGCGCATCGTGGCTCCATTTGCATGAATCTCCTGGAGTCGTTGGAGGCAGGTGTTAGGAATGACGCCAGACGCAAAGCTGAAGAAAGGCACGTCATCGGAACCCAGCCAAAAGTGGAAATGATGGTTGTGCGTGGAGGAGCTATTCCCAAACCAGAGCGGCGTACGTTCCATAAGACGGATGCTGAACGCGAAAAGGCTGTCCAAGGGGAAGAGGAAAGAGCGTGGGCGGAATTGATTGCAGATGGCAAACCACTTCTGGATTCCGCCCGAATCAAAGAATTTCCGTTAACTTATGCGGCAGCGCTGAAGAACTTTGAGCCCAAGGCCACCAGATTGGCGGCCTTGCATTGTGAATGGCTTCAATCCGATCAGCTTGCTGAATGGATGAGGGCGGTCCACGACGATGAAGACATCCGAAGCGGCTACGCCTATCGTGAATCTCTTGCGCAGTGCATCGGCCATGGTGTGAATACCATTCAATGTAAAGAGTTGCTGCTCGCCTGGCTTAGTGCCGATAGCGTTAAAGACACGAAGAACTTGCTTAGCAAAGCCCTCCTGTTCAACCAGGCTGAGTTGATCAACGCCACAACACCTCACCTAAAGTCTAGCGATTTCCCGACCGAGGGGATACTTAACCTCTACAAGAGGGCAATCGAAAAGGTATCGAAATTCGAGGCGGCCAAACTAGTCGAAAACTTGGTGCTAACAGTAGCCAGTATTTTGATTGATGCCGTGCGAACCGCAACTTCTTTGGTGGTTCGCAACATGGTGATGGTGGGACTCAGTCTGACAGGTCATGTGGTCATATGTGCACGAGACAAGACGAAGAGGGAAATATGGGACTGGATAATGCAAGCAGTACGCAACGAACCGCTATTGCAAAGCCGGCAGCAAGTCAGGGCGATTGGTTTTGATGCTGCGAAAGCAGGGCTAAGGCATCGGAATGAATCATCATCTCTAGGCATCCTCGAAATTGATATGAAGTCTATCGGTCGAGAAGGCACTATTGCGGTGGAAAACGTACGCTTGGTGGAAATCCCAGGAGTAGAGCAAGTAAAGAAATGGCTGGGATCGTCAGTGCCTCGCGAGTTCAGGCTCGGGTTGGTCACGGCGATAATCCAACTGATTGCATTGGGCTACGCGCTCAAAGATCTAGACGACAACAATCGATTCAATGAGTATGAAACTCGAGCCAAGGCCGGCAGCGCCGCTCTCACCGTACTTACGACAATAACCGAAGCTGTTGCAATTACCGCAAAAAAGGCCACTACGCACCCACTTTCGCTTTACCTTCTTGATCATTGGAAGTCCACTCCAGCAAGGTGGATGAAGATTGCAGTGCGTGCACGGGTGATAGGCGCTCTCGCAGGCTTGACTGGGGCACTCTTCGATTTCCAAAAGGCGTATGTGGCAAAGGAAAAGGGAAGGTCGTCAGCAGCCTGGACTTTTGCAGCATCTGGCGTAGTTGGTGTCGGTCTCGGCTATTTCTCGTTGTTTGGCACTCCAGCCCTTTGGCCTTTGCTTCTTGTCGCTATTTCATTCGCGATTTTATTGCCATATCTGACTCAAGCTGAGTTAAGGGTCTGGATCGGCCGGTGTTATTTTGGTGTAGATGCCGAAAAATATCTCTCAACCGAAGAAGAGGTTAGATCGTTCAATACTGCGGTCGGTGGCTAACATGGATGAAAGGGTCTTTCGATATAAGCGCGGACAACCCGTTCCAGAGTGGGATAGATGTCATCGTTTGCCAAATCACCGACATGTTGGCCCGATCTGTGCAGATGATGGAACAGTATTTCGGATTAATTCTGCTTTCATGGACGTGAGCGACCAACCTTTTTGCTCCAGGCAATGGACAGTGGCGGCCGTTCTCGTTGCAGTTTCAGCCGCGGTTGTTGGTGTCGTGTTTGCGTCGATCCCTTTTGTGGAGCATCAATTTTCGTCAGAAGAGCTCACTGATACAGTTCTTTGGCTTGCCCTTTCTATTTCGATGATTGTTGGTTTTTCATACTTAGCGTTTTGGACTGGCCGTGACGAGTTCTTTTCACTCACTCGTCGAACGATTCGCTTCCACCGCTATGAGAGGAAAATCTATCTGGTGCGTCGGCGGCGATTCTTTGCTAAGCAAGGTGAAGGTGACATCTGTTGGGAAATCCCATGGAGCGATAAGACTTTTTTCTGCATTCACAAGGGCAAGAAATTCGGTTTAAACAATTATCAAATCATGGGATACCAGCTAGATGATGCCGGTTGTGTCGAGCGGGCGTTCGCCATAGGTAAAGACTGGCTAGAAGACTTAGGGCTAGAGTACCTTTTGGCACAGTGGAATTACTATCGCACCTATATGGAGGAGGGGCCCGAAGCAATACCCGCTCCCATGGTTTACCTAGCCGAAAAGGAAAATGTTCGCGAATCCTTCTTGCACTGTATGTATGAGTTCGATCACTCTGCTGGCATCGCTTCCCGGATTATTTTCTTACCGATCTTCCTGATCCTTACAATCTTTCGTGTGCTTTCATTGGCAACCTGTCGGGCTCCGATTTGGCCCGCAGCACTTGATCATATTTTTTTGTCAAACACTAGCGATGTATTCGTGCAGCCTTCAGGTAACACGCCAATCGGATGGGCCGAAACGATACTGTCCAAACACCGAAACGAATATCCGCACTTCCCGAGGAAGGAGATCAAGGAATGGTCGGGCCCGGCCGAAGTTGAGAATGCGAAACTCTGGGCCGCCGACTCTTCGCCGATCAATGATGTTGAGCTTTCAGTGAGGGTGAAATGAAGGATAGTAAAGGCCGCGGTATTGTTCGACTCGGCGATATGACCACGCATGGCGGAAAAGTCATTAAAGCAGTAAGTGATTTCAAAGTGCATGGAAGACCAGTGGCCGTCGATGGTGACATGACTTTTTGCCCGAAGTGTCGAGGCACCTTTCCTATTAAACCAAGTCATAGCGAACGAACACATAATGGAAAAGAAGTTGCCTTCGATGGGCACCGAACTGCATGTGGGGCAAAGCTGATATCTTCAATTTGAACCAAGGAACGCAGATGCCGATCTGTGCAGACTTCGAGTGGGCTATGGCATCGCAGCCATAACCGGCCAACGATCGGTGATTTTCCCGTTTTCCATAACGGCGATATCGCCGAACTGCTGCAATACCGCCTCACTCTGCCGCGGCCGGAAGAGCACATAGTCGTCCGCTTGGAGTTGTTGCGCCCCCGACCCCAGCAAGGCTTGCTGATTGGACGAATTTCCGTACAGGCCACTAGGCGCCAATCCTGCGGGCGACACCGGGTCAGCCATCCAGTTGCCGCCATAGATGAAGTAGACATGCTGCTGGTTCACATCCCAAGCGCGTGCCGCATCGCCCAGTGCCTCAACGCCAATCGGCATCTGGAATCGCCGATCCGCCTTGAGCACCGGCGTAGCGATGAAGGCTGCTGGAGAAAGGTCCTGCAACAACTCGGTATCGAAGTCGCTCGGCTTGACGAGGGCTGAACCTAATGCAATTTCATTTGCAGCGCCGCTGCCGTCATGCAGTCGGTAGGTCGGCGATCCGCCAGCATTGAACACCAGTGCATCTGCCGTGTCTGCAGCATGCAATGCCTGTGTAGCGATCCCTGCATACTCGCGATAGATAGATTTAGCCTCTACCAGCGCCTTCTCCCGCAAGCTCGCCAAAGGAAGCTTGGCAACATGCGCGTCATATCCCATCATCCCCGCCCATTTCAGTCGAGGCTCATCGCGCAAGATGGCCAGCATCTGCTGAAGCATTTGCGCGCTGTCCACTCCCCCACGGTGCAAGCCCACATCGATCTCCAGGCTGACGCGCATGTCCACCTGCTGCGCTCGGGCCAGGTCGCGATACTGTGCCAAGCGCTGCGGAGTATCCACCAGCCACTGCAACTGCCGCTCCGGCCGGAACTGCCCACCCTGGAAGCTCCGATAAAACTCCGCTGCTGCCGCAACAGGCAAAGGCTTGCCAAGCAACAGATCCACATCCCCGCGCTGCGCGGCGAGCTGCTGCAAATAAGGCAGGTTGAACACCATCAGCCGGCGTGTCTGCATGGTTTGCATCAGCAGGTCCAGCAACGGCAGGCAGGGCAGGGACTTGGCTACCAGCCGCAGCGGCAAGCGCCCATGCACGTTGCGCATCACCTGGCGTGCGTTGGCCAGCAAGCGGTCGCGGTCGATCACCATGGTTGGCGTGGCAATGGCCGCCGCTCGTAAAGCCTTCGAGGCACGAGCGAAATAGTCCGCATGCGGCGACCCCTTGTCGCGGGGGCGCACCGCCAACGCTGCGGCACCAACAAGACCAGCGCCGATAGCCGTGATCACAGCACGTCGTTTCAAGGCCACCATCACGCCACTCCGAACATTGAGCGCAGATGCGGATTGAGCATCCGCCCCTGCGGATCCATCTGCTGCCGCAGTGCCAGGAAATCGTTCCAGCGCGGGTAGAGTGCCGCCAGTTCCTTAGCCGTCAGGTTATGCAGTTTTCCCCAGTGCGGCCTGCCGCCGTGTTTGCGGAAGATCGGTCCCAGTTCGGTCACCAGGTAATCGTAGGCCTCCCCATGCGCCGCATGCACGGCAATGGAGCAACTGTCTCGCTTATGGAAGGGGCTGAGCCAGGCATCATCACCTTTGATGAAGCGGAACTCCATTGGGAAAAACACCTCATTGCGCTTTTCAAGCACAGCGATGATTTCCTTTACGCAGGCGATACCCGCCTCGCGCGGCACGTGGTATTCGGTTTCGTTGAAGCGCGTTGGCCGCACTGTAGAAAGCAGCTTCCACGAACGATTCTTCGCCTCCTCGGTCAGGTCTGGATCGATCAGTTTCCCTGCAGCCCAGCGCCGCAAGTCGGGGAACCTGCCCAGCCAGTCGCGCAGCTTGCGCAGGTCGCTTAACATCTCCTCATCCTGCGAATGCGGCACCAACACATCGCCGCCCTGGTACTCGTCATGCGCAATGCCAGCTGCATAGCCTGTGAAGGGCAGGTAGTAGAACTCAAAATGACGATGTTTACGCGCCAGCTCGCTAGCCTGCTCCAGCATCTCGCCGACCGGTCGCAACCACACCTTGCGGTGCAGGCTGAAGGCAGGCACTACGCGGATGGCCGCCTGTGTAATCACGCCCAGGCTGCCGAGGGAAACGCGCGCCGCCGCCATCTGCTCTGGATGGCGCTCCTGGTCCCACTCTACGACCTCGCCTTGTGGCGTGACCAAGCGCAACGCCATTACGTCCGCATGCATGGCCTGCAGGTTTGCCCCGGTGCCATGCGTGCCAGTGCTGATGGCGCCCGCCAGCGACTGCATGTCGATATCCGGCAGGTTGCGCAGGGCAAGCCCGACACCATCGAGCTGGCGTGAAATCGCAGCCAGGCGCGTGCCGGCGCGCAGCGTCGCGGTCATGGCTGCCTTGTCATGCGACAGCACGCCGGACATGCGTTCAAGCGAAACGATCGTGCCGTTGGTCGGCACCAGGGGAGTGAAGGAATGGCCGGCGCCAACGCAGCGCACGGTTCCTCCGGCATTGCGCAGCAAGTCAGCCAACGCCTGCTCGTCGGCCGGAGTGGCCAGCGACTGGGCCTGGCATTGCTGCACTTCAGACCAGTTCTTCCAACGGAAGGGGTGTGGTTGCAGAGGTGCGGCCTGTATTCGGCCAGCAAGCAGCCCCGCCGCTGCAGCCATGGCACCGGCCTTGAGGAACAAGCGTCGCTGCTTCATGTTCCGCTCCTTGACATGAAGAGGGTAAGGGCGCGCAGGTCGTCCACGCTGCAGTCGTTGCACTGGCCCATGGCAGGCATGGCGTTGAAGCCATCGCTTGCATGACGTACCAACTGGTCAATGCCCTTGTCCAGGCGCGGCTTCCAGTGCGGCACAAAGCCCGTCAATGGCGCTCCGCTGCCGTTCCGTCCATGGCACACCATGCACGAACGCTCGTAGCGTTCAGCCAACTGCGCATCGTTCGGCCGCGCCGTATCAGCCAATTGCAGGTCGACCGCAGCCGGCTCCTGTTTTACACCAGAACAGGCGCAAAGGCCTGCCAGCATCATCACGCCCAACAACGCTCGCATCGACTCCCCTTCTTCAAGTGGGACAACGTCAAATGAGAATAACGATGAGCCTGGAAAAAAACAATGTTTTTATTCTGAAGGCACTAGTGTCTTGTTGAAAAAGCTACAATCAGTTTTTGGGCGCTATTTGGCGCGCAGAAGTCGCCTGGTGAGTGTCGATCGAAGTTGGCGCCGGGTGTCGCAAATGATGTGGACGAATACCACGTTCCCGACAATTTCATAAACAATTCGATTCATGCCCGCAATAACCTGGCGGAATTGCCCGAGTTGAAGCTCAGCGATTTCGTCAGGAATTGCACCGCTTGCGGGAAAGTCGCGCAATGAACGTATGGCGGACTTAATTTGAAGGTAAGTCGAATCCCAAGCCAGTTTGCCGAAGTTTTTGACTACGTAATTTCGTAGCTCAACCAAATCCTGCTCCGCGCCGGCGAGCAGGACAACTTTCACCGGCCATCTTCCTTATCGAAATCGGCGAACACATCCTCTGCGTCCCGATACTCACCACTGAGTGCGTCTTTCTTGCCAAGGGCGAGCAGCTTAAGCATGGCAAGGGTTTCTTGGTGCTCTTCGTATGACCGAACGTCCATGACAACAAGCTTGGCTTCGCCATTCTGAGTGATCAACATAGGCTCGCGCGACTCAGTGAGCTCTTTGATAACCTCCGCAGCATTACTCTTCAGGTAGCTGATTGGTTTGACTTGAGCTGAATATTTCATGTGGAATCCCGATCTGTGAACCAATTTTGGTCTTTTTTAAGTCCAGTGTCCAGCGGGTCAAGTCTATTGTTGCGAGGCCTTCACTCGTCTACGTCACCCCAGTCCTCGACCTCAAGCTCCTCGTTGGCCAGGTCAAAGACCATAGACGAGAAGTGGATGTCGAACCACTCATTGAACATCTTCCGACTGCGTTTCTGTGGCCACATCGATTCGACCGTGAACCAGCCATTGAGGTATTGCTCGAAAAAAGCCTCCCAATGCTGATTAACCCAGCGCGCGGCCTGCTCGTGCATCTCCAGCTTTTGCGGCACCATGAAAATTTCAGGCTCCTGCCGTAACTGATCGAGCGTGATATCCATAGGATTTGGATCGACGCGCAGAAGCCAATCCAGTACCGGCTGCTTCGGAAGGAGGAAGACAACGGAGCGATTCAAAACATAGCGCGGCGGCATTTCCATGGGTTTCGCTTTCATTTAGTCGGCAGGGCCGAAGCGATGCAGGATACCGGCCAGCAGCACATCAATCAACGCATCCAGGTGCCGATTGAACTCGTCATGCTCGAACCAGGGTTCGTTCTCACCGAATACCAGGCGCAACGACACCATGCCATGCAAGCCTTCCCAGAAAATCTGGGCGATCGCCTCCGCCTGGTCTGGCGGAATCTGCCCCGTGCCGGCCAGGTCGACAAAGAGCTGGCAGGCAAACGCATACGGGTCTTGCGCCTGGTTGCCGTGTTCAACGCGAGAGCTTTCCACCGGCGCGTGCGGCCGGCGTTCCATGAAGACCAGCGCGTACTGGTCGGGATGGCGCATGCCAAAGGTTACGTAAGCCCGGCCCACGCGGCGAATGTTTTCGAGTAAAGGCAGCTTCGCGTCCACTGCATTGCGCATGGCCTTGACCAGGTCGAGCAAGTCGCTGTCCATCGCCTGGGTGATCAGCGTAGCTTTGTTCTGGAACAGGTTGTAGACCACGGTTGTCGAAAAACCTGCCTTCTCCGCCACCTTGCGGAGCGTGATCTCGCGCGCGCCGCCAGCCTTGATCAAGGCACGTACGGCCTTGATGATGTCTTTGCGGCGCTGCTCGGACTCACGCAGTTTTCGAAGTTCTACGCTGTTGGACTTATTCATTCGGTTGTTCTCAAGTTCGCTCTACGCGACCGAGACTAGCATGCGGCCTTTTGTTGGGCAACCGGCCTATTGCAAGCGAATGGCAGTGTCGAAAACCCATGTGCGGCGGATTTCGATGACGTCATATTGACGCGCAAGGGCGGGTGGAAAAGCGCCATAAGGCGAGAAGCTGGAGATGACCTTGCGAATTGCCTCGTCGATCGCGGTTACTCCGCTGGAGACAACGAAAGTCACTTTTTCCACGGAGCCGTCGGCCCGGATGGCGACGGTCACCATCGGTGAAACATGGCGCTGCTTAACCACATCGCGCAGCATGTCGAACGCCATGTTCAGCTCAAACTTCTTGCTCATCGCTTCCGCGTATTGAACCAGGTCGACGTTGGGATCGGCACGGCCGAAAAGCCAGCCGCGGCGAAGGCCACTCACCGTGGGAAGCAGCGAGCGCGAAGGATTCTTCGCCGCTGCGTCGCGTTGGGCCGCCTCTTCGTTGAGTTGCCGGCCAATTGCACGCAAGCGCTCCTCACGTTCTTCCTCTTGCTTGGCCTTCTCACGTTGCGCCAATTCGCGCTTTGCCTGTTCCTGCCGTGCAGCCTCTTGTTTGGCCGCTTCCTGCCGCGCCGCCTCTTGCCTGATAGCCTCCTGGCGGGCAGCTTCCAGTTGTTGCGCCTGACGGGCTGCCTCGAGTTGCGCTTGCTTGGCTTGTTCTTGCCGCGCGGCCTCCTTGCGTGCCGCTTCAAGGCGCGCAGTTTCGGCGCGTTGTTGCTCCTGGCGGGCCAGTTCATCTTGTTTTGCGCGTTCCCGGCGGATGTCTTCCTGGCGGGCGAGCTCCTGGCGTTCGGCGTCTTTGCGTGCAGCCTCCGCTTTCGCCGCCTGTTCTGCGCGCGCGGCATCCAGGCGAAGCTGCTCTTGCCGGGCTGCTTCGAGCTGCGCTTGTTTAATCTGCTCCTGGCGCATGGCTTCCTTGCGGGCGGCCTCTACGCGCTCGGTTTCGGCGCGTGCAAGCTCTTGTCGAGCGAGTTCCTGGCGTTCGGTCTCCAGGCGGGCGGCTTCGATACGGGCCGCCTGTTCGACACGCGCGGTTTCCTGGCGGAGCTGTTCCTGGCGCGTTGCTTCGCGCTCGGCTTCGGCGGTCAGTTCGGACTGACGCAGCTTTTCTGCAGCTTGCCGTTCCTGCTCGAGCTTGGCCTGTTCATGCGAGCGTTCCCGGGTTTCCTGCTCGGGCTGTTTTTGCGGGACTTCGCTAGTTTTGGGCGTAACGATTGGCGGTGCAGCGGGCGCGGTTGGCAAGGGAACGTCGGGGCGCTTCGATGCCACGGTGGGCTCTGGCGCAGGCGCTGGAGCCGGAGTTGGGGCAACTGTTGGTGTAGGGGGCACTGCCGGCGGTGACACGGGCATCAATGCCACCGGGCTTGCAAGAGCAGTTTTTTCGGTTACTGGCGGTGTCGGCACGGGGGCTGTTGGCCGGACAGGTTCCGCCGGTAGTTGAAGCGGCGCCGCTATGGGCGCTGCTGGCTGCTGCGCCGGCAGCAGCAAGACCTGCAAATCGTTGGCCCCCAGGCGGCGTTCCTGCCACGGGAACTTGAGGGCGGGTAGCCCGAAAGTCTGGCCACCCAGGGTAATGCTCAATAGCAGCGCATGAACGAATGCCGAGATTACGAGCGCAGTGCTCAGCCGCCACGGTTCGCGCTGAAAGCTGTTGAGTCGGCCGAGTGTGATTGCTGAGGACATCAGCACAGACTATCACAAAGGCAGGTGGTTCTTAATCAACTGGCAACTGGCGAGTGAAAAACACAACACACATCAGTGTACATCACTGATCGCCAACCTCACTGGTCTCTGCCAGTAGAGCCCTCGTGTCAGAATTTGGTTCAGCGTCCAAGGCCTGTTGCAGCATCTCGCGTGTTCCACTTGGCCAGTTTGATACGCCCCAGCTTTTCAGGGCTCGTGCTGCCATGTTGCGATTTCGAATGACCGGGCTACGCAATCCCGCTTGTATCAATGGGAACCCCATCCCCGGAAAGCGCCCCAAATCCTGAAGCACGGCACCAAGCGCCGAATGATTTTCGTTTCCTGGACCAAGACCCATTTCTTCGGCAGGGCCGGTTGCAATGGCTGCCAGGTCAAATTGATCCATCAGCAGGTCGATAACCGACTGAATGCGAGCCGGATCATCTGTTCGCATGAGGAAGTACCATTGCTCCGAAAGCTTTAGCCTCTGGCGTTCGAATCGCTTCGCCCACACTTCCAGGCCGAGTATTTCGCCAGCCCGTGCAGCGATCCAAAATTTCTGGTCGTCGCTTGAAGACCAGCTGTCTTCGACAACGCGCGGCCAGTATTCGAGAGCGATAAAGCGCTTGCAGGCGGCAACCAGTTGCGCTCGCACTTCCTCCGTCCAACCCAATTCCGCCAAGCGTTCCCAGTCTGCGTCGCCATCGGTAACAAAGCTCTGGATCCGGGCCACGGCGATAAGCGCTTTCAGGTCCCGGATATTGGCCCTCTCAGCCACCTGCAGGTACAAAGGCACGACCTTGGCACCGTCAGCGTAAAAATAGATATCCTCGGCTGGGCCACCATTGATCAATGCTTCGATGATTTCGCCGGCGCCGACAAGCAAGGCCTCATCAATCTTTTCCGACTGAAGCGCAGCCAGCAAATTGCCGCCTACGGCGCAGCTATAGGCCAGATACTCGTACATGACAGAGTTCTTGTAGCCCTCCCGCAGAAGCCAGTGACGAATTTCTTCGTCCTGCGTCTCGACGAGTCTCTCCACGATATGGATTCTGCCCCAGCCATGTACCCGTTTTGCGAGGCTCCACCAAGCCGCGTGGACTTCGCTGTCGTCCAAGGTGCAGCCAAGCGCCACAACGGAGTAGAGCGTGAATTCTTCGTGTAATCCAAGCGTCACCAAGGTGTCGGTATCCTCGGCGGGAAGAAGCAGGCCCAGTAAGGCAATACCAATCTTTACGGCGCCGCGATCCGGGCTTTCCGTGGCAAGCCAGCGTGCTAATGCTCGAAGCTGGCCGATCGGAACATCTGGCGTGCTGCGAATGCTTCGCAGGAGAGAATCAATCGACCCCAGGGCGCTGTCCTCTACCAGGATGTTGTAAAGCGACTTGATATTGCCGGCGCTCGGCTCCTTCGCTGCCGTGAGAAGCGCGATATGCAGCTCAGTGCCATCGGCGTCGCTGTTACCGCCTGCATGGTGTCCGAGCGCGCCATCCATCGCCCCGGGCGCCCAGCGAAGTTGGCTACCGCTTCGTTTGTTGACAGCTTCTTCGTCAGGCAGCGTATGCGCCGCTTCCGGTAGCGCTTGCGATGGTGGTGTTTCGAACTCAGCCAGGAAGCGATAGATCGACTTGCGGCCCATTTCCCAAGGAATGGGAAATTCACCGGGACTCGCCTTCGCCGTTTGCGTTCCGCCCAATATGTTCTGTAGCCAGCGTTTAATCATTGTGTATCAATCTTTCCGTTCACGCCAAAAGCAATGGCTTCCACCACGGCTCGGTAATCATGCCAATTCCAATGACCAGCATCACTGCAGCCAGCATGCCCATAAAGAATATGGCGCGGTTTTGCGATCGCTGCGCGGCTCTGTTGTAATCCATCAGGGCTCGCTGGCCTTTTATTTGCTCCTCCCGCAGTCGAATGTCGTTGGCGAACCAATCGCTTTCAGACTTCGTGCTCTCACGCTGGCTGTCCAGCATTTGAGCAAGGGTCAGTTCAATCTTGCCGAGAAGCTCGGCCGTCTGCTTGGTTTCCAGATCTGTCATAGCTGCCCAACTAACTCCTATCTTACGGGCTCGCCCCCTCCACAAGAGCGTGGAATGCCGGGCGTTCATCGTCATCCTGGACTGAGCTTCACTGCCGGCGCGCCCCCTGCATTTCCGCCTCCAGCGCCGCCATGTAGTCGCTCAAGCGTAAACCTTCCGCCATATGGTTGCGCGCATTGGCAAATTGCGCGGCTGTGAACCGCATCATGTACCTGAACTTGTCCGGGCTGTCGGAATGCGCCTTCACAGCCAGGCGGCTGATCCGTGCGCTATTCGGGAATTCGGCCAACGCCTGCTCCAGCTCGCTGCCATAGTCCGCATCTGCCGGCGACTTGCCAAGCATATAGCTCTCGGCATACTTCTGCTGATGCAGCACCTTCCACCCATGGCGATCGACCGTTGCGAGCTTGTCCTTGCTGCCGGTGCTGGAGTACAGGAAGGCCAGCACATCCAGCGTGCGGATATTGGCAGGGTCGGCCTTGTGCTGCGCCCGCAGCTGCGGCTCGTACTGCGCAAGTACCTGTGCAGGTTCGGCAATGCCAAGTTTCGTGAGGTTGTTGACCACCATATATGCGAGCGCTGGCGATGCAGGCAGGTTGGACTTCGTGCCCCAATAACCGGCCGTCTCCAGCAACGGAGTCAATTGCGCTTTAGTGGTGCCGTTGGCAAGTGTGGCACACAGGCTGGCATCGGCCTTGGACTGGCTTTTCGCAAGCGCCGTGTCATAGTCCAGGAAGTCACGTTTTGGCCCGACATTCCACCAATCGGTTTCCCAGTTGGCGTCCAGGTCCAGCAGTTCGCAGATGCCGTCAACCGAGCCACTGCTGGCCTCTGCGAATTTCAGTTCACGCTTTGCGCTGGAGTTATGGGTCGCGAAGATCTCGTACATGCCCTCCTCAATGGCAGTGTGGTGCTTGCTGAAATCGACTTTCTTCCAGGCTTCCTTCGCGGCCTGGTAATTGCCCACGACCAGCTGGCACTGCGTCACATAAGCCCACCCGACCGGGATACCCTTGAGAAGATCGCTGGCCAGGGCCTTGTCGTAGTAGCGCAGGGCATCCTTGCAACGGCCCGCACGTTGCTCGTGCATGGCGCGTTCGTATTGGATGAGCGGCTCGTTTGGCAAAAGCTGTTCGGCCTTGAGCATGTAGGCCTCGCTGGCAGCTACATCAACGCGGTACAGCATATTGCCAATCATGAAGTAGTCGACGGCGGACTTCTTCCCATCTTCGACCAGGGACTTCAGCTTGGCATCGACCAGGCTGCGTTTTCCTTGCTTGATCCACTGGCGCGCCTCGCTGCTATTCGCCGCCGCCAAGTACTTGGGGCTCGATTCCATCAGCTGCTTTTGGAAGTTCGCATCGGCGGCATGTGTTGACGCGACAAACAGTGTCAGTCCTGCGAACAGCGGCGAGTTTTTGAGCATAGCGAGTCTCTCTAAAGAAGTTGAGGTGTTCTTATTGCACCGTGCGTGGTTCCAGCGTCATGAATTCCACGCCCTGTTTTTTGGCCGAAGCCATATTGAACTGGGAAAGCGATGCCTGGCCCAGTAGCGGTACACAGTTGGAGCAGACAATGGCGCTAACTTTGCGTAGTTCAAAAGGCCCGACATTGAGCGTATCCAGCACCACCAGTCGTGCGGTGGAACGACGGCCGTCGGCAAGGCCGATCACGACCTTGGGTTGCAGCACCTTGTAGCTTGCCCTGGAACTGGCGAGCATATCCTCGCTGAGGGTGGTCTTGGCGGCCCCGGTATCCACAACGAACGCCGTCGGCCGTGCATCGCCGATGCGTACCGGTGCGTAGAAATGGTCGCCGGTCTTCGACAGGCGCAGGCTCTTTTGTGCACCGACCAGTGCCTGGCCCTGGCGTTCGATCGTCGTTTCGATGGCGATGCGCTGGCCGTCAAAATAGTGCCCGTGACCTTTCTCTTCCAGCGTGGCGTCGAACGAAGCCAGAAGCGCTAAAGCTTCGTATTCCCGCTTCTTCGCCACCAACTGCCTGGCCAGGTCGCCGCGCACATTCACCAGCTTGGGCATGATAGCCAGCGTCTTGTAGTTCCAGTCGATCGACTCGTCGATGCGGCCCACCTTCTCCAGGCTTCGCGCATAGGCTGCGAACAGGTCGTAAGTGCCCTGGCCCATCTCGATGGCTTTTTCCGCCTGAACGATGGCGAGCGCGTGCTTTTCATCCCAGCTGTAGATGACCGCCAGGCTCGCAATGGCATGCACGTCGGTAGGGTTCATCTTGATGTACTGCACCCAGTTTTTTTCCGCGCAATCGAGCTGGCGCAGTTGCTGGCATTTGACCGCGCCTTCGCGGTAGGCTGAAGGAGGGTAGGTCGTTGCTGCGAATACGGGCGTGGCGACAAGCGGCAGGGCCGCCAGCAGGGTGCGGGCGATGAAGTGCATGGGTGTTGGACGAGGATTTATAAGTTTTTATGTGGCCGCAAGAAAGCGGCCACAAATTATAACCAGTCCATCCACCAGTGTGGCAAATTTGGCAACCAGGTTGGCCTGACTTATAGTCAGTACGACTTGGCGACGATCAGGTTGATCGGGACTTCAATTGTTGTCAGATCGCGTTAGGAAGAGACTTCCAGTTTGCCGGCGCAGATTGGGCCGCTGAAGCGCCGTTCACTGCAAGCCAATAGTCAAACGTCGTCCGAGTGCCCTGGCAGTCTGCTCAACGAAGTCCAGCTTGGATGAATGGCGCAAGTCAAACAGACGATCCACTTGTGGCTGGTGCACATTCAGCATTCGCGCCAAGTCCGCCTTGCGCAACTGCTGTCGCTGCATTTCATTCCATAGGAGTACCTTGGCAGTTTCCAGCGCGGGAAGGGCGACCGTATGTTGGCCCTTGGCCGGAGCAGAAGGCAGCGGTACCGGGCGGCGCACATCGAAGTAAATTTCCAACGCAGTAATCAAGGCGTCGCCCGCTTCATGCAGTGCTTCCTCGACAGTGTCTCCCACTGAATTAGCTTCAGGAAAATCCGGAAACCCAACCAGAAAGGAGCCGTTACTGTCGCGGGTCAAAGTGACGGGGTAGTTCAACATGGAGTGGTCCCTCAATTCGAGCCAATGCGTTCATTTCAGTCCAAGATCGCTCTTGATCTTCTTGACCAATCCGGTACCGATTTCCTTCGCTCCGTGGTCCGGAAATACGCTTGTTCGACCATTCAGATGCACTTTGTGATGGCTGCCACGGCCGGGTAAGAAGACGGCACCTTGCCGCTCCAGCCAACGTCGGAACTCGCTGTATTTCATGGCCCTTATCCCAATAATACAACACTTCTGTTGTATCTGTCGGCGTGATGTCAACTTGGTTGCCGTTCGATATTGCCACTGGCAACCATTCACACTTTTGTTCAGCATCAAGCCCGCGAACCAGAAGAGCCGGAGTGGACTCGATTACCATTCTCCAGAAAGACTTCGACCTGAAGGCCTTTTGCAGTAGATCAATGTCGGCGGCCTTTACGGATGCCAACATAAACTCTCGCGTCAACACCCTTACACGGCTGCAGCAATTCTCTAGTATCGAATTACCGTTGAAGATGCCCTGGTCATTGAAGGGATGGCGAACGAACAGGGAGCGAAAGGATCGACTATGGCAACACAATTGGGAACGATATTCCAACCAGGTGGAATTACTGCAACGGGCTTTGCTACGCCTAAAGAAGACAAGACTCCGCAGTTGGTGCGAGTGCCGCCGAAACGCGTGGTTCCGATCGTTTTTCTGCCTGGGATCATGGGCTCCAACCTTCGAGTGAGCCCAAAGCGACAAAAGGAACTGAAGATTTCCAATAACTCGGTTTGGCGTCCCGACAAAGTGAAAGAAGTGGGCTCGTTGCTTTACAGCGGCCCGACGCGCAGACAGCTCTTGTTGGATCAAGCGGCCACGGAGGTCGATTCTTACGACCCGGTCGGTAACCCAACGGGCAATTCGAAAGAAACTTCGGATGAACGGAATAGCGCTGTAGCCGACATCAAGGTTTCTTTACCTTATGAGAAAGGCTCGCCCGTGCTGATTGGGGATCCGCTGCATGGGTGCAATCGTTTATCCATCGAGGAGAGGGCCCGCCACCGTGGATGGGGCGAAGTATTTTTCTCCAGCTACAGGAACTTGTTGGAAAGTCTTGAGCAGACACTGAATGGCTCTCATGACCGTTTGAAAGGAATGGTGGGCGTAGATCCTGCCATATGGCAGGCGCATCCAGTGCCGACATTGCGGCCGTTGACCGAAAAGGACATTCATGACGCGCTTAGCGGTCAATTCCTGCCCGTGCACGCAATGGGCTACAACTGGCTCCAGTCGAACCACGACTCCGCCTTATTGATTCGCAAACGTATCGAAAATTTAATCGAAGAGTACCAGCGAAGCGGATTTCGCTGCGAAAAGGTGATAGTTCTCACGCACTCGATGGGTGGACTTGTCGCCCGTGCGTTAGCCCATCCGAAGATCGGCGACATGAGCGATAAGATTCTTGGTGTTGTGCACGGCGTGCTGCCGGCGGTAGGTGCCCCGGCCGCCTATAAACGAATGAGATGTGGTTTTGAGGAGAAGAAGGGAGGGCTTGATCCCGTACCAAAGATCATCGGCAACAAGGGCAGTGAAGTGACAGCAGTCCTGGGCAATTCTCCTGGTGGGCTTCAACTGCTGCCCTGTGGGAGGTACGGTAACGGGTGGTTGCAGATCCGCCATAACGGGATCGTGTTCGACAGTTTTCCAAAGTACGGCGACCCTTATGAGGAGATTTACAAGGTGCGTAATCGTTGGTACGGATTGATACGTGAAGAATGGTTGAATCCGGCAAGGCAGTCCGACGCAACGTTTAAGCGAGCATGCGGCTATCTCAACGAGGCTCGCGACTTCCATGAGACGCTCGGTGATTACTACCACCCCAGAACCTATGCACACTATGGTGCGGATGCTGGTCAGCCATCTTGGGAATCGGTGGTCTGGGAAATTCACAGGGACTATGTCGGCCGGCATTGGCGTGATCTCAGCATCACAGAAGACGACGATCAGGGAAAGATTGAGGCGAAGGAGATGTTAGAAGGCAATCGCCATCTCGACACGAAGATAAACCTGGGTGTGTCGAGTGGATCTGGTGACCAGACCGTACCGCTCCGGTCAGCCGAACATCAGCTACTGGACGGGCGGATGAAAGGTGTATTTCGCCAGACAGGCTATGAGCACCAGGACAGCTACAACAACGAGCGTGCTCTGAATAGCACCTTGTATTCTGTGCTGAAGATTGCCGCAAGGATGTGGTGGACCGATGGTAAATAAATCGTTGGTCGGCTTTGTGTTTGGCGCCTCATTTGTTGGCGCGTTGGTATTCGTTTCTACGACAAATAGAGGACTGGCAATGAAACCCAATCCGACCAACAGGATGGAAAGTCTGTTCCAGGCGACAAAGACCATATGCGTTGGCCGATTCGTTATGGAGATTCCAGCCGAGTCTGAAGTAATTTACGGTCCTGCGCGACTGCCATACTTGATTGAACTACGATCAAGCTCTGGTGAGGAGTTGGCCGCAGCAATCGATGAGCGGCTCAAAGAAATCAACACTGACGATCGTGTTCGTGCAAGAGGACCATTGATGAAGCCAGGTTCGGTTTTTGGAACAGTCTTGAACGGTTCCGTCGAGAATCAAAAGCTCGTTTTTGGTGCTGCAAAGTCTCCAGGCTCGTTCTATTCCATTGAGTCATACCAGATGGTTGGGCAGAACATCTATGTCCAAAGCACGACTGCATATGGCGATGACTACAAAGAAGCCGTCGCACAACTCAACGCCATTGCACCTCTTATGCATCCGAGAAGCGAAGACGAACTCCCTTCCGTCCCAGGGATATGCCTGGAGGGAGCATTTATTGATGAACCCTTATCGGCAATATATGAGGCGATCTCGCTTGGCGTCCGACTTCGCAATTTCCCTGATGTGCTGTTCTCTATCGAGATGATCAAGAAAGATCGCAGAGTAGAGGGGGATTCATTGGAGGCGCGTGCTGCAGCTGCGGAGACAGATGCAAGACGATCAGGTGCCGGTAGCTGGTACGACAAGGTGTCGATATTTCGTCGCGGTGAGCGAAGAATTGGTAGATGGACTGGCTCAGAATTTTTGGCGCGCAAACCGATGATCGGCAAAGTACACGAATCGCACGAGTTCGCGTACTTCTCGCACGGAGAGCCAGGAAACTCAATGGTTCCCACCTTGGATGTTGAATTGAATACTGGGGTCAATGACGGCAATGCAGGAGGGATGCAAACCAGCATTTCAGATGAGGAAGCATTGTACTTGTGGGACAGGATCACTGCATCAATCCGACCAAGATCAGTTGTAGAACTCAAGCACGGCAATCTGATGCCCGGACAATGAAAAGCCTCATTGGCGCCGGAGCCTTGACCCTATCAAGGACAACGATCCTGGTCATCTGGCCTGGTCAACTGGTTAAAGAACTCTCCTTCAGAGACAAATTTACCCTCTTCGATTTCCTTGGTACCGAGTGAAAGCAACTTCATCAGTGCCATACGTTCATGATAGATCTTCCGCTGCTCAAGCGATTCTGGTAGCTCTTGATACTGATGGAGACCATCTTCGCTTCCCCGTTTTGAGTGATGATCATTGGACCAGCATGCTCTTCATCAAAGCTTCTGATGATCTCCGTGGTGTGTGATGTTAGATAGGAGACTGGCTTGATTTGCTCGGTGATGTTCATGGTGAGCTCTCGGCGGGAATGTGGATTAATCATAGGCCAAATCTGTAGCCATCAACTTAAAAGTAATAGTTAATGTTGACTAAGAGAAGGTTTGAAAACTAATATCTTGTCGATGAAGTCCGGCGAGAAAGCATGACTCGATATTGGTGGGTAAACCATAAACAAACTTCGCGCGAAGAGATCGGCGGGGGATATCTATGGTCGCCCAAACTTAAGCGTGATGGCTCGTCGAATCGCTTTTATGACAATATGAGGCGTGCTGAGCCCGGTGATTTTGTGCTCTCTTATGCAGGTGGCCAAATTTCACACGTTGGCCAAGTTTGCGATTTCGCCTTTAGTCGAACCAAGCCAGACGAGTTTGGGCCTGCTGGGGACGCCTGGGACACTGAAGGTTGGATGCTTCCAATTTTATGGCGTCCATTGGCCCCCAAGATCAGTCCGAAAGCTTCGTTCGAACGAACGCGAACACTGTTTCCAGCAAAGTACTCGCCATTGAGCTTGAAAACCGGTCATGGCAATCAGGCGGTTTACCTTGCAGAGATAAGTGAAGATCTTTTCGTTGAATTGATTCGGCCCGGACAAATTAGTCTTGAGGCACTATTCGGACATGCCAGCTTTGCGGTCTACAACGGGCTACAAGCCACATTAACGGATGAACAGGTTCAAGAGAAGATCAGAGCCGACATCACTCTTTCAAGCACCGAGAAGAAGCAGCAGATCAATGCGCGTCGCGGTCAGGGGGCGTTTCGCGAAAACGTGATGCGCTTTGAGAGCAGCTGTCGACTAACCGGAATTTCCTCACCACAGTTCCTGATCGCCAGCCACATCAAGCCTTGGCGATCTTGCGTCGACGGCAATGAGCGTCTTGACGGGAATAACGGCCTCCTACTGTCGCCAAACGTTGATCTCTTGTTTGATCGAGGCTTCATCGGTTTTAGGGAAGACGGCAGTCTAATCGTATCGTCGCATGTGGATTCATCAGACATTTTCCGACTTGGACTGGAGCATGCAATCAACCAGGTGCGCGCTCCCTTCCGCGCTGCGCAGCTTCCGTACCTCGACTATCATCGCAAGAATGTGTTGTTGCCTTAGGAGGCGAATACGTCGCAATCGTTGAACACTTTTCGGAAGTGTCCGTCGTGGCGGGGGAAGGCCATTTCGTAAATTCGCATCAGCCGGGATAGCGCCAGGATTGCGTCTTGGCTGCGCAATGCCTTGCCAACTTCGATTGTCAGGCATTCGCGCGTGTGTCCGTCTTGGATGCAAAGCATCTTCAGCGCACCGCCATTGGCCAAGTGATCGTGAACCTTCGCCGCGGCGGACCAAGGCGCCTTCGCCGATCAGGCCGGTGATGGTGGCGACGGCGTCGGCCAGCACGCGGCAGTTGGCGCCTTGCACGAAGTCGGCGTCGATCGAGGAGACCATCACGTTACCGTGGTGCAGGCGTTCGATGCGCAGGGCCGGTCATTTCTTCGGTGGTCACCACGACTTTCACGGCGCTGTCGTCGATGTTGGCCATCAGCGCTTCGGCGGAGGCCTGCGCGGACTTGATGATGCCCAGGTCCTGCGTTACGCCGGTCATGATGGGGTCAACGAGAGTTAGTTTTTCGGGGACTTGGGTGGCACCCTACGGATGCTGACTTTAGGAAGAGTTCTCCCGCGTCTATATTATAAAATTTATGAGTATTATCCACGACCATACCGATCAGATCTTTAGAACGAACGTAATAGCTTGCTATTTTCTGCTCCCCATCTGGCGATAAATATGGGGCCTGAATATATGTTTCACTTCCGAGCCTCGATGCCACATAGACCCCGCAGACCTTATACACCCCATCATTTGCTGAGCAAGGCTTGAACGCAGTATTATTTAGAACATCGCATCCATCTTTGGATAAAGTGATCTCAGAGGCATAAAAATTGCCAATCTTAGTCGCTGAGGCAACTTTTGCTGGGAAAGCCGATCCGCCGTCTACAAGGAATGTAAATAATAGAGGAGTTACGCATGCGGCCAAGATTGAATATAAGCGGTGGTGCTCCCCCACATTGAATCGCCAGGCGATAACCAGATAGCCAGAGGTCACATTGATGATGAGCATTGTGTATATCACAATATCGTAGAACTCAAGCGATAATATTTCAATCTGTTTTAGCTTTGGCGAGCCTTCTAAAATGATTAGGCAAATCAAAGCTGGAAAAAACTGGAGCGCCCAAAGAATTGAAATCTTCCAGCAATACCAAAGTGTCGTCGTATTTTTCTTTCCCCAACTAAAGATGTCGTTAGCCACTCCTTTGGAAAACTTGTGCCGAAACGCCTTGCGAATAAGAAGAAACGCCAAAAGCATAGCAGGCAATAAACCAAAATAAGTGGTCGCAACTCGGCTAATTTCCACTGTCGTCAAAATCAGAATTAGTAGGGGAAATGAAATAAGTGAGACTATTAAGTATCCCCCAGCGTCCTGGGCTTTCTCCTTGTTGTTTTCTGATTTTTGGTCCAAAAAACTTATGACAACAATGGCTGCCGGCAAGAAAAACGGAACTGCGCAAACGAAAAGGAAAATAAAACCGACAAAGCTCGCCGAGAAAATGGTACTTGCGAATGCTTTAAGATCAAATGCAGGAAAGTAGTTAATGTGGAAATGATAAAAATATATAAAAAGCAGCCCTATGAACGTGGCAGATGAAGCAAAAGCAGTTATCGGGTTTTTCGCGAAAAAGCCCAACAGCGATTGATCCGGTTTTGTTTTCTTTTTCAATCGTTCTGCGTATTTTTTTGAGATCATATAGTCAGTCGAAAAAAAACGGCCTCCGAGGAGGCCGTTTAAGTAGAAAGTGACGACGCATTACACATCGATATTGCCAGCGCGCAGCGCGTTGGTCTCAATGAAGTTCCGTCGTGGTTCCACATCATCCCCCATCAGCGTAGTGAAGATCTGGTCAGCGGCAATCGCGTCTTCGATCTGCACCTTCAGCAGGCGGCGGACGGTTGGGTCCATGGTGGTTTCCCACAGCTGCTCTGGATTCATCTCGCCCAGACCTTTGTAGCGCTGCTTGGAAACGGTGCGTTCCGCTTCGTCGCGCAGCCACTGCATGGCGTGGTGGAAGTCGACCACGGCGCTTTCCTTGGTGCGCTCGCCTTCGCCGCGGCGGATCACGGCGCCTTCGCCGATCAGGCCAGTGAAGGTGGCGGCGGCGTCGGCCAGCACGCGGTAGTCGGCGCCTTGTACGAAGTCGGCGTCGATCGAGGAGACCTTCACGTTACCGTGGTGCAGGCGTTCGATGCGCAGGGTGTGCTTGTCGGTCATTTCGTCGGTGGTCACCACTACTTTCACTGCGCTGTCGTCGATGTTGGCCATCAGCGCTTCGGCGGACTTCTGCGCGGACTCGATGGTGCTCAGGTCCAGCGTTACGCCGGTCATGATGGCGGTCAGCGCGGCGCGGTCGATCACGCGGGTCAGGCGGGTCATGATGGCGTTGGCCATGTTGTAGGTGCGTGCCAGTTCGCCCAGCGCTTCGCCCTGGATCAGGTCTGCGCCTTCGCGCGGGGTGAGGGCGGCGGTGTTCAGCGCTACGTTCATCATGTAGCCGGCTTCTTCCAGGTCGTCCTTCAGGTAGCGCTCATCGCGGCCGGCCTTCACTTTGTACAGCGGCGGCTGGGCGATGTAGATGTGGCCACGCTCGACCAGCTGCGGCATCTGGCGGTAGAACAGCGTCAGCAGCAAGGTGCGGATGTGGGCGCCGTCGACGTCCGCGTCGGTCATGATGATGATGCGGTGGTAGCGCAGCTTTTCGATATTGAATTCGTCGGCGCCGATGCTGGTGCCCAGGGTGGCGATCAGGGTGGTGATCTGTTCGGACGACAGCATCTTTTCGAAGCGTGCCTTCTCCACGTTCAGCACCTTGCCTCGCAGCGGCAAAATGGCCTGGAACTTACGGTCGCGGCCTTGCTTGGCGGAGCCGCCTGCGGAGTCACCCTCGACGATGTACAGTTCGGACAGGGCCGGGTCTTTTTCCTGGCAGTCGGCCAGCTTGGCGCTCAGGCCCAGGCCGTCCATCACGCCTTTGCGGCGGGTCAGGTCGCGGGCCTTGCGCGCTGCTTCACGGGCGCGTGCTGCTTCCACGATCTTGCCGCAGATGATCTTGGCGTCGTTCGGCTTTTCCATCAGGAAGTCGGTCAGCGTCTTGGCGACGATTTCTTCCACTGGACCGCGCACTTCGGAGGAGACCAGCTTGTCCTTGGTCTGGCTGGAGAACTTTGGCTCCGGTACTTTCACGGACAGCACGCAGGTCAGGCCTTCGCGCATGTCGTCGCCGCTGATTTCGACCTTGGCTTTCTTGGCGAAGTCGTTCTCGTCGATGTACTTGTTGATCACGCGGGTCATTGCCGCGCGCAGGCCGGTCAGGTGGGTGCCGCCGTCGCGCTGCGGAATGTTGTTGGTGAAGCAGAGTACCTGTTCGTTGAAGGCGTCGTTCCATTGCATGGAGACGTCGACCGAGATCGTGGTGCCCTGGTCGGACTGGCGTTCGCCGGTGGCCTGGAACACGGTCGGGTGCAGCACGGTCTTGGCTTTGTTGATGTATTCAACGAAGCCGCGGGTGCCGCCTTCGAAGGCGAAGACTTCTTCCTTGCCGGTGCGCTGGTCGGTCAGCTTGATGTTGACGCCGTTGTTCAGGAAGGACAGTTCGCGGATGCGCTTGGCCAGGATCTCGTAGTGGAATTCCACGTGGGTGAAGATCTCTTCGTCGGCCCAGAAGTGCACGTCGGTGCCGCGCTTGTCGGTTTCGCCGATCACTTTGATCGGGGAGGTCGCCACGCCGTCGATCATTTCGATCTCGCGGTTCTGGGCGACGCCTTTGACGAATTCCATCTGGTGGACTTTGCCGTCGCGGCGGATGGTCACGCGCAGGAGCTTGGACAGTGCGTTCACGCAGCTGACGCCCACGCCGTGCAGGCCGCCGGAGACTTTGTATGCGTTCTGGTCGAACTTGCCGCCGGCGTGCAGCTCGGTCAGCACGATTTCGGCTGCGGAGCGCTTTGGCTCGTGCTTGTCGTCCATCTTCAGGCCGACTGGAATGCCGCGGCCGTTGTCGGTGATCGAGATCGAGTTGTCGCTGTGGATGGTGACGTGGATCTCGGAGCAGTGGCCGGCCAGGGCTTCGTCAATCGAGTTGTCCAGCACCTCGAATACCAGGTGGTGCAGGCCGGTGCCATCCGACGTGTCGCCGATGTACATGCCGGGACGCTTGCGGACTGCTTCCAGGCCTTCCAGGATCTGGATCGAGGAGGCGCCGTATTCTTCTGCTTTGGCCTTTGGTTGTTCGTTGTGGCTTTCGGACATGGACTGCTTTCTCTCTTAACGAATTTCTTTTCTGCTCTTCTTTAGAACCGGTAAATCTGGGTCTGACCCAAGGGTCAGACCCGCCTGTTCTTCGGCCTGCGGCTTCGGCACATGCGGGTCCGACCCTTGGGTCGGACCCTGGTTTACCGGTTTTAGATGCGCATCGGCATTACAACGTATTTGAAGTCTGCGTTCTCAGGAATCGAGATCAGCGCCGAGCTGTTGCTATCGCCCAGCGCCACATTCACCTGGTCGCACTTCAGGTTATTCAGCACGTCCAACAGGTAGGTCACGTTGAAGCCGATGTCCACGCTGTCGCCGCCGTAGTCGATTTCCAGTTCTTCAACCGCTTCTTCCTGGTCCGCATTGGTGGACGAGATCTTCAGCGAGCCAGGGGTGATGATGCAGCGTACGCCCTTGAACTTATCGCTGGTCATGATCGCGGCGCGCTGCAGGGAGCGCAGCAGCTCTTCGCGGCCAATGGTGAAGTTGTTGGTGTAGCCCTTCGGGATCACGCGCGTGTAGTCAGGGAACTTGCCTTCCACCAGCTTGGAGATCAGCTCGATGTCGGCGAAGGTCAGCTTGACCTGGCTTGCGGCGATGTCCAGCGAGACTGCGTCGTCGCTTTCTTCCAGCAGGCGTTGCAGTTCGATGATGGTCTTGCGCGGGATGATCACTTCTTCGCGGGCGAAGTTCTGGTCGGTCTCTACCTGGCAGAAGGCCAGGCGGTGGCCGTCGGTCGCTACGGCGATCACTTTGTTGCCGTCCAAGACCAGCAGCAGGCCGTTCAGGTAGTAGCGGATGTCCTGCTGCGCCATCGAGAAGTGCACCATGTTGAACAGGTGCTTCAGGGTTTTTTGCGGCAGCTGGAAGCTTGCGGTGAAGCTTTCGGCTTGTTGGACGGTCGGGAATTCTTCGGCGGCCAGGGTCTGCAGGGCGAAGCGCGATTTGCCGCTTTGGACGGTCAGGCGCTTGTTCAGCAGGGTCATGGTCACGTCGCCGGCTTCCGGCAGGGCGCGCAGGATGTCCAGCAGCTTACGCGCGGCGACCGTGGTGCCGGTGACGTCGGCACCCGAGCCGATGTCTGCGTGGGTCGTGATCTGGACTTCGGTGTCGGTGGAAAGGAACGAGACGCTTTCGCCTTCCTTGCGGATGAGGATATTGGCCAGAATCGGCATAGTGTGCCGACGCTCGACAATACCGCTCACAATCTGCAGTGGCCGGAGAAGCGTGTCTCGGGTGGTTTTGACCAGTTGCATAAATATCCTCAGTTAATGGGTTGGTACGTTGGTTCTTTTGTTAACTCGACAGTATAGCAGTCTGAAACCGGTAATTCGGGGTCAGACCCAAGGGTCTGACCCGCTGACGCGACGGTCGCGTGGCGGGTCCGACCCTTGGGTCGTACCCTGGTTTACCGGTTTTAGCCTTTCAGCGTCTGCTCCAGCACATGCAACTCGTGATTGCACTCCGGGTTCTTGGTACGATCCGCCGCAATCTTGCGCACGGCGTGCAGCACGGTGGTGTGGTCGCGTCCTCCAAACAGTTCGCCGATTTCCGGCAGCGATTTCTGGGTCAGCTCCTTGGCCAGGTACATGGCGATCTGGCGCGGGCGGGCGATGTTGGCTGGGCGGCGCTTGGAATACATGTCCGCCACCTTGATGTTGAAGAAGTCCGCCACCGTTTTCTGGATGTTTTCCACAGAAATCTGGCGGTTTTGCACAGACAGCAGGTCCTTCAGCGCCTCTTTCACGATATCGATCGAAATATCCTTACCGTGGAAGCGGGAATAAGCCAGGATCTTGCGCAGCGCGCCTTCCAGCTCACGCACGTTGGAGCGCAGGTGCTTGGCTACGAAGAAGGCGACGTCGTCGTTCAGGGTCACGCCTTCGGACTTGGCTTTTTTCAGCAGAATCGCCACGCGCATTTCCAGCTCCGGCGGCTCGATCGCCACCGTCAGGCCGGAGTCGAAGCGCGAGATCAGGCGGTCATCCATGCCGGTGATCTCTTTCGGATAGGTATCCGAGGTAATGATGATCTGCTTCTTGGCCGCGATCAGCGCTTCAAACGCATAGAAAAATTCTTCCTGCGTGCGGGACTTCCCGCCGAAGAATTGAATATCGTCGATCAGCAGCATGTCCAGCGAGTGGTAGTAGTGCTTGAAGTCGTCGAAACCCTTGCGTTGGTAAGCGGTCACTACGTCGCGAACGTACTGTTCTGCGTGGATGTAGCGGATGCGGGCGCCTGGCTGGTCGGCCATCACCTGGTTGCCGATCGCGTGGATCAAGTGGGTCTTGCCCAGGCCCACGCCGCCGTAGAAGAACAGCGGGTTGTAGGAAACGCCTGGGTTGTTGGCTACCTGGATAGCGGCGGCGCGCGCCAGCTGGTTGGCCTTACCGGTCACGAAGGAGTCGAAGGTCAGGTCCGGGTTGATGCGGCTGTTTTCGCGGCCTTTCGGGTTCGAGTATTCGGCGGCGGCGGTCGGCGCGGCGGCGGCGGCCGGGGTTTCCGGGCGCAGGTCGCTTAGCGGGCCGGAGACCACGGCGGGTGCGGCAGGCTTTTTCGGGGCGTGGGTACGCGGATCGAGCACGAACTGCACGTCGATCTGGGTTTCCCAGTACTGGCAGGCCAGGGCCGTGATGCGGCTAGCGAATTGGGTCTTTACCCAATCCAGCTTGAACCGGTTTGGCGCAGCAACGCGCAGCTTGTTGTCCTCGAAATCGAGGGGCACAAGCGGCTTAATCCAAGCGCTGAATTGTTGCGGCGTCAGCTCAAGTTCCAGTTGCTGGGAACAGGACTGCCAGAAATTTTCCATGAATCTATCTATATGCAAAAAGTGTGGGAGGGCGTTCGTAATCGCCACACGTAACGCGCTATTCTAGCCGCTAAGTCGGAAGTTATCCACAGGTTAACCAGAAATTTTGCACAACCGTGCTGGGGTTGGGTTTTTTGCAACCAAACTTATCCAAACCGGTAAACCAGGGTCTGACCCAAGGGTCAGACCCGCACCTGCGGCCGCCGCGTATCAGGGTCAGACCCTTGGGTCTGACCCTGGTTTACCGGTTTAAGTGGTTGACAGTAAACCGAAAAATCCTGATAATTCTGGGTTCCCCGCCCGTAGTCCGTAATTTTTCAGATACGATGCGCGGATTTAGCGGGCAGTGAGATTGGCGCAGTGCGCGAAATGTCATTGGCACCAACATTTTTAGGGACACCTATCCCGTCCCGATTTTGTATTTTTTAGCGAGACCAACATGAAACGTACTTACCAACCTTCCGTTGTGCGTCGCAAGCGCACCCACGGCTTCCGCGCCCGTATGGCTACCCGTGGTGGCCGTCAAGTCCTGAACGCACGTCGTGCAAAAGGCCGCAAGCGTCTGGCTGTAGTTTAAGCACGCTTGTTAGCTGATCGCGTGGAAAGCTGTCCTAACAGCTCGACAGGCGAAGGCAGACACGACTTCGCTCGCGCTCGGCGCATCATAAAAACGGATGAATTTTCATCCGTTTTTAGTTTGCGGCCAACGCAGAAGAGCGCGCACTTCGTGCTCTATACCCGCCAGAACCAGCTGCCGAATGCGCGGCTGGGCATTGTCGTTGCCAAACGCTTTGCACCGCGCGCGGTTACCCGCAACACCATCAAGCGCGTCACGCGCGAACTGTTCCGCGTTACCAGCCTGCCTTCCATTGATTGCGTGGTGCGCCTGTCGCGCCCCGTCAATAGCAAGGACGGCCCGGCCACCACGGCCAAGCTGAAGGCCGAACTGCGCCAGGAACTGACGCGCCTCTTTGCATCGGCTAACAAGGCCAGGCCGGCAAAATGAAAACGCTGCTGACCATCCTGCTGCGCTTTTACCAATGGGTCATCCGTCCGCTGATGGGTGCACCGAGTTGCCGTTTTTACCCTAGCTGCTCCAACTACGCGCTCGAAGCTGTGCGCGAGCATGGTGCGGCTCATGGCAGTTACCTGGCCTTTCGCCGGGTTTGCCGCTGCCATCCCTGGAACGCGGGCGGGGTCGATCCCGTGCCGCCCAAGCACTTCAACCACTCCTGAAGAACCGAATGGATATCAATAAACGCTCAATCCTGTGGATCGTCTTCGCGGTCTCGCTGGTTATCCTGTGGAATAACTGGATGATCTCGACCGGCAAGCCGTCCATGTTTGCTCCGGCTCCTGCCAAGCCAGCCGCCGTGGCTTCGGCCTCCGCGACTGCCGCCGCCACGCCTGCCGCCGCTGCTGCCGGCGCCGGCGCTGCGGTGAATGGCACCGCAGTCGCTGCACCGATCAAGACCGAAGTGGTGACCATCACCACCGACGTGATGCGCGTCGATATCGACACCCTGGGCGGCACCATCAAGCGCCTGGAACTGCTGAAGCACAAGGGCAGCGCCGATCCGGGCTGGCTGGGCGGCTGCTGGGGCCTGTTCGAATTCTGCAAGCCTAAGGGCGGCAACAATACCGAAGTGCTGTTCAGCGAGAACGGCAAGCATGTCTACCTCGGTGAAACCGGCCTGGTAGGCGCTCCTGGCCTGCCTAACCACCAGACCGCTTTCGTGGCCCAGCCGGGCGCGCGCATGCTGAACGACGGCAACCAGGTGAAACTGGTGCTGGAAGCAGAGCAGGGCGGCGTCAAGCTGACCAAGACCTTCACCTTCAAGAAGGGCGACTACGTGGTGGACGTGCAGCACACCGTCACCAACACCGGCGCAGCGCCGATCGCTCCGCAGGTCTACCTGCAGCTGAAGCATGACGGCACCCCGCCGGAAGGTTCGGGCTTCATGAACCCACAGTTCATCGCCCCGACCATGTACACCTCGGAAGCGCACTACAAGAAGTACGAGTTCAAGAAGATCGAAAAGGATGCGCAAGCCCAGGCTGAAAACCCAGGCAAGCCATTCACTCCTGACCATGTGACCAAGGCCAACGACGGCTGGGTAGCGATCTCGCAGCACTTCTTCGTGTCCGCCTTCATCCCGCAGGACAAGCTGGCGCGCGATATCTTCACCAAGAAAGAAGGCGACAACCTGTACTCCATCGGCGTAGTGCAGCCGCTGGGCACCCTGGCGCCTGGCGCTTCGGTCACCAACAATGCGCGCCTGTACTCCGGCCCGCAAGACACCGACACCCTGAAGCAAGTCACCGAAGGCCTGGACCTGGTCAAGGACTACGGCTGGCTGGCAATCGTGGCACGCCCGATGTGGGCAGCAATGGCCGCCATCCACTCGGTGGTTGGCAACTGGGGCTGGACCATCATCGCCTTCACCGTGGCGATCAAGCTGCTGTTCTTCCCGCTGTCCGCCGCTTCCTTCCGCTCGATGGCGAAGATGAAGACCGTGACGCCGAAGATGACCGCCATCCGCGAGCGCTACAAAGGCGATCCGCAGAAAATGAACCAGGCCATGATGGAGCTGTACAAGACCGAGAAGATCAATCCTCTCGGCGGCTGCCTGCCGATCCTGGTGCAGATGCCGGTGTTTATCGCCCTGTACTGGGTGCTGAACGCGTCGGTTGAAATGCGCGGTGCTCCATGGGCGCTGTGGATCACCGACCTGACCCAGCACGACCCATGGGCGATCCTGCCTATCCTGTACGCGATCTCGATGTACATCACCACCCGCCTGAACCCGCAGCCTGCGGATCCGGTGCAGGCCAAGATGATGATGTTCATGCCGATTGCCTTCTCGGTCATGTTCTTCTTCTTCCCGTCCGGCCTGGTGCTGTACTGGGTGGTGAACAACCTGCTGTCGATTGCGCAGCAGTGGGTGATTACCAAAAAGCTAGAAGTTGGCGTCGCCAAGTAAGTAATGAAAAGCCCGCGCCAGACGCGGGCTTTTTTTAGACCGGTAAACCGCCGAAGCCCCAGGCCGCGGAGCAGACAGTGTCAGACCCTGCGGGTCTGACACAGGTTTACCGGTTTTAGAGAATAAAATCATCAAATGAACCTAGACTCCTCCCCCATCGCAGCAATCGCCACCGCCCCCGGCCGCGGCGGCATCGGCGTCGTGCGCGCATCCGGCAAAAACCTGCAGGCGCTGGCAAAAGCCCTGTTCAAAGACACAGACCTCAAGCCCCGCCACGCCACCTACATTCCCTTCACGCAAGCCGACGGCACCGTGATCGACCAGGGCATCGCGATCTGGTTCAAAGCCCCGCACTCCTACACCGGCGAAGACGTGATCGAATTGCAAGGCCACGGCGGCCCGATCGTCCTGCAAATGCTGCTGCAGCGCGTACTGGAAGCCGGCGCCGAGCAAGGCCTGCGCCTGGCCGAACCCGGCGAATTCACCCGCCGCGCCTACCTGAACGACAAGCTGGACCTGGCCCAGGCCGAAGCCGTCGCCGACCTGATCGACGCCTCCACCGAAGCCGCAGCAAAATCCGCCAGCGCAAGCCTGAGTGGCGCCTTCTCGCAAACCATCCACGCGCTGGTTGAGCGCGTCACCCACCTGCGCATGCTGGTCGAAGCCACGCTCGACTTCCCGGAAGAAGAAATCGACTTCCTCGAAAAGTCCGACGCGCGCGGCCAGTTGAAAGGCATCGTCGAAGCCCTCGACCACGTGTTCAAGCAAGCCTCGCAAGGCGCGCTGCTGCGTGAGGGCCTGAACGTGGTGCTGGTCGGCCAGCCGAACGTGGGCAAGTCCTCACTCCTGAACGCACTGGCCGGCGCCGAAGTCGCCATCGTCACGCCGATCGCCGGCACCACCCGCGACAAGGTCAGCGAAACCATCCAGATCGAAGGCATCCCGCTCAACATCATCGACACTGCCGGCATCCGCGGCCATGATGAAGCGGTGGACGTAGTGGAGCGCATCGGCATCGAACGCACCTGGGGCGAAGTGGGCAAGGCCGACGTCATCCTGCACCTGCTGGACGCCGATCACGGCCCGACCCGGCATGACGAAACCATCGTCGCCAACTTCCCGCAAGGCGTGCCGGTGCTGCGCATCTGGAACAAGATCGACCTGTCCGGCCACAAGGCATCGGTCGACCAGATGCCGGATGCAACGCACATCTACCTGTCCGCCAACGAGAAAACCGGCATCGACCTGCTGCGCGGAGAACTGCTGCGCATCGCCGGCTGGCAGCAGACCGGCGAGTCGCTATATCTCGCGCGTGAACGCCACCTGATCGCTTTGCGCAACGCGGCAAAGCATCTCGATTACGCCGGCCAGCACGCCGCGCAAACCGACCAGTCGCTGGACCTGTTCGCAGAAGAACTGCGCCTGGCGCAAGTGCAGCTCTCCACCATCACCGGCGAGTTCTCCTCAGACGACCTGCTGGGCGTGATCTTCTCGCGCTTCTGCATCGGCAAATAATGGCAATACGGCCAAGGGGGCGCTTCCATCACTGGCGCTCTCGCGGACTTCTTACCCATATGTGGTAGCCGCTTACCACGTTCAGCAATTTATACTGTTCGGCGAGCAGCAAATCGCGACGATCCTGGCTCTCCATACTGTCTTTCAGCACAACGACCGAAACATCGAGCTCGTGGAGAGCGACACGCACTTTAGCAAGATCCTGGGGCGCATTGTTGGTAACAAAGCCGTTCAAGGCATACCTGGAGGCGTATTCAGCCTCGCCGAATGCTAGCCTTTCCATATCCAGATACATTCTTCTTGTGCTGATTAAGCGTGAATGATTCTCGAATCGGGAAATGATGCCGGCTATTTCATCTGGCGCCAGAACGCGTCCTTCATCGCTCAAACTCATTGTGGCTTTTACGACGGCCAATTCGTCCGCAGAAAGCTTCCATTTCGCAAAACTCGTAATTTCACCAATATTTTCTTTTCGAAGAGTATTGAACGGCAGCGAATAGATTCCCAGTAATACAACAATCAGGAACAATGGCAGACGCACCAACAACGATAAACGTTGTTCGAAAAGCTCGGCCACAATCATTCCCAGCGCTATGCCCGCAAAGATGAAAATCGGCAATGCCCAGACTACTCGCCAATAGACGAGCGGGGTAGTAATATGCCGCGATATAAAGTCCGATAAGAATGGATTCAAATAGACGGCAAATAACAGCAGGGCAGGGACAGCAAGGCGCCATCGCGTTATAGTGTCTTTAGCAAGGACCGGGCCGGCCAATAACAGGAATCCGACCAGGTATTGTTGATGTTTGCCGAATACCGATAGCCAAACTCCTGATGCTGGATCAGTCTCCGCAACTTCCGTAAAGTATCCTTTGGCAGTCAAGGCAACGTTTATCAGATAAGGCAGGGGTATCAATAATACTCCCAGCGCATACAGAAACTTCCTGTAATTGCCGTTTCGAACCAGCAAAATGTTTGACATTAGCGCCGTGAACCCAACCACCGGCCCCATCAGCATGCCGAAGTTCGTCAGGCCGATAGAAGAAACCTGGCAGCAGCCGAGCAAAAACAGGTCGGCTTTTGTTCCGCGGCCAGAGCAATATCGTGCGGTCAGATAAAAAATTGCTGGAACAAGCGCCGACAAGAATACTGCTTTGCCCTGAAAAATACGTCCGAATGAAAAATTGGCCGGGCTACGATGCATTTCCCCGAGCAATAGGATAAGTGCAATAGCAAGGCAACCGGTTAAGACCCAATGCTTCGGAGTGATTTCTTTCGCCAGTAGAAAATTGGCCAAAACGCTGACCGTCATCCAAAGGGGCAGGAAGAAGATATAGTAGAAATCAATGGCAGGCACTGAAAATAGATGGCCAGCAGCCCCTGAGAGTACTTCGAATGAAGCAAAGCGATAGCTTGGAAACACTAACGGCAGTGTCGCCTCACCTAACATGGGTTCGCCCAAGGTAAATGCCTGGGCAGGATGGGACGAGGAAAATGCCGCAACTGCAGCGTAATACGAGTCGTCCAGGTCGCTTCTGGAAATGGCAAGCGATAACGCCACCATCGCCAATACGGTCAGCGTAACAATTAAATAGTCAACTCTGCTAACTCGTGAAGCGTCTACCCTGTATTCGCCACTAACGCCTTCATTTTTACGATAAAGACATATGGCCAGTAGTAATAGGGACGAAACCCAGAAGGCATTCCACGAGAAGTGTAAGATGACAGGGATAGCAACCAGTGCTCCCAGCATATATGTCGGTATTTTCGGCCGTGCCACCCCGTGCATGGCAGACGAGCCATCACTCATGGCGTAGCGATTCTCCCTTAGCCTCAAGTAAAAGGCGGACAGGGCGAACAATAAAATGGGGAATATCAGCAGGCCTACATTTAAACCATAACCTAGTAATGAGCCAAGATGACTGGTAAGAGTCCATCCTGAGAAAAATATTAAAAATGCAGTTAGCACAAGATGCATATTAAATGTCCCTACTTCTATTCGCGATTTTGTAGATTTATGTCGCTTAGCATTATTTATATAAATGGAAGCGCAAAGGCAATTCCAGCGCAGATAAGCACATCGGCAGTAGCTGTTGGTCGTAACCAGCCCAGCCCTGCCAACACATTTTTGCTAGCTGGAAAAAGTTCGAAAGCATCATAGCCGTTTCTTGCGATGAATGAAATTGTCATGGACTTGTGCCATCCCTATGGATGCTGCTGTAAGCGCAGCTATGGCGCGTGGACGAGATGAAGGCCCGCGTCGCCGATTTCGAAAGGGCGCGACGGTTGCATCGAGCGCTATCGGGAAACGGGAACGCTTGGCAGCGGCCATCGAAGGGCATGAACCGAAAGCAAACTGTGATGACCGTTGATGCAGTCCCCACTTCGTCAGCACTACACAAGATGAATCGGTACGCGCCTTGTCGCACAAAGGGCCGGCGCAAGAATGGCTGTGGCAGCGACAACGAGCGCGTAATGATCATGCGCTTGTTGAATCGCAAAGTATCCTGACGAACCTATCGTGCTCACGCTTCCCATTGGAATATTTATGTTTCTTTTGGTGCGCTGACGCACGTTGCGTCCCTCATGCCACTGATTTAATCCTGCTATTATTTTGTTGAGGCAGGTCATGCTCCTGTCTGCGCAAAGCAGTAACCTTGGTACCAGGGCTTGTCTGTAAAGGGGAATATCGTGGAGACGCAACAGGAAATCCCACCCGCTGAAAGTGTCGCGACGGCTGAGCGCCCAAGTGGCGTGCGCCAATCGCTGCCTCCCAAAGGCTCCTGCTGGTACTGTGAAAAACCCTTGGATGCGGTGCGCAGGTTCTGTGGCAAGGAGTGCGCGGATTCCTTCGATGAAGAGGCGCACTTCTCGGGTTGATAGCGGCTAGAGTTCCATCTCCAGCACATCCAGCGCAGTCTCGAAATCGAATGCATGCGTAGCCGCCGCAATCATCTGGAAGGTCGGCACGCCCAGCGCGCTTGCCAGGATCGTCGCCGATTTCTCCACCAGGTCGATGGCCGCGCCATCACCTTCACGCAGTAGCCCCACCAGTTCTTCGATCAACGCCCGCAATTGCGCGGGGTCGACTGCGGGCACTTCGTGCGATGCGACTTTGTCGCCATGCTCGCATAACAGTTCGTCGATGCTGCCGCAGGTTTCGCGCAGCAGCACGGTCAGCTGCGATACCAGCGCAGCGGAATCCACGCCGTCGGCAATGGCGTTTTCCACCAGCACGGCCTGGTCGTGCACCAGCTGTGCGCCGATCAGTCCTGCGGAGCCTTTCAGGGAGTGCGCTGCCAGTTGTGCCTTGGCCTCCTGCCGCTGCGCGAGCAGCGACTGGATGCGTTCACAGGAATCGCGATAGTCCTGCAGGAAGCGGCGCAGGATTTGAAGATACAGCGCACGTTCACCCATCAGGCGGTCCAGTCCCTCCTCGACGTCGAGGCGCTGGCGTATTGGTGCGCTGGAAAGAAGCTTGTTCATCAGGACAGAATTTAGCACTCTGTCCCGATGTGGGCTAGGGGCGGGACTCTATTTTGTCGTAAATGACCAGTTTTTCATCACGTCGACGCCGTCGACAGTGCCCACGAAACTCACGTCATACGTCGTGTTGGCGGTCAGCGTTGACAGCGGAACAATAGCGGCGGCCTGTTTCGGCGTGTGTTCGGTGTCCACCTCATGCGTCAGCAAGCGCGTGGCCAACTCTGCGCCACCGCGCCGCCGGATGGTGAAGCTTGTCACCTTGATCCCCCCGGCGGGAGCGCTGATGTCCGAGTGGATACTGACCGGGTAGCCAACGCGGTTCAGGTTCGGCACCGGATCCGGCGATTCGGTATCGCTGTCGAAGGAGGTTGGGACCGAGACCTGGCCGTTCTTGGGATAGATAACTGTCTTGCCCAAGCCCAGCCCGACGTTAAAGTTGCGGGTACCCATGTCTGCGGTGAAGTAGGTGTAGCCGCTGCTCGCTGAAGAAGCGCCAGTGCCCATTTCCCGGAACATCGGTTCAAAGATCACGAAGCGGTGGTAGATAGCTGCGATCAGTTCTTCCGCATGATAGAAGCCTGAGCGGTCGCTGGCGGCGGAAATCACTTCGCCAAATGCATACGAGTCACCGAGGATGTAGCCGGCAGTGGTAATGCGGTCCTTGGTCGACGCGCCATAGAAACCTGGATTGCCGGCCACTTCGTCGTGCGACACCGTATTATTCAGGCGCAGGTAATTCGAGTGCGCAACGGCAGCCTTGTTCAGGGAGTCATTACACGTCAGCATGCCCAGGCCGATATCGGCGCGGCGGTAATTGAACCAGTTGAAGCCATCGATTGCGGTATCGCCGGTCGCGCCGGGCACGCCGGTTGGCGAAACGACGCACGCTGTGGTCGGTGGGTTGGTAACAGGTGGTGGGGAACTGTCTCCGCCGCCTCCACCGCCCCCGCCGCCGCAAGCAGTCAGCAAGGCTGCGACCAGTAGGGCTGGCAACTTCTGGTGCCATTTATTGAGCTTATACATGATGAACTCCTTTATGGCGCGATTCTATGCCAAATTCAGGCAATATGTGTTTCTTTTGTAAATCCTCGCGCGAGGTAAAATAGCCTTTCTTTTTTGATCATCATTGCCTTAATTTGAATACTCAACGTCATCAGCGGCTTCAGCGCGCCAAATTTGCCTTACCGAGCACGGTAACGCTGCTCTCGATCGCCTGCGGCTTTGCCAGCATCGTGATCTCTGTCGATAACGCCCATCTCGGGCTGGCGCAGGATTACCGCCTGGCTGCGGCCTTGCTGGTGCTGGCCGGGATCTTCGATGCGCTCGACGGTTTCGTGGCGCGTGCCACAGGAACCGGTTCCGACTTCGGCGTGCAGCTCGATTCGATTGCCGACGTGATGAACTTCGGCTGCGCACCGGCGGTGCTGCTGTATTGCTATGGCTTCGTGCAGATGGGGCCGGCGGATCCGACCCTGCTCAGGGTCGGGGGGATTGCGGCGTTCTTCTTCGTCGCTTGCGGTGCGCTGCGGCTGGCACGCTTCAATGTGAACGTTGGGCGCACCGATCCGAAGTACTTTGTGGGGATGCCGATTACGGCCGGTGCGGCTTGCGTGGCTTCGGTGGTGGTGGCGTGGCCGGAGTTTCCGGATTCGAGCCTTGAGGGGTATTTCGTCGTGGCGCTGCTGTTTGTGGTGGGCAGCTTGATGGTGTCGACCATTCGCTTCCCGAGCTCGAAGCAGAAGAAGAGTACTGCGGCGCTGGTGCTGCTGGCAGTGAATGTGGGGCTGCTGGTCTGGTTGCGGGCTTACTACTTTGTGCTGTTCTTTGTGGTGTACATTGCGTTCACCGTGGGGTTGAACCTGGCCTGGCGTGCTGGATGGCGGGGGATAGCGCCGCCGCAGGTTTATCCTGACGACTGATTAAACCCGGTAAATCTGGGTCAGACCCAAGGTGTATAGCCGGGAGACATAGGTAACACTTGTCGGGAGAGATGGGTAACACATTTGCTTTCAGTTTAGTCTGAGAGTGTGTAATCGACCTGGCAAAGTTCCTTATGGCAGTAGTAGATGGCATATACGCCGTCGGAGGT
>CBHREK010000004.1:0-296594 GCA_966077345.1 uncultured Duganella sp.
ACCCCTTTAAAGGGTACGTCCCCTTTTTTTGCGGCCCCGACTTTCAAAACGCATGGCGAAGACGCAGTGCCAGCGTTTCCTTCACTGGCGAGAGGGCTCTTTCGCTGCCAACTTTCCCTTGCTGGCGCATTGCCGAGAACATCAGGTGCGTGCGCGCGCTGAATGCGTAGTCGGCCTGGCCGTGCCATACCCTGCTGCTGTCGTCCAGTCCCAGGTACACGCCTCCGCCAACGTCCCAGGCGCCGGCTGCTTTCGACATCGTCAGGCTGGCGTAGTGCTGCCTTCTACCCAGGCTGGGCAGGCGTGCGGCCAGCTTTGCCAGCACGTACGGTGCCAAGTTCGATTGCGCCTGCTGCCGTAGCACTTCATATTCGTCGTGCGTCATGCCCTGGCCGTTGTAGGCGTATTCCAGCTGCAGCTTGGGCAGCGCGCCCGGCGTCAGCACGATGCCTGCTGTGGCGCGCGTGTAGCGCGTCGTGCCACCCGTGTTGCGGTAGGCGGAGGCGTACCAGGACAGCGCATCGGCCGGCGCTGCGCTGATGGTGGCGCCAATGCCGGCGTCTTCACCATGCGCCCTGCGCAGCACCATTCCGGCGCTGATCGCGTCGAATTCGTAGCCGAACTTGAGGATGGACTGCACGCGGCCGCCTGCCTGGCGTGCATGCAGGGCGGCCGCACTTGCGCGCTCGCCGCTCCACGAAAGCACCGCCATGGGGATGCCTTCCGAGTTGCCCAGCGTATCCAGGGGATCGCTCAGGTCCGTGCGCTTTTGCAGGAAGCCGAGCGGCTGGTTGATATACGACGGGTCCAGCGCGTACAAGCGTTTGCCGAGCGATAGCGTTGCGCCGTCGCCGAGGTCGAATACGCGGCTCAGCTCCTGCAGTACCGCCTTGCCGCGCGTGCCATCCAGGTCGGTATGCAGCGCTTCTGTACGCACGCGCCATGTCACGTACTGCTGGCGTCCTTCAAACAGCGCGACGGCGCGCGTGCCGCTGCCGGCGATGCCGAGGAAGTTGTCGCGGTTTAGCGGCGTGTCCTGCAAGATGGTGCGTTCCTGCGCGCCGAGCACGAAGCCGCCCGTCCAGTCTTCGCCTGCCGCAGCATCGCTGGGGGCAACTGCAGCGACGGCCACGGCCAGCGGCAGGCATTGCAGTCCTTTCATTGCTCCAGCGTGCGCGGGTTGAACATATTGGCAGGGAATTCAGCCGCCTTCACCTTCTCGAACACGACCCGCGTTTCCTCGCCAGGCAGTTGCGGGTCGGCGTAGCGGGTCGTCGGCGGCAGGCCGCCCTTCGACGCATCGAAGCTGGCAATCTTCAGCAGCTTGCCGCTGGCGACGTACAGCATCGCCTTGAGCGGCACATAGCGGCCGTCCTGGCGCGTAGCAAGCAGCTTGATCTTCGAATACGTGGAGGCTTCGCTGCGGCTGCGCAGCTCGAGCGCGACGCAGGACTTTGCCGGGCAGCCGTCGGTTTCGCCTTCCAGCACGGTGGCATCGTAATCGTGGCTGAAGCGAATGCGCGACAGGTCGCCGATACTTGCCTTGCCCAGCAGGGTTTGCAACGGCGTCAGGCGGATGGCGCGCCGCGTGCGCGGGGCGTAGAAAAACAGGCCGCTGTCGGTGGTCAGGAATTTCTGCCCGCGCTGGTCGACGCTGGTCGCTTCCACCAGCACCTGGTTGTAATTGGCGCCGCGAACCACATAGGTGCCGGGTTCCTGGCCATTGCCAGCCTCGATGCGCACGCTTGCTTCAAAGCTGTTGACCGGCATGCGGTACTGGTCCACCTGCTGCAGGATCTCCGCGGCGCTTGGCGCCGACGCTTGCGCCGCGCTGGCGGCCATCATCAGGATCAGGGTTCTTATCAACATGAATTAGTTCGATGTGAGGATGGCTTTCACCGGCATGCGGCCGATGCGCCTGCTGGTCAGCCACGCTGCTGCCATGGCGAGCAGCGGCAATATCGCCACGATCGCCAGGCTTGGCTGGTAGAGCCACAGCAGGTGCAGCGGCACGCCGACGTTGCGGCCCGGCGGCGGCGCCAGTTCGATGCCAGAGGCATTGATCGCCAGCGTGACAAGCCATGCGGCCATGCCGCCTGCGAGCGCGCCGAACGCGCCTTGCAGCAGGCCTTCGAACATGAACAGGCGGCGCACCATCGCTTGCGGGATGCCAATGGCGCGCAGGGTGCCGATTTCCTTGCCGCGCTCATAGATCGTGGCCAGCGTCATCGCCGCCACGCCGAGGAACACAATCAGTCCGATAATGGCGCCGAAGACGATGAACTGGTTGCGGAACAGCGCCATCACTTGCGGATAAAGCGGCGCCAGTTCCTGCCAGCGCTGCAGCCGCGCCTGGCCGCCAATGGCCCGTGCGATGGCGGCCGACTGCGCGTCCGCGCTTGCCGTGTCCTGGTATAGCACGGACAGGTGCGAAATCTTCTTCGTGCGCAGCAGTTCCTGTGCGGTTTCGATCGGGACCTGCAATGTGTACAGGTCGCGCTCAGGCACGCCTGTGGCGACAATGCCGGCCACGTCGACATCCATGGCGTTCACGCTGCCCTGCACCGTCGTGGTCATCAGCGTCAACGGCTGCCCTGGGCGAACGCCCAGCCGGCGCGCCATCTCTTTCCCGATCAGCACCTGGTAGCGCCCTTCCTCGCTCGCGCGCAATGCCTCGCCCTGCGCCAGCACCTGGAATGCACCGTAAGCCTGCCGCTCGCGCAGCGGGTCGACACCCTGGGCTTCGAAATTCAGGGTGCGCGGCCCGTTCGATACCAATCCGCTGAACTGCAGGCGCGGTGCGATGCGGCGTACGCCGTCCATTTGCGCCAGCAGCGCTTCGATGCGCGTACGCTCGGCAGCGTCCAGGCCGTGCTGGAGCTGCTGCTCCGCATAACCGTCGGCAGGAGGAACGGCGCTGATCTGCGCATGTCCCAGTCCGCCGCGTATGGTGCTTTCGCGCAGCCCGTCCAGCGAGGCGGCAATGTAGGCGGCGAACAGCAGCAGGGCCAGGGTGCCGATGGCAATGGTCCCCCCAAGCAGCAGCGAGCGGCGGCCGTTGCGCAGCACGTTGCGATGCGCCAGAACCAGCCATTGCATCATGCGGCCACCCTGCCGTCCTCCAGTCGCAGTACCTGGCCCGCCATGTCCATGACGCGCTGGTCGTGGGTGGCGATGATGAAGGTCGTTCCGAGCTCGCGATGCAGGCGGTCGACCAGCTCCAGCAAATGCTGTGCGGTCTTGCTGTCCAGGTTTCCGGTGGGTTCATCGGCTATCACCAGCTTGGGGCGGTTGACCAGGGCGCGCGCAATCGCCACGCGCTGCTGCTGGCCGCCGGACAATTGCGCGGGGGTGTGGTCGAGGCGGTGCTCCATGCCTACCAGCGCCAGGGCGTCGGCTGCTGCCTTGCGCCGTTCGCGCTTCGGCAATGCGCAGGTGGCCAGCGCAAGCTCCACGTTTTCCCGGGCGCTCAGGGTGCCGACCAGGTTGAAATGCTGGAAGACGAAACCAAGCTTGCGATTGCGGAAGGTATCGAGGTCGTGCTCGCGCAACGCATCCAGCGCCGCCCCATCGAGATGGATGCTGCCGCTGTCCGGCTGCTCGAAGCGCGCCAGCATGCCGAGCAAGGTGCTCTTGCCGCTGCCCGAAGGGCCGGCAATCGCGACCACCGAGGGCTGCTCCACGCGGAAGGATACGCTGTCCAGCGCCGCGATCCTCTCCTCGCCCCGCCGGTAATGCTTGCTGACCTGCCTGACATCGACAATAGGCGCCATCAGTACACCATGTCCAATGCAATGTCGTTGGCGCCGGCCTTGATTTCGATGCGTGCGTCGTCAAATGCCGGCGGCCCGTAATGGCCGCGCGCGTTGCGGGAAAAACCCCAGCCTTCCAGCGGCATGCCGCTGGCTGACTTGTCCAGCTTTCCGTTGACGTTTTCATCGTGGTAGACCATGACCGCATAGCTGCCGGGCGCCACGCTGGGGAACTTCAATACATTGCCTGCAATAGCCGGCTGCACCGCGAAATACTGGCAGTCCTTCAGGAAGGAATCCTTGTTGCAGATGGCCCCCATCAGCGCCCCCTTCTGCCCTGCGACGCCGCCCAGGGTGACGTTCACAGTTGCCTCACCGCTTGCAGGCGGCTGGCGGCCGCCGAACGCATAGGCGGCAGCGGCACCGGCCAGCGCCAGCACGCCGGCGATCATCAGGATATTCATCTTCTTCATTCCAGGATTCCTCCTTAATGCAGGTCGCGCGGCGTCCAGCCGAAGCGGCGTACCGCCAACGCCAGGCAGGCGCACATCATTGCTGCCAATACGAAGATACTGTAGGCATCGCCCTGCCAGCTCATGCTGCCGGTCAGCGCGTGGCGGATGCTGGCCATCATGGCGTTGAGCGGCAGGTATTCCAGGCCGTCGCGCAAGAAAGGCGGCAAGCCGCCCAACGGGATCATCAGGTTGCCCGAGAAAAGCAGCGGGAAGTACAGCAGGTTGCTGGCCATGGTGACGCCTGCCACGCTGCGGCTGACCGCAGCCAGCAACAGCCCAAGCGCCAGGAAGGCGGCGCAGCCGAGGGCCAGCATGCCGCCTGCTGCCGCGATTCCGGGCGCGCCTGCATTCAGCTTGACGCCATACACGGCCCATGCGACGACGAACATGGCGGCGCTGGCCAGCACGATGATCACGAGGCGCGACAGGCACCATGCCAGCACCACGACGCCCGTCGGCATCGGGAACAGCTGGTACAGGCGGAACATGCCGCCCTCGCGCGCGGCTACGAGCGGGCCGGCGAAGCCCATCAGGCTGGTGGACAGGATGACCAGGCCGGCCAGGCCGCTGACCAGGAACAGGCGGTAGTCCAGTGCGCCGGGCGCCGGCGTGGGTGGAGCGGGCAGCACGACACGCGGCTCGTCCTGCAGGCCAGCCAGGTTATAGGCGTCGCTAAAGCCGCGCAGCATGCCGTAGCTGGCGTCCAGCGTGGGACCGGCGGGCAGCGTGGTGTCGAGTTGCACTTCAGTGCTGCGGCCGGCGCGCACTGCTTCGGCGAAGCCGGCGGGGATAGTGAGCTCCAGGTCCGGTTTCACGCCGAGCGCGGGGCGGACGACGCGGAATTCGACGCTGTTCTGCAGCCGCAATCCGCGCGACAGTTCGTTCGCATAGCTGACGCTTTCCGTGCTGCGGTCCATGTCGCGGATCACCAGCGTCACGGGACCGAGCCGGGCTTCCTGTCCGAACAGCGCCATCTGCATCATCAGCATCAGCAAGGGGAAAGCAAAAGTCCAGAACAGGGCCAGCCGCCCGCGCAGGAAAAGCGCCAGGTCGGCGCGCACCAGGTGCATCAAGTTCTTCATGCGGTTCCACCTTTGGTGAGCTCGGCCAGGAAGTCTTCCACAGTCGACGCTTCCAGGCTGAAGTTGGCGATGCCATGCTGGTCGATAAAGCGGCGGAAGCTCGCATCGAACCCTTGCCCGCCCTGCAGCTGCCAGCCTCCTTGCATCGCTTCGGCGCGCAGCAGCGCCGGCAGCGCGTGCATGGCTTGTTCGGCCTCGCCAGCCAACTGCTGGCCGATGCGGGCCTTGAAGCGGCCGACGCGGCGTGCCAGCATTTCGTCCAGGCTACCGCCGTCGACAAGCCTGCCTTTTTCCATGCACAGGATGCGGTCCATGCCGAGCAGGTCGGCCGGGATATGGGAAATCTGCAGCAGCGTCGTCGGTATGCCGGCCAGGAGTTCGCGCAGGGCCCGGGCGTGCCATTCGTCGAGGCCAAGCGATGGCTCGTCCAGCAGTGCCAGCTCCGGAACGTGGGAAAGAGCGAGCCATAACATCACCCGCTGCTTCTGGCCGCGCGAGAGTTGCTGCCAAAGCCTTGGCCACAGTTCTTCGATGCCGAGGGCCCGCGTTACAGCCCCTTCGGTACGTTCGTAGATCGTCTCGTGCATCGTCACGATCTCGCTGACGCGCATCTGGCCCGGCAGGTCGGCGCTTTGCAGCAGGCCGCCAAGCCGCTGCCGTACCTTGGCGTCGCGCGGATCGCCGATCGCCATCCCGACTTTTCCGGCGTCGGGTGCACGCAGGCCGAGCAAGGTCTCCAGGAGGATGGTTTTGCCGCTGCCATTTGGGCCGACGATGGCGACGCGCTCGCCCTTGCGCAACGACAGTTCGCCGGGCTTCAGCGTAAAGCCGGATGGCAGGCGCAGCTCCACGCCTTGAGCTTCAAGGACGATGGCAGCCGGCGCCTGCTCCGGCGTGGGGGCGGCTGCCGCTGGCACCGCCGACGACGGTGCGATGTCCACCATCCCGTCGCCGGGATCGATACCGTTATCGAGCATCATCTCGCGCGCGTGGGCGCGGTACAGAGGATGCTGCATCGCTTCGCGCAGCATGCCGGCGCCGCGGTCACGGTCGCCGCCGTAGTTCGGGGGCGCGTGCAGCAGCAGCGATGCGTGGTGGATCAGCAAGTCCGGGTCGCCGGCGATCAGCTCCTGTGCCTTGCCGAAGGCTTGCAAGGCGTTCTGCCCTGCCGTCGCGACCTTGATGATGTTGGGCTGTGCCAGCAGGATTGCGAGAATGGCACGCACGCCGCGCCAGAGCCACTGGCGGCCGGCGGGCAGGACGTCGGCGGCCTTGAGCAGGGTGTCGATGCCGGCTTCCTGCTCTGCCGGCAACCTGGCGCCGCTGTGAACATGGAGCAGCGCCTGGTTCAGGCGGGCGCTGAGCAAGGCGTCCAGCAATGACGGCTGGTTGAATACCGGTTCCGCTTCGAGCAGCGCGATGGAAGTGGACAGGTCTTCTGCGCACTTGCTGCTCCAGGAGGCGAAGATGGCTTGCTGTACTTGCGCAATCAGGGCGGCATGGCCGTCGTTGGCGCGCGCGCCCTGCACTGCCGGCTGCGCGTCCGGTGCTGCGACCGGGTAGCCGCTGGCCTGCCCTGCCAGCTCGGCGATCCGGGTGTCCGTTCCGGCACGCGAAACGGCGCGGAACAAGGAGACAATCGCCGCGACACCGCCACGGGCCTCGACAGCTTCGAGCAAGTCGGCGCCAACGCGGCATGCGGCGCGGTAGGCCTCGATGCTGGTCCCGGATGACGCACCGAACATGGCGTCGCCGTCGCGCGACAGCATGACGTGCAGCGGAGGCGCGAGTTCCGGGCGCTGCGGCAACGGGATGGCACCGCCGAAACGGTTGGCAAACAGTTGCGCCAGGCCTTCATCGAGCAAGCGCACGCCACAAGTCAGGAAGCAATGCGCAACCTCATGGAACACCACGGCGCGCAAGCCTTCCTGATAGCCTTCCGACTGAGTGGAGAGGCGCACCAATGCCAGGCCAGGCAGGCTTTCCATCGTCAGGTGCATGTCCCGCTCGGACGGCACGCATTGCAATACGATGCAAGGCGGCGGCAGGCCAAGGAAGGCAGCACAGGCGGCTACCGCTTCGTCGAAGTTGCGCAACAGCGCTGGCGGCAGCTCCGAGCCGCCCAGCACATACACGCTGCCGGCCGCGCGCCACCTGCGCCGTCCGGCCAGCATGTCCTGCAGGATCGGATAAGCATGGAAGCGCCCACGCAACGCGAACAGGCGTTCCAGCGCCTGCCCGGCGCCGTCGCTGTCGCCCGCGGCGGCCAACCGCAGCACGGCTGCCGCCGCATCGCGCAGCCACATTTCGCTATCCTGCCAGCCCGGCGCGTCGTTCATTCGTCCTCGCCGGCGGCAGGTGCGGGCGGCGCCTCGCGGCCCAGCAGCATGACGGAAGCCACGGTCTCAGTCACACCGTCGATATCCAGCAACGCCGCCAGCTCGTCGTCGTAATACGCGCCGTAGACCAGGGAGCCAAGCCCCAGCCCCTGCGCGGCGAGGCAGAGGTTCTGTGAAGCGTGGCCCGCTTCAAGCAGCGACATGCGGTAGCCGCGTGCGCCATACTTGGCAGTCGCGCGCTGCGGAACGCTGGTCATCACGCATACCACTGGCGCCTTGACGCCCGACTCGCCCGACTTGACCTCGGCACTGCCGAACGCATCGCCCTGCTGCGGCTTCAGTACACGGAGCAGGTGGTTGCGGGCGTCGTAATGTGCGATGCAAGGTTCGATGCCTTCCACGTCATTGAGGAAGAAATAGAATTCGGTCGGATACAGTCCGCCCGGCGAAGGATAGGACCGGAATGCCAGCTTCACGTGCGGCGCGATATCGCTCTTGGCCATGCGCCGCACGCGCAGCGAATGGTGCAGCAAGCTGGAAAGCTCCTGCAGCGTCATGGCGCCGGCGAAGGCGCGTGCGCTCTTGCGCTGCTCCAGCGCATGCGCCAGCTCGCCCAGCGCCAGCACCGGCTCCGGCAATTCGATCGCCGGGCATGACGGATAAGCGTTATAGCCGGCGGCGCCGCGCGCAATGTAGGCCGGGTGGCGCAGGAAGCGCACGATGTTTTTCACCTGCCCCATCAGCGTGGCGCGATGGAACTTGGTCTGTTCGTGCAGGATCTCGGCCGGGTCGTCGATGTCGAACTGGCCCGCCATGGCCTGCGGCGGCAGCAATTCCTGGAGAGTTTTGTTCATGGGAACGGATGCGGATCGAGGTTAGGTTCGGGCACGCCAGGCAAGCCCCAGTGCGCGGCAATGGCACGCAGGCGGCGCTCATCGCGGCTCACCAGGCCATCGCCGAACAGCAGCGGATGCAGGCCGGGAATGAAGGCCCGCAGCACGCAGAAGCCCAGGCTGGCCACGTCGGCGGACGTCACGTCCACCGCCAGCGCGCGCAAGCCCATGACTTTCAGCCGCGCCAGCAGGTCGCCCATGCCGTTCAACTGGCGCAGCGAGGGATCGTCGGAAGAAACCGTGGCCGCGTTCGTAAACAGGAAGTCCATCGCGCCCTGCCGCGAACGGTCAAGGAAGTAGGCGAAGTGGTCGCCCGGATTGCGGATGGCCGACTGCTCGGGCAGCGGCGTGCCCGCAGCGAGAATCGAACTGCCCCACACATAGCCGTGGAAGGCTTCCACTACGGCCTTGTTGATGGCGGTTGCCACGTCGAGGTTGGCGCTGGCGCCCAGCGACATGGTGCCGTCGTTGCGGCTGCGCGCCAGGCACAGCACCACCGGCATGCCGACGTCGGTGGTGATGTCCCACAAATGCACGTCAAGGCTCGGATGCGCCAACTGGCGGCGCACGCCGGGCAGCAGGCGCTCCATGGTGGACGGCGCCACCACCAGCTTGCGCGGCGCATATTTCATCTGCCACATGCCGGCGAAGGCGTCGCGCTCGATCACTTCGGCCAGGCCGCTGAGGAGCGCCCTGCCCTCGTCCATGCCGGTCGCCAGGCCAGTGGAGGAAGACTGCATCACGATCTCACGCTTGTCCTTGACCTGCATGCCGAGGTAGACCATCTGCGCCGGCACATAGGTTTCCCGTGCCGGGTCCATCAGGTCGGCGGCGGGCGCCCAGGCCCGCACCACGGAGGTATCGTCGGCCGCGTACTCAAAGACTTCGCCATATTGCCCGGGAGCGAACAGCACGAACTGGCTTGGGCCGACCGCCGCGTCGCCCAGCGCATCCTGCGAGGCATACAGCAACTGGTCGTCGAAATGGGCGGCCGCCGCATAGCGTTCCACCGCCTCGCCGAACGCCGCCCACATGGCCGAGGTGCGGTCGAAGGCAGCGCCGGAGCCGGCCAGGCTGGCGCGGTCGGTATTCGGGTTATTCGCCTTGCCGCGCGCAGGGTCGATCATCATGCTCTTGATGTCCACCATCAGGGCATTGAAGACGAACAGGCCGCGCGCGTCGGGATGCTCGGTTTCTTCCAGCAGCGACGTGATGATGCCGTGGCGGCGGTGCACCAGGGCGTCGTGTACCAGGGCCAGGTGGCCCGCATCGGACAAGCGCTCCATGGCTCAGGCCCGGCGGCGCAACAGCGCCTGCTGGAATACGCTGCCCACCGGGCGCTCGGTGCTGGCCGTGCCGCACACCTGGCAACGCGGCAGGCGCAGCACGCGCGAACGCACGATCTCGCCGCTTGCGCTGTCGATCTCGCTGAACACGCTTTGCTGCAGGCCTTCCAGCGTGCCGGCCAGGAATTGCAGCGCGACGCGCGAGGCTTCGGCCACGCCGAACTGCACCGCCAGGCGGCTGGGCAGCGCGTGGTACAGGATGTTCTCGGACTGGCTGCGCATGTCGAATTCGGCCACGAACTTGCGGGTCGAACGCACCCGGTGGAAGTAGCATTCGTAGCAGCCGGTCGCTTTCGGCAGCACCAGCGGGCCGCAATGCACGGTGTTCCAGTCGATGCCAACAAACAGGGCCGGCCAGCCGGCGGCGACCGCCTTGGCGTTCGTGGCGCGGAACAGCGCGATATCGTCGAAGTCGGACGCCACCAGCAGCAGCGCGCGGCGTTCGCCCTTGTCCGGCAAGGGGCCGTCGCGCAGCACGCGCTCCACCCGCACACCGAGCTCGGTCAGCGAAGCGGCCAGCGCATCGGCGCAGGAACCGGTGCCGGCCAGCGCCAGCACCCAGTTGGACTTGTCGTACTGCGGGCGCTGGGCGGGGCCGGACATGCCGTCCTGCTCGCGGCGGTGCTGCAGGTGGTGGAAGGTGGCGTCGGCCCCGGCGCGGCCGTTCTGCTTCAGCAGCACGCGGGCTTCGACCAGGGCATTGACCGCCGCTTCCACCGCCTCGGGCGGGAAGCTCTCGGCGCGGTCGTCGAGCAGTTTTTCCAGCGTGACGCCTTGCGCGGCGTCGGCCAGGATGCTTTTCAGGATGCCGACCCGGTCTTCCACCGTAAAGCGGCGGCCGACGACGGAAATGGCAATCTTGTCTTCGCCCAGCGTGGTCACTTCGGCCAGCGGCGAGATGTACAGGGACTCACTCATTCTCTTAACCCATCACAGAAAAAAGGCGTGGCACCGGCGACGATGCACAAGGCAACGGCGCCGGTGTCCGGACTTAACCGATTAGCAGCAGCAAGAGCAGGAGCAGGTGCAGCAGGAGACGCTCACGTCGGCCAGGGCGCCGCTCATGTCGTCCATCAGGTATTCCGGCTCGGTGGAGTCGGTGATCTGGATGTGGGTGGTTTCAATCAGAATGGTCATTTCTCTGCTTCCTTTTGAGTTTTTAAGAGAATGGACGCGCCATATGCGAAACCAGCATATGCAAATGCGGAATCCGCATTGGGCACGACCGCTCAGGAAGGTAGCATGGAACTAAACTACATCTAGTAGAAGAAACATTCCAAAAATATTAACTTTTTAGTTGCTAGCAAGCATTAAATGGGTGCCGCCGCCGAGCCGCAAATTGTCGCCGCGCCCAGCAAAATAGCGGGTTTCCAGTGCATCGCGCCCAAAATCTTGCACTGTGGAAAAACCCATGCCGCGTAGTCGCGCGCACAAATCGGCCGGATCAAAAAACGACAGCCAGGGCTCGCCCTGCTCGGCATAACGGCGCGCAAAGTACTCGACGCCGGCCCGTTCCAGGTCGCCCAGCAGCTCGGGCCGCACGCCGTAATCGAAGACGATGCCGCTGCCCCGCGGCAGGCTGGCGACCAGGCGCAGGGTGTCGAAAATGGCTTGCTCGGTCAGGTAGAGGGTGACGCCGAGCCAGGAAAAGAAGACTGGCTGCGCCAGGTCGCAGCCGGCGGTGCGCAGCGCATCGGCCAGCGCATCGCGTTCGAAATCGACCGGCACGAAGCGCAGGCTGTCCGGCACGGTGATGCTGCTGGCGGCGAGCAGCTTGCGTTTCCAGGCCTGGGTGGCGGGATGGTCGACCTCGAACACCCGCAGCGCCGCATCATGCTGGTGGCGGCAGGCATAGGTATCGAGGCCGGCGCCCAGCACCACGTACTGGCGCACGCCGCCGGCAGCGGCGCGCGCCAGCTCATCCTCGGCAAAGCGGCTGCGCACGGCCATGGCGGCGCGCAGGATGCGGCTGAAACCGGCGTCGTAGGTGCGCGCGTTGGACTGCACTTGCACGCAGTCTTCCGGCCCCAGCACCGGCAGCGCCAGCGGGTCGTCGAAAATGGCGGGGGTGTCCAGCAACTGGTGGGCGGCGCGCAGGCGCGCCACCATCAGCGCGCTGCGGCTAGGCTGGCCTTCGCTGAGCAGGTGGCTGGACATGGGCGCTTACATGCCTTGGGCTTCGATGTCGGCCAGCGACTCGCGGCCTTTTTCGGTGATGGCAAAGCCGTCGTCCGTCGCCACGATATGCGACTTCTTGCCCAGGAACAGGGCGACGTCCTTGTCCGCCACCGCGCCCGGCGCTTCGGCCAGCGCGCGCAAGGCCATCACGCAACGGCGCAGGAACAGCTGCTGGCGGCCGGCATCGGTCAGGATGATGGCGCCGCTGCGCTCGAATTTGATGAACTTGATGCCGGACAGGCGCTTGCTGTTGCGGCCAACGCAAGCGCTGGGCTTGCCCTTGATGCCGCGGGCAATCTCTTCCAGCGCGTTGAATTCGTCGGTGCTCAGTTTTTCGTTTTTCATTGCTCGTATTCCATGATGGTGCCTTTGCAACCCATCATGGTACGCGCCCGCACCGGAGGCGGCAAGCTTACTTGAGCGCGCGCAGCGCCAGCCACGCCAGCGCCAGCCCTGTCACAGCACTCGCACAGACCAGCGCCTGGAGACGGCGGCTATGCAGGTCAAAACGGCGTTTGAGGTAGATCTTGTTGTGCAGGGAATTGCCCATCGCGGCCTCCGACGAAGAAAAAGCGTGTGTCGATGACCTATTATAGATAGCGGATCGTGACTCGATCGTGACAGCGCAAAATATATTCAACTGGCACAACACTTATTTCCTTTTAGCAAGCAAGCGACGACACGCGTGCGGCGCTGGTAGCATCGGCAACAAGGAGGGTCCAACATGGAACAGCCAGCAAAATCGCAGCCTGAAAAAGGCCGCCATTTCATTGAGGAAGCCGACATCGGCAGCGGCGAAAAAACGCCGGGCGAGCAGGAAACCGACGAGCAGATTCGCCAGATTCCTCCCTTGCCCGAACCGGGCGTCAAGCCTGCATCGGCGGCGGCTTCGGTAGCGGCTCCTCGATAGGCGGCTCGCTCGGCAGTGGCTGGTCGTCCGGAGGCGGATCTTTTTCCGGCTCGGGCGGAGGTATTTCCGGATCGGGTGTGATATGCGCTCGCATGTCCTTACTCCTCGATAAACATTGCCTGTTAAAGCAGATCGGGGGCTTTCCCGATATATCAAGGGCCAGCGTGGGACAGGATTTCCTGCAGCTGGTCAATGCTGACCGGCTTCACCAGGTGATGGTGGAAGCCGGCCTCGAACGCCTGCTGGCGGTCCTTCTGCTGCCCCCAACCGGTTACCGCCACCAGCACGGTATGGCGCAGTGCAGGCAGGCGCTTCAGTGCGCGCGCCAGGTCGTAGCCGTTCAATTCGGGCAAGCCGATATCGAGGAAGGCAAATTCGGGCGCGAACGATTCGGCTGCCGCCAGCGCCTGCTTGCCGTCGTGCGATATATGCACCTGGTGTCCCATCGAACGCAGCAGGCCGCCGATGCCGTTGACGAAATCCACATTGTCGTCGGCCAGCAGGATGCGGTGCAGGCGCGCATTGGCCGGCAGCGCTTCCGCCGCAGGCGAGGCAACGCTGGCATCGGCCAGCAGCGGCAGCGTGACGGTGAAAGTACTGCCCTGCCCCTGGCCACCGCTTTCGGCACGGATGCTGCCGCCATGCAGTTCCACCAGCTTGCGCGCCAGCGACAGGCCGACGCCCAGGCCCGCCGTGCTGCGCTCGAGCGAAGAGTCGGCCTGGATGAACATCTCGAAGATGTCGTGCAGCAGCTCGGGCGCAATGCCGATGCCGTCGTCGCGCACCTGCAGTTCGACCTGGCCCTGGCCCAGTTGCGCTGCCAGCGAAATGCTGCCGCCACGCGCCGTATATTTGGCGGCATTGTGCAGCAGGTTGGAAATGACTTGCGCCAGGCGCGTCGCATCGCCGACCAGGTACACCGCCTGCTCCGGCACTTGCACATGCAGCGTATGGCCCTGCGCAGCGATGAAAGGCCGCGCCAGTTCCAGCGCATCGTTCACCACGTCCTGCAGCATGAGCTGTTCGCGGCGGATGGTCAGCTTGCCGGTATTGATGCGCGAGACGTCCAGCAAGTCGTCCACCAGCCGCACCATCTGTTTCAACTGGCGTTCCATGATGGAGCGGGCGCGCTCGCAAGCCACCTGGTCGCTGGCATTGATGCGCATGATGTCGAGGCCGGTGCGGATGGGCGCCAGCGGGTTGCGCAGCTCGTGCGCCAGCGTGGCCAGGAATTCGTCCTTGCGGCGATCGGCCAGCAGCAGCGCACGCTCGGCGCCCTGGCGCACAGTCATCTCGTGCTCCAGGGTGCGGTTGGCATCCTGCAGCGCGTTGGCGCGGCGCGCGATTTCCGCCAGCATGTCGTTGAAAGCATCGATCAGGGTGCCGATCTCGCCGCTGGCACGCTCCCCCACGCGCAGCGAATAGTCGCGCCGCTGCATCACCGCGCGCGCCACGTCGGTCATGGCCAGCAGCGGGCGGGTGATGGTCTGCTGCAGCCGGTGCGCCACCAGCGCTGCCAGCAGCAGGCTGCCCAGCGTCACGCCGATCAGGATCAGGGCGTAACTTTGCACGCGGTCCAGCAAGCGGTAGGAAGCACTCAGGTAGACCGTGCCAATGCGTTCGCCTTCTTCAACGATCGGATGCGTCACCACCATATGCCCGCCTTCAATCGCATAACCGAGCGCGCCGGGCTTCGGCGGCAAGGCCGGCGCCTCAGCCGGCGTGTGGACATAGGAAGCGAACAAGGCGCCATTGGCGGCATAGATCGCGCCGGCCTCGATTTGCGGCCGAACGCGCAGCAGCTCCAGGTTCTGGCGCGCCACGCGGGGATCATTGAAGGAAAGCGCAGGCGCCGAGGCAGTGGCGATCAGCTCTGCTTGCGTGGTCAGGTCATCCACCCAGCCCTGCTGGAAACTGCGCAAGTCATACACCAGCATCGACACTGTGGTCACCACCAGCGCGATGAAGGTAGTGGCCAGTGCCGTCAGGATCAGTTTGATGCGAACCGATCCTGCCGCCGTGGCAATCATCACTGCCCGCCTTTCTGCACGTAATACGCGACGGACAACAAGCGTGAACTCAGGCGCACATTGCAGCGCTCCGCTGCCGGCAGCGAGACTTCAAAGCGCACCCGATCGTCGACCAGGCGGAAATTGATAACACTTCCGTTTTGCAAGCCATTATCCCGTTCGCTGACGACGACGGTGCCATTCTTTTCCGCGGCGCGCTGCACCGCTTCAGGCAGGGCGGCGTCGCCGCCCACAAACAGCAGGTTCAGTCCAGTCAGGGCATCCCCTTCGCCCAGCTTGCGCACGCTGATGCTGCGATTGCCGACATTGCGGCCGGTGGTGATCTGGGCCAGCTCGGCCGCCACTTCATCGGCGCCCAGCACGCCCACGACCAGGCTTGGCCCGGGGTCGGCTGGAAACTCCATGTAGCCAAGGAATTTGTACAGGAAAGCTGCCTTGACGCTGCGCTCGAGCACCGGCGTGGTGACGCCCTGCTGCGAGCCCACTGCAAGGCAGCTGAAGGCGAACAGCATCATCGCCAGCGCCAACAGGCGATTCCGCCAACCGCTTGCAACCAGAGGCTGCCCGGCAACTAAAGTGAGGCTTGCGCTGACCATCTCGTTAGTATCGCATCGTCAATTTCAGGATTGCACGCCGCTCGAACACATTGCGGCCGGGGTAGCCGCCCCACTCGCCATGCCGTGCATGCAGCAGGTTCTGTCCAGCAAGCGCGACGTCGATATTCGGGCTGGCTTTCCATACCAGGTTTGCATCCAGCTCATGATACGACGGAACGTATGGCTTGGGCATGCTGCCGTTGTAACGTAATGTCCAGTCGAACTGGATGTGTTCGCCAATTTCGTGGGAAGAACGCAACTGCCAGTAGCTATGCGGGTCGTTGATCACGAGGCCGGCGGTGGTGGCGTCCTTGCTGCCAGGCTTGAGGCTGGTATCGATGTCCTGCACCACCAGGCCGGCATTCACGCGCCAGCGCAGCATCGGCTGCCAGCGCGCCCACAGTTCGATGCCGCGCGTGCGCCCTTGCGACAGGTTGCGGAATTCCAGGATGCCGCGGTACGGGCCGGCCATGGTGTTCGCCTCCAGGGTACGCAGCTTGTCGTAGTCGGCGTACCAGGCCGTGGCCGAATAGGACCAGTTCTGCGCCGGTTGCGCGCGGTAGCCCAGCTCCAGCACATTGGCTACCTCGGATTCGAACTCGGGGCTGGTGCCGATGGTGAAGCGCGGCACGCCCCCGATCATGACCGGTTGTGGCGGCAGCACGAAGTCGCGGTCGCTGCGCGCAGGGGCGCGCACGGTGCGCGACAGCGCGCTCCACACAGTGTGTGCGGTGTCGGGGCTCCAGGCCAGGCGCAGCGTGGGCAGCCATTCGGAGCCGGTGTAGGTGTTGTGCTCCACCTTCACGCCGCCGGTGGCGCGCAGGTTTTCGGTCAGCGCCACCTCGTCCTGGGCGAACAGGTTCCCCCAGTGCATATTGCGTTCATAAGGCCAGAAGCCGAAACCCGGGCCGGGCGTGTTGTCGTCGCGCGAATGGCGGTAGCCGCCGCCCCACGACAGCTTGTGGATGCCGATGCGCACGTCGTGCTGGCCTTCCAGTTCCACTGTGTCGAGCCGGTCGACGTAGGCGGTGGGCTGGTTGCGTTCAGTGTGGTCAAGCACCAGCTGCAGGCGCAGGGCGTTGCCGTCGCCCACCTGGTGCAGGTAGCGCGCCACCAGGTTGGCGCCGGACAGGCGGATGTCGCGCGTACCAAGCTGGCCAAGGTTGGCCTGGTAAGCATCGCCCGACACGGCCAGGCTGCCGCTTTGCAGGCCCCAGTCGGCACGGAAGCCGGCCTGGCGGCGCTGCATGCCCGTGAAGGTATTGACGCCGGCTGCGGTGTCGGTGTCCTCGGCGGCCATGTACTGGGCGTAAGCGCGGTAGTAGCCATTATTCGACAGGCGGCCACCGAAGCGCAGGCTGGCATCGCCCTCGCCGCTCGAAGCGGCGACCGACAGCAGCGCGCCCTGGCTGTCCTTGGCATGCCGCGTGATGATGTTGATCACGCCGTTGACGGCGTTGACGCCCCAAATCGTTGAACCGGGGCCGCTGATCACTTCAATGCGTTCGATATCCTCCATCACCACCGACTGGGCGTCCCAGAACACGGCGGAGAAGAATGGCGAATAGACGCTGCGGCCATCGATCAGCATCAGCAGCTTGTTGGCAAACGGGCCGTTGAAGCCGCGCGCGCTGATGGCGTAGTTGCGCGCATCGACGCGCGCTACTTCCAGGTTGGGCGCCAGGCGCAGCGCTTCCGGCAAGCTGCGCGCGCCGCTGCGCCGGATATCGGTGGCGCTGATGACGAACAGAGAAGCGGCCGCGTTGCTTAGCCTTTCTTCCTGCCGCGACACCGAGGTGACGACAATTTCGTTCAACTGTTCCAGCGTGAGGTCGGCGATGTCGCCATCTGCCAACCCCGCAGCATGCGCGCCAGGCGCCATGGACAGCATGACCAGCAACAGCAAGGGAGGAGTTTTCCGGTTCATGGCTAGGAGGCAAATAGTCGTAAGAAATTATAAACACAACTATCGCGTGCACGATTCAGCTGGTGCGCAATGGCAACATTAAACACTTGTAAAGTTGCCAAAACGCCCAATATAAGTCGGAGTCATGCCCTTCAGGAGAAAACATGTTCCCCAAACCGCCCCGCCCCGAGCCGCCGCGCAAGGCAGTCGCCATGCAGGTGGTCCAGCAGCGCGTCACCGGCGCCGTGGACACCACAACCATCGTGGTTCCCACGCCTGCGCCGCCAGCACCGCCGCCGGCGGATGACGTGCTGCCCGATCAGGGCCGGGACATCCAGCCGATATAGGCGGCGTGCAGGCTCTGGATATAGAGCCGGTCGGGGGTTTCGAGGACCGCCGTGGTTTCCGGATATGCGCCGGACGGATCCTGCAGGTCGGCCAGCACTTTTCCATCTTCGCTGAAGGCGAACACATGGCCGTAGGCTTTCGGCACTGGCCACAGGGCGCGCGGCAGGCGCAGCGTGAGCTTGCGCATGAACGGCTTTTGCGCCAGCTTGTCGATCGTCGGATTGCGCGGCTTGACCAGGCCGACCCAGATCTTGCCGTCGCGCCCGCGCATCAGGTTATCGGGATAGCCAGGCAGGTTGTCGAACAGGATGGAGCGCTTGCCGCTTTGCGCATCGATTTTCCAGATGCGGTAGCGGCCTGTTTCATTGACGAACAGCGTGCGGCCGTCGCCGGACAAGGCGATGCCGTTGGCAAACGAGAACCCGCTGGCAAGGATGCGCGTGGCGCCGCTCGCCGGATCGTAGGCCAGCACGCGGCCGGTCGATGACTGTTCAAGGATGTCCAGCACGCTGGCTTCGAAGGTGCCGCCCCATTCGGCGGGGGCGAAGCGGGTCGAGGCATCGGTGAAGTAGATCATGCCGCCGGGCGCTACCACCACCCCGTCAGCGTAGCGGATTGGATCGCCTGGCGCGACTTGCGTTGCCAGCACGTTGATGTTGCCGTCCGGCGTAATGGCGAGCAGGCCTTTCATGGCGTCGGCCGCAATCAGGCGTCCGCCGGCGTCGAAATCGAAGCCCAGCACGCGGCCGCCGGTGCTGGCGAAAACTTCGCGCTGGCTGCCATCGGGCGCCATGCGCAGGATCTTGCCGCCGGCAACAGCGGCGTACAGTTTGCCGTCAGGGCCCATGGCCAGGTGTTCCGGGCCTTGTTCGGCGCCGATGTCGATTTTCTGCAGGCCGGCCAGACTGGTATTTGGTGCGTGTGCGCCGACGTATCCGGGCGCCTGTTGCGGCGTCCAGGAGACCGGTTCGGCGGGCACCGGCCACAGAAGGAGGTAAGCTAAACACCCCGCCACGGTCAGGCCGGCGCCGGCCGCGATCTTATGTCCTTTCGAGCTTTCCAAGCGTGTCTCCCCACAACAAAGATAGTCGACATTTTTAACTAATTATCAATTTGCGTCGAGCAATTTCGTTGTGATGTCCAAGGCTTCCGCAGGCAATGGCAAAGAGGCGGCAGCGCCGGCCAGCGCTGCGGTCAGGACGATGCGCATGATCGCGGCTGCGGCGGCTGCGCGTGCAAGGTCGCCGGGCCTGGGCTCGGCGGCGGCGGCGGTGCGCTTCACGGCAGCCTCGTAATGCGCAAGGCCATATAGGGGCGGCCGGGCAACGCGATACTGCGCCCTTCCTTGTCCACGAAACTGTAGTTGTCGCGCTTGCGGATTTCGAACACGCCCTCCACCGGAGTGATCGTCATGTTCCAGGTGTCGATCACCTCGGCCCTGAACTTCATGCCTTCTGCCAGGCCTGGCCTGGCAAGCGCGAACTGCCAGGTGGAAGGCGCCTCGCGTCCGAAGTAGCCCAGGTAATACTGTCCTGGCTTGCCGGCGAACGGATAGTCCTGCCACTTGTCGATCGGCTCCAGCCCTTCCGGTGGACTCTCCGACAGGATCTTGCGGAAGAAGGCCAGCCGCGCCGGGCTTTCCCCGCGCAGTGTGCCGCCCTTGCCCAGCCAGGACATATCGCCGGCGTCCCTGAAGATCTCGCTGTGGCCAACATAGGTGCCGGCAATCGCTCCCATCCAGAACCGCAGCACCATCTCCTGCCCCGACAACTGCCCCCAGCGGCGCTCGATATTACCCTCGTATTTCACTTCGTCGTAGACCACCGGCTTCGCATACACATCGCGGAAAAGCACGGCGCGCTCAAAGTCTTCGGCAATGGCCCCGCTTTGGACGCTGACGTGGGTGACCCACGGCTTGGTGTGGTTGTAGAGCACCATGGCGTTGTGGATCGAACGCAGGTGCCGGTAGGGATCGCGCGCCTGGACAATTTCGAAGTAGCGGTCCCACTCGGGCATCTGCTTCTTTGCCAGGTAGTCGAATTCATTGGCCATCGACCACCACACGTTGCGGTAAGAAGCCAGTCGCGCCACCACATAGCGCAGGTAGCGTTCATTGACGTCGGCCGGCATCTGGTCGAAGCCCCAGAACCCTTTGTCGTAAGGATGGAACAGGATGATATCGGCCTCGATGCCAAGCGCGCGCAAGTCGCCGACGCGCTGTTCGAGGTGGCGGAAGAATTCGGGATTGAAGCGCGTGAAGTCCCAGGCCTTGGGCGGTGCGCCTTCAAACGGAAAGCGCGGCGGCTGGTGCTTGACGTCCTGGTTCGGGAATACCAGCATGCGGATCTTGTTGAACGGCCCGGACGCCAAGGTCGCCAGCGTCTGGCGCTCGATCGCTTCGGGCTGGTGGGTCCAGCCATAGCTGGTGGTGCCGACCTGCCAGAACGGCGTGCCGTCTTCATACCCGAAGTGATGCACGCCCTTCACGCGCACCGGTCCGTGGTTGCCGGCCTTTGCAGCCACGACTGTGAACTTTCCACGCTTGCCGTCTAGCGCAAGGCGGTTGCTGTGGGTCTCGTACTCCCATTCGCCGGTGGCGTCGGGCATGAAGCGGAGTTTGTACTGGCCCTCGCCGTCGTAAAAGCCTTCGACTTCCAGGCTGCGCGCGCCCAGGCGGAAGGTAGCGGACAGCTCCACTTCGAGGAAAGGATTGCCCTCGCGCGGCCCGGCGAGCGTGACTTCCTTGCTGCCCCAGCGCTCCACCGGTCCGGCATCTTGCGCCTGAGCGCCCGCTGCCGCAAACAGCGCCGCCACAAGCACCAGGACGAAGTTCATGCGTTGAGTTCCGTGCTGATCGTCTTGCCCGCAATGCGCACGTTGGACAGCTTGAGGCGTTTCACATTGTAGACAAACCAGGGTTCATCGGCATCGCGCGGCGTGCCGAAATCAGCATCGGTGATCGAGATATCGGTCAACGGCAGGACCGGTACGCCGGCTGGGCCGTTGTAGCTGCTCGACACCGGGCCCAGCACCACCATGACCTGGTTGCAGGAAAATGCACCGCCCCGCGCCTTCACGTTGCCGGCCCGGATGCGGCTGATGTGGACGTCCGATACCGACGGCGGACGGCTGCGCACGATGTCGTCGGCGGGAGCGTAGTCGCAATCAATGGTCAGCACGGCGCCCCCGCCGGTCGATGGCAGCGCTCCGCCCAGGAGCGTGCCTGGCAGCGGTTTGTATGGCCGTGGCGTGGTCTGTACGCCGTTCGGCAGTGTGATGTCGCGCACGTAAAGGTGGCGCAGGTAGCCGCCGCGATTCATATTTGTTTTCAGGCGAATCGCCGTCCACAGCGGATCGCTGGTCCAATGTGCGTTGCGAAACTCGATGTTGCGGGCGTAGATATGCTCGATACCGGCGGACATTTCGCTGCCCAGCGTGATACCGCCATGACCGCTGTTCATCACGCAGTCCTGAATCAGCATATTGCGGGTCGGCCCGTAATGCGTATCGCGATTCTTGCCGGATTTGATGGCGATGCAGTCGTCGCCGGTGTTGAATTCGCAGCCGCTCACCAGCACCGTATCGCAGGATTCGGGATCGATGCCGTCCGAATTGGGGCCGATGCTGTCCATGCGCACGCGGTCGATGTGAACGTTGCGCGAATTGAGCGGGTGATGTATCCACATTGGCGTATTGACGACCATATAGCCTTGCATCAATACGTCGGTGCAGTCGACGAACTGGATCATCGACGGGCGCAGGTAGTGGCCAAGGCCGAACACGCGCTTTTCGGGCGGCACGCCCGCTTCCGAAAGCGCTGGCAGCAGGCTTCCATCCGCGCGCCATCCCTCGCCTGCGCCCTGTATCCGTGCACGCGCTGCTTCGTCCAGATGCGGCGCCAGTCCTGCCAGCGAGGTGGGATTGGCCGGATTCGGCACCGCCTGGTGCACGCTGCCCGGCAAGGCGCCTTTCGGATTCATGCCCCACCAGCAGTTGCCGCTGCCGTCCTCGAACGGCACGCCTGCTTGCCCGTCCAGGATGCTGGTCCAGTCCTCGCCGGTGATGGCGACATTCTTCTGCCCGCGCGCATAGACCATCGGGCTGAAATTCAGGCAGTCGTTGCCTTGCCAGCGGGTGAGCACCAGTTGGCCGTTCATGCCGCAATCATGATCGCCATCGCGTGCGTAGTCAGCCGGATTGGCGCTGAACAGGAGACGCGCGCCGGCCTGGAGGTGGACGTGCACATTCGACAGCAGCGTGACAGGTCCTTTCAGGTACCAATTGCCGGCGGGGATGACGACCCGGCCGCCGCCGGCCTGGTGCGCGGCGACGATGGCGGCCCGGATTGCCGGGTGGCTGTCGTGTGAGCCACTAGCCTGGGTCTCCAGTTCACCTTTCGCGCGGATCGTGGGGTAGCCGTGGACTTTCACAAGCTCGCATGGTTTGGCCCCGAAGTCGGTGACCACGAAGTCCCGTTGGGGAAACCGCAGCGGGGTGGCGAAGCGTCGCTGGATGTCTTGCGCACGAGACCAGGGGTCGGCTTGGGGGGCGGCCCGCGCAGCTGCGAGTCCTGGAACCGCCGCGGTGACCGCGCCTAATGCGGCCAGTCCTTTCAGCACTTTTCTGCGGCGCAGCGCATACGGAATGATTTTATTCACGGTTGGGGATTCCATCCTTTTCCATTGTCAAACTGCGCGAAGACCCTGGCGCGGCTGCTGAAGCGCACCGCGTCGGCCGGCGCCAGCACGCGGCCCGCTACGCGCTGCGACAGGTCGAGCGGCTTGCCCGCCAGGTCGGTGCTTGCACTCTCGTCCCAGCCCTTGCCGCCTCGCGGCTTGCCATGCCAGCCTTCGGCGCTGATGTGCGGGCCGATGCTGCAATTGACGTAGTGGACGTTGTCCCATGCCGTAACGACACCCGGCCGCGCAAGGAAGCTTGCTCCCGCCGGGACGTCGTTGCCGGCCGGCCCGGGGCCGTGCGTCAGGCGCGAGTTCAGGAATACGAAGCCGGGATCGTCCTCCGCCACGGTGCGCGCCTGCACCAGGTAGCCGCCGCTTGATGGATTGGCGCTGTCGCCGACGGAACGGATTTCGGATTCTTCGAACAGGGCGGCGCGGTTATAGCCCCAGATGAAATCGACATTGCCGGCGATCAGGCTGCGGTAGAACCACGCATATCCCTTGACCTGGATCGTGTCCTGCTCGCTGAGGAAGTCGGCCTGGTTGGCGATGAAGCGCCCTTCGCTGCTGAAGTTGAGCGCTTCCGCCTGGGCGCCGATGGTCTTGCTGCGCCATGTGGTATTGACAAGGGTGAGCGTGTCCAGCCGCAGCAGGTCGGCATCTTCCACCAGGAACACCGAGCGCCCGCCGCTGGCGCCGGGTGCCAGCGGCAATTGGCCCGTCCCGCTTCCCGGGTTGATGCCGTCGCTGTTTTCCGCTGCGATGACGGCGCCATGCCGGCTGTCCCCGCGCAAGGTGACATTGTCTTTGCCGCGCAGGTAAAGCAGGCCTTCGTACCGGCCATCGGCGAGGCGGATAGTAACCGGCTGCTCGCGGGGAATCTGTTGCATCGCGTGGTTCAGCGCACCTTGCACGGTGCGGAAATCGGCCTTGCCGCTTGCCGCGACACGCAGCGTGGTGCCTTGCGGAGCGCGGTCGCGGGTGCGGAACCTCCAGCTGCGCGCCTCGCCGATCCCGGCAAACTGCGCTCCACCCAGCGCAGCGCCGCTGAATAGCTTATCGTCCACCAGCACGTAATAGTCGGTACCGTATTCCAGCTTGCCGTCGTGCGGACGGATCGTCGCCGTCGTACCGTCAACGGTGATCGCCCTGTAGCGCACCACGCGTTTCACGCCGTCGCGCGGCGTGCCAATTTCGTCCAGCTCCATGCCGGCGCGGATGACATCGACCGTCAGGTTGTCTTTCACGCGGACGATGCGGATGGAACCGCTGTCGCCGATGACCGGCGCCTGGTCGAAGCGCAGCCGCAGGCGCGTGTCGACCGGAACATCGCGCTCTCCTCGGGCAGGCGATGCCTGGCCCGCCACCAGCCGGAAGGCACCCGACGGCGCCGCAAACGCCGGGTCGACGATAGCTGCCAGCGTAACCGCCAGGTTCGGATCGTCGGTACTGGTGAGCGTGACTGCCGCCTTGCCGGCGCCGCGCGGAGCCAGCACCAGGGCGTCGCCGGCCACACTGGCTTCGAGCACGGCCGGATCGCTTGAGAGCGCGGAAAATTCGACCGTCCGCAGGCCATCGCGGCTCGCGGCGCGCACCGCAAACCGCTGCGGCGCGTCGCCCACCTGCAAGCGCAGCTGTTTATGCCGGTGCACCAGCCCAATGCTGGCGGGCGCTTGCCTGATGTCGCCTGCGCGCAGGCCAAGGATTTCAAACCGCCCTTTTTGCGCCAGCACGCCCACGCGCGGCGGCAAGGCGTTGGGTTCGTCGACGCCAATCAGCCGCGTGCCATTGAGGTAAGCCGTGAGGGCGGCGCCATCCACGTCAAGCCGGATCGTGTAGAAGGCCTCGCCAGGATCGGGCTCGATGCGCACCTGCTTGAGGAATTTCGGCTGGCCATCGACCAGGCGGACGATGTTGACTGCCAGCTTGCCGCCTGCCGCTGCATCAAGGCCAAAGCCGAGCCAGTTGCGCTCATCGCTGTAGCGGACGATGACATAGCCCTGCCCGACTGCGCCCGGCGCAGCGCGCATCCGTGCTTCGACGAAGTACGGACCGGCGTTCGCAGCGGCGGCTTGCGCCGCCGGCACGAATTCCACCGCAGCTGGCGCGGACGGCGCGCCCTGCACTCCCGCTGCCGGCAGCAGCAGGGAGCAGGCAAGCATCAGGCAGCGCAGCAGCATGTCAGAACGTAAACTCCACCGACATGCGATAGACACGGCCCAGCATGTCGGCCATCGAGGTCACGTAACCACCGCTGTAAGTGCTGTTGGAGGTCAGTGGCGGCCATTCTTCGGTCAGGTTGTTGACGCCGAAGCTGATGGTCGTATTCTTGAAGCCCTTGTAGTTCACGTTCAGGTTGTACTGCTTGTAGGCCTCCACTTCGGTCAGGGTCGAGCCGGCACGCGGGGTGACGTCGGTCACGCTCGAGTTGTAGCGCTGCGACAGGGTGGTAGCCCAGGCGCCGTTGGTGTAGGTGACCGATGCGGTGTGCTTCCAGCGCGGATTGATCTGCGGCAGGCCGGCCAGGCCGGCGTTCGGACCCGAACCGCCGTAGCGGCCATCGTTGGTGATGATGCCCACATTGCTCAGCCACGGACCATTCTTCTCGGACTGGAACTCATATTTGTCCATATAAGTGCCATCCAGCTTCGCATCAAAAGTGCCGATGCTGGTTTTCGGGAAGCGGTAGCTGGCCGACAGGTCCAGGCCGCGGATGCGGGTCTGGCCGCGGTTTGCCTGGCTCGCCACGATGTGGTCGATGGTGCCGTCGGCATTGCGCACGAAGTTCACCTCGTACTTGGCAGGATTCTGCTGGATCTCGGCGATAGTGACGGCGCCCAGCACGTCGCGCAGCTTCAGGCCCCAGTAGTCGACGGTGATCGACAGGTCTTTCACCGGCTCCAGCGCGAAGCCCAGGGAGAAGCCGCGCGATTTTTCCGGTTTCAGGAAGTCGTTGTTCGGCGACTTGGTCCAGTAGTTGGTGGCGACGTTGCAGACCTGGTCATAAGTGTAGCCGGCCTTTGGCGTGCCGGTGCCGGCCACCAGCGGCTGCGAGCTAGGGCACAGGACAGGATCGTCCATCACCTGGTTGCGCACCTCAGGCGTCGGGTTCTGGATGTCGATGATCGACGGGGCGCGGAAGCCGGTATTCACGTTACCGCGCAGGACCAGCTGCTGGAACGGCTGCCAGCGTGCGGCCAGCTTGGGATTGACGGTGGTCTGCTTCAGGTCGTAGTAGCGGTCGGCGCGCACCGCTGCATTCAGCAGGAACTTGTCGGTGATCGGCGCATCGGCTTCCATCAGCAGCGAAGCGATGGTGCGGTGGATCTTCTTGGCCACGCCTTGCGGGGTCTCGCCCACCAGGTCGGACTGCACCACGTTGCCGGCGGCGTCGATGTTGTAGCTGCCGTCGGCTTTCTTGAGCACGTAGTCCAGCGGCGCATTGAAGGTTTGCGCGCCGTCGCGGCGCAGTTCGCCGGAAACGGCCAGCGTCAAAGGACCGCCCTTCAGGTCCCAGATGCCTTTGGACAGCGTCACGTCCACGCTCTGGTTGAAGGCCTTGTTCAGGCGGTAGGTATAGTCGTCCGCCTGGATGCTGTTCAGGTAAGCCAGGCCGGCCGCGTCCTGCAGGCCAAACGGATTCAGGGTGCCGTTGTTGAAGCCTTCCTGCGCCTTAGTGTACGAAATGTAGCCTGCGCCGGCACGGGTGTCGCGCTTCGATTCGCCGTAATTCAGGCCGGCGCGGTAGTCCCAGCCCAGCACCTCGCCTTCGGCGGTCAGCACGATGCGGTCATTGGTCTGTTCGTCGTTGCGGTAGGCCGGACCAAGTTCGGCAGGACCCCACTGGAAGTAGATGGTCCGGTTGTTCATGTTCAGGTTGCTGACCGTGCCCGGCGTCTTCGTCGGGTCGATGAACATGGTCGGCGAATTGCTGCCGGTATTGCTGCCCACAACCGGCACGGCCGGGGTGATGCCCTTGCCCGGATAGTATTTGCTGGTCGCCGGCAGCGAGTAAGTGGTGAACGGGTTGGTCGTTCCCGGCGCCTGCATGCCGCGGTATTTCTGGACCGTAAACTCGGAGTGCAGGATGTCGAGGTCCAGCTTGTGGCCGCCGGGCAGGTTCATGCTGGCGCGGCCGCTGATATTGGTGATCTCACTGCCGTCCGTCACCGCATTCCAGTACAGCGGATTGCGCGCGCAGCCCGGCGCATAGACCGGCGTTGCGGCGGTGCTGTTGTTGCCCAGGGTCGGCGTCGCATATGGCGCCAGGCAGCCGGAGGCGAAAGTCGGGTTGTAGTTCGAGTTCGCGTTGCGGGCAAAGCCGAAGTTGGCGGCCGGGGTTGCGTTGCGTGCGTCGGGCGTGATGCCCAGGCCCAGCGTGCGCAGGATCGCAGGATCATGCTGCTCCGGGCGGTCGCTCTGGAACAGCGCATCCTTCTTCTGGTGGTCGATCGCCACATAGGCATTCCAGCCGTCGCGCGACAGGTTGCCGGCGCCCAGGATCATGCCGAAGCTCTTCGTATCGGCGCCGCCCTTTTCCGTCGGCGCGTATTCGGCCTTGACCGAAGCGCCTTCGAAACCGCGCTTGGTAATGAAGTTCTGCACGCCGCCGATGGCATCGGCGCCGTAGATCGAAGCAGCGCCGCCGTTCAGCGTTTCGACGCGGTCCAGCGCCATGCGCGGGATCACGTTGACGGAAACGTACTGGTCCTGCAGCGGCTCATTGGCCAGGCGGCGGCCGTTCAGCAGGGTCAGGGTGCGCATCGGGCCCAGGCCGCGCAGGTTGATGATCGGGCCGGCCGCGCCGCTATTGGTGCCCAGCGACAGCGATTGCGGCATTTCCAGCACCAGGTCTTTCAGTTCGGTGTTGCCGCGTGCCTGCAATTCGCTGGACTTGATGGTGACGAGCGGGGTGGCGCCCTCGTTGGCCACACGGCGGATCAGGGAGCCGGTCACCACCACCGATGCCACCGGCTCGTCGGCCGGGGCTGTGGTCTGTGCGGCAGCCTGGTTTGCCATCTGCAGAACGGCGGCTGCTACTGCTGCTGCCAGGACGGCGCGCTTGGTTTGAGGGCCTGCAACGTAATTCATGAGTCTCCTCCAGTTGAGCGATCAAATTGGTTTGATCGATTTTCGGTTTTGGTATAACCACAGACTAAAGTGGTTAGGCCAATTTCACAAGCAAAACTTCCAAGATTGTGCAAAAAAGCCACTATTGGCCAGTCCAGATTGTTGTTTTGGCCTGACCACCTTAGAATTGGGCGCATGGAGACCAGGCTATATAAACAGGTGGCGGACAAGATCCAGGCGATGATCGCCACCGAAGGATTTGCATGCGGCGACCGCCTGCCGTCGGAACGCGAGCTGTCAGCCAAGCTGGAAGTGAGCCGGGCATCGCTGCGCGAAGGGCTGATTGCGCTGGAACTGACCGGCGTGGTGGAGGTGCGCAGCAACTCCGGAGTCTATATTTGCGACCGCCCCGGACACGTGCCCGCCCTGCCGCAAGCGGGGCCGGGACCGTTCGAGGTGCTGTCCGCGCGGCGCGTGATCGAATCGGAGATTGCGGCCATCGCGGCGCAGGTAGCGACCGACCGCGCCATCGACGCCATTCTCATCGCGGTGGAAGCCATGGAGCGCGACCACGACGTCGTTGCCACCAACGAACAGGCGGACCGCAACTTCCATATGGCGATTGCCAATGCAACCGGCAACAGCGCGCTGGTCGGCGTGATGAATCACCTGTGGGACCAGCGCGGCGACCTGTGGCACAAGCTCAAGGAGCATTTCCAGACCGAGGAACTGCGCAAGGAAACCCTGGGCGACCACCGCGCCATCCTGCAGGCCATCGCCAGCCACGATCCGGCCGCCGCCCGCAAAGCCATGCGCGTGCACCTGGGACGCGTTACCCGAACCTTCTCTGCTTAGGAGATCCTGCCTTGACAGCTTTACGACAACAACGCCGGCGCAGCCTGCTGCAGGCCGGCGCTGCCGCCCTCCTCACCCCGCAATGGCTGCCGGCCCTGGCTGCGGCCAACTCCAGCGGCGCCGCCATGCGTGCGGCGGCCTGGCGGCGCGCCGACGCCATCGTCGCAGCGCTGCGCGCGCCGGTCAGCTTCCGCAAGGAAGACTTCCTGGTCACGAATTTCGGCGCACAGCCCTGCAGTACAAAGCAAGTCAAAGCCTGGGTCACCCATGACGACCAGGAACTGGTGCCAACCCAGGCTGACGGCGCCCACGATTGCTACGCCAGCTTCAAGGCAGCCATCGACGCCTGCGTGGCAGCCGGCGGCGGCCGCGTCGTGATCCCCAAGGGCTATTGGTACTGCGCCGGCCCGCTGGTACTGCGCTCCAACGTCCACGTCCACCTGCAAGCCGGCGCCCATATCCTGTTCTCGCAGAACCCGGAAGACTACGCCCGCCACGGCGACTTCGATTGCGGGGCGAACGGCAAGCTCACGCTCTCTCGCTGGCAAAGCAACGATTGCCTGAACTACTCGCCTATGGTGTACGCCGTCAACGCCAGGAACATCGCGCTGACGGGCGAAGACTGGACCTCGAAACTGGACGGCCAGGGCGGCGTCGCCTTCAACGAATCCGGCGATTGCTGGTGGTCCTGGAAAGGCAGGAACCGCACCATGAATGCGGTCTCGCAAACCACCGCCCCCGGCTACAAGGAAGGCCAGCCGACGCAGGTGGTCCCCAACCCGCTCAACAAGCCGCTGGCGGAAGCCGCGCCGGGACTGAGCGCCGCCCTGCGCAAGCTGATCGAGGGGGAAGGAGACAAATGGCGCAGCGATGAGCGCTACCTCCCTGCCCTGTCGGAAGCGGGCGTGCCGGTCGAACAGCGCGTATTCGGCAAAGGCCACTACCTGCGCCCACCGATGATCCACTTCGTCAACTGCACCAATGTCCTGCTCGAAGGCTATCACGTGCAGAACACGCCATTCTGGCAGCATCATCCGGTCAACTGCCGCAACCTCGTCATCCGCAAAGTGCACGCCGAGAGCCGCGGCCCGAACAGCGACGGCTTCGACCCCGAAGCCTGCGACCACGTGCTGGTGGAAGACTGCGTCTTCGATTCCGGCGACGACTGCATCGCCATCAAGGCCGGCAAGAACCGCGACACCCAGTACGGCCCGACACGCAATATCGTGATCCAGGGCTGCACCATGCACAGTGGCCACGGCGCGGTGACGCTCGGCTCCGAGATGGCCGGCGGCATCGAGCACGTCTACGCGCGCGACCTGGTGTTCGAAAACGTGCACTGGCAAACCGACCCGCTGAACATCGCGATCCGCCTCAAGACCAATATGAACCGCGGCGGCTACCTGCGCCACTTCTACGTGAAGAACGTGAAGGTGCCGAACGGCGTCCAGCTCAGCGCCTCGCACTACACCCTGCTGCCCGGTTCACCGATCGACACCAAGGGCCTTGCCACCGCTGCCGGCGCCGTCATCTCTTTCGATTGCGACTACCAGCCTGGCGCGGACAGCGTGCGCATCCGGCCGCCGGAAGTTTCCGACGTCCACATCGAAAACATCACTGTCGGCAATGTGACGAAAGGCGGCACTACCGGCTCCTGCTACCAGGCCATCGCCATCCTGGGCCCGGTCGCCAGCGACTATAACGGCCCGCAACCCGCGCCACCCGTGCTGCCAGTGCGGCGGGTTACCGTCACCAACTGCGATTTCGGCAATCCGGTCAACGCAGCGCAGCCGGTCTGGCTGTATAACGTGGCCGACCTCAAGCTGGAAAATGTGACCATTGGCGGCAAGCGCCTTAAGGCTACGCTAAGTTCCTGATTGGACAAGCAGCGCGAACGCCAGTATGCTGTCGCAAATGATGATGGACAGCATTCTGGCGCGCATCGAGGCCACAGGCCCATCGCGCGATACGTCCCTGCTGCAGGAACTGGTTGGCACCTTGCGTCCCAAGCATGCCAGCGACCTGCAACAGGCTACCAACCGGCTGCGCGCCCTTGCGCATCTCCTCGCCACACGGCCCGAATGGGCGCAAGCACTGCGCGAATACCTTGCCGAAGTAATCGGACAGCGCAAACTGGTGCACCTGCTCACCGATACCGGCGTCCTGCAAAACCAGGGCTTCTTCGGCGAGCTATGGCGCCGCCTGAATCACAAATGGCTGCCGCCTACCGTCAACGACGAATACCTGAAAGACGTCTTCGGCCAGGTGTTCGACCACCAGGACGATTACAAGTGGGTCAATGGCGTTGAGCCCTCGGTCTGGCTGGACTTGCTGCAAGCGCTCCAGTTGCCGGCGCATGGATGGCTGCAAGGCCAGGTGCTGGGCGAACTGCTGGAAGCGGTGCAGGTGCTGTCCTACCGCATCAGCGCCATCGGCCTGGAGCCCGAACTGGTGCGCGTCCATCCGGACATCGAACGCTTCGAATCGCCCTTCCTGCGCCAGAACGCCGAAGTGGTGCAGCTGACGGAAGCCTGGCGCGCCCGCCTGGTCGACGCGCAGGCCGAGGTGCCGGACGCGCGCCATCTCGACGTGCTCCTCAGCCAGTGCGAAGACATCATTGGCCGCGCACGCAAGACGGCATCCGTACAAGGCGTATCGGTCAGCCTGACCCGCCTGCTGCTGCGGCTGACGCAAAGCATCGACCGCCTGCGCACCCTGCTTGACCTGCTGGAGGCGAACTCGCTGCAAGAGGCCCTGCCCTGCGCGCTCGGCCTGTTCCGGCAACTGGTGGAAGCCGACAACCGCAAACTGAGCCTGACGGACCTGTTCCAGACCAACACGGAATTGCTGGCATTGCAGGTGACCGAGCATGCCGGCCGTTCGGGCGAACATTACGTCGCCAGCACGCGCGCCGAGTGGCTGTCGATGATGCGTTCCGCCGCCGGCGCCGGTTTCATTGTCGGCTTCATGGCCACGCTCAAGGTGCTGATGGCGCGCCTGCTGCTTGCCCCGATCGGCTATGCGGCCCTGTATAGCCTGAACTACTCGCTCGGCTTCATGCTGATCCACGTGCTGCACTTCACCGTGGCCACCAAGCAGCCGGCCATGACGGCCGCGCGCATTGCTGCTGCCATCGACCAGGGCCAGAAGAAACTGGACGACCTGGCGGACCTGGTGGTCAAGGTATTGCGCTCGCAATTCGTGGCTATCGTCGGCAACGTGGCGCTGGCCATGCCTACCGCATTCGCCATCGCCGTGGCATGGCAGGCGGCGTTCGGTCAGCACCTGGCGGGCGCAGAAAAGGCGCAACACCTGCTGCACGATATCGACCCGCTCCACAGCCTGGCCTTACCCCATGCTGCGATCGCAGGTGTGTGCCTGTTCCTGGCGGGACTGATTTCGGGCTACTACGACAACAAGGCTGCCTATAACGACATCGCAGCCCGCCTGCGGCAGCTTCGCTGGTTGCGCTGGCTGCTGGGCGAGAAGCGGCTGGCGCGGGTCACCGACTACATCGGCCGCAACCTTGGCGCGCTGGCAGGTAATTTCTTCTTCGGCATCATGCTGGGCACGATCGGCACCATCGGCTTCGTCCTGGGCCTGCCCATCGACATCCGCCATGTCACCTTCTCCAGTGCCAATTTCGCTTTCGCGCTGGTTGGGCTGGACTACCAGCTCACCACGGAACAATGGCTGCTGTCGCTGTCGGGCATTGTGCTGATCGCGCTGACCAATCTGGCGGTAAGCTTTACGCTGGCACTGCTGGTGGCACTGCGCTCGCGCCGCGTCAGTTTCGGTCGCGGCCGCGCGCTGGCGGGGCTGGTATGGCAGCGTTTCCGCCAGTCGCCGCGCAACTTCTTCCTGCCGCCGCGCGAGGCCGAGCCGGGCTGAAGTCCGGCTGTTCGTGCAAGGACGCACAGACCTCGCCGCCGGGCTGGCGTAATCTGGATCAGCTTGGTAAAGGAGGGGATCGGATGAATGAACTCGTCCCAAACGATCTTGAAGCCGAGTGTACGGCTTGCGTTGATGGCTTTACATATACGGTCGTGGTAGTCCACGATGAGAAAGGGTACAGGGCGCACCTGACATGGCAGGGGCGGCAGGAGGAGCAAATCACTCCACCGTTTTCAAATGCCCGCTCCGCCATGATCGAAGGCCATTCCCTGGCCGAAGAACAAATCCTCGCCTGGCGTTGCTGAAGGATACAACGCTGGGTAGCGGCAAAAACTTGCTTCGGCTGCGAGTCGCGTGCTAGAGTGCATGAACCCCGAGCCATGGCATGCCCCGCCCCGCCAGCCATTGCCCAGTTTTCCGCTGCACCCTGCTCTCGTGCGCCAGTTCATCATGAAACTTCATGCGCGCGCCCTCCTTTTCCAACAATGGCCGTTTTGGCAAACAGTTAGTCCTGAACGCCCATTGCATTGACTTCGTCTACGGCGGCGTTTACGCCTGGGCTTACCTTGCCACGGCCGGCGTTTCCGACCGCGACATCATCGTCATCATGCGCACACCGTTTGACCGCTGGGCTGACGCCGCGCCGAATGTTGCCGAAGTCGCGCGCCGGGCCATGCAGGCCATGGGAATCCAGCGCCCGGTCGAGGCTTACAACTGTACAATGACATGAACAATGTACAACTTGCCCATCTGAAGGAAGATGCCACTTGGCTCGAATCCGGCAACCAAGACGCCCCACCCTGCGCCGCATGCTGTTCGCACTCGTGCTGGCGTGCACCCTGCCTGCCACCCTCGGCTTCGGCCTCCTGATCCAGCATTTCTATACCCGTGAGCGCGCACAGGTCGAGCGCGACTCGCTGTTCGTAGTCCGTTCAATGATGCAAGCCGTCGACCGCGACCTCGATCTCGGCATCGTCGCCGCGCGCGCCCTGGCGATGTCGGCAGAACTGGACCAGGGCGACCTGGCCGGCTTCCATCGCAAGGCCGTCGGCATCGTCAACGCAGGCTTTCCCGGTTCGAATATCGTCCTCAGCACGCGCGACTCGGTCCAGTTGCTCAACACCTTGCGCCCGTTCGGCGAACCGATTCCCGATCCCGGCAGTCGCGAGCGCATCCAGCGCGTGTTCGAAACGGGACAGGTGGTGGTGTCCGACGTGTTTATCGGCGGCGTCACCCGCAAGCCGCTGGTAGCAGTCCATGTGCCGGTCATACGGGGCGGCCAGGTCGTCTACTGCCTGTCGGTGGGCTACCAGCCGGGCTACCTCGGGCGCGTGCTCACGTCGGAAACGCTGCCAAGAGACCGCGTCATCGCCATCTTCGACCGCACAGGAATCATCATCGCCCGCACGCACGAAGCAGAGCGCTTCGTCGGCAAGCCCGGTTCCGCCAGCCTGGTCAAGCGGCTGTCCGAAGTGAATGAAGACGTATTCGAATCAACCACGCTGGAAGGCATCCCGGTCTATACGGTGTTCACCCGCTCCGCCCGCACTGGCTGGGCAGTTGCCGTGGGCATCCCGCGCGCCTCCATTTTGCAAGAGCTGCTGGCATCCGTGACCTGGCTTACCTGGATCGTGCTGGTCTTGCTGCTGGCGGGCTTCGGCCTGGCATGGTTCATCAGCGGCAGGATCCGCCAGCTCGAAGGCTTGATTCACGAGCGCACCGACCAGCTCGAGGATGCCAATGTGCGCATCAGCACTGTTGTCGACAGTGTGGGCGAGGGCATCATCACCATCAATGAAGAAGGCGAAATTGAAACCTTCAACCGCGCAGCGAGCCAGATTTTCGGCTATGCGCCGGGAGAAGTCATCGGTACCGGCATTCAGGTCCTGATGCCGGAGCCCATGCGCGCCGCGCACCAGCAAGGCATGCGCCGTTTCCTGTCGGGCGGAGAGCCGCACGTGATCGGCAAGGGGGCAGTCGAACTGCCGGCCATGCGCAAGGACGGCAGCCAGTTCACCATCGAACTGACGATCAGCGCCATTAGCGACGAAGGAAAATACCGCTTTGTCGGCGTCCTGCGCGACGTGACCGAACTGAAAAAATCGCAGGCCGCCTTGCGCGAGGCCGTCAAGGAAGCCCAGGCAGCCAATGCTGCAAAGAGCGCCTTCCTCGCGAACATGAGCCACGAGCTGCGCACGCCGATGAACGCGGTACTGGGAATGGCCCACCTCATGACCACTACGCCGCTATCGCTGGAGCAGCGGCGCTACCTGACCATGCTGCGCACCTCGGGACAGTCCCTGCTGGCACTGCTGAACGACATCCTCGACTTCTCCAAGATCGAAGCGGGCAAGATCCAGCTCAACGCCACGCGTTTCGAGCTCGACGCGGTACTGCATTCCGTGTCCACCATCATGAGCGTGAACGCCGGCGAGAAGGAACTGGAACTGGCCATCGGCGTGGAGCCGGACGTTCCGCGCATGCTGGTCGGCGACCCGCTGCGCCTGCAGCAAATCCTGGTCAACCTTACCAGCAACGCCATCAAGTTCACGGCACGCGGTGAAGTCAGCCTCAAGGTCGAATGCGTCGAATGCACCGGGCAGCGCAGCGTCATGCGCTTTATCGTGCGCGACACCGGCATCGGCATCTCGCTGGAACAGAAGGCCAACCTGTTTGCGCCTTTTGCCCAGGCCGACGAATCGGTCACCCGCAAGTTCGGAGGCACCGGGCTGGGACTGGTGATCTGCCAGCGCCTGGTAGAACTGCAGGGCGGCAGCATCGAGCTTGATAGCAGCCCGGGAGAAGGCAGCACCTTCACCGTTACCCTGCCCTTCGGCACTGTCCCATCAGGGCAGCAGCAAGCCTCCACCGGGGCCGGTTCGCGCCCCTTGCGCGTCCTGGTGGTGGACGACCACTTCACCAGCCGCGTCTACCTTTCCAAGACGCTGCAAGCCTGGGGCTGGGGCGTCGACGTGGCATCCTCCAGCGCCGAAGCGCAAAGGATGCTGGACCTGGCCCGCCAGCGCGAGCTGCCCTACGACGTGATACTGGCCGACTGGAGCATGCCGACCGAGGACCAGCACTATATCGACTCGCTGCGCCATGCCGAAGCACCCGGGGTGCCGGTCATACTGATGGTAAGCGCCTATGAGCGCAGCAAGATGCTGGAAGAGGACGCCGATCGTGAAGGCCTGGTCACCAAGCCGATCACCGCCTCCACCCTTTTCGATACGGTGCACGAAGTACTGGATAAAGCCGACACCAGCGAGCCGCCGGCGGACGCCCCGCCCGCCCAGCGCCTCAACGGCCACCTGCTGCTGGTGGAAGACAATGCGATGAACCAGCTGGTCGCCGTCGGCATCCTGGAGCGCGCCGGCGCAACTATCGAGGTAGCCAACAATGGCGAAGAAGCCGTGCGCAAGCTGCGCGCCGCGCCGGATGCCTACCGCCTGGTCCTGATGGACGTGCAAATGCCGGTCATGGATGGCTACACGGCCACCCGCATCATCCGCCAGGAGCTGGGCCTGAAGCTGCCCATCGTGGCGATGACCGCCGGCGTCATGGAGTCCGAGCGCGCCGATTGCCTGGCGGCCGGGATGGACGATTTCATTCCCAAGCCGCTCGACATCGACGAGATGATGCAGACGCTGGAGCGCTTCCTGCCGCCTTAAACCCTGACGGTGCCGCGGAAGCCGCGCGCCGCGTAATACGAGTCGGCGCCGTTGTGGTACAGGAAGACGTGACCGTAACGGCGGTCGCAGAACAAGGCGCCGCCCTGCTTGCGGATATCGGCCGGCGTCTGCACCCAGCTCGAAGTCTTGCGGTCAAATTCACCCAGCGTTTGCAGAAAGCGGTACTCTTCTTCCGTGAGCAGGCTGATGCCGATCGCCTTCGCCATTTCCAGCGCACTGCCCGCCGGCTTGTTCTCCTTGCGCGCATCCAGCGCAGCCCGGTCGAAACACAGGCTGCGCCGGCCCGCTGGGCTCTCGAGAGAACAATCGCAGAACACCACCTCGCCAGTCGACGGATCCACGCCGACAACATCCGGCTCGCCGCCGGTGCGCTCCATTTCAGCCAGCACGCGAAGTTTGGCGGGATTCGATTGCAGCCGCGCGTGCACCTCGCTCCAGGCAATGCCATGGTGGCGGAACATATGCTTGTTGAAGCGTTGTTCCAGCATATCGATCATGGCGCATGTTCCTTCAATCGGGTCATCGGACCACCCTGACCGTCGCAAAGGTAAAAGGCGGTAAACTTCGCCTCACCTTTGCCGACATTATCAAAGCGCGTGATAGTCGTATTCGCCGGTTCATAAAACGCCGATCCGGCGGCCAGTATCTGAACCGGCTTGTCTTCCACCTGGTAGGCGATCTCGCCCCTGGTAACCGTACCGATCACCGGGCATGGGTGCGTATGCGCTGGCGCCCTGACGCCGGTCGTGAAGGAGATTTCCTGTGCGGTCACTTTCGACAATTTCCCGGATGGCTGGACCTCCGTTTCCAGAACGTCCTTGCGCGCGATCTGGGCACTGCACAGCAATGGTGCCGCGACAAGCGCAAATGCGATGGGCAGGTTGAAGTTTTTCATCAGACAAATCCTATCAGCATTGGCGAAATCATGCGCAGGGTCGAGTCCATATCAAACCTTCATGCACCGAACGACTTTAAGCATACCTCTGGCAGAAGGCCCTGCGCTAGCATCTCGCCCAAATCAATCACAGGGAGAACAAGATGAAGAAATTCGGGCTGCTGCTTGCCTTGATCACGGCGATTGCAATACCTGCCAGGGCTGAGCAATTCGCCAAAGGCGCCGACATTGGCTGGCTGGCGCAGATGGAAGGCACCGGCTACAAGTTTTACAACGAGCAGGGAAAGCAGGAAGACGCGCTGCAAATTCTCAAAAATCTCGGCATAAACACGGTGCGCCTGCGTACCTGGGTGAATCCTTCCGACGACAGGACGAATGGCCACAACAGCAAGGACGAAACCGTCGCCATGGCCGTCCGTGCACAGCGCATGGGAATGCGCGTGATGATCAATTTCCACTACAGCGATAGCTGGGCCGACCCGCAGCAGCAGCGAAAGCCCGCCGCCTGGGCAGGCCACGACTTCCCTCACCTGCTGGAAGACGTGTACAGCTATACCCATGACGTGATGAGCGCCCTCAAGGCCGCAGGCGTGACGCCGGAATGGGTCCAGGTGGGGAACGAAACACCGACCGGCATGATCTACCCGGAAGGCCACACCGACAATTGGCCACAACTGGCGCAGCTGATCAATAAGGGCTACGACGCCATCAAGGCCGTCAGCCCTTCATCCAAGGTCATCCTGCACCTTGACCGTGGCAACGACAGCAAACGATTCAGGACCTGGTTCGACAACGCAAAGGCCAACGGCGCGCGCTACGACGTGATCGGCCTGTCGTACTACCCCTACTGGCTTACAGGCAGGCCGGATTACAGGAAGTCGATCGGCGACCTTGCACGCAACATGAACGACATGGCCGCGCGTTACGGCAAGGAAGTGATGGTGGTGGAAGTGGGCGGCGAAGACCGCCGCCCGCAAAATACCTACGATATGCTGCGTGCCGTGCAGCGCACAGTCAAAGCGGTGCCAAACCAGAAGGGCCTGGGCGTCATCTATTGGGAACCCCTCGGTGCGCGGAGCTGGAGCCAATACCCGCTCAGCGCATGGGGCGACGACGGCAAGCCGACCAAGGCCATGAAAGCCTTCCTCGCCGAATGACTTAGAACGACTTCTTGCCCGGCATCAGGTCATGCGGATGGCGCCAGCCGGGCATATCGCTGATGCGCTCCTTCCACGCCGCGATGTGCGGGAATTCGGCCATGTCGATGCCGGTTTCTTCCGGCAGGTAGACATAGCCGGCCAGCGACAGGTCCGCAATGGTCAGGCGATCACCCACCAGGAATTTGGCATTCGCCAGGTGCTTGTCGACGATACGGTAGGCGCCAATGGCACGCTCGCGCAGGAACTGGGTGACCGGCGTGTCGCCAGTCTTCTGCAGCCCGTACATGAAGCGCAAGGTGGCGTAATAGCTGGTGAACTTGTGGTTGTCGAACAGGATCCAGCGCCAGATGTCGCGCTTCTCTTCGCCGTTGCGCGCGCCGAACTGTCCCGTCACCTCGGCCAGGTAGTCGAGGATCACGCCGGACTGGCTGATCTTCAAGCCCTTGTGCTCAAGCACCGGGATCTCACCCATTTCATTCAGGTTGTCGCGCCAGCCCTCGGTGCGCGTCTCGCCGCCGAAGTAGTCCACCACCACAGGTTCCCAGTCCGCATTGGCCAGCGCCAGGAACAGGGCAACCTTGTACGAGTTGCCGGAAGCAGCAAAGCAGTGCAGTTTAAATTCCGCCATCTTGGTCCTTTTGAGTTGGGTGTAGTCAGCAGGACAATAGTAAAGCAGTTTGCCGGCGGCTGCAGGCGCCCTACTTCACAAGCACTTTTTCGGTACGGCGCAGCCATGCTTCGTGCAGTACGGTCCAGGTGACGCCGCCATCGGCGGTGGAGTCCCATACGTGGTGCACGCCGCCTGGGACCGGCTTCCATACCGTGCGATGGAACTCCCGCTCGCCGTTGTCATTAACGAAGTAGCCGGTCATCAGCATGCGGTCGCCCTGCCAGCCGCCGTCGATAGGCGCGAAGTTACCGCGTGCGCTGGTCCAGACATGGCGCCACAGTTTGTGCTTGCGGTCATACATGCTTAGACTTGTGCCGGCGCCGTTCTCCGCACCGTTACCGCGCCACCATTCCTGCAAAACGCATCCCTGCTCAATTTTTTCGATCAGCGTGTGCCCGAGCAGTTTGCCGTCGCGGTCAAAAGCTTCCCAGTTGCCGACCCAAAAATCGAACTGCTTGTATTCCGGTGCGCTGCAGGCCGCATTCTCAGCGCCATGCGCAGTGGCGGCAACCAGCAAAGCAACAGCAATCAGGAGCTTGCGAATCATTTTCTTTCCTTCTATGAGTGGTTGGATAGGTCCATTGTCTGCGCCGTCGCCAGTACGCGACAGCATCATGATGAACAACGTGCTTTCAAAAATGAACAACGCGATTAGAATGCAGCGATGAGCAAATTCCTGACCAGCCGAATCGCCTGGAACGACTTCCAGATCATTCTCGCCGTTGCCCGCCACGGCACCCTTTCCAAAGCCGCGGAAGCCTTGGGCTCGAGCCATCCAACCCTGTTCCGCCGCATCCGCGATATCGAGGCAGGCCTCGGCGCAACTTTGTTCGAGCGCAGCAGGCACGGATACCAGCCAACGGTTGCCGCGACCGAGTTACTGGCGCTCGCGGACGAATTCGACCAGCGCCTGCGCGACCTGGAGCGGGATGCAGAAATGGGAGCCACCGGTCGCCTGACGCTGACCACAACCGAGGTCCTGATACCTCGAATAGTGCCGCCGCTGTTGGCACGCTGCCGGCAGCAACTGTCCGATATCACGATCAACTTGCAAACCAGCGAAAACCTGGCCAACGTCCGCCAGCGCGAAGCCGATATCGCACTACGCTCCGGCGGTGAACCCGATGGAGACTTGATTGGACGCGTGATCTGCAATATCGAAGTGGCAATCTATGCCCCGGCTGGATGGCCCAACGTGTCCGGAGAGAACCTGCACGAGCAACCCTGGATCACGGTCGATGAATCGCTGGGGCACCTGGCATCGTCGAAATGGCTGGAAGCGGAAGGCCTGATGCGGCGCGCCGTTGTGCGTTGCTCCAGCACCTTGGCAGTATGCCGTTTGCTTGAAGAGGGACTTGGCGTGGGCATTTTGCCCTGCCACCTGGGCGACGCCAATCCGCGCCTGCGCCGCGTTTCGCCGCTGCTGACGGACTTCCGTTCGCAACTATGGCTGCTCACGCCTCGCCAGCTGCGCGGCGTGCCAAAAGTGTCGGCGACGGTCGAATGCCTGACCGCCGGCCTGCGCGGGATGAAGGATCTGTTCGAAGGACGCAGCGCCTAGTTAAGGTAGCTGCTGCGCGCCTTGCGCTCCTTGCGGAACAGCCAGGGCTCGAGCGGATCTCGCTCCGCCCATAAGCCTGTCCTGGAACTACGCGCCGCGGCTTCAACGGCCGGCAGCGAAGGATCGTGGTTGTACTGGGGATAGACCCAGGCCATCCCCTTGCGGACCTGGGCCACGTTGACGTTCACAGCGCCGCAATGGACCACGGCCACGGTGCGGCCGTAACGATCCGGCTTCCCCGACTCGAGTGTCGCATCGCGGCCAAAGCACAGGTCCGACAGCGACTGTTTCGAACGCGCGCCGAACGGTTGCTTCTTCTCCGGCGCATCGATGTTCGCAAGGCGGACCTTTACCGGACGGCCTTTGCTCAGCACAGTCAGCGTGTCGCCATCGGAAACGCCGATGACCGTGTCTGCATAAGTTGGATTGCAAATCAGTGCAAAGATCAGTGCAAGCTTCTTAATTTCCTTACTCCACATGTTGGGAAGGCCGCAATTGTATCGTCACAATGCGGCTTCCGCAGCAAGCGTGCTTACTCTACCCAGCTAAAGCCATCGCGCGCCAGCAGCGCGAACGATTCGGTCGGCCCCCAGGTGCCGGCCGCGTAAGGATACGGCTTCTCGGCCAGTGCGCTCCAGCCGGTGATAATCGGATCGGCCCATTCCCACGCCGCCTCCAGTTCGTCGCGGCGCATGAAGTGAGTCAGGCGGCCGCGCACCACGTCGATCAGCAAACGCTCGTAAGCTTCGGCCCGGCGCTGCGAGAACGCGGACTGCAGGTCAAGGTTCAGCGCCACCTGCTGCATCTGCATGCCGCTGCCGGGCTGCTTTGCCATCAGCTGCAGCTTGATCGCCTCTTCCGGCTGCAATTCGATCACCAGCCGGTTGGCTACGCCGCCAGGCGTTTCCGGGAACAAGGGGAACGGCGGATTGGCAAATTCGATCACGATCTTGGACGAGCGGCGCGCCATGCGCTTGCCGGTGCGCAGGTAGAACGGCACCTTGGACCAGCGCCAGGTGTCGACGTGGGCGCGCATTGCCACGAACGTTTCGGTGCTGCTGCCGGCGGGCACATTGCGCTCCTCCAGGTAACCCGGCACTTCCTGGTTGCCGCTCACGCCGCGCACGTACTGGCCGCGCACCGTGTCGCGCGCAATCGAGGCAAGGCTGAAGCGGCGCAGCGAGCGCAGGACCTTGAGCTTTTCATCGCGCACCGCGTCCGGCGCCAGAGAGGCAGGAGGCTCCATGGCGACGATGCACAGCAACTGCAACAGGTGGTTTTGCACCATGTCGCGCATGGCGCCAGCGCTGTCGTAGAAGCCGGCGCGGCTGCCCACTCCCACCTCCTCGGCGACCGTGATCTGCACGCTGGTGATGTTCGGCGCGCGCCACAGCGGTTCCAGGATCGAGTTACCAAAGCGCAGAACCATGAGGTTTTGCACGGTTTCCTTGCCCAGGTAGTGGTCAATGCGGTAAATCTGCGATTCTTCGAAATGCTTGCCGACCGCTTCGTTGATCTCCACTGCGGACGCCAGGTCGCGGCCGAGCGGCTTTTCAAGCACCACGCGGGCATTGCGGTCGACCAGGCCGGCTTCGGCCAGCTTGTCGCAAATGGTGGTGAACAGCGAAGGCGCCGTGGCCAGGTAGAACACGCGCTCCGCACCGGTTCGCGAAGCCTTGGCCAGGGGTGCCATGCCATCTTTTTCGATGTCGATGCGGACAAACTCCAACAACTGCAGGAAACTCCGCCAGGCTTCTTCCGTGAAGTTTTCGCCGCTGATGAAAGGACGCGAATGCTCCTCGACGAAGGCAAGGTAGGCCGTGCGGTCATACTCCTGGCGCCCGGTGGAAATGATGCGGGTTCCGGGCGGTAGATTGCCGTGCAGGTGCGCCATATACAGCGCCGGCAGCAGCTTGCGCATGGCGAGATCACCCACGCCGCCAAAGATGATCATGTCGAGGGGCAGGCTTGAATCGAATTGAGGAGTAGTGGTCATGTCGAGGCTCAAAAGCGTTTGCGGTAGCGGGTCAGAACGACAATAATACCCAAAGTCTCGCCAATCGGCAGAGTGACGAAAATGGAGATGCTTTGGCATTACCCTCAAAACTCGCGGGCGCCTGCCCTTTGCTTCTCATATCTGTCGCCGCCCAGGCGGGCGGAGTGATCTGCGAGCCCCCGTACAATTTCGGAATTCAGCATGGACCTGATCCGGTGCTCTGCGAAATTCAAGCGACAGCCAAGCGCTTTCTTGACCAGCGCAACGCAGAAAACGAGACGGACTTGAGGCCGCTGGGCCCCGACTACAGGATTTGGGTTCCCGCCTGCCAGGTTCGAATGAAGGCGGCTTGGGTGGTAAGCGAAGGCCGCAAGAGCGTAGCGGTGAGCTGCACTCGTACGGTTGCCTCGGCCCATGAGCGCAACTGGAAAGTCGTGGTGCCCGTCTACAGCAAGAGCAAACAGCCGCGGGTAAAATCTCCAGTCGACTAAGCTGGAACATTCCGGGCTTCAGACCGCCACGTACGATTCAGTTTCCCGGCGCCCCGAACTCAGGCATGCCGTCAGTGTTCCAGTGAATGACCTGTGCGCGCGTATGCCGGTCCGGATTCTTCAATTCGTCGCCTTTGATGTCGCGATAGTCGCGTGCATGGTAGACCAGGATGTCGGTCTTGCCGTCGGGCGTGGTGGTAAAGCTGTTGTGGCCTGGCCCGTACTGCTTGTTGGCGTCGCTACTCTTGAATACAGGCTCCGGTGACTTTTTCCACGCAGCTGGATCAAGCAGGTCCGCGTCAGCGCTTGCCGTCAGAAGCCCGAGGCAGTAGTTGGCGTCTGTCGCGCTGGCCGAATAGGTCAGGAACACTTTGCCGTTACGAGCCATTACCGCCGGCGCTTCATTGACCGGATACTTCACGCGTTCCCAGGGATATTCAGGCTTCGTCAGCATGGTCACCTTGCCGGTAATGGTCGAAGGCGAATCCATGCGGGCAATGTAGATATTGGTGCCATCGCCCTCATCCGGGGTGCGCCCCTTCTGCACCCAGACAAAATAGCGATTGCCGTTGTGGTTGAAGACCGTCGCATCGAGCGAGAAGCTTTCCCAACCGGTCTTCACCTGGCCAAGCTCTTTCCATTCACCCTTGAAGGGGTCGGCCGATGCATTTTCCAGCACGTAGGGGCGGATTTCCCAGTGCGCATCCGCGCGGCCGGCAGTAACGTAGATATACCACTTGCCGTCAATCCGATGGATTTCCGGCGCCCAGATGTGGTAGCTCATGGGACCTGAATCGTGCTTGCGCCAGACCACTTTGGTCTCCGCCGACGCCAGCTTGTTCAAGTCACGAGTGCGGCGCAGCTCAATGCGGTCGTATTCAGGCACCGTGGCTGTGAAGATGTAGCTCCCGTCCTTTTGCAGTGCGACAAACGGGTCGGCCCGCTGCAGCACAAGCGGGTTCGTAAGTTTGATGTCAGCCGCAAAGGCCTTGAACGCAAAGGAACAGGCCAATGCCGCGAGCGGGAGATAGAGTCTCTTCATGTTGCCTGATTCTACTTGCCACGGCCACGGCCCAGTTATAGCGATTTAGGGTTTCCCTATCCGCTTTTGGCATGGTTAGCCCACTTCCTGAGCCGCTCCCGATGTATCGAATGCGGCCGCATCCCCTGCAAACATTTCCTCCAGCTCGCGCCGGGCCTTGAGGTTCAGCGAAATGACCTTCTCCTGATCCTGGTAATGTGGATGGACTTCCTTCAGCACTTTGAGGTTATGCGTCCGGAAGATTTTGTAAGCCTGCTCGGCACGGTCCGAACTGAAACCGAGCACTTGAAGCACTTGGGCTCCCAATTGCAGCGAAGCCGCGAACGTTTCACGTTCGATCAGGGTGACACCACGATTCAGCAGTTCATAATAGTGGGTGACGTTGCGAGCCCGCGCGAGGATCGTCAACTCGGGAAAGCGTCCCCGCACCGCATCCACCAGCGCCAGGCTGCTGTCAACATCGTCAATGGCGATCACCAGGGCCTTTGCCTGGCCGATGCCCGCAGCGATGAGGAGGTCAAGGCGTGTGGCATCACCATAATAGACCTTGAGCTTGAACTTTCGCAGCAATTCAATCTGGTCCGGATCATGGTCCAGCACCGTGACACCAACGCGATTCGCCATCAGCAGGCGACCGATAATCTGGCCAAAGCGGCCGAATCCTGCAATGATGACTGGATTCTGCGAGTCGAATTCCTCAGTCGTCTGTTGCTTGCGTTTCTTCTTTTCTCCCGCCAGGCGCGGTGCGACCAGCACATCGTAGGCGAGCAGAAGCAACGGCGTAGTCACCATGGATAATGTGACCACCATCACCAGCAAAGCGGATACCCTGGCGCCAAGCACACCTTCGGCAGCACCGAACACGACGAATGCGAACTCGCCCCCTTGCGACATCAGGAGCGCAAAGAATAATCGCTGACTACGCGGGATGTCGAACCATGCCGCGAGCAGGTACATCAACCCGCCTTTCAGTGCGAGCAGCGCTGCGACAAGCGCAACAACCAAAACCGCATCGGAGCGCAGCAGGCCGAAGTCGGCCGACATCCCGACGGCCATGAAGAACAGGCCAAGCAAAAGCCCTTTGAAAGGATCGACGTCGCTCTCAAGCTGGTGCCTGTACTCCGAATCGGCCAGCAGGACCCCTGCCATGAATGTGCCAAGCGCCATCGACAGCCCGACCGATTGCATCAACAGGCAAATCCCGATCACCAGCAAAAGGGCAAATCCCGTGAAGAGTTCGCGCAGGCCGGTTTGGGCAATCAGCCGCATGACGGGATTGACCAGGTAGCGGCCAACAACGACCAGGGCAAACAAAACTGCGGCCAGCTTGGCAGCCACCAGCCAGCCCTGGCTATGCCCCGCAGAACCGGCACCGGCAAGCAGTGGCACCAGCGCAATCATCGGAATGGCGGCAATATCCTGGAACAGGAGGATGGAAAAGCTGCTGGAGCCAGCAGGGCTGGACATCAGCTTGCGCTCGTCCAGTGTGGCAAGGACAATCGCCGTCGACGAGAGGGACATCGCCATGCCGGCGATTACTGCGACTCGCCAATCAGCGCCTGAAGCCAGCGCAACCCCGGCCAGCGCGGCACTGACCAGCAACACCTGAATCCCTCCCCAGCCAAAGATTGGCCGCCGCAGCGACCACAATTTGCTCGGCTTCAGTTCCAGGCCAATCAGGAACAGCAGCAGTACCACGCCGAATTCAGAAATACTGAGGATATCCTCGACGTTGTCTATCAGTGCAAGCCCCCATGGACCAATCACGGCGCCCGCCGCCAGGTATCCAAGAACCGAACCCATGCCAATACGCTTGGCAATGGGGACCAACACAAGGGCCGCCAACAGGAAATAGACGACGTGTACAAGTAAGCGGTGTTCCATCAGCCTTCTCGGGAATTATCCATAGCGGAACATTCTAACGCGGCGCGCACCTGACAGGCCCGCGAAACGGCTGCAGAAAAAGAAAAAGCCCTCGATTGCTCGAGGGCTTTTTCAGTGTTCTGGCGGAGAGGGTGGGATTCGAACCCACGGTAGGGGGACACCCTACGCCTGATTTCGAGTCAGGTACATTCGACCACTCTGCCACCTCTCCAGGTACTGCATTTAACGGTGGTCGCCGTTGAGAGCCAAGATTATAGCAGCCCTTCCGAAAAAAGGAAGGGCTATTTTCAACTTTATGCCACGAGCTTGGTCAGGCCGCCCATATAAGGCTGCAGCGCGGCAGGAATCTCCACCGAACCGTCGGCCTGCTGGTAGTTTTCCAGCACAGCGACCAGTGTGCGGCCCACTGCCAGGCCGGAGCCGTTCAGGGTGTGCAGCAGTTCCGGCTTGCCTTGCGCGTTGCGGAAGCGGGCCTGCATGCGGCGTGCCTGGAAAGCTTCGCAGTTCGACAGCGAGGAAATTTCACGGTATGTGTTCTGCGCCGGCAGCCACACTTCCAGGTCGTAGGTCTTGGCGGCGCCGAAGCCCATGTCGCCGGTGCACAGCTGCATCACGCGGTATGGCAGGCCCAGGGTCTGCAGGATGTATTCGGCGTGGCCAACCATTTCTTCCAGCGCTTCGTACGACTTCTCCGGATGCACGACCTGGACCAGTTCAACCTTGTCGAACTGGTGCTGGCGAATCATGCCTTTGGTGTCGCGGCCTGCCGAACCAGCTTCGGAACGGAAGCATGGGGTGTGGGCAGTGACCTTGATCGGCAGCGTCTCAACGGCCACGATCTCGTCGCGCACCATATTGGTCAGCGAAACTTCAGAGGTCGGGATCAGGTAGAAGTTCTGGCCTTCGCCTTCCGCGCCGCCCTTCTTCACCGAGAACAGGTCGGCTTCGAACTTCGGCAGCTGGCCGGTGCCCATCAGCGATTCGGCGTTGACCATGTACGGGGTGTAGCACTCGGTGTAGCCGTGCTTGTCGGTGTGGGTGTCCAGCATGAACTGCGCCAGTGCGCGATGCAGGCGAGCGATGCCGCCCTTCATGACGCTGAAGCGGGAGCCGGTCAGTTTGGTGGCGGTCTCGAAGTCCAGGCCCAGTGCTGCGCCTACGTCGGCGTGGTCTTTGACTTCGAAGTCGAAGTTGCGCGGGGTGCCGAATTTGCGGACTTCCACGTTGCCCGTTTCGTCGGCGCCGGCCGGCACGGATTCGTGTGGCAGGTTCGGTACGGCCTGCAGGAAGGTATTCATCTTCAACTGCACGTCGGCCAGTTTCACTTCGTTGGCCTTCAGTTCATCGCCCAGGCCGCCTACTTCGGCCATCACGGCGGTGGTGTCTTCCCCTTTGCCCTTCAGCATGCCGATCTGCTTGGACAGCGAATTGCGCTTGCTTTGCAGTTCTTCGGTACGCATCTGGATGGCTTTGCGTTCGCCTTCCAGGGCATTGAAGCCAGCTACGTCGAGCTGGAACTTGCGGGTCGCCAGTTTGGCGGCGACAGTATCAATGTCTTTACGGAGAAGTTGGATGTCAATCATGTTGTTATTGCTGCCGCTGCGAGTATGAGTCGAAAGGAGCAATTGTACCAAGATGACAGCACAACAACCGAGTTTTACGCCCTCCGGCGTTGTGCTGTCAGATCAGTGCTGCTTTTTCGGCTGCGGTCAGGCGCTTGGCAGCGACCACCACGGTTGGAATGCTGGTGTCCACTTTGGCGACGACCGGGTCGGCGGCGACGTGCAGCACCGGTGTGGTGGCGGTTGCGAAACTGGTTACGATGGCCAGGGCTGCTGCGATAACAAAGGTCGCTTCCATGTGTTTCAGGGCTTTCATGATGTTCTCCTTCAGGTCAGTGTTGAACTACTTCCGTGCTTCCATGGTTACACTGTACCTAAAGCCTCCCTGCCCTGCCTTGCACTTGCGACGAAGCGCTGAATTTGCGGAATGAACTGCAGTTTAGGCGCCCTGCAGCCAGCCCATCACGGCGCTGTTGAAGGCTTCCGGCTGCTCGCGCATGACCCAATGCCCGGTGCGGAAGGCAATCACCCGGCTGTCCGGCTTGGACTGCACGGCGGCCTCGAAACTGCGGGTGTGGAACTGGAACGGCTTGCGCTTGCCGTAGATATAAAGCATGGGCCAGCGCAGCTTGAACGGCAGCGCGCCTGCCGCTGGCGTGGACGCGCGCAGCCAGGTGACCGCGTGCGGCAGTTGCAGGCGCGTACAGGCTTCGCGCGCGGCGCGGCTGTTGCCGCTGGAAGCCTGCAGGCGACGGTGCGCAAACGCCAGGCGCAGGCGGGTTTTCCAGTCCAGCGAGGCGCGGTAAGTCATCTGGCTGGAGCCGCCGATGCCAACGCTGATCACCCGGCTCACCAGTTCGGGGTAGCGCAGCGCAAACTGGTAGCCGAACACGCAGCCCCAATCACTCAGCATCAGGATCACGGGCCGACCGCCATTCACGACTTCAACGGTATCGGCATAAAGTTTTGACACTTCGTCAATGGTATGGCTGCCTTTGGCGCCCTGGCTGGGGAAGCTGAACCGCACACAGCGATAGTTGGCCGAGAATGCCGCGACCTGGGCATCCCACAGGCTGCGGTCATAAGGCCAGCCGTGAATCATCATGATGGCTTCATCACCTGCCCCATCCACATGGACGGTAACCCCATCGACTGTAAGACGCTCTGCCATCCCGCCCTCCGTTAGAATATTTACAACATCGTAACGTTAGGCAAATGGAATGTAAAGTCCCGTAAGGGATTGCATTAGTTTACCTACAAATAATAGGAATATTCCTACAATTGCAAGCGGATAGCGAATTAACCCTTGCGCGCTTCTTCGTCCAGCTTGCGCAGGAAGGCCAGCTTGTCGGCGATTTTGGATTCCAGGCCGCGCGGGACCGGCTGGTACCAGCCTGGTTCCGCCATGCCGTCGGGCAGGTAGGTTTCGCCGGCAGCGTAGGCATCCGGCTCATCGTGCGCGTAGCGGTATTCGTGGCCGTAGCCCAGCTCCTTCATCAGCTTGGTGGGGGCATTGCGCAGGTGAACCGGCACTTCACGCGACTTGTCGCGGCGGACGAAAGCCATGGCCGCGTTATAGGCGTTGTAGCCGGCATTGCTCTTGGCGGCCACGGCGAGGTAGATCACCGCTTGCGCCAGCGCCAGCTCCCCTTCCGGTGAACCCAGCCGCTCATAAGTTTCGGCTGCGTCGTTCACCATGGTCAGGGCGCGCGGGTCGGCCAGGCCAATGTCTTCCCAGGCCATGCGCACGATGCGGCGCGCCAGGTAGCGCGGGTCGGCGCCGCCATCGATCATGCGGCAGAACCAGTACAGCGCACCATCGGGATTGGAACCGCGCACGGATTTGTGCAAGGCCGAGATCTGGTCGTAGAAGTTGTCGCCGCCCTTGTCGAAGCGGCGGGCATTCAGGGTCAGCGCGTTCTGCACGAACTCGCCCGTAACCTTGTTGGTGCGTGCGGTGGCGGCGGCCGTCTTGGTCTGTTCCAGCAGGTTCAGGAAGCGGCGTGCATCGCCGTCGGCGTAGCCGATCAGGGTGTCGATGGCCAGTTCGTCGAACTCAAGGTCCGGCATCGAGCGTTCGCGCGCCCGCGCCAGCAACTGGCGCATCTCCTCTTCAGTCAGCGCCTTCAGCACATACACCTGGGCACGCGACAGCAGCGCGGAATTAACTTCGAACGAAGGGTTTTCGGTGGTGGCGCCGATCAGGGTCACCAGGCCCGATTCAACGTAAGGCAGCAGCGCATCCTGCTGCGCCTTGTTGAAGCGGTGGATCTCGTCGATGAACAGGATGGTCTGCTTGCCGCTGGCGACAAACTGCTCCGCCTGTTCAATGGCGGCGCGGATATCCTTGACCCCGCCCAGCACGGCCGAAATGGCGATGAACTCGCAGTCGAAGGCGCGCGCGGACAGGCGCGCCAGCGTGGTCTTGCCCACGCCCGGCGGCCCCCACAGGATCATGGAATGCGGCTTGCCCGACTTGAACAGCAGGTTTAGCGGCTTGCCCTCGCCCAGCAAATGGCTCTGGCCGATCACGTCGGCTACCGTGTGCGGGCGCAGCGCCTCTGCCAATGGCGGCGTGGGCTCGGCACTGAACAAGTCAATGGTCATTTTTCGCCCACGTCCTTGATGTTGGCTGTCGCCCCTTGCGGCGTCACGAATGCGCCATACTGAGATTCAAAGCTCTTGTTCGGCAGATTGGCGACAAGGTCGACGATGCCCTTCGCGCCGCCGTGTTGTTCGGCCCAGGCCAGCACTTCCAGGCCGGCCTGGCAATACGTGGCGCCATGATGCCCGCCGCTTGGACGCGTGTAGTTGCGCCAATTCTCGCCGACCGACAGCTTGGACAGGTCGTCGATGCCGCGCACGCCAGGTTTGCAATTGGCGCCTCCGACCACGGTGGCTAGTCCTTCGTTGAACCAGGCCGGCACTTTGTCGTGCCCAGCCCCGCGCGCGTATAGCTCGACATGAGATAGTTCATGCGCCAGCACAGCCTGCAAGCCTTTGTCGCTGATTTTCGGATTGCGCGCCCATTCGGTGATCACGATGCTGGGGCGCTCGAACCAGTACTTGCCGTCGTCATTGCGGCGGCCGCCCTTGTTGATGGTGACCGAGCGCCATTCAGTTCCAAACATATAGCGCGCGCATTCCGCGCTTTTGCAGAAAAAGAAATCGGGCGTGGCGCCCTTGCGTTCTCCGTAAAACTCCGCCACCTGGTTCATGGCGGCGACAATCAGCGGCTTGATACGCTCCTGCTCGGCCTCGGTGAAGCTCTTTTCGTAGACGATGCGCCCCTGGCGCACCAGATCGTCGTTGCCGAATTCTGCGGCGGAAACGGACGCGGCGGCACAACACAGAGCCAGGGTAGTCAGGGCTTTTTTCATGCCTTAATTGTTAATGACGTCCGCGCCCTTGGGCATGACAAATTTAAAGGACGTTGCATTCAGCGCTGGATTTTTTTCAAACTTCTTGAACGACAGGATGGAAGTCTGGCCGAAGTTATCCTTCAGCTCCATCGCTTCCGGCACGCCGTTTTTCAGGCCGATCTGGATCTGCTCGAAGCTGGAATCCTTGGCCTTGGGGGTTGCTTTCAGCCATTCCAGGCCGTCGCGGGTGCCCGCCTCGGACAGTGCGAAGTTCTTTTCCAGGTCGTTGGAACCGAACAGGATGGCGGCCGGCGAAGAGCCCAGTGCGTCGCCCAGCTTGCGCACGGTAACCTGGTTCAGGTCCTTGTCATAGATGAAAAGCTGTTCACCATCGGCCTGCAGCACCTGGTCGTAAGGCTTGGTGTAAGTCCAGATAAACTTGCCTGGGCGGGCGAAGCTGAAGCTGCCGGACGACAGCTTGTCCTTGCTCCCTTGCGCCACGACCTTTTGCGTGAACTCGCCCTTGGCCGCCTTGGTGCTGGCCACGAAGGTCTTGAACTGGTCCAGCGCGGCAGCGCTGGCGGCGCCTGCAAACAGCAGGCCGGCGGCCAGGGCCGCCATCAACTTGGTGTACTTCATAAGAGTCCTTATTCCGCCGAGGCGGTAGGTGCGATGATTTCGCGGTTGCCGTTCGACTGCATGGCCGACACAACGCCGCTGTTTTCCATCTGTTCCAGCAGGCGCGCGGCCCGGTTGTAGCCAATGCGCAGGTGGCGCTGCACCAGCGAGATCGACGCCTTGCGGTGTTTCAGCACGACTTGCACGGCCTGGTCATACATCGGGTCGGCCTCGCCGTCCCCGCCGCCGCCAGCGCCGGCAATGGCCCCGTCGCCGCCGCCTTCTTCCAGCGTGCCTCCTTCGAGGATGCCTTCGATGTAATTCGGCTCGCCCTGGGCCTTCAAATGCTTCACTACGCGGTGCACTTCGTCGTCCGACACGAAGGCGCCGTGCACGCGGATCGGCAAGCCGGTACCCGGCGGCATGTACAGCATGTCGCCCATGCCCAGCAGGGTTTCCGCGCCCATCTGGTCAAGAATGGTGCGCGAGTCGATCTTGGACGATACCTGGAACGCAATACGCGTCGGGATATTGGCCTTGATCAGGCCCGTAATCACGTCTACAGATGGGCGCTGGGTCGCCAGAATCAAGTGCAGGCCGGCCGCACGGGCTTTCTGCGCGATACGGGCGATCAATTCTTCCACCTTCTTGCCGACCACCATCATCAGGTCGGCCAGCTCGTCGATGATGATGACGATGGTTGGCAGCTTTTCCAGCGGCTCTGGCGCGTCCGGCGTGATCGAGAACGGGTTCGGGATCTTCTCTTCGCGCTTTTCCGCGTCGGCGATCTTGGCGTTGTAGCCGGCCAGGTTACGCACGCCCAGCTTAGACATCAGCTTGTAGCGGCGCTCCATCTCGTTCACCGCCCAGTTCAGGGCGTGGCCTGCCTGGCGCATATCGGTCACGACCGGCGCCAGCAGGTGCGGAATGCCTTCGTACACCGACATTTCCAGCATCTTCGGGTCGATCAGGATCATGCGCACGTCGTGCGGATCGGCCTTGTACAGCAGCGACAGGATGGTGGCATTGATGCCCACCGACTTGCCGGAGCCGGTGGTGCCGGCCACCAGCAGGTGCGGCATCTTGGCCAGGTCCGCCACCACCGGCTTGCCGGCAATGTCCTTGCCCAGCGCCACGGTCAGCGGCGAATGGTTGTCGTTATAGACCTTGGAGCCGAGGATCTCGGTCAGGCGCACAATCTGGCGCTTGGGATTCGGCAGCTCCAGCGCCATGTAATTCTTGCCGGGGATGGTTTCCACCACGCGGATCGAGGTCAGCGACAGCGAGCGCGCCAGGTCGCGCGCCAGGTTGACGATCTGGCTGCCCTTCACGCCGGTGGCAGGCTCGATTTCGTAGCGGGTGACGACAGGACCTGGATAGGCCGCCACCACCTTGGCTTCCACGCCGAAGTCGGACAGCTTTTTCTCGATCAGGCGGCTGGTGAATTCCAGCGTTTCCACGGCCACGGTTTCCTGCTGCGGCGGTGCATCGTCCAGCAGCGACAGCGGCGGCAGCGTGGTGTTCTCGATCTCCTGGAACAGGGTGCCCTGCTTTTCCTTGATCACGCGCTCGGACTGCACCACCTGGGTGATCTGCGGTTCGATCTTTACCATCGGCGCCGGCGGCGCATCCTGCGGCAAGTCGGCCGGTTTCGGATGCTTTTCCTCGTGCTTGACGCGTTCCTTGACGACTTTTTCCTCGCGCTTGACCACGGCCACGTCGCCCTGGCGGCGGTCTTCGCGCACCTCCATGCGGGAGCGGAACCAGTCAATGGTCATCTCGATGGCGCCGCCGATGCGCTCCGCCACGGCCAGCCAGGACACGTGGAAGTACAGGCTGAAGCCAGTGGCAAACAGCAGCAGGAGCAGCAGGGTGCCCGGCGTAAAGCCAAGCGCCACATGGGCGAAGTGGCCGATATAGCTGCCCAGGATGCCTCCCGGCGCCAGCGGCAGCTGCACTTTCAGCGAATGCAGGCGCAGGAACTCCAGCCCCATGCTGCCGATCAGCAGGGCAAAGAAACCAACGAAACGGATCAGGCCTTCGTGCTGGTGCGGGACATCCTCTTCCTTGTCCAGCAGCCATTTATTGGTCAGCCGGCGGTAGCCGCGCCACACATAATGCAGCAGGAAGATGCACCACCACCACGCGGAAAAACCAAATATATATAGCAGCACGTCGGACAGCTTGGCGCCCACGGCGCCGCCGAGGTTGTGCAGGTGGGCCACATCATTGCTGTGCGACCAGCCGGGGTCCGCGCGATTGAAACTGGCCAGTATCAGCACCAGGTACAGCCACACCCCTGCCAGCGCGAACCAGCGCGCTTCGGACAGCAAGCGGATCAGCCGGTTGGGCACCGGCGGTCGTTCAATCGTCTTGCGAGCGTAGCCAGAAGTCGACGCTTGACTCTTTTTACTCATTGCTTGGGGGCAAAAATTCCATAATTGCGCTTATTCTAAGGCATATCAAGGTAAAACGGCCCCACGGTACATGTGAAATGCACGCTTCGCATATAATTTCGGTTTCCCTGGGCCCGGACTTGTAGCATTCCTGTCCGCACCCATATTCGAGACATACTAACTAGGTAAAGAATCCGCCATGACTACTACCAAACACGCCAAAGTCCTGATTCTCGGCTCCGGTCCAGCAGGTTACAGCGCCGCGATTTACGCTGCCCGCGCCAACCTGAACCCGATGCTGGTAACCGGCGTCGAGCAAGGCGGCCAGCTGATGACCACCACCGACGTGGAGAACTGGCCCGCCGACCCGATGGGCGTCCAGGGTCCGGACCTGATGCAGCGTTTCCTGCAGCACGCCGAGCGCTTCAAGACCGAAATCGTGTTTGACCACATCCACACCACGCACCTGAACGAAAAACCGATCCGCCTGATCGGCGACAGCAACGTCTACACCTGCGACACCCTGATCATCGCCACCGGCGCCTCGGCACAGTACCTGGGCCTGCCGACCGAGCAGGAATTCATGGGCCGCGGCGTGTCCGCCTGCGCCACCTGCGATGGTTTCTTCTACCGTGGCCAGGAAGTAGCCGTGGTCGGCGGCGGCAATACCGCCGTCGAAGAAGCCCTGTACCTGTCGAACATCGCCACCAAGGTCACCCTGGTGCACCGCCGCGAAAAGTTCCGCGCCGAGCCTATCCTGGTGGACCGCCTGATGGCCAAGGTCGCCGAAGGCAAGATCGAGCTGAAACTGAACTCCACCCTGCACGAAGTGAAGGGCGACCAATCCGGCGTCAACGCCATCACCGTCAAGCACAATAACGGCGAGATGACCGACGTGGCCGTGCACGGTCTGTTCATCGCCATCGGCCACAAGCCGAACACCGGCATCTTCGAAGGCCAGCTGGAAATGAAGGATGGCTATATCAAGACCCGCACCGGCACCGAAGGCATGGCCACCGCCACCTCCGTGCCAGGCGTGTTCGCTGCCGGCGACGTGCAGGACCACATCTACCGCCAGGCCATCACCTCCGCCGGCACCGGTTGCATGGCCGCACTGGACGCGCAACGCTACCTGGAAGCGCAAGAGTGAAAAGCTTCGCCGACCTGAAGGGACTGGGCAAACAGCTCAAGGAGCAGGAAGAGCAGCGCGCGGCCGAACAGAAAGAGCGCGCCAAGCAGGAAAAGGCCGCTGCCGCCGCTGCCAACGTGTTCCAGTCCTCCATGGCCGGCGTACAGAAGATGAAACCGTCCGACCGCTACGTGCCGCCGCCCGCCACGGGCCCGGCCGCAGCGGGCCGCCCTGCCCCATCCGGTACGCGCAAGCCGCAGACGGCCGAAGAGCAGGCGGCGGACGACGCAGCCGTGCTGCGCGAGTCGATGCTGTCGGACATGTTCGACGTCGACCATTACATGGAAGAAGACCCTTCGCTGAACTACAGCGCGCCCGGCATCGGCCCGGACGTGATGAAGAAAATGCGCAAGGGCCACTGGCCGGTACAGGATGAACTGGACCTGCACGGCAAGCGCCGCGACGAGGCGCGCCAGGCGGTGGACGACTTCCTGCTCAAGGCCAGGCGCCGCAACTACCGCTGCGTGTGCGTGATCTACGGCCGCGGCTTCGGTTCGCGCGGCGGCGAGCCGGTGCTGAAATCGATGGTCCACTCCTGGCTGGTGCAGACCGATGGCGTGATCGCCTTCTGCCAGGCCCGCGCCGAAGAAGGCGGAGAAGGCGCCATCATGGTGCTGCTGCGCTCCGCCCTGGCACCCCAGCGTTGACCATTCCCGCCCTGGCGACGCCGCCGGGGCACGCTTGGCTTGCAGATTTTGCTAGCAGGATGCTAATCTGCGCGTCATGAAAATCGTCCCCGCCGTCTCCCTAATCACCATCATCGAGGTCGTAGCAATCCTGGTTGGGGCCTTCTCAGGATTCATTGAAGCGCGCCGCAAACGGATGGACATCGTCGGCGTCTTCATTGTCGCCTTCATCACAGCCTTCGGCGGCGGTACCGTGCGCGACATCCTGCTCGACAAGCGCCCGCTGTTCTGGGTGGCGCACCAGGAATACACGATCCTGCTGTTTGTGGTGGCCCTGGTGGCGGCGCCCTTCGTCAAGCATATCCGCCATATTGTGTCCGAACGGCTGATCGTGATCGCCGACGCCGTCGGCCTTGGCCTGTTCGCCGTCGCCAGCGTGGCGCAGGCGCTGGCAGCCGACATGCCGATCTTCGTCGCCGTGATGATGGGCGTGGTCACCGGCATCTTTGGCGGCGTGCTGCGCGACATTATCTGCAATGAAGTGCCGATGGTATTCCGTGACGGAAAACCGTATGCGATTTGCGCCTTCTTCGGTTGCTGGTTTTACATCGCGCTGCAATACACCCTGGTTTCGGACGACGTCGCCCTGTGGTCCAGCGCGGGCCTGATTACCGTCATGCGCCTGCTGGCCTGGCGTTTCGACCTGAAGATCAGCAGGCCCTAGGGCTATCGCCAACAAACTTTCAATTGGAAAGTTAAAACTTACTATCAGGAAACAACTGATACAATTGCGCAACTTTCTTTGATGCGCTTGCCTGTCCGTGTTTACCTTTGATGTCGCTACTGCAACTAGCCTGGTCGGCTTCCTGTCGATCCTGATTGCCTGCGCCTTCCGGGGCTTGCATGGACGCGCCCTGTCGGCCACGCCCGGCGGGCAATGGGCCATTTCGGCCCTGGCCGGAGGCGCAGCGGCGCTGCTCGCCGCCAATTCCGACAAGCTCCCAGCCTATATCGGGACCGTCGCCGATAATGCACTGTCGGTTGTCAGCCTGGTCTTCATCCATCGCGGCACGGCGATGCTGGTCGGCGCCCGTAACAGCGACCGCTATTACGCCTTGTGTGTCGCCGCAGCAGCCGCGGGCTTCGCCTGGCTCAGTTATGGCCACCCGAGCGTCGAGGCCCGCATCGCACTCGTGTCAGCCTGCCGGGCGGCCTTTTACTGCGCCACATTGCGAATGCTGGTGGGACGTCCCGGCCTTCCGGCCGGCACCCGCTACCTGGCCGGCATCCTCGCCTTGGCCGCGGTGTGGAGCCTGCTCCGCCTGGGCATTGCACTGTTCTCGCGCAGCCATGTCGACAGCTTCCTGGAGGGAGGCACCCCGTTTGCCGTCATGGTCTCGGTGGGCGGCATCCTGCAGGTGCTGGTAAATGCCTTCCAGTTCCGGCTGGAGAGCGAACAAATTCGCGACGACCTGGCGGCCAACGCCACCCGGCTCCAGCAAAAGCGGGACATGCTGCGCAACGTCGTGGCAGAACGGACCGCGGAACTGACCAGGCAGGCCACCACCGACAGCATGACCGGCATCGCCAACCGCCGCCACTTCATGGAGCGCGGCAACGACGAAATCGAACGTGCCCGGCGTTACCACCTGCCGCTGACGCTGCTGCTGCTGGACATCGACCACTTCAAGCAGATCAATGACCGCTTCGGCCATCCCGCCGGCGACAAGCTGCTGCAGGTGGTCGCGCAAGCCTGCCAGTCCAATGCCCGCAACGTCGACCTGCCCGGCCGACTCGGCGGCGAAGAGTTCGCCTTGCTGATGCCCGAGACCAGCGCCATTGCAGCCCGCCTTGCGGCAGAACGGCTGCGGCGCGCCATCGCTGCCATCCCGCCTGCGTTGTCCGGCGTGCCGCACCAGGTCACCGCCAGCTTTGGCATCGCCGCACTCAACGCGCACGATCATTCAATGGACGACCTGGTGGCCCGCGCCGACGCAGCCCTGTATCGCGCCAAGAACGGTGGCCGCAACCGCGTGGAAGCAGCATGAATACCCTGCACGCCGAAACCTGCGACCTGACCCTCGGTATAGCCTGCCTTGCGATCGGCGTCGCCTTCATCGGGCTGCATGCGGTGCGCGATGGCCGCTCGGCTGGTTCGAACTGGAGCCTTGCGGCGATTTGCCAGGGTTGGGCTTGGATTCTTGCAGGCCTGGACGGCGCCATGCCTGCCGCGCTGTCACTCGTGCTGCCCAATGTGCTGGTCGCTGCCAACGCTGCGCTGTTGCTGCGCGGTGCGGCAAGCTATATGCCGGCCCCGCCGGCACGGCTGCTCAGGCCCCAGGCATGGCTGGTCTTCCTGATGCTGGCCGCGCTCCTTTACGCCAGGACCAGCCACGCCGGCGAATACGTGCACATGGCCCTCGGCGCAATGATCCGCATCCCGCTGCTGATGGCCGCAATCGTCCTGATCGCCCGCCACGCACCGCGCAACGGCCGCGCCATCCTGTGCTTATTGCTTGGCATCGACGCTGCCTGGACCTTGTTTGGCGCCGTAGCAGGCCTTGGCAGCTTTGCGCCAGTCGTCGAACTGCTGCGAGGCGCCCTCACCATTCTCGTCATTGCTGCCCAGTTCCGCATCGAGAGCGACAATGCGCGCGCCTCGCTCCAGGCTGTGGCCGAGGCGCTGGAGGTGGAAAGCCTGCAACTGGAAAAAACCATCGATGACCGCAATCGCGAACTGCATGAAATCGCGACCACCGATTACCTCACCTGCATCGCCAACCGCCGCCAGTTCCTGGCGCGCACTGAAATGGAAATTGAACGTTCGCGGCGCTATGGACACAAGCTTTCGCTGTTGATGATCGATATCGACCACTTCAAATCGATCAACGACAACTTTGGCCACCCGACCGGCGACCGGGCGATCATCGCCATCGGACGCCACTGCGCCACGGCCTGCAGGCGCAGCGACCTGGCGGCCCGCCTGGGCGGCGAGGAATTCGCCATCCTGCTGCCGTCAACTGGAATGAATGAAGCGCAGATCGTCGCGGAACGCCTGCGCGCCGGCACCGAGGCGCTGCAAGTGCAGCATGAAGGACAGGCCGTGCCGCTCAAGCTGAGCATCGGCATTGCCTGCCTGGAGGCGGAAGACACCGGGCCGGACACACTGCTGGCGCGCGCCGACCAGGCCTTGTATGCGGCCAAGAACGCTGGCCGCGATTGCGTCCGCTATGCCTGATTAAACTGCTTCGGCACCGGTTTCGCCGGTGCGGATGCGGATCACTTGCTCGATATTCTGCACGAAGATCTTGCCGTCGCCGATCTTGCCGGTGCGGGCCGCCTTGATGATTGCATCGACAGCGGTATCGACCACGCTATCGTCCACCACCACTTCCACCTTCACCTTCGGCAGGAAATCAACCACGTATTCCGCACCGCGATACAGCTCGGTGTGGCCTTTCTGGCGGCCAAAGCCTTTCACCTCGGTCACGGTCAGGCCGGTCACATTCACTTCGGCCAGCGATTCGCGCACTTCGTCCAGCTTGAATGGCTTGATGATGGCGGTAATTTGTTTCATTGCATTCTCCTTATAGTGGTTTAAGCGTCAGGCACGGTTTTCAGGTTTTCCAGCCAGGCAGCAGCCTCCGAATCGCTCGGCGCGCGCCAGTCGCCGCGCGGCGACAGCGAACCGCCGGAACCGACTTTCGGCGCATTCGGCACGCAGGTGCGCTTGAACTGCGAAGTCTGGAAGAAGCGCTTCAGGAAGATGCCCAGGTTGTGTTTGATGTCTTTCAGCTCGTACTGGTTGCGCACCACGTGCTCGTCCTCGGGCCATTGGCCCACGTCGCGGTCACGCCACGCATGGTAAGCGAGGAAGGCAACCTTGGCCGGCGAAAAGCCGAAGCGCAACGTGTAGTACAGGTTGAAGTCCTGCAGCTCGTAAGGGCCGATGAAGTCCTGCGTGACTTGCGCCGGCGCCGTGTCGCCGGACTTGCCGGGCACCAGCTCGGGGCTGATTTCGGTATTCACCACGGCCAGCAGCACGCTCGAATTGACGTCGCCGAACTGCTTGCTCTCGGCCACCCAACGCACCAGGTGGGTGATCAGGGTCTTCGGCACGCTGGCGTTCACGTTGTAATGCGACATATGGTCGCCCACGCCGTAAGTGCACCAGCCCAGCGCCAGCTCGCTCAGGTCGCCGGTGCCGATCACGATGCCGTTGTGATGGTTCGCCATGCGGAACAGGTGGTTGGTGCGCTCGCCGGCCTGCACGTTCTCGAAGGTGATGTCGTATTGCTCCTTGCCCTCGCTGTACGGGTGGCCAAGGTCCTTCAGCATCTGGATGCAGCTAGGCCGGATGTCGACTTCCATCGCGGTGGCGCCGACGAACTGCATCAGCGCCCTCGCCTGGTCCAGCGTGCGGCTGCTGGTAGCAAAGCCCGGCATGGTCGCCGCGATGATATTGGTGCGCGGCAGGCCAAGGTGGTCCATCGCCTTGGCGCAGACCAGCAGCGCGTGGGTCGAATCCAGGCCGCCCGAGACGCCGATCACCACTTTCTTGATGCCGGACGAAGACAGGCGCTGTACCAGCGCGCTGACCTGGATGTTATAGACCTCGTTGCAGCGCTTGTCGCGCAACTTCGGATTGGACGGCACGTAAGGGAAGCGCGCCACGTTGCGCTCCAGCGGCAGCACGCGATGCGAAGGCAGTTCGACCGGGAAGCGCGCGGTACGGAATTGCGCCACCTCCGCTTTATGGCGGCGGCTCGAATGGCCGAAAGTCGTGGTGCGCATGCGTTCGCGCGACAGGCGCTCCAGGTCCACGTCGGCAAAGATGATGTGCGATTCTTCCGCGAAGCGCTCGGACTCGGCAAGCATTTCGCCGTTCTCGTAAATCAGCGCCTGGCCATCCCAGGCCAGGTCGGTGGTCGACTCGCCGCGGCCGGCCGAAGAATACAGGTAAGCCGCGATGCAGCGCGCCGACTGCTGGCCCACCAGTTGGCGGCGGTAATCGGCCTTGCCGACCAGGATATTCGAGGCCGACAGGTTGACCAGCACGGTCGCTCCGGCCAGTGCAGCGAAAGACGATGGCGGGATCGGCACCCAGACATCCTCGCAGATCTCGATATGGAATTTGAACAGCGGCAGGTTCTCCAGCTCGAAAAGCTGGCTGGCGCCGAACGGCACCTGCTGCCCAAGCAGCGAGATTTCCGTGGAAAACGCCTCATCGGCGGCGCTGAACTGGCGCGCCTCATAAAACTCGCCGTAATTCGGCAGGTAGGACTTCGGCACCACGCCGCGAATCACCCCGCCGGAGACCACGACCGCGCAATTGAACAACTGGTGATCCACCCGCAGCGGCGCCCCCACCACCATCGCCGTCGGAATGCGGCTTGACGCCTCCACCACGGACTGCAAAGCCTGCAGCACCCCATCCAGCAATGCGCGCTGGTGGAACAGGTCATCGCAAGAATAAGCCGACAGCCCCAGTTCCGGGAAAGCCACCAGCACCGCGCCTTTCGCTGCCGCCTCCTCCGCCAGTTCAATCGTCTGCGCCGCATTAAACAGCGGATCAGCGACCCGGCAGCGCGGCACGCCAACCGCCACGCGGGCAAAATCATGGTTGTACAAATTATGGAAGGAATGCGACATAGCTCAGCAAGGCCAAAGGTGATGGCGAAGATTTTAACATTGCCCCCGCCCCAACGTACTGCCGAGCCCGTGTCAACCAAAGGGTCTGACCCCAAGGTTGACACGGGCTCGGCAGTATTTCGCTAGAATGGCCGGATGGAATACCGTACCAGCGTCCTTTCTTCCCTCGCCGATGTCGTCCCTGCCGATTGGGATCGGCTGGCGGCGGGCAATCCCTTCCTGTCGCACGCCTTCCTGCACGCCCTGCACGAGTCGGGCAGCGCTTGCGCGGAAACGGGCTGGCAGCCGCAATTCCTGGCCGTATGGGACGGCGACAATCTGGCCGCAGCCATGCCGCTCTACGTCAAATCCCATTCATATGGCGAGTATGTCTTCGACTGGGCCTGGGCCGACGCCTATCACCGCAATGGCATCGAGTACTATCCCAAGCTGCTCTCCGCCATCCCCTTCACGCCGGTCACCGGCCCGCGGCTGCTGGCGCGCGACGCGGCGGCACGCAAAGCCCTGCTGGCCTTCCTGTGCGAGCAGCAAGGCGCCGCCGGCATGTCCTCCACCCACATTCTCTACCCTCCCGAGGACGAGGCGGAGCAACTGCGCGAGGCCGGCTTCATGCTGCGCTCCGGCGTGCAATTCCACTGGCTGAACCAGGGATATGACAATTTCGACCAGTTCCTGGAAACGCTGGAGCAGAAAAAGCGCAAAAACATCCGTGCCGAGCGCCGCAAGGTAAAGGAAGCCGGCATCGCCATGCGCCAGCTGCGCGGCCATGAAACGACCGAGCAGGACTGGCGCTTCTTCCACCGCTGCTACAGCAATACCTATGCCGAGCACCGCTCCTCGCCCTACCTGAATCTTGATTTCTGGCTCCGCCTTGCCCGTACCATGCCGCAAAACCTGCTGCTGGTAGTAGCCGAGCGCAATGGCCAGCCCGTTGCTTCATCGCTGGTGATCCACACCGGAGACACCTTGTACGGCCGCTATTGGGGCGCAATGGAACACATCCCCTGCCTGCATTTCGAAACCGCCTACTACCAGCCGCTCGAATTCTGCATCGCCAATGGCATCAAGACCTTCGAAGGCGGCGCGCAGGGCGAGCACAAGATGGCGCGCGGCTTCCTGCCGCAGAAAACCTGGTCCGCGCATTGGCTCGCCCACCCCGCCTTCAGCGACGCCGTGGAGCGCTTCCTGGAGCGCGAGGCAGGCGGCATCGATGCCTACCTCGATGAGCTGAACGAGCACACCCCGTTCCGCCGCTAGCGTGGCGGCCGGTGACTGCTGCCGTGCTGGCCCGGCACTGGCCGGATGCCCGCTTCGTCGTCGTCCAGTTCTTCCGCAGCCAGCGCCGTGTTGGCGGGACCATGCAGCACTTCGCCCTCGGCTGAAAAACGCGAACCGTGGCAAGGGCAGTCCCAGGACCGCTCGGCCGGATTCCAGCTCACTGCACAACCCAGGTGCGTGCACGTCGCCGACATCGCATGCAGCCCGCCATCGTCGTCGCGATATACCGCCACCTTTTTCGCGCCGCGATTCAGGACAGCGCCCTGCCCCGGCGCAATTTCCACCGCCGATTCCACTTCGCCGCCACGTAGCCAATGGCCGTACTGCGCCAGCGTATTGAGCTGCTCCTGCATGAATTCCTTCATGCCATGGAAAGGTTTGCGCGCCGGATCATACAGCTCGGCCCACGGATTCTCGCGCCCGACGACCAGGTCGCGCACGATCATCGCGCCGAGGGTGCAGTGAATCATGCCGGTTCCGGAATCGCCGCTGATTACGTACACCTGGCTGTCGTCGGCCGGATTGCGGCCCAGGAATGGCAGGCCGTCCGCAGGCTCCATGACTTCACCTGACCAGCGCAAGGTTACCGCCCCGGCCATCGAGAAGTGCTCCCTGGTCCAGTCCTCAAGCTGGTCGTGGCGATGGCGCGGGTCGTCGTCCTGCCCGACCTTGTGGTCGCAGCCGCCCACTATCAGCACGTCATGCCCCGGGCTGGCGCCGCTTGATTCAAGCCGCACATAGTAATAAGGATCGCCGGTATCCCACAGCAGCATGCGCGGCAAGGAACCTCGCGGCACTTCCATTCCGATCACATAGGTGCGGTAACCATTCTGTTTGGTATGCAGGACCACGCGGTTATTGAACGGCGTATTGGTCGCCACCACCACGGCATTGGCTACCACGCGCCCGTGGGCCGTATTCACATGCAGCTTGTCGCCCACCCGGTCGATGCCGGTAGCGCGGCTGCCGCAGAAAATGCGCCCCTCGCGCCGGCGGATGCAGCCTGCCAGCCCGTCCAGGTATTTCAGCGGATGGAATTGCGCCAGCTGGGCGTAGCGCACGCAAGTGCCGCTTTCAAACGGCAGGCCAGGCACCTGGGGCAACAGCTCGGCTTCCAGCCCGGCACGCGTTGCTGCCTCGCACTCGCGCCGGATCTCATTCGGATCGCCGGTCGCCGAGTACAGGTAGCCGTCGAGCCGCTCGAACTCGCAATCCAGCCCTTCGCTGCCCACAATTGCCGCCACCTGGTCGATGGCCGCCATCTGGCCGGCCGCAACCAGCCTGGCATTCACTGAGCCGAAGTTTTCCTCAATGCAGTGGTACCACTCATCCGGTGGCATCAGGTGGGCGGTGGTACGGCCGGTTTCGCCGCTGCCCAGTTCCCGCGCTTCCAGCAGCACAACGCGCCGCCCTTCGAGCGACAGCAGGTATGCTGTGGTGAGGCCGGCGATGCCGCCGCCGATGATGCAGGCGTCGGCCTGCAGTTCGCCGCTCAATTCAGGCATTGCGGCGGTAGGGGCGGTCTTCGCCCAAATCGACAATGATCCTTCCATATTGCGTCCTCCCTGCAAGGGTGCACGCAACGACTATACAAAAAAAGCGCCCCGCGGGGCGCTTTCTTCGTTCAGGCTTATTTGCCTTCTTGCTGGGCGGCTTGTGCCACGCCGTGCATGATTTCCTTCTTGGCTTCTTCAGGACCGTGCCAGCCATCAACCTTGACCCACTTGCCTGGCTCCAGGTCTTTGTAGTGCTCGAAGAAGTGCTGGATCTGCTGCAGGCGCAGGTCTTGCAGGTCTTCCGGCTTCTGCCAGTGCTTGTAGATCGGCAGGATTTTATCGACTGGAACCGCCAGCACTTTGGCATCCTGGCCGGCTTCGTCGGTCATCTTCAGCACGCCGATAGCACGGCAACGCACTACCACGCCTGGGATCAGCGGGAATGGGGTAATGACCAGCACGTCGACCGGGTCGCCGTCGTCGGACAGGGTGTTAGGGATGTAGCCGTAGTTGCATGGGTAGTGCATGGCGGTGCCCATGAAACGGTCGACGAAGATGGCGCCGGATTCCTTGTCCACTTCGTACTTGATCGGATCCGCGTTCATCGGGATCTCGATAATCACGTTGAAATCGTTCGGCAGGTCTTTACCGGCCGGTACTTTGTTCAGGCTCATGTTTTCCTCGGATTAATGCATTTTTGGACAGTCTAACCTTGCAATTATAGCGTGATCCAACGCAAGCCGATACGCCGGGCGCGGCGTAAAATGGAGTTTCCTTGCAAGGATTAGCCATGAGCCCGAAAGATCCCGAGAAATTAGCTGAGCAGGAATCCGACTACGACCAGTGGTTCAGAGAAGAGGTCGAAGCCGCACTGCGCGAGGCAGACGATCCGACGACAGAATGGATTCCGCATGATGTCGCCGTGCAAGAATTGCATGATCTTCGCACCGAAATCGAAGCGCGCATCGCATCACGCAAGAAAAAATGAGCCAAATTGAATGGTCGCCAGCGGCAAACAAAACAAAGCTGGCGATTGTTCGGAGACTAATGGGCGCCAATCTCCAGGCAGCCCTGCGACTAACCGTAGTTATCGAAACTGAAATTTCCCGCCTGGCCAAATTCCCCGAACTGGGTCGGCCAGGCCGGCTAACCGGCACCCGTGAGCTGGTAATCGGGCGGACCAAATACATTGCAGTGTACAAAATCAGAGGCGCAGGTCGGATAACGATCCTGCGCCTCTTGCACAGCGCCCAGCGCTGGCCGAAATAGCCTGTTAGAGAATGGTAGCCAAGGCGCACTGGCGATAATGATTCGCCGCTTCTTCGGGCTGGGACAGCGCTTCGTGCAGCTGCGCCAGCTTGAGGTGGGACTCGCGCACCATGCGCGATTCGGAGGCGTCGGACAGGGCCTGCTCCAGGTAGCGCTGGGCCTTGCCCCACAGCTTCTGCTTCAGGCACAGCGAACCCAGGGTCAGCGCCAGTTCGGCGTCGTTCGGGCGCTCGCGCACCCAGCCTTCACAATGCTCGATCTGCACCAGCAGCGCGGCGGAACCGACCGGTGCGGCCGCGTCGCGGTAGGCGCGCAGCACGCGTTCGTCCCAATTGGCGGCCAGCGATTCTTCGCACACCACGCGCGCTTCGTCGTGCAGTCCGCGCGCATTCAGGGCGGTGGCGGCACGGCACGCTACGTATGGCTTGAGGCGATCTGCAGTCGGGATGGTGCTCCAAACGCGCTGCAGCGATTCCGCATCGTGCGAGTTATCGGACAGCAGGTCGTCGTAAGCCAGTTCGCGCAGGCGCGCCGACAGGGCCGGATGCAGGGCTTTGTGCTTGTCCAGCAGGCGCACCAGGCGCAGCACTTCCGGCCAGTTCTTGGCTTGCTGCTCGGCCTTCAGGGACCATTGCAGGGCATGGATATGGCGGGTGCCGCTGGCATTCAGCTCGCGCACGGCTTCCAGCGCAGCTTCCGGCTGGTGGTCGTCGACCAGCAGTTCGGTCATAGTCATCAGGCGCGCGGTTTTCATGCCGTTGTCGCTGGCGATGCGGGCCAGCCACTGGTCGCGGCGGGCCTGCTGGCGCATGCGGTGTGCGGCACGGGCGCCGATCAGGGCGGCGACGCCGGCGTTTTCCGGCAGTTCTGCTGCGCGCAGTGCGGCTTTCTCGGCATGGCCGAAGCGGCCTTCGAACAGGGCTTTCAACGCATCGCGCAGGCCCTTGTTGCCGTCGCGCTCGCGCTTGTTCTGGCGGTAGGCGGCCACTTTGCGCGGCATGTCGACAGTGGCGTTGAAGGCGCGCACCAGGAAATGCACCAGCAGGAAGGCTGCAACCAGCAGCACCAGGAAGAAGTTCAGCGACAGGTCAACCCGGTACGGCGGATAGAACAGCACCACATTGCCGGGGTTGAAACGTGCGGTCACGGCGATACCGATGGCCGCGGCCATCATTACAACGAGCCAGATAAAGAGACGCATTATGGCTTCGCCTTGTAGTTACGCACCGCGTTCAGGCTGTCTGCCAGCGTCGGCATTTCGATCTGCAGGTTGCTGCCCTGCAGTTGGCGCAGGAGCTGCTGTGCTGTCTTGGTCTGGGTGGTCTTGGTATCGAAGTAGCGTGCCAGCGATTCCTGCGCGGCCAACAGGTCGGCGCGGAAGGCGGCTTCGTTACGGGACAGCAGGGCCATGCGCGCGTTCAGCAGGCGCAGTTTCAGGTTCTCGCGCAGGAAGTAGGCTTCTTCCGGCGCCAGCATGATCGCGTCCGGCGTTTCGACGCGGCGCACGCGGATCAGGGTCGACACTTCCGACCACATGTCGCTGCTCCAGTCCTGCCACACGGTCTTCAGGCGGTTGCCCCAGCTGTCTTCATCTTCCGCCGGTGCGGAAGCAGCTTCCTTGCTGGCGGCGCCCTTCCATTTGGCCTTGGCCGGCGCTGGCGCGTGGGCCTTGCGCTCAGGTGGCGCCGGCGGCGTTGGCTTGGCATCGGACAGCATCGGCAGGCCATCGACCTGGGCGATCACGTTATCCAGGCGCACCGCCAGGCCGACGTTGTCGACGTTCGGCAGCGCCTTCAGGCGTTCGATGTCCTTGGCGATGGCGCGGCGGATGGTGATGAATTGCGGCTTGTCGGAACGGGACAGGCTACGGTCGGCATTTTGCAGCGCGATCAGCGCGCCAGGCACGTTGCCGGCCAGTTGCAGCTGCTGGCTGGCAGTGGACAGCACTTGCTCGATCTCGGCCAGCGCCCACTCGTCGCGGTTCTTCGACATGTCCTGGTAAAGCTGCTCCAGCGCCAGCTGCTGCGCCTGGGCTTCCTGCTGGCGGTTTTCCAGCACGCCTACCTTGAGCTGGATTTCCTTGGTCGTTTCCTGGACGTTCTTCGCCAACTGGCTAGTCTGCCCGTTCAGCGAATCGCCCTGCTGCAGGCGGCGCGCCATCTCTTCACGCAGGCGGAACACCTGGTTCTTCGAGTAGAAGGCTTGCGCGGCCAGCAGGATGCCAAGCACCACCACGGCGATCGTCAGCGGCTGGCGAAAAGCATCGCGCTCCTGTGCCGGCGGGGTCGCTGGCGCAGCCTGGGCGGTGTTGGGAGTTTCGACGGCCGGCGTAGTTGGCGTCGTTGGCAAGTTGTCAGTTTGGTTAGGCAAATCGTTCATGGACGTGATTGTAACGCGGCGAGCACCCGTTCGTCGCCTGATCCTGTGAGAGTCACATTCGGGAAGCCCAAATCCCTTGCTGTTTCGGCAATGCGGGAATGAGGCACGATCAAATGATGATGTTGCAACGATGCAACGATTGTCAACTTGTTTAATTCCTTTAGCAGCCCGACAAGGCCGCGCAGGGCTTCGGAACTGGTGATGATCCAGTCAGCTGGCGTAGCGGCCAGCGCAGTCAAACGCTCGGCCAGCGCCAGCGTCAGTTGCGGCACGGTGCGGCGGTAGGCAGGCAGCACGGTGACTTCGGCGCCGGCAGCGCGGAAGGAATCGGCCATCAGTTCGCGGCCGGATTCGCCGCGCACGATCAGGACCTTGGCGCCGCGCAAGGCTGGCAGGTCGAGGGCTTGCAGCAGGTGTTCGGTGTCGCTGTGGGATGGGTCGGCGGGGCTGGCGATCTGGCCTGGTGGAACACCTCGGGCGATCAGCGCCAGGCGGCTGGCCTCGCCCACCACTGCGGCTTGCAGGCCTTGCGGCCAGGCCGAGATGTGGGCGAAGGCTGCGTCGATGGCGTTGGGCGATACGAAGGCCACCAGCTGGTAGCTCGCCAGGGGGGCCAACGCGTTGTGCAATGGCGTTTGGTCTGGAAGCGGGCTGATTTCCAGCAGCGGCAGCACTTCGACCTCGCGGCCGAGGGCGCGGATGCGGCTGGCCAGGGGTTCGGCTTGCGCGATCGGGCGGGTGAGGATGACGCGGCGTGGCATTGGAAAACCGGTAACCCAGTGTCAGACCCAAGGGTCTGACACTGATATACGGGAGCGATCGGGCATCGCGGGCATCCGGGCGGCGCTTAGGCCGCGGGGGCGGCGTTGGGGTTCATGGCGTCGGCTTGCTCGGCGGCGCAGACAGCGAGGATGGCTTCGGCGTCCTGTGCGCGCAGCTGTTCGGCGACCTGGGCGCCAAGCGCTTCGGCATCGGCGGCGGCGCCATTGATCTCGGCGCGGGCGACGCGGGTACCGTCCGGCGTGGCGACCATGGCGCGCAGGTGCATCTGGCCGCCGTCAACGGTGGCGAAGGCTGCCAACGGTACCTGGCAGGAGCCGCCGAATACTTTGGATACCTTGCGTTCGGCCGTCACGGCTTGCGCGGTCGGCAGGTCGTTCAGCGGCGCCAGGATCGCCTTCAGGTCCAGGCCATCGTTACGCTCTGCGATCTCGATCGCCATCGCCCCCTGCCCCGCGGCCGGCAGCGAATCCTCCGGCGCCAGCAGCGATTTGATGCGCTGCGGCAAGCCGAGCCGTTTCAGGCCGGCTGCGGCCAGGATAATGGCCGCATAATCGCCGCGATCCAGCTTGCCGAGGCGGGTATCCAGGTTGCCGCGCAGAGGCTTGATCACCAGGTGCGGGTAACGTGCCGAAATCAGGGCCTGGCGCCGCAGGCTGCTGGTGCCGACGATGGCGCCGGCCGGCAGTTCGGCCAGCGAGGAATAATCGTTCGAAACGAAGGCATCACGCGGGTCTTCGCGCTCCAGCACGGCCGCCAGGGCAAAGCCTTCCGGCAGCTCCATCGGCACATCCTTCAGCGAATGGACGGCCAGGTCGGCGCGGCCTTCTTCCATCGCCACTTCCAGTTCCTTCACGAACAGTCCCTTGCCGCCCACCTTGGACAGCGCCCGATCCAGGATCTGGTCGCCGCGGGTTGTCATCCCCAGGATCTCAATGCTGCACTGCGGATATAATTGAGACAAGCGAGCGCGGACGTGTTCGGCCTGCCACATGGCAAGGCGGCTTTCGCGCGAAGCGATCACCAATTTGGAAGGGAGCTGTTGGGCCATTTCAGGAGTATTCAAGACCAGTTCTTTCGCTGTTGCTAGCGCCAAACCGGCGTTCACCAGTTTATTGCGCGTGATTGGGACCACAAATTCTAGCATGCGCGCCCCTATGCAGAGAGCGGGCCACAAGCCTATTGCACGACCATTCTTATCTTTTGACTGATTAACTATGGCAAATCAAGTAAGTGCAACAGACGAAGCAAACCAGAGCGCCGATAAAGACGCGCCGTTGAAAGAAGATATCCGCCTGCTGGGCCGCCTGTTGGGCGACGTCCTGCGGGAACAGGAAGGAGAGGAAGTATTCGCCGTCGTCGAGACGATCCGCCAGACCGCTGTCCGCTTCCGCCGTGAAGCCGACGCCGGCGCCGCCAAGGAACTGGACGGCATGCTGAAGATCCTGACGCGCGAACAGACCATTACGGTGGTACGCGCCTTCTCCTACTTCTCCCACCTGGCCAATATTGCGGAAGACCAGCACCACATCCGCCGCCGCCGCGCCCACCTGTTGGCCGGTTCGGCGCCGCAAAAAGGCAGCATCAGCTTTGCTCTCGACAAGCTGAAAGAATCCGGCGTCGAACTGGACACCGTGACCAGCTTCTTCAAGGAAGCCCTGATCAGCCCCGTCCTGACCGCCCACCCGACCGAGGTGCAGCGCAAGTCCATCCTGGACGCGGAACACGATATCGCCCGCCTGCTGGCCCAGCGCGACCTGCCGCTGACGCCGAAGGAGCGCACCGCCAACCTGCACATGCTGCGCGCCCGCATCGCGACGCTGTGGCAGACCCGCATGCTGCGCTACTCCAAACTGACCGTGGCGGACGAAATCGACAACGCCCTGTCCTACTACCGCATCACCTTCCTGCGCGAACTGCCGGCCCTGTACGACGATATCGAGACCGAGATCGCCGAACATTACGGCCCGACCGCGCCTGCCATCGACGCCTCTTACGTCCAGATGGGCAGCTGGATCGGCGGCGACCGCGACGGCAACCCGAACGTCAACGCCGGCACCATGCAGCATGCGCTGGAGCGCCAGGCCACCACCATCCTCGACTTCTACCTCGACGAAACCCATGCCCTGGGCGCCGAGCTGTCGGTGTCGACCCTGATGATTGGCTGCTCGCCGGCGCTGCAAGCGCTGTCGGACGCTTCGACCGACACCTCCGACCACCGCAGCGACGAGCCTTACCGCCGCGCCCTGATCGGCATGTACGCCCGCCTGGCAGCAACCGCCCGCGCACTGGGCGCGACCAACATCCTGCGCAAGGAAGTCGGCCACGCCGATCCTTACCCATGCCCTGCCGATTTCTCGGCCGACCTGCAGGTGCTGATCGAGTCGCTCGACGCCAACCACGGTTCCGTGCTGGCCCGCCCGCGCCTGACTACGCTGAAACGCGCCGCCGACATCTTCGGCTTCCACCTGGCGTCGCTGGACATGCGCCAATCCTCCGATATCCACGAACGCGTGCTGGCGGAGCTGTTCGCCAAGGCCGGCGTGCAAGCCGACTACCCGTCGCTGGACGAAGATGCCAAGGTCAAGCTGCTGTTGGCGGAGTTAGCGCAACCACGCCTGCTGTATTCGCCGTACATCGAATATTCGGAAGAGACCACTTCCGAGCTGACCATCCTGCGCACCGCGCATGACATCCGCCAGCGCTACGGCAAGCGCGCCATCCGCAACTACATCATCTCGCATACGGAGACCGTGTCCGACCTGCTGGAAGTGTTCGTGCTGCAGCAGGAAACCGGCCTGCTGCGCCAGGGCGCCGACGGCGAACGCACCTCGGACCTGATGGTGATCCCGCTGTTCGAGACCATCCCCGACTTGCAGCGCGCCGCCGGCATCATGGAAGCGCTGATGGCCGTGCCGATGGTGCAGAAGCTGATCGCCAAACAGGGCCAGATCCAGGAAGTCATGCTGGGCTACTCCGACTCCAACAAGGACGGCGGCTTCATGACCTCCAACTGGGAACTGTACAAGGCAGAATTGGCCCTGGTGGAAATCTTCGCCAAGGCCGGCGTCAAGCTGCGCCTGTTCCACGGCCGCGGCGGCACCGTCGGCCGCGGCGGCGGCCCAAGCTACGAGGCGATCCTGGCGCAGCCCAAAGGTACCGTCAACGGCCAGTTGCGCCTGACCGAGCAGGGCGAAATCATCGCCTCCAAGTTCTCCAACGCCGAAATCGGCCGCCGCAACCTGGAGCTGCTGGTGTGCTCGACCCTGGAAGCGAGCCTGATGCCACCGCCGGCCGACGCCTGCCACGGCCCGCGCCTGGCCGGTTTCGAAGCCGTAATGGCGGAAATTTCCGAGCTGGCATACAAGGCTTACCGCAACCTGGTGTATGAAACCCCGGGCTTCACCGACTACTTCTTCTCGGCCACCCCGATTGCGGAGATCGCGGAACTGAACCTCGGTTCGCGCCCGGCTTCCCGCAAATCGACGCGCCGGATCGAAGACTTGCGCGCCATTCCATGGGGCTTCAGCTGGGGCCAGTGCCGCTTGCTGCTGCCGGGCTGGTACGGTTTCGGCTCCGCCATCGGCGCCTGGATTGCCGCCGGCAACAAGGAGGAACGCACGGCGCAGCTGCGCGACATGTTCCAGCATTGGCCGTTCTTCGCCACCCTGCTGTCGAACATGGACATGGTGCTGGCCAAGACCGACCTGGCGATCGCCTCGCGCTACGCCGAGCTGGTGACGGACAAGGAACTGCGTGAACGCATCTTCAAGCGCATTACCGAGGAATACCACCAGACCCTCGACTGCCTGGAATCGATCACCGGCACCCGCGACCGCCTGGCAGGCAACCCGCTGCTGGCGCGTTCCATCACCAACCGCTTCCCTTACCTCGATCCGCTGAACCACCTGCAGGTGGAACTGATCAAGCGCCGCCGCGCGCTGGGTAACGAAGAAGAAAGGGCCGATCCGCGCGTCAATCGCGGCATCCACCTGTCCATCAACGGTGTCGCCGCAGGCCTGCGCAACACCGGCTAAGCCCCACCGGCAAACGGGCCCGGGGAAACCCGGGCCCGCTTAGCAAAAAAGCCACAACTAAGTCATAATCATGCGCTCTGATATGAGGAGAACGTATGTTCCGTTTGACGCTGTTAGCTGCACTGCTTTTACCCTCCCTCGCCCTGGCCGACGACCAGGTCCGCAAGTTCGACGCCTTCTACGGCATCAATGTCAAAGGCCCGATCAGCGTCTACGTTGATGTCGGCAAGGAGCAATCGGTCAAGGTCAGCGGCCGCAAGGAGTACATCGACAAGGTCAGCACCGTGGTTGAAGGCGGCGTGCTGCGCGTAGTCTACGAGAACACCAACAAGGCCCCGGTCAACGTCAAGGAAGGCGACAAGATCACCGTCACCGTGCCGGCTCTGACCAGCTTCCGCGTGCTGGGCGCGGGCGAATCCCGCGTCACCAACATCAATGGCGAGCGCATCGACATCAGCTTTGAGGGCGCCGGCGCGCTGTATGCCAGCGGCAAGGTCAAGCTGCTGCGCATGAAGGGGCAAGGCGTTGGCCAGGCCGAGCTCAAGGACCTGCATGCCGAACGCGCCGACGTCAACTTCACCGGCATGGGCGACATCAGCATTTATGCCAGCGATACCCTGAACCTGATTGTGGAGGGCATGGGCAATTTCACCTATTACGGCAACCCGAAGCACATCAACAAATCGGCCAAGGGTATCGGCAACGTCAGCCCGGGCAAATAAGGCGCGCGTGCGGCAGCTCGCGCGTTGCCGCAAAGCCCATCGAGCGGTACAAGGCCTGGGCGCGGGCATTGGCCGCTCCCACGTGCAGCATGGGGCGCACGCCCTGCTGCTGCATGCCGTACATGATGAATTCCACCAGCTTGCGCGCATAGCCGCGCCCCGTGAACTCGGGATGCGTGCAGACTGCGCTCACCTCGCGCATATGGCCCAGGTCCATGCGCTCCCCGCTCAGCGCCACCAGCCGCCCGCCTTCGTCATGGATGCCGGCATACTTGCCCATCTCGCCCGTGCGCGGCCGGAAATAGCCGGGGAAAGCGATATTGGTCAGCTCCACCATCGCCGGGTCGTCTGCCGCCAGCACGCGGATCATCGAAGCATCGGGCGCCGCGACCGAGCCGCCTTCGTACACCATCTGCAGCACGCCGGACAGCGGCTGCAGGGACCAGCCTTGCGGCAGCGCCGGCATCGCACCGAGGAAGTAATAGCCATCGCCCACGCCTTTCAGGTCGGCTGGCGTCAGCGCCACGCCCTCTTCCGCAACTGCGATGAAGGGCGCCACGGCGGCCGGATAGCGGCGGGCCGCACCAGTCGGAATGCTAAAATGTCGCTGTGCGCTGTCTAGCGCTGCCCATATAGGGTTTTCCAATTCCTGCATACGAGTTCCAATGTCCAATTTCCCAGCCTGCCCAAAATGCCAGTCCGAGTATACCTACGAAGACGGCGACAACTATGTTTGCCCTGATTGCGCCCACGAATGGCCAAAGCAGGCCGCCGAAGCAGCCGGCGAAACCGCACGCGTTTACAAGGATGCCGCAGGCAATATCCTGCAAGATGGCGACACTGTCACGGTGATCAAGGACCTGAAACCGAAAGGCTCCGGCGGCGTGATCAAGCAAGGCACCAAAGTGAAGAACATCCGCCTGGTCGACAGCGATCACGATATCGACTGCAAGATCGACGGCTTCGGCGCCATGAGCCTGAAATCGGAGTTCGTGCGCAAGGTCTGAGCATTACAATTTGAGAATATTTTTTACTAATTCTCATATATAGTCTCCGGAACAATTCTTATTTACCGGAGACTGCCTATGAAGCCTGCTTCGCTCGCCCTGGTCATCGCCCTGGCCCTGCCCTTCGCCACCGCCCACGCCCGCGGTCCGATGGGGGAGCGAAAAACAGAGTCCAGCTCCATGACGGGCATTAACGCAGCAGGCGAATCGGTTGGCGAAATCAAGAACGAAGACGGGCGCCGCCGCGCAATCCTGATGTCGCAAGGCCGTCGTATCGAAATCGGCACCTTGGGCGGCAGCGACAGCACCGCCAATGCCATCAACGACCAGGGCGTCGTCACCGGCGGCGCGCTCACTGCCAGCAACGCCTGGCACGCCTTCCGCTACGACGAAGCCCAGGGCATTCGCGACCTCGGCACACTGGGCGGCAGCAGCAGCGTCGGCACCGCGCTCAATCAATCGGGCCACATTGTCGGTTATGCCGACACCTCAGACGGCGATTACCACGCCTTCGTCGACAATGGCATCGGCATGCTGGACCTTGGCACCCTGGGCGGCAAGAACAGCTACGCCACCGCCATCAACGGCAACGGCTATGTGGTCGGCGCCGCACAGCAAGCGGACGGCTACCGCCGCGCATTCCTGTACAAACCAGGCAGTGGCATGATAGAGCTGCCTACGCTGGGAGGCCGCATCAGCGTGGCGACCGGCGTCAACGACCAAGGAGTGGTGGTTGGCGCGTCCGAAATGCCTGACCGCAGCTGGCATGCCTTCATGTACGAGAACGGCCGCATGATCGATCTCGGCGCAATGATTGCCCACGGCTCCAGCTTCGCCAATGGCATCAATAACCACGGTGACATCGTCGGCACGGTGCGTATCAAAGACCACGATGCACCGCATACATTCATCTATAAGAATGGCCAGATGCAGGTGCGCTCGGCCTACGGTAGCCTGTACCTGACGCGCGACATCACCGAAGAAGGCAAGGTGATCGGCTCCTCCTATACCGGCCACGTACTGAAATCCGGTTCTGTCGATTCGACCAGCCAGAAGGAGCGCGGCCTTAAGCCGGTCGACTTGCTCACTCTTGGCCTCCTGGCGGTCATCGCGGCCGTCGCCGCGTTCAAGGCACGCGACCGCATCCGCAAAGGCCTCGACTTCGGCGCCAGGATGCTGTCGCTCGCCTGATGCGCCGCGCCGCCCTCTTCCTGCTAGCCGCCACCCTGTGCGGAACCAGTCTTGCCGCATTTGCGAGTCCTTTCGGCGCAACCGGTGAAACCAGCGTCGCGAAGGATATGAACAATTCCGGCGCCACGGCGCTGGACATCGCCGACGACGCCGGCTACCGCCGCGCCATCCTGCGCCAGGATGGCCGCCGCATTGATCTTGGCACTTTCGGCGGGCGCGAGAGCGTCATGGCCTGCATCAAGAATAGCGGCGTCGCCGCCGGTTCGGCGCAGACCAGCGACTCGGCCTGGCGCGCCTTCCGTTACACGCCGTCCGGCGGGATGCGCCAGCTCGACACCCTGGGTGGCCGCAGCAGCAATGCCACGGCAATCAACGAGCGTGGCGACATCGTCGGCCACTCCGACACCTACGAAGGCAATTACCGCGCCTTCGTCGATACCGGCATTACCCTGCTCGACCTGGGCACGCTGGGCGGCAAGAACAGCTACGCGACCGCCGTCAACGCCGACGGCATTGTCGTTGGTGCAGCCGAAAATGCCGGCGGCTACCGCCGCGCCTTCATGTACAAGCCGGGCATTGGCATGATCGAACTGCCGGGAACCGGAGAACGCCACAGCGTCGCCACCGGCATCAACGACCACGGCGCAATTGTCGGCGCCATGATGATGCCCAACCGCCGCTGGCACGCCTTCAAGTTCGACGGCAATCGCACCATCGACCTGGGCACCATGCTGGATGCGCGCAGTTCCAGCTTCGCCACCGCCATCAACAACCGCGGCGACGTCGCCGGCAAGGTTCAGCCGGTGTCACAGAACTCGCCGATGGTTTTTGTCTACAGCGGCGGCCAGATGCAGTTGCGCGACAACTACGCGCGCCTGGACCTTGCGCACCGCATTACGGACGATGGCCAGATCATCGGCGCCAGCATGATCGCGCACAAACTGCAGGCCGCTCGCATGGCGCGCCAGCAAGTGGAGAACATCGACGGCCCGTCGGCAGCCGATTATCTGACCTATGCCTTCCTGGCGATCCTGGCGACGGCCTTCCTGTACAAGATCCGCGAACACCTGCGTGAGGGAATCGACTTCAGCAAGCGCCTGATGCTTTCTATCGCATAGCAGCAATGTAACGCCATGTTTCGCGCGTGCCACCCGCTGCGGTGGCACGCTTTTTCTATGCAATACTCGCCGGATGAAAACATTCATCCGAACCCTCCCAGCCCTGATGCTTGCCGCGAGCTGCGTGCATGCCCAGGAAAAGCCAGCGGCCGAAGGCGCCGCCAAAGCCTCGGCAGCCGCCGAACGTCCGGCCGAGACCAAAGCATTCGACCGTACGCTGAAGGCCGAATCTTCCGTCACAAAGAACAGCACCGTCACGATCAGGGGCAAATCCGTACCGTACAAGGTCACCGCCGGCACCCAGCCGGTATGGGACAAGGACGGCAAGGTGGTCGCCTCGCTGTTCTACACCTACTACCAGCGCAGCGATGTCGGCGACAAGTCGCGCCGCCCGCTGGTGCTGTCGTTTAACGGCGGCCCTGGTTCGGCCTCGGTGTGGATGCATATCGCCTACACCGGTCCCAAGGTGCTGAACATCGATTCGGAAGGCTATCCTGTCCAGCCTTACGGCGTGAAGGACAACCCGAACTCCATCCTGGACGTGGCGGACATCATCTACATCGACCCCGTCAACACCGGCTTTTCGCGCATCCTCGACCCGAAAGCCGACCGCGCGACATTCTTCGGCGTGAATGCCGACATCAAATATCTGGCCGACTGGCTGCAGGCTTTCGTATCGCGCGAGGGCCGCTGGACTTCGCCAAAATTCCTGATTGGCGAAAGCTACGGCACTGCGCGGGTTTCGGGTCTGGCGCTGGAGCTGCAGAACTCTCACTGGATGTACCTGAACGGCGTGGTGCTGGTATCCCCGACCGGCCTGGGCTTGAAGCGTGACGGCCCGGTTGGCCAGGCGCTGTCTCTGCCCTACTACACCGCCGCTGCCTGGTACCAGAAAGCCCTGCCGGCCGACCTGCAGCAAAAGGACCTGAAAGACGTGCTGCCCGAAGCGGAATCGTTTGCCGTGAATGAGCTGATTCCGGCGCTCGCCAATGGCGGTTTCCTCGACGCGCAAAGGCGCAACGCGGTCGCAGCGAAAGTAGCGCACTATTCAGGCTTGCCGGAAAAGGTCGTCCTGCAGAACAACCTGAGCGTGCCCGTCGGCACCTTCTGGAAGGAACTGCTGCGCGACAAAGGCTACACCATCGGCCGGCTCGACTCGCGCTACCTCGGCATCGACAAGAAGGATGCAGGCGACAAGGTCGACTACAACGCCGAGCTGACCTCGTGGCTGCATTCCTTCACGCCGGCCATCAACTACTACCTGCGCGACGTGCTGGGCTACAAGACCGACCTTACCTACAATATGTTCGGCCCCGTGCACCCATGGGACAACAAGGACGACAACACCGGAGAGAACCTGCGCCAGGCGATGGCCGCCAATCCCTACCTGAAGCTGATGGTGCAATCGGGCTACTTCGACGGCGCCACCACCTACTTCGACGCCAAATACACCATGTGGCAGCTCGACCCGAGCGGACGCATGAAGGACCGCATGCGCTTTGAAGGCTACCGCAGCGGTCACATGATGTACCTGCGCGCCGAAGACCTGGTGAAATCGAACGACGACCTGCGCGACTTTATCCAGAAGGCGTTGCCGGGCGCCGGCGTCCCCGCGAAATACTGACAAAAAAAAGGAGGCCGAGGCCTCCTTTTTCTTTTGCTGACAGGCGATTACTTCTCCGTCAGGAACGTCTTCAGCTTGTCCGACCGCGAAGGCTGGCGCAGCTTGCTCATTGCCTTGGCTTCGATCTGGCGGATACGTTCGCGGGTCACGTCGAACTGCTTGCCCACTTCTTCCAGCGTGTGGTCGTTCGACATTTCGACGCCGTAACGCATGCGCAGCACCTTGGCTTCGCGCGGGGTCAGGGAGTCCAGCACTTCCTTGATCACGTTGCGCATCGATGCGTGCAGCGCGGCGTCCAGCGGCGCCAGCGTGGTGTTGTCTTCGATGAAGTCGCCCAGCTGGGAATCGCCGTCCTCGCCCATCGGGGTTTCCATGGAAATCGGTTCCTTCGCGATCTTCATGATCTCTCGTACCTTCGACTCCGGCATTTCCATCTTCTGCGCCAGGGTCGCCATATCCGGCTCGGAACCCGTTTCCTGCATGATCTGGCGCGAGATGCGGTTCATCTTGTTGATGGTCTCGATCATGTGCACCGGCACGCGGATGGTGCGGGCCATGTCCGCGATCGAACGCGTGATAGCCTGGCGGATCCACCAGGTGGCGTAGGTCGAGAACTTGTAGCCGCGGCGGTATTCGAACTTGTCCACCGCCTTCAGCAGGCCGATATTGCCTTCCTGGATCAGGTCCAGGAACTGCAGGCCGCGGTTGATGTACTTCTTGGCGATCGAGATCACCAGGCGCAGGTTGGCCACGGTCATTTCGCGCTTGGCGGTACGCGCACGCTTTTCGCCGGCTGCCATCTGCTTGTTGATCTTGCGCAGGTCGGCCAGCGGCAGCGCCACGCGCTCCTGCAGGTCGATCATCTTGTTCTGCAGTTCCTTGATGGCGGGGACGTTACGGCCCAGCACCGCGCTGTATGGATAGCCGGCAGCCACTTCACCGTCCACCCATTCCAGGTTGGTTTCATTGCCCGGGAAGACCTTGATGAAGTGGGCGCGCGGCATGCCGCAGCGGTTCACGCACAGTTCCAGCACGGCGCGTTCGATCGAGCGCACCTGCTCCATCTGGCCGCGCAGGGTGTCGCACAGCTTTTCCACCACCTTGGCGGTGAAGCGGATGCCCAGCAGCTCGTTGGAGATGATGTCCTGCGCCTTCAGGTAAGCGGCATTGCCGTAAGCGGCCTTGCGCATCTTGTCGTACTGGGTCGAAATCAGGGAGAACTTGGCCAGCGCGTCTTCCTTCAGCTGCGCCAGCTGCTCGGTCGAATAGCCGGCGGCGCCGCCGTTGACGTCGCCGTCTTCTTCCTCGTCGTCCAGCTCTTCTTCTTCCTCTTCTTCGTCAGCGGCAGCAACCACTTTGGACGGAGCCGGGGTAGGCGCGTCTTCGTTCAGGTCCACGAAACCGTCGACAACATCGTCCACCTTCATCTCGTCCTTTTCGATCTTCTCGGCCAGGGCCAGGATCTCGGAGATGGTGGTCGGGCAGGCGGAAATCGCCTGGATCATGTCGCGCAGGCCGCCTTCGATACGCTTGGCGATCTCGATCTCGCCCTCGCGGGTCAGCAGCGCCACGGCGCCCATTTCACGCATATACATTCGGACCGGGTCGGTGGTGCGGCCGAAGTCGGAATCGACGGTCGACAGCGCGGTAGCGGCTGCGGCTTCCACTTCATCGTCGCTGGCGGCGGTCGGCACGTTATCGGACAGCAGCAGCGCTTCCGCATCCGGCGCGCGCTCGTACACGGCGATGCCCATGTCGTTGAAGGTCGCGATGATGCCTTCGATCGCTTCCGGATCGACGATGTTTTCCGGCAGGTGGTCGTTGATTTCGGCGTAAGTCAGGTAGCCGCGGTCCTTGCCCAGGTTGATCAGGTTCTTGAACTGGGTGCGGCGCTTTTCCAGCTCCTCCGCGTTGGCGCCGTCGGCCATGCCGAAAGCGTCGATGCCCTTGGCCTTGCGCTCACGCGCCTTGGACGCTGCCTTCAGTTCGGCGCGTTCCACGGCGTTCAGCGCCGCCACTTCATCGTTTTCCGGGGTGAATTCGCTCGGCTTGCGGCCACGGCGGCCCGGCACCTTCACTTGCGGCAGCAGGTAGCCGGAGGTGTCGATCGATGCCAGCACTGCGGCGTCGCGCACTTCGGTCACGGCGGCCGGGCCGGTGGTCACGGTCACCGGCGCAGGTTCGGCAGCCTTTGGCTTGCGGCCGCGCTTTGCAGGCGCCGGGGCCGGCGCTTCTTCAGCGACGACAGCCAGCGACACCGGCTTGGCGGCAGCGGTCTTGCGGGCGCGGGTCTTGACGACCGGCTCTTCGGCGACGGCTTCCACTGGCGCTTCCTCGACCGGCACGGCGGCCAGGCGGCGGGATTTCTTTACTACCGTGACTTTTCCTGCTTCCTCTTGAGCGTTGTCGATCACATACGAAAGGCTGGTCTTTGGCACGGCCAACGGAGCGCTGGTAGTGGAGGAGCCAGTGGATTTCTTGGCGGACAACGTCAGGGTCTTAGGTTTCGTCATTCAATATCTCTCTCAGCACACCCGAAGATGCACTTATCGAAGGCTCGCGATGGCCCGGTTTCAGGGATAATCAGGAAAAGAAAAAGCCCGCATGACCGGGCTCGATTCCGATGATTCAGTGATTAGAGAGGGCACATGCCCTGGAACTGGACTTCACAGGGCGGCGCGGCCCCGGCCGAAAACTCTTTACCAATCTGAATTCGCACCGTCCTGCATTTGGTGCGTCTGTCATTATACAAGGTTTTGGCTCGCACCGCACCCATTAATTCGATATCAAAACCACATCATGAGCTAAAACACAATGCGCCCGGCGCCTGCATCGTGGTATGCTGGCGGCTCTTGATTAACCTATGAAGTCGATGAACACTAGCACTACCCCTCAGCAGCCGGCCGAAGGCCAGGCCGCCGCACCTGCCGCCCCCAATTCCGCACGCGCCCTGCTCAAGCAATTGCAGCAACAGTATGCCCCGTTCCGCGACAGCCTGCCGCTGTCGATCGGCATCGACAAACAGCTCATCGCCGCGATGCCGGAGCTTAACCGCAAGCTGATGCGCGCTGCCCTGGGCATCCACACTTCCTCGCAGCGCTACCTGCGCGCCATGGAAAAAGCCACCGTCCGCTTCAACCTGGATGGCAGCACCGGCGCTGAAGTCACCGACGAACACCGCAAGCACGCCAAGGAAACCCTGGCGGAGCGCTACAAGAAAGAAGTGGAACGCCGCAAGGCCGAACGCGCCGCCGAACGCGAAGCTGCAGCCGCCGAAGAGGCCGACCGCCGCCGCGCGGAGAAGCTGCAGGCGCTGACCGCCAAGTTCTCCAAGAAGTAATGAGCGAAGCGCCGGAAGCCGTCCCCGAGCTGCCTCCCTATGAAGGCATCCGGCTGGCCGACGTCAGGCTCGTAAAATCCGCCGCCGATGCGGAGGCTGCGAAGGCGGCCCTGCTGGCGGCGGATGCTATCGGTTTCGACACTGAATCCAAACCCACCTTCGTCAAGGGCGAAAGTTCGGATGGTCCGCACCTGATCCAGTTTGCCGACGACCACCATGCCTGGCTGTTCCAGGTAGGCGATGCATTCCCCCACCTGGCCACGGTCAAGGCCATCCTCGAATCCGACTTGACGCTGAAGATCGGCTTCGGCCTGTCCGACGACATCAAGCGCGTGCGCGCCAAGCTGGGCATCGAGCCGCTGAAAGTGGTGGACCTGGGCGTTGTGCTGCGCGTGCCCGGGCAGAAGAACGACCTGGGCGCCAAGAGCGCGGTTGCCAAGTATTTCGGGCAGGCGCTGACCAAGTCCAAGAAGATCTCGACCACCAACTGGGCCACGCCACGGCTGAACGAAAAGCAGATCCTGTATGCAGCCGATGATGCGCAAGTGGCGCTGCGCGTTTACCGGCACTGGATCGGCATCGGCAACGTGCTGCCGCCGATCAAGCCGCCCAAGCGCCCGAAAACCGGTAAACCGGCGTGAACTGGTCCTGGCCCCGGCTCTCGTCGCTCACTGCAGGTTACGCGGCTGTCTCAGGGCGTGTCAGAGCCTTGGGTCTGACACTGGTTGACCGGTTTTCGCCAGCCGGCCAAGCGTAGCAATCGCCACCGCCTGCCTCTCATCCCAGATATGCCCATAGTTCAAGCGGATGCAATTACGAAACGCCCGCTTCGCACTGAACATCGGCCCCGGCGCAATACTGATCCCATGTCCCAACGCCTGCCGATGCAGCTCCAGCGCATCGACTGACTCCGGCAGCACCACCCACAAGAAATATCCCCCCTGCGGCTGCGTCACCCGCGTCCCCGCCGGGAAATGCGCCTCAATCGCCGCCAGCATCTGCTGCTGTTGCCCCGCCAGCGCACCACGCAACTGCCGCAAGTGCCGCTCATACCCACCCTGCCCCAGGTACTCCGCCAGCGCCAGTTGCGACGGCATCGCCGCCGCCAGGCTGGTAGTCAGCTTGAGCCGCTCCACCTGCCGCGCAAAGCGCCCCGCCGCCGCCCAGCCGACCCGGAATCCGGGCGCCAGGCATTTCGAGAACGAACTGCAATGCATGACGATGCCCTTGCTGTCGAAACGCTTGGCCAGCGCCGGCCGTTGCGCGCCGAAATACAGCTCGCCGTAAACATCATCCTCGATCAGCGGCACCTCATGCGCCGCCAGCAGTTCGACCAGAGCTTGCTTCTTCTCCGGCGGCATCAGGCTGCCGAGCGGATTCTGGAAGCTCGTCATCAACCAACAGGCGCTCGGCTTATGCTGCTCCAGTGCCGACGCCAGCGCCCCAAGGTCGATCCCCTCGCGCGGATGCGTTGCCACTTCAACTGCTTTCAAGCCGATGCGCTCCAGCGCCTGCAAAGCCGCATAGAAGCTTGGCGATTCCACCAGCACCGTATCGCCCGGCCGCGCCACCGCCTGCAGGCACAGGTTCAGCGCTTCCAGCGCGCCGTTGGTAATGACGATGTCGTCAGGCGGCACCTGCAAGCCATCGAGCTGGTAGCGCAAGGCGATCTGGCGCCGCAACTCCGCGTTCCCCGGCGGCAGGTCTGCAATCGTGCTCCATGGGTCGATATGGCGCATGCTGGCCGTGACCGCGCGGCCCAGCTTATCGAGCGGGAACAGCAAAGGACTTGGGAAAGCGGAGCCGAAAGGCACATTGCCCGGCGCCCTGCTGGCCTCCAGCACCTGGAATACCAGCTCACTGACATCAACCAGCGTAGATGCGGGATCGGGCCGCGACACATCCGGCTCCGGCGTGGCGGCAAAGCGCCGCGAAGCCACGTAATAGCCCGAGCGCGGGCGCGACTCGATCAGGCCGCGCGCCTCAAGCAGGTAATACGCCTGGAACACGGTAGATGGGCTGACGCCGCGCCGCTCCTGCTGCTGCCGCACCGACGGCAGCTTCTCGCCCGGGCGCAGCACGCCGGACGCCATCAAGCCCGCCAGTTCGTCGGCTAGCGCCTCGTAAAGCTTCAAACTGATACCCTCATTCCCTGGCCTTTCTGAGCCTGTTATTCTTTCCCTCGCAGGCGTATCCTTGACCCATCAAAAGAAAAACGGATTCATCATGCGACTTTTCCTCCGCATTCTCTCATTTGGCGCCGCGCTTGTGGCCACCGCCGCCCCGGCTGCCCCGGCCAGCTTGCCGGACACGGTCGAGCAACGCGTCGCCGCCTGCATCACCTGCCACAAAGCCAATGAGCAAGGCGACGCCTTCTTTCCGCGTATTGCCGGCAAGCCGGCAGGCTACCTGTACAACCAGCTCCTGAATTTCAAGGAAGGCCGCCGCCAGTACCCGATGATGACCTATATGGTCGAACAACTGCCGGACGCCTATCTTCGTGAAATCGCACAATACTTCTCCGAGCAGCACGCCCCCTACCCGCCGCCGGCAGCCACCAGCGCCACCCCGCAGATGATTGAACGTGGCCGCGTGCTGGTGCACCAGGGCGACCCGTCGCGCAAAGTTCCCGCCTGCGTCGCCTGCCACGGCGACGCGATGACCGGCGTCGCACCCGCCATCCCCGGACTGATTGGCCTGCCGCGCGACTATATCAATGCTCAATTCGGCGCCTGGCGCAACCAGAAACGCAAGGCGCATGCGCCGGACTGCATGGCCGAAGTGGCCAATCGCCTGAGCGAATCAGACGTCGCAGCGGTATCCGGCTGGCTGGCCGCACAGCCAGCCGACATGAACGCACGTCCCGCGGCCTCCCTGCCCAAGCCACTGCCGATGGAATGCGGCGGCATTCCCAAATAAACAAAAAGCGATCATGAAGCGCAAAACGAAAATAGCCATCGCCGTGCCACTGCTGCTGATCGTCGCAGCGGTAGGCTTCATCTGGCCCAAGCACGACACCGGCCCGGCGCCAAGCGCCGCCTCGAAGGACATGCCGATCGCAGAAAAGGTGGCGCGCGGCGCCTACCTTGCCAAAGCCGCCGACTGCATGGCGTGCCACACCACGCGCGGCGGCGCCGCCTTTGCCGGCGGCCGCGCCCTGCAAACGCCGTTCGGCAACGTGATCTCGCCCAACATCACGCCGGACAAGGAAACCGGCATCGGCAACTGGACTGCCGACGATTTCTGGAACGCCCTGCACAACGGCAAGGCCAGGGACGGCCGCCTGCTGTATCCCGCGTTCCCCTACACGAATTACACGGCGATGACGCGCGACGATTCGGACGCGATGTACGCCTACTTCCAGACCATCACGCCGGTAAGACAGGCAAGCCAGGCGCATACCCTGCGCTTCCCGTACAACCAGCAAGCCATGCTGGCCGTATGGCGCGCCCTGTACTTCAAGCCTGCAGTGTATGCGCCCGATGCCGGCAAATCGGCAGAATGGAACCGCGGCGCCTACCTCGTACAGGGCCCTGGCCACTGCATTGCCTGCCACAGCGAACGCAATGCCCTGGGGGCCAGCGACAAAGGCTTGTCTGGCGGCCTGATTCCGGTACTTGGCTGGTATGCGCCCTCGCTCACCTCCGACCGTGAAGCCGGCCTCGGTGACTGGGACGTGAAGGACATCACCGACCTGTTGAAAACCGGGGTCTCGCAGCGTGCGACGGTATTTGGCCCGATGGCGGAAGTGGTGCGCGAAAGCCTGCAACACCTGAGCGATGAAGACGCGCGCGCCATGGCCGTGTACCTCAAATCGCTGCCGAACGAAAGCGGCAATCGCGAGCCATACGAACGCTCGAAGGAACCTGAAGCCGCAGCATGGCTGGCAGCCGGCGAGAAAATCTACAGCAAGCAATGCGTGGACTGCCACGGTGAAAAAGGCGAAGGCATCGCACCGCACTACCCGCCCCTGGCCGGCAACCGGGCGCTGACGATGGATGAAGCAGTGAACCCGATCCGCATCGTACTGAATGGCGGGTTCGCCCCCGGCACGGCAGGCAACCCGCGCCCCTACGGCATGCCGCCGTTCAGCCATTCACTGAATGATGTGGAAGTAGCGCAAGTAGTCTCCTACCTGCGCGCCGCCTGGGGCAACAACGCTCCACCGGTCGAAAGCACCACGGTCAACCGCTACCGCAACGTCCCGCTCGAGTGAAATTAAATGGGGACGTACCCCATTTATTTTTCGCAGAAAAATGGGGTACGTCCCCATTTAATTCGTCCCCATTTAATTTACAGCATGTCGGCGAAGCCGATGCGGTCGGTGGTGGCGTGGCGGGCGTCTTCGATGCTGACTTTTTTCTCGGCCAGCAGTTTGCTCAGGCATTCGTTCATCGTGTAGCAACCTGGCGCGGATTTGCGTTCCATGACGTTGCGCAGGTCGGCCACGCTGCCGTTCTCGATCACTGCTGCCACTTCAGGATTGACGGTCAGGCTTTCGGTAGCCAGGTAGTAGCGGTCGCCATCCATCGCCGGCATCAACGCCTGGCACAGCACGCCGCGCAGGGCGTGCGCCAGGGCCTGGCGCTGCGGTTCGGTATTGCCCAGCAGGCGGATCATCTTTTGCAGGCCCAGTTCTGTCGAACGCGCGTGCAGGGAGGCCAGCACCAGCGGACCCGATTCAGCCAGCGCCAGCGCTTCATGTGCGGTTTCCGCGTCGCGGATCTCGCCGATCACGATCACGTCCGGGCGTTCGCGCAGCGCGTCCTTGGCACCGAGGTCGAAGGTTTCAACGTCACCGTCAAAGCCCACTTCGCGCTGGGTGATCACGCATTTGCGTTGCGGGATCAGGGTCTCCACCGGATCTTCGATGGTGATGATGTGGCCCGAACGGTTCTTGTTGATATCGTCCAGCATCGATGCAATGGTGGTCGACTTGCCTTGGCAAGTGTCGCCAATGATCAGCACCAGGCCGCTCGACAGTTGCGCGAACTTCTCTTCCGTTGGGCGCAGCCCCAGGCCGGACAGCAGCAACGGTTCTTTCGGGAAGCGACGAATCACGCAACCCAGGCGTTTCTTGCCCTGGAAGCTGAAGCAGTTGGCGCGGATGCGGGCGGTATGCAGGTCTATGGCGCGGTCGAAGGCCCGGTCCTGGATGCGTTCGCGCCAGTTCGGTTCAACCACTTCAAAGAATTCTTCCAGTTCTTCGCGCGTGATCGGCGAATCGGTCACGGCCACCAGGCCCTTTGGCTGGCGCAGCAGCAAAGGGCTGTTCTGGTGGATCAGGATGTCGGAAAAGACCAGTTTGGAGTTCAGCAGGTGCAGGATTTGCTCGACGAGAGTGCCAAAGACCGGATGGTCTTCGTTCTCGATATACGTCAGGGTGCGAATTTGCGAGTATTCCATAGTGCCTGTGCTCTCCAATTGGTTCGCATGATTTTATTGCATTTGCTCTGCGGAATGTAAGTGGCTGGTGAACAACATTTATTTCGGATACTCAAATCCAGTGCGAATATCGTAAGGAAAACTGCGGCCACGTTCGGTCACCGTTAACCGTTGCGGCGGCTCTTCGCCAGCCAGCACGCGCGACTTGACGTGCAAGCCTTCGCCTTCCCGGATCAGCTTGTCCGCACGTTCATAAACATTTTGACAACCCGTCTCCGCGATCAGCGCTTGTACGATAGCGATCTTCCAGGCTTCCACCGCTGCCGACTGGAACTGGCACACCAGGTAGCCGTCCTTGCCGCCGTAACTTTGCACCAGCAGCCCCGACAAACCGTCTTCATCGCCCAACACGATCGGCACCAGCTCATCGGGGCGGGCCGCTTGCTGCGAATGGATGCGGCGGGAGATGGCAGCACGCACACGGCGCTTCACCAAGGCATGGTCAATCGGCTCGTCTTCGCGCAGGGTCCAGACGCGGGCAGCGATCTGCGACTTGGCGTTATAAGCGGCCCGGGCCAGGAATTTGCGGGACGAGGACAATACCGTGGCGGTGGCGCCAGGCTTGTTTTTCTCAGCCGGACGCCCGTCGACGCGCTCGATGGCGGACAGGTAGATATAAGGGTCGCCGGCAAGGATGGACTTCTCCTTGCCCTGTTTGATGATGATTGTAAGCATGGGCGAAATGATACAGGAGCGACGCCCTGTCCCCGGCATTTGCATTCTGTTCCTGCGAGGCAGCGTCCTGTCGCACCGGACAGGCGCGCTATCGCCGGCTTCGCTACGATGTAACCATCGAACAATGATTCACAGAGGAGAAACAAGATGAAGATGTCTGCCGCAATGCGCAACGCCCTGGTCGCCGCTTCCGTTTTTGCAGTTGCCGCCCCGGTCGCGGTGGTGTCGGCCGCCCCGCTGGGCTGGTTTGCCGGCGAACGAGTGCAGGGCAATGGCAAAGTCTTGAAGCAGGCACGCGAAGCGGCCAACTTCACCGGCCTCGGCCTGGGCTTGCCGGGCAGCGTCGAAGTCCGCATCGGCAATACCGAAAGTGTCAGCCTTGAATCCGATGACAATATCCTGCCGCTGATCGAAACCGTGGTGGAAGACGGTACCCTGCAGATCCGCCCGGTTCGCCCTAACCTGCAGTTCGATACCCGTAACCTGAAGGTTGTCATCACTGCAAAGAAACTGGAACGCATTTCGGTCGGCGGCTCCGGCTCGGTTGATGCGGAAGGCCTGCGCGGCGGCAAGCTGTCCTTCAACGTCGGCGGGTCGGGCTCGATGAACCTGCGCAATATCGAAGGCGAATCGGTGACCGTTTCCCTTGGTGGCAGCGGCAACCTGAAAGCGACCGGCTCGGCAGATAAGTTGAAAGTGTCGATTGGCGGCTCGGGCAAGGTCAGCACCGGACAGTTGGCGACGCGTGAAGCAGCGGTCAGCATCGGCGGCTCGGGCCAGGCTGTGGTATGGGCCAAGCAATCGCTGTCCGTCAGCGTGGCGGGTTCTGGCGACGTGAGCTATTACGGCGAGCCGCAACTCACCAAGAGCGTCATGGGGTCCGGCAGCGTCAAGCGCCTTGCTGGCGCCCCGAACTGATCAGCAGTTTGTCCCGGCCCGTGTTGCCACAAGCGTCACGGGCCACCTTCCCCCAGAAATTCTTCCAAATTCTCGCCAGCGATCAGTTTGTCCCACCAACTTTCCAGCTGTCCCCTATCGGCGCAGGCGATCCGAGCCTCGAACTGCGTCCCGCCACCCCGCTGCTTACCTGCCTTGCTTAGCATTTCCCGAAACGCTTCAATTCGACCTTCTTCACGACCTTCTTCTCGACCTTCTTCTCGTCCTTCTTCTCGTCCTTCTTCCCGGCCTTCTTCTCGCCCTTCGCGTTTCGCTTCCATTCGCGCTTCGACCACCCGCCTGAACTCGGGTATATCCTTAGCCGCGTTATAAACATCGAGGATATATTGCTGGATGAGGGCATGTTCCTCCGCGGTAAACTCTTTTCGACCTGCTTCATTTCCACGTTCACTCATGATTGCCTCCTGGTTGGCACCAAAATGCGCCAGACGCTCATTGGCTACCTTTAATACATCCCGCCGTAACCCTTCGCTTGCCGTTGGCCATGCTAACAATACTTTTTGCGATCGCACCACATCAGCAAGTGTGTCCGCGCGCACCATTCGGATAACGTCACCGATGATGGAATTACCAGCCGACTCTTCGTCTATCAGCACATACACTTTTCCATCCTGCAATGGTTTTAGCCACTCAAGGCCCACGGCATCGGCCGAGGCCCACTTGCGACGTCCCGAGTAGACTACGACCGGCAAGAGGTTCAAAGGTTCCGCATTTTTATGCTGGGCGTACAGGTCCTGCGACAGCAGGCCTGAATAGACTCGCATCCTTTGCGTCATTTGCCGATCCACACTCGACTGAAACTCAAGCAACAGGTAGAAGAACGTTTCCTGACAATAGACGCGCCAGACCATATCCGCATTCCGTTGCCGCTCTGGACTGCTGATAAAGCTGCAGTTCAAGCGCTCGAATCCGGTTGCACTCCTTGCAGGACAGCCCGGCACAAGCTCAAGCAAGGACTTCACCAGTTCAGGATAGTTAAATACAAGCTTAAACGCGGAGTCATGTTGGAATGGCATCACTCCATTGTAGGAATATGGCTGCACAAGGCTTTGGCGCAGCGCAAAGGAAACGCCCCAGCGGGGCGTTGCTCACTGGGATCAGAGGTCAAACTTGAGGTCAGCGCTGACGGTACGCTGGGCATATGGGTGGAACGCCCAGTATTTTTCGCCATTCAGGTTGTCGATCCCTATTGAGGCAGTCCACTGCCGATTGAGGCGGTAGCGCAGGCGCACGTCAGCAACCAGGTAGTCCGACACGCCCATATATGTCGCACCATTCGAATCGCTGTTATCAAGCGTGCCGAATTGCTTTCCGCTATAACGCACGCCGAACGTGCCGGTCCAGTGCTGGCCGACATGGTAGGACGCCAGCGCATTCGCACGCCACTTCGGCACACGCGGTTGCCGTTTGCCGACGCTGGAAGGCATGGCATCGTTCGACACGATCTCGGAATCCGCATAAGTAAGGCTGCTTTGCAGGGTCAGCCCGTGCGTCACGACATCATCGGCCTGTTGCGACAACTCCAGCCCGCGCGTGCGGATCTTGCCCACGTTCTGCACCGTATTCACAGTCGCAGTCAGCGGCTGCGAATACAGCGCATCGCGCGTGATTTCGCCAAACAATGTGGCGCGCACCCTGCCTTGGGCTGTCATGTGCTCCGCCGTCAGCTCGGTGGTCCACGACCGTTCGGCGCGCAGGTTCGGGTCAGTGTTGACGATCTGGTCGTCAACAATCGAACCCTGGAACAGCTCCGCCGCCGTCGGATTGCGCACAGCACGGCCGGCGGACGCCTTCAAAGTCCAGGCCTCGCCCGCGCGCCATGCCAGCGCCGCCTTGGGCGACCAGGCCTGTTCGCGGCGGTCGGTGAAAGGCAGCAGCTTGCCAGCGGCACCCGAGATTTCGCCGCCATACGCGCGCCAGGTTTCGTGCCTCAGGCCGAACGTCGCCTTCCACTCCGGGGACAGCCGCCAGGTATCCTGCGCATACAAGCTTTCCAGCCGCGTATTGCCATTGAAAGTGGACAGGTGCCTGCCGCCTTCGCCCGATATCCAGTCCGCCACGCTGGTCACATGCGTGCGTAGCTTGGCGCTCTCTCGCTGCACGCCGAACTCCACCTGGTGCGAGGCGCCGGCGCGCCAGTTGCCACGCAACGCCAGCGTATTCCAGCCGCTGCCGCCCATATCGGTCAGGTTGCCCTGCCCGCCTCCGGTCGGCACGCGCGCCAGGTCGCGCGAATAGTCGTAAGCGCTGCCGGCAATCTCCCAGTTGAAGCTGCCGCGCCCATGCGTCTTCAACGACAGCCCGTGCATTACATGCTCAAGGTCGGCGCGGGCGCCGGCAAAGTCGGAAGGTAGCAGCGTAAAGCGTTTGCCGCCGATATTAATCGCGCCGCTCGTCACGGTATTGCCGGCGCCATCACGCAAATACGATTCGACACTGCGCACAACGTCGTTCTGCCACCAGCCCAACGTATAGCTGGCGCGAAGCGTTGGTGAAAGATCGTAAGCCAGCTTCACCTTGGCATGGTCCTGCACCGTGTTCACCTGGCCGGTGCTGCCCAGGATGTACCAGTCCTTGCCGGACGGGTTACGGTCTGCGATTGCGCCTGTCACCGGCACCCCGGACGGCTCGCCTGCCTTTGGCGTGACGCCGGCGGAGAGCAGCTTGTTGGCGAACGCAATCGGCTGGCCGTCGCTGTCGAGGCGCGACAAATTCACCCACCAGGACAGTGCGCCTGCACGGTCGCCCAGCGAGGCGCTGTACTGCCGGCCGGTATGGCGTGAATCGGTCGCGTACTGCTCGAAGTCCTGCCCAACCCACGACAGCTTGGCATGCGCCTCCAGCTTGCTCGGCAGGCGCGTCTGGAAATCCACCACAGCGCCGACCGAATTACCGGCGTACGCCGCCGAAAACGGGCCGTACAGCACGTCGACGCGTTCGATCTCCTCCGGCGTCACCAGGCCCCAGCGCGGCGTGTACGTCGCGCCGTTCCCGAGCAGGTTGGACAAAAGGATGCCATCGGCATACACCAGCGAGCGAGCGCTATTGCCGGTACCGGAAGCACGGCTGGCCAGCACAGCATGGTCATAGTCCCCGATAAAGCGCTTGCGCACGTTCAGGCTTGGCAGGTATTTCAACGCATCCTCACTGTCGAAGGCGTTGATGCGGTCTTCCACCTGCGCGCCGGTAATGCCCTCAATCGTGGTCGGGATCTGTGTCGGCAGCGATGTCGGGCGCCCACCATTGATCGTCACCACATGATCCGCCAGCGCCGGGCAAGCGAAGCCCATCGCCGCCAGCATTGCGGCCAGCGGTTTGTATTGGAAGTTCATGATCGGTCCTTAGCGCGTTTCGCGGACGACATTCCGGTCCGCAGTGCCGATCTGGTTGCTGCCCGCAGCAAACTCGCGTTGCTCCGGCGAGATATGGGCGTGCGCCGACGTCGCCGCGAGCAGTGCTGCGGCAATCAGGTATTTCTTCATGGTCGGCTCCTTAGTGCTTGGGAGCAGTGTAAGAAAGCGGCTTGACTGGCACTTGTACGTCCACCGTCTCGCGCTTCCTGCCTTTTTGTTCGATCACCAGCGTCATGGGGACGGTGTCGCCTGCCTTCATTTGGCGCTTCAGGTCCATCATCATGATGTGGTAGCCACCGGACGCCAGCGCTACCGGCTTGCCGGCCGGAAGGTCAAGGCTTTCAACGGCCGACATCATCATTCGGTCGCCCTGCATCGACATCTGGTGGATTTCGATAATGCCGGCAGCCGGCGAACGAACTTCAACCAGGCGAGCATCCTGTTTGGAGACCAGCTCCATGAACGCGCCGGTCGCCTGGGCGGCCGGAACTGTCGCGCGAATCCATGGTTCACGCACGGTAACTTGTGCCGCAGCGGATGCGGCGAAGGCGATCGACATTGCGAGCGCGAAGAACTGCTTTTTCATTTATCACTCCTTGATTCGTTAAATGGGGGACGAAATCAGGCGTGTGCAGGCGGTCCTCGCGGATTGGACGCCGACCACACCGGCAATGGTTGTGGCGACTGGTAGAACAGGGTTGGGCGCATGGTCGCGCCATCGAGCGGCAGGGGCAACGCAAGGTCGGAAGGCGGCAGGCCAAACCAGCCTGCGTGCGGCAGGCAGTAGGAACAGTCTTCCATGTTCATCTGCGCCATCGGTTGCGCCGGGGACTGGACTTTGCTGCGATCGGTCACGGCGACGAAGGTGGCGTAATCGAGTTCGCCGCTGCCCGTCACGCGCGTGCCGTCGTTCAGGCAAATCTCCCACGTGCGAGGCTTGCCGTTCACCGCATGCGAAATCGCCGGGGCGAGCGCGTTCATCAGGATGGCGAAGCACGCGATCCAGATCCAGCGCAAGCGGGTTGACGATTTCATATGCATGGCGGGAATTATAGCCTAGCGCGGCGCTTCCATTTGCGCAGCCAGCTCGCGCGCGGCACGCCATCTGCTGGCGGGGGAAGGATGGTCGAAACGCTCGAAATTGGGATAGTGGCTATGCTTTGCCAGCTTACGGAAATACCCCACCAACGCTTGCGGTGACCAACCGGCACGCGCGGCAAACAGCAAGCCTTCACGGTCGGCTTCCATCTCCTGCTGCTGGTTGAAGCCCGCCAGCTTGCGCATCAGCGCATGATCGTGGTCGATATCGTGTTCAAACTCAGAGAACGGCTGCGTCGCGCGCGCGGGCTCGAGCCGCAGCGCTTCCTCGAATTCTTTCAGGTTATGGCGCAGCACTGCGTGCATGATTTCATGCGCCAGCAGCATGACCAGCTCCGCATCTTTCAATGCCAACTCGTCGACATAGGCGCGGCTGACCAGCATTTTGCCGCCTGCCATGGCAAAAGCGTTGGCATCGCCGTCGGTGGTGGTGTGCAGCTCCCAATCCCAAGCGGCAGACTCGGGAAACTCGCGCTTCGCCTGCTCGATCAGTGGACGTGCCAGCGAAGCCACCCTCGCGCCGAAGCGCTCGTCGTCGTCCAGCCGGTAGCCCTTTCGCAGGTCATCGACCTGCTCCCGGTACAGTTTGGCCGAACCGGCCATGACTTCTGCCTGCGTCACTGCCTGGGCTGCAGCCCCCTGGGCGATGAACAACAAGGCAATAAGGTAGCGCAGCATGATGAGCACATTCTGCCACCGATTTGCCGGATTATGCCTTCCAGACCTCGCGCGGAATTTCGACGGTCGTGGCGCCGTCGGTCAGCCAGATCTGGCCGTCCTGGATGGTGCATTGAAGCTGCATGGAACGCTGCGCCATCTTTTCCAGCGCCGCGCTGGCATCGGCATCGATATTCACCACGCTGACGTTCTTGGCGCGGTCGATCTTGCTGGCCAATTGCTTCCACCACACGTGCGAGGCGGAACTGTAGGAGTACACCATCACCTTATCGGAACGGCCGGCTGCCTTCAGGATGCGGCGCTCGTCCGGCTGGCCTACTTCGATCCACAGCTGGATCGCGCCGGTCAGGTCCATTTGCCACAGGTCCGGTTCTTCAGTATCGGAAATGCCTTTCGCGTTCACCAGCGCTTCATCGGCGTGGATCGCAAAGGCGACGATGCGCACCATCAGGCGTTCATCCGTTTCGGACGGATGGCGCGCCAGGGTCAGCATATGGGTTGCGTAGTAGTTGCGGTCCATGTCCGCGATGGACAGCTCCGCCTTGTAGATCGTAGATTTCAGTGCCATTACTTGTTATTTGAAAATTACAGTTCGGTCGCCGTTCAGCAGGATGCGGTGCTCGACGAACCATTTCACTGCGCGCGCCAGCACCACGCACTCGACGTCGCGGCCGATCGCGGTCAGCGCATCCGAATCCATGGCATGGTCGACGCGCTCCACGTCCTGCTCGATGATCGGGCCTTCATCCAGGTCGCCGGTCACAAAGTGGGCGGTGGCGCCAATCAGCTTCACGCCACGCTTGTGTGCCTGCGCATACGGCTTGGCGCCCTTGAAGCTTGGCAGGAAGGAGTGGTGAATATTGATCGCCTTCCCTTTCAGGCGTTCACACATCGACGGCGACAGGATTTGCATGTAGCGTGCCAGCACCACCAGGTCCACCTTGTGGGTTTCCATCAGTTCCGCGATGCGGTTCTCCTGTGCCAGCTTGGCTTCTTCCGGCGCACCGGTCGCCAGCGGCAGGTGGTGGAACGGGATGTTGTAGCTGGCCGCCAGCTGGTAGAAGTCCATGTGGTTGGACACGATGGCCGGAATCTCGACCGGCAGCAGCCCGCTCTTGTAGCGGAACAGCAGGTCGTTCAGGCAGTGGCCGATCTTGGACACCATCAGCATCACGCGCGGCTTGGCGTGGGCATCGTGCAGCGCCCATTCCATGCCCATGGACTCGGCTACCTTGGCGAAGTCCTCGCGCAGCACGGCATCGCTGAACGCCGCATCCTCGCGCGCAAAGTGCACGCGCATGAAGAAGCGTTGCGTTTCCGCGTCACCAAACTGGGCGGAATCGATGATGTTGCAGCCATGTTCAGCCAGGAATCCCGATACACGATGGACGATGCCGCGCTGGTCGTGGCAAGAGAGCGTGAGGATGTATTCTGGGTGATTCATGGCACTTTCAGGTCAAAGGCGGGACGGTATTGTCGCACGAACATTGCCACGGCTGCCAAATTCCGGAATAGAATGACCGTACTATTTCTTAAAAGGAGCAAATATGGAGAACACCCAGTTCCGCCTCGCCGCCCGCCCGGTCGGCTTGCCCAAGGACAGCGACTGGCAAATCACCAAAGAGCCGGTACGCGAGCTGGCCGACGGTGAAGTGCTGGTCAAGACGCTCTACCTGTCGCTCGACCCCGCCATGCGCGGCTGGATGAACGACGCCAAGTCTTATATCCGCCCGGTCGGCATCGGCGAAGTGATGCGCGCCGGCGGCCTGGGTGAAGTGGTCGCCTCCAAGTCGCCGCGCTTTGCCGTGGGCGACCAGGTCGGCGGCGGCTTCGGCGTGCAGCAGTACTGGGTTGGCGCGGCCGACGACCGCCACGCCGGCCTGCACAAGATCAACACCCGCCTGGCGCCTGCCACCACCTGGCTGAATACCCTCGGCATGCCGGGCATGACCGCCTACTTCGGCCTGCTGGAAGTGGGCCAGCCGAAAGCCGGTGAAACCGTGGTGGTATCCGGCGCGGCCGGCGCCGTCGGCCAGACCGTCGGACAGGTCGCCAAGCAGCTTGGCTGCCGCGTGGTCGGCATTGCCGGCGGCAAGGAAAAATGCGACTTCGTGGTCAATGAGCTCGGCTTCGACGCCTGCATCGATTACAAGGGCGGCGACGTGCGTGCCGGCCTGAAGGAACACTGTCCAAATGGCGTTGACGTATACTTTGACAACGTTGGTGGCGACATCCTCGACATCGTTCTCACGCGCATCAACCTGAAGGCCCGCATCGTGATCTGCGGCGCAATTTCGCAGTACAACAACACGACGGCGGTCAAGGGCCCGGCCAACTACCTCGCCCTGCTGGTGAACCGCGCGCGCATGGAAGGCATGGTCGTGTTCGACTACGCCGACCGCTACCACGTAGCCGTTGCCGCGCTCGGCAAATGGCTGCAGGAAGGCAAGATCAAGAGCCGGGAAGATGTCGTGCAAGGCATCGAGAAATTCCCGCAGGCGTTGACGATGCTGTTCGAAGGCAAGAACTTCGGCAAGCTGGTTCTCCAGGTCGCTTGATCGCTCCTCCTGCGGCGGCGCGGCCTAACCGACGCAGCGAAGGGAGCCAGCATGAGCCAGCAAAATCAAGGCGCCACGGCAAAGGATGCCGTGGCGCTTCTCACCACCGACCACGACAAGGTCAAAAAACTTTTCCACGAATTCGAAAAATGCGATGCCTCGCACCAAGGCCTGAAGCACGACCTGGCGCAGCAGATCTGCATGGACCTGACCATCCACGCAACGATTGAAGAAGAAATCTTCTACCCTGCCGTCCGTGCTGAAACCGGCGAACAAGAGCAGGTCGATGAAGCGCTGGAAGAACATGGCACCATCAAGGAACTGGTCGAGCACATCCGGGGCATGGCCGCCGGCGACAGCGAACTGGATGGCACGGTGCAGAAATTGCGTGAATGCGTGGAGCACCACGTAACCGAAGAAGAACGGGAAATGTTCCCCAAAGTAAGGCAAAGCGATGCCGACCTGGTTCAGCTGTGTGAACAGTTGAAAGACCGCAAGGAAGAACTGGAGCACGATTTCGGCGCCCAACCGGTGCGCGGAAACAATACCGCCGAAGCGGAGGGCGAGCGTTCTGCCACCGGCCAGGCCGGCTCCTGAAGCCGAAAAATAATTTGAACTTTTACCGCCGACCTTCCCTCAAAGCCCAAGAAGCAGCCACGGCGCTGTTTCCGGCCCGGGCCCGCGCCCGGATTCTTGGGCACATTGAGGGAGGTGGATCATGGCGACACAGGACGAGCAGGTCAGGACCGGTAATGGCAAGCGCGGCTTCGCGGCGATGGACAAGGAAACCCAGCGCATGATTGCCAGCAAGGGCGGCCAGGCCGCGCACCAGAAGGGTACGGCGCATGAATTCACCTCGGAAGAAGCGCGCCGCGCCGGCCAGAAAGGCGGCGAAGTGGTGAGCCGCGACCGCGAGCACATGGCCGAAATCGGCCGCAAGGGTGGCGAGAGTCGACAGACTGCCCGCAGCGGCAACCGGCAAGGAGAAAAAGGCGAGCCAGGCTGACGCCCCACGGCATCAGCGGCCGGGCTTGGCGTCCTGCAGGATGCGTGCCAACGCGTCCTGGAACAGTTCGGGTTCCTCGATCTGCGGGATATGCCCGGCACGCGGGATGCGCACGATTTTTGCGCCGGGAATCAGGCGTTGCAGGTTCTCCGCCTGCGACAGGGGCGTGATCGTGTCGGTCTCGCCCCAAAGCAGGGTCACCGGCCAGGTGATCCGGCCATAGGCATCCAGGAGGTCGCTGGCTGCATGGCCGCGCCGCGCCAGCAATTCCGGCAGCCAGGCTGCAACGTGCCTGTAACTGTCTTCCAACACCAGCGGCTGCTGGTAGACCTGCAGCCAGGCAGGCGTGGCTTTTTCTTTTTCGCTGACGAAGCTTTTCAGCAGTTTTTCCGTGTAGGCAGGATTGGTCAGCAAGCCGGCCGCCAAGGGCTGGCTGATCCAGCGCCATCGCAGCACGGATTGCAGCATGCTGTCGCCCTGCGCTTGTTCACCGTCCAGGCCCAGCGCGGCATCGACCAGCACCAGGGCTTGCACCCTGCCCTCGTCCGGCGTGGACAGCAAGGCTTCCATCAAGGGCGCCGCGCCGAAGGAATGCGCCACGAACACTGCACGGCGGATGCCGGCATTGTCCAGCGCCCGGCGCAAGCGCGCTGCCTGTTGCTGCTTGTCGTACTCGCCCGACACGGGCGGAATCGCATAACCGAATGGCGGCATGTCCAGTGCGATGGCCTGGTAGCCCAGGCTGGTGGCGGTCGCCATCGATGCGCGCCAGGTTTCGCTCCAGGAGCCCGTGCCGTGCAGGAAGACCACGGCCGGCGCATCCCGGCTACCGGCTCGCTGCATGAACACGCGTGCATCGCCGGCATCGACGAACTCGCCTCCCTTCGGCGCCAGCGCTTCGCGGTTGCCGGTCTGGCGCGCCTGCGCCTGCCATACCGCCACAGCTCCCAATATGACCACGCCGCCGGCCAGCGCCAGCAGCGCATAGGCCAGCAGGCGCTTAATAGTCATACACGTGTTCGACTTCCACGCCCTGGCGCGGCGCGTCGACCAGGTAGCGCGACAGTGCCGCCACCCGCATGACCAGCGCTACCCGCTTGCGTCCCGGCTCGGTCAGGATCGGCTGCTCGAACAGTACCCGGGTGTCCGGCGGCGCCGCTGTTCCCGGCCCTCGCGTCAGCACCGTCACCAGGATCACGCCGCTGTTGCCGGCAATGTCCTGCAGCTGCACGTCCTGCAGCCCGAGGCGCGTCGCCGCCAGGCGGAAGTCGTAATAGCGCGGCAGTTCCAGCACGGCGCGGCCATCGTCCAGCATGCGCAGCAGCTTGACGTTCGGCATGTCGGCCAGGTCGTAAGGTTCGTGGTCGGCGACGACCTGTGTCGTCATCAAGGCAGGCTCATAGGCGGCACTGGTTCCCAGCTTGATCAACTTGCCGTAGGCAGCCTTCACCAGGTACTCGGTGGTCAGCGCATAGCGCCGCTCCAGCTTGCGCAGCATATTCGCGCCGAACAGCGGCGTGTCGGCCCACAGCCCTTTCAGCTTGGCGCTGAAGTCGTACAGATACCAAGGCTCCTTGCGGATGAAATCGACATAATCCTGTGCCACCTGTGCACCGTATTCATCTTCCGGCGTCAAGGCCGACGCCGTGGCCCAGCTGACGCGGCCCAGCGTATTTTCATACAACGAGCGCAGGCCGTATTCCACCGTGGTGCTGCCTCCGATCACGCCGATCATGACGTGGTAGCCGGGGTTGCCGGGGTACTTGGCGCGCACTTGCTCCTCGGTTACCGCTGCATAACTGCTCCAGATCTGGCCCACATGCCCGAGGAATGGGAAATTATGGGCCGGATGCTTCTTCACATAACGGGCATATTCGGCCGGACTGTGCACCAGGAACCATTCCGGGAAAGTCAGGAAGGTCTGCTCGACGCTGCGCCGCTGTTCCGGCGCAATCGGGCTCTCAGCGGAACTGGTCAGGCAAGCGGCCAGCAGGCTTAATGCCAGCAAGAGTTTGCGCATATCAGATCCGTTTGAAGGCCATCAGGACGTTCGCGGACGGATCGCCATCCTGCACGATTCGTTCGCCCGTGTGCTGGAAGCCGGCGGCTTCCACTCGCTTGATCCATTCATCCACCGACGCGAAGAAACGCAGCTCGGACGAATTGACCGCCCACGGCTCGCCCAGGCCGGCATTGAACACGCAGTGTGCCAGGCTGACGAAATCGTCCATCGTTCGGTCTTTCACGTCATGGTCGCGCACGACGAAGTAGCCGCCAGGGCGCACGATGCTCGCCACCGAAGCAAGGAAAGGCTTCAGCTTTTCGGGTTCCATATGGTGCAGGCCGACAAAGCAGCTCACCAGGTCCGCACTCTGTTCCGGCAGTTCGAGTGGCGTGTAGTCTTTCATGTGCACGAATTTACCGACCTGCAGCAAGCCGCCACGCTCCACGATGTCGACCGGCGAATAGCCCGGCGCCTTGTCATGCACCAGCGTCACCTTGCCCTTCAGCTTGAGATGCTTGCGCAGTGCGTTGACGTAGCGGCCGGTGGTTCCGATTTCCACATAGTCCCTCAATACCTGGTCACCCAACAGGCGTTTGGCCTGTACGCCCATTTCTTCTTTCTGCACCATCAGCGACGGCAAGGCATAACGCAGCAACGAGAGCGGCGGCGTGATGCCCGGCAGGCCGGCCTGCAAGGCGCGGTAGATCGATTCCTCGTCGTGGTTTTCGGTGGTCGCCTTGCGGATCAGCGTGTGGAAGCGGTCTTCCGGGAACAGGTTGAAAATGTTCTGCAGGAAGGCGTAGAACTTGTCCGCTTCGCGCTCGCTGCCATACACGGAATGGAATAGCGAACGGCGTGCCGCCTCTCCTGCCGGGTCCAGGTCCAGCGTCGGCGCATAGTATTTGTCCCACAGCGCGCCACGCAGGCGGTAGTCGGGATCGAGCTCGCGCTTCAGCACAAACAGTTCTTTCGCGCGCGGATAGGCGCGGTGGAATTGCTCGTGGGTGCCGTGCAGCTGGTACGGCAGGTAGTAGGTGCCACCGCATTCCAGCACTGCGTCGATCAGTTCGCGCGTCCACACGCCAACGCGTTCGCGCGCATTGTCGCGGGTGCGCTGCTTGTGGTACAGCACGAATGCGAAGGTCTCGCCGCGTGCCCACGACAACAGCGTACCCGGATCGGACAGAGCGTGGCGAATCGAGATATTGATCGTATTGACACGATGCTTGGCAAGAATGGCCGACATTTTCGGCACGAATTCGTCCATGCGCGTGCACGGCACGAAATACTCCTGCAGCACGTAAGTGCGCTCGGTACGGCCCAGGGGCTCGAGTTCCGCCGTGTCGTAGCCAGCCTCGTAATTGCGCCAGTGGACCTTCTTCTTCCGGTACAACAGCGGGTCGAGCAGGTATTCGCGGCGCCATTTGCCGAAAGGCGATTCCGACACCGACCACAGGAAATACAGCTCCGCCAGGTAGGCGCGATTCAGCGGTTGCAGGCGCGGCTTGTCGGCCGGCAGGTCCGTTTCGGTCCATGTCACGGCGCGCGCGCGGTTGTAATACGGCGGATACAGGTCGGCGTTATGGAAAGTGATCTCCTTGCGGCCGCGCACATTCACGTCGAACCAGGCAGGATAATCCTTGGTCAGCATCTTCACGCTGTTGCGCTGCACGCGCGTGTTTGGCACCAGTTCCAGCTCCGCCTCGGCGATGATGCCGATCGCACCGTAGCCGCCAATGGCCGCGTAAAACAGCTCGCTGTTTTCCTTGGGGCTCGCCTCGCGCACTTCGCCGCTGGCCAGTACCAGCGTAATCGAACGCACCGACAGTACCACCGGGCCCAGGCCCATATAGCGTCCGTGGGCATTGACCGACAGCGCGCCGCCAACGGTGAAGTTGGCATAAGTCTGCATGATCTTCACCGACAAGCCGTGCGGATCGATGAAGCGCTGGATATCGCACCAGCGAATGCCGGCCTGCACGCGGATCAGGCGGTCCGCCGGCGAGAATTCAAGCACGCGGTTCATGCCGCGCAGATCAAGGTGAAGGCTGCCCGGGCTGGCGGTATGGCCGCCCATGCTGAAGTGGCCGCCGCCGATGGAAATCGGCAAGCTGGTCTTGCGCAGTGCGTCCTGCAAATCCGCCGTGGTGCTGGGTGTCGCTACGGCGTAGACATTGATCGGGTTGAGCTGGGTGACGTCGTTTACGGTTGGCATAGTCTTACTTTGCGATGTTCACTTGCAGGTAATCGTGGCGCGACAGCGGGTCGTCGCCGTAACGGTTCTTGCCTTCCCCGCCGCGGCGGCAAAGCAGGAGCAGTACCCAGAGTGGGCCCAGGACAGGAATCAACAGCAAAAGAAGACTCGGGCCGGAGCGGCCGATATCGTGCAGGCGCTGGGTGGACACGGCCAGCGCGCCCCACATGAATGCTGCCGCAAACACTGCGGCGCCGGGATCGCCCAGCACTTCGTTGGCGAGCATGCCGAAGGCCAGGCAGACCAGGGCAAGTGCGATGATGCGTGTCAGCCAGGTACGGCGATTGATGCGCCCCTGGCATCGGAAATATTTTGCTAGCAGTTCCATCTCATTTCCCACAAAGGACGGGGCGGGCCCGAAAAGTGGACTAGCTTAGCAAATCCTAATAATGTTGCAAAACGGAATTCATATCGGAACACCTATGATCACGCTCGATGCCTTGAACAAGGCAGTCGCTTCGACGCCCACTTCGAGCTCCATCGATTGCTCGCTGTCGCACGTGACGGTGGCCGAGATGGTGCCGCCGCCGGGCAAGGCGATGGTCACCTCGGAATTAACGGCCCCAGGCTGGACGCGGCATACCGTGCCGCGCAGCTGATTTCGCGCCGACAGTTTGCCGGTTTCGCCGGTTGCCAGGATGATCGAAGAAGCCTTAACTAAAGCGAAAGCTTCAGTTCCTTCTTGCAAACACAGGCTTTCTGCGCTCTCGTGTGTGATGATTGCAACAATCTCCTGGCCTCCGACAATGCACAAGGTGATTTCATCGTTGACCGCACCCGGCTTGATGCTCGCCACCGTTCCCGAGAATTGATTGCGTGCGCTCGTTTTCATTTTCATTGATTGCAACAGGAGGTAATCATCTGCCAACCCTTGCGATTGGCGGCTCAGGTGCTTCATGAACACATTGTGTTCGTACTCGATGCGGCGGAAGTTCGCGACCAGTTGCGCACCGCGATGCGTCAGCCGCGTGCCGCCGCCTCCCTTGCCGCCAGCGGAACGCTCCAGCAGCGGTTCGCCGGCCAGGTTGTTCATCGCATCGATCGCATCCCAGGCGGCTTTGTAGCTCATGCCGATTGCCTTCGCACCTTGCGTGATCGAACCATGCTCCGCGATGCTGGCCAGCAGCTCGACGCGCTGGTGCCCGCCGAAGTCCTTGCCATCGAGCGTGATCCACACTTCGCCTTGCAGTGCGACCTCTTTAACCATTGCTACCCTCCCCGGCCACGCGGCCGTCCGCCATCGTCAAGACGTGGCCGCCGAAAGTGGCGGCATCGTCGGGATCATGCGTAATCAGCAGCATCGGGATATCGAGCCGACGCTGCAGGCTATCGAGTTCGGCGCGCATGCGCACGCGCAGGGCCGGGTCCAGCGCAGCGAATGGCTCGTCAAGCAGCAACGCACTCGGTTCCGCCACCAGCGCACGGGCCAGCGCCACGCGCTGCCGCTGGCCTCCGGACAATTCCGCCGGCCGCTGGTGCGCCACCTCGGCCAGGCCGAAAGCTTCCAGCCAGTAGCGCACCGCTTCCGGTTCGCCGCGCGGCGCCGGATTGAACCAGCCGCGCTGCAGGCCGAAGCCGATGTTCTGCCGCACATTCAGGTGCGGGAACAATGCGTAGTCCTGGAACAGGTAGCCGACACGCCGCTTGCGCGCCGGCACATCGATGCCCGCGCTGCTGTCGAACAGCTTCTGCCCATCCAGTTCAATGACGCCGCTGTCGGGACGCGACAAGCCGGCAATCGCCTTCAGCATCTGGCTCTTGCCTGCGCCCGACGCGCCGTAAATCACCACACGCTTGCTTGCCGATTCGAACTGCGCATCGAGCTGGAAAGTGCGCGCCCCGGCACGCAGGGCCTTGCGAATGTTCACACTGATCGTCATACCGCCCCCTGCGCGCGATTCGGCACCAGCCGGTTCGCAGCCACCAGCACGATGATGCAGGTGAGCGACGTAATGATCACCAGCAGGTTGGCCGTATCGTCCTGCCCCGCCTGCACCGCCTCGTAGACGGCAATCGACAGCGTTTGCGTCTTGCCGGGAATGCTGCCGGCCACCATCAGCGTGGCGCCAAACTCGCCCATCGAGCGCGCAAAGGCCAGCAAGGTGCCGGCCAGCACGCCGCGCCACGCCAGCGGCAGGCTGACGCGCAGGAACACGCCAAGCGGCGGTACGCCAAGCACACGGGCCGCTTGCTCCAACTGCACGTCGACAGCTTCGAAGGCTGAACGCGCACCTTTCAGCACCAGCGGGAAAGCGACTACCGCTGCGGCGATGACGGCACCCTGCCATGTGAAAATCAGGTTGATGCCAAAGTGCTGCTGCAGCCAATGCCCGATCGGGCCATTGCGGCCGATGAGCACCAGGAGGTAATAACCCAGCACCGTCGGCGGCATCACCATCGGCAACGTGAGCACGGCGTCCAGCACATCGCGGCCGGGGAAGCGGCCGCGCGCCAGCAGGTAGCCGAAGCCGATGCCCAGAACCAGGTCAATCAAGGTAGCCCACAACGCCACCTTCAGTGACAGGCCAAGTGCGATCAGCGCAGCATCCATTGCTTATGGTTTTCCAAAGCCGTGGCGCGCCAGGATGGCCTGGCCGCCGGCCGACATGATGAAATCGGCAAAACCGCGCGCACCCGCCGGATTTGGCGCATCTTTGATGACGGCCAGCGGATAGGTGATCGGCGTCGTGGTCGGCACCACCATTGCGGTACGCACCTTCTCCGCTTGCGAAGCGACGTCGGTCTGGTACACCAGCCCCGCCTCGACCTCGCCACGCGCAATGTAATCGAGACTCTGGCGCACATTGGTACCGAACACGAACTTCGGCTCCAGTTCGCCCCACAGCCCTATTTTTTCAAGTGCACTCTTGGTGTAGCGGCCCACCGGTACGCTGGCCGGATTGCCGGTGGTCAGGCGCTGCAGCGCCGGCTGGCGCAAGTCGGCCAGCGTGCGCAGGTCCAGCCTGCTGCCAAACGGTACGGCCACCACCAGCCGGTTGCTGGCGAAGTCGCGGCGGCTGCCCGGCGCCACGTGCGGCTGCGCCTTGTTCATGGCCTCCTGGTCGGCGGAGGCAAAAACGTCCACCGGCGCCCCCTTGGCAATCTGGGCCACCAGCGCATCGGATGCAGCGAAGTTCAGCAGGACCTTGTCACCCGGGTGCGCCGCCTCGTAGGCTGCTGCTGCCTCACGGAAAGCGTTGTTGAGACTGGCTGCGGCGGATACAGTGATATCTGCGGCAGAGGCAGCGCCGGCCGCGCATAACAGCAAGACAGCAGTGATACGTTTCATCAGCATTCCTTTCCGAAAGCGCAATATACACAATTATACAGCGCAAAGTTTTTTGAATCGTCCTATAATTTCAGGAAATCCTGAAAATTCAAAAACTCAAGGAAGTAGATCAAGAAATGGTAAACCTCAGCCCGCTCGCGCAGAAATTCATCCTCCACTTTGGCGAAATGGGCAGCCGCTGGGGGATCAACCGCACCGTCGGGCAAATCTATGCCCTGCTCTACGTCAGCAACCGCCCGCTGAACGCCGACGAAATCGCCGAACACCTGGAGTTTTCGCGCTCCAATGTCTCCATGGGCCTGAAGGAGCTGCAGTCGTGGCGCCTGGTCAAGCTGCTGCACCAGCCGAATGACCGCCGCGAGTACTTCGAACCGCCGAAAGACGTGTGGGACATCTTCAAGGCCCTGCTGGAAGAACGCCGCCGCCGCGAAGTTGAACCGACCCTGTCGATGCTGCGCGACGCCATGCTGGAATCCGCTTCCACCGCGGAAGACCGCTACGCCCAGGAACGCATGCGTGAAATGTATGAACTGATCGAGCTTTCCAGTTCCTGGTTCGACGACGTGCAGCGCCTGTCGCCAGATACCCTGGCTTCGCTGATGAAGATGGGCTCTACCGTCAAGAAGCTGCTTGATGTCGGCGATGTGGTGCGCGGCAAATTCCGCTCCAGCCGCAGCGAGGCGGAAGAGGACAGCAAATGAAGCCCCCCGGCCGCCGCAGCCTGGCACTGACGATCACGCTCGCGCTGGCCGTGAAGGCCTTGCTGCTGTATGGCCTGTGGTACGCCTTCTTCTCGCATCCCCAAACCAAGAAAATGCGGCTGCCGACCGAGCAGGTGGAGAATCACCTCTTGGCAACGCCCGCGCCAACCCTGACCGAAAAGGTGAATGATGGCACCCGTCGATGAAGTTGTTGCCCTGTCCCGGCTGCAGTTCGGGCTCACGGCCTTATACCATTTCCTGTTTGTTCCGCTGACGCTGGGGTTGTCCTGGATCCTGGTCATCATGGAGTCGGTCTATGTGATGACCGGTCGCGAGATCTATCGCGACATGACCAAATTCTGGGGCAAGCTGTTCGGCATTAACTTCGCCATGGGCGTCACCACCGGCATCACGCTGGAGTTCCAGTTCGGCACCAACTGGGCCTATTACTCGCACTACGTGGGCGACATCTTCGGCACGCCGCTGGCGATTGAAGGCATGATGGCCTTCTTCCTCGAATCGACCTTCGTCGGCCTGTTCTTCTTCGGCTGGAGCAAACTATCCAAGCGCCAGCATTTGTTCGTTACCTTCCTGGTGGCGCTGGGTTCGAGCCTGTCGGCGCTGTGGATCCTCATCGCCAACGGCTGGATGAACCACCCGGTCGGCGCGGAGTTCAATGTCGAAACCATGCGCATGGAACTGACCAGCATCACCGACGTGATCTTCAACCCGGTGGCGCAAGTGAAGTTCGTGCATACCGTCGCTGCGGGCTATGTGACAGCCTCGATGTTCGTGCTTGGCGTTTCGGCGTGGTACTTGCTGAAAGCGCGCGACGTAGCCTTTGCCTTGCGCTCGTTCGCAATTGCCGCCGGCTTTGGCCTGGCGTCGACCCTGTCCGTGATCGTGCTGGGCGACGAATCCGGCTACACGGTGGGTGAAGTGAACAAGGTCAAGCTGGCCGCCATCGAAGCCGAATGGCATACGGAACCTGCCCCTGCCGGCATCACTGTATTCGGACTGCCCAACGACGAACAGCAGCGCACCGATTACGCCATCAAGATTCCATACGTCATGGGCCTCATTGCGACGCGTTCGGTCGACAAGCCGGTCACCGGTATTTCGGACCTGAAGGCGCACCATGAAGTCCGCATTCGCAACGGCATGAAGGCCTACGCCGCGCTAACGCGCATCAAGTCCGGCGACAAATCGCCTGAGTCGCTGGCCAACTTCAAGGCGCTGCAGGAAGACCTGGGCTACGGACTGCTGCTGAAAAAATACACGCCGAACGTTGTCGACGCAACCGATGCGCAGGTCAGGATGGCGGTAGACGACACCATTCCCAAAGTGGCCCCACTTTTCTGGGCTTTCCGCGGCATGGTCGGCCTGGGGATTCTATTCCTGTTCATCTTCAGCGCCTCGTTCTACTTCCTGATCCGCCAGCGCCTGGCGCCGCAGCGCTGGCTGCTCAAACTGGCCGTGTTTGCGATTCCGCTGCCGTGGATTGCTGCGGAGTTGGGCTGGATCGTGGCGGAATACGGCCGCCAGCCCTGGACAATTGCGGGCATCCTGCCGACCCACCTGTCTGCCTCCAACGTCCAGCCATCCAACCTGTATTTCAGCCTGGCCGGTTTCGCCCTGTTCTATACGGTGCTGCTGGTGATTGAAATGAAGCTGATGTTCAAGTACGCCCGCCTCGGCCCAAGCGCCCTGCATACCGGCAAATACCATTGGGAGCAGCAATCATGATCTTCGATTACGAAACCTATAAAGTGATCTGGTGGTGTTTCGTCGCCGTGCTGCTGCTCGGTTTTGCGCTGACCGACGGCTTTGACTTCGGTGTCGGCATGTCCCTGCCCTTCCTTGGCAAGGACGACACCGAACGGCGCGTCATCATCAACACCATCGGCCCGACCTGGGAGGGCAACCAGACCTGGTTCATCGCCGCCGGCGGTACCCTGTTCGCGGCCTGGCCATTGGTGTATGCCGCCGCGTTCTCCGGCCTGTACATCGCACTGATCGTGGCCCTGTTTGCCCTGTTCTTCCGGCCGGTAGGGTTCGACTACCGCAGCAAGGTTGCCGATCCGCGCTGGCGCAATGCCTGGGACTGGGGCCTGTTCATCGGCGGCTTCGTCCCTCCGCTGATTTTCGGCGTCGGCATGGGCAATGTGCTGCAAGGCCTGCCGTTTCGCTACGACGATTTGCTGCGGCTCGAATACACCGGCAATTTCTTCCAGCTGCTCAATCCATTTGGCCTGCTGTCGGGTGTGCTGGCTGTTGCCATGCTGGCCATGCACGGCGCAACCTTCCTGCACCAGAAGACAGAAGGCGTCATCGCCGACCGCGCACGCCGCATGGCGATGGCCGCCGCCGCGCTGACCATCGTGTTGTTCGCCGCTGCCGGGGCTTGGGTCGCCACATCCCTGCCAGGCTACCGAATTACCGCCATGCCCGATGCCGGTACCGCCTTCATGCCACCGGCAAAAACCGTGGTCGTTGCCGCCGGCGCCTGGATGGACAACTACGCGCGCTGGCCAATAACGCTGGCCTTCCCTGCCGCAGCATTCCTCGGCGCCGTACTGGTGATCGTGCTCAGCGCCGCCCGCCGCACGGTTGCCGCTTTCCTCGCCAGCGGCATAAGCGTGGCAGGGATCCTGCTGACGGCCGGTGGCGCCATGTTTCCCTTCGTGCTGCCTTCTTCGCTGCTGCCGTCGCACAGCCTGACCGCGTGGGACGCCACCTCCAGCCACAAGACGCTGGCCGTGATGTTCTGGGTGGTGGTGATCATGTTGCCGATTATCGTGATGTACACAAGCTGGGTATACCGGGTGGTACGCGGCAAGGTCACCAGCGCTCATATCCACGAAAACGAACACACCGCATATTGAAAGGAATCAGCCATGTGGTATTTCACCTGGATCCTCGGCATTTGCGTCGCTGTCTTCGCCGCGATCATCAATGTGATGTGGCTGGAGGCGAACTACGCTTTCGGCGAAAGCAACGAAGAACTGACACGCGCCCGCTTCGAGTCCGCACGCGACGCCGATGTGTGATGGTCACAGGGCCAGTACAGTACTGGCCCAGGATTGCACAAGTGTCGCTTTAGCCCGCGGTAAGCGGCAAATACACTTGAGGCCATGAGAACCGTTCCCCTCAAAACTGTAGACGTCTTCACGAGCGCGCCCTTCAAGGGCAACCCGGTTGCTGTCGTGCTTGACGCCACTGGCCTGTCCACGGCGCAGATGCAGCAAATCGCGAATTGGACCAACCTGTCCGAAACCACCTTTGTGCTCCCTGTGACGGCCAGCAGCGCCGACTACCGCGTGCGAATTTTCACGTCCGGTGGTGAACTGCCGTTCGCGGGTCATCCAACCATCGGCACAGCGTACGCCTTGTTGGAGGCCGGCATGGTGACTGCCCGCGATGGCGCGCTGGTCCAGCAATGCACCGCCGGGCAGGTCCGCTTGACGGTCGAAAACGGCCCGGACGGTGCCAAATGGATCGCGTTTGACCTCCCCACCCCGACCTGTACCGCGCTCGATGGCGGGCAGGCTGACGAACTCCTTGCCATCCTCAACACGCCGCTGGCGCCAGGCGCCTCGCCGCACCTGGTCGATGTTGGCGCGCGCTGGGTGATCGCGCAATTGCCAAGCGCAGAAGCCGTGCTGGCATGCGCTCCTGATTTTGCGCGGATGAAGGTGCAAGACACCAGGGGCCGCCACACTGGCGTGGTGATCTTCGGCCCACACGCGGCAGGGGCTGCGGCACAGATCGAAGTGCGCGCCTTCGCGCCTGCACATGGCGTCAACGAAGATCCTGTTTGCGGTAGCGGCAATGGAAGCCTGGCCGCCTACCTGCGTCACACCGGCCAGGCAGACGCCTTCGGCCGTGAATTCCTTGCGTCGCAAGGCGCGCGTGTCGGACGCGCAGGAATATTGAAGCTGTCAATTGGCGATGAGGTCATCCGCGTCGGCGGCAACGCCGTCACCTGCGTTGATGGAACGATTACGCTACCCTGATCACTTCAGGATAGGCAGGCCGCGCCTCTTCATGGAAAAGATCGCCGAGGTAAAGGGCCAGGTCGGCCTCGTCGACATCGTGCGGAATGACGAAATCGGCCGGGCGCCGCTTGCCGTCCGAACCTGGATAGAATGCAGCCCACTGGCCGCCCTGGCGCTCGATATGGATGCGCGTGCCGAATACATTGAACTTCAACGACATTCAAAGCTCCTCGATGCATAAGGTGCCCGACTGCAGCGGGCGGACGAGGATATTGTACACATCGATATCAAAGCGCACGGTGAGTGATCGCCGCTTGTCGGCGCCGAGGTAGCACCAGCGGTCGACGATCGCGCGCTGGCGCAGTCCCGCCGACTCTTCAACGATGGCCACCGCGCCCGCAAACGGCCATGGCGTCACGCGCAAAGGCGCCAGCGCCAGCCGCACACGCGCCGCGTGATCCGATGCGGACTCCTCGCCAGTGCAAGCGCCCTTGCAGCGTGCCACCTGCCGCGCGAAGCATGGCCGCCCAGGCGCGCCCTTCTCCAACCCTGTCGCAACGGTACACAAGCCACTCACATGGACCACGTCGCGCAGCGTTTCGAGGGCTGCTTTCTTGCTGCCAAACAGGCCAAAAAGCTGCTCGGCCAGCGCAAAGTCCACCTCGCGCGCGAAGACGATCTCGGGAGCGTCGCCGGCCATGCTGATCGAGCACATTTCCCGCAAACGGCGCAGCTTTGAATTGAACACTGGCTGGTATTGCTTGACCAGCTCCGACTCGCGCAGCAAGGCACCGATTTCGCCGCCGGTGCGCTCAAAGTCGATGGTGGCGGCGCGCGCAAGCATCTGCATTTCTTCGGCAGTGCGCATATGCGACAGCACCCGCGTGCGGATATTCACGCTCTTGCCGATGTAGATTGGCTTGCCCGCGGCGTCACGGAAGATGTAAACACCCGGCAGCGACGGCAAGGCATCGATGCATTCTCGGGGGATGTGGGCGGGATAGCTGAAGTTCAAAACGGGGTCGCTGACCACCAGCAGTCCCACCGAATTGACGTGGGTGCGCATGCGGCCATGATACCATTCGCCCCGCCATGAAATACCTCAGCGCTTACTCAGAACAGACTCTTTCCCAGGTCCGCCAGGTGTTGGACCAGGGCCGCCTTGGCGAAGTACTGCTGCAACGTTATCCGAAAGCCCACGATATCCGCAATGACCGTGCACTGTACGACTACGTCCAGGACCTGCGCAACGAATTCCTGCGCAATGCGGCCCCGATTGACAAAGTGGCATTCGACAGCAAGATCCACGTGATCAACCACGCCCTTGGCTTGCACACGTCCGTCTCACGCGTCCAGGGCGGCAAGCTGAAAGCCAAGCACGAGATCCGCGTTGCGACGATGTTCAGGGAGGTACCGCTGGAATTCCTGCGGATGATCGCGGTGCACGAACTGGCCCACGTAAAAGAAAAACAACACGACAAGGCGTTCTACAAGCTGTGCACCTATATGGAGCCGAACTACCACCAATACGAGTTCGACACCCGCCTGTACCTGACGCACCTCGATGCGTCCGGCAAGAAGCTCTGGCCTTAGCCGCGCAGGCTTTGCACCAGCGCGTCTGGCGAAGCGTTCACGCGCACCAGCGCGGCGTGCTGCGGCTTGATGAAGCCCTCGTCGCGGGCGTGCTCGATGAAGCCGACCAGTTTGTCGTAGAAACCATCGACGTTCAGCAGGCCCACCGGCTTGCTGTGGATGCCGAGCTGCGACCAGGTCAGCATCTCGAACAGTTCTTCCAGCGTCCCCATCCCGCCCGGCATGGCGATGAAGCCGTCCGACAGTTGCGCCATCATGGCTTTGCGCTCATGCATGTCCTTGACGATGAACTGGCGCGTCAGGCCGGTATGCCCCACTTCGCGCTCCACCAGTGCGGTCGGGATCACGCCGGTCACTTCGCCGCCAAGGCGCAGCACTTCGTCGGCGATCACGCCCATCAAGCCCACGTTGCCGCCGCCATACACCAGCGCCAGGTTCTGCTCCACCAGCGCGGCGGCCAGCGCACGCGCCTGTTCGGCGTAACGAGGGGAAGCGCCGGCATTGGCGCCGCAATATACGCAAATCGATTTCATTTGAGCTTCTTCAGGTATTCTTCGGACAGTTTCTGGAACAGCAAGCTGGTCTCGCCGCGCAGGTAAGGGCCGATCTGGGACAGCACCTGGTAGCAGCCTCGCGCCAGCGCATCGGCCATCGATTGCTGCTCGGAGTATTTGCGCGGGTTGCGCACGTATTCGTAGGACAGCCAATAGGTCGCCACTACCACCATATTCACCGACATCGCATCGATCGCCATATCGCTGGCCTCCAGCGAGCCTTCGCTGCGCAGGTCCAGGCACAGGTTGCGCGCCACCTTGATCTTGTGCGCCAGCAGTTCCTTGAACTCCAGTTCCAGCTTGCGGTTGCGCGACAGCAGGTCGTTCAGGTCGCGGTAGAAGAAGCGGTAGCGCCAGATCAGCTCAAACATCAGGTGCAGGTACAGCCACACGTCCTCCACGTTCGAACGGCGGCCGCTCGGCACCTGCAGCATGCGCTCCGCCTCGGCCTTGAACTGGACGAAGATGGAGTTGACGATGTCGTCCTTGTTCCTGAAATGGTAATAGAGGTTCCCCGGGGAGATATTCATCTCCTCGGCAATGACAGTCGTCGTGATATTTGGCTCGCCGAACTCGTTAAACAAGCGCAGCGAGAGTTCCAGGATGCGTTCGCGGGTTCGTCTTGGCGCTTTTTGTAGCATAACAGGGGGGCTCTATTGTTTCCCCTGCAAGGATATCACTATTAGAAGTTTTCCAGAAGTTACGCTTTTTTCGTTGTGGCCTTTTTGACTGGCTTTTTCACCAAAGCCTTCAATTCTTCGACCTGGCGGCTTAATTCATCCATCCGGTCGATCAGGGCGTTGATGTCCTGCCGCATTGGCACGCCAATCGAGTCCAGCGCCCGCGTGACCCGCTCCTCGAACACTTTTTCCAGCGAATTGACGGTTTCGCGCACATGGCCGGCGCGGTCGCCTTCGACGGCCCGGGCGCGCTTTTGCAGGTCGGTGAAGGCCCCCAGCCCCGCCTTCCAGATCTCCTGTGCCGATTCGCGTACTGCCTTGGTCAGCCGTTCTTCGCTTTCCTCAAACGATTTCGTCTTTTTACCCATGGCGGCGGCTCCTGTTTGTTCTTTGATCATTTTACGGCGCACTCTCTAGAACAGGGCTTCTAATGCGTTCTACAATGCCCGCATGGGGCCGAAAATCCTGTGGGTGCTGCTGCCGTTGGCGGTGTATGCCGCCCTGCTCGCGCTGGCCTGGCGCGGGAAAGTACCGTCGCGCCTTGCGGTCAACATGCACAGCAGCCTGTTGCTGATGGCCTACCTTCTCTGCACTGCTGGCCTGGGATTGTTCTGGGTCGCCAACCAGCAGCTTCCGGTGTTCGATTGGCATTACCTGTTCGGCTATGCAACGCTGCTGCTGGTATCACTGCACTTGTTCTTCAATTTGCCGACGGCCTTGCGCTGGCTGCGGCAACGCAAGGCCGGTCAGCCGCCGGTGCGCGGTCCCTGCCAGGACGGCGCCAGCGCCTGGCGGGGCATTGCGCGTGCCGCCGGCGCCGCAAGCGCCCTGGCGCTCGCATTCGCGCTTGGTGCGCATTGGGGCGGGCGCGGCGTGCAGCCAGCAGCTGGCGTGCCGGGCGAACCTGGTGACTCCTTTGCGGCGACGATCGCGACGGTGCTGCGCTACCACGAAGCGTCTTCTGCCTCGCGCAGCGGCGTCTTGCGCCGCGCTCCGGCAGTGGATTGGGGCGCGCAACAAGCGCCCTTCAAAAGCTATCCGGGGTCGCCGCATATTGCATTGCCTCGCGCGGCACCGGGCGAGGCAGGCTCTCGAAGTCTTGGCGCCATGCTGCGAGGCCCGGCGGCGCCGGCCTCGGGACGCGCGCTTGACCTTTCAGCTGTCGGGCAGTTACTCCACCTGACCGCAGGGGTAACTGCCAGGCGCGGCGGACTTGCACTGCGCGCGGCGCCTTCCTCCGGCGCCCTTTTTCCTGCCGAGCTTTACCTGCTGGTCCGGCGCGTAGATGGCCTTCAGCCAGGGCTTTACCACTTCGATCCCGACCAGCATCGCCTGGCATGGCTCGGCGGAATTCCCTCCAGATTGCTAGCGGTCGAGGTGGATTTGCTGATGGTGGTGTCGGCAGTCTTCCAGCGAACCGGCTACAAGTACCGCGATCGCGCCTACCGCTACGTCGCGGCCGACCTTGGGCACTTGCTGGAGAACGCACGGCTGGCGGGACACTATGTTGGAGTACATGCTGTCCCTCTCGAACAGTTCGACGAAACGGCTCTTGCGTCAGCGTTCGGGCTGGACGGCTTGCAGGAAGGTGTCATTGCAGTGACGGCTTTTTCCAGCGCTACTGCAATCGCGCCAGCGAAGCCGGCGGCACAGCGACAGCGCGCCGGCGACGAGCATTCTGCAAAGTCGATGGGCCTCGGCGTCACCGGCCAGGTCCACGCTGCCACGTCGATGGCCACGGTCGGCGCCGACGATATCGATGGCAAGGTTGGCCGCACCGCCGACAGCGCCGCACCCGGCGCGCGCGAGCCCGGCACCGAGCGACTGGTCGCGCTTCCGGCGGGCGATGGAGCGACAATGGACCTGGCCCGCGCCATCCTGCAACGCCGCAGCCAGCGCCGCTTCTCGGAACAGCCGATCCAGCTTCGGCAACTGGCATCGATACTGGCGGACATGGCGCAAGCACCGCTCCTGTCAGGCGCCCTGCATGCTGACCTGGTGGTGAACCGCGTAGCGGGACTAAAGCCCGGGGTCTACCGCTACCTGCCAACGCGGCATGCGTTGCAACCCGTGCAGCTTGGCGACTTCGCGATCCAGGCCCGCAATGCGGCACTTGACCAGGACGTCATCGGCGACGCCGCTGTCGTCCTCATCCTGTCGACGGACAGCGCGCAAGCATTAAAAAACGGCGCACGCGGCTACCGCATGGCCTTCCTGGAAGCCGGCTTGATGGGCGAACGCTGGCTGCTGGGCGCGGTCGCCAGGAGGCTGGGCGCCTGTCCCGTCGGCGCATTCTACGACGACGAAGCAGCGGCCCTGGTCAAGGCTGAAAAAGGCAGTTGGGTCCTGCACTTTGCAGCCCTCGGCCAGGTTGCAGACTAATTCAGGTATTGCGGCGCCCTGATTTGCGAATGCAGCCGGAAGCCCTCGCGAATATTCTCGCGCAGCACGGCGCCTTTCCATGGCTTGGTGTAGAAGCGGTCGATCGCCCCGTGGTTAATGGCGGCCATGATCGGCGTCAGGTCGGCATAGGCCGACAGCATGATGCGGAACGTATCCGGCGCCAGGTTCTTGACCCGCTCCATGAACTCGGTCCCGGTCATCATCGGCATGCACTGGTCGCACAGGATCACTTGAACACGGTGCCGCGCCAAAACGTCGAAACCTTCCGCCGCAGTCTGCGCGGTCAAAATCCGGTAGCCATCCTGCGCCAGGAAGTCGCTCAACACATCGAGCATGAAGGCGTCATCATCGACAATCAGCAGGGTTTGCTGGTCGACGATGCTTTCGTCGGTTGGCGTTTGCAGGTGCCGGCCTTCGCGCAGCATCTGCACAAAGTCGGCTTCCGGCAAGGGTCGGCTGAAGTAATAACCCTGCATTTCGTCGCAGTCATGGCGCCGCAGGTAGGACAGTTGCGCATCCTTTTCCACGCCCTCGGCAATCACCTTCAATTTCAGGCTGTGGGCCATATTGATAATGGCCAGCACGATCGCCGCATCGTCCGGATTGCTGGTGACCTCGCGCACGAAAGCGATGTCGATCTTCAGCTTATCGATCGGGAAGCGCTTCAGGTAGGCCAGCGAAGAGTAGCCGGTGCCGAAATCATCGATCGAAATCTTCACGCCCAGCGCCTTCAGGTTTTGCAGGACCGTGATCGTTTCCTCGGCATTGGACATCAGCGAACTTTCAGTCAGCTCCAGCTCCAGCAGTTCCGGCGAGATATCGTTCTCCTTGATGGCCCGCATCACCTCCTCTTCCAGGCCGCCAACGAAGAACTGGATGCCGGACACGTTGACCGACAAATGCACCGGCCCGACATCCCCTTTCGCCCACTCGGAGATCTTGTGGCAGGATTCTTGGATCACCCAGCTCCCCACCCGCACGATCAGGCCGGTCTCTTCCAGCAGCGGAATGAAAAGCGCCGGTGACACCAGCCCATGGCCCGGACGTTCCCAGCGCAGCAACACCTCGGCACCACTGATGCGGCCGGAGGCAATATGCACTTTGGGCTGGTAGAACAGCCGGAACTCATTGTTGTCGATGGCACGGCGCAGCGCATTTTCCATGTCCAGCCGCGCCAGCGATTGCGCGTTCATTTCCGCCGTGAAGAAGCGGAAGGCGTCGCGTCCCGCCTCCTTGGCGCGGTACATTGCCGTGTCGGCGTACTGGATCAAGGTATCGGGATCGCTGCCGTCGTCCGGGAACACGGAAATGCCGATACTGGCCGTCACCGTCACCTCGTGCCCTTTCAGGTCGAAGGGCTGGCGCATCGCCTCGCGGATCTTGTCGACCACCGCGATGGCATTTTGTGCGCCTTCCGGCAGCATCAGGATCGCCGCGAACTCGTCGCCGCCGAAACGGCCGATGGTGTCGCGCACGCGCAGGCACTCCACCAGGCGGCTGGAGAACTGCCGCAGCAGCTCGTCGCCGATAGTGTGGCCCAGCGTATCGTTGATGTTCTTGAAGCGGTCCATGTCGAGGAACAGCACCGCCAGCGCCCAGTTATGCTCGGCCGCCTGTTTCAATGACAAGGTCAGCGAATCGTAGAACTGGCTGCGGTTCGGCAAGCCGGTCAAGGTATCGAAATGGGCCAGCTTGAGCAGGCGGCGCTCGGCTTCCTTGCGCTCCGTGATATCGCGGGCAACCGCCACCAGGATCCAGTTCTGCCCCGAGCGCAGCGTGCGGCGCTGCACTTCCACCGACAGCGGCGCCCCGTCCTTGCATTCAAGCAGCAGCTCGGCCATCGCCCCGCTCTGGTCGCCCGCCAGCAGCTTGTCGTACAGGTCCTGCAAAGGCTGCAGGCCGGGATCCAGCTCACGGTCCGGCCCGACTTTCAGGAATTCCTCGCGTGCGAAGCCCAGCATGCGGCAGGCTGTCACGTTGACGTCGATGAAGCAGGAATTCGCACGGTCGACCAGGAAGATCGCGTCAGCCGTGGCATCCATCGCCAGGCGGAAGCGGCGCAGGTCCTCGTCAAGCCGGATGCGCGCGTTCATGTCCAGCTGGAGCTGGGCATGGTGGCGGCTGATTTCCTCGTATAGCAGCAGGTTTTCGTAAGCGACCGAGATCTGCGCCGCCACCGTCACCGCCACCCGCTCATCGACTTCGTTGAATTCGTCGGCGCCCAGCTTGTCCACCAGGTACAGCCAGCCATGCACGCGCTCGCGCGAGGCGATCGGCACGCCGAGGAAGGAGTGCACCTGCGGGTGTCCGCTCGGCAGCCCGATTTCTCTGGGATCCCCGCCCAGGCGGCTCATGCGCACCGGCTGCCGTTGCTGCAACAGGCTGTCGAGGATGCCGGCGCGCGCCTGGCTCGCCACCACCTTGGCCTGCTCGCCCACGCCGCAGGACGCAAAATAACTTGCTTCATTCGCATCCTGTTCCAGTACGCCGATGCAGGCAAAACGCGACACGCAGATATTTTGCGCCACGCGCACGCCGATTTCGATCAGGCCCTGCGCATCGCGTTCGGCGCCAAGCTCAATCCCCAGTTCGATCAGGGCCGTCAGGCGCAGGCTGACCGCCTGCAGGCTGGAGAGGGAGCGCGACAGGCGCTCGGTCATCTGGTTCAGGTGCTCCGGCTCGCCTTCATGCGACTCGCCGTTGTTGGCGATGCGCGTAATGAGCTGGCTGCTCGACTCCAGTTCGTCGATGTATTCCGCGACCTTGTGCTCGATATCGAACAGGCGGCCCTGGCTGGGCGGTTCCGGGGCGAATGCCGGCAGCGCCTCGCCCTGCCCCGCCATGCCCAGCGCCTGGTGCACCGTTTTCAGGATCACGTCCGGGTCGGACGGCTTGGGCAGCACCCAGCGCACGCCGCACGCTTCGGCCACCGCCATCGCTTCGCGTTCGCGGTAGGTGGCGGTATAGAAGATGATCGGCACATCCGCCAGTTCCGGCTTGCTGCGGATGCGGTTGACGAATTCATAGCCATCCATGTTCGGCATCAGGATGTCGGAAATGACCAGGTCCGGCCGTTCCGACTCCATCACTTTCAAGCCCTCCATGCCGCTGGACGCCTCCAGCAGCCGGTGACCGCTGTAGCCAAGCAGCGTCATCAGGAATTCGCGGTTCAGCACATGGTCGTCGACGATCAGGATCGTCGCGATGTCGTTCTCATCCCGGGGCGACATCTCCCCCGGCAAAAAAGACTCGATTTGCGACACAAAGGTGTCCGGTTCGATCGGCTTGCCGATATAGCCGTCAAAGCCTGCAGCCAGCAGCTTTTCGCGGTCGCCGACCATGGCCAGCGCGGTCACCGCCAGCGCCGGGATATCTTTCAATTGCGGGTCTTGCTTCAGTTGCGCCACCACGCCGTAGCCATCGAGCTTGGGCAGGTGCACGTCGCAGATGATCAGGTCGGGTACTTCGCGGCGCGCTACTTCCACGCCTTCCTCGCCGTTGTGGGCCAGGAGCGGCTGATAGCCGAAGGCACGGAGCAGGTAAACCATCAGCTCCATATTCGTAGGGTTGTCTTCGATAATCAGGATGCGTGCTGACATTGGTACTCCTGTCAATGTATCGCCTCTAGTATCCGCTATTCCAGCGGCAATGTGAGCACAAATATGCTGCCATTGCCCGGTTTGTCGAAATGCCGGATCGACCCGTTTAACAATGCTGCCAACTTCTGGCTCAGGCGAATGCCCAGTTGCTGCATGATGTCTTCCGTAACCCCGGTCCCGGTGTCGCTGATACTGACTTGCACCACGGGTTTGCCCTGCGCCTCGCTGCGTTCCAGTGCGATACTGACTTCGCCGCGTTCGGTATATTTGATCGCGTTATTCATCAGGTTGCCCAGGATCTGCTGCAGGGCGCGGCGGTCGGTACGCACCATCACGGCTTGCGCGGGGGCGCGGAAATGCAGCACCAGCCCTTTCTGTTTCGCCTGCGGGCGAAAGACCAGCGCCAGCTCTTCGACAATGGCGCGGCAATTCAACAGCTCGGAATTCAGCTCCACCTTGCCCGAACCGATCTTGGCAAAGTCAAGCAAGTCGTTGATCAGGGCGAGCAGGTGGCGCGCGCTGGCTTGCACGGTGCGCAGTTGCTTGTCCTGGTCGGCATTCAGCGGCCCCGGAAGCTGCATCAGCAAGGTGCCGGTGAAACCGATGATGGCATTCAGCGGCGTGCGCAATTCGTGCGACATGCTGCCCAGGAAGCGCTCCTTGGCCTGGCTGGCCTTCGCCAGCTCGCTGATATCGCGCACGGAATAGACTTGCAGCCTGCTGTCGCCGGCGCCCAACTGGCTACTGCGCACGTCCGCCGGAAACTTGTCCCCGTCCTTGCGCACTCCGCAAGCCTCGGTCCCCTTGGGCAGGACCGCTTCGACGGCGATGCCGCGCATTTCCCCCGGCAAGTAATCGAACAGGTCTTCCGCCAGGCAGTTGGCCAGCACAATGCGGCCGCATTCGTTGGCCACCACAATGGCGTCCGGCATGGATTCGAGCAGGCTGCCAAAGCACTCTTCGGCCTCCAGGGTTTCTTCGAGCTTGCCGTAGTCTTTCGCCATCGTCCCGCTTTCTTATTGAAACCAACTAGGGTCAAAATTGCAGCGTTTCTTGCTTGGCCTCAAGACAGTCTAAGTGATCCCCAAAATCTCCGCAAGAATATGGCTTGCGATAGCGGGATGGCGGCCCATGCCGACATGGCCGACGCCATGCAGCGCGATATTGCGGGCCCCCGGCAAGTGGCAGGAATCCTGCGGCGCGATGATGTTGTCGTGCCAGGAGTAGATGGAAGTGAACAGGCCGCGCTGGCGGCGGTCAGCGGCATCCAGTTGCGCCAGCCATTCTGCATTGCGCTGCATCTGGCGCGCATTGTGGCCCGGCCCCAGGTGCGCCAGGTCGGTGCCATGGTGCGGCGTGGCCAGCGTGATGATGCGCGCCACATGCGCGGCCCCGAAGCGGCGCAGCCAGGCGCGCGCCACCAGCCCGCCCATGCTGTGCGCCACGATGATGACTCTTTCGCTGCCGCTGGCGGCGAGCAACGCCTGCACGCCCTGTTCCAGCTGCACGGCAAAATCGTCGATATCGCCGAACACCGGTTCCAGGTCGACGGTGGCATGGCTGTAGCCTCGCTCCTCCAGTTGGGCGGCAAGGTGTACCCAGAAGCCGCCATTGGCGCCATAGCCGTGCACCAGCAGCACCGGCAGGCCGCGCGGCGACCTTGCAATATGCATGCGCGGCTGGTGGCGCAGCATATGCCAGGATGTCACCGCCATGGTGGAGGCATACTCGTGAAAGAACAGTTGCATCCGCTGCAGCAAGCCCAGATGCGCCTCTTCCGGCACCGGCCGCAGCGTCATGCGGAAATTGTTGGCCGTGATCGCCAGGCGTACCAATAGCACAACGATCACCGCCAGCAGCAGCGCCACGTCGGCCGGAACAAGGTGCGATAGCGCCCACGCGATGAGGACCGCAACGGCCACTTGCATGGCCATGATCATCAGCAGCATGCGCTTTACCATTGGTCAGGCCTTCCTTGCCAGGCGCTCGGCCAGGCCGCTTGCCAGGCGCGCCGTGACGCCATAGATCGATAACTGGGGATTGGCGCCGATCGAGGTCGGGAACAGCGAGCCATCGTGCACCGACAGGTTGCTGATGCCGCGGTACAGGCCATCCGGCGCCACCACGCCGGTAACAGCGTCGCCCGTCATCGCGCAGCCGCCCATGACGTGGGCCGAGACGACCCGCGTCAGCAGCTTTTGCATCGGCAGCGCGGCAATCGCCTGGCGCGCCTCATCCCAGTTCCTGTAAGGCTGCCGTACCAGCTCGTGCACCGGGCCCACCCCGTCGGCGCCCGCGGCAAACTGGATTTCCGCCATGGTCAGCAAGGCGCGGCGGGCGCCTTCCCAGAAGTAAGACGTCAACGGGTAGTCCAGCTGCGGCGAGCCGTCGCTGCGCAGCGTCACGCGGCCGCCGGCCGCTTCCGGATGGAAGCCGTCGCGCAGCAGCGCCAGCATGCCCTGCACGTTGGCAAAGCGCTTCATCAGGTTGGCGTGGGCCGGACCGTAACCCGCCAGCGTGGTTGCGCCCAGCACCGGATGCAGCGGAGCGACTTCCAGCTTGTAGCCCATTGGCCCGTCCAGCGCCTGGGTATGCAGGAAATGGTCGGAATACACGGTCTGGGGTGCGCCATTGAAAGCTTCCACCGCTTGCGGGTACAGGCCCATCGAGACCACCACCGGATGCAGGAAGGTGCGCTGGCCAAGCACTTGGTACGGATCGGGCGCGCCGGAACGCAGCAGCAGCGCCGGCGAGTTGATGGCGCCGCCGGCCACCACGAAGTGGCGCGCTTTGAGCGTCAGGCGGCGCCCGGTCGGCTCCATGCCATCGGCGGTCAGCGCCACGCATTCGAGCGACGTGGCCTGGCCACCGGCCAGTGCGAAACGCTCGGCGCGGGTGCGCGTCAGCAGCACGGCCCCCTTTTCCAGTGCCGACGGAATGGTCGTCACCAGCATCGACTGCTTGGCATTGGTCGGACAGCCCATGCCGCAATAGCCCAGGTTCCAGCAGCCGTTGACGTTGCGCCGGATCAGGGCGGTCTTGATGCCCAGCTTGTCGGCGCCGGTGCGCAGCAGGTCGTTGTTGGCGTTTGGCGGGGTTGGCCAGTCGTTGATGTGCAGGCGTTCTTCCATTTTCTGGAACCATGGCGCCATGCCTTCGACGCTATAGTCGCGCAGGCCGTATTTCGACTGCCACCAGCCCAGCGTGTCGGCCGGGGTGCGGAAACTGGATGTCCAGTTGACCACCGTGGTGCCGCCCACGGTGCGGCCCTGCAGGATGTTGATTGCCTTGTCGGCGGTCTTGCGGGCAGCCGAGTCCTGGTACAGCGATGGATAGGCGTCCGCCTCGCGCATCTTGAAATCCTTCGACGATTTCAGCGCGCCCTCTTCGACCATCAGGACTTTCAGGCCGGCCTGGGCCAGGATTTCCGCGGTCACGCCGCCGCCCGCGCCCGTTCCGACCACGACCACGTCGGCGTCGAAGCTGCGGTCCTGCTGCAAGGTGGAAGCATCGATGACTTGCCAGCCGGCGGCGATGCCGGCCTGGATTGGATCAGGGATCGGGCTGCTCATGCGCTCAACTCCTTCATCGGGCCGGCATAAGCGATCGCCGCCCAGGTGGAAGATTCGGCATACCAGGCGCCGAGCACCAGGTCATGCAAGCCGTGGTAAGCCGTCTGCAGCATCTCGGTGCGATGCGTGCGCCACCCTTCCAGGAAAGCCGCCACCTGCTCCGGCGTCGCTTCCTGCCAGGCTGGCACGCCGGCCAGCAGGCGGCGCGTGGGCGCCATGTTCAGCAAGCCAAACAGGTCGCTGATTTCCTTCTGCACACGCAGCGGCAGCCCACTGATCGCCGCGCCGACGCGGTCGATTGCCGCCTGCAGCGCAGCCGCTTCGGGTGACACGCCGGTAATGGCAGGAATCAGGACCGCCAGCATGGTGCGGCCCTCGGCGTCGAGCGCAAAACGCTGTGCCACGGCCGGACGGAGTTGCCGGTAGACGGCCCCGCCGGCGACCAGCGCCAGGCCGCCCAGCAGCCCAGCCTTCAAGAATGATCTGCGTTGCATCTAGTCCCCTCTTAATAGTTATAGGGGGATTCTAAGGACGCCGCCGCGCCCCGGCTAGAGAAAGGACTCTAATCTTTGCGGCTGCGCACCTGCATCTGGCGCGCAATGCCGCGCAGGATATTGACCTCTTCCGTCTCCAGCCCGGCGCGCGCGAACATCCGTTTCAAGCGCGGCATCAGCTTGCGCGGATTGCTGGCATCCAGGAAACCGACCTCGACCAGCGCCTGCTCCAGGTGCTCGTACATGCCCTCGATCTGCGCCGCGCTGGCTGTCTCGCCATGGAAACCGACCGGGCTGGCCGCGCGCTGCCCATCCAGCGCCGCCATGCGGCATTCATACACCAGTACCTGGGCGGCCTGCGCCAGGTTGAGCGAGGAATAGTCGGGATTGGCCGGAATGTTCACCAGCACATTGCAAGGCTCGACAATCTCATTCGGCAGGCCAAAGCGTTCGTTGCCGAAGATCAGGGCCGCATGCAACTCGGCGCCGCTTGCCAGTTGCCCGGCAAATTCGCGCGGCGTCACCACCGGCGGCGAGAATTCGCGCAAGCGCGCCGATACGGCCGCCGTGAAGTTGATGCCATCCAGCGCTTCGGCCATGCTGCCCACGACGCGCGCCGAGGACAGGATATCCTGCGCGCCGGAGGCAAACGCCACCGCTTCCTCATGTTCGCAAGCCCCTTCAAAGCGCGGATTGACCAGCACCAGGTCGGAAAAACCCATGGTTTTCATGGCGCGCGCCACCGATCCGATATTGCCCGGGCGGCTGGTTTCCACCAGGACGACCCGGAGGCGATGGAAGGCGGAAGGTGCGGTTTCGGTCTGCTTCATTTACAATAGCGGGATTCTGCGTTGGGCCGCATTTTACTCTGCCCGCACAACGCGCCGCTCTTTTTCAATCTTGTCATCATTTCCGCTGCCGGATGCGCGAAGCGTTTCCGTGGGCGGCAATGTCTATTTTACGGAAGCTAGTATGCACCCAATGCTGAATACGGCCATCAAGGCCGCGCGCCGTGGCGCCGCTGTGATCAACCGCGCATCCTTCGACCTGGATCGCGTGAACGTAACTGAAAAACAACACAATGACTTCGTCACTGATGTTGACCAGGCCGCCGAACAGGCCATCATCGAAGTGCTGCTGAAAGCCTATCCCGACCATGCCATCTTCGCCGAAGAATCCGGCGTGACCGGCACCGTAAATGACGAGAGCGAATACGTGTGGATCATCGATCCACTGGACGGCACCACCAACTTCATGCACGGCTTCCCACAGTACTGCATCTCCATCGCCCTGCAGCAAAAAGGCGTAGTGACCCAGGCCGTGGTCTACGACCCGGTGCACAACGACCTGTTCACCGCCACCAAGGGCGCCGGCGCCTACCTCAATGAAAAGCGCATCCGCGTCAACAAGCTCGACCGCATCAGCGGCGCCCTGCTCGCTTCCGGCTACAAGCCAGGCAGCCCGGCTGCGATCGCTGAATTCGCCAAGATGTTCACCATCATGGCCGAGCGCTCGCACGGCATCCGCCGCGCCGGTTCCGCCGCCCTGGACCTGGCCTACGTCGCCTGCGGCCGCCTCGACGGCTACTACGAGAAAAACCTGAAGCCGTGGGACATCGCGGCCGGCGCCCTGCTGGTCACCGAAGCCGGCGGCATCGCCGGCGAATTCAACGGCGAATCCAACTATATGAATACCGGCCACATCATCGCGGCGTCGCCAAAGGTGTTCGGCCAGATGGTTGGCCTGCTGGCAGAATTTGCATAAAAACAAGCCCAAAACCGCCACAAAAGAGGCCCTGCGGGGCCTCTTTTGCTATTGCCGTGCGTCAACGATTCTGAGTTGCTGATATACTCCGCACAGGGCCGACGTTTCCGTATGGCAATAATCTCCACATAATTTATATAATAACTATGAACTTTTCCGATCTCGGCTTGTCCGATGCCATTCTGCGCGCGGTCGCCGAAACCGGCTATACAGCCCCTACTCCCATCCAGGGCCAGGCCATTCCTGCCGTACTGAATGGCGGCGACCTGCTGGCAGGCGCCCAGACCGGCACCGGCAAGACTGCCGGCTTCACGCTGCCAGTACTGCACCGCCTGTCCACCGATGCCTTCGGCAGCAAACTGGCCAACAATACTTCGCCGCGCCCGATCCGCGCCCTGATCCTGACCCCGACCCGCGAACTGGCGGCCCAGGTGGAAGAAAGCGTCAAGACCTACGGCAAATACACCAAGCTGAATTCGGCCGTGATCTTCGGCGGCGTCAGCATCAACCCGCAGATCAAGCTGCTCAAGCACGGGGTCGACATCCTGGTGGCCACCCCGGGCCGCCTGCTGGACCACATGGGCCAGGGCACCGTCAACCTCGACAAGATCGAGATCCTGATCCTCGACGAAGCCGACCGCATGCTGGACATGGGCTTCATCCGCGACATCCGCAAAGTGCTGGCTGCCCTGCCGCCGAAGCGCCAGAACCTGCTGTTCTCGGCCACCTTCTCCGACGAGATCAAGGCCCTGGCCGACGGCCTGCTGGACAACCCGAAGACCATCGAAGTGGCGCGCCGCAATTCGACGGTGGAAATCATTTCGCAGAAAATCCACCCGGTCGACCGCGACAAGAAGCACCCGATGCTGTCGCACCTGATCCGCACCCACGCCTGGACCCAGGTGCTGGTGTTCACCCGCACCAAGCACGGCGCCAACAAGCTGGTCGAGCAACTGGGCAAGGACGGCGTGAAAGCCATGGCCATCCACGGCAACAAGAGCCAGACCGCGCGTACCCGTGCGTTGGCCGAATTCAAGGATGGCACGCTGCAGTGCCTGGTCGCCACCGACATCGCCGCGCGCGGCATCGACATCGACCAGTTGCCGCACGTGGTCAACTACGACTTGCCGAACGTGCCGGAAGACTATGTGCACCGCATCGGCCGTACCGGCCGTGCCGGCGCCAAGGGCGAGGCCGTCTCGCTGGTGTGCGTCGATGAACACGTCATGCTGCGCGATATCGAACGCCTGATCAAGGTCACGCTGCCGCGCGAAATCATCCCCGGTTTCGAGCCGGACCCGAACGCCAAGGCGCAACCGATCCAGCTGCGCAGCGGCGTCGGCCGCCATACGAACCGTCCGCCACGCCAGGGCGGCAACGGCAATGGCGGTAACGGCGGCGGCAACCGCAGCCAGAACGGCCAGGGCAAGCCGCGCGTCGCCGCCAACGGCAGCGGTGGCGCACCGCGCGGCGCGGCTCCGGGCGGCATCCGCCGCGACGCCCGCCCAGGCGGCAGCCCGAGCGGATCGCGCCCATCCAACGCCCCGCGCAACCGCCCTCCTCGCTAAGCCAGTACCATGCCCGCTATAATCGCGGGCATGCCACAATTCGCAGCCAACCTGTCCATGCTGTTCACCGAAGCGCCCTTCATCGAGCGCTTCGGACTGGCGCATGCGGCAGGCTTTAAAGGCGTGGAATTCCTCTTCCCGTACGCCTTCGATACCGACGATATCAACGAGCGCCTGCAGCGCCACCAGTTGCAGCTGGTGCTGCACAACCTGCCGCCGGGCGACTGGCAGGCGGGCGAGCGCGGCATGGCTTGCGATCCACGCCGCTTCGATGAATTCCAGGACAGCGTCGGCCTCGCCCTGGAATATGCCAGGGAACTGGGCACGCCGCGCGTGCATTGCATGGCCGGCATCCTGCCTGGCGGCCTGGCGCCGGAGCGGGCGCGCGAAGCCTACCTGCGCGCCCTGCAATACGCCGCCGACCAGTTCGCGCCGCATGGCATTGACGTGCTGATCGAGCCGATCAACCATTTCGACATTCCCGGCTATTTCCTGAACCACAGCCGGCAGGCGCTCGACATCATCGGCGAAGCAGCGCGCCCCAACCTGTTCCTGCAGTACGACATCTACCACATGCAGCGCATGGAAGGCGAACTGACCAACACCATCCGCGCCTGTCTGCCCAACATCCGCCACATGCAACTGGCCGATGCGCCCGGTCGCCACGAACCGGGCACCGGCGAGATCAACTACCCTTACCTGTTCCGCTTGCTCGACGAACTCGCTTACCCAGGCTGGATCGGTTGCGAATACCTGCCCGGCACACGGACCGAAGACAGCCTGGCCTGGCTCGCCCCCTACCTTCGCGCCTGACCTTTGCGCTGGCGCAAACGCGCCAGCTGCGTCGAGGTGCAAGATGGTCTCTGCCGCCCGAGGAGACCCATCATGAAACGCTACCTGTGCATCCTGTTGTGCCTGCTACTGGCCGCCTGCGCCAGCAATCCGCGCCTGCAAGAAGTACGCGCCCTCGCCGACGACGCGCCCAAGCTGGCCGGCTTCAACGATCTCAGCCAACGCTTCCGCGATACTTTCCAGCGCGAGCAACCCTATCTCAGCGCCGCGGCCGTCCAGCGCGAGGAAGCGATTGACCGCAAGCGCCACGACGCCTATCCCGATTTCATCGCGCTGCATAGCGCTGCCACCACTTACCTGCGCGCGCTCGGCGCCCTGGCCGGCGGCAGCACGTTCAGCTACGGCGACCAGGTCAAGCAAATGTCCGAGAGCATCAAGGCCTGGCCCGACACCGGCCTGACCGACCGCCATGTCAACGCTTACGCCGGCCTGGTGCGCCTGCTGCTGCGCGCCGCCACCGCCCGCGAGCAGGACAAGGCAGTGCAAGCCATGCTGCGCGAAGGCTACGAACCGCTGCAAGGGACGCTCGATGCGATGCACACCCTGCTGCGCTACTTCAATAAAAACCACGACAACGAACAGCGCATCGTGCTGGGCATGCTGGACGTGGAAATTCCTTACGCCGATGCGCCGCGCGACCGCCTGCTGGCTGCGCTGGCCCGCGCGCACCTGCAGGAAAAGCTGCGCGAATACCGCTTGCTGGGCTTGCGCCACACGCTGGCCGCGCAAAACATCGACGCCTTGCGCGAACGCCACGCAGCCCTGTACCGCGGCCTCGACCCCCTGCCCGCAGTCGACGCCGCCAGCGCAGCGCCCCCTGTCATGTCAACTGCCATCGCCAAAGGAGCCCAGCCATGAGCCTGACCGCCGCCCTGCCGCACGACCTGGAAACGCTGGCCGACAGCCTCTCCGCCAGCGCCGATGAACTGCACGAACGCATCATGCGCGGTATCCGCCAGCAGCAGCGGCTGGAAGGCAGCAACGGCCAGGGCGGCGCGGCGCCGCTGACGCACGGCGCCGCCCAGGCCCTGTTCGAAAACGAAGTCGCCCTGCGCCAGCAAGCCAACAGCCTGTACGTCGATGCCGCCAGCCACTCGCTGGAAGGCATGGGCGTCACCCTGCCTGAGCTGCTGCGCCTGGCCGCCGAAGCACGCGACACCATCCGCCGCATTGAGCGCGTCAAGGAGCTGGCCGGCCTCAGCGCCGACTTGCTGGCAGTGGCGGCGGCGATCGCGGCGGCACGGCCGGAACACCTGGCGGCCCCCTTGGAAAGCCTGAAAAAGCAGCTGGCCGCACGCCATGCACGCGAGAGTGCGTAAATAACGCAGCAGGCATACAATGGTCTTCCGAACAATGAATTCGTGGAGACCGCCATGGGCCTGTCGCCGGATCAGCTTGCATCGTTGCAAGCCGCGCTGGAGCAACGCAAGCTAGCACTTTTGCAGCAGCTTGCCGGCCGCATGGACGGCGAGCTGGCGCGCGTTCCGGCGGTCGAGGAAATTGAAACCTCGCCGGCCGACAGCGCCAGCAACCGCACCCTGAACCAGCTCGAGCTGGAAGCCGACGAACATAAGCAGGCTCAGCTCAGCAGTATCCGCCACGCCCTGGCCAAGATCGACGAAGGCAGCTATGGCCTGTGCGACAACTGCGGCAATGAAATCCCTTTCTCGCGCCTGAACGCCCGGCCGGAAGCGCCGCTATGCATCGCCTGCCAGACGCGGCTGGAAAAGGCGACGGCCGCCCTGCGCTGAGGCAAAGCCATGGCATACAAAACCATCCTGGTGCACGTTGACGAAGCGCCCCACAGCGCGGCGCGCATCCTGCTGGCGGGAGAACTGGCGCTGCAGGAAGGCGCCCATGTCATTGGCGTAGCCACTACCGGCATTTCACGCTTCCTGTACCAGAACGAAACGGTGGACGACAAGGATCCCAACCTGGCGCGCCACCTCGATATCCTGCGCGAGCGCGCCGGCCACGCGCTGGCTGAATTCGCGCCGCGCCTGCAGGCGCTGGGCGTGCAATCATTCGAACAGCGCATCCTGGACGATGAGCCGGCCGCCGGCCTGAGCCTGATGGCGCGCCATGCCGACCTGGTGATTGTCGGCCAGTTGACCCCGAACGGGCGCGGTCCCGACGTGCCGGCCGAGGTCCTGGCAGGCAGCGGCAAGCCTGTGCTGGTGATTCCTTTTGCGGCGCGTCCCTCCGGCGCAATTGCCGTCAGCAGCGACGGCGTCGCCAGCCCGGGCGGACCGGCGCCGGCGCGCCACATTTTGGTCGCCTGGAACGCCAGCCGCGAAGCCGGCCGCGCATTGCAGGACGCGCTGCCGCTGCTGCGCCGCGCCGACAGCGTGACGGTGGCGATTGTCGATGCCGATGCCCGCCCGGGCGTGTTCGGCGAACCGGCGGGAACCGATATCCTGGCCTGGCTGGAACGGCATGGCGTGATGGCGAAACTGGTGCTGGGACAAAGCGAGCGCCTGGGCATCCTGAAGCGTCCCGGCAATGTCGGCGAACAGCTGCTGGCCCTGGCTGGCGAGCGCGATTGCGACTTGCTGGTGATGGGGGCGTACGGGCATTCGCGCTTCCGCGAAACGCTGCTGGGCGGTGTTACACGCAGCGTGCTCGACGCGATGACGTTGCCGCTGCTGATGTCACATTAATCTTCGGACAGCCAGGCCTGGCTGCGGATCTTGGCTACCTGGCGCATGGCCAGCCACTTCCAGATTTGCAGCGCATCTTCCTGCTTGCAGCTCATATGGCGCGGCGTGGCGAGGGCGATCTCGCAATCGCGGTCCGACCATTCCTCAAAGCGCACGGCGCCGTTCTGCTCCACTTCGACCTGGTACATCAGGCCGTCGTCATAACCGAACTTCAGGGTGGCGCTGCCGGGAATGCCGTCGGGGCCGTTGATCTTGCCGCCGTACACATCCGATAGCGCCGCCACCAGTTGGGCTTCGGTCGGCGCCGAAATGTCGCGGCGGTCCGGCCGCGAAAGTACTACCCATGCCTGTGTCATTGGCTCTCTCCCCCTCAGAACAAAGCGATAGCTCTTGTGGCAGATGATGTACTGGACGGCACGCCGTGGTCATGATCCACGTCTAGTTCGCTGCTTTTATTGTAGCAACTATCATACCGAAAATTGCTTTTCGCACAGGGGGCGTTTGCATTCCGCAACAGGCTATTCAGACATATTGCGGGACTGACAAGGGATCAAAATCTTTCCAGTCGCCGTTTTCGATAATGCCTTGCGCCCGCTCGACTTTTTCGGCGCCCTGCTGGCGCATCAGCTCGATCGCCCGCGCTTCCTGCTCCTGCTCGACAGCAACGGCAACCATCATGCCGGAGTGCCGTGGCGCCGGGCCGGACTCGCTTTTTTCCTTCATCTCGGAGAAGCTGTACAGCGAGCCGACGTGCGCGCCGACCAGGCCGCCCAGCACCGGCCCCACCGGGCCGGTCAAGGGAATGGTGGCCGCACCCAGGGCCGCCCCGACCGCCGCGCCGGTGACCTCGCCCTTGGCCACCGCTTCCGGCGTCTGCTTGGCCCCGGGCGACTGGGCGCGGTCGCCGCCGGTGGGGATCACATTGTGCTGGCCGGGAGGATTGTTGAAGAACGTCGACACACGGCCGGCGTCGAAGCCGGCGGCCTTGAACGCTGCGCACACGTCGAGCGCCGTTTCCTGCAACTGGAAATGTCCTGCAATAATTGTGCTCATGGTGTTCCCTCCAAAAGCCCTAGCCTGCCCAAGCCCGGGCTTTATGACTGTTAGCTATCGCACGCGCACCTTTTCTATTTCCCGCCGTATAATCAGATCGTCCATATCAGATGCCACTTTGACATGAGTAGCTTCTACAACGAAAGGACTGTCGAGCGCACGGCCATAGCACTGTCCGAATTGCTGGACGGTCACCCCGTTGCGACCTTTGTCATCGACGTCGACCATGTCATCACCCACTGGAACAAGGCCTGCGAGCATTTGCTGGGCTGGGGCACGCACGAAATGGTGGGCACGCGCCAGCATTGGCAAGCCTTCTACACCAAGCCGCGCCCCTTGCTGGCCGACCTGATCGTCGACAATATCGATCCCGCCACCGACCGTAATTTCCGCGACAAGTACAAGCCGTCTTCCCTGATCGACGGCGCCTACGAGGAGGAAGACTTCTTCCCCAACCTCGGGGCGGCCGGGCACTGGCTGCAATCGACCGCGGCACCGTTGCGCGGGCACGACGGCAAGCTGGTGGGCGCCATCCAGAGCCTGCGCGACGTTACCGAGCGGCGCGTCGCCGAGAACGCCCTGCGCCGTGCGCACGACAACCTGGAGCAGACCGTGCGCCAGCGTACCGCCCAGCTGGCGGAAGACATCCGCCAGCGCCAGAGCGCCGAAGAAGAGCTGCGGCGCCGAAACATCGAACTGACCGAGCTCAATGAAACCCTGAGCCGCACGCAGCAGCAACTGGTGCAGTCGGACAAGCTGGCCTCGATCGGCCAACTGGCGGCCGGCGTGGCGCACGAGATCAACAACCCGATCGGCTACATCTTTTCCAATTTCGGCACCCTGCAAAGCTACCTGGACAGCCTGTTCTCCATGCTCGACGCCTATCAGGAAGCCGAGGCGGCGATTGTCGATCCGGCTGTCGCAACGCGCCTGCGCGCGCTGCGCGAACAGGTGGAACTGGGCTTCCTGCGCACCGATATCCCGACCCTGATGCAGGAGTCGAAGGAAGGCATCGTGCGCGTGCGCCACATCGTGCAAGACCTGAAGGACTTCTCCCGCGTCGACAGCCAGCAGGAATGGGTCTGGGCCGACCTGCGCCAGGGCATCGATTCGACCCTCAACATCGTCAGCAACGAGATCAAGTACAAGGCCGACGTGGTGCGCGAATACGGCGAGATCCCGGACATCGAATGCCTGCCGCTGCAAGTCAACCAGGTGGTGATGAACCTGCTGGTCAATGCCGCCCACGCCATCGGCTCGATGCGCGGCCGCATCGAAATCCGCACCGGCAGCGACGGCGAACAGGTCTGGTTCAGCGTGAGCGACAACGGCAGCGGCATCGCGCCGGAAAACCTGGGCCGCATCTTCGATCCCTTCTTCACCACCAAGGAAGTCGGCAAGGGCACCGGCCTCGGCCTGTCGCTGTCCTACGGCATCGTGCAAAAGCACCACGGCCGGATCGAGGTCGAATCGGCCCTCGGCAAAGGCACCACGTTCCGCGTCACCTTGCCCAAGAAGCGCCCAACCACCGAGCAGAAGGAAGCCCCCTTATGATGACCATCCTGTGTGTCGACGACGAGCCGAACATCCTCTCCTCCCTGCGCCGCCTGTTCCGCGGCAAAGGCTACGAGGTGCTGACGGCCATCAGCGGCGCGCAAGGGCTCGAACTGCTGGCGCAGCAGCCGGTCGACCTGGTGATCTCCGACATGCGCATGCCGGAAATGGATGGCGCCCGCTTCCTGGCCCAGGTGCGCGAACGCTGGCCCAATACCGTGCGCCTGCTGCTGACCGGATACTCCGATGTGCAATCGATCCAGGATGCCATCAACTGCGGCGAGATCTACCGCTACATCACCAAACCCTGGGACGACAACGACATCCTGCTGATCGTGCGCCACGCGCTGGAACGCCACCAGCTCGAGCTGGAGAAGCAGCGCCTGGAGGCGCTGACCCTCAAGCAGAACGAGGAGCTGAAGTCGCTCAACGCCGGCCTGGAACAGAAGGTCGAAGAGCGCACGCGCCAGCTCAAGGCCAACTTCCTGACCACCATCAAGATCCTGTCCAGCATCGCCGAAATGCGCGGCACCGGCCAGACCGGCCAGACGCGCCAGGTGGCCGAACTGGCGCGCAAGATGGCCGCCCAGCTCAAGCTCGACATGAACGAGGTGCAGGACGTGTTCATCGCCGCCCTGCTGCACGACCTGGGCCGCATCGGCTTTACCGACGAGATGCTGCGCACCCCGATGACCATGCTGCAGGGCGCCGACCTGGCGCAATTCCGCAAGCACCCGGTCTATGGCGCGCAGCTGCTGATGCCGCTGACCGACATGGCCGGCGTGGCCGCCATCGTGCGCCACCAGATGGAGCGCTTTGACGGCCAGGGTTTCCCCGACAAGCTGGCGGGCTTTGCGATCCCGATCGGCTCGCGCATCCTGACGCTGGCGATCGATTACTACAACCTGCAGCAAGGCGCCCTGGTGCAGCGTCACTTGCGTCCGGAAGAAGCCAAATCGCTGGTGATGGACGGCAGCGGCAAGCGCTACGACCCGCAAGTGGTGCAAGCGTTCCGCCAGGTGGTCGACGGCGGCATCCGCGGCTTGCCGGAGACCACCGACGTCGAACTGCTGTCGGGCGAGCTGGTGCCGGGCATGGTGCTGTCGCGCGACGTGGTCAGCCGCGACGGCCTGATGCTGCTGGCCTCGGACCACGTCCTCAATGAGCGCATGATCCAGCAGTTGCAGGATTTCGAGAAAAAAAGCGGGCACCGCCTGCCTATCTGGGTTCAGCGGGGTGCAGCGGCAGGACCACGGTAAATGCCGAACCTTTGCCGGGCTCGGAAATCACATTGATGCGGCCGCCGTGCTTGCTGACCACGCCGTACGCCAGGTAAAGCCCTAGCCCGGTGCCGCTGCCCACCGGCTTGGTGGTGAAGAAGGGATCGAAAATGCGGCCCAGGTTTTCCGGCGGGATGCCGACGCCGTTGTCCTGGATGCGCACCTGGACGGCATCGCGGTCGGCGCTGGTGACGACGCGGATGATGCCCTGGCCGGGAATCGCCTGGATCGCATTCAGCAACAGGTTGCGGAACACCTGGTTCAACTGGCCAGGCAGGCCGCGCACCGGCGGCAGCTTGCCGTAGTGCTTGTCGACCTTGGCCTTGAAGCGCAACTCGTTGGCCAGCGTATTCAGTGTGCTCTCCAGCCCTTCATGCAGGTCGGTTTGCTGCCACTGGCTGTCGCCCGCCTCCGAGAAGTCTTTCAGCGCCTGCACGATGTCGCGCACGCGGCGCAGGCCATCCATCGACTCGCGCAGCAAGGCTGCCGTGTCCTCTTTCATGAAGTCGAAGTCGGCCTTGCTGCGCTGTTCCGCCGTGGCGCTGTGTTCGACCAGGTCGAACAGGGTTTCGGCATAGCTTTTCAGGGTGCCGATGTTCGAGGTGACAAAGCCCACCGGGTTGTTGATCTCGTGCGCCACGCCGGCCGCCAGCTGGCCGATCGAGGCCATGTTCTGGGCCTGCAGCAGGGTTTCCTCCATCTGCTTGCGGTCGGTGATGTCGGTCAGGGAGCCGATCACCTCCAGCGGCGCGCCCTGCTCGTCGCGGATCAGGCGCAACTGGTCGTGCATCCACAGGTAGCGGCCATCGGCGGTGCGGAAGCGGTATTCGTAAGCCTTTTCGCCTTCGGTAAAGATCTGCGCCAGGCTGGAAAAGATGTTGGGTGCGTCGTCCGGGTGGATATGGTCGAACCAGAAGTTGGGGTCGGCCACCATCTCTTCCGGCCGGTAGCCCAGCACATTCAGCGCGTTGGCGCTGACGAAGGTCATCTTGAAGTCGCCGCTGGGGACCGTGCTGTAAATAATGGCCGGGGTATTGTCGACCAGGTATTTCAGGCGCTGCAGCGGATCGGCCGGTTCGCTGGCGCGGGCCGGCGCTTCGCTGGTGATGAAATCGAAGTCTTCGAATTCCATGGGCGCCCTGGGTTCTCCTTACCAGTCGGCCCAGGCGAACGACCGCACGGGCATTGGCATCGACAGGAAGGCCGGTTCCGGCGCAGGCGGCGGCGGTGCCGCCAGCCAGTCGCGCGGATCGACCCGGTAATACTTTTGCAGCTCGCCGTACAAGGCTGCATGGCGCTCGGCCAATTGCCACGGCCGCGTGAAGAAGGTTTCCGTCACCACGGCAAAGAATTCCGCCGGGCTGGTGGCGCCGTAATGGTCCAGCACGCTATCCTGCCGGCCCAGCCAGGCTTCGTGGCGCAGGTTGGCGTAATCGCGCGACAGCACCTCGGCCCAGCTGCGGTAGCTGTCCGGGCTGCCCAGGTAAGGCGCGCCGTTATTGCTGCCCGATTCACTGTCGAGCTGGTGGGCAAACTCGTGCAGCACGACGTTGTTGCCGCCCTGCCAGTCCAGCGTGCCGCGCGCGACATCATCCCACGACAGCACAATGCGGCCATCGCTCCACGATTCGCCCAGCATCTGCTGGCGCGCCGGGGTAACGACGCCGCCCGCGCCCACTTCGTCGCGGTTGGCGATAAAAGCGCCGGGGTAGACCAGGATGGTGTGCAGCGCGCGGTAGACCTTGCTCGGCCTGTTCAGCAACAACAGGCAAGCCTGGGCGGCAATCGTGATGCGCATCTCATCGCTCACTTCAAGGCCGGCACAACCGACGAATTTTTTCTGGTGCAGGAATTGCACCACCATGCGCTGCAACTGGCGCTGCAAGTCCGGCGCCAGTTTGCGATAGAAGGGAATACTGCGCTCAAGCGTGGCCTGGTCGGCCGCAGCCAGGGGCCGGGCCAGCGCCCGCCGCAAGGTCCAGCGTGGATACACGATCGGCGCTGCGATGCCCAGCGCCGTCAAGATAAGCAAAACCCAAGCGTCCATGATGCCGTCCATAACAGAACTCGTTCCGCCACAGATGGGGCTGGTCAATGGCATTTCAACATGCCATCAATGGAAGCTTATCACTGTTCCGGCTTAAGGCATGGCCTTTTGCAGGGAGCTCGGGGCGCCAAACAGGGCGGCTACCAGCGGGTCGCGCTGCACCGGGCCACGGTTGACGCGGATCGCATAATGGGTGTCGTCTGCCAGGATATGGAAGTGACGGCCATTGCCAGCCATGCTCTGCTCACGCAGGCTTGGGCGCTCCTTGCGCGGCGGCGCACCTTCGCGCTTGGGCTGGGCAATCGCTGCCAGGAAGGCTTGCACGCGTTCGGCGTCCGGGGTCAGCTGGTAAACCGCCTTGCCCAGGTAGGTGGCCGTACCTTCTATATAGCGAGCCAGTTCGATCACGCCTGCTTCACGCAGGTCGCGGATGTATTTACGGGCGCCCGACGGCGAAAATTTCAGGAACCAGGCGATTTCGTCAGCCAGCATTTCGTGGTTTTGTAATTCCGCCACCAGTTTCTGCATATTTTCGATGCGGCGGAGGGTCGCCGAGGTGGAACGGACGCGCTCGATCGGGGCGAGCGACAGCGCTTTGCGCTCCGTCACGGGACCGGGACGCTCGACAAGCGCCAGGCGTGGACGGGACGGCACAGCCGGCAACGGTGCCGGCAGCTCTGCGGTAGCTTCGATTTCGAGGCCATGGGACGATTCTCTGATTGCGTGCATTTGAACACTCCTTGTAGATGCCAGGGTGGATTCGCAGGCTCCAGAGTGCCTGCGTGTGACTCATCGGTCTGTGCGGCAACGAACATACAAACGAACAAACATTAGCTTTTTGCCAATTTCAGGTGGAGCCAAGGTCTTGGACCCGGATTTCCTGTGTGTGTTCCCGAACAGAGTCGCAACCCGACAGCGGCCTATGCTGGGAACGGCATCAACCAACCAGAGAGGAACGATCATGAAATATCCAGTCCTGCTCGCAGCCCTGGCCCTGGTGGGCCTGACCGCCTGCGAAAAGACCGTAACCAATAATCCGCCGCCAGCCGTCGAACCGGCGCCGCCGCCGGCAGTCGTGCCAGGGCCTCCGGGGCCTGAGGGCCCGAAAGGCGAACCGGGTACGCCAGGTCCGCAAGGCGAACCGGGCAAGGCTGGCGACACGGTGATCGTGCAGCCGCAAACGCCGCCGCCCGAGCCGGCAAAACAGTAACAATCCGTAACAAAGCCGCGCCACTGTCATCCCCGTTGAACAGTGGCGCGTTCATGTCAATGTGTACACGTTGTAGAAAAGCCACATACTTGCTATACTAAAAAGCAAAATGTGCGCTAACGCACGGATACCTGCGGGTAACACCGCCTAAACTCAAACCACAGCAATGCATCACCGCTGGGAAAGGGAGTCGCGCAACTTTTTTTTGCGACTTTTCTACTCAAACAACGGGAGTTTTCTAGTGAATAAAATTAAAAATATCGCCATCGCCGCTGCGATGTTGTCGGCTTCGTTCGCCGCTTCGGCGCAGGACACCCTGCTCAACCAAAACTGGTATGTCGGCGCCGGCGCCGGCGTGCTCCGCCCTGACGGCGTTTGGGGCATCGACAAGGACGACGCTGCGTTCGGCCTGAAACTGGGCAAGGCCCTGAATGAACAGTGGGACCTGCAATTCAACGCCACCGAAGGCTCGGTCAAGAAGAATGGCGCGCGCTACGGCCAGAAAACCCTGGGCGTCGACGCCCTGTATATGTTCTCCCGCAAGTCGTTCCGCCCATTCCTGATGGTCGGCGCCGGCGCGGAACGCGACGTGTTCACCGCTGCCAACAGCCTGGCTGAGCCAAAGCGCAACTCCCCATTCGTCTCCGTCGGCCTGGGCATGCAAGCCAACATCACCGAGCGCCTGTTCCTGCAAGCTGACCTGCGCAACGTGCACGGCTTCATCCGCGGCAACGAATTCCCGCACTCGAAAGCGGACAACCAGTACCTGATGTTCTCGCTGAACTACCTGCTGGGCCCAGCGCCACAGCCAGCGCCGCCTCCAGCACCGGTTGCTCCAGCTGTAGCGCCTGAGCCAACCCCGGCTCCAGTGGTGGCTCCAGTGGCTCCGCCGCCGCCAGCACCGAAGTTCGAAAAAGTGACCATGGCCGCTAACGAACTGTTCGCCTTCGACAGCGCCAACCTGGCACCAGAACAGCCTAAGCTGGACGATATGGCCAAGCTGCTGAACGAAGACAAGTCGGTCAACAACGTGGTCATCACCGGCCACACCGACCGCCTGGGTTCCGACAAGTACAACCAGAAGCTGTCCGAGCGTCGTGCCGAAGCTGTCAAAGCCTACCTGGTAAGCAAGGGTATTGACGGTTCCCGCCTGACCGCACAAGGCAAGGGCAAGTCCCAGCCAGTGGTTCAGTGCAACGACAAGAAGATGAAGCGCGCTGACCTGATCAAGTGCCTGGAACCAAACCGTCGCGTGGAAATCGACCAAGTGACCGCGGAACGCCGCGTGAAGTAATCACTGCCAACGCAGACTGGAAAGGGGCCTTCGGGCTCCTTTTTTTTGTGTGTGCCCCGGCGCACTGTCGGCCCGGCAGCACCGGCGTAGGCTTGGCGCATGGGCTGGAGACGCTTTCCCCACATCGCCAAAAAGCTGCCTGCCGTTGGCTGGTGTGCCATTACCGAATGGCTCGAGCACCGTGCCAGCAGCAAGGGAGCCGCGCTCGCCTTTTACACCCTGTTTTCCCTGGCGCCCATCCTGGTGCTGGTCATTGCGATCGCCGGCCTGTTCTACGGCAGGGAAGCCGCGCAGGGCGAGCTGTTCTTCCAGCTGCGCGGGCTGGTCGGCAGCCAGGGAGCGGAAGCGATCCAGCTCATCCTGTCCGGCGCCACCAATGAAAAGCAAGGCGTGATCGCCACACTGATCGCCGGCGCCCTGTTGCTGTTCGGCGCCACCAGCGTGTTCACCGAACTGAAAGGCAGCCTCGACGAAATCTGGCAATTGCCGCCCGTGCAAGGCGGCGGCATCTGGGATACCTTGCGCACGCGCCTGCTGTCTTTCGGCATGGTGCTGGTGCTGGGCTTCCTGCTGCTGGTCTCGCTGGTCATCAGCGCCGCCCTCACCTTCCTTGAAAAAAAGTGGGGCGGCTACTGGCAAGACACCGCACTGCTGGCGGCGGCGATCAACCACGTCATCAGCTTTTTCGTGATTTCAGCCCTGTTCGGGGTGATCTACAAAATGCTGCCGCGCGTGAAGCTGTCCTGGCGCGACGTGGTAATCGGCGCCTTCGGCACCGCCGCCCTCTTCACATTGGGTAAATATGCGATCGGCGCCTACATCGGCAACAGCGGCGTCACCGACAGCTTCGGCGCCGCAGGGTCGTTGATCGCAGTGCTGCTCTGGGTCTATTACTCGGCCCAGGTGTTCTTCCTCGGCGCCGAATTTGCACGCCAATACGCCCTCCAGCTTGGCAGCCTGCGCCATCGGCACGATAATCTGTGAATACATTAATGGCGGACAGGGTGTTCGCAAGAGCTCCGCAGTTCATAACGTCCCTTCCCGCTAAACCGATGGCCCAAAATTTCTTTACGTGTACGCTAGCCCTTCCTGAACTGATGATCTCAGAAAAGCTGGATGGAACCAATGGCGTAGTGTTGTCCAGCGCAGGTTTGAGCGACACCGTTCGCGCGGCACTGGATGGGCCGCAAGCGCTGGCATCGAGTTCGCGCAAGGACTGGCTGCACCGCGCGTTGCGCACCGCGCTTTTTCCACACCCGGCGTTGGCATTTCTCGTGAGGAATGACCTATTACAAAGCGACCGTACTATCGCAAGCTGCTACGTCGGCGCAGGAGTGTGCCCACAAGCGGATATCTGGCTCATTACGTCGCTCAGGAACGAGAGGCTGCCGGCGGCTATCGCCGACCTTGCATCCCTGCTCGCCAATGCCGCGAGCAGTCCTGAAATTTTTGCCGCTACGCTGCTCACTGATGACGCGGAGGAAGTCCGACGTGGCTTTTGCAATTCGATCGACAGCACGCGAGAGGAATCGTTTTTCGATGATGGCGACACACCGACCTACTTCTTCTCTTTCCTGAAAGGCCTGCAGTCCGTGCTTCGCGATGCGCAAACGCGCAAGCTGGATGTCCTGCACCTGCGCTATTTCTAGACCGGCCCTTGCCTATTCCCCGAGCAGCTCGGCAACCACTTCCATACCTTCGACCTTCTCGGCCACGACCTTGACGATCACCACCACCGGCACGCCAAGCAGCAAGCCCCATACGCCCCACAGCCAGCCCCAGAACAGCAGGCTGACGAACACCGCGGCGGCATTCATGCGCGCAATGCGCCCGGTCATCCAGGTAGCGATGACGGTGCCGACCAGGGTGGCGATGGCGCTCGAGGCCAGTGCCACCAGGGCCACCATCTGCAGCGACTCTGTTTGCAGGTAGGCGGCGACGCTGAGCGCGCACACGATCAGCAGCGGGCCGAAATACGGCATCAGGTGCAGCAGTCCGGCCACGATGGCCCAGGCGCCGGCATTCTCCAGGCCAAGCGCATGGAGCGCCAGCCACATCAGTAGCGCCAGCAGCACATTGGTCACCAGCAGCATGAACATATAGCCCTGGATCGAGGTGTTGATCTCGTCCAGGATCTGCACCGTGACCTTCTTGCGCGTCAGGGAAGGCCCGGCCAGCTTGACCAGCTTGCGCTTGAAAGTGTCGCCGGACAGCAGCAGGAAAAACACCAGGAACACCACCATGGTGGCCTGGCTCAGGAAAGCCAGCAGGCCGCGCGAGCCGGCCCACACCCAGTCGATCACCTTGATATGCCCGCCATCCTGCGTGACCACCGCGATCGCCTTGCGCGGCGGCGTCACTGGCTTGCCGGCGGTCGCTTGCTCGATCTGGGTCGCGACGTCCTGGATGCGTTTGAGCGTGCTGTCCTTGCCGCTGGTGGTCGAAGCCACCAGGCGCGACAGCTTGCGCCCGGCGTCGGGCAGTTCTTCGATGATGTTGGAAAATTCGACGTGCACCTTCTCCGCCGTCACGGCACCGCCCACCAGGATGGCGCAAGTGACTAAGGTGGTGCCCAGCGCACGCCGCACGCGCACGCGCTCCAGCCAGGCCACCAGCGGATTGAGCGTGTAGGCCAGCAGGATGCCAAGCAGCAGGGGCACGAGAAAGCCCCGGCCCCACTGCAGGGCGTACAGGAAGGCGACGGTGGCAAGGATGGTCTGCGCCAGGCGCATGAGCCATGCCACCCGCGTTTATTTGACGCGGATGTCGTTCTTGACTTCTTTGACACCTTTCACGCCGCGCGCGATTTCGCCGGCGCGGGTGATGTCGGCAGGCTGGGCCACGAAGCCGCTCAGTTGCACGGTGCCTTTGAAGGTTTCGACATTGATTTCAGTCGACTTCAGCGATGGCTCGTTGAAGATGCTGGCCTTGACCTTGGTGGTCAGGGCGGCGTCGTCGATATACTCGCCGGCGCTTTCCTTGGTTGGGGTCGAGGCGCAGCCGGCCAGGCTGAGGGTCGATGCGATGAACACGGCAGTAGCGAATTTCTGTGCGATTTTCATGACGCTTCTCCTATGTGTGGTGGGTGTTCCGGGCACTAGTGTCCAGCTAACAAGGCCTGCTTTCTGTTCGCTGGCGAACATTGTGCGGAATCGCACAGACGAGTAGGACCCGCGCTCCCTATCCTGACCACAATCCCACCCACAGGAGGAGACGTTATGAAACCGACTGTATCCCTTGCAGCGATGATGGTGGCAGTGGCCGCTCTGTCGGCCGGTTGTGCCAGCAATTCATCCTATCCCCAGGCAACCGATTATTCTTCGCAGGCTGATGTCTCGACGTATGGCACGGTGGACTCGATCCGCGTGGTACGCGTTGACCCATCCACCAGCGGGGCCGGCGCAGTCGCCGGCGGCTTGCTGGGTGCCCTGGCCGGCAGCCAGATCGGCTCCGGCTCCGGCCGTACCGCGGCAACCGCTGCCGGCGCCATTGGCGGCGCCGTGATCGGCAACCGCGTTGAAGAAAACCGTAACGCGCCGCGCGACGTATACCAGATCAGCGTGCGGCTCGATAACGGCGACTACCGTACCGTCAACCAGGACAGCGCTTACGACCTGCGGGTCGGCACGCGCGTGCGCGTGGTCGATGGCCGGGTCTACCGTTACTAAGCGGAGGTTGCCATGGCTACCATCCTGCTGATCGTGCTGGTCCTGCTCGTCATTGGCGCCCTGCCAACCTGGCCGCATAGCCGCAACTGGGGCTATGCCCCGAGCGGCATTGCCGGCCTGATTGTTGTCGTCCTGCTCATCCTGCTGCTGACTGGCAGGCTGTAGCGAAGGAGCCCATCATGAAAATGCTGATTGGCGCTGTTGCACTGGCCCTGTGCGGGCTGGCCAGCGCCCAGGTCACGCCGCCGGAAGTTGCACGGCAGCAACAACAAGAACTCAAGCGCGGCGACCCGCCGCGCTGGACCAGGCCGGACCGCACCGAAGCGGCCCAGCTTGCCACGCTGCGCAAGGAAATCAACGCAGCCCTGCGTGAAGCCCTGGAAGCCTGCAAGCAGCAAGGGGCCGGCGCAAACAGCGACTGCGTGAAAGAAGCGCGCAGCATCGCCCAGTCGGATATGGCCAATGCGCGCCAGATCCACCTGGCCACGCGCGATCTGTCGCGTACCTATGAAACCAGTGGCAAATAAGGCAAGCCAACAACCAGCCGTTATGGCCGCATCATAAAAAGTCATCCTGACCTTTGGCGAGGTCAGGTATGATGCGAGCATGCCACATGCATACCAATTACAAAGAGAGCAACACCGGGACTCAACCGTCAAACGCTTGGGCATTGGCATTGCGCTTTACGACCGCTACACCGAGCTGAGCGCCCCGCACGTGACACCGGTCAACGTGCGCAAGGGCACGATGCTGCAGGAGGCCGGCACCCGCGCCACCCATTACTACTGGATTTCCAGCGGCGTGGCCCGGCGCGGCCATATTTCGGTGGCCGGCGAAGACCTTACCCTGGGCTTCATCACCGAGGGCGAAAACACCGGCTCGCACAGCGACATGATGGGCGGCCTGCAGGGAGCCCCCGCGCAGGAATTCTTTGTCGCAGAGACGGCGGTCAAAGCCTGGCGCATCGACTGGATGGCCATGCAGCGCCATAAGGCCGAGCACGCCTTTGTGAACGAGTATTACCTGAAGATTATCGAATGCAGCATCCGCCGTTATGCGGCCAACCTGCAGATCCGCAGCCACAATACGGCGGAAGCGCGGCTGGAAGCGTTCCGCAGCCAGTTTCCCGGCCTGGAACAGCGCATTACCCAGCGCGCGCTGGCCTCTTACCTCGGCATTACGACGCAGTACATGTCGCGCCTGCGCAAAACGGCTTAGTTCTCTTCGCCGGACTTGCGCCGGATCAGCCACATGACGCCGGCAGCCACCAGCGCCCCCACTGCCAGCGCCGGCTTGGCCAGGCGCCGCCGCCGACTGAGCCAGGTACCGGCCGTCATCAGCAACGGCAGCAGGGTCTTGAAGTCGATGCTGGACAGTCCGCCGCCGGGCCGGATGAAATTGCCGAGCCGCGCCTGCAGCGCGCCGATGGCCTGGTCGACTGCCCCGTGCAGCAAGGCTTGCGGCTGCAAAGCATTGACCACCTCATGCTTGGAGCGCAGTGCACTGAGGCGGTACAACTCCCCTTCCCGCACCAGCCTTTCCTTGGCTACGGCCAGCTCGGCCAATTCCTTTTTGGACGCCATGGTCTCCCTTTCAAAGCAGCATGTCGCGGTCGGACTTGAGTTCGGCCATGGTTGCCGACAAGCCTAGTTTGCCCTGCCGCACCAGGCTGCGTCCCCACAGCACCAGGCCGATCGCCAGCACAGCAAAGGCAATCGCCAGCACCAGCAGGATTTTCCAGCCCATCGCTTCCCAGCACAGATAGATCAGGGTCGCCGTGCCGAACGCGATGGCGAACCAGGCAGCCAGCAGCGCGACGGCAAATACGATGGACAATTGCAGCAGGGTGTCGCGCACCTCGGTCAGCTCGAGGGCTGCCAGTTCCAGGCGCGACAGTAAAAGGTGCAGGCAGTTTTTGGCAAGCCCGGCCATGGAAGCGATCAGGCCGGGCGGTGGTGGTACCTGGTTCTCGGACGACATCGCTTATTTGCGGCCGAGGATCACGCCGACCAGCAGGCCCACGCCGGCTGCCACGGCAATCGAACGCCACGGATTCTCCTTGACGTAGGCATCGGTCGAGGCCGCAGCGTGCTTGGCGCCGGCAATCGCGCTGGCCTGGGCTTCATGGGCCTTGGCCAGCGCGCTGTCCAGTGCCTTCATGCCGCGGCCACGCAGCTCGTCCGCTTTCTCGCCGGTCAGCGCCGTGGCGGCAGTGAACAGGGCTTGCGCATCCTTGACCAGCGTTTTCACATCGTTGTTGACGGTACTGATGTTCTGTTCCAGCATGATAGGACTCCTCTTTCGTAAGTGATTTACGCCAATAGGTCTCGCATATCGTCGGCGTGTTCTTCCTCCACCGCCATGATTTGCGTCAAGAGTTGCTTGGTCGTCGGGTCGCTGTCACCAATCAGTTCGATCATCTGGCGATAGCTCTCGATGGCCACCCGTTCTGCAATCAGGTTGGCCCGCACCATCGCTTGCACCTCCCTTGAGTCATCATACTCGGCATGGCTCCGTTCGAGCAACGTTGCTGGATTGAAATCGGGTGCGCCATTGAGCTGGACGATGCGCTCGGCCAGCCAGTCGGCATGCTGCTGCTCCTGAGTCGCATGCTCCAGGAACTCGGCCTTGATCGAGGCATTCGACAGGCCGGTCACCATGTAGTAGTGGCGCTTGTAGCGGTTGATGCAGACCAGCTCGGTGGCCAGCGCCTCGTTCAGCATTTGCAGCACCAGAGCGCGGTTGCCCTTGTAGCCTTCGGTCACCGGACCGTCGGCCATATTGCGGGCCGCCGCGCGGATCGCGTTTTTATCGATCATGGAAACTCCTCGTTAGCGGCGATAGGTCACCGGACGGCCCGCTTCGGACAGCACGATTTCCACCCGCCGGTTCATCTGGCGTTCGCCAGCCGTGGCATTGCCGGCCACTGGATACGCCTCGCCATAGCCGCGCGTTTCAATGCGGGCGCGGTCGATGCCCATCTGGCTCAGGGCGCTGCGAATGGCTTCGGCACGGCGCTGCGACAGCTGCAGGTTGTAGGCATCGCTGCCGGTGCTGTCGGTGAAGCCTTCCACCAGCACGGTACGGTCCGGGTTATCGCGCAGCACATTGGCCAGGCGCTGCGCCACCGCCATGCCTTGCGACGTCAGGTTGGCCTGGTCGACATTGAACAGCACGTCGCCGAAGGTGATCACGATGCCGCGCTCGGTCTGCTTGGCCTGCAGCTCGGACAGGGCAGCAGCCAGGGCTGCGGCGCGGGCCTGGGCATCGCGCGTGGCGGCTTCGGCGCTGGCGGCCTGGTTCTGCGCATTCTCGGCATCCATGCGGGCCTGGTCGGCACGGCGCTGGGCCGCTTCGGCTTCGGCGGTACGGGCTTGCAGGCGGACCTGGTCGCGCTGGGCGGCGGCGTCTTTCAGCTGGTCTTCAGCCGACTTGGCGCGGGCAATTTCCTGGGCGCTGGCGACTTTCTGCTTGGCGATATAGGCCAGCTTGTCGATCTCGGCCAGGCTTTCGTTGCGCGCGGCGGCAGTATTGGCGTGGTCCATGGCGCGGGTGGCGGCGGCCAGTTCGGCGCCGGCGTACTTGGCCACCATCGGATCGCCTTGCGCTTGCGCATAGTTGGCGCGTGCCGTTTCCAGTTCGCTGGTGGTGGTCGGGGTGGTGCTGCAGGCTGCCAGGGCCAGGGCCGCTGCCAGGGCAACAGGTTTCAGGAAGGGCTTGAACATGATGGCTCCTTTCTCAGCGAGTCATGGTGCTGTTGGCGCGGTCCAGCTCTTCGCGCAGCACACGGATGTCTTCTTGCAGTTTATTGGCGGCCTCGGTAGCCTTGGCGCTGCTGGCTTTGCTCTGCGCCAGCTTGGCGTCCGCTTGTGCCTGCTGTGCCAGGTCCTGGGCCGTGCGGTAATCCTTGGCGGCCAGCGCCTGGTTAGCACGCAGCATCTTGTCGCGCGCCGCGGCCATTTCGGCCGGCGCCAGTTCCGGTGCGCCGGTCGAGGCAGCTGCTTCTACCGCCGTGCGCGACGATGCCACTTCGGCCGTGGCCGGGGTTTTCATGCTGCTGCAACCAGCCAACGCGATCACGCATGCAGCGCAGGCAGTAGCCAACAGTGGTAGGCGATTCAGCGAATCCATTGTTGTTCTCCTCAAAGCGATTGGGGTATGCCAGTTATATAAGCTGTCCCCGCTGGGTTCAGTACGGTGCCGCACATTGAAGTCGGGCTGCCGGGTGTAACCTGTCGCCATGGCACATACAATTTCTCGCCGCGCAAAGATTAGCCTGGCTGTGCTGGGCTTCCTGCTGGCCATTCCGGCGGTGGCCCTGGTGATCCTGTTGAACTATGACTGGAACCGCGCCCGCCCCTGGCTGGGTGCGCGTGCCACCGAAGCGCTGCAAAGGCCCGTGGAATTGCGCGGCAATTTGTCGCTGACGTGGCAAAAACAGCCGCTGCCGCCGCAGGCGCGCAGCTGGCGCGACCACATTCCCTGGCCCCACCTGGTAGCGCAGGACGTGCACGTCGGTAATCCGGCCGGCCTGCCGCAGGGCGACACGGCGGCCGCGCAAACCCTGGCGTTTTCGCTGAGCCCGTTTGCCCTGCTGGGCCGCAAGATCGCCATTCCCGAGCTGCGTTTCGACCAGCCCCAGCTGGACCTGCTGCGCCAGGCCGACGGCAGGAACAACTGGACCTTGCCCAAGCGTCCGCCTTCCGCATGGCGCATGGAACTGGACCGCGTGGTGTTCACCCGCGGCACCATCAAGCTGGACGATGCGTTGCAAAAGATCAGCGCGACCGCCCACGTCGATACCCTCGAGAAGGACCCGCGCTACGGCGTGCAATGGACGCTGGCCGGCAAGTGGAACAAGCAGGACATCAGCGGCAAGGGCAAGACCGGCGCTGTCCTGGCGCTGCGCGACACCAGCCTGCCCTTCCCGATCCAGGCCGATGCCAGGGTCGGCCTGGTCAGCGTGGCAGCGGAAGGCACCCTGACCAATCCGGCCCAGCTGGCCGCCATCGACCTGCAGCTCAAGGTAGCCGGCGCGTCGGCCGCGCGCCTGTATGCGCTGACCGGGCTGCTGCTGCCGGAAACCCCGCCCTTCACCACTGCCGGCCGCCTGAGCGGCCACCTGGCCGAAGGCGCCAGCCAATGGACTTATGAGAAATTCACCGGCCGCGTCGGCGACAGCGATATTGCCGGCACCCTGTCCTTCCAGCAACGCCAGCCGCGCGGCCTGCTGACCGGTTCGGTGCATTCGCGCCTGCTGCAATTTGCCGACCTCGGCCCGCTGATCGGCGCCGACTCCAACGCGAAGAAGGAAGAGCGCGGCGTCGCCGCCGTGCAGCCTGCCGGCAAGCTGCTGCCAGTGGAAACCTTCAAGACCGAGCGCTGGACAGCCATCGATGCCGACGTCAGTTTCCGCGCCGAGCGCATCGTGCGTACCAAGGAACTGCCGCTCAGCAAACTGCAGACGGAATTCCACCTGAAAGACGGGGTGCTGCGCCTGACCCCGCTCAACTTCGACTTTGCCGGCGGCCAGGTCGCCTCCAAGGCCACGCTGGACGGCAGTAGCGGCGAAGCGGTGGCCGCCACGCTCGATGCCAGCGCGCGGCACATCAAGCTCAGGCAACTGCTGCCCAAGCTGCCCGAACTCAAGCAAGCCACCATCGGCGAAATCAACGCCGACGCCAAGCTGACGGCCAAGGGCAATTCGGTGGCCGCCATGCTGGCCCATTCGAATGGCGAGCTGAAAACCCTGGTCAACGACGGCACCGTCAGCAAGCTGCTGCTGGAACAGATGGGCCTGAATATCGGCAACATCGTGCTGACCAAGCTGTTCGGCGACAAGCCGGTGCACCTGAACTGCCTGGCCGGCGACTTCGGCGTGCGCGACGGCCTGGCGCAAACGCGCTACTTCATTGCCGACACCAATGATGCCACCGTGCACATCAACGGCGCGGTCAACCTGGCCAGCGAAAAAATCGACCTGACGCTGAAGCCGGAAACCAAGGGCTTGCGCATCATTTCGCTGCGCGCCCCGATCTATGTGCGCGGCACGCTCAAGCAGCCCGACGTCGATATCGACAAGGGCGTGATTGCGATGCGCGCCGGCGGCGCGCTGGCACTGGGCGCCCTGGCCGCGCCGGCGGCCCTGGTGCCCCTGATCAGCGCCGGCGGCGAAGGCGAAAACCAGTGCGCCGCCCTGCTGGCGGCGGCCCGTGAAAAGCCCAAAGCACCGCCGCCCGGCAAGAAGCAAAGGTAACAAACCGTTACACCGTGAAATAGCGAACAGATCACATTGGCCTGCCTCCGTAAGCTGGACACAGTATTCCAAGTTACGGAGGAAACATCATGAAAACCAAACAGATCGCAGCCCGCCTTGCCATCGCCACCGCCATGCTGGGCCTGGGTGCATGCTCCTCGATGTCGCAACAGGATAAGAACACGGCCATTGGCGCCGGTGTCGGCGCTGTCGCCGGTTCCGTGCTGACGGGCGGCTCCACCACCGGTACGGTGGGCGGCGCCGTAGTTGGCGGCGTGATCGGCAACCAGGTCGACAAACCACGCCGCTAAGACGGCGTGCGGACCTGCTGGTAGCAATGGCAGGACACCGCTTCCAGCCCGGCCGGGTCCAATATCTCGATATTGCCCCGGCTGTAGCTGATCAAGCCCTGGCCCTGCAAGGCACTGGCGGCCTTGGTCACGCCAACGCGGCGCACGCCCAGGGCATGGGCCAGGAATTCGTGGGTCATGTGGAAGCGATCGGATTGCAGGCGATTCCGCGTCACCAGCAGCGAGCGCGCCAGGCGCGCTTCCAGCACGTGGAAGCGGCTGCACACGGCGATCTGGATCGCTTGCGCCAGCAAGCTGTCGGTATAGCGGTGCAGCAAGTGCTGCAGCGACTCCAGTTCCGCGAATTCGGCGATGAAGTCTTCCGCTTCCATCCGCAAGGCATGGCCGCTGCGCTGGACCACGGCGCGTACCTGGGCCAAACGCTGGCCGAGGGCAACCGACGCCCCCACCATGCCTTCGCGCCCGGCCGAGCCGACCTCCAGCGTCATGCGGCCTTCGGCCACAGCCAGCAGCGAGATCAGTGTGTCGAGCGGGAAGTAAATGTAGTCGATGGGCTGGCCGGCTTCGAACAGGATGTCGCCGGCCTCGAGGTCCACCAGCTCGCACAAGCCCTCGAGGTGCTCGAGGTCGTCTTCCGGCAGGTTTGCCAGCAGGCGATTGCCAATGCGGGGTGGTGGCGATTCACTGCTTGGAACGGTATGAAGATTCAGGGTCATTGCCGTCAGCCTGGTGGAGTTTAGGCGGAGCGTATCGGCAATTAAAAAGACTGTATGTACGCTGACGCACGGAAGCTAGCCACCTCGGCCGCCACAATGCGACTATCCAACAGGAAAGGAATTACAGCATGGAACGAGAAACCAGGAATATGAGCTATACCACCCACCCGATGCTGCTGATTGCAGCCATTGCCGTGGTGCTGTTCTGCGGCGTCGGCATTGCCGCCGTGATGGGCTGGCTGCCGCAATCGGGCGCGAAGATGGGGCCACCGGTGGCCGAGGCGCCGGTGCAGGTCGATACGCGCGACATGGGCCCGCCACCGGCGCCAGCCGGTTATGCCCCGGTCAACCGCGTGGCCGATACGTCCGGCTATTCGGGCAGCGGCGGCGGTGGCGGCAGCTATGGCGGCGCTGCTGCGCCTGCCGAACGCAATGCCCCCGATGCACGCTACGCGGAAGCTCCACCGCCACGCGCTGCGGCCCAGATGGCCGCGCCGGCGCCTGCCGTCTGCCATAGCTGCGGCGTGGTGGAATCGGTGCATGCGGTGACCCAGCGCGGCCAGGGCAGCGGCCTGGGCGCGGCAGGCGGCGCCATTGTCGGCGGCCTGCTGGGCAACCAGGTCGGCGGCGGCTCCGGCCGCAAGCTGGCCACCGTCGCCGGCGCCGTGGGCGGCGCCGTGGTCGGCAACCAGGTGGAAGGCAATATGAAGTCCACTACTACCTACCAGGTGCGCGTGCGCATGGATGACGGCAAGGTGCGCACTGTCAGCAGCGGCTCGGGCAACTGGCAGGCCGGCGACCATGTAAAAGTCGTCAAGGGACATCTGCAACGACGCTGATAGTTCGACAACGTACAGATGACGGCGTCTGGCGCAGCAATAATGCATCCAGGATTACGGAATATGAGAGGAAAACATCATGCTCTATACGATCGCTGTCGTACTCATCATCTTGTGGCTGCTCGGCCTGGTGACCTCCTACACTGTGGGCGGTTTCATCCATATTTTGCTGGTGGTGGCCATTATCATGATCCTGTTGCGCCTGATCAGCGGGCGCGGCATTTAGTTAAGCCGGCCAAGCCGGCGTACACTAGCGGGGCGGGGACTGCGGCGCAGGACCCGTCCCGCTTTTTTTCGAGCATTTTTAAAGAAGGAGAAGCTCATGCCCAATAAAACCCTTGCTGCCCTGTTGATTGCCGTGCTCGCCACGACCGGCTGTGCGGATATGTCTGCCACCCAGCGCGGCACTGCCACCGGCGCAGGTGTCGGCGCCGGCATCGGCGCCGTGCTCGGCGCGGCGACCGGCCCTGGCGGCGGCAAACGGGCTGCCGGCGGCGCGGCCATCGGCGCGGCAGTTGGCGCCGTGGTCGGCAATGTCTGGTCCAAGCGTATGGAAGCGCAAAAGCAGCAGATGGAACAAGCCACCAAGGGCACTGGCGTGCAAGTCACCCAAACCGGCGACAACCGCCTGAAGCTGGAAATCCCGAGCGATATTTCGTTCGATACCGGCCGCTCCGATATCAAGCCGGACTTCCGCCCGGTGCTGGACCGCTTTGCCACGACCCTGAATGAAAACCCGGCCACCACCGTGAGCATCGTCGGCCACACCGACAGCACCGGCAGCCCTGGCGTCAACCAGCCGCTGTCGGTCGATCGCGCGGCCCATACCCGCGACTACCTGGCCACGCGCGGCGTATCGCCAACCCGCATCGTGATCGAAGGCCGCGGCGAGCAAGAGCCCGTTGCCTCGAACGACGATGCCGCCGGCCGCGCCCGCAACCGCCGCGTGGAAATCTTCGTGGCCGAGCCACGCCAGCCACAAGGTTAAGCAAGCCTGCCCGGCCCGGCACATGGCGTGTCCGGGCCGGGCTTCACATACCTGGAGCCCCCATGAAAATCCGATCCTTCTTCCTGCTATGCCTGGCGGCAGCGCCGGCGATGGCGCAGACCTTGAAACCAGGGCTGTGGGAACTGGATAACCGCATTGCCTCCGCCAGCCCCGAAATGATGGCGGTCATGGCGGCCGCCCAGCAGCAGATGGCGAATATGGCGCCGGAACAGCGCAAGGCAATGGAACAGATGATGGCGCGCCACGGCGTCAACCTGGGGCTGGGCGATAACGGCGGCGTCAAGCTGACGTATTGCCTGACCAAGGACATGGCCGAAAAACAGGACTTGCCGGCCGGCCAGCCCGGCCAGTGCACGACCACGCGCACGCCGGTGCCCGGCGGCTTGAACGTGACCTTCAATTGCACCCGGCCGCCGTCGAGCGGCAACGGCCAGGTGATTTTCAACGGCAACACCGCCTACAGCATGCGCATGAACGTGAACAGTTCAGCGCAAGGCAAGCCGCAAAACATGGTGGTGGAAGGCAGCGGCCGCTGGCTCAGCGCCGATTGCGGCAGCGTAGCAGCGCCGGCACCGGCCGCGCCGCCCAGCAAGCCAGGGCCCGACCTGCAGGCGCCTACTCGCCGCGCGCAATAAAGGCCCAGTACAGCTCGCGGGCTTTGGCGGCAATCGGACCGGCCGGCAGTTCGCGGCCGTTATAGCGCACGCAAGGCATGACCTTGCCGAAGTTGCCGGTATTGAAGATCTCGCTGGCACGATCCAGTTCGTCCGGCTTGACGGTACGCTGCTCCACTTCAATGCCGGCCTCGGCCAGCAACTTGATCACGCGGGCGCGGGTAATGCCGGCCAGGAAAGTGCCGTTCAAGGCCGGCGTGACCACCTTGCCCTCGGGCGTGACGAAGAACAGGTTGGCCGTGGCGAACTCGGCGACATTGCCCTGGCTGTCGCAGACCACTGCGTTGTCGCAGCCGCGCTCCTTTGCTTCGCGCAGCACGCGCGTTGAATTGGCGTACAGGGCGGACGCCTTGGCATCGGTCGGCGCCATGTCCGGGTCCGGGCGGCGCATGGCCGACAGGCAGGCCGAGAAGCCCGTGAATGGCGGTACCGGTGCGTCAAACAGGGTCAGCGCAAAGGCGGATTTTTCAGCGACCGGGATCAGCAGGCCATCGGTGGCAAATACCAGCGGGCGGATGTACAGCTCGGCGTCGGCCGGGAAGCGGGCCACGCCCTCCTTCACCAGCTTTTCCATTTCCTCCACGCTGAGCGGGCATTCCAGGCCCAGGCTGCGCGCCGAGCGGATCACGCGCTCCAGGTGCGGGCGCAGGTCCGGCAACTTGCCGCGCATGGCGCGCGCGCCGTCGAATACGGACGAGCCGAGCCAGACGCTGTGGTCCATTGCACCGAACAGTGGCGCATTGCCTTCCGCCCAGTTTCCATTGAAGTAAGTCAGATACATAAGTGTTCCCCGCTGAAAGTTCCAGCTTGGGAATGTAGCACATCAGAAAGCGTGACGCAGGCCGAAGGTAATGGCGCGGTTGCCCTTGCCGGTTTCAGTCGCGGTGCCGGCGGCATAAGCTGCGCCGTTGCGGTTGCGGATATGGGCGAAGGAAGCATGCAGCGCGGTGCGCTTGGATAGGGAATACACCACCCCGACGGCGGCCTGGTCCGCATCCTGGTTGGGCGGGCTGCGGTCATCCTTGTGGATGAAAGATGCCATATAGGTGAACCGTCCGCTGGTGTAAGACAGGCCGGCCAGCATATCGTGGCTGTACAGCGAAGGAGTGGTCAGCGTCAAGGCGCCATAAGGGTTGGCCGGGTCCCACGGCGAGCTGCCGAGGCCGCGGTTGATGCCGTAGGCCGCAAATACGGTGGCCGCGCCAAAGTTCAGGTTGGCCGCCACCAGGGTATTGCGCGCGGAAAGATCGACCGGCTGCGTGGTGCCCACGGCCTCGATCGGATTGCGCTTGCGCTGGTGGGCAATGCGGACATTGAACATGCCGTTGGCAAAGCCCAGCGTCGCGCCATACGCCCGGTTGCGCGAGGTACTGAATTCCGATTCGCCGAAACTGTAGATGGCGCTGGCACTCCATTGATGACCGGACGGCGTGCGGTATTTGATCGCGTTGTCGTAGCGCCTAGTGGTAAAGCCCATCAGGTTGGTAGCGGTACCGGCGAGGCCGCCATGGAAAGGATCGGCCACCTCGGCCAGCGCCTCGTATTGCAGGTTGTACTGGCGCCCGAGGGTCAGCATGCCCCAGGTGCCATCGAGCCCGACCCAGGCCTGGCGGCCCAGCAGCCGCCCTTCCTCCGAGCGGCCGGTATCGTTCTCGACGCCGCCTTCCAGCGTGAAGACGGCCGCATTGCCGCTGCTGCCCAATGGCTCACGTCCGCTGATGCCGATACGCGAGCCCTCCGATATACCCGCGGAAACCTTGCTGTTCGCGCAGTCCTGTTTGCAGCCGCGCTCGAGCACGACGCCGGCATCAATGACGCCATAAGGCTGGACGCCTTGGCCCGCCGGCGGCTCCCTGGTCTGCGCCAGCGCCAGTGCGGGCATTGTGAGCAGGATGGCAAGAGCTTTCATGCTTGTCAGCTTAGGGTAAGCACTGTCATGCATTCTGTGCGCACACAAACAAAACTATTTGGAGACACAGCATGTCCAGCAAGCGTTGCAGCGCCGCCGACGCCATCCGCCTCGTGCGTGATGGCGACATGATCATTGTTCCCACCGGCGCCGGCGAGCCGCCTGCCCTGTTGACGGAACTGTCGGCACAGCGCAGGAATTTCAAAGGCGTGCAGGTGGCGCAAATCCTGGCCATGCGCAAATACGATTACTTCGACCAGGAAACGGCGCACCACGTGCGGCATTGCGCCCTCTTCTTCGGCGGCGCCTCGCGGCCCGCGGGACAAGCAGGCTGGGCAGATTTCATTCCGGCCTATTTCTCCGAGATCCCCACCTTGATCGAACACGGACAGATGCCCGCCGACGTGGTGTTTGCGCTGGCGTCCGAGATGGACCAGCACGGCAATTTCTCGCTCAGCCTGGGCGCCGACTACACCATGGCCGCGCTGAAGAAAGCACGCGTGATCGTGCTGGAATCCAACCCCAACGTGCCATTTGCGCATGGCCAATGCCATATCCATATTTCGCAGGTGACGGCAGTGGTGGAAAGCAATGAGCCGGTCATCGAAGTCGGCTTGCCGAAAATCGGCCCGGTACAGGAAGCCATCGCCGCCCACGTGGCGCCAATGATCGAAGATGGTTCGACCTTGCAGATCGGCTATGGCGGCATTCCGGATGCGGTAGTGATGCAGCTCACGAGCAAGCAGGACCTGGGCATCCATACGGAAATGATTGGCGATGGCATCCTCAAGCTGGTGGAGTGCGGCGCCGTGACTAATCGCCGCAAGACCTTCATGCCGGGCCGCATGGTAGCGACTTTTGCGCTGGGTTCGCGCAAGCTGTACGACTTCATGCATCACAACCCGATGCTGGAAATGCATCCGGTCAGCTTTACCAACGATCCGTATATCGCCGGGCACAACGACAAGCTGGTGTCGATCAATGCCAGCCTGCAGATCGACCTGCTGGGGCAATGCGGATCGGAAAGCCTGGCTCACCTGCCCTACTCCGGTACCGGCGGCCAGGCAGACTTCGTGCGCGCAGCCAATCGTTCGCGCGGCGGCAAATCGTTTATCGTGCTGCCATCGACGGCCAGGGAAGGCAGCATCTCGCGCATCGTGCCCACGCTTTGCGCCGGCACACATGTGACCACCAGCAAGAATGACGTCAATTACGTGGTCACCGAATATGGCGTGGCGCAACTGCGCGGCAAGTCGGCCAAGCAGCGCGCCGAGGCGCTAATTTCCATCGCGCATCCCGATTTTCGCGGCGAATTGCGGCGCGAGGCGGCCCGGCTGAACTACAGCTAACTATGTTCGGCAGCGAACATTCAACCGTTCGCTGCTGTCTTAGACTGGCCTTCGGAGGTGATACATGAAGGCAAGTCGTTGGCTGGCTTTTATCCTCGCGGGCTGGACGCTGCTGGCCTGCGCTTCGTTGCCCGAGGTCGACGCTGACCGGGCCAAAGCGCGTGCCAGTGCTGTGCCAGAAGTCGTTAGCGCCAAAGGCAAATTGCCGCGACAGACCACCGAGCAGTTGCTGAAAAAGCGCTGGGCGAAATCCACGCTGGACCTCAAAGGCCAGGCGGCGCTGGAAGAAGCTGCCACTGGCGTGCCGCTGATTGCCGGCAACAAGGTGCAACTGCTGTTCGACGGTCCGCAGACCATGACCGAGATGATGAAGGCCATCGCGGCGGCCAAGGACCACATCAATTTCGAAACCTATATCTTCGACCAGGATGAACTGGGCATGAAGTTCGCCGAACTGCTGATCCAGAAGCAGCGCGAAGGCGTGGTGGTCAATGTGATTTACGACAGCGTCGGCACCATCGGCGTGCCGCAGGAATTCTTCGACCATATGAAGGCTGGCGGCGTGAAGCTGCTGGCCTTTAACCCGATCAATCCGGCCAAGGCGCGCGGCAACGGGTGGAAGCTGAACAACCGCGACCACCGCAAGATGCTGATCGTGGACGGCAAGGTGGGGTTTGCCGGCGGGATCAATATCAGCGACACCTATTCCAAGAGCTCGCCATTCCGCGGAGGCTTGGGCGGCAACGGCAAGCCGGGCGGCAGTGGCGGTTCGGGGATTGGCTCGGGCGCCGGTTCCGGCATCGGTTCCGGTATCGGCTCCGGTGTCGGCTCCGGTGTCGGCTCCGGTGCCGGCTCTGGTGTCGGCTCTGGTGGGGGGCATCAGCCGCTGACCGAAGACGATGTGGGCTGGCGCGATACCCACGTCCGCATCGAAGGCCCGGCCGTGCAGGCGATGCAGTGGCTGTTTGTGCAGGCGTGGATCGAGCAGGATGCGGACGATCTGCGCGACGCCAAGTACTTCCTGCAGGTTCCGCCCGTGGGCGACAAAGTGGTGCGGGTATTGGGCTCGCGGCCCGAAGGCCGGTTTGAAATCTACAAGGCGATGCTGCTGGCGATGCAGGAGGCAAAGAAGTCGATCCACATTACTTGCGCCTACTTTGTGCCGGATGCCCAGACCATGGAGGCGCTAACCGCTGCAGCGCGGCGCGGGGTGGAAGTGCGGCTGGTACTGCCAAGCGTGTCGGATAGCGGGCTGGTATTCCATGCCGGCCGGGCGTTCTACCAGCCCCTGCTGGAGGCGGGCGTCAAGATCTACGAACTCAAGCTGTCCGTGCTGCACGCCAAGACGGTGGTGATTGATGGCGTGTGGTCCACTGTCGGCTCGACCAACCTCGACCGCCGCAGCTTCCTTCACAACAGCGAAATGAATGTGATCGTGATGGGCGATGTGTTCGGGCTCGAAATGGAGAAAGCATTCAAGGAAGACCTGCACAACTCCAGGGAAATCACCTTGGTGGAATGGAACAGACGTCCTCTTTCCAACCGCCTGAAAGAATGGCTTGCTCGCGTGTGGGACTACTGGCTCTAAGGTTTGATATGCGTCAAACCGCGCCACCTCTTTCAGCCTAGGCTGAAAGGGCCATGAACGATCGCAAACCGCCCAACTCGCTTGACAAGCCGTCACCTGGCGATGACCATGCAGGTATCCCCACGCGCGTAACCAGGCTGGAGGTGATGGTGGAAGAAGTCATTCTGCGGCTCGACAAACTCGATCTCAAAGTTGACAAGCTGGACAAGAAGCTTGACGACGGGCTCGAAAAGCTCAATCACAAAATTGACATGGATCGTGAGAAGCTCTGCGAGAAGTTCGACGCCAGTCAGGATAAATTTAACGAGAGGCTTGATGCGAGCCAGAAGCAGTTCAATTCCCGGCTTGATGCTAGCCAGGAACAGTTCAATGCCAGGCTTGATGCCGGCCAGGAAAAGTTCAGTGCCAGGCTTGATGCCAGCCAAGAAAAGTTCAATGCCAGACTTGATGCCACCCAAGAAAAGTTCAATGACAGGCTCGACCAGAGTTTCAATCGGCTTTACGACAAGATCGACGCGTCCCAGCAAGAGTGGAACAGCCGCTTCAATAAACTCCATTACACACTTATGGCGTTTTTGACTGCGCTGGTTGGAGGCCTCCTTGCCCTGCTCGCCAAAGTGATTGGCGTGCTTTAAGCAGCTGGGCGCCAGATGTCGCCCTCACGGCAGAAGATATCGGTAGTGGCCAAGGTGAAACCGCTGCCTTCTATCCAGCTATAACGCTCTACCTGAATTTCGTCGTGCTGCACGCGCAGCACATTGAATGAATTCGTTTCTCCTCGACTACGGGTAGAGGTGGCGGTGCCGGCCTGGACCACCAGTGCCGCATAGCCGTCGATCTCATAGCGCTCGGAGGTATTGTGGCTGTGGCTGGTGTGCAGGTGTCCCGCCAGCAGCAGGTCCACACCGCAACGTGCGAACGCCTCCATCGCCATCGGTGCGCGGTCGACGATGTCATCGTTGTCCTTATGCGGCGGCAAGTCGAAGGGATGGTGGGTCACCACAACGCGCGTAACGCTGCGTGGCAACCGGGCAAAGCGCTGGCGCAAATATTCGACCTGGCGGCGATTGACGCGCCCATCCTTGAAGGTCAGCGAGCGCGCCGTGTTCAGGCCCAGCACGGCAATTTCATCATCGACGAACTCCGGCGCCAGGTCGCGCGTGATGTAGCGTCGATATTTGACCAGCGGCTGGAAAAAGCGCGCGGCCACGTTATACAAGGGAATGTCGTGATTGCCGGGCACCACGATCTGCGGCTTGGGCAAGGTATCCAGGTAATGCCGCGCCTGGCGGAATTGCGCACTGCGGGCACGCTGCGTGAGGTCGCCTGACACGACCACCGCATCCGGCCGCATATCGCCGATCAACTCGCGCAAGGGCGCCAGCAACGCATTATCGACGCGGCCGAAGTGCAGATCGGAAATATGGACCAGGGTTCGCATCAATTCTCCTGTGGACGCGGCACGATCACCGGCAAGGCAGCCGGCCGGATCCGGTAACGCAAAGGCGGCGCCATGACGGATACCTCGCCATCGGTCGCCACCCGCAGGCGCCGGTGGCGGGTTTCGATCACCATTTCGCCGGCCTGGAATACGTGGAACTCGCGCGATTGGCGCAACCGTCCAAACAGCGCCCGCAAGGCCAGTTTCAGCAAGCCAAATCGGGTCGGCCGCTGGGCCACATAGACGCTCAGCATGCCGCCATCGATACGCGCCCGCTCGCCGATATTGAAGCCTTGCATATGGTATTCATTATTACCGATGAAAACGAACGGCGTGCGCCGCGCATGGCCTTGCTCGCCAAGCGTCAGGCGCACACTGAGGAATGGATAACGCCGCAGCGCAGCAAGTGCCGCCCAGCCGAACGCTGTCCACTTGCCGCGTCCAAGCCGGCGCTGCTGCCGCTGGCGGTCGCGCACGATGTCCGGGTACAGGCCGAGGCTGGAATTGTTCAGGAAGATGCGGCCGTTGACCTCCCCTACATCGACCTGCGCCACATGGCCGGCAGCCAGCGTGGCGATCGCAGCATCCAGTTGCGGCGGGATGCGCAGGTCGCGTGCAAAATGGTTGAGCGTTCCCATGGGCAGTACGCCGAACACGGCGCCGCTATCCAGGACGACCGAAGCGACGGCATTGACGGTGCCGTCACCGCCACCTGCCACAACGATCCCGGCGCCGGCAGCCAGGGCCGAGCGTGCGGCCTCCATCAAATGATTGACGTCGGCGGCAAGCGTGATGTCCGCCTCCAGGCCATGGCTGGCAAAGCGCGCGGCCAGAGACTCACGCCATGACAGGCCGTATCCCAGGCCGGCACCGGCGTTGATAATAACGGCCATGTGGCTCACGGGCGCTCCCGGTGGCGCCGCAGGCTGGATACCGCCGTCACGCAGATAGCCAGCCAGCCAAGCCCTTCCGCCACAGCCGCCAGCACGTCCGTCAGGTAATGCACGCCAAGGTAGATGCGGCTGAAGGCAACCAGTGCCACCATCAGTACCGCAATGGCGACCACGGCAGCGTGCTGGGCGCCGCCGCGGGCGCGCGTCCATAAATAGCTGGCCAATACGCCGTAGAACACAGTCGCGGCCAGCGCATGGCCGCTGGGGAAGCTATATGTCGGCAGAGTCAGCAGCGGCGCATCAAAGCTGGGCCGCACACGCTGGTAGCTATGCTTGAGCAGCACATTCAACACCATACCCGGCGGCACCGAGAGCAGCAGGGTCAGCAGCCAGTAATGCGCCTGCCGGCGCCAGAGATGCCAGGCAAACAGCAGCGTCAGGAAGGCGATGCCCGCCACGCTATGCAGGTGGCTCACCGCCAGCATCAGTGTTGTCCACGGTTCGCGAGCGCGGGCGTGCAGCCATTGCGAGACGCTGATATCAAGGGCGGCCAGGCGGGCGCCCGGCCCTACCGCAGCCCCGGCAATGGCGTCGAACACAGCCACGGCCGCGATCAGCAGGGCCAGCCCGGCTACAAGGTGTAAAGGAAGACGGATCGTATCTCTCATACAACGCTTAACAAAAAAACCTGATTTTTCATCCAGTACTGTTGATTCATACAGTATTTGTGTTATTCTAATCACTCGTTAAACACACATCACAGCAAAAGGAATTCGTCATGACCACTATGCACAGCACCTTCGGCTCCCGCTTTGGCCTGGAATATGCCCCTATGTCTTTCCTGGTTCGCTTCGGCAAACGCGAAGTGCTGGTGTGCCGCGACTTCCGCAAGCGCTTCTACGCTGTGAACCCGATCATCGAGTGCGACACCGGCGTTCAGCCTGGCCACCTGGAAGTTCTGCTGTTCAGCCGCTGGCTGCTGATCTTCTCCAAGGCCCACTAAGCTTGAGTCTCGCATAGCTGTTCATACTGAGCGCGCAAATAGTCGCGCAAACGAATCACGACGGGCGTGACCTGCGAGCGATGCATGCAAACCAGCTGTAATGGCACCTCTTCACCCATTACATCTGGTAGCAGCAAGCGCAAGCGACCGGCTTTGAGGTCGGCGGTCACGTCCAGCCGTGATTTGTAGGCAATCCCCAATCCCGCTACCGCCCAGCGGCGCACCAGGTCGGCATCATCGCTGCTGCGATTGCCCCTGACCTGCACCACCTTGCCCTGGGCGGGGAAGGCCCAGCGGTCATACAGCACATCGTCCAAAGCAAAGCGCAAGCAGTTGTGCCGAGCCAGCTCATCCAGGTTGGCAGGAGCGCCGTGCCGGCTGATGTATTCCGGCGAGGCGACCAGTGCCCGCCGGTTGGCCGGCGCAATAGGCATGGCCACCAGGCTGGAATCATCGAGCTTGCCGTAACGCAGTGCCAGGTCCACTGGCTGGCGGTACATGTCAGCGACCCGGTCGCTGACGAATAGCTGCAGGCTGATGGCCGGGTACTCTGCCTGGAAAGCGTCCAGCCACGGCAGCAAGACATTGCGGCCCACATCCGAAGGCATCGAAATTTTCAGCAAGCCTGCAAGCTCCTGCTGCCCCTGCCTGATCGCTTCGTGCCCTTCGCGCAACTGGCGCACCGCTTCGCGCGCATGGCGCAGGTAATGCTCGCCTTCCGCCGTCAGGCGCAGCGAACGCGTGGTGCGTGCAAACAAGCGCAACTGTAGCTCGTCTTCCAGGCGCTTCAAGGCAGCACTGGCCAGGGCCGGCGATATGTCCAGCGAGCGCGCGGCCGCCGACAGGCTGCCATGGTCTGCCGTGTTGACGAAGACTTCGATGTCGTCCAGGCGCAGCATTTTCGCCATTCCTTTGAAAGTGTTTCCATAATTTTAGTCTTTTTCATGAAGGCGTGATGATCGAAGATACCGACATCGCCACTTTTTACGAAAGACGTAATCATGAAAGCTGTTGCCTACCGCGCTTCCCTGCCGATCGACCATGCCAATGCATTGATCGACGTCGAATTGACGGCACCGATTGCCACCGGCCGCGACCTGCTGGTCGAGATCAAGGCGGTTTCCGTCAACCCTGTCGATACCAAGATCCGCCGCAATGTCGCTCCTGCCGAAGGCGAGGCCAAGGTCCTGGGCTGGGATGCCGCTGGCATCGTACGCGCTGTCGGCCCCGACGCCAGCCTGTTCAAACCTGGCGATGAAGTCTGGTATGCGGGTGCGCTTGGCCGCTCGGGCACCAATGCCGAATTGCACTTGGTTGACGAACGCATTGTCGGGCACAAGCCTGCAAGGCTCAGCTTCGCCGAAGCGGCCGCCCTGCCCCTGACCGCCATCACCGCTTGGGAACTGCTGTTCGACCGCCTGGGCGCAAGCCGCGACAAGGCAGTCGAGGCCGGCAAATCCCTGCTGGTGACCGGCGCAGCGGGCGGCGTCGGCTCGATCCTGGTCCAACTGGCGCGCCAGTTGACGGGACTGACCGTGATCGGCACGGCCTCCCGCCCCGAAACCGCGGAATGGGTCAAGGCGCTGGGTGCGCACCACGTGATCGACCACAGCAAGCCACTGGATGAAGAAATCCGCCGCCTTGGCCTGCCGCCTGTCAATTACATCGCCAGCCTGAACGAGAGCGAACACCACTTCGCTGCGCTGGCCGAACTGGTGGCGCCGCAAGGAAAACTGGCCCTGATCGACGACCCGGCGCAGATCGACGTGCGCCTGCTGAAACGTAAGAGCGTGTCGCTGCACTGGGAATTCATGTTCACGCGCTCCATGTTCGAAACCGAAGACATGGCGCAACAACATGCCCTGCTGAACGACGTCTCGCGCCTGGTGGATAGCGGCGTACTGAAAACCACGGTCGGCGAACGCTTCGGCGCTATCAATGCGGCAAACCTGAAACGCGCGCACGCCCTGCTCGAAAGCAATCGCGCACGCGGCAAGATTGTGCTGGAAGGTTTCTAAGCTTCGGCGGCGGCGCGCGCAGCATGTGCTGCCGCGCTCGCTTCTCCGGCCTGTTCGATCGCATGCTGCTGCTGGCGCATCGCCAGCGCGCGGCGGTCGTGCGCATCGACGAGGTCAATCAGGGACTGCGAAAGCCGGCATGCTTCCTTAACGGTTGCATCAAAACGGTCGCGGCCACGCTGCAACATCGCCGACTCATAACCGACAGCGCTGAACATCTCGCAGATTTCCATGCACAGGTCGCGCAGGTTGCGCATGGAATCGCAGGCGCCTTCAATGTCGGCGCGCATTTTGCGATCAAGGTCGATAAACTCCGTACGGGCACACTCATGGGACGACAACTCCGACACGGTGCCCTGCCAGCGCTGGATGCGGCGGCTGATGCGGCGGATGTTGGCATTTTTCTCGCGCAGGATCAGCGCATACTGGCAGGCCAGCAGGGCCATCGGCAAGCAGGCCAGGAACGCAGGCAGGCCGGCGCGCCGCAAGCTGGTTTCCATTTTCTTGCAGCGGCGCAGGATTGCACCGATATTACTGCCAAGGGATTGGTTGCGCATGGCCGTCCTCCCGACGATCCGCCGTGCAAAGGCATGGCGCGACAAGCCAAGTATAGGCAGCACTGGGCCCGAGCGAACACGCCCCGGATTGATGCAGATTAAAGGAGCGGCAATTAAGCGCCGTTGAGCCAGATCTGTTCGTGAGCCCGCTCGCGGCGGCGGCGTTCGGCCGGAGAATCGAAGTCGCGCAGGTACTGGACGTGCTTGCGCTCCAGCGCCAGCATCTCGCGCTCGATCGCATCGACCTCCGCGCGGTCGGAGGAATGGTTCATGTAGTTGGCGCGTTCGCGCTGGATACGCTCCTGCTCATCCTGAATGGCTTGCAAGCGCCCTTCACAACGCTGCACGGTGCGGCGCAGCTTTTCAGGCGTCAGGCCCTGGTCGCGCAAGTCGGTTTGCACTGCAAGGTCGCTCCGCACGGCGTTGGTCCGTTTCTGCAGTTCGGCGATTTCCTCATTGACTTCGTCGATAGCTTTGGCGTCCTTGGCCGCATAGGCATTGCGGCGGCGTTCGCCCAGCAAGGCCATTTCCGCTTCCAGCACTTCGTATTCATCGCGGAAGGGACGTTCGAAATTACCTAACTGGGTACGGCAGGATTCGAGCTGCTTTTCCAGCGCCACGACTTCCAGCTGCAGTTTGGCGACCGGCATGTCGAAGCGGCGCTGTGCGCGCTCCTCCATCGCCTTGTTGGCTGCCAGCAGGCGCGCCTCGTAGCGCACGGTCGAAAACTTCTTGCGCGCCTCTTCCTCATGGGCGGCACGCAGCCTGCGCTCGTAAGCGCGGTAGGCCGCGGGCATGCGCAGCTTGCGATACCAGTTACGAATCCAATTCCACATAGGCAGGAATATAGCCTAGGCTGCGCCTTGTGTCATGTCTGCCAGCGCCGGCGCCAGCAAGGATGCGACAGGAATTGCGTTACTGCTGTGCGGTACGGTGTCGCAGCTCGCAGTGCGCGCGACGCCCGCAGCTTGCAGGTCTTCAAAAGCGCTGCCGGCGAACAGGGGGTGTACCGCCACGCACACCGGCGGCGGCAGGCCGGCCCGGCGCACACGGCCAGCGGCGGCGATCATGGTGCGGGCGGTGGAAGCGATATCGTCAACGATGACGGGGGTATGGTGCAGCCAGCGCTCGGTGTCCGGCACCGAGACTTCCACGTCGTGGTCGCCGCGGCGCACTTTTTCCAGCACGATGCAGGGGCTGCCGGCGCCGCGCGCCACCTCGGACGCCCATTGCTCGCTTTCGGAATCCGGCCCGATCACCAGCGGCTGCGGCACATTGGCCGCAATCCATTGCGAAATGGCCGGAGCTGCACGCACCACGCGCGTCGGGATAGTATAGATTTCGGCCAGGTCGTGATGGCGATGAAGATGGGGATCGATGGTCACCATCCAGTGGAATACGCCCGACACCAGGCGTGCAAAGTGCGCGGAAGTGATCCCTTCTCCCGGATTGAAGATGGCGTCGTGCCGCATATAAGCCAGGTAAGGCGCAACCAGTCCCACGCCGGCCGCCCCCAGGTCGCGGGCGATACTGGCGGCAAAGTACATGGGCATGAAACGGTCATCCGGCCGGTCCAGGGTGCAGACCAGGACCGCCTGGCGCCCTTTCACTTCCGAGTGGTAGCGCACGTAGGATTCGCCGTCCGGGAAGCGCCGCACCTGCAAACTGCCCTGCTCCCACCCCAACATTGCCGACAGTTGCGCTGTCATTGCCTCATTGCCGGGCAGTGCAAACAGGATAGGCGTCATGGCGATTCCCCTCTAAGTAGTGACTTTTATTCTAGCCCCCAGGCCGCGATTTGTGCAATTCATGCATCATTTTTGACAACTCGTCGCAATCTGCCGGTAGCTAATGGTGGCCGCCGCCAGAATCGCCACCGTTATCAAACTGGAGACATTCATGCCCTTGACTCGTTCCACCCTGCCTGTGCTGGCAATCGCGCTGGCAAGCGCCCAGGCCCAGGCCGAGGCCGTGCTGCAAAACTTTGCGGGCCATAAGATCGAAGTCCTGAAAATCGCCAAGCCAGGTGCGCCGTCCACCGTGGTCTTTGAAAACGGTTCGCGCATCACCCTTGATAAATGGGACAAGGTGATAGCGGAAGTGGCCAAGGAATCGACGGTGTTTGCCTACAACCGCCCCGGCTACGGCAAGAGCGACAAACCATCCACGCCGCGCGATGGCAAGACCGTGGTCGAGGAATTGCGCCAGCTGCTGCGCCAGCAAGGTTTGCAGCCGCCCTATACCCTGGTCGGTCATTCCCTTGGCGGCTTGTACATGCAGATGTATGCGCGCGCCTATCCGCAGGAAGTCCAGGGGGTGGTCCTGGTCGACTCGATCTACCCCGGCATCATCAAAAAGCCGGAAGAATTTCCCTTCATGACGCGCATGGCCAAGTATGTGTTCCTGAATTCGGCGATGGAAGCGGAAGTCGACCAGATCAACAGCACCAGCCAGGCCATGCTGGCGATGCCGTGGAATGACGATATCCCGGTCGTGCGCCTGTTTAACGTGCCCAAATCGGCCGGCGCCGTGGCGGTCGACCTGGGCACCGTTAACGACGACGAGCAGACCCGCAACATGGTCAAGAACATGTACCCGAAAGCCTGCAAGGTGATCGTGGATTCCGATCACCAGATGCAGCAAGCCAATCCCGAAGTCGTGGTCAACGCCATTCGCGACGTGATTGGCGCCCACGACGGCAAGCGTCAGCCAGCCTTGCGTTGCAGCTGATCTGGCTCGGTAGCGGTACGCGCTTCTTCATGATGGAAAGGCGCGTACCACGTCACGATGAAAGATGGCACGGTCGCGGCCATCACCAGCCAGAAGTAATTGACGTAGCCCAGTGCTTCCTGCAGGTGGCCGCTGACCATGCCGGTCAACATGCCGCACATCCCCATCAAGCCAGTGCCGAAGGCGTAATGGGTCGTGGTGTATTTGCCGGGCGCCAGTTGCTGCATCAGGTAGATCATGAAGCCCACCGAGCCGAAGCCGAAGGAGAATTTCTCGATCACGACACCGGCGCCAATTATCCACAGGTTGGACGGCTGGTAGATCGCCATCAGCAGGAAGGTGGCAATCGGGATGTTCAGCACGCAGCACAGCGTGAACAGCACCGGTTTCAGGCCGCGCTTTGCGACGTACCAGCCGCCGATCAGGGAGCCGGCCAAAACGGCCAGCAGGCCGTATGTGCCGTAGACGATGCCCAGCAACTCATTCGACATGCCCAGGCCGCCCTTGCTGACCGGATCGACCATGAAGAAGGGGCCGATCTTTTCCAGCAGGCCGATCGAAACCCGGTACAGCAGCGCGAAGGCTACCATCATCCACACGCCGCGCTTTTCGAAGAAGGTCTTGAAAGCGTCGCGCAGGATGAAGGCGGCCTGGCCCAGGCTTTCCGGCGTATCGGCGGCACGGGCGCCGTCCGGCATGGCGCGCCAGTGCCATGCCGTAATTGCCAGCAACAGGATCGCCACGGCCACGAAGACGATGCGCCAGGCGCCCAGCCAGTCCATGCCGTAGTCCGAATGCAGGCGGCCGCTCAGGTAGACCAGCACGCCGGAAGCCACCACCGGGCCGATATTCCAGCTCAGGCTTTGCACGCCGCAGTACAGCGATTGGCTGCGCGAACTTAAAGAAGTGACGTACACGCCATCGCTGGCAATGTCCATGGTGGCGCCGATGAAGGACATGATCCAGAACAGCACCATCATCAGGGCCATCGAACCCGGCATGCCCATCACCAGGGCTACCGCACCGAAGCCCAGGCCAAGCAGCAGCTGGGTAACCAGAACGAAGAACTTCTTGGTGCGGTACATCTCCACCACCGGCGCGAACAGCGGCTTGATGGTGTAGGCCAGGATCAGCATGCTCGAATACTGCGCGGCGCGGCCATTGTCCATGCCCAGGTTCTTGAACATGATGGACGTGACGCTGGTCAGCATCATGTACCCCATCGCCATCGCGAAGTAGCCGGTGGGGACCCACTGCAGCGGCGAGCGGTTCATGAACGCTGCACCTTGATGAACTCCCGGTACCAGTGCGCGCTGTCTTTCAGCGTGCGCTTCTGCGTGGCGTAGTCAACGTGGACGATGCCGAAGCGCTTGGCGTAGCCGGAATCCCATTCGAAGTTATCCAGCAAGCTCCACATGAAGTAGCCTTGCACGTCGACGCCCTGCTCCATCGCGCTGGCCATCGCATCGAAGTGGCGCGAGATGAAGGAGATGCGTTCCTCGTCGTGTTCCGGCGTGCTGCTGGCCATCCCGTTTTCGGTGATGTAGATCGGCGGCAGGTCGTACTCGCCTTTGAGCTTGAGCAGCAGCTCGGTCAGTCCTTGCGGATAGATTTCCCAGCCCATGTCGGTGCGGCCGTTTTCCAGCGGCGGCGTGCGCGGCGGGTCTTCGGCGCTGCAGAAGGCGCGGAAGTAGTAGTTCACGCCGAGGAAATCGATCGGCTGGTGGATCACGGCCATGTCGCCAGGCTCCACATGCGGCGCGTTGGCGCCATGCTTGCGCAGGGCCAGCTCGGGATAGCGTCCTTTGAAAATTGGGTCCATGAACCATTGTACTGAACGCGCGTACTCGAACTCGGCCAATTCACGGTCGGCGTCGCTGTCGGTGGCCGGATCGGCGGTCCACTGGTTCAGCACAATGCCCAGCTTTGCTTTGGAGCCGACGGCGCGCATGGCGCTCATGGCAAGGCCGTGGGACAGCAACAAGTGGTGCGAGACTTGCACCGCAGCGGCGGCATCGCGCACGCCGGGAGCGAACTGGCCGTTGCCGTAGCCGAGGTTGGCGGTGCACCAGGGTTCATTATGGGTGGCGATGCTGGCCACGCGGTCGCCGAAGCGGCGCGCCACTTCAGCGGCGTATTCGGCGAAATATTCGCAGGTGGCGCGATTCAGCCAGCCGCCCTCTTCCTGCAAGGCTTGCGGCAAGTCCCAGTGATACAGCGTGACGTAGGCCTGTTTGCCCTTTTCGTGCAGGGCCGTGATCAGATTGTCGTAGAAGGCGAAGCCGGCTTCGTTCCAGGCACCTTTGCCGTCGGGCTGCACGCGCGACCAGGCGATGGAAAAGCGGTAGGCGTCGACGCCGAGGGAATCGATGATGTCGACGTCCTCGCGGTAGCGATGGTAGTGGTCGCAGGCGACGCTGCCGTCGCTGCCATCCTTGATCTTGCCGGGAGTGCTGCAGAATACGTCCCAGATAGAGAGGCCTTTGCCGTCCTCCTGGTTCGCACCTTCAATCTGGAAGGCGCTGGTGGCTACGCCCCAGAGAAATTCGGGCGGCAGGCGTTTATCTTTCATTTCTTGATTCACAGGTTAAGGCTTAGGGATGGCCTGCCCCGGGGGACGAGGCAGGCCGCGTTGCAACGGGCTTAGAAGTCGATGCCCGCATTCACACCGATGGTGCGTGGAGGCAGGTACTGCGCCACCCACACATTGGCGCCGTTCATGGCGCTGGTCTTGATGCGCTTGTCGCCGACGTTACGCACGAAGGCATCCACCCAGAACTGTTTCGGTCCCTGGTAGCGCAGGCCGAGATCGAACTTGGTGTAGGCAGCTTGCTGGTCTTCCGCGCCCAGGTTGAAGATCGACAGCTCGGACTTGGTCTCGTAGTGGGCCGAAACGCGCGGCACCAGGGTGTCGCCATTCGCCAGGCGGAAGGTGTGCTGGTAGTTCAGGTGAGCCGAGAACTTTGGAGCGTGCGGCATGATGTTGCCGGTCACGTTCAGGCAGTTCGAATTCAGGTCTGGGCAGAACGGCAGCGCATAGTCGTTGGAACCGGCAATCAGGAAACCCAGTTTGGTGTGGGTGTAAGCCAGGGCCAGCGCCAGCTTGTCATCCGGCGACAGCTTGGCCTGGATCTCCGATTCGAAGCCCCATACCTTGGCGCCGTCCACATTGCTGGTGACGAAGGTGTGCGAGCCGTCCGGATTGGTGACCGGGGAGCTGAACTGGAAGTCCTTGAAGTTCTCGTAGTACAGCGCATTGTTGACGCGCAGTGCGCCGCCCAGGAAGGAGCTCTTGCTGCCGATCTCGTAGTTGGTCAGGGTCTCAGGGTCGTAGGTACGGCCGCCGTCCTGCAGGCCGCCCGCCTTGTAGCCGGTGGCTACGCTGGCGTACAGCATGTGGTTCTTGTCGACGTCGTAGCTCAGGCGCGCCAGGCCGGTGGTCTTGCTGCCTTTGTAGCGGCCATCATTGGACGGCACGCTCGGGTTGTAGCCCTGGCCCGGCTTGGTCGGGTCGATGCTCGGGCTCAGCGGAACTTGCGGCACGGTGGCATCGTAATTCCAGGTATAGCCGTTGCCCCCTTCGTTGGTGCGTTTGTCCGAGGTGTAGCGCAGGCCGCCGGTCAGGTGCATGCTGCCGACGTTCCAGGTGGCCTGGCCGAAGACTGCGCGCGAATCCACGGTTTCTTTCGGCTGGATGAAGGAGCCTTGCCACGCTACGCTGCCCTGCTGGGTGCCGTGCATGATCGGGATGTCGAAGCGGATGCCGTTGTCTTCCGCCGCGTAATAGGCGCCCAGTTGCCAGTCCACTTCCTTCTGCCCGACCGACTGCAGTTGCAGCTCGTGGCTGTTGCTGCTGTACTTGGACCAGACGGTGTTATTGGCCTGGTAGTCGCCGCCGGTGGTGAAGCTGGTCGGCAGCACGCGGCCGCCGTCCTGGTCATAGGTCGACGAGCCGGAGAACTTGGAATGGCCGGCGATGTAGGTCAACGACATATCCGGGCTCACCGCATATTCCAGGCGGCTGCGGAAGGTGTTCACATTACGGTGCAGGAACGGCGCGGTGTCGATCAGGGCCGACCATTCGTCCTGGCCCGCGCGCGGGGTCTGCATCAGGTTCATGTTCGGGGTGCCGCGGTCCTGGAAGCGCTCGTAGGAGATATTCCACTTCAGGCGATCGGTCGGCTGGTACAGCCAGCTCACGCGCACGCCGCTCTGGTTTTGCGCGTTGTAGCGCGGGCCGTTGACGACGTACTGGTTCGGGTTAATCGGCTGGAACTTGGCTGGATCACCGCCGCCCGCCAGGTAGGCCGCCTGCTGGTCGGCCAGGGAAATGTTCGGGAAGGTCTGGTATTTCACGTAGCCGTCATGCTGTTCGTGGATCACGGCCACACGCAGGGCGGAGTTGTCGCCGGTCGGCACGTTCAGGGCCGCACGGGCGCCGAGGCGGGCGTAATCGCCGATGCCGCCGGATACGCTGCCCGAGAATTCCTTCAGCTTGGGCTTGACGGTCTGCATATTGACCGCACCGACGGTGGAGTTGCGGCCCCACAGCGTGCCTTGCGGACCGCGCAGCACTTCAATCGCCTCCACGTCGAACAGCAGCGCAGTAGCGCCTTCCGGACGCGGCGAGTAGATACCGTCCACGAAGAAGGCCACTTCAGGATCGGCGTATTCGGTCTTGGCGGAGTCGTTACCGATACCGCGCATGGTCATGGTGATGACGCCGTGGTCGCCCTGGCCGGTGGCCTGGAAGCTCGGCACCAGGTTGGTCACGTCCTGGATGGTTTGCACGTGTGCGTCTTCGAGTGCCGCTGCATCCAGGGCGGTGACGGCCACTGGGGTCTTTTGCAGGGAGGTGGTGCGCTTGGTCGCCGTGATCAGCACTTCTGGCACGACGGCGGATTCGGTGTTGGCCGCAGGGGCGGCTTGCTGCGCCGAGGCGCTGACGGACGAGACCAGGGCCAGCACCCCGACCTGGATTGCAGAAAACTTCATGTTGTCTCCGGTAGTTGTTGTGAAAACGATTTCTTATTTCTTGAAAACGTTTTCATGGTACATTTTCAAAAAATAAAAAGTCAACAAAAATTTTTAAGGAGACGACAAAAATGGGAACGATCCCAACCACGCGGATACTGATCGTTGGCGGCGGCAGCGCAGGCTGGCTGTGCGCCGCTTACCTGGCCAAAATGTTCGGCGACAGCAAGGAAATCACCCTGGTGGAAGCGCCCGACATCGGCGCCATCGGCGTGGGAGAAGGCAGTTTCCCTTCCCTGCGCGCCACGCTCGCGGCGATCGGCATTCCGGAAGCGGAATTCATTCGCGAATCGAGTGCCACCTTCAAGCAAGGCATCACTTTCCAGAACTGGCTGCACGGCGAAGACCACTACTTCCATCCCTTCTCAATGCCGAGCCAGCGGCCGGGCTCTCCGGAACTGCTGCCCTACTGGCTGCAAGGCATGGCCGGCAACAAGCCTTTTGCCGAAGCAGTCACCATGCAAAAGCGTGTGGTGGATGCGCAACGCGCACCGAAACGTCCCGGCGACAGCGATTACAACGGTCCGATGAACTACGCCTACCATTTCGACGCCGCGCGCTTCGCCGGCCTGCTGGCCAGTCATGCCCGCAGGCTCGGCGTGCGCCACATGCAGGACCATGTCGAAGGCGTGCAGCTCGACCTGGACGGCGCCATTGCCTGCGTCGAAACCCGCGAACACGGCGCTCTCACGGCCGACCTGTACATCGACTGCTCCGGCTTCCGCGCCCTGCTGATCGGCGGCGCGCTTGGCTCGCCATTCCACAGCGTGAGCGACATCCTGTTGTGCGATACCGCGCTGGCCGTGCAAGTTCTGCACCCCGCGCCCGATACGCCGATCGCATCCGCCACCATCTCCACCGCGCACGAAGCTGGATGGACCTGGGATATCGGCCTGCAGGAACGGCGGGGCATCGGCTACGTCTACTCAAGCCGCCACACCAGCGACGAACGCGCCGAACAGGTGCTGCGGGCCTACGCCGGCCCAGCCGCCGAAGGCCTGAACGTGCGCAAGATCCCCATGCGCGTAGGCTACCGCGAACAACACTGGATCAAGAACTGCGTGGCAATCGGCCTGGCTGGCGGCTTCCTCGAACCACTGGAGGCATCAGGCATCGGCCTGGTGGAAACCGCAGTGCATATGCTGGCGGCCCTGTTCCCGCACAACGGCGAGATGGCGCCGGTGGCGCGCCACTTCAACCAGTTCATGGGCGAGCGCTATGCCCGCATTGTCGACTTCATCAAGCTGCACTACTGCCTGAGCAAACGCCGCGAGCAGTTCTGGATCGACAATTGCGACTCCGCCACCTGGACCGACAGCCTGCGCGACAAGCTGGCGATGTGGCGCTGCCGCCCGCCGCAACGCATGGATTTCCTGACCGATTTCGAGATGTACCCGCCCACCAGCTGGCAATACGTCTTGTATGGAATGGACTTCCCGAAAGCGATGCCTCCCCTGCCCGGCCTTGAACCGCTGGCCGAAGCCGCGCGCCAGGAATTCGCCAATATCGCTGCCGTGTCAGCGCGTGCAGTCGCGGACCTGCCCGACCATCGCGCCTTCGTGGACCTGCTGTGCCGGAATGAAAACGCTTTCAGAAACGATTTTCATACCATTCGTGCAACAGTAATTCATTAAGTCCAATTGCTGCCTTGTTCTATGGTACTCTCCGTTTGAAAAGCTTTTCATAATGAGAAACCCTTTGAACGACCACTCCACTGCCCCATCGCCCGCCACGCTGACCGACGTCGCCCGCCGCGCGGGCGTTTCCCCCAGCACCGTATCGCGCATTTTGAACGGCACCGCCAAGGTCGCCGACGACAAACGGCAAGCCGTGCTGGCCGCGATCAGCGAACTGAATTTCGCGCCCAACCAGATGGCGCAGAGCCTGAAGCACGGGCGCACGATGACGATCGGGATCGTGGTGCAGGATATCGCCTCGCCCTTCTTCGACGAAATCCTGCACGGCGTGGACGATGGGCTGAAAGGCACCGGCTACGCCTCCGTGATCGTCAGCGGCCACTGGAACGCCGACGAAGAAGCTGAGCGCATCCGCCTGCTGCTGGCGCGCAAAGTGGACGGCATCATCCTGCTGACCGGGCGCATGACCGATGCCGCGGTGCTGGGCTTTGCTGCCCAGCGCCCCATCGTTTCGCTGGGCCGCGTACTGCGCACCAACCGCGCCATCGGCTTTGCACTCGATAACGAACACGGCGCCTGGCTGGCCGTGCGGCACCTGATCGAAATGGGCCACCGCCGCATCGCCCACCTGGCAGGACCGGCCCAGAACCGCGACTCGGTCGAGCGCCTGGCCGGCTACAAGCGCGCACTGAAAGAGGCCGACATCGACTTCGACCCCGCGCTGGTGGTGGAAGGCGACCTGCAGGAAGCCGGCGGCCTGCTGGCCATGAACCGCCTGTTCGACGGGGGCCATCCTTTTACCGCAGTATTCGCAGTCAACGACCAGACGGCCTTTGGCGCGCGGCTTTTCCTTTACCGCAAAGGCATCCGCGTGCCGGACGACATCTCGCTGGTCGGCTTCGACGATTTGCCCGGTTCCTCCTACACCACCCCGCCGCTGACCACCATCCGCCAGCCGCTGTACGTGATCGGACAGACGGCCGTGCAATCAATGCTCGGCTTGATCAACGGTGAAGAAGTGGAAGGCACCATCCCGCCGGTGGAGCTGGTGGTGCGTGAAACGACGCGCCGGATCCGCTAGTCAACCAAGTGGCCACGGCTGCAGTCCCAAATTTTGCGAGAAATACATGAAACGTGGCGTGATCGGCCGCGAGAATGTATAATCCTGCGCTCCGGAAGCGTGGCCGAGTGGTTGAAGGCAGCAGTCTTGAAAACTGCCGACGGTTAATCCCGTTCGTGAGTTCGAATCTCACCGCTTCCGCCAAATATAGGCCCCACCATGACCGCATCCCGTCGCTACAACAAACGCCAACTCAAGAAAAAGCACCTCGGTGAGTTCCAGGAACTCGGCTTCCTCGTGGAAGCACAGATCGTGGGCAAACTGACCCTGGCTGAACACAATGCGTTGATCCATCAATTCCTCGACGAAGCAATCGAGCCAAACGGCCTCGCCTTTGGCGGCGGCTACAACGATGATTTCGGCGGCATTGTCGTTTCGAACAAAGCCTACGGCAAAGTTGAAGAACACCATCGCACCCTGGTCCAGGAATGGCTCGCGAAACAGAGCAAGCTGACCGACGTCAAAGTTGGCGAACTGCGCGACGCGTGGTACGGCTGGGGCTGAACGACGAGCTCCGAATCAATGAAAAGGCAGCCAGACCGGCTGCCTTTTTTATTTCGGGCAGATCATTGCGGAATTGCCAAAAATGCTATGCTTGCTTGCCAGCTTCGCTCGATCTTGATTCTTTGGAAAGGCCACCATGCATACCTGCTTGAAGATTTCGACACTTCCCCTCCTCCTGGTGCTGGCCAGCGCAGCAAACGTGCAAGCCGCCGCCACGCCAGACCGGCAATTCATCAAGATTCAACTGGATGCCGCCGCCAGTCCTGCAACCCAGGGCCGGCTGCTGGTGTTTGCAAGAGAGGCCAAGTCTGCCGAAGCGGATGCGCTGGAGAAGTCCAAGCAAAAGTCCAATGTAGTCACGGTAGTGGATGCCGATCCCTTTGCGGCAACTGAAACCGCTGTCACGGCGCGGGAAGTCGGCCGCCTCCAGCCAGGAGAAAGCGTAGGCATTGACGGCGACGATATCGCTTTCCCCCATCCATACTCGCAACTGCCTCCTGGCGACTATTACGTCCAGGCGGTGCTGGATGTGGACCACAGCTACAATTACACCGGGCGTGGCGCGGGCGATCTGGTCAGCGATGTCGTCAAGCTGCACTTGCCCGCCAAGGAAACGCCTACGCTCCGCCTGACCAGGACCCTGCCCGCAACCGACCCGTGGACGCGGGAATCCGCTTCCGCCGAAGTGCGTGCGGCGCTCGATGCTGCCCGTCCGCACGCCCAGCCTATCGCGTTTACCAGCCCTGCCCTGAGCGCCTTCTGGGGCCGCCCTGTCAAGATGGACGGCTGGGTCCTGACCCCGCCCGGCTATGACGCGAAAGCGAAGGAGACCTATCCTACGGTTTATTTCACCCACGGCTTTGGCGGCAATGCCGCCTACCTGGTGCCGATCATGGCGGACATTTTTAAAGGCATGGCAAGCGGGAAAACGCCGCCCATGATCTGGGTGCTGCTGGATGAATCAAGCCCCACCGGCACCCACGAATTCGCAGACTCCGTGAATAACGGTCCCTGGGGCCTGGCGCTGACGTCCGAGCTGATTCCTCAGCTTGAGTCAAACTACCGCATGGATGCCAACGCCAATGGGCGCCTCCTGAACGGCCACTCGTCTGGTGGCTGGGCGACGCTCTGGCTGCAGACGCGCTATCCAAAACTGTTCGGTGGAACCTGGTCCACCTCGCCCGACCCGTCGGACTTTCACGATTTCACCGGCGTAGACCTGTACGCACCGCAGGCCAACGTTTTCCGCAAAACCGATGGCAGCGCCTATCCGCTGGTGCGTGACCACGACAAGGTGCTGGGTACGTTCGAGCAGTTCGCCAAGCTGGAACGCGTCCTGGGCAGCTATGGCGGGCAGCTCGCTTCGATGGAATGGGTGTTCTCGCCACGCGGCCATGCCGGAGCGCCGCAGCCCATGTTCGACCGCGACACGGGCAACGTCGATCCCGCCGTTGTCGCTTATTGGCGCGAGAATTTCGACATTGCCCACCGCATGAAGCGCGATTGGTCTCGGCTGAAAGCGGACCTGGATGGAAAGATCCACCTGATCGTGGGCACGGCCGACACCTTTTACCTGGACGGCTCCGCCCGTCGCCTGCAAGCGGTGATGGAGGGACTGAACGCGAAATCGGATTTCCGCTTCATTCCCGGCCGCACCCATTTCGACCTCTACAAAGAGGGAGACAACAAAATGGCCTTGCTGGATAAGATCAGTTGGGAGATGTATTCAATTGCGCGGCCAAAGTCCCCATTGAAGCCCGCGGGTCAATAAGGACAAGGCCGCGCGCGCATCATCGCTTGATTGCGATTTCCTTTCCTTCATAGGCAATTTCCTTGTCGGCGTCGTCCAGTGTGGTGGCGCTCGACATGCCCGGCTTGATGAAGTGGATCCTGAACTTCCGCATCGCCACCATCCCCGGATACTGCCCTTCCCTCTTGCCGATAGTGACGACACCCTTCTTGTCGTCGTAACGCAGCGGGATCCGGCTGTATTCCCCGCGCGTGTAGCCATTGCTCACGCCATCGTCTTCGTACAGCGAGAATTCGCCATCCGCTCCGGTGTAGATTTTCAGCGTGACCGGCGCATCTGGAAGCTGGTCCACGTACTGTTGCACCGGCACGGTCGGCACGATCGCGCCGGCCTTCACGAACAGCGGCATGCGCGATGCTGGGGCCGCGGCCTTGATGGTTGAACCGCCCTTGTGCGCAGCGCCGGTGTCGAAGTCGTACCAGGAAGCGCCCTTGGGCAAGTAGACGTTGCGTTCGCGCGCACCGTAACTCGTCACCGGGGCGACCAGGAAGTCATGGCCAAACAGGTATTGGTCCTTGATGTCCTTTACGCGCTCGTCATGAGGAAAGTCCATCACCATGCCACGCATGATCGTGCCGGACTTGTGAAAGGTGTCCGAGGCAGTGGCATAGATGTATGGCATCAGCCGGTAACGCAGCTTCAGGTACGACACCATGGAATCGCGCATTTCCGAGCCTTCCGGCGCGATATTGTAGATTTCGCGTTTGACCACTTCGCCGTGTGAACGGAACAGCGGCGAGAAAGCGCCGAACTGGAACCAGCGCAGGTTGAGCTCTTGCCACTCTTTCAGGTCGGCCGGGTCGATCTTGCCGCCGCCGGTGCCGCGATTCTCCTGCGCCGAGCCCACATCCCCATATTGGTAGCGGTTTTCCTGGGCATAGCCGCCGATGTCGTGCGTCCAGTTCGGGATGCCTGACATCGACATGTTGACGCCCGATGCAATCTGGTCGTACAGGTTGTTCCAGCGGCTGGCCACGTCCCCGCTCCACACTGCGGTGGCGTTGCGCTGGATGCCGGCGAAGCCCGAACGCGACAGGATGAACTGGCGCTTGTCGGGCTGGTCGCGCTTCAAGCCTTCGTACATGCCTTGCGTATGCACCAGGCTATACGGATTGAAGGTGACTTCGCCCGGACCGTAAATGGTCGGGCCGATCAGTTTCTTGAAGTCTTCGGGGCGCGTGTTGGACAGCACGTCAGGCTCGGTATTATCCATCCACCATGCGTCAAAGCCCAGGTCCACCAGCTTGTGCTTCATTTGACGATAGTAGATGTCGCGCGCCTCTTGCGCATACGGGCTGTAGTGGCTGTTCTTGTAGCCCGGGCCGACCCAGTCCAGCGCTCCGTCTTCCACGTTCTTGGTCCACATATGGCCCTTGGATGCGAACTCCTTGTAGTTGTCCGTGGTGTCGTAGAACTTGCCCCAGATGGAAATCATGATGCGCGCATGCTGGCGGTGCACCTCGTCCACCATGCCTTTCGGGTCGGGGAAGCGGGCCTTGTCGAAGTCGTGCGATCCCCAGCCATTTTCAGGCCAGTAGAACCAGTCCTGCACGATGTTATCCAGCGGCCATTGGCGCTTGCGGTACTCGTGCAGGGTGTCGAGCAGTTGCTGCTGCGTCTCGTAGCGCTGGCGCGATTGCCAGAAGCCGTAGGCCCACTTCGGCATCATCGGCGCCTGGCCGGTCAACTGGCGATAGCCGCCGATCACGGAGTCCATATTCGTGCCGCGGATCACGTAGTAGTCGATGCCTTGCGCAATCTCCGAGGACAGCGTCAGCGAATGGCGCTCGAGATCCGGCATGGGGTCGCTGTGCGTCATCGCCACCATGCCGCCGGAGGGCTTCCATTCCAGCTTCAGCTTGACCGGCTTGTCCTTGGCGAATTTGAGCTCGAAGTTGTGGAACCACGGGTTCCAGCCCTGGCGCCACACGTCCATCACCTGTTTGCCGTCGATGGTCAACGTGGCATAGTCGGACGCGTAAAGCTGCATCTTGTGCACGCCCGGTTTGTCGCTGGACAGCGTGCCCTCCCACACTACCTTGACATCTTTCAGGTTTTTTACCGGGCCGAGTTCTTTCGGCCAGTTCTCCGCCACGTCCTTCAGGTACTGGTAAGCGACATCAGGTTCCTGGCGGGTCAGCGCCAGCTTGCCATCCACGTAGTAGCGCGCGGTCAGCCCACCAGCCTTGCCTTCCGCATCAACCAGCTTCAGGTCGCGCTTCAACGGCCCGTAAGGACGCGGATTGCCGAAGCGCGAGATGGCGTTGTTGTCCCACAGGACGCCGTAGTTCTTGTCCGATACCACGAAGGGTACGGACGCGATCATATTGTGCTGGGCCAGCAGCACGTCTTCGCCGTTCAGGTTCATCTGGGCGTTCTGGTGCTGGCCCAGGCCGTAGAACGCGTCTTTCGTTCCGTAGTTGAAGCCCTGCTTGATTGCTACGAAAGGCTTGCCGCCGACTTCAATCGCTTCGATCGATTCCGATGCCTGGCTCAGGAACGGTTTTCCGCCGGCGTCCGAGAATTGCAGGCTGCCGGTCGCCAGCGACACGGCAGCCACGATCTTGTTGGCCTTGAGGGTAACCGTATCGCCTGTGCGCTGGACGGTGAAGCTGCAGCTGCATGGCTTGGCAACCGTCATCAGCGAAGGCGTCAGCACCTTGCCGCCCTGGTCCAGTTTCAGCACATGGATGATGTTGTCGTCCATCAGCTCCAGCCGGATTTCCTTCGCGGCGCCGCGGTCCGGCTTGATCACCAGGCCGTGGGCCGTTTGTTCGAAGGTGCCGGCGCCTGCACTGCCGGCCGCCGCCAGGGCGCACAACAGCGCGGCCCGCATCGGTTTAAAACGCATTCTTTCTCCTGTTATCAGAACGAGTAGCGCAGCTTGACGGCATAGCGTGGTCCCGAAACGAACCAGGCGCGCCCCATCATGCCGGTATGTTGCTGCATTAACTGGCGGTACTTGGCATCGGTCAGGTTGGTGCCTTCAATGCCAATGGTTGCCTTGTCGTTGATCTGGTAGAACACCGACGCATCCAACTGGCCGAAGGAATCGGCCCAGGTCGGGAGCGCCCAGTGCAGGACGTGCTGACCGAAAGTCGGGCTGGCCGGATTGGTGTCGGTAGCGTCACCGCCATTGGTGCCGTTCACGTCGATCGCCTGCAGGTTCTTGGAACGCCAGCTGTAAGCCAAGCGTGCCGACCATGGGCCCTTGTCGTACAGCAGCGCGATGTTGTAGGCATTCTTGGACAACAGCGGCAGCGGCAAGTCGCTGAAGGTCTGGCCGTTGGTGTCGCAGCCATTCATGCTGGTATTCAGGCCAGCGGCCTGGCTGCTACCGCTGCAGTACGGCGAGAACACCGGGGTGTACAGCTTCTGCTTGCTGTCCACGTAGGTGTAGTTAGCCTGCATGCCAATGCCGGACATCCAGCCTGGCAGCTTATCAAAGTACTGCTGGTAAGCCAGTTCGATGCCGCGCGCGTGGCCTTTGGCGCCGTTCACCGGGCCGGTTACGACGAAGTTCTGCATATTGCCCGACACGTCGGGGATCTGGTAGACGAAGGACTGCTTGAGGATCACGTCCTTGAGCTGCTTGTTGAACACTGCCACGGTGAACGAGCCCACCGGCGAGAAATACCATTCGGCCGTCAGGTCGGTCTGCCTGGAGGTGATCGGCTTCAGTTGCGGATTCCCCTTGGCTTCGCCCGACTGGTTGACGCTATTGATGGTGCTGACAGTGCCGTTGTTGGTGATGTCGATCTTCTGCGACAGCGAAGTGTAGGCCTGCAGCTGGTCAAAATCAGGACGGGACATCGCACCGGCAAAGCCGAAGCGGAACTGCAGCTTGTCGCTGGCCTTCATACGCAGGTTCAGGCTTGGCAGCACGTTGTGGTAACTGTTATCGAAGTCCTGGGCCGCCTGGTAGGCCGGGATCAGGGCGAACGGCAGGCCTGTCACAACGTTACCGGCCGGGATCGTGTAATCGGGCTTGAAGGTGACGTAGCCGTGGGCGGTCATGTCGGTCTTCACATAGCGCACGCCAAGATTGCCGTCGATCGGATACTTCAATTCATCGAAGCCGAAGCGCACCTGGGTGTAGAACGCTTTGGTCTTTTCCGATTGCTCGTTAGTGCCGGCCGGATCGGTGCCGAAAGTGGCCGCCTTCCACGGGGTGCAGCTGGATGAGTCGCCGTTATGCGCTTCGGTGCACAGGATGTCGTGATATTTGTGCAGCGCCGCGTAGCTGTCCGGATAGCCGTTGGCGAGGGAAACCGCAGGGAACACCAGTGACGGCACCTGCATATTTTTGTTGAAGAAGTTATTGAAAGTATGCAGCTCGGTATTGCCGCTGAAACGAGGATCACCCAGCGAAGCAAGTTTGTTGATGTCCCAGCCAAGCTGCCAGGGCTGCGAGATCGGCGACCAGTTGTAGCTTGGGTTGGAATTCATCGTCACCGAGTCCTTGTTGGACAGGCGGACGCCGAAGCGGATGTCTTTCAGGAAGGGATGGTCTTCGAAGTCGTAGATCGCGTCGCCCTTCCATGACTTGCCGGTGGCCTTGGCGCGGTCCATGTGCTCCATGGTGAAGGCCCAGTAGTAGTTCTTGGGGTCAGCCAGGTAAGCCAGGTCGGACTGGTCGAAGATCAGGCGCGGCACATCGCCGGTCAGGTCGATCTGCTCCTTGGCCATCTGGATGCCGGTTGCCACGGTGGAGTCGAGGCTGCGGGTCTTGGCCTTGATGTACTGCAGGTCGGACTTGAGGGTCCATCGGTTCGCGGGACGCCAGGTGATATTCCAGCCGATGTCCGTGGTATCGGACTTGCGGTTGGCGGTGCGGGTGTCGCCGCCAAAATTGATACCGCTATCAGCAGGATCAGTCAAAGTACCGGTCAGCAGGTTGCCGTTCGGGCCGTAGGTGGCATCGGGGCTGACGCGGATATTGTAGGGGCTGGCCTGCGAGAAGATCGCGCGCTCATCCCACTGCATCTGGTACTTGGACTTGAAGTAAGTCAGGTGCGACTTCAGCGTGGAATCCTTCTGCCATTGCAGGGCGCCGTAATAGCCTTCGCGCTTGCGGTCGAATTCCAGGGTGCGCCATTGCGCGCCCTTCGGCACCCAGACCGTCTTGCCGTTCACGACGTCCGTGCGCGGATAGTACGGCTCGACCTGGAAGGCGTCGGTGCGGGTGGCGCTCTCCGAATAGGCAAGGTCGACCAGGGCGCCGAATTCACCAACCGGCGTTTTCCAGCGGTTCGATGCCAGGATGGAGGCGCCAGGTTTCTTTTTTCCGCCAAGGTCGTTGTAGGTGTAATCGGCGCTCAGGGAGACTTTGGAGCCCTTGTAGTCGAAGGGCAAAGCAGTGCGCAGGTTGACCAGGCCGCCGATCGAACCTTCGATCTGTTCTGCGGACGGGTTCTTGTACACGTCCACACCGGCCATCAGCTCGGGCGGAACGTCTTCAAAATTCAGCGAACGGCCGCCGTTGGCTGAGAAGGAGTCGCGGCCATTCAATTCGGAGCGCACGTAAGTCAGGCCGCGCACGGTCACTCCGGAACCTTCAACCGAGTAGTGTTCCGGGTCGCCCTTGGCCATGGTGCGGTCGATCGCCACGCCGACCACGCGCTGCAGCACTTCGGTGATGGAGCGGTCCGGCAGCTTGCCGATGTCTTCGGCGACGATGGAATCGACGATTTCGTCCGAATTGCGCTTGATGTTCTGTGCCGATTGCAGTGCCGCGCGCTGGCCGGTCACCACCACGACGGACGAGGGCTGGGCTGCGTCACCCGCCGCCTGGGCCGTGGCATTACTGGCTGCAAACAGTGCAAACTGGGCCGCGGCAACGGCAATAGCGGTCTTCCTGAGGTGAGTCTGATTCACGCTTTAGTCTCCTTTTTTGGTATCTATCTCGTGGTTTTCCACTGAGTGACTTGAGTTTGCTTTGCTATTTTTCCCTTCGCAATTATGAAATTCACCAAAACTGAAAACGTTTTCAAACAATCTGCAGGATTCCCTCCCCAAGGGGCAAGCTTGCATGTGTCTACTTGCTACAACACTGGATCATCCTTGCCGCCGGATGGCAGGCCGTAAATGATTCCGCGACCGGCTGTGCTCATGTAGACGACGCCGAAACGGTTCATGTCGCCGACAATGAATTGGCCGTCGCCGGGGCCCCCGAACTGGTGCGCATTGTCGTTGATGCGTACCCAGGTCGCGCCGCCATCCAGCGAGCGGTGGATTCCGCGCACTCCGCCGACACTGCCCCAGATGTAGACCGCCGGATAAGCGGCTCCCGGCGCAGCCTTGCCAAAGCCGACGGCCGCGCAATAGGTGACGCCGGCCAGCGGCGCGAAGCTGGCGCCGGCATCCGTGGAGCGCGCCAGCCCCGCGCCGTATAGCGGAACCCAAACGTCCCCTTCCCTTCCCGGTGCAGCCCTGATCACACGCGAACCTCCTGCCGCCAGCCGCGCACGGGGGGAGAAGGAAACGCCGCCGTCGGTACTGACCTGCATCACGCCGTTGTCGTAGGCGTAAAACACTTTGGGCGCCATCGAATCGGCAACAGGCCGCAGGTTGGCGCCGGCCAGGCCGCGCACGACGCTCCAGCTAGTCCCTGAATCGCTGCTGCGATAAACCTCAGGGCTGCCGCGCGGCGCGTGCAGGATCACGGCGCCATCGGAAGACAAAGCCAGCTGCCCCTGCTCACCGTTCATCGCGCGCGTTTGCTTCCAATGGGCGCCCCCATCCGTGGTGAGGTACATCGCCTTGCCGGCGCGCGCCATCACGCCAGGCTTGGCACTGGCCACCGCCAGGCCGAACGTCGTGCCCATTTGCGGCATATGGATTGGCGAATAGCGCGAGGGATTTGCGTGCAGGAAGCCATCGATATCGCCCAGCGCCGATACCAGCGGTCCACCCGGAACGCTGACGGCATTCAGGGGAACTGTTTCCTCGAGGCCGCGCACGTGGAAGGACCAGCGCGCTGGCTTCGTGTCGATATCAGCAGTATGGAAAACGCCATTGCCGGACGTAACCCAGGCCGCTTTTGAATCGAAGGGATCGAATTCCAGCGTGCTGGCCCAATGGATGCCATGCCCCGCCATCCAGGATGCGCCCTGCAAATCCTTTTCAAAGCCGCGTGCAATAACGTCGGACCAGGTGCTACCGCCATCGTTCGAAACGAACAGGCGGTCGCCCTTGGCGTCGCCCTGCGGCAGGTAAGTACTGATGGTGGATACAGCGAGGCGGAGCGGGTTTTTCGCATCGACGCTGATGCCGCTGAAAGGCGCCGTAAAACCGGCTGGCGTCACGTCCTTCCATGCGCTGTTATCGATGGCGTATTGCCACACCTGGCCCCGGTCCATGGGTTCTGGTTGCCTGTTGTTCGGATGCGGGCCGGCGCCGTTCGCAAACGTGATGTAAAGCTTGCCTGCGCCGTCGAGCGCCGCGCGTTGCGGCATCAGCGCCGCAGGAGCGCCTTGGACTGGCGTAAAAGTTGCGCCGCCATCGTCGCTGCGATAGAAGTTGGGGCCGACGGAGCCGTAGCGCGACACGCCAACGTACAGGCGCCGCGCAGCGCCGTCCTTCACGCTGGCCGGATCCGGCAGTACAAAGCTGATGCCCGCACCGTTCGGGGTAGCCTTGACGTCCAGGCTCGCCACGTGGCGCCAACTGGCGCCGGCGTCCGAGCTTTTGAACAGGCCATTCCAGCGCGTGCCGGCGTAGAGCACGTCGCCGTTGCCGGGATCGACAGCCAGCCGCTCGCCATTATTGCGCCCCATGCCATTGCCATGCGTCTTGAATTGGCCGGTAGTCTCCGTCACTGCCCAGGTCTTGCCATAATCGCTGGAGCGCAGGATAGCCGTGCGGCCATTTTGCAGGTAGCCGATGCCGGCCAGGAGGTAGACTTTGCCGGCATTGTGCGGGTCAACGGCCAGGGAGTCGACGCCCAGCAGGCCGGTGTCGGCATCGCCCAGCCAGTCAAGCAAAGCCACCCAGCGCCCTGCCCGTTTGTCCCAGCGATAAGCTCCGCCCACATCGGTGCGGGCATACACCACACCAGCCTCGCTGCGGCTCGGGATGACGGCCGACACAAAGCCGCCGCCTCCGATTGCCACGCTGTCCCACACGTAGGTCGTCGCCGGTGCAGCGGCAAGCGCGCCGGCATACCAGAAGATCGCTGCGATCCCTGCGCCATACCGGCCTGGATAAAGTAAAGGCCCCATGCATCGTCTCCCCGGTGAGTATCGGAAGCGCATTCTCCAACGCACAGGTTTGCCGGGCAATTATGAAAATCACCAAAGCAGGTTCCGATAATGCGGAACCAGGGGTGGCGGGACGTTTGTTTTTTCGATAACCTTCACGGCGTGCACGCTCGAGGAAATCCAGATGAAAATTCCGCTTCTCATCCTTACAGTCCTGTTGTCTTTCCAGGCCCAGGCTTCACAACAATTCCATGTCCCCTCCGCGCCGGGGATCTCGCTGGCGGTAACGGAAGTCGGCCAGCATCGCGGCAAGCGCCCTATCCTGCTGGTGCATGGTGCGAGGGTCAGTTCCAAGGCTTCGTTCGACCTGCCGGTGGCCGGCGGCTCGCTGGCGGCGGACTTGGCGGCGCGCGGTTTCGACGTATATACGCTCGACGTACGCGGCTACGGCGCTTCTACGCGCCTGCCTGGGATGGATGCGCCGCCCACTACCGGCGCGGCATTGGCACGAACCAATGCCGCCGTTGAAGATATCGATGCGGCGGTCGATTTTGTGCGCCAGCGCAGCGGCGGCGCCAAGGTGGCGCTGTTTGGCTGGGCCACTGGCGGCCAGTGGGCCGGCCATTATGCGACCCTGCACTCGCCAAAACTCAGCGCGGTAATCATGCTGAACAGCCTTTATCGCGGCGCCTCCGCACATCCGCTGATCGGACGCGGAACGGGAATGGAGGACAAGGAGCATTCGGGCGCCTTCAACCGCGCGGCGTGCGGCAATTACCGCATGTCCGATGCCGCATCGACCTTGGGTGCCTGGGACCGCACGCTGGGCGAAGACAAGGACAGTGCACGCGATCCGGCCGTAGCACAAGCCTATGTCGAAGCAGCGCTGGACAGCGACGACACCAGCCGCCAGCGCGAGCCGCGCAGCTTCCGCGCACCGTGCGGCGCGATGGAGGATAGTTTCTACCTGGCGACCGGCCGCCAGCTATGGGATGCATCGCTGATTACCGCCCCAGTGCTGGCCATCGCCGGCGAAATGGATTTCTGGTCGCGGCCTGAGGACATGCAGAACCTGCAGGCCGACCTTGCGCACGCGGCAGCCGTGCGCATGGTTCGCATCCCTGGCGCCACGCATTTCCTGCACCTGGAGCGTGCGCCGCGCGGCCGCGCTCAACTCATCGACGAGGTGGATCGCTTCGTGCCGAGATAAGCCTTGAGCGCCGCCGCGTAAGTGCTACTCTGGTAGGTGATCCTTCACGCGGGAGGCCGTCATGCTTAGATTTTTCAGCAAGCTTGCAGCTTTGGTCCTGTTCGCCGGCGCCGCCATGGCGCAGACCACGCCGCAGGCGGTCGGCGTGGTGGTCATGCACGGCAAAGGCGGTTTGCCAACGAGGTATGTGGCGGAACTGGCATCAGCCCTGGAGGCCAAGGGACACCTGGTCTCCAACATCGAAATGCCCTGGTCCGGCAACAGGAATTACGACGTCAGCACAGCTGCGGCGGAAGCGGAAATCGATGCGGCATTGACCGGCCTTCGCGCGAAGGGCGCGAGCCGCCTGTTCGTGGCGGGACATAGCCAGGGCGGTACGTTCGCGCTCTACTACGGCGGCAAGCACGCGGTGGACGGAATCATTTCCATCGCTCCGGCCGGCAGCACGGCGAGCCAGGCGATCCGGGAAAAACTTGGCGATTCGCTGGAAGAGGCGCGCAGGCTGGCCGCAGCAGGCAAAGGCGGCGAGGCAGCCAGGCTGATGGACTTCGAGGGTGGAAAAGGAACGTACACCGTCATCTGCAAGCCGGACAACTACCTGACCTGGTTCGATCCTGATGGCGCCTTGAACCTGATGAAATCGATCCGCGCCATGAGGCCGGAAACGCCCGTACTGCTGGTGGTGCCAAAGAACGATTACCCTCCTCTGCTCAAGTCCAAACAGGCCAACTTCGATGCACTGCCCCGCAACCCGCGCACCAGGCTATATGAGCCGGACGCCACCCATGCCGGCGCGCCGGCCGCTTCGCGCGATGAAGTCTCGCGCTGGATGATGGAGGTAGTGAACTAGCCCGCGTTGGCAGCGAGCGGTTCGGGCGGCGCCCAGTTCTGCAACAGGGCGTCTTCGAACTCCTGCGCGGGCAAGGGGCGCGAGAACAGGTAGCCCTGCACTTCGTCGCAGCCGGAGTCCTTGAGGAAGGCCAGTTGTTCCGGGGTTTCCACGCCTTCGGCGATCACCTTGTGGTTCAGTTGCTGGGCGATGCTGATGATGGTGCTGGCAATGGCGCAGTCGTTGGTATCGACCGGAATGCCGGTAGTGAAGGAGCGGTCGATCTTCAGCGTATCGATCGGGAAGCGCTTCAGGTACGACAGGCTGGAATAACCGGTGCCGAAATCGTCCAGCGACAGCGTGATGCCGGCCGCTGTCAGGCGGTCCATGATGCCGATCACGCGCTCGATATTGTGCATCAGCGTGGATTCCGTGATTTCCAGCTCCAGCCACGAGGGCTCGAGGCCGTAGCGCCGCAGCGTGTCCATCACACGGCCGGGCAGCGCGGACGTGAACTCGCGCGCCGACACATTGACCGCCAGGCGCACCGGCGGCAAACCCTTTTCCTTCCATGCCTGCGCCTGCGCGCATGCAGCCTCCAGCACCCACTCGCCGACCTGCACCACCAAGCCGGTTGCTTCGGCCAGCGGAATGAATTCGGCCGGCGGCACCAGGCCGCGCTCGGGGTGCTTCCAGCGCACCAGCGCTTCGGCGCCGATGATCCTGCCGGTGCTGATTTCAAACTTGGGCTGGTAGTGCAGCAGCAGTTGCCCGTTGCCCAGCGCCTGGCGCAAGCCGGATTCGATGCGCATGCGCTCCTGCATGCCCTTGTTCATGTCCTGGCTGTAGAAGGCGATATGCTCGCCGTCCGTCGAGGCATTTTGCTTGGCGCGGTACATGGCGATATCGGCCAGGCGGAGCAGGGTTTCTGCATCGTTGCCGTCCTGCGGGAACACGCTGATGCCGATCGAAGCGCTGACGCGCAGGTCGTGGCCATCGATCAGGAACGGTTCGTTGAGCGCCGCCAGCAGCTTGTTGGCCACCATGCTGGCTTCGTAGTGCTGGTGGATGTCGAACAGGCCGACCGCGAATTCATCGCCGGACAGGCGCGCCACCACATCCTGGTCGCGCAGGGCGAGGCGGAAGCGCTGCGATATCTCGCGCAGCAGCGCATCGCCGACGGCGCGGCCCAGGGTGTCGTTAATCAGCTTGAAGCGGTTCAGGTCGATGAACATGACGCAGCCGTGCGCCTTGGTGCGCTGGGCTACGATGATGGCCTGGTCCACCAGCTTGGTCAGCAGCGAGCGGTTCGGCAGGCTGGTCAGGTCGTCGTAATACGCCAGGTGGTGGATGCGTTCCTCCGCCTGCTTGCGCTCCGTGATATCGGTCAGGTAGGCGATCAGGCCGATCGAGCGGTCTTCCATATCGCATAGCTGCGACAGCGACAGGCTGGCCCAGAATACTTCGCCGTTCTTTTTCTTGCGGCGCACTTCCATCAGGCGGCCGCCCTGCTCCAGGAATTCGTCGCCCAGGTCTTCGTCCTCGTCGTCGTAGAGGAAGATGATGTTGCGGCCCACCGCTTCCACCGCAGAATAGCCAAAGAGGCGTTCGGCGCCCTTGTTCCAACTGGTGATGAAACCGTTCAGGTCCATGGTCAGCACCGACTCGTGGATCTGGTCCAGGATCTGCGACTGGTGCTGCAGGCGCGCTTCCACCTGCACGTAGGCGTGGGTGGTGCGCTGCGCCACCGAGTGCACTTGCAGCACGCTGCCGGCCAGGCCGGCCAGGCTGGCAAGGTTCTGCCTGGTGCTGTCGGTATAGGTCTCGAGTCCCGAAACTTCGAAGCGGCCGAAATAGTGATCGTCGAACTGGATCAGTTGCGACAGGCCGCTCTCCCAGCCCGGCAAGCCGGCGGCCGGCGTCATGTCGCGCGGTACGTAGCGGCCATGCGGGCTGCCTGTCACTTCGCGCGCGATGCGGCCAAGCTCCTCCACCAGCGCGGGGCCGCGCAGGCGCAGCACGGCATCGCACACGGCGGCGCTGCTGGCAAGGAAATTGGCAACCGGTTGCACGGGCATGCTTACACGTTCCTGCTGACCTGCAGTGCCCAATGGTAGGCCTGCAACAGGCTGCGCCAGTAGGTTTCGTTGTCGATGCCGACGTCGCGCAGCGCGCTCGCATGCGGTTCGTGCATTTCCACCAGCGCCAGCATTTCTCCCAGTTCGCCGGTGCGGTCCAGCAGGGCCGCGACCACGTCCAGGTCCAGGTTCAAGGCCGAGACGATGTCGGTCATCGGCATCGCCAGCAGCACATCGAGCAGCGAGAACACGCCGACCAGGAAGGCCATGTCCTGTTCATCGCGCTCGCCGTCACGCAGCTTGCACAAGGCTTCCATCTGCGCGGCGCGCAGGGCGGCCAGCGGCAACAGGGCATTGGCCGGTCCATCGGCTTGCTGGCGCGCGTACAGCAGCAGCTGCAGCCAGCGCTGCAGCTGGCGGCGGCCCAGCAGGTTGATGGCCTGGCCGAAGTTGTGGATCGGGTTGCTGTTCGCCGCAAAAGCGGCGGAGTTCACCAGCTTGAGCAACTGGAAGGACAGCGCAGGGTCTTGCTTGAGCAGCGCTTCCAGCTCGCGCGAATCGGCGTCCTGGGCCAGCAGGCCAAGCAGGGCAAGCAGGCGCTTGCGGGTGGTGCCGTCGCCCTGCCCTGCATCGTGTTCCTGCGCGCGCGGCAGCTCGCCGCGGAACAGGGTGAAGCCGGCTTTGCGGCATTCATGGGCGCGGACAGCATCGGCATTACGGGCCAGGTGCGGGCCGGGCAGCGTCATCATCGCCAGCGCGCCTGGCAGCGCGCCGGCGCAATCGACATCGAGGCCGCGGATGCCGGCTTGCGCAGATGCGACGCCTGCGTCGCCATCGGCCAGCAAGCGCAGGCCGCGCTCGGCGAGCTGCTTGCAGCGCTTTTGCACGGCGCCGTCGGCCAGCAGCGCGGCGGGCACGGTAAAGACGATGCGCTCAAGCGGCAGGCCATCGAGCTGGCTGGGGTCAAGCAGGAGCGGATCGGCGAGGGGAATGTAGTAGTCGAGCGAACCCAGTTCTTCAGATTCGGGACAGCACAGGAGCGCTTGCAGGTCGCCCAGCGAAGCCGCTGCCGGCAATTGAAACGCCAGTCCCGCCCAGTGGTTCTGGGTATCCAGGACAGGCTTGATTCCCACCAGCGGAAACGAATTCGGATCTGACGCAAACATCGGAATCTCGGTGTGGCAACACTAACAATGGTAAATGGTCTATTGATGTAAAGCAACCATTGAGCGCGCTCGGACCCCCTGTGTTACAAGACTCGGGGAATATAACAGAAATTGCCCAAAAGTCAGCTTTGGAGTGGTAGAGGAGATAACCAAATTGTCGGTTTTGTACCAGTAACGATACATTACTGATTATTTTAGCAATTCTTACTTCTCGAATTGTGCGTGCTGGACCGCAAACTTGATCAATTCTGCCTGTCCTTCAATGCCAAGCTTGCGTTTTATGTTAAGACGGTGGGTTTCCACCGTGCGCACGCTGAGGTCCAGTTCGCGCGCAATATGCTTGTTGGATTCGCCATTGGCGAGGTGGCGCAGCACTTCCGCTTCGCGGGTGGTGAGCTGGTTGTCCTGCGCCATCGGCTTGGCCAGTTGCTGCGCCAGGTTGGCGCTGTAATAGATGCCGCCGGCCATGACCGTTTCGATGGCGACCACGATATCCTTGCCCGGCGCGTCTTTCAGCACGTAGCCGCGGGCGCCGGCCTGGATGGCCTGGGTCACGTATTCCAGCTTGTCGTGCATCGACAGGATCAGCACCGCAATGGCGGGGAACTGGCGCTTGAACAGGGCGGTCGCTTCGATGCCGTTGGTGCCGCGCATATTGATGTCCATCAGGACCAGGTCGGGACTGTGCTGGCGCGCAGCTTCCAGCGCTTCGGCCGCGCTGCCTGCCTCGCCGACGACTTCGAATTGCGCCATCGCTTCCAGCCGCGCGCGCAGGCCGTCGCGCACAAGGGGGTGATCATCTACCAACAGTATCCGGGTCATTGCTTGCCTTTGTTGTCTACACGCGCCAGCACAATGGTGCCGGCTGGCGAGGATTCGATGCGGAACTGGCCGCCGATCGCTTCCATGCGCTCCATCATATTCCGTAATCCAATGCCGCGCTTCGGATGGCCGGCGATGCCCTCGGCATCGAAGCCGCTGCCATTGTCGGCAATGCGCAGCGTCACGCCTTCGGCATCGCCCTCAAGTTCGATCCTGATGCTGGTGGCGGCTGCATGGCGCTCGATATTGGTCAGCGCCTCCTGCGCAATGCGGAACAGCACCGTGTTCGCCACATCGGGCAGGCCGTCCGTGCAGCCGGTGGCGGCGAAGGATACTTCGACGCCGATGTGCACGCGGAATTCCGCCGCCAGGTGGTCCAGCGCGGCGGCCAGGCCCAGGTCGTCCAGGATGGCGGGACGCAGGTTGTGCGAAATGCGGCGCACCTCGCCCAGGACATTGTTCAACTGTTCCGCCGTGTGTTCGAAGGCCGCCTTGGCCTTGTCCTGCTGCGCCGGATTGCCGAGGCGGATGATGCCGGCCTCGATCTGCAGCTTGATCGACACCAGCCATTGGCTGATGCCGTCGTGCAGGTCGCGCGACAGGCGCGCCCTTTCCTCTTCCTGCGATTCGACCACGCGCTGCGCCAGCACTTTGAGCTTGGCGTCTGCCACGCGGTATTCGCGGATGTTCAGCGCCAGGCCGGAGACACCGACCGCCACCAGCGCCAGCGCCGCAATGGCAGCCATCCACAACAGCGTATTGCGGATATTGCCGCGCTGCTGGGCGTCGACCTTGGCCAGCGCCGCATCGACGTCGTCAAGGTAGATGCCGGTGCCCAGCATCCAGCCCCATTCCGGCAGCGGCATCACGTAGCCAAGCTTGGGGGCCGACTTGTGGGTGGAAGGCTTGACCCAGTTGTAGCGCTCCAGCCCGCCCCCTTCGCGGGCGCGCGCCAGCAGGCGCTGGATGGTGGGGTTGCCTTCCTCGTCCTTCATCATGAACAGGTTCTGGCCCACCAGCTCCGGCTGGCGCGGGTGCATCAGCGAATTGCCCTGCATGTCGTAGACGAAGAAATAGCCGTCGTCGCCGAAACTCAGGGAGGACAGGATGCGCTTGGCTTCGTCGAGCGTAGCCTGGTCCGTGCGGCCCGATTTGACCAGGTGGGATATCGAGTGGTTGGCCAGCGTGACGTAGTGTTTGAGCTCCGCCTCCTTGCTGGCCAGGTAGGCCTGCTGGATGGTGTCGCGCTGCTGGCGGGCAAGGGTGGTGGCCTGGTAGCGCACCGCGATGGCGATTGCGCACAAGGCCAGGATCAGGGGCGCAATGGCCAGGAACAGGAACTTTTGCCGCAGCTTCATGCGGCGATTGTAAGCCCGCCACTACCCGCTTGTCCTACGTATTTGTACGGATCGGGTTTGCGTAGTGGTGCGCTTGTGACAGATATTCAAATCCTGAATACTGGCCATTCATCCTTGGAGGAGACCCCGATGAATCCCGTTATGAAGAAACTTGGCTGGGCAGCGATGTCCGTGCTGGGTGCCAGCGCCCTGGGCGTGATTGCCCTCAAGCGCGGCGAACCTGTCAGCGCCATCTGGCTGGTGATTGCAGCCGTTTGCGTGTACCTGATCGCGTACCGCTTCTACAGCCTGTTTATTGCCAAAAACGTCATGGGCCTGGAGGCTGACCGCCTGACCCCGGCCCATAAGTACAACGATGGCCTGGACTACGTGCCGACCAATAAGAACGTGCTGTTCGGCCACCACTTCGCCGCGATTGCCGGCGCCGGCCCGCTGGTCGGTCCCGTGCTGGCGGCGCAAATGGGCTACCTGCCCGGCATGCTGTGGATCCTGGCCGGCGTGGTGTTCGCCGGCGCGGTGCAGGACTTCATGGTGCTGTTCATCTCCACCCGCCGCGACGGCCGTTCGCTCGGCGACCTGATCAAGTCCGAACTGGGCCCGATCCCGGGCAATATCGCGCTGCTGGGCACCTTCATGATCATGGTGATCATCCTGGCCGTGCTGGCGCTGATCGTGGTGAAAGCACTGGCGCACTCGCCTTGGGGCTCGTTCACCGTGATGGCGACCATCCCGATCGCGCTGTTCATGGGCGTCTACTCCCGCTACATCCGCGTGGGCCGCGTCGGCGAAGTGTCGCTGATCGGCTTCGTGCTGCTGATGCTCGCCATCTTCGGCGGCCAGTTGGTGCAGGAAAACCCTGCCCTGGCACCGATGTTCACCTTCTCCGGCACTGAACTGACCTGGATGCTGATCGGCTACGGCTTCGTCGCCTCCGTGCTGCCGGTGTGGCTGCTGCTGGCGCCACGCGACTACCTGTCCACCTTCCTGAAGATCGGCACCATCGTCGGCCTGGCGCTGGGCATCCTGATCGTGGCGCCGATGCTGCAGATGCCGTCGATTACCAAGTTCATCGACGGCACCGGCCCTGTATGGTCCGGCAACCTGTTCCCCTTCCTGTTCATTACCATCGCCTGCGGCGCCGTGTCCGGCTTCCACGCGCTGATCTCCTCCGGCACCACGCCGAAGATGATCGAGAACGAAACCCACGCCCGCTTCATCGGCTACGGCGCGATGCTGATGGAATCCTTCGTCGCCATCATGGCGCTGGTGGCCGCTTCGACCATCGAACCAGGCGTGTACTTCGCGATGAACAGCCCGGCCGCGCTGCTGGGCACCACCGCCGAATCGGCAGCTCAGGCGATTTCCCAGTGGGGCTTCTACGTCACGCCTGAAATGCTGACGCAGACTGCCAAGGACGTTGGCGAATCCACCATCATCTCCCGCGCCGGCGGCGCACCGACCCTGGCGGTGGGCATGGCGCACATCCTGTCCAACGTGGTGGGCGGCAAAGCCATGATGGCCTTCTGGTACCACTTCGCCATCCTGTTCGAAGCACTGTTCATCCTGACCGCAGTCGACGCAGGCACCCGCGCCGGCCGCTTCATGCTGCAGGACTTGCTGGGCTCCTTCTCGCCTTCGCTGAAGCGCACCGACTCCGTGTTCGCCAGCCTGCTGGCCACCGGCCTGTGCGTGGCGGCCTGGGGCTACTTCCTGTACCAGGGCGTTGTCGATCCGCTGGGCGGCATCAACACCCTGTGGCCGCTGTTCGGCATCGCCAACCAGATGCTGGCCGCCATTGCGCTGATCCTGGCAACCTGCGTGCTGTTCAAGATGAAGCGCGCCAAGTTCGCCTGGGTCACCATCCTGCCGACCATCTGGCTGCTGCTGTGCACCTTGACCGCCGGCTGGCAGAAGATCTTCGACGCCAATCCAAAGATCGGCTTCATGGCCCACGCAGCCAAATATCAGGCAGCCCTGACCGAAGGCAAGGTACTGGCGCCGGCCAAGTCGATCGAGCAGATGCAGCAGGTGATCTTCAACGACTACCTGGATGCAGGCCTGGCAGCCTTCTTCATGATCGTCGTGGTCAGCGTGCTGGTATTCGGCGTGCGCACCGCGCTGGCAGCCTGGAACGCCAGCCGCCCGACCCACAACGAAGCCCCGGCCCAATACGCCGCCGCGGCCAAGTAAGACCATGCTGGGCGAAATCGTCAAGGCAGGCCGCTACCTCGGACAGAGCATGCGGCTGATGTGCGGCCTGCCGGAATACGACACCTACGTCGCCCATCGCGAGACCACCCACCCGGGTGAGCCCGTGATGAGCTACGAGGAATTCTTCCGCGAGCGCCAGGAAGCGCGCTACGGCGGCGCCGGCAAGCGAGGTGGCTGCTGCTAGTGACTGGAAGTTAGAGCCAGATCAAAGTGTCGAAATTCTTAGCATTTATTCTTTGCCCGATGGAATCGTCCTTCGGCGGCGAAAATGCTCAACTTCGAACGGTCCGGCCTAAGCCAGAAACTGACCATCATCTCGGTGCTCACCACCGGCAGCGCCCTGCTGCTGGTGTTCGTGGCATTCGCCGTCGCGTCCATCCTTTCCCACACCAGCGAGGAGCGCAAGCAGCTTACCTCGCTGGCTGATGTCATCGGCGCCAACAGCGTCGCCTCCCTGCTCTATGCCGACCGGCCAACCGCCGAACAAGCCCTGGCCGCGCTGGCGGTCAAGGGCGATATCACGCGCGCCGCCCTGTTCGATCGCGACGGCCAGCTGTTTGCCGCCTACCCCGCGCTGCGCGAACTTGCGCCTGTTGCGCTGAATGCGCCGCGCCTGCGCCAGCTTGCCTCGGGCGAGCTGGCCGAGCGTGACGGGCCGCCCTGGGCGCCATTGCTGCGGCTTTACCGGCCGGTGCGGGTGCGCCAGCACGTGATCGGAGCGGTGATGATCGAGGCCGGCCAGGCTTCGCTGTGGCTGGGCATACTGCGCAACCTGGGCATCACGGCGGCGGCAACCGCTTCATCATTCTGGCTGGGGCTGGTGCTGTCGGCCCGTTTCCGCGAAGGGATTGCAGCGCCCATCGCACAATTGATCGCTGCCGCCGACAGGGTAAGCAGCAGCCAGACTTACGCACAGGTGCAGCACCAGCGCAGCGATGAACTGGGCACGCTGATCGACAGCTTCAACGGCATGCTGGCGCAGATCGAGAGCCGCGACACCAAGCTGGCGCAATACCGTGGCGAACTTGAACGCCAGGTCAGCATCCGCACCGCACAACTGGAAAAAGCCAAGGATGCGGCGGAAGCGGCCAGCCAGGCCAAGAGCGCCTTCCTGGCCAATATGTCGCATGAAATCCGCACGCCGATGAACGGCGTGCTGGGCATGGCGGAACTGCTGGCTGCCACCGAACTCACAGAAACCCAGCGCCACTACACCAGCATGGTGCGCCGTTCGGGCGAGCACCTGCTGGTGATCATCAACGACATCCTCGATTTTTCGAAAGTGGAAGCGGGCAAGCTGACCGTCGAATACATCAACTTCAACCTGCGCGAACTGCTGGACGATATCGAGAACGTGTTCGCACCGCAGGCCCAGGCCAAGGGCATCGAAATGGAATTCGCGGTGGCGAACAATATTCCGCTTGCCATCTGCGGCGACCCAAACCGGCTGCGGCAGGTGATCGTCAACCTGCTGGGGAATGCGGTCAAATTCACCGACCAGGGCCGGATCAAGGTCGCGGTACGCGTGGCGGAAGAAGATGCCCAGTCCGCACGCCTGCGGATTGAGGTGCACGATACCGGCATTGGCGTATCGCGCGAGGCGCGGGCGCACATTTTCGATTCGTTCTCGCAGGGCGATGGCTCAACCACCCGCAAGCATGGCGGCACCGGCCTTGGCTTGGCGATCTCCAAGCAGCTGGTGGAACTGATGGGGGGAACCATCGGCGTCGACAACGCGCTGGGCCGCGGATCGGTGTTCTGGTTCACCGTGCAGTTCGACAAACGGCGCGTGGACGCGGATGACGCCGGCTTCCAGCAGAAGCCGACCAAGGGCTTGCGCGCCCTGGTGGTAGACCGGCAAGCCGAGAGTGCGCTGGCGCTGCATGGGCTGCTGGCGCGCTGGCACCTGCAAGGCAGTTGCGCGCCCAGCGCTGCCGATGCCCTGCGCGAGCTGCACGCTGCCGCCGCACGCGGCACGCCTTACGACGTGGCGCTGCTCGACATGGCGCTGGACGATATTGGTGGCCTGGCGCTGGCGGCCGAAATCAAGTCCGATCCGGATATATCAGCGGTGCGCCTGATCCTGCTGGCCTCCGAGCGCAACGCCGCAGACCCGGTGCAGCGCCGCGCCGCCGGTGTCGCATTCCAGCTGATCAAGCCAGTGCGCGAACCGGACCTGTACGACTGCATCGTGACGCCCGTGCGCGTCAATGAAGGCGTGAACGCTGCAGCCCTGGCAGGCGGCCCTTCGGCGCCGGCGTCGCCACGTCCACGCCCAGGCCAGCGTCCGCGCGCCCTGCTGGCGGAAGACAATCCGGTCAACGTGGAAGTGGCATCAGCGATGCTGCGCGGCCTGGGCATGGAAGTAGCTTGCGCCGCCAACGGCGAAGAAGCGCTTGCCGCCGTGCGGGCCGGCGATTATGACCTGGTGCTGATGGATTGCATGATGCCGGTCATGGACGGCATGGCAGCCACCGCCGAAATCCGCCGCCTGGAACAGCAGCGCGGCCGCACGCGCGCCACGCCTATCGTCGCCATTACCGCCAACGCGCTGCAAGGGGACCGCGAACGCTGCCTGGCGGCGGGCATGGACGACTACATCAGCAAACCCTTCTCGCAACAGGCGCTGGCCGACACGCTTGGCCGCTGGATCGCCCTGCCCCGCCCAACGCCGCCTGCCACGCATTTGCCGTCCCCGCCGGCGTCCTCGCTGCCTTGCGCCCCACCAGCCGCCGGTTCGACAGGCCGCCATGCCTCCGCCAGCGCGATATCCGTGGCGCTCGCGGTGCGTGCCGCGTCCGGCCAGGCACCGCCTGCGAGCACGCCCGGCGCCCAGGCCACGCCCGCTGTCATCAATCCCCTGGCGCTCGACGCCATCCGTGCCCTCAGCGCAGGACAGGGCGAACTGCTGCTGCAGCGCGTGCTGGCCACCTTCCTGCAGGACACTCCCCGCCAGTTGGCCGCGTTGCGCGAAGCGGTCGCCCAAAGCGACCCGGCCACCATCCGCAAGACCGCCCACAGCCTGAAATCGAGCAGCGCCAATGTCGGCGCCGATGCGCTGGCCAGGCTGTTCAAGGACCTCGAGCAGATGGCCCGCACCGGCCGGGCCGAGGGCGCGGCCGATTTGTTAGCGCAACTGGAGCGCGAATTCCAGTCTGTCCGGCATTCGCTCAGCCTCATCCTGCCGAAGGGAGCATGAAATCATGGCAGCGCTCTATTCACCCAAACGCGGTACCGTGCTGGTGGCCGATGACGATCCCGTCATGCGCCTGTTGATGCTGGAAATGCTGGCCCAGGTCGGCCTCGACGCGGTGGAAGCGAGCGACGGCCGCGCGGCCGTGGCCAGCTTCCGCGACAATGCGCCCGACCTGGTACTGCTCGACGTCGACATGCCGCTGCTCGACGGTTTTTCCGTCTGCCGCGCCATTCGCAAGCTGGAGAGCTCGTCCCACATCCCCGTCATCATGGTCACCGGCGGCGACGACCTGGAGGCCGTCACGCAAGCCTATGAAGCCGGCGCCACCGACTTTGTCTCCAAGCCGATCAACTGGCCCATTCTCGGCCACCGCGTGCTGTACGTGCTGCGCGCCAGCGACGCCATTGCCCGCCTGCGCATCGCAGATGCGCACAACCGCGCGGTGCTGGCAGCCATCCCCGACACGTTTTTCCGCCTTAGCGCCGATGGCTACTATCTCGATTACGAAGAAGGACATGAACCCGGCGCCGACTTCGCCAGCCGCGAATGCGTGGGCCGCCACATCCGCGACGTGCTGCCGGCGCCAATCGCTAGCCGCATGCTGGACCAGTTGTCGGCCGTGCTGCATTCCGCTTCCGTGCACTCGGTCGACTACGAATTGTCGCGCGACGGCGTCAGCCACCACTTCGAAGCGCGGCTGGTCGGCACCGCGTCGGGCGAGGTCCTTGGCCTGGTACGCGACATCAGCGAACGCAAACGCACCGAGGAGCAGATCCGCAAGCTGGCCTACTGCGACAGCCTGACCGGCATCCCCAACCGGCAGGCTTTCCTGGAGACGCTGGAGCTTGAAATTGAGCGCTCCCAGCGCGAACAGCGCAAATTCGCCATCCTGTTCATGGATCTTGATTCCTTCAAGCGCATCAACGACACGCTGGGCCACAACATCGGCGACCTGCTGCTGCAAATCGTCACCGAACGCCTGCGCGAGACCATCCGTCCCGGCGACCACCTGTGCAGCCTGGCGCGCCTGGGCGGCGACGAGTTCACCATCCTGCTGCCCGACATCGAACGCGTGGACGATGCCCTGGCCGTGGCGCACCGCGTGAAAGACGCTATGCGCCGCCCTTTCAACCTGGACGGCCATGAAATCTTCGTCACCGCCAGCATCGGCATTTCGCTCTACCCGGAAGATGGCGAAGATTGCACCTCGCTGCTGAAATTCGCCGACACCGCCATGTACCACGCCAAGAACTGCGGCAAGAACAACGCCAAGCTTTACAGCTCTTCGCTCACGATGCAGATCATGAGCCACGTCAAGCTGGAAGTGGGATTGCGCAAGGCGCTGCAGAACAATGAACTTTACCTGCTGTACCAGCCGCAGGTCGACGTGCCCACCACGCGCATCGTCGGCGTGGAAGCGCTGATACGCTGGCACCACCCTGAACACGGCATCATCCCGCCCACGGAATTCATTCCCCTGGCGGAAGAAACCGGCCTGATCGTACCGATCGGCGAATGGGTGCTGCGCACCGCCTGCAACCAGGCGCGCGCCTGGCAGCGCGAATGCGAGCGCCCTATCCGCATGGCGGTCAACCTCTCCGCGCGCCAGTTCAAGGATGAAAACCTGGCGCAGATAGTCCTGGCAGTACTGCAGGACACCGGCCTCGATCCCAGCCTGTTGGAGCTTGAGCTGACCGAAGGCACCTTGATGGACAACGCCCTCGCCACGCTGGCCACGCTGGAACAGTTGCGCGGCATCGGCGTATTCCTGTCGATCGACGATTTCGGTACCGGTTACTCGTCCATGAGCTACCTGAAGCGCTTCGACGTGCGCGCGCTGAAAATCGACAAAAGTTTCATCAGCGGCCTGCCGCAAGACAGCGAAAACGCCGCCATCACGCGCGCCATCATCGCCATGGCGCATGGCCTGAAAATGATCGTGGTGGCGGAAGGCGTTGAAACGCGCGAACAGCTCGACCTGCTGAAGCACTACGGCTGCGACATGGCCCAGGGCTACCTGTTAGGCCGCCCCGCCCCGCAGGACATGATCAGCCAGATGCTCGCTTGCGAGGGATCAGGTGCTGCGGCGGTCTAGCATGGCGCGGGCGATCGTACCGGCGTCGACGTATTCGAGTTCACCGCCGACCGGCACGCCGCGCGCCAGGCGGGTTACGGCCAGGCCGCGGGCTTTCAGCATTTCGCTGATGTAGTGGGCGGTGGCCTCGCCTTCGTTGGTGAAGTTCGTCGCCAGCACTACCTCCTCCACCACACCGTCGGCGGCGCGTGCCAGCAGCTTTTCGAGATGGATGTCTTTGGGGCCGATGCCGTCCAGCGGCGACAGGCGCCCCATCAGCACGAAGTACAGGCCTTTGTACGTCAGCGTGGATTCGATCATGGCCTGGTCGGCCGGCGTTTCAACCACGCATAGCTGGCGCTTGTCGCGCGACTCGTCGGCGCAAGTGTCGCAGATATCGGTTTCGGTGAAGGTATTGCACAGGGCGCAATGGTGCACCTGCTCCACCGCCTGGTACAAGGCGCGCGACAGCATGGAGGCGCCTTCGCGGTCGTGCTGCAGCAAATGGAAGGCCATGCGCTGGGCCGACTTCGGACCAACGCCGGGCAGGCGGCGCAGCGCCTCCGTCAAAAATTCAAAGGACTTCGCCATGAGGTCAGGCTTGCTTGAAGGCGCTCAGGAAATCGGCCGTCTTGGTGGGCACGAATTCGGTGATCGTGTAGCTGGCGGCGCCCGCTTCGTTGAACGGGTCCAGTTCGATCACCGCTTCGATATCGGCCCGGCTGTCGGCCGTGGCAAGGATGATGCCGCCGGTGCGTGGCACCATGCGGCCGCACATCAGGAACATGCCATTGGCAATTTGCTCGCGCAGGTACTCGCTGTGCGCGGCGAGGAGCTTGTCGATCTCCTCGGCCGGCTTCAGGTACGTGAGCGTGATGATGAACATGATGTGGGTTTAGAACGGCATCTTGAAGCCGGGTGGCAGCGGCAGGCCGGCGGTCAGGCCGCTCATTTTTTCCGATGCGGTGGCTTCGGCTTTGCGCACGGCGTCGTTGAAGGCCGCAGCTACCAGGTCTTCCAGCATGTCCTTGTCGTCGCCCAGCAGCGACGGGTCGATCGAGACGCGTTTCACGTCGTTCTTGCAGGTCATTACGACCTTCACCATGCCGGCGCCGGCCTGGCCTTCAACTTCGATCAGGGCCAGCGCTTCCTGCGCCTTCTTCATGTTGTCCTGCATGGCTTGCGCTTGTTTCATCAGGCCGGCCAGTTGGTTCTTCATCATGGTGTGGTTCTCCGTATTTCGGTGTTGAGTATTAGATTTAGTGCGCTGGCGTCATCGGCGCCACGATCGAGCCGGGCACGACGAAGGCGCCGAAGTCGCGCGCCATTGCTTTGATAAACGGGTCGGCGGCCACTGCTTCTTCAGCGGCGCGCTGGCAATTGTCACGGTGGACCTGGGCTTCGACGCTGGTGGTGTACCAGGCCTTGCCGATTTCGGTCTCGACGCGCGCGGCGCGGCCGAAACGTTCAGTCAGCGCAGAGGTCAGTTTTTCCACGTTGGCCGGGGTGGCCCAGGTTTCGATCGGGCAGCGGATGCGGAATACGGCCATATTGCCGTCGAAAGCGCAGCTGACCAGTTCGGCCTGGGTCGCCAGCTGTTGCGCCACGCCGCGCAGTGGCAGGTGGGCGGCCAGCGCCGGCCAGTTGCCATCCCAGCCCAGTTCCGGGACTGGCGTGATCACGTATTCGTATGGTGCCTTGGCTGGAGCGGGCGCGCGCTGCTGCGGCGCGGACTGCGGCATGCCGGAAATGTGGTCGGCGCCAGCCGGCACGGCGGATTCTTCGGAGAAGTCGGTTACCCAGGGTGGGAGCTCGTCTTCTTCGGCCTGTTGCTGCACAGGGGCGGCACGCCGCTGCTGCGCTTGCGGCGGAGCTTCCATGACGGTGGCGGCGCCGCCCTGCTCGTCCCAGGGTGCGCTGGCTTGCGCGGATTGAGCGCTTGGGGCCGGGGCGTCTTCCCACGGCGCCGGTGCGCGCGGTGCGGCTGGCGCGGCAGGTGGCGTGTACTGGGTGCTCGGCACCGAGGCCGGCGCAGGCTGCATTGCTGCGCGCGCGGGAGCCGCTGGCGGCGAGGCGGGCGCGTCGGCTTGAGGCGCTGCCGGACGTGCCGGCGCCGGGGCGCGCTGGCCGGTACGGGCAGCGGCTGCGGCGCGCGCGGCTTCCAGGGCCGCAGTGATGGCCATCTTCGCAGGGCTCATCGGGCGGCTGTCGGCGGCCGGTGCTGGCTGCGGTGCCGGTGCGGGAGCCTGGGCTGGTGCGGCAGCAGACTGCGGCGCAGCAACGGCCGCAGGTTGCGCAGGCGCTGCAGCCGGCGCAGCAGCTTGCGGGACAGCGGCGGCGGACGCAGAAGCTTGCGGCGCGGCGGCGGATACTGATGCGGCGGGCGCAGCACCGGCAGGTGCTGCATCTTGCGGCGCTGGAGCGGATGCACCGGCAACTGGCGAGCCGGATGGCTGGAATGGTGCGGCTTGCGTGGCAACAGTGGCTGACGCAGCGGCAGCTGGTGCTCCGGCCGAAACGCTGGCCAGGTGCGAAGCGCTGGCGGCATTTGCAGCTGCAGCGGCTGCCGGTGCGACTTGCTGGACCGGCGGCGCCGGCGGCACGGCCGGAGCCGGCGCTGCGGCCGGTGCAGGCTGGCCCACCGGAACACTCATGCGATCCGCCGTCGCGGCGCTGGCCGCCATGGCCGCTGCCGCCGCCGCGCGGGCCGGATTCGCGCCGGCCGGACGAGCCGCTACCGGGGCGCTGGCCGGTTGGCCATCCGCCCCGCCGATACCGGGCCGAAAGGCAAGCATGCGTAACAGGGTCATGGAGAAGCCGGCATATTCATCCGGCGCCAGCCCCAGTTCATTGCGGCCATGCACGGCGATCTGGTAATACAGCTGCACTTCCTCTGCATCGAACAGGGAAGCCAGGCGCACGATATCGTTATATTCAGGCAGGTCCGCAGGCACGGCGGACGGCACGGTCTGCGCCAGGGCGATCCTGTGCAGCAAGGTGCCCAGGTCCTGCAAGGCGCCGTTATAGGACAGCGAGCGCGTCGCCATCTCGTCGGCCACCGCCATCAGGTCCGCGCCATCCTTGTTGGCCAGTGCATCCAGCAGGCGCACCAGGTAGGACTGGTCCAACGCGCCCAGCATGCCCTGCACAGCATCCAGCGTCACAGCGCCGGCAGCGTAGGCAATCGCCTGGTCGGTCAGCGACAGCGCATCGCGCATCGAACCGTGCGCCCCCTGCGCAAGCAAGCGCAAGGCCGGCTGCTCGAAGGTCACGTTTTCCTGGCCCAGGATATTTTCCAGGTGGCCGACGATATGACCCGGCGGCATCTGCTTCAGGTTGAACTGCAGGCAGCGCGACAGCACGGTGACGGGAATCTTTTGCGGATCGGTGGTCGCCAGGATGAACTTGACGTGCTCCGGCGGCTCTTCCAGCGTCTTCAGCATCGCGTTGAAGGCGTGGTTGGTCAGCATGTGCACCTCGTCGATCATATAGACCTTGAAGCGCGCATTGGACGGCGCGTACACCGCCTGCTCCAGCAACTGGGCCATTTCATCGACGCCGCGGTTGGACGCAGCGTCCATCTCGACGTAGTCGACAAAGCGGCCGCCATCGATCGCGGTACAAGCCTCGCACACGCCGCACGGGGTCGCCGTGATGCCGCCATTGCCGTCCGGGCCGACGCAATTGAGCGACTTGGCCAGGATGCGGGACAGCGTCGTCTTGCCGACACCGCGCGTCCCGGTAAACAGGTAGGCGTGGTGCAGGCGGCCGGTATGCAACGCATGGGTCAGCGCACGGACAACGTGCTCCTGGCCGACGAGCGTTTCAAAGTTCCGGGGACGGTATTTGCGAGCGAGGACTTGATAGGACATGATCGGGATTTTACCGTAGATAGCAGGCACTGCGGACAACATTAGACGTTTGGCCATTGTTCGTCTAGACTTTGCCTTTTTTGCAACCAAACCACAATGAAAAAGCTGCTCTTGATTGGCCTGCTGGCCATCGCCTGCGCCGCCCACGCCGAAGAGCGCGAGTGGACGACCTATAAGAAGTTCGTCGAATCGACCCGGCTGGATCGCTTCTACGCATTGCCCGCCTCCGAACGCGATAAGCTGGACTTCTATTTAACAGTGGCGCCGTCCAACAAGAAACTCAAGGCCGCCGACATGAATTTGACGGTAGTCCATGGCAGCGCACGCACCGCCCTGCCGCTTGACGACAAGTCCCAGCTGCGCATGGCGCCCAACCCGCAATGGCTGGCCGAAGACGCCAAAATCATGACCACCCAGGCCAAAGGCGAAAAGATCAGCGTGATTTACAACCTCAATGCCGTCGTCCCGGAGGGCACGCAATGGCCCTACAACAAGCTGATGGGCAGCATTGCACAGGGTAATGCGGCAATCAGCAAGGTTGCCGGCGCCTTCAGCATGTTTGCGCCGACAGTGAAATCTGTCCTGCTGACCTTCGACAAGCCATCCCAATTGACGATCCAGTCGATGAGCGGCACGAAACGCCTTCTCAGCGACGCCAAAAACAAAATCCGCTTGTCGCCCGAGGCGGCACTGCTGAAAGAAAATCCGCTGGTGGAAATGTCGGCCCGGCCGCTCGAGGCCGAGCTGGATACTGAGTGAGGAATAGAGCAGGAAAACAAAAAAGCTGCCATGGGCAGCTTTTTTTATGAATTCAAAGAGGCGAGCCTGATCTGCGGCACTTGCGGTGAACAGCTTTGGCTGCTTCGTTCCCGACCTGACCAGGTTAACCGTGCCACAATGCGCAGGGGCCCGCCCGGGCGCAATTATAGGCTATAAACCTAGCTGCTGCCAAATACCATCGACGCGGGCCTTCACTTCGTCCGTCATGGCGATCGTCGTGCCCCATTCCCGGCTGGTTTCACCCGGCCATTTATTGGTGGCGTCGATACCCATCTTGCTGCCCAGGCCACTGACCGGCGAAGCAAAGTCGAGGTAATCAATAGGCGTATTGTCGACCAGCGTGGTATCGCGGGTCGGGTCGACGCGGGTCGTGATCGCCCAGATCACTTCCTTCCAGTCGCGAATGTTCACGTCCTCGTCCACCACGATAATGAACTTGGTATACATGAACTGGCGCAGGAAGCTCCATACCCCGAACATCACGCGCTTGGCGTGGCCCGCGTACTGTTTGCGGATCTGCACCACCGCCATGCGGTAGCTGCAGCCCTCGGGCGGCAAGTAAAAGTCGGTGATCTCGCTGAACTGCTTCTGCAGCAGCGGCACGAAAACCTCGTTCAGCGCCACGCCCAGCACGGCTGGTTCATCCGGCGGCTTGCCTGTATACGTGGAGTGGTAGATCGGGTCGCGCCGCATCGTGATGCGGTCGATGGTGAAGACCGGGAACCAGTCCTGCTCATTGTAGTACCCGGTGTGGTCGCCGTAGGGTCCTTCCAGGCCATGCTCATAGCCGGACGAATGGTTTTCGTCCGGGTAGATATGCCCTTCCAGCACGATTTCCGCCGAAGCCGGCACACGCAGTTCGCTGCCGATGGCCTTGACCAACTCGGTACGGCTGCCGCGCAGCAGGCCCGCGAACTGGTATTCCGACAGGCTGTCCGGCACCGGCGTCACTGCGCCGAGGATGGTCGCCGGATCGGCGCCCAGTGCCACGCAGACCGGATAAGGCTGCCCAGGGTTCTTGATGCAGTGCTCGCGGAAATCCAGCGCGCCGCCACGATGCGCCAGCCAGCGCATGATCACCTTGTTACGTCCCAATACCTGCTGGCGGTAGATGCCCAGGTTCTGGCGCTTCTTGTTCGGGCCCTTGGTAATCACCAAGCCCCATGTAATAAGGGGCGCCACGTCGCCCGGCCAGCAATGCTGGATCGGCAGGCGGCCCAGGTCCACGTCGTCGCCCTCCCAGACAATCTCCTGGCAAGGCGCGCCGCGCATCTCTTTCGGCGACATGTCCCATACTGCTTTCACCAGGGAGCCCAGGCCCATCAAGTCCTTGAAGCCCTTTGGCGGCTCGGGTTCCTTCAACTGCGCCAGCACGTGGCCGATCTTGCGCAGTTCTCCCACATCGTCGGCGCCCATGCCCAGCGCCACGCGGCGCGGCGTGCCGAACAGGTTGCCCAGTACCGGCATGTCGAAACCGGCCGGTTTTTCGAACAGGATGGCCGGTCCGCCGGCGCGCAGAGTGCGGTCGCAGACCTCCGTCATCTCGAGGTGTGGTGAAACAGGCAAGCTTGTGCGCTTAAGTTCGCCCATTGCTTGCAGTTGAGAAATAAAATCTCGGAGATCGCGATATTTCATACTTTTTTACGATTTTTTTGCTCCGGACGGGTCGTCTGAGCACTTTTAGTCAAGCCGTTGATTTTATTGGTTTTTGTCAATGTGTTCACGAGAAAATCATACTCAAAAGTAATAAAGAACGGAAGTGTTAGTATTGACGGGATATAATACGGCTCCTACAATTTGACCTACCTGATGAGGACATGGCTTTAATGCCAACTAAGTTGTCACTCATTACATTCACGGAGTATCCGGGCTCCACAGACATTTTAAGGAGTGTTTTTCACGAGGCGTCTGCCTCTCTCCCGGAAAAAGTTGTGTTGCAACTGGCCCCATAGACCCGCCAGCTTTAGCAAACAATGATGGCGTCCAGTCCCGTGCGACATGTGCGGCGGTGGACGAAGATAACACTGATGTAACGACTATGGCACGTCGAATTGACCGCGTTTTAGCGCGGCGGGGACGCGTTTTGACTCTTACATTTCAGGGGAGTTCTGAATGAACAATCGATTCAATGGGTTGCTCGATGGCGCCCGCCTGTGGGCCCGCCAGCCCGCCGCGTGGATTTCCACGCAGAGCATTTCGGCACGCGGTCTGCTGACCGCCGCTCAGTCCATGCTGAGCCTCTTCGGTATCGCTGCACTGGTTATGGCTTGCGCCATGGTTGCCCGTCCTGAACTGGCAAGCGACCTGGCCCACGCCCTGCGCGGTGAGCCGCCAGCGCCGGCACAAGTCGTAGTTGCGCCTCCGCTGTCCGAACTGATGGAAGCGCCTGCGGTACGTCCGGCCGGCCTGGTCATCGCCACCGCCGAAGCGCAGCTCGCTGCCGAAGACAAAGACCTGGTGGGCTCCAAGAAGCAGCAGGATGCCGTCACCAACTGGCTGTCCAAGCGTTACCGCGTGGCTGGCGATGCGACCAATATGCTGGTTTCCACCGCCTACCTGACCGCTCGTGAAATCAAGCTCGATCCGCTGCTGATCCTGGCCGTGATGGCGATTGAATCGGGCCTGAATCCGTTCGCGGAAAGCCCGATGGGCGCGCAAGGCCTGATGCAGGTGATGTCCAAGGTGCACACCGAAAAATTCCAGGACATGGGCGGCGTGCAGGCTGCACTGAACCCGGTGGCCAACATTCGTGTCGGCGCGTTGATCCTGAAAGATTACGTGGCCAAAGGCGGCTCCGTTGAAGCCGGCCTGAAATCCTACGTTGGCGCTGCCGCCTTCGAGACCGACGACGGCTATGGCTCGCGCGTACTGGCTGAATACTCCCGCCTGAAGCAGGTTTCCGCAGGCAAGAAGGTGCCTTACATCACCCCGCCGCAGCAAGTCGCTGCAGCCCCTGCCCCGGTGAAGGCGAAAGAAGCCCCGACCACCGTGGCCCAGGCTGACAAGCCAATCAGCGCAGACCAGCTAGCCGGCCTGTAATTGCCCGACTCGCGCACGAAGCCACCTACGGGTGGCTTTTTTATTATGTGCGGCGCAGAATGGGGCCATGTCGACCGCAAACCACTTGCTCATCTCCGAGCGGGCCTTGCAGCAAACCGTGGGCTGGATCGCCTTCCTGATGCCGGTCAGCGTGCGCCTGCTCGCATTCCTCTCACCGGACCAGGTCTGGACCACCAATTCCATCAGCGCCTATTACTACAGCAGTGCGCGCGACGTCTTCGTCGGAGCCCTGGTCGTGGGCGGCGTAGTCATGGCATTTTTCGATACCGGCCATCGGCGCGACCGCTGGATTTCCATCCTGGCCGGCGCCTCGGCAATCGGCATCGCCCTATTCCCCATGAAGATCTCGATTGGAGTCCTCAGGTCGCCAGGCACCATCCTGCCGGACGACGAGACCAAGCTGGTCCAGGCCCTGCTGCACGCCCCGCATGGGCCGCTGGGCTACCATTTCATCTTCGTGGCCGCCTTTTTCGTGCTGACGTTCTACCTGGTGACGTTCCGCTTTCGCGCCAACACACCCTCCATGCCAACACAGGAGAAATGCAGCCGCAATAAAGTCTATGTAGCCTGCGGCGCCGGCATGGCCGTGGCCTTCGTGTGGATAGCGATTCTGGAACTGAATGGGCAGCAGCAGTCGATCTTCTGGCCGGAGACCCTTGCGGTCATGGCGTTTTCAGCCGCATGGCTGGTAAAAGGACAACTGGTGCTGAAAGACGGGCCTGCAGCCACTGCCGCAGGCACCGGGGGAAAAGATTAACGCTTCTTGTCTGCCGCGACTTCGTCGGCGCGCAGTTGGGCGGCCAGCTTGTCCAGCACGCCGTTGACGTATTTGTGGCCGTCGATGCCGCCGAAGGACTTGGTCAGCTCCACCGCTTCGTTGATCACGACGCGGTATGGAATCTCAACGTGGTTCTTCAGCTCATACGCGCCGATCAGCAGCACGGCGTGCTCGATCGGGGACAGCTCGCCAATGCCGCGATCGACCAGCGGCGTAAACTCTTCACGCAGCTCGACCGATTGCTTGATGGTGCCGCGCAGCAGGTCGGCGAAGTACTCGCCGTCCGCCTTGTCGAAACCATGCGCGCCACGGATGTTGTTGACGACCTTGGTCGCATCTTCATTGTTCAGCAGCCACTGGTACAGGCCCTGCAGCGCGAACTCGCGGGCGCGGTGGCGCGGCGTGCGGTTCTTGCTCGGGTTGGCGTGCGTCATTTTGTCAGTCATGTTCTTCTCTTCTTGTTGAATTACTCGTCGTCGCCCACGTCCTGGTGCAGTTCTTCCAGGGCGATCGACAGGTTGGCCATTTCGACCGCGCAGCGGGCAGCTTCAGCGCCTTTGACGGCCATGCGGACTTCCGCCTGCTCGTCGTTCTCGGTGGTCAGGATGGCGTTGGCGATAGGGATGCTGTAGTCCAGGCCGACGCGGGTAACGCCTGCGCCGGATTCATTGGAGACCAGCTCGAAATGGTAGGTTTCGCCGCGGATCACGGCGCCCAGCGCGATCAGGGCATCGAACTGGTTGGATTCGGCCATCTTCTGCAGCACCAGTGGGATTTCCAGCGCGCCCGGAACGGTCACGTGCAGGATGTCTTCATCTTCCACGCCCAGGTTCTTCAGCTCCTGCAGGCACGCGGACAGCAGGCCATGGCAAACGTCTTCGTTGAAGCGCGCTTGTACGACGCCGATGCGCAGGTTTTCGCCGGACAGGTTGGTTTCGTAGGTCGCTACGGTCATGGTGGTCCTCTTTTCTGGATTTTGGGTTAAGCCGCGCTTCAGGCGGCAGGTTTGGCCATGTAGCCGGTGACTTCAAGGTTAAAGCCGGTCATCGAAGGCATCTTGCGCGGGCTGGCCAGCAACTGCATCTTGTGCACGCCCACATCGCGCAGGATTTGCGCGCCAATGCCGTAGCTGCGCAGGTCCATGCTGGCGGCACGGCCGGTCGGGCGCACGTTCTTGTCCAGCGCTTCCAGCTGGCCGAACAGCTGCTCCGCGGTCTCGCCGCAGTTCAGCAGCACCATCACGCCCTGCTCCGCGCCCTTGATCGCCTTCAGCGAGGACGACACGTTCCAGGAGTGGGTGGTGGCTTCGGTTTCCAGCAAGTCCAGGATCGAAACCGGCTGGTGCACGCGCACCAGGGATTCCTTGCCAGGCGCCATATCGCCGTGCACCAGGGCCAGGTGGGCCGCGCCGCTTGGCTTGTCGCGGAAAGCGATCATGCGGAAGTCGCCATGCGCGGTGCGCAGCGGACGTTCGGCGATGCGCTCCACCATGCACTCGTTCTGGCTGCGGTAGTGGATCAGGTCGGCGATGGTGCCGATCTTCAGGCCGTGCTCCTTGGCGAATTCCAGCAGTTCAGGCAGGCGCGCCATGGTGCCGTCATCCTTGATGATTTCGCAGATCACGGAAGCCGGCATCAGGCCAGCCATCGCGGTCAGGTCGCAGCCCGCTTCAGTATGGCCGGCGCGCATCAGCACGCCGCCCGGCACTGCGCGCAGCGGGAAGATGTGGCCCGGCTGCACGATGTCGCTTGGCTTGGCGCCCTTGGCCACGGCAACCTGGATGGTCTTGGCGCGGTCCGCTGCCGAGATACCGGTGGTGACGCCTTCCGCCGCTTCAATCGACACGGTGAAGTTGGTGCCGAACGAAGTGCCGTTCTTGGCCGTCATCATGGTCAGGTCGAGCTGGTTGCAATGCTCTTCGGTCAGGGTCAGGCACACCAGGCCGCGCGCGTGCTTGATCATGAAATTGATCGCCTCCGGCGTGACGTGTTCGGCGGCCAGCACCAGGTCGCCTTCGTTTTCACGGTCTTCTTCATCGACCAGGATCACCATGCGACCGGCGCGCAGTTCGGCGACGATTTCTTCGGTGCTGGAAATGGACATATTTTTTCCTTTGATGTGAGGCACAGAGCGTTTCTTTGTTAACCCGCTATTTTAAAGGATTTGGCGCACTTCCGCCCCCTCGAGCGCCGCCATTAGGGGTTTTGGCCTAGACTGAATTGCTTTTCAACCCTGAAGGAGGCAGCGATGAAGACTAGCGGTTCGGCCGTCTGGACTGGCGGCATCAAAGATGGACGTGGAGCGATCAGTACTGCAAGCGGCGCGCTACAGGCGGCGCCTTACGGTTTTTCCAGCCGTTTCGAGGGCAAACCGGGCACCAACCCGGAAGAATTGATCGGCGCGGCGCATGCCGGCTGCTTCACCATGGCCCTGTCGCTGATCCTGGGCGAGGCCGGGCTGACGGCTGAAAAGATGGAAACCAAAGCCGAAGTAACGCTGGATAAAGTCCCCGACGGCTTCTCGATTTCCGCCATCCACCTCGACCTGCAGGCGAAAATACCGGGCGCCGACAAGGCCAAATTCGAAGAACTTGCCAATAAAGCAAAGCTTGGCTGCCCCGTATCCAAGCTCTTCAAAGCCAACATCACCCTCACCACCACCCTCCTTTAACCCAGTAACCGTCGCTCATCGAGGGTCAGACCCTGCGGGTCTGACCCTGGTTTACCGGTTTCCAAAAATTTCCCTTGAACTTTTTAATTGCGACCACTATTATTAAGTCATTCGATGACGGTCGTCATCATTAATCCTCAAAGGAAACCACCATGAACATCAAAGATTCCGTCGTATTCATCACTGGCGCAAACCGTGGCCTCGGCCTGCAACTGGCGAAAGCCGCCCTCGCCGCAGGTGCAAAGAAAGTCTACGGCGCCGCCCGCGACCCGAAATCGGTCACCCTGCCCGGCGTCATCCCGGTCCAGCTGGACGTGACCAACCACGACGAAATCGCCGCCGTCACCCGTGAATACAAAGATGTGAGTGTGCTGATCAACAACGCCGGCATCGTCCGCGCCGGCGGCATCCTGGCCGACAACTCCCTCGAGCAGGCACGCGCCGAAATGGAAACCAACGTAATCGGCCCTATGCTGCTGAGCAAAGGCTTCGCCCCAACCCTGAAAGACAACGGCGGCGGCGCCATCGTCAATATCCTGTCCGTGCTGGCGTGGTACAGCCAAGGCCCGACCAATACCTACAGCATGTCGAAGTCGGCCGCCTGGGCGCTGACCAACGGCCTGCGCATCGAGCTGGCCGCACAAGGCACGCAAGTGGTGGGTGCCCACATGGGCTATATGGATACCGACATGACCGCCGGCTACGAAATCGACAAGATCAAGCCAGAGGCAGTGGCAGCACAGATCTTTGCCGCGCTGGCCGAAGGCAAGGAAGAGGTGTTGGCGGATGACCTCACCCGCCAGGTCAAGCTGGGCATCAACGCTGAACTGCCAGCCTACATCGCCGCCGCCCGCGCTGCCGCCTGATTGCGACAAGGTGTAGCACGGACCACGAAAGTAGTTGGCGATAACCTGCTTTGCATCGCTGCCTGTGAAATCGAGGCCGGCCTTTACGAGGCCGACCTCGGTCATGGCTTGTGCAAGAAGAGCATCGCGACTCCTGGCCAAGGTAAACGCGGCGCAGTTCGAAGGTTAGTCGCAAAGCGGCACAGCTCGGTAGTCATATTTCTTCCCCGACGCAGTGGTATCCGCAGCAAAATCAATTGCCGATACTTTCTATCACCAAAGCCTGGCCCATTTGGAGCGAAAGTTGCTTCAACTGGTAGAAAAAAAAGGAATCGAAGTACTGCTCGCTTGATCGGAACCGGAGCTCGAAGAAAGCTTGTTCAATCTTTGAGCTTCGGAAAAGGAGTGTGGCTGTTCAAAGCTGGAATACTAGAAAACACTTCAGCCATGAAGTCCATAAACACGATCGCCCGCGTGGGAAGCAATCTGTTGGCCACATAGACGATCTGCACCGGGACCGGCGGAACATCCTGGTCGGTCAAGATAAACTGCAATCGACCGCTGTTCAAACCGTCCTCAAACAGCCACGCCGGTCCATGTCCGACTCCCAAACCTGCCGCGACCGCAGCACTCACAGCGTCGGGAGAGTTCACTCTCAGCCTGCCGGAGACCGGAATTTCAGTGTCCCGGAAACGCCAAACTGCCCCAGATGACAACAAGGTATAAATGACGCAGTCGTGGTCGCGCAGGTCTTCCGCGGTCTGCGGGATTCCGCGTTTGGCCAGGTAGTCCTTGCTGGCCACGAAGACGCGGTCGTACCATCCAAGAGGCCGCGCGCGCAGCGCGCTGTCTTCCAGATGTCCGATGCGAATGGCGAGTTCGGTGCCTTCATTGACCAAGTCCACGTAGCGATCATTAAGCTGCAGATCCAGCGTCAATTGGGGATACCGCTGCAAAAACGTCGGCACGTGCGGCAATACGAACGCGTGTGCTAGCGCCGTCGGGCAAGCGACTCGCAAGAGCCCCGAAGGTTCGACATTGTTCCTGAAGGATGATTCGGATTCATCCACCGCGTCCAGGATTCTCCGGATGTCCGCATAATAGCGCTCCCCCTCCGGTGTCAAAGACAGCTTGCGCGTTGACCTGTGAAGCAGACGCGTTTGAAGATGATCTTCCAGCGCCGCCACATAGCGACTCACATTGGGCTGTCCCAGGCCCAAGTCGCGCCCTGCAGCAGAAAAGCTTCCAGTTTCTACTGCGCGCGCGAAGCATGTCATCAAAAGAAATCGGTCCATGCCGTCACCATTATTCATGCGGAATTCGCATGAATTATATACGCGAAACCGATCTTATATATTGATCTGCATGAGTGCATCATTCTCCATATCGACCAGGTCGGTCGTCATTTACAGGAGAAATCAATGTTGCGCTTGCAAGGTAAACGTACTCTCATCACTGGCGGAACCAGTGGCATCGGGCTGGAAACCGCAAAACAGTTTCTGGCGGAAGGCGCCCGCGTGATCGTCACGGGCGTTAATCCCGAGTCGATCGCAAAAGCTCAGGCCGAATTGGGCCCCGAAGTTCCGGTGCTGCGCGCCGACTCCGCCAGCATTGCTGCACAAAAGGAACTGGCACAGGCAGTCAAGGATCACTACGGCCAACTCGACGTTGCCTTCCTCAATGCCGGCGTATCTATCTGGCAGCCCATCGAAGAATGGACGGAAGCGATGTTCGACCGCTCTTTCGACGTCAACGTCAAGGGTCCTTACTTCCTGCTGCAGGCACTACTCCCGGTGTTCGCGAATCCCGCATCCGTCGTGCTAACCACCTCCGTCAGCGCGCATGCCGGCGCAGACCGCTCGTCCGTATATGCAGCCACGAAAGCTGCGTTCCTGAATATGTCGAAGACACTTTCGACTGAATTGCTGGGGCGCGGCATCCGTGTCAACGCAGTCAGCCCTGGTCCCGTCGAGACCCCACTCTACGACAAGCTCGGGATTCCGGACGCGTACCGAGAGCAGGTCAATAAAGACATTGCAGCCAGCATTCCGCTTGGCCGCTTCGGTACGTCTGACGAAGTGGCCAAAGCTGTGCTGTATCTGGCTTCCGATGAGTCGCGCTGGACGGTGGGCACTGAAATAGTAGTTGACGGCGGCCGCCTGCTGAACGGCTAAGCGACAGTCCTTCGTACGAGCAAAGAAAGCAGTGGTGTGGCCACTTGCCGCTCCCCTGCTTCCTCCCCTAAACCATCCAGAAACTGACATCACTATGAGCGTACTTACTCTGATAAGTCACCCGCTGTGCCCCTTCGTCCAGCGCGCCGCCATCGTTCTCCTTGAGAAGGGCGTTGCATTCGATAGGATAAACGTCGATTTATCCGCGAAACCCGACTGGTTCCTTGCGCTCTCGCCGACAGGCAAAGTACCAGTGCTCAAGGTGCGTCTGCCTGATGCGGCTGACACGACACTCTTCGAAAGCGTGGTCATCTGCGAGTACATCAACGAAACTCAAGGTGGCGCGCCCATGTACCCCGTTGATGCGTTGCCTCGCGCCCAGCACCGTGCATGGATCGAATTTGCGACCCAGACATTCGCCGATGGCTGGCAGTTTCTGCACGCTCGTGACTCATCAGCCGCCGATACCAAACGCGCAGCATTTCGCGAACGGCTAGGCAAATTGGAGTCGGCTATAAGTGAAGGGCCTTTTTTTGCCGGCGCTTCCTTTGGCATGGTTGATGCGATTTACGCGCCTCTTTTCCGCTACTTCGGAATCATCAATGCGACGGTCTCGCATCAGATCTTTGAGGACTTTCCACGTGTTTCGGCCTGGCGTACGGCGCTTGAAGCGCGCGCAAGCGTGAGGAACGCCGTAGTCGAAGACTATGCCGATCTGTTCCTAACGCATCTCCGCCAACAAGGGGCACTCATCGCGGACATGTAGAAACACATATTGATTATCTGCTTCCTTCGGCAGCCGGCGTCTGTCATTTGGACAGGGACGCGATGTCAGAAGCCCCTCATTCAAGTCCGAGTTCGAATATCGGCCAAATGGCAGCGCCAGATGTCCGAATAACAGACTTGGCAACAAATTCCAACAATTTTCTATCGAATGCGCGCAGAGTCATAACGTCCAAATTACCACTGGTGCGTCTACATAACAGGCAGCATTTGGCCGATTGTCGTCGGCCATGAGTCGGTAGAAGTCGTCCTGGCGGATCGACACAAGCAGCACAGAAGCTGCTCTACCTTCGAGGCGCAGGCTGATTTTCCCACCGATCGAGTAATGCTTCGTATCTTGTCGCTTGCTTCTCATATCGGTTCAACAGCGCTTCCATTCGACGTTGTTGTTCTTGCGACTTAGCCAATTGCTCTTCCGCCGTCTTCAGCTGCTGCTCATACTTTTCATCAATTGCATCGTGCTTTTGAGGTAGCCCTTGGGGGACCGGAGTAATTGAAACCACATGAGTTAGCGGTCGAAATACCAAGAGCCAAGAAATCCAAAAGAGTGAAATGAATGCAAGTGACTTTATTACGAATCTGGCAGGGTATTCGCTACTTGCATTCGTGCCTCCGTAGAAAGTTATGACCAGATCGCGCCAGCGTTCAGATTACAGTCCGGCAATGGCCGATCACAGAAATTACTCGCCCGCTTAGGGGCGAATGTGCAACATCGCATCTGTGGAGTTGGTACGTTTAATTGATTCCAGATAATCTGTGAGCCCATTGTTTATGCACCTGGAATCAGGCTGGATTGTTGAGGCAGCTGTGACTCCGCCCTTTGAAAGACATCGATAAATCTCTTCAAGATTTCAACGACAACATGCGCTCAACGTACCGAGCAATCAGGTCGATCTCAAGATTGACCTTGGAGCCAGCCTTCAGGTGTTTCAGGGTGGTGACCTGGATGGTGTGCGGGATCAGGTTGATCGAGAATTCACAGCCAGTGGCGCTGTCGTTGACGCGGTTGACGGTCAGCGACACGCCATTCACCACCACCGAGCCCTTGTAAGCCAGGTATTTCGCCAGGTCTCGCGGCGCTTCGATCACCAGTTCGTGCGATTCGCCGACCGGTTCGAATTTGCGCACAACGCCCAGGCCATCGACGTGGCCGGAGACCAGGTGGCCGCCCAGGCGCTCGGCCAGGGTCAAGGCCTTTTCCAGGTTCACTTCAGTGGTCGTGTCCAGGCCGACGGTCTTGTTCAGGCTTTCACGCGAAACGTCGACGGTGAAGCCAGTCGCGGTCTTTTCCACCACCGTCATGCAGGCGCCGTTCAGTGCGATCGAATCGCCCAGGCCGACATCGTCCATCGGCAGGCCGCCGGCATCCACGTCCAGGCGCACGCCTGCATCAGCGCCGCCTTCCAGCGGGGTTACGGTTTTGATTTTGCCGACTGCGGCTACGATTCCAGTAAACATAGTGATCTTTAATGAGGGTTGAATCGGGCAAGGATACGCAAATCGGCGCCGACTTGCTTAACCTCGTGGAATTTCAGGCTGTGCTTGCCGCTGAGCTCAGTCAGCGCTGGCAGGGCGAACATGCCTTGCGCATCGCCCAGCAGGGTTGGCGCGAGATAGACCAGCAGCTCGTCCACGCAGCCTTCGCGGATCATCGAGCCGTTCAGCTTGCCGCCCGCTTCGACGTGCAGCTCGTTGATCTGGCGGCGGCCCAGCTCGCGCATCAGCTCCGGTAAATCGACTTTGCCATGCGCATTCGGCAGCACGATGATCTCGGCGCCCTTGTCGCGCAGGATGGCTTCTTTCTCCGGATGATGGGCAGCGGCGACGATCCAGGTCCCGCCGCCCTCCAGCACGCGGGCTTGCGGGCTGATTTCCAGCTTGCTGTCGATCACGATGCGGCGCGGCTGGCGCGGCGTCTCGACTGCGCGCACGTTCAGCTGCGGGTCGTCGGCTTTCACCGTGCCGATGCCGGTCAGGATGGCGCAGGCCCGGGCACGCCAGGCATGGCCGTCGGCGCGCGCCTCGGGGCCGGTGATCCACTGGCTTTGGCCGTTGTGCAAGGCAGTCATGCCATCCAGGCTGGCGGCGGTTTTCATGCGTACCCACGGCAGTCCGTGGCGCATGCGATGGAAGAAGCCAATGTTCATTTCATAGGCCTGCTCGGCCAGCAAACCGCTGGCGACTTCGATGCCGGCGGCGGAGAGGCGCGCCATGCCGTTGCCCGCGACCAGCGGGTTCGGATCTTCCATCGCAGCGACCACGCGGCCCAGTCCTTCGCGCACCAGCGCATCGGCACAGGGCGGTGTGCGGCCGTGATGGCTGCACGGCTCCAGTGTGACGTAGGCCGTGGCGCCGCGCACGTCGTGGCCGCGGCGCTTGGCGTCCTTCAGTGCCTGGACCTCCGCATGATCCTGCCCTGCGGCTTGGGTCACGCCCTCGCCGATCACAACGCCGCCGCGCACGATCACGCAGCCAATGCGGGGATTGGGAGAAGTGGTGAACAAGCCTTTCTCTGCCCATTGCAGGGCCAATCGCATGCCTTCGAGGTCGCTGTTGATATTCATATGCTTGCGCAGGTTGCTGGTTCCAGGGCGGGATCGCATAAGCGCGCCCTGCCCTGCATATTGATCTTGATATTGCGCTGCGCGCCGGCCAGTTCAAGCGTGATGGTGCCAAAGTTGGCGGCATTCGGATGGGCGGCGCGGCAGCTTCGTCCTGCTGCATTATATGAAATATAGGCCGGGGCTGTGTTGTCGGTGAACCTGGCCCTTACCAGCAGGCGCCCGGAGGGCGGCATATGGCGGAGCAAGACTGCCTCGCCTTCGTCGGGGCTGCGGTTAGCATTGGCATCGATGACAATCAGCCAACCTTGCTGCCAGTTGCCGTTTTGCGCCAGCAGGGTTACCACGCGGCGGCGGGCGATGGCCTGGGCGCGGGTGTCATTGATGGCCGCCAGCAGGTCCGCGGAGGCGGATCGCAACTGGCGCCCCGCCAGCATATTGCTCAGTTCCGGCAGTGCGGAGGCGCATAGGATGGAGAGAATGGCAAGGACGATCATCAGCTCCAGCAGCGTGAAGCCTGGCCGCGTGCCTGCCCGCTGGCGCGCGGCGCGCTTCAGCGCCAGCAGTTGCGCGAGGGCCCGGTGGCGAGATGGAGCCCGCTGCTGGTGAGGATAAGGCGTTCGCATTGCGGATCCCTGAAACGGCTGTCAACCTTAGGCGTGCCGGGTGTGGCGACCAGTTGGACGCAGTCGCGGATTTGCTGGCCATCACAGGCCTTGCCCTCCAGCTCGTAGGCACTGGAACTGGCGCTGCGGCCTGACCACCAACGATATTCGCTGTCGGTGCCCGCCGAAAATGCCACATAGCTGTTGAAGCGTGTGAAGTGGCGTTCTTGTTGCTGCATCAGCTCCTGTAATGCAGCCTGGGCTTCGCTGCGCCGCATGCGGATAACGGCTTCGCTCCAGACGGGCATTGCTACCGCGGAGAGAATGCCGATGATGGCCAGCGCGACCAGCATGCCGAGCAGAGTGCCGCCAGCAGACGCGCGCGCGCTCATTGCCCGTCCTCGCGGCTCGCGGCGTCATGCAGCGCCTGCCAATCGATGATTTCGCGCCAGCTATGGCGGCGTACTGGCGTTGGAGGCGTGTAACTGGCCTGCAGCACCGTTTCGGCCCCGGGCCGTGTGCCGAATCCAATCACCGTTACACGGTAATAGTAGGCCGGCGGCGCCCCAGCCGGTGCGTATGCGATGCGCTCCACAAGGTAGCGAGGGCGGCGGAAAGGCAGCATTCCCTGCCCGGTTTCCATTGGCGCGCCAGTCAGAGTGCCATATTCGGTGCCGCCATTGCCCGCCAGGTCGACGGTTTGCCAGGCGGGTGCAGGGCTTCCTGGCTGTTGCTGCGAGGCGGGTACGTCGAGTGGCTGGCCAAGGCCAGCGTTGATATCGCGTTCAGCATCCATCAGTGCATCCTCCGCAGACTGGAAGGCGATCAGGCGGTCCCGCTCGGCGCGGGCGGCCTTCTCGCCCAGCATGGCCATTTGCGCTGCCGATGCGCCGATCGTCAGCGCTGCAAGCAGCAGTAACATCGTTACGGGGAGCGTTACACCGCGTTGGTAGTGGCGCATGACTGCCTCGATTACGGATTGCGCAGCGCGACGGTCGCTTTGAACAGGCGGCGTGCGCGGCGCTGCATTGGCTCGGGCAAGCTGGCTTCGTCAATGCGTACGCCGGGCAGCAATTCGTAGCTGCCTAAAGCGTCGCCGGTACGCGAGCCGCGTTCGCCGTGCAGCAGCAACGCGAATCGGACGCTGGTGACCCGCCGCCAGTAAGGCCGCATCACGCGTTCGGACGCGGGAAGCGTGGCATCGAGCGCATCGATACCGCTGGCCGCCAGGTAAAGGTTGGGGGTGTTGTCGCGCGGGCTATCTGTGTCGATGCCATATAAGACGTGGAAAGCATCCACACCACGCACGATGGCATCGGAACCCCATCCATTCTCGCCCTTGTACTTGCAGCGTAGTTCGGCGATGCCATCGCCGGCGCGGGCGACGTAAAAAATGCTCCAGGCCCACTCGCCTGGATCGGATGGGAAACCGGCGCAATTGAGCATAGCCCCGCCGCCCTCGGCGCCTGCAATCGCGGCAGGTGCATAGCGGATTGCGAGCGCATCACTGCCGTTGACAGAAGGTAGTGCGCCACCAAGACCATCGGCGGCAGTTGCCACGCTTGCCGCATCGCGCCCCTCAACGGCCAATGGTGGCACCGCCGCGGCAGGCGCACCGGCGCCTGGTTCGCCCGGAAAGCCCGCCTGGCGCAGCGATTGGCCGATGATCGCCAATGCGAAGCGGCCATTGTCGTCAATGCGCGTGTTGGCGCCGTTGTGCATGAAGTCGCTATTGGAAGCGTGCAGCAACGAGGCGGCGGTCAGGGCGACCAACAGGCTAAGCGCCATCGCGATGAGGACTTCGGCCACGGCAAGGCCATGTTGCTGCGCCCTCATTGCGTTCCTTCGGCGCCGGGCGGCTCTGGCGGATCGGCGGGATTGGGCGGTGAGCCAGGCGGCGGCACCGACGGCTGCACTCCAGCAAGCGCGATGGGCAATGCGATCTCCGGCGCGCTGGAAAAGCTGGCACTGGCGCCATCGGGACGGCGGCTGCGCCAGCCAATCTTGATGACGACTGGCGCGTCGGCAGCGCCGGAGCATGGCCATTGCAACTGACCGCCAGCCGCGTTCGAAGCGTCGCGGCAAATAACAGCGCGGGCCAGTGGCAATGCTGACGCGAGATGCTGGCGAAACTCGCTCAGCTCCTGCTGCGCGATGGCGGCCGGATCGCAGGGCGCGCCAGCGCAGGCGACTGAAGACCCAGGCGCCCCGGTGCCGCCAGCAGAATCAAACTCAAACCCCAGGTAAGCGGAGGACTGCGCGGCGTTCGCGCGGATGTGGTCAACAAGCGTGGCGGCGGCCTGCAGGGCTTCGGTCTGCAGTGCCGATTCCTGTCGCGTGCGCATGGCATGCGCCTGCATCGCCAGCGCGCCGACCAGGCCAACGGCCAGCAGCAGCACGGCAACCAGCACTTCCACCATAGTGAACCCAGCAATTGGACGACGCATGGCGCAGCCCTCCCCTGCTGATCAAATTAGTCAGCAGAGGACTCGCGGGTTTGATAAATATCAAGCCTTGGGAGAGAGCTCTTGACCGTCACCAACTTCTTCGATCGCGTCCTGGAATTCGGCCAGGTCTTCGAAGTTCTTGTAGACGGAAGCGAAGCGGATATACGCCACTTTGTCGAGGCGCTTGAGTTCAGCCATGACGAGTTCGCCGACGAAGACGGAATCGACTTCGCGCTGGCCGCTGGTCAGCAGTTTTTCTTCGATGGAGGACACCGCCTTGTCGACGGATTCCGCGGCAACCGGCCGCTTGCGCAAGGCCAGCATCAGGCTGGCGCGCAGCTTGTCGGCCGAATACTCGGTGCGGCTGCCGTTCTTCTTGACCACGTAAGGCATGGTCAGTTCGATCCGCTCCCAGGTGGTGAAGCGCTTGTCGCAGTTCACGCAGCGCCGGCGCCGCTTGATGGCGTCCCCTTCCTCCGACACGCGGGTGTCGAGGACCTGGATATCATCGTGCTGGCAGAACGGGCATTTCATGGATTGAGCGTCTCTTATTATTGAATGAAAAAGCGCCGGACCTTACGATCCGGCGCCTCGATAGTACCAACCGCTTGCTTAGGCGTAAACAGGGAATTTATCAGCCAGCACCTTCACGGCGGCTTTCACGCGCTCGATGGTTGCTGCATCGTGCGGGTTATCCAGCACGTCGGCGATCAGGTTGCCCACTTCTTCCGCTTCGGCTTCCTTGAAACCGCGGGTGGTGAAGGCTGGCGAACCCAGGCGAATGCCGGAGGTCACGAATGGCTTCTGCGGGTCGTTCGGGATGCCGTTCTTGTTGCAGGTCATGTGCGCCTGGCCCAGGATCGCTTCCGCTTCCTTGCCGGTCAGGTTCTTGGCGCGCAGGTCAACCAGGAACACGTGCGACTCGGTGCCGCCGGACACGATGCGCAGGCCGCGCTTGATCAGGGTCTTGGCCAGCACGTCGGCGTTCTTCACCACTTGCTGCTGGTAGGCCTTGAATTCCGGCGACAGGGCTTCCTTGAAAGCGACTGCCTTGCCGGCGATGACGTGCATCAGCGGGCCGCCCTGGATGCCTGGGAAGATCGCGGAGTTGATGATCTTTTCGTGTTCGGCCTTCATCAGGATGATGCCGCCACGTGGGCCGCGCAGGGACTTGTGGGTGGTGGAGGTCACGAAGTCAGCGTGCGGAACAGGGTTCGGGTACAGGCCAGCGGCGATCAGGCCGGCGTAGTGGGCCATGTCGACCATGAAGTAGGCGCCAACGGCCTTGGCGACTTTGGCGAAGCGCTCGAAATCGATCTTCTTGGAGAAGGCCGATGCGCCGGCGATGATCAGCTTAGGCTTGTGTTCTTTAGCCAGGGCTTCCATTGCGTCGTAGTCGATGTCTTCTTCTGCGGTCAGGCCGTAGGAAACGACGTTGAACCATTTGCCGGACATGTTCAGTGCCATGCCGTGGGTCAGGTGGCCGCCTTCTGCCAGCGACATGCCCATGATGGTGTCGCCTGGTTTCAGCACGGCGAAGAACACGCCCTGGTTAGCCTGGGAACCGGAGTTAGGCTGCACGTTGGCGGCCTCGGCGCCGAACAGCTGCTTCACGCGGTCGATTGCCAGTTGCTCGACGACGTCCACGTATTCGCAGCCGCCGTAGTAGCGCTTGCCTGGGTAGCCTTCGGCGTACTTGTTGGTCAGCTGGGAGCCCTGGGCTTCCATTACCGCTGGCGAAGTGTAGTTCTCGGAGGCGATCAGCTCGATGTGGTCGTGCTGGCGCTTGTTCTCGTTCTGGATAGCGGCAAACAGCTCCGCGTCAACGTTGGCGAGGGTGTGATCTTTTGCGAACATGAAATTACTCCAGTTTTTTAAGGCAGATTGGATCGAATCGGGAGCCAAAAGTGACAGGGCAGCCGAAACGCACGTTTCCATCGTGGCTGCCCAGGCGAACGGCTGTTTGAGATCTCACGTTCCCCGGTGGTTGCCCACCTCTCACCAGCAGCGCAAGCGCCAGCTGGTTTTTCGCCAGTTACGTGAGACAGTAATGGAGCCAAGATTGTAATTTAAGTGGCAAATTCCGGCAATCGTTTGGCCGGATTCGGCTGATTTCGCGGGTTATTCGGCCTAAAACCGGGAAACCGGTGCCTGACCCGCAGGGTCAGGCACCTTCTGCGCACAGGGGTCTGACCCTGCGGGTCTGACCCCGCCTTACCGGTTTGGCGTTAGAATCCCCCAAGTTAATATTGGGAGTTCGACCATGATCGTGTTAGTTACCGGCGCAACCGCTGGTTTTGGCGCCGCGATGGCGCGTGTTTTCGTCAAGAACGGCCACAAGGTCATCGCCGCAGGCCGCCGCGCCGAGCGCCTGGAAGCCCTGGCCGCCGAACTCGGCCCCAACCTGCTGCCGGTCAAGCTCGACGTTACCGACAAAGGCGCGATCCACGCCGCCCTGGCCTCTCTGCCCGCCGACTGGAAAGAAATCGACGTCCTGATTAATAACGCCGGCCTCGCCCTCGGCATCAAAGGCGCCCACGAAGCCGACCTGGAAGACTGGGAAACCATGATCGCCACCAACTGCACCGGCCTGGTCACCATCACCCGCGCCCTGCTGCCGGGCATGGTCGAGCGCGGCCGCGGCACCATCATCAACCTCGGTTCGGTGGCCGGCGCCTACCCTTATCCAGGCGGCAATGTCTACGGCGCCACCAAGGCCTTCGTCGAACAGTTCACCCTGAACCTGCGCGCCGACCTGATCGGCACCGGTGTGCGCGCTACCAATATCGCGCCCGGCCTGTGCGGCGGCACCGAATTTTCCAATGTGCGCCTGAAAGACGACGCTGCCGCAGCCAAAGTCTACGAAGGCACCACCCCGCTGACCGCCGACGATATCGCCAATACAGCTTTCTGGATTGCAACATTGCCGCAACACATTAATGTAAATTCCATCGAATTGATGCCAACCTGCCAAGGATTCTCGCCATTCGCGATCAAACGCGGCTAAAATGCCGCCCCATATAAGGGAAAACCGTAAGCAATTGTTACGAGATTGTGCAAAATGCGTTGACGCCGATTCATTTGGCGTAAAATGTTGCCGATTCTCACTTAGTAGCTCTTCTATCTATGTCGTCTGAGTTCACCTGGGAGGTTCGCGTCTATTACGAAGACACGGACGCCGGCGGAATTGTCTATTACGCGAACTATCTGAAGTTCTTCGAGCGCGCGCGCACCGAGTGGTTGCGCTCCCTCGGCGTTAACCAGGACAGCCTCCTGCGCGAGCACGACGCCATGTTTGTTGTCAAAAATGTCAGCGCAGACTACCACGCGCCGGCACGTCTGGACGATGTAATAAAATTGACGCTTCGTATTGATAAACTGGGCCGCGCTTCGATCCAGTTTGTACAGGAGGCGTGGTGCGGCGACCGCCTCTTAAATACTGCCCACGTTAAAGTAGGCTGCGTCGACTCGGCCCTGCGTCCTCGCGCCGTGCCCGATGCCGTTGCGGCCCGCATGCGCGCATAATAATTAGATTGAGAAACAATGAACGTCACCCAAGACCTTTCCTTCATCGCCCTCATCACCAACGCACACCTGATCGTTCAGTTGATCATGGCGCTGCTGCTTGCGGTTTCCATCATCAGCTGGACCTATATTTTCAAGAAGCTGTTTGACGTGCGCGGCGCACGCAAGCAGACCGTCGAATTCGAGAAGACCTTCTGGGCCGGCGGCAACCTGCACGCCCTGCACGCCAGCGCCGGCAGCAACCGAGCCAACAGCGGCGCACTGGCCCGCATCTTCGAAGCCGGCATGGGTGAATTCATCAAGGGTAAGCAAGCCGCCGCTTCCAGCCGCGACATGAATATGGGCGACGTGCTGGATGGCGCCCGCCGCGCCATGCGCGCCGCTTTCCAGCGCGAGATGGATGCACTGGAAGCGCACCTGGCCTTCCTGGCTTCGGTCGGCTCCGTATCCCCTTACATCGGCCTGCTCGGTACCGTGTGGGGCATCATGAACGCCTTCCGCGGCCTGGCCAATGTGCAGCAGGCAACGCTGTCGGCCGTGGCGCCCGGCATTGCCGAAGCGCTGATCGCGACTGCTATCGGCCTGTTCGCAGCAATTCCGGCCGTGGTGGCGTACAACCGCTTCTCGCACGATATTGACCGCCTGGCGATCCGCTTCGAGAGCTTCGTTGAAGAATTCTCGAACATCCTGCAGCGCCAGTCCCGTTAAAAGGCGAAACTGAAGATGGCTTCTTCCTTCTCCAGCAGCATGCGCGGCAGCCGCGGCGGTCGCAAGCTGAAGTCCGAGATCAACGTCGTGCCTTATATCGACGTGATGCTCTGCCTGCTGATCATCTTCATGGTGATGCCGACCTCGAACAACCCGCAGTCGATCGACCTGCCGCACGCTGAAAAAGCGTCGCGTCCGCCGGATGCCTATATCCAGGTGCAGGTGAAGCCGAACGGCTCGCTGATGATCGGCATCGCCGGCAAGTCGGCCGAGGCGCCGGAAACCGAACCGAACCGCGACGCACTGGTGCGCAAGCTGCGCACCCTGCATGAGAAATATCCCGAGTACCCGGTGCTGATCGCCGGCGACAAGGAAAGCAAGTACGACGATGTGATCCAACTGATTTCCGAAGCGAAGAAGATGGGGATTAACCGCGTTGGCTTGGCAACGAAGTAAGGCATGGCAATGACGATGGCAAATGCAGGCGGACCGTACCGTGTGCCGAAGCGGCACGGCGGCACGCGCGCGTTTGCGCTCGCGCTGGCGATGCACTGCGTGCTGTTTGCGTTCTTGTGGGTTGGCATTCGGTGGAACAATGACCCGGTCGGCGTGGATGCCGAGATCTGGGACATGACGACGCAGATGGCCGCGCCGCAAGCACCTGAACCGGAGCCGCAGCCTGAGCCGGAGCCGCCTGCGCGCGAGCCTGAGCCTACGCCGACTCCGCCGCCGGAAGTGGTGAAGCCGGTGCAGCCCGATCCTGAGATCGCGCTGCAGAAGAAGAAAGAGAAAGAAAAGAAAGAACTCGAGCAGAAAATCGCCGAGCAGAAGAAAAAGCTGGAAGACGAGAAGAAGCGACTGGCCGCTGAACAAGAAAAGCAAGACAAGCTGGACAAGCTGGAAAAAGATAAAGCCAAGAAACTGGCGGAACTGAAAGAGAAGGAAAAAGCTGCCAAAGCCCGTGCCGCAGAAATGCAGCGCATCATGGGTTCGGCAGCTGCAGGCTCCACCGGAACGGCGGCGCGTTCAACCGCGCCTAACCTGGACAAGGGCTATGTCGCAAAGCTGCGTACCAAGATCATGGGCCGCATCGACTATCCTGGCGCCAAGCAGGATATCGAAGCAAGGTTCATGGTCAGCCAGCTTCCTAGCGGCGAAGTCATGTCCGTGAAAAAAACGAAAAGCAGCGGTGTAGCTGCGTATGACACTGCGGTGGAGAATGCGATTTATAAGGCCTCGCCCCTGCCGAAACGCGATGACGGCACGGTGGCGCGCGAGCTTGAACTCGTGTTCAATTTGAAGGACGTACCTTGATGAACAAAGCTAAATTAATGTTCGTAGTGGCCGGCACAGCATTTGCGCTGTCGGCCCAGGCGCAACTGCGCGTCGAAATTTCCGGCGTCGGCAGCAACCAGATCCCGGTAGCAGTCGGCCCATGCGCCGGCGAAGCCTCGGCTCCGGCCCAGATCTCGGAAATCGTCAAAGCCGACCTGACCCGCAGCGGCATGTTCAAGATCATCGACGCCTCGCCAACCACCAACCTGATGCAGGTTGAAGCGACCAGCTACAAGGCACGCGGCGCCGACGCGCTGGTGGCCTGCTCCGTGCAGCAACTCGGCGGCGGCCAGTTCGAGGTGCAGTACCGCCTGATGTCGACCGTGCAGGGCAACGACCTGTCCGGCTTCCGCGCCCCGATGCCGAACCAGTACGGCCGCCTGGCCGCGCACAAGATCGCCGACGACGTGTATGAAAAGCTGACCGGCATCAAAGGCGTGTTCTCGACCCGTATCGCCTACGTAGTGCAGCAAGGCCGCCAGTACCGCCTGGAAGTGGCGGACGCCGACGGCGAGAACGTGATCCCTGCCCTGACTTCGACCGAGCCAATCATTTCGCCATCGTGGTCGCCGGATGGCACCAAGGTCGCCTATGTTTCGTTTGAACAGCGCAAGCCTGTGGTCTATGTGCAAAACCTGGTCACCCGCCAGCGCACCGTGGTCGCCAACGAAAAGGGCAACAACTCGGCACCGGCCTGGTCGCCGGACGGCAAGCGCCTGGCCGTGGCCCTGTCCAAGCCCGGCAATACCCAGATCTACATCGTCAATGCCGACGGCAGCGGCATCCGCCGCCTGACCAATGGCAGCACCATCGACACCGAACCCCAGTTCAGCGCCGATGGCCAGTCGATCTATTTCACCAGCGACCGCAGCGGCGGTCCGCAGATTTATCGCATGAGCGTCAACGGCGGCGAACCGCAGCGCGTGACGTTCGGCAGCTCGTACAATATCAGCCCGCGCATTTCCGCTGACGGCAAGACGCTGGCTTATATTTCGCGGCGCGAAGGCGGCGCCTTCCAGTTGTTCGTACTGGACCTGGAATCCCGCCAAGAGCAACGCCTGTCCGATACCACCAGCGACGATTCGCCAAGTTTCGCTCCGAATGGCAAGTACATCCTGTACGCCACTCAGAACGGCGGCCGCCGCTCGCTGGCAGTGGCGTCGACAGACGGCCGGGTTAAGCAACGCTTGAGTATTCAGGCGGGCAATATCAAGGAACCCACTTGGGGCCCTTTCATGAAGTGAAGAAGTAAAAGAAGTAAACGAGAAGTAGCACCTTTAACGACCAGGAGAAATAAAAATGCGTAACGTAAAACACGTAGCCTTCATCCTCAGCACCGCAGCCCTGCTGGCAGCTTGCTCCACCCCACAACCAGAAGCCAAAAAGCCTGAAGTGGTCGAGGCTAAGCCAGAACCAGTCAAGCAACCTGACACCCGCGTTGTCGAGCCAGTGAAAGCAGAAGTTGACGAACTGGACATCCCAGGCGGCAAGCTGGCCAACCGTTCCGTGTACTTCGACTTCGACAGCTACGTTGTGCGTGAAGACGGCAAAGAAGTGGTGTCGAACCACGCTGCATACCTGGGCAAGAACCAGCGCACCATCCTGATCCAGGGTAACACCGACGAACGCGGCGGCTCCGAGTACAACCTGGCCCTGGGCCAGAAGCGTGCTGAAGCTGTGCGCAAGTCGATGGCAGCTCTGGGCGTGGCAGAAGGCCGCATGGAAGCCGTGTCCCTGGGCGAAGAAAAGCCTAAGGCTGAAGGCCACAACGAAGAAGCATGGTCGCAGAACCGCCGTGCTGACATCGTTTACAAAGCTAAGTAATTCGCTAGCTTAACAATGCCGCACAAGGGGCAGCGCGCAGTTTATACTGCGCCCTGCCCCATTTCTTTTTTTGTGCAAGGAAGAAAAATGAAATTCACTAAGTCTGCCCTGATGGCAGCCCTGTTCGCTGCCACCCTGCCCCTGACCGCATCGGCCGGCCTGTTCGACGACGACGAAGCGCGCAAAGCCATCATGGATCTCAAGTCCAAGGTCGCCAAGCTGGAAGCGGACCTGAAGAACCTGATCGACACCAAGACCGACAAGAACACCACGCTGGACATGATCTCGCAGCAGGACCAGTTGCGCGAAGAAGTAGCACGCCTGCGCGGCCAGACCGAGATCTTGCTGAACGAAATCCAGGTCGCCCAGAAGCGCCAGAAGGACTTCTACACCGACCTCGACGCGCGCATGAAGAAGCTGGAGCCGCGCCAGGTAACCATCGACGGCCAGACCTCCTCGGTCAATATGGACGAACAGAACGCCTACGACAACGCGATGGCGCAGTTCAAGGGCGGCGACTACAAAGGCGCGGCCAATGCGCTGGGCGACTTCGTGAAGCGTTTCGGCGCCTCGGCGTACGCCCCTAACGCCCAATACTGGCTGGGCAATGCCTACTACGCCCAGGGCGACTGCAAGAACGCCATCACCGCGCAGCAAGTCGTGGTCAAGACTTGGCCGGACAGCCCGAAGGCCGCTGACGCCATGCTGAACATCGCCAGCTGCCAGACCGAGCTCAAGGCCGTCAATAATGCAAAAAAGACATTGCAAGACCTGATCAAGAATTACCCAGGCACGCCAGCGGCGGCAACCGCCAAGGACCGCCTGAAGTCCATCAGGTAAAAAGTGTTGGCGAGCATTTGACAGCTGGGCAGACCCAGCCTATAATCTCGCTTCTTCTTTCGACGGGTCGTTAGCTCAGTTGGTAGAGCAGCGGACTTTTAATCCGTTGGTCGCAGGTTCGAGCCCCGCACGGCCTACCATTCGAAATTAGAACCTTGGGTCGTTAGCTCAGTTGGTAGAGCAGCGGACTTTTAATCCGTTGGTCGCAGGTTCGAGCCCCGCACGGCCTACCAAGTTACGCAGAAAAGCCTCGTCTTCGGACGGGGCTTTTTTGTTTTCTGCCAGCCGGCATGCAGTTCGTGACATTCCGAGAGATTCATCCTTCCCCCGCCCTGCTATTATGCAATGTTACCTTTATTGCAAACTTAGTTTATCCGATGAAAAATACAGTCACGATGGCGCTTTGCCTCGCGCTGGCCGCTTGCGGCGGCGGTGGCGGCAGTGGCACTTCCGGAACAGGCACCCCCTCCGTAAGGACCAACAGCGCCCTCACGGTCAGCATCGACCGTACCCAGTTGCGATTTGCCGCCGATGAAGGCAGGGGCTTCGTGCCGCAAGCCGTGTTGGCTTCAGCCAGTGGCACCTATAACGGCACCGTGTATACCGGCGCGCTGGACCTCGGCACTGCCATCGACCGTGTGACCACGGAATTGATCGGCGTCCAGGCCAAGTTCACCGTCTACCCGAAATCCAACCTGCCGGCCGGCGAATACCGCGGTCAGGTTCAGCTGTTTGCCTGCTCCGACGAGAAGTGCGGCACACACTTTTCCGGCTCGCCGGCCAATGTCGACTACACCATCACCGTGCGCAAGGGACTGACGGTCTCGCCAAGCGGCTCGCAAATATTCGAAGCGATGGCCGGCGCCACAGCGACGCGCCAGATCAGCGTGCAGCTGCCTCCTGACCTGAACAGCTATAACGTCACCACCCCAACCTGGCTGCGGGCCCTTGATGTCACGCCGACGGGCTTCACGCTGCAAAGCTTGCCACTGCCACCGGGCAATTGGTACGGTATTGTGAACATTACCGCCGCCCCTGGCCGCAGCATCGACATCCCGGTCAGCTACGTCGTCAAGTCCGACGGCACAACCATTACCGAGATCAAGCCAGACGTGAGCAGCCTGGTATTCCAAGCCACGGCTTCGCAAGTTGCCGCAGCGCGCGTGGTGAACGTAGTGCTGCCTGGCTGGACCAACGAACTCAGCGCGGAAGCCGTGCAAAACAATGGCAGCAACTGGCTCTCCGTCGTCAAGAGTGCTGACCGCCAGGTTACCGTGACAGCCGACGCGACCAATCTCAGCGTAGGCAATTACGCCGGCAAGATCGTTCTGCGCTCAGGCACTTCAGGAGTTTATGGCACAGTCGCGGAAATCCCGGTCAGCTTTACCGTTGGCGCACCGAGCTGGCAAATCAGCGGGAAGTATGACTTCTCGGTCGGGGCCGATACCACATCCAGCCAACTGAGCAGCGATATCAGCATCGCCTCGCCAGACCTGCCTGGCCAGAGTTGGGCCGCCAGCACCACTTCGGCCTGGCTCAAGCTGCTGACCACCAGCGGCGCCAACGGTTCCGCGCCTCTGAAAGTGGCCGTCGACACGACTGAACTGGCCAAGCTGGAAAACTTTACGGTTGCCTCGGCAGAAGTGAACGTAACTTCCGCCAGCGGCAAACTGCCGGCGACCAAGCTGACTTTCACGGTGGACAAACGCATCCCGGAAGTCAATTTCCTCAGCCCGTCAGTACGTTTGGCAGGCGAAGAGGGCCAGGTCATCGTACGCGGCCGAGGTTTCGACAGTATTAAGGACTTGCAGTCCTCTCTCGCCGTCAACGGCGCGACAGTGCAGTCGGTCCAGCGCGTCAACGATACCCAGTTGCTGATGCAGGTGGCCGCGGCCAGCAGCGAAGCGAACTTCTCAGTCAAGAATGCCATGGGCTTCACCCCGAAGTCCGCCAAGCTCAAGGTGGTCCCGGCACAGAGCTATGTGTATACCGCGATCGCAACGTCCGGCAACAAGGGCGCGATTGTCTACGATCCCATGCGCCAGGCAGTCTATGCCCCGAACAAGGCGCTGGGGACCGTGATGCGATTCGGCTTCAATAACGGCACTTGGGACATCAGCGCCGCCGACCTGACAACCGTCGAGTCGATCCAGATGGCGCCGGATGGCAGCAGCCTGGTGGCCACCGCGACGTCAGGCAAGATCGCACTGTTTAATCCTGATGACCTGAGCCTACAAGCGAGCTACAATGTGCGCGGCACAGTTGGCGGCTATGCCCTCAACTCGCTGTCCACGCTGGCCATGCTCAATGATGGCAAAGCGGTATTTCAGGGTTACGTCGAGGGTAGCAGCGGCTACACGTATTTCGACCTGGTGACGCGCAAGTTTGGCTCGTACGCCTCGCTTCCGAGCGCCTCCTACGCCCCCAACCCGCCAGCGTTCAGCGCCAGTGGCGATGGCAGCCGCCTGTTGGTCGGCTACCCAACCAACAACGCCAGCAACGCGCTGTATTACGCCGATGCCGCCGATGGCGTCGTCAAGCTGAATGGTGGCGGCGTGTCGTATTGGTATGAAGGTGCGCAAAGCTTTAACGGCGAACGCATGACCCTGGCGACCTACCAGGTACGCGACCGCGACTTCAACCTGATGGGCAATCTCATCTATCCTCAAGGCTACTATGGCCGTACCCCGGTGTTCGCACCGGACGGCATGCGCCTGTACGTGATGGCCTACCCGTCGACCTATAACATGCTGCCGCGCGTGTTCGTGTTTGATACCAGCAGCAAGTCGCTGACCTCGACCGACATGCCGCTGCTCGGTTACTTCGAACTGCCGGACTACCCGACCTGCAATGACGGCAGTAATGGATGCAACACCCGCGCCATGGGCACCATTGCGCCGGATGGCAAGACCCTGTTCCTTGTCGGCGACAAGAACCTGCTGGTGGTCCCGGTGCCAACCTTGCTGAAAACCGCCGCAGCTGCAAGCGTCATCCAGCGCGGCAAGGCAGGCAGTTCGGCGGTGCCTGCCGAGATGTCGGCGCATCGCATGAAACGCTAATCTCGAGGTTCACAAAAGGCCAGTCTTGCACTGGCCTTTTTTTCACCAGAAATCCGATGAGCGCTCGCAGCCTTGCGTCAGAAAAGGGGCGCCCCAACAATTCTGGCGTGGGCGAGGGATTGGGATATCGTTTTCCATATCGACCGATAACATTTCTGGCGACAGGCCTTCCAGCGGCCTTGCGTAACAGGCATGTCACAAGCGCTCTTTACCTTACTGCGTTTTAAACCAACGCACGGTAACCGACATGCAATTGATTTCATCGCGCCCCCACATCCTGGCCCTGAGTGTTGCGCTGGCCCTGAGCGCCTGCGGCGGCTCCTCCGAAGAACCGCTCGTCATACCGGCAGCGCCAGCCGACCAGGGCGCAGCGGAAGTGGTGCCGCTTCCAACGGTCACGGCCTTCGTCGACACCATCGCCACCAACCAGCGTGGGGATGCGCGCTACGCGACGCTGTCGACCAACGCGGGCGTACGCGTCCTGGGCGGCTTCCTCGATATCTGGAAACCGCTGACCGAAATCGTCGATGCCGGGGTCACGGCACCGGCCCGCGACGGCTTCCCGGCCGTGGTCGCGTCAACCTGGAGCGGCGTACCGAACGACGGCAATCCGGACGGGAAAGTGGTCAACGCCGCCGTGCATCAGGCGAATATCGATTACGTCGTCAAAGCCACTGCCAGCCGTACCGCGGAACAAGGCGTGCAAGCCTACCTGGACGACCGCCGCGGCAAAGGCTACAGCGTCACCGACGGCATGGGCCCGCTGGCCAACGCCTGGCGCAGCGCCGCCCAGCAAACCACCAGCATCACGTCGGTTGCGGCCGACGCCACCACGGTGCTGTACAACGACAGCGGCAATAACACCGGTGTCGCCGGCAGCGCCAACGCGAACTTTGGCAGCGTGGTCGACCTGGTCAACCTGGTCGGGAATAATGCCTCCACAGAACCGGCCAAGCGCTTCTACAAATACGCGCGGCCCTACCGCTGGAGCAGCAGCGTGCAAGTGTTGCCGGCGCTGGTGCCGGCCAAGAGCCCTACCCCGACTACCGATGGCGGCTTCACTAGCGGCCACTCGGCCGAGGGCGTGCGCGATGCGGTGGCCATGGCCTATGCCGTGCCGGAGCGCTTCCAGGAAATGTTGAGCCGTGGCCTCGAACTGGGTGAATCGCGCATCTTCGCCGGCATGCATTCGCCGCTGGATGTCATCAGCGGCCGTATCCTCGGCCAGGCCAGCGCCGCCGCCAACCTGGCCGATCCGGCCAACGCTGCCAGGAAGGCCGCTGCCGTCGCCCAGGCGCATGCGACGCTGATGACGGCTACCGGAACCACTGCCGATACTTTTGCCGCTTACGCCCAGTCAGGCACCACGGCCGATGACCGCTTTGCCGACTATGCGGCCAACAAGGCCAATTACCTGCGCCGCAGCACATACGGCTTCGCGCCAATCGCTGCGACCAATGTGGCCGCCGCCGTTCCGAAGGGCGCCGAAGTACTGCTGGAGACCCGCCTACCCTACCTCAGCGACGCCCAGCGCCGCGTAGTGCTGAAAACCACTGCCCTGCCTTCGGGCTATCCGGTGATGGATGATGCCGAGGGCTGGGGGCGTTTGAACCTGTTCGCGGCGGCCGATGGCTACGCTTCCTTCAGCGGCAACGTCACCATCGTCATGGATGCCAGCAAGGGCGGCTTCAACGCCGTCGACCGCTGGCGCAATGACATCGGCGGCACCGGCAAGCTGGTCAAGCAAGGTAGCGGCACGCTGAAGCTGGCGGGCGCCAATACCTGGTCCGGCGGCACCGAACTGAGCGCAGGGACGCTGCAAGGCGATTCCGCTGCCGCCTTTGGCTCGGGCGATGTCTACGTCAGCGGCGGCACGCTGGTTGCCAACGCACCTGCCGCGCTGAAAGTGAACGGCAAGTACACCCAATTGAGCGGCAACACAACGCTGGAACTGGACCTGGGCGGTGCTGCCTCGGGCAGCCAAGGCAGCCTGGCGGTCGCTTCGACGGCAACCATCGCCGGTGGCGCGCTGCGGGTGAAATTCGCCAACGGCTACAAACCGAAGGCCGGCGACGTGCTGACACTCATCACGGCGGCCAGCCTGAAGGGGAAATTCACCACCATTACGGTAGACGGCTTCCCCAACGCCACTCCAAATTACAGTGCCACGACCTTGACGCTGACTACCGGCAGCTGACACGCCTTGCCTGGACGGCTTAGCGCGATGCGATGCCGTCCAGTTCGAGCATCACATCATCCGGCAACACAAGAGACGCCGCCGCCACGTTCTCGCGTAAATGAACAAGTGACGAAGTCCCGGGAATCAGCAGGATATTCGGCGAGCGCCGCAGCAGCCAGGCCAGGGCAAGCTGGTTGGGGCTTGCCTCCAGGCGCGCGGCTGCAGCCGTGAGGGCCGCCGACTGCAGGGGCGAGAATCCACCAAGCGGGAAGAATGGCACATAGGCGATGCCATCCTTCGCCAATGCATCGATCAGCGCATCGTCGCGACGGTGGGCAAGGTTGTACTGGTTCTGCACGCAGGCGATGTCGCAGATCCTGCGCCCTTGCGCCACCTGGGCTTCTGTCACGTTGCTCAAGCCGATATGCCGCACCAGGCCCGCCTGCTGCATCTCGGCGAGTGCTGCCAGGGGTGCTTCGATTGAGCCCTCGGCTGGCTGCATCGGGTCGATCATCAACCGCAGGTTCACCACTTCCAGAACATCGAGCCCGAGGTTGCGCAGGTTATCGTGCACCGCGGCCCTCAATTCCTCCGCAGACGATGCCGGCAACCATGCGCCTTCGGCGTCTCGCCTGGCCCCGACCTTGGTGGCAATGACAAGATCATGGCGGTATGGGTGGAGCGCTTCGCGGATCAACTGGTTGGTGACGTGCGGTCCATAGAAATCGCTGGTGTCGATATGGTTGATGCCGGATTCAATCGCGGCCCGCAGCACCGCCAGTGCATTTGCACGGTCGGCCGGCGGTCCGAAAACGTGCGGCCCCGAGAGCCGCATGGCGCCATAGCCGAGGCGATTCACGGTACGGCTGCCGAGTTGGAAAACATTGGATGGCTGGGACATTTGTGTTTCTCCTTATGTGAACAAGCACAAGTGTAGGCATGAAGCTTGCGCTCGATAAGCCGGTATAATCTGCACGACCCGTACGAAATTTCGAACAATGAAAATCGACCTCGCTGACCTGACGGCCTTTCTCGCCGTGGCGAATGCCAAAGGCTTCCGCCAAGGCGCGCGCGCCAGCGGCTTGAGCGCATCGGGACTGAGCGAGGCGGTACGGCGCCTTGAGGCGCAGGTTGGCGTGCGGCTTTTGCATCGGACCACGCGCAGCGTTGTGCCGACCGAAGCGGGCGAACGCTTGCTTGGCCGGCTTGGGGCAGCATTGTCGGAGGTGGAGGCGGCGCTTGAATCGGTCAACGATTATCGCGGCCGGCCTTCCGGTACGTTGAAGCTGAATGTTCCAGTAAGCGGCGCCCGCCTGGTGTTGCCCGCCATCGTTTCGCGTTTCCTCGCCGCTTATCCGGAGATACGGCTTGACGTTACCGCCGACGACAATTTCGTCAATGTCCTGGAGGCAGGCTGCGATGCCGGCATCCGCTATGACGAGCGGCTGGAGCAAGACATGATCGCGGTGCCGATCGGGCCGCGCATCCAGCGTTTCGCTGCCGCGGCGGCGCCCTCCTATCTGCAACGACGGGGGCAACCACTGCACCCGCGCGATCTATTGCAGCACGACTGCCTGCGCCTGCGCTTTGCGGGTCGCGCCATGCAGCCTTGGGAATTCGCCCGCGACGGCGAGACAGTTCGCATCGATGCCGACGGCCAGCTGCAAGTACAAGGCGGCGCCATTGCCGATCTTCTGGTGGAGGCGGCAATTGGCGGCAGCGGCATCGTGTACCTGTTCGAAGACTGGCTACGCCCTCATTTCGCGAGCGGGGCATTGGTGCCGGTGCTGGAGCCATGGTGGCTCTCCTTCTCCGGTCCCTTCCTCTATTACCCCGGGCACCGACTGGTTCCTGAACCCCTTCGTGCGTTCATAGATTTCATCAAGAAAGCAGAATAAATTTCCCCGTTGGGAGACGAAGTCGCGCAGCAGCCGCCTTTCGGCTATGCTGCTATCCAACTGCGTTCCGTTTCATCATCGATGACGAATCTGGACAGCCCTCGCCTGCTCTCACGCATCTGGCATCTCGCCTGTGGCCTGCTGCTGGCGTTTCCGGCATGGGCGCAGCAGATGCCGCTGCGCTATTTTGGCCAGCAGGAAGGCTTGGCCAACCTGTCAGTGACTACCCTGGCGCAGGACCGGCCCGGCTACCTGTGGGCGGGTACGGAAAACGGCCTGTACCGTTTTGACGGGCATCGTTTCCAGCAATACGGCGCCGCCCAGGGCATGGATCCCACCGCCACCGTCAACGACCTGCTGGTTGACCAGGCCGGGCGGCTCTGGGCCACCACCGAAGTTGGCCTGTTCGTTCACGAAGGCACTCACTTTGCACCGGTCCTCGACGTTGAGGGCAAACCGCTGCCTACCAGCGGCGGCCTTCATCACATGACGGAAATCCCGCAGGCCGGCATCCTGTTCACCAGCGGCGAGCAGGCCTTTCTGGCCAGCCGCGCGCCCGGTGCCACGGCATGGACCGCGCGCCCCTACTTCAGCGCAGAGCAAATGCGCGCCAGGCCGGACTTGGCGCGCATCGGCGGCGTGCTGGCTGGCCGTGACGGCGCGTTGTGGCTGACAACGCGCCGCGAACGGAGCCGGATTTACCGGATCCGCCAGGGAGCGATTGAGGAGTTTGGCCCGGCTCAGGGCTTGCCGGAACGTGAATACCTGGGCGGCATCACCGAAGACCGCACCGGCGGAATCTGGGTACGCAGTCCGAACAAACTTCTGCTCTTGCCGTTCGGGGGCAGCCGTTTCGAAGACCGCACCGGCAACCTGGCGCCGGCACGCATTCTTGAAGTGTTCTTTCCCCTGGCGCTGGACAGCGACGGACGCCTGCTGGGGGCGACCAACGAGGGGCTGTTCAGGGGAAAGAACGGCGCATGGGAAGTCTTCGCCCGCGCCGAGGGCCTGTCGACCGGCGGCGGCATCAACGATATCCTGGTCGACCGCAATGGCGAGGTGTGGCTGGCGCTGTCCGGGCATGGCGTGGCGCACTGGCAGGGCTATCGCCACTGGTCCAACTGGACCACGGCGCAGGGACTGCCCAGCGACGATACCTGGTCCTTCCTGCGCCACAGCGATGGCTCGCTGCTGATCGGCACCGGGGCCGGCATCGCCACGCTGGCTCCCGGGGCGCGCCGCTTCGCCAACATCGCAGCCAGCAGCAACGAGGCCAACGGACAGGTCAGCGCCATGGCGGAAGACCGCCAGGGCAATGTCTGGGCCGGCACTTTTTCCGGCCACCTGATGCGGCGCGGCGCCGGCGGCGGCCGCATTGGCTCCCCCATCCGGCTACCGATGATCCTGAGCCTGACTTTTGACCGCCAGCAGCGCCTTTGGATCGGAACGACGGAAGGCCTGTACCTGCTCGCCGATCCCGCGCCCGCCGCACAGCCGCGCCTTGTCGATGCCCTGGAGAAGCTGGCCGGCAAGACCAGCGCCTATATCCGCGGTGCCTGCAGCACGGCGGACGGCGTGTTGTGGATCCTGGCAGACCGCACGCTCCTGCGCCTCGACGGCGATAGCTGGTCGACAGTCCCTACCGCTGGGGAGGACAAGCCCAGGCCATCGACCATCACTTGCGGCCCGGAGGCAGTATGGCTGCTCGAGGCTCGGACGGGCCAGATCTGGCGCGGTACTCCCGCGCCAGTTGGCGGCACGCTCGAAGTGGCTGGCGTTGGCACGCGGCCGGAGCAGCTAAAGAATCGCCTGATCATGTCGATCCTGGCGGACCGGCGCGGCTGGCTATGGCTGGGAACCGACTCCGGTGCCGCAGTCTGGAACGGCAAGCACTGGCGAACGTTCGACCAGCAAAGCGGCATGGTTTGGAATGACGCAAACCAGTATGCCTTGCGCGAAGATCCCCTTGACGGGTCGATCTGGATTGGCACCAGCAATGGCGCCTCCCATGTGGAGCGGCCACAGGACCTGTTCGCGCTGCCGCCGTTGAGCGTCAGGGTCGACGCCATGCGCTTCAACGGCCTGGACCGGCGGCCGGCGAGAGGCATGGAGCTGCCCTGGACCGGCGGCGCACTGGAATTCACGCTTGCCTCGCTCGCTTTCGAAAACCGTGATGCGCTGCGCTTCCGCTATCGCCTGAAAGGCCTGGAGGACGAGTGGACCACCACTAGTAGTCCCCTGCTGCGCTATGCCGCGCTGCCGCCGGGCAGCTACGTGTTGCAGGTCATCGCCAGCAACGCCATGCTGCAAAATGCTTCGCCACAGCTCGAGCTGCCGTTCAGGGTTCAGCCACCCTGGTGGCGCAGCACCTGGTTCTATGCGCTGGCGACGTTGCTGGCGATGGGTGGCATCAGCGCAGCATTCCGCTGGCGCGTGCGCGTCGTCGTGCGCCGGCAGCGCGAGCTTGACCAACTGGTCAAGGCCCGCACTGCCGAACTGGAAGCCTCGCGCGAAGAGCACCGCCTGCGCGCCATGCTCGACGGCCTGACGCTGGCCTGGAACCGCGGCGCCATGATGGATCGCATCGCGCAGCGCCTGGCATCGCTGGAACTGGGCGGCGATACTTTTGTGCTGGTCATGGTCGATCTGGATTATTTCAAGCGCATCAACGACACGCATGGCCACCTGGCGGGCGACGCCGTGCTGAAGGAAGTGGTGCGGCGCCTGCAGGCGAGCCTGCGCGCCGGCGACGCTGTGGGGCGTTATGGCGGCGAGGAGTTCATCGTCCTGCTGCCGGACCTTGACGTGGAGCGCGGCAGGCGCCGCATCGAGGAGTTGCACAGCATTGTCGCCGCGGCGCCGGTCAATGTGCCGGACGGTCCGTCCATTGCCATCACGAGCAGCTTTGGTGTAACAGCCGCCGTCGCCGGGAGCGGCCAAACGCCGGAGTCCCTGCTGAAGGAGGCTGATGCGGCCCTGTACCGGGCCAAGGCAAACGGCCGCAACCGGGTCGAATACGCTTAGGCGTTCTGCCCGCCGCCGCACAAGCCGGCCGGGTATCATGTTATTGAAATGAAAACTGGAAACCACCGCTGGCATCTTCGTCCTGCTGCTCGGCTACAGCACTATATCGACCGTTACTGGGGCTGGGAGGGGCGGCATCCCCTGCCCCCACAGCTTCCTCCAGGGACCGGATCGGAGTGCGTATTCCATTACGGCGCGCCCTATCTCCTGGATGGGAAGGAGTCGCCGCGCGCCGTGCTCCTGTGCCTGCGCACACGGTCGATCGCCATCAAGGAGAATGGCGCCCACGGATTTGTCGCCGTACGTTTCCGCGGCGGCAGCCTGCGGCATTTCTCTGGCGTGCCGCTGGCCCACCTCCATGACCAGCACTGGCCGGTGCAGGCCATTTGGGGCGATGAGGCCGAACTGCTCGCCGACCGGCTGGCGCTGGCGGATGGCCCTGCAAGCCGCGCAGCACTGCTCGATCAGTTCTTTCTCGCCCGGCTGGGCCGCCATGAAGACCGTAGCGGGCATGGGCTCGATGCACTGCTCGATACGTTGTATTACGCGCCGGGCACCAGCATCGACGCTTTGGCAGGGCAATCAGGCTGGACGCGCCGTCACTTCCAGCGCAAGTTTACCGATGCCTATGGGCTAGGCCCCAAGCAGTTTGCCCGCATCGCCCGGCTTTGCCATGCGTTGCGCATGCTGGCGCTCGCGCCCGGCATGCCTGCGCTGGATGCTGCTTTGCGCATGGGCTATTTCGACCAGGCGCACTTTATCCATGACACGCGTGCACTGGCTGGCCATACACCGCAGGCAATCATCACAGGCATGCGTGAAATGTCCCATTTCTACAATCCTCCATCGCGGCCGATTACGTAAGCTGCGGGCTCCAGCCATTGACGGAGCTCCCATGTACTTACTTGCCACACTTCTCGTCCATTCCCAGTACCGGCAGGACCTGCTGGCCGCCCTCGAACATTTGGCGTCCTATTCACGCACTGAGCCAGGAACCTTGCAATACGAGGTGCTTACCGATCTCGAAAACCAAAACCGCATCATCGTGTTCGAACGCTACGCCGATGAATGCTCAATGCAGGCACACCTCAATAGCGCTCCATTGCAGGCGCTGGTTACCCGGTTCGGCGCCTACCTCCGCGAGCCGCCAACCCTGGTCCGCATGACTCAACACACGGGGTTCCTGCGCGAAGGGCTGGGCCTGGGCATTCGGGGCCAGTGACATCTGGTTCAGGGACGGGGGCCTAGGTACTGCTTCACGATCGCGTCGTAAGTACCGTTGGCATGAATGCTTTTCAGGCCCGCATTGAACGCGTCGCGCACGCGGGCTTCTCGAAACACTGCCTTGCGCGGGCTTTCGGGGAATATCCTGTGGAAGGTTACCGGCTGCCTGGAGTCGATCTGCCGCTCCAGCTTTTCGGAGAAGTAGCGGAAGATCAAGCGATCGCCGACGACAACATCGACCCTGCCCGTGAAAAGAAGCTTGTTCTGCGTGATCTGGGCCGGCACTTCCCGGTAGTCCGAATGGCCGCTGACGACAAGGCTGAAGCGGTCGCCCAGCACCATGCTCGCGTTCTGGAATGCCGCCACGGAGTAATTGGCCAGGTCCTCGATCTGCTGGATCTTCAGGTTGCGGCGGGTGAGCGTGGTCGCGACGTTCTGGTAGACGATGTAATTGTCGGTGAAGTAGTCCTGGCCGCCAATCCCTTCGCTGATAGACAGCAGCCCATCGAGCTGGCCTGCACGCAGCATTGCCAGCGCCCGTGTCTGCGGAAGCATATGCCCCACCAGTTTGTAGCCGCCGGCAGCCAGCGCTTGCCTGGCGATGTCGTAATCGAGTCCCGCTGCACCTGACTCCATGACGTAAGGAGGTTTTGGCAAACCCATGCCGACGTGAACTTCCGGCATGGCTGCTTCCTGCGCGTTTGCAGCGCAACTGATGGCCAGGGCAATCCAAAGTGCATGCCTGCGCTGCATACCGCCTCCAACCGCGTCCGACTTCTTACACGATATACCAGGCAAGACCCAATGCCTAGGAATACGTCCGGACGCCCGAAAACCAGCCTTACGCGCGCTGGGCGGCGCTGGCTGCCTTCGAAGAGGACTGCAACAGGCGTCCCAGCGGTACTTCAATCCAGCGATGGAATGCAGCGCCGGCGGCCAGGCTGGCGCCCCAGGCTGCCAGCATGCCGGCGCCCTGCAGCACAGGGTCGGCAGGCACGAAGCGGGTAAAGGCGGCATTCACCAGCAAGCAGACCGGGAAATGGATCAGGAATACCGAATACGAGGTACGGGCCAACGAATTGACGACTGCCAGCAGGCGGCCTCCGCCACTGAATTCCATGCGGCCGCAGATCACCAGCGCACACGCCACCATCATGGCCAGCGCCAGGCGGCTGCGGAAGTTCACGGCCAGCGCCACCAGCGCCGGCAGGAAGATCGCTGCCTGCACCAGCACCGCACCGCGCGTCTTGCGGCGCGGGTCGCCGGCCCACCATGCGGCCAGGCCAAGGCTGTAGCTGCCGAAGAAATACGGCCCCCAGTTGTCCCAGTCGGAATCGAGGTTGAAGTGCAGCAGGGACAGCATGCTGCCGATGGCGACCATGCTGGGCACCAGCCATGCACGGCGCACCGGGCCGCTGATGCGGGCGGCCAGCCACAGGATGGCTACGACCATTGCGTACAGCTGGAAATCAATGGCAACGTACCAGGCGCCTGCGGACAGCGACGGGAAGCCAAGTACGCCATGCGCCAGCACGGCATGCGCCGCGAGCTGGCCCACTGTCGCCGGGTCGGAAATGGAATGATGGTCCATCCACTGGCTCGCCAGCATCGACGCTACCGCGGCGATCAGGGTAGCGGCGATGAATGGCGGCGCCAGCTTGGCGTAGCGGCGCCAGACCGCACCCAGAGGGTCGACCATCACCGGCTGTGCGCTTGGCGCCAGCGATTTGGCGGCCAGGAAGCCGCCAACCACCAGGAACACTTGCACGGCAATGCGCGCGCTGCCTGCCAGCCAGTCGATCAGGTCTGGCAGGATGAGCCGCACGTGGTCGGCCATGGGGCCGTAGAACGCGAGGTGGTGCAACACAATTAGCTGTGCTGCAACAGCCTTTAATAAATTGATCACGCCATACTTCATTACATCTGCTGCCGACTATGCAAAAGGTCGACATGATAACCGAGCTCAGCAGATTAGAGGCGCGCGCCTAGCACTCCGTAAGTAACCAGATGTTACGCAGCCTTGCCCTCAGCCTTCTTGAACGGGCTGCGGTCCGGAGCGTCGTCGTGGTCGATATTCAACAGAAGATGCTTGATCACCTTGTTCATCAGGGGCTGGCGGTGGCGGATCAATACGCCGAACGTTTCCGGACGGGCGCCCAGCGCGGCTTTCGGCTCCAGCGCGGTGCGGCCGAACGAAACGCGCTTGCAGCCCAGGCCAATGGCGTCGGCAATGCCGGCGTGCAGCAGGCGCAGGTAGATCGGCAGGTCGGCCGCGGCAGCGCGGTCAAAACCGATGTGGAAGGCGATTGCGGTCTCGCCGTCAGCGATGGTGACCAGGAAGCCCAGCATCTTTCCTTCGCGTTTGAGCACGCTGCAGCGGAAGCGCTCCCCTGCCGCTTCCTGCAGCGCCGGGAAATACTCAGGCAGCAGCTCGAACGGGCGGAAGCCGGCGTTCACCTGCACCGCTTTGTACAGGGCGTGGATCTCGTCCTGCATCGCGTCCATATCGGTGAATTGCTCCACCGTGCATTGCGCCGCTTCGATCGGCTTCAGGATGCCGTTGCGGACATTGGCGCGGTACTTCGACGCCAGGCTGGCCAGGTAGTCGTCGTAGCTTTTCCAGTCGTCGCCCAGCGTGAGCACCATGTTCGGCTCCGTTTCCACGAAACGGTAGCTGAGGTTCTTGAGGAAGGATGCATCTTCAACCTGCGGGCCGTGTAAGTCCTTGATCATGACGAAGTTGGCCGAACCGGCCAGCTTTTCCGCCTGCCGCACGCGGTACAGCACTTCGGCCACGCCGTGCCACGCCAGTTCCGCATCGACGCCGGGGGCAATCGCGATGCCGTGCTGGCCGAAGGTCAGCAGGTTGCCGCAAGTGAGTACGCGCTGGCCCAGGCTCTCGCCCAAAGAACCGAAGGATGTCTTGCTGGCCTGGGCCAGCTTGATGTCGGCGAGCTGCATATAGAGTGCGGCAACCGGCTGGTCATCTTCGTACACCAGCGCATAGCGCGGCTCGAGATTGGGCGGCAGCACGTTTTCAAGCGATTGCAGGTAACCGTGGGACAGGAAGAAACCCGATTGGGCCGTGAGCCCTTTCCATGCCTGGGCGTCGAGCATGCCGATGGAGTCGGCAATGGCGTAGCGCAGTTGGGCGGGGCCGCGCAGGCGCTTGCGCACTTCGCGGCGTTCGGACAGGGCGGTTTTGACGGAGCGCAGTTTTTGCTGGATCTTCATCGTTACAAAATTAGCAATTGGACGGCGCAATATAACACGAGCTGCATTGTGCTGATTAAGTTAAAGGAAGCCACGATATGCATCCAATCGACAAATTGGCAACACCGATACCAATTTGAACATGATAAAAACGCCAATCGACCCGAAAGGCAATGCAATGACTGCTCCCAATCCGAACTGGTACCTGCGCGCGCGGCTCAAGACCCGCCAGCTCCTGCTGTTGATCGCCATCGACGACGCGGGCAATATCCTGCGCGCCGCCGAGGCGCTTTGCATGACTCAGCCGGCAGCCTCGAAGCAGCTCAAGGAGCTGGAGGACATGCTTGGCATCGCCCTGTTCGAGCGCCATCCGCGCGGCATGGTGCCCACCATTTACGGTGAAAGCATGATCCGCCACGCGCGCATGGCCTTGAGCAGCCTGGCGCGGGCGCATGAGGATATCGTGGCGCTCAAGGCCGGCCTGGCGGGACAGGTCGATGTGGGCAGCATCATGACGCCGGCATTGAGCCTGCTGCCGCGTGCCATCACGCGCATCAAGCAGCAAGTGCCGCAACTGCGCATCGGCGTGCAGATCGAGTCCAGCAACGAACTGCTCGAACGGCTGCAGCGTGGCACGCTCGATTTCCTGCTGGCGCGCCTTACCGGTTTCCACGATTGTGCAGAACTGCAGTATGAGGAGCTGGCGCCGGAGCCGGTGGTGGTGGTGGCTCGGGCCGGCCATCCTCTGGCCGACCGTTGCGAACTCACTTTGCATGACCTGGTGCAGGCGCCGTGGATTACGCCGCCGCCCGGCAGCATCCTGCGCCAGCGCTTCGACCAGTTGTTCCATAACGCCGGACTTGAACCGCCTGCCGACATCGTCGACACCAGCGAAATTGTCCTGATCACCAGCATGCTGCAAATGAGCGATGCGCTGAATGTCATGTCGGCGGACGTAGCGCGGCGCTACGAGGAATTGGGAATGCTGGCGATCCTGCCGCTTGAGCTGGACTGCCGCATGGACCCTTTCGGCATCATCCGCAGGCGGGACAGCGTGCTTTCGCCGGGAGCCGAACTGCTGCTGGAGGCGATCCGGCGCGAGGCGTCGGTGCAGCCCGCGCTACAGCCGGCGCCAATGCCTGCAATGTATAACCTGTACGACATAGCTGTCGCCTAAAAAGTCATTGGATCGGCAACCGCCCATGCGCATAGCATGGGCCGGCACACCCATATCCGGAGACCTTCCTTGAACCATATGTCCCTCGCACGCCGCCTGGCTGGCGCGCTGCTTCTGATCGCGCCGCTGGCAAGCCACGCCGCGCGCCAGCTTGAACTCAGCTCGCCCGACCGCCAATTGCGCGTAACCATCGATACCAGCGAACGGCTGGCCTTTGCTGTCAGCCATCGCGGCACCGAACTGGTGCTGCCGACACCGATCGGCATGACCCTTGCCGGTATCGGCACCCTGGGCGACAAGCCGCGCCTGACCGGCCAGCAGCGCCGCAGCGTCGATGCGATCGTGCGCCCGGTGGTGGCGCAGAAGTCCCGCGAAGTGCGCGACCATTACAATGCCCTGCAGCTCGACTTCGCCGGCGGCTATGCATTGGAAGTGCGCGCTTACGACGAAGGCATCGCCTATCGCTTCCGCACTTCCCTGCCCGGCCAGGTCACGGTGGAGGACGAACTGGCGGGTATCAACCTGCGGCCGCAGGATACCCTGTACTGGCCGCAGGAAAAGTCGATGCAGTCGCATAACGAGCACTATTACCAGGCTCTGACCATCGGCGATGCGTCCGGCAAGCTGGTCGGCGTGCCGGCCCTGGTGCAGAACGGCGGCATGCACCTGGTGTTCACCGAATCCGGGCTGCGCGACTATCCGGGCCTGTACCTGCACGGCGAGCCGGCAGGTTTGCGCGCCCTGTTCCCGAAAGTGGCTCTGGCCGAAACGGCGCGCGACGACCGCAATGTGCCGGTTACGCAGGAAGCGCCGTACATCGCGCGCTCTGAAGGCAAGCGCACCTACCCGTGGCGCATCCTGGGCATTTCCGCCGATGCAGGGGGCCTGCTGCTGAACCAGATGCCCTACCTGCTGGCCGAACCGCAGGCGCTGAAAGAAACCACCTGGATCAAGCCGGGCAAGGTGGCCTGGGACTGGTACAACGGCAACAAGCTGTATGGGGTGCCGTTCAAGTCCGGCCTCGACACCCGCACCTACCGCCACTACATCGACTTCGCGGCCGACAACGGCCTTGAGTACATCATCATGGATGAAGGCTGGTACAAGCTGGGCGACTTGCTGGCCGTCAAGCCGGAGATCGACATGCCCGAGCTGATGGCGTATGCGAAGCAGCGCGGCGTCGGCATCATCCTGTGGGTGTCGTGGAAAACACTCGATACACAGATGACGGCGGCGCTCGACCAGTTCGCACGCTGGGGCGCGGCCGGCATCAAGGTCGACTTCATGCAGCGTTCCGACCAGTGGATGGTGAACTGGTACGAGCGCGTGGCGCGCGAAGCGGCTGCACGCAGGCTGCTTGTGGACTTCCACGGCAGCTTCAAGCCCAGCGGCCTGCAGCGCACCTGGCCCAACGTGCTTACCTTCGAAGGCGCGAAAGGCCTGGAAAACAATAAGTGGAGCGACAGGCAGACGCCTGAGCATGACGTCACCCTGCCCTTCATCCGCATGTTCGCCGGCCCGGTCGATTACACGCCCGGCGCGATGAGCAACGCGCACCGCAAGGACTTCGTCGCCAGTTTCGACCGCCCCATGAGCCAGGGCACGCGTGCGCACCAGCTGGCGATGTACATGATCTACGAGAGCCCGCTGCAGATGCTGGCCGACAGCCCTTCGCAATACCGCGCCAACCCTTCCTCGCTGGAATTCATCCGCCAGGTGCCGGTGGAATGGGACGAAAGCCGCGTGCTGCACGCCCAGCTTGGCCGCTACGTCGCTATGGCCCGCCGCCGCGGCGATACCTGGTATGTTGGCGCCATGACCGGCGCCGATGGCCGCGACCTGGAACTGGACCTGTCCTTCCTCGGCGACGGCAACTACCAGGTGGACAGCATGGAAGACGGGCCGAATGCCGGCGTGTTTGCCACCGACGTGCAGAAAGGCAGCGCCAGCGTCACGCGCAGCAGCCGCTTGACGATGCACCTGGCGCCGGGCGGCGGCTGGGCTGCAATCATCCGCAAGGCGAAATGAGGAGACACAGATGCAACGCATGACCCGCCCTCGCGCGGCCATCTTCGCTGTCGCGCTGCTGGCCGCCGGCCTGGCGCACGCCGCGCCGCCATCCTTTACGCCGCGCTGGCAGATCGACGGCGACGCCATTCGCTGGCAGGTGAAAGACGTGCACCGCGACCAGCTCGAAATGAGCGGCCGCCAGGTCTCGGCCGTAATCGATTACGGCAGCCAGGCCGATGGCTCGCTGCTTCTGTCGCGCACCGTGGTGTGGCCGATGCTGCGCACCATTCCCGACGACACCCATGCCAGCCTGATTCGCAAATTCGGTGCGGAAGCCTCGCCGGCGATCGCTGTCGACGGAAAGCCCGTTAGCGCCGAACGCTTGCAGCAAGTACGCTTCGACGGCCGCCTTGCGCTGCGCTCGGAGCTGTCGCCAGGCCTGGTGCTGACACGCACCCTCACGCCGTCGCCCAGCGAACCGGCATTGGTGGAACGCCTGGAGCTGTTGAACACGGGCTCCGTCGCGCGGCGCTACAGCATCGGTGCGCAGGAACAAAGCGAGACCACGCCGGCGGAACGCGGCACCCACGGCGCCTACGTGGTCGAAGTCCGCTCGCCGGCCCGCGAAGGCAAACTGGCGCCCGGCGCCCGCGTGCACGTCGACGTGATCATCAGCGGCCGCCTGCAAATCGAAATGGTGTACGTGGACGGCAGTGAAGCCCTGCAGGACCGTGCGCGCAAGGTTGCGCAATGGCGCGCCAACCTGGTGCTGGAAACACCCGAGCCGGTGCTTGATGCCATGTTCGCCTTCTCCAAGGTGCGCGCCGCGGAGAGCATCTTCGCCACGCGCGGCGGCCTGCTGCACGGTCCGGGCGGCACCCGCTATTACGCAGCCATCTGGGCCAACGACCAGGCGGAATACATCAACCCCTTCTTCCCTTACCTGGGCGACAGCGCCGGCGTACAGAGCGCGCTGACCAGCTTCGGCATGTTCGCGCGCTACATGAACGCGGACTACAAGCCGATCCCCTCCTCCATCATCGCCGAGGGACGCAGCTACTGGAACGGCGCGGGGGACCGCGGCGACTGCGCCATGATTTCCTATGGGGCCAGCCAGTTCGCGCTGGCACAGGGCGACAGCGGCACCGCGCGCCAGTTGCAGCCGTTGATCGACTGGTGCCTGGAATTCACGCGCCGCAAGCGCGATGCGCAGGGCATCGTGCACTCGGACAGCGATGAACTGGAGGGCCGCTTCCCGGCTGGCAAAGCCAACCTGTCGACCAATGTGCTGGCCTACGGCGGCCTGCAAGGCGCAGCACGGCTGGCGGCTTCTCTGGGCGATGCACAGCGCGCCACAGCGCTGCGGCAGGAAGCGGATGCGCAGCGCGAAGCCATCGAGCGCCACTTCGGCGCGCGCATGGGCGGCTTCGACACCTACCGCTACTACGACGGCAACGACAAGCTGCGCGCCTGGATCGCTCTGCCACTGGCCCTGGGCATCAACGACCGCCAGCGGGGAACAGTCGACGCGCTGCTGTCGCCGCAACTGTGGAGCGAGAACGGGGTGCTGACCGAAGCCGGCGACAAGACTTTCTGGGACCGCGCCACCTTGTATGCGCTGCGCGGCCTGCTGAAAGCGGGCGAACTGGAACGCACCATGCCCTACCTGCGCTACTACTCGGGCCGCCGCCTGCTGGGCGACCACGTGCCGTATGCCGTGGAAGCCTGGCCGGAAGGCGAGCAGCGCCACCTGTCCGCGGAAAGCGGGCTGTATGCACGGGTGGTGACCGAAGGCCTGTTCGGCATTGAAGCAACCAGCCTGCGCAGCTTCACCATCGCACCGCGCCTGCCGAAAGGCTGGCCGCGCATGGCCTTGCGGCATATACGCGCCTTCGGCGCAGGCGACGATGGAACCGGCATCGACATCGTCACCACGCGCATACCACGCGGCCAGCGCGTGCTGGTGAGCCTGAACGGAAAGATCCTGCTCGACCAATCCTGGGACGGCAAGGCGCCGCTGCTCGTCACGCTGCCAGGCTAGATATACCTTTTTGGGCATAGGTGGCGAGTAAACATTCAATTGTTCGCCACCACCAAGCTACCTAGCATGTCTCCATCGGCCGCCTTTGTGCGGCCGAATCATAACCACAACAGGAGACGCAATGAAGAACCCTTCCCAACGTGTGCGGCTGACGCTCGTCGCGCACGCCCTTGCATTGGCTTTCGCTGGGCCAGTCCACGCACAATCGAATGCGACCGGCAGCATCTTTGGCCAGGTCGCCAATGCCAGCGGGGCCAGCGTGGTGCTGGTGAACGTCGCAACCGGCGCGCGCCGCACCATCACCCTTGACGCCAATGGGCGCTATATCGCCAGTTCCATGCCGCCTGGCCTCTACAAGGTGATGCTGATGCGCGACGGCGTGGTCGAACGCGAGCTGGAAATCGAAGCGCTGATCGGCCAGGGCGTGGAAGCATCGTTCGAAACCATCCAGGCAGTAACCGTGACCAGCCGCCGCCCGACGATCGACGTCAGCAACACCAACAACGGCGCCGTGTTCACCGCGCGCCAGCTGGCGGCGCTGCCGATCGCGCAAAACCTGTCCGGCATCATCCAGCTTGCGCCGGGCACTTCGCGTGGCAATCCGCGCATCGGCGGCGACAGCTTTGGCGGCGCCGGCGTAACGGAGAACGCCTACTTCATCAACGGTTTCCCGGTCACCAACGTCTATCGCCAGATCGGCTCGACCACCCTGCCCTTTTTCGCCATCGCACAGGCGCAGATCCTGCAAGGCGGCTACAGTGCGGAATTCGGCCGCTCCACCGGCGGCGTGGTGAACATCACCACCAAGAGCGGTACCAACCGCTGGGAAGCCGGCGCGGTGCTGCAGTACACGCCGGACTGGCTGCGCGCCAAGCCGGACAACAGCTACTACCCGAACACCGGCCATAACCCCAAGACCGACGGCAAGCTGCTCACCTACCGCCATAGTAACAACGCCACCGACGTCTTTGGCAGCGCCTACGTCGGCGGCCCGCTGATCAGGGACAAGCTGTTCATGTTCGCCAATATCGAACAGGATCGCTTCAGCACCGGCTACATCAGCAAGGATTCCGATTCCCTCAACAAAACCAACGGCTGGACCGAGCGCGAAACCCGCACCCCGCGCTACCTGCTCAAACTCGATTACAACATCAGCGACAACCATCGCCTGGAGTTCACCCAGATCCACGACGAGAACAAGAAGACGCAGCAGAATTACGGCTTCGACTACGCCACTTTGCAGCGAAACGAAGTGCGCGCCGGCGGCACCACCGGCGATGGCGCCAAGACCAACGACTCGATCCTGAAGTACACCGGCTTCCTGACCGACAGCCTGACCGTGACTGCGCTGGCGGGACGTTTCAAATCCACCTATCCGCAATCGCGCGAAGGCTATGTGCCGGGCGTGTACCAGGTCAATGCACCGGTCAATGCCCAGGTGCCAGGGCTGGTTTACACCAACCCGCAGAACATCGGCGGCACCATCCAGGTGCCGAATGCGGAGGACAAGCAATCCACCCTGCGCCTTGATGTCGAGTACAAACTGGGCAACCACGCCCTGCGCGCAGGTATCGACCGCAACAACGTTTCTTCGATCAATGGTTCGGAGCTGGCCGGCGGCGGCAGCTGGAACTACTTCCGCGGTGATCCGAACGTGGCGGTCCCCGATGGCAGGACGCCGGCTGAGGGCGGCGGCTACGGACTGCAGGGCTACTATGTGAATGAGTACCACCAGAGCGACTCGGCATCGCCGAAGACCGACCAGTCGGCGCAATACATCCAGGACCGCTGGCAGGTCACCGATACGGTGCTGCTCGACCTGGGCCTGCGCAATGAACAGTTCACCAACAAGAACAGCTTTGGCCAGGCTTATGCCGCGCAACGCCACATGCTGGCGCCGCGCATTGGCGCCTCCTGGGACGTGCGCGGCGACAGCACCTTGAAAGCCTTCGCCAACCTTGGCCGCTATCACCTGCAGATTCCGACCAGCGTGGCGCTGCGCCTGGCCGGCAATCCCGTCCACATCGACCACTACTACACTTACACCGGGGTCGATCCGAAAACCGGCGTGCCGACCGGGCTGACCGAAATCTCCCCTCCTGTTTCGGGCGGCAACGAATGGGGCACGCCCAAGGATCCGCGCCAGGTCGCATCGAGCAACCTGGGCGCCACCTACCAGGATGAACTGGCGCTGGGCTTCGAAGCCGCATTGAACCCGGAATACACAGTCGGCAGCAAGATCACCTACCGCACGCTGCGCAATACCATCGAAGACTGGTGCGACTCGCGTCCCCTGCGCGCCTGGGGCAAGCGCAATAACGTCGATACCAGCAAGTACGACATGCCCTGCCTGCTGATCAACCCGGGCCGCGACAATACCCTGACGCTCGACCTGGCCGGCGACGGCAAGCTGGTTTCCATTCCGCTGACGGCTGAAGACATCGGCCTGCCGAAAGTGAAGCGTGTCTATACCGCCCTGGACTTCTTCATCGAACACCCGATGCGCGATGGCTGGTACGGCAAGCTGAATTACACCCTGTCGCGCACCAGGGGCAATATGGAAGGCCAGGTGATGTCCGATATCGGCCAGGCCGACATCGCCGCCACCACTTCCTTCGACTTTCCGGAACTGATGGACTACGCCAGCGGCCCGCTGCCGAACGACCACACCCACGTGCTGAAGGCATTCGGCTACTACCAGCTTGACCAGGAATGGACGGTGGGCGGCAATATCAACGTCGTCACCGGCGCGCCCAAATCATGCATCGGCAACTTGCCGGCTGCGCTCAACCCGGACGGCAAGAACCCGGCCGCGGGTTACGGCGCCGCCGTGTTCTACTGCGACGGCAAGCCGGTGCCGCGCGGTTCACGCGGCAGGATGCCAACCGACTTCCGCGTAGCGCTCAACGCCACCTATATGCCGCGCATGTTCAAAGGCCTGGCCTTGAAAGCGGACGTGTTCAACCTGCTGAACCGACAGACGACGCTGGCCACCCAGCCGGTCTACAACGCCGGCGCCAACACCGTCAGCCCGTACTATGGCCAGGTGCTGGGGCGCGCACCGGAACGCCAGGTGCGCTTCGCTGCGGAGTACAACTACAAGTTCTGAGTCAGCGGCCTGCTTCCTTCAGGTATGCGGCGCGCGCTGCCAGCGCCGTATCGGCGAAGTCGGTGAACACGCCGTCGACGCCAAGGGCGAAGAACTGCTTGTACTCCAGCGCAGGATCGCCCTTGTAGTTGCTGGCCAGGCGGCGCTTCTCGTTGCGGAAGGTGTACGGGTGCACAAACAGGCCAGCCTTGTGTGCATCCGCCACCAGCGTGGTTGGCTCCATGGTGGAGGTGTCGGCATCGTTCACCTTGCCGTCGCCGTTGATGTCCACCGCGCCCTTGACGCTGACGATGTAGCGCTTCCATGGACCGATGCCGTCGGCGTAGGTCTTGATTTCGGCCAGGCCGGCCGAGGTCACCATATCGCTGAACAGGCGCTTGTCGCCGGCTTGCGCCCAGTCGAAGGGTTTGTCGTACGGCGCGGCGTAAGTCAAGGCGCCGGTTTTCAGGTCCACGTCGTCGGCATCGATCAGTTGCACCATCTTCAGCTTCGAACCTTTGCTGCGCATGTACTTCAGGCTGCCCGGCTCGAAGGACTGGATGAAGACCGGCGACTCGCGTTCGGTCCAGCCGGCGGCGGCCAGCATTGCCAGCAGCTTGTCTTCCAGCGGCAAGCCTTGCTGGCGATGGAAGGTCGGATTCTTGGTTTCCGGGTAAATGGCGATATTGCGGCCGCTCTTCTTGATCATGTCGATCACTTCCTGGATGGTCGCGATCTTGTATAGGCCGTTGAATTGCTGCGGGCGTTCGGCATCGGTCGAAATACCGCCCAGGGTTTTGATCTCCGCCAGCGTGAAATCACTGGCGAACCAGCCTTCCTGCAGCTCGCCGTCGACGCTCAGCGTGCGCTTTCGGGCCGCGAATTCAGGGTGCTGCGCCACGTCGGTGCTGAAGGCCAGGTTCGGATCGTGCCGTGCAATCAGCACGCCATCCTTGGTGGAGATTACGTCCGGTTCGATGGCGTCGGCGCCCATCTCGATTGCCTTGGCATAAGCTTCCACTGTTTCTTCCGGAATGTAGCCGCTGGCGCCGCGGTGCGCGACCACCAGGGTTGGCTTGCCATCCAGGGTGGGAAGCGGCGCCTGCGAGCCGCCGCCACATGCCGCCAATACCGCTGCTGCCACCGCACTGCCAACTGCTTTTTTCATTATTGCCCCGTTGTGTAAGTTGAAAATGTGGCGGATTGTAGGTAGCGAAGATGACAAGCTTGTGAATCGCGCAAGCGTGCGCGGGGCGCTTGACAATCGTTGCCTAGGCAACGTATAGTTCATTTATGAACAAACATACCGATCCTCGCCGGGTTGCCCGACTGATCAGCCGCGCCCAGAAAACGCTGGAAGAAGAGCTGGACATCAAGCTCGCTCCTTTCGACATCACCGCGGCGCAGTACGTGGTGCTGTCTACCCTGCATAGCGGCCGCGCCAATATCGCTGCCCAGATCTGCAAGGAGCTGTCGTACAGCCCCGGCGCGATGACGCGCATGCTGAATCGGCTGGAACAGAAAGGCATGATCCAGAAGGCGCCGAGCATCGACAACCGCCGCACGGTGCAGCTGGAGTTGACCGAAGCCGGCCGGCGCCTGTTTCCAAGCCTGCTGGAGGCTTCGGGCATCGTGATCGCGCAGTACTTTGGCCATTTCAGCGCGCAGGAGCTCGAGGTTTTCGAATCCCTGCTGCTGAAAATGTTCGTCGGGAAGTAGGCCTTTTTTTTTGCCCAGACGGTTGCCTAGGCAACCGTACATTAAGGAATGAATGTGGAACCTTCAATCAACGTGCTGGGAGCGTATTTTCCCGACTGGCTTTTCTGCATTGCCGGCGCCACGGTGCTGTGCTTCCTGGTTCACGCCGTGCTGAATGCGCGCGGCTGGCTGGCCGGCGCGCCGTCGCACCTGCTCGCGCTTGGCTACCCCGCCCTCGCCACGGTGCTTTCGCTATCGGCCTGGCTCGTATTTTTCCAACATTAAGGTGACGTCATGAAGAAAACCAGGAACTCCCGCCGCTGGACCGCCATCGTTCTGGCCCTGACGCTGGCGGCTATCGGCCTCGCCATTTATGTGGTGCGCTCGATCGACCAGGCGCCGCGCACCGACGACGCCTACGTCTACGCCGACACCATCAACGTAGCACCGGAAGTGAACGGACGAATCGTCGAATTGCCGGTGGCGGACAACCAGCGCGTCAAGAAAGGCGACCTGCTGTTCCGCATCGATCCCCAGCCGTTTGAAGAAACCCTGGCCAAGGCCGAAGCCAGCCTGAAGGCGCTGGACAGCGAAATCAGACTCACCCAGCGCTCGGTGGAAGCGCAGAAGTTTGCCGCAGCGGCGGCACGGGCCAATGTGGAGCACGCCCAGGCTGCCAACCAGCAGGCCGGCGATTCGCTGGCGCGCCTGGAACCGTTGCTTAGCAAAGGATTTGTGTCGGCCGAACGCATCGACCAGGCGCGTACCGCCAAGCGCAGCGCGCAATCGCAGCTCAGCGCCGCCCTGCTCGACGCCCGCCGCGCAGAAGCAGCCGTCAGCGGCGTCGATGCGCTGGTCGCCAAGCGCGAAGTGGCGAAAGCGGAGATTGCGCTGGCGCGCCTGAACCTGTCTTATACCGAGGTGCGCGCACCGGGCGACGGCATCGTCCTCAACCTGAAAACATCGGCAGGCCAGTTCGTCGCCGCCGGCCATCCGGTCTTCACCATGGCCAGCTCCAACCGCTGGTACGTGGTGGCCAACTTCCGCGAGACCGACCTGGCGGGCATCAAGGCCGGCCGCCACGCCCAGGTTTACCTGCTTGGCGATACGTCGAGACGCTACAACGGCACCGTTGAATCGATCGGCTACGGCGTGTTCCCCGACGACGGCGGCAGCGAAGTGGCGGGCTTGCCGCGCGTGCCGCGCTCCATCAACTGGGTACGGGTGGCGCAGCGCTTCCCGGTGCGCATCCTGATTGAACAGCCTGACGCCGCATTCCGTATCGGCGCCTCCGCCGTGGCCATGCTGAACGCGAAGTGAACATCATGGAAGCCCTGCTTGCACGCATCCGCAGCGAACTGGCGCCCTTCCCTGGCCGCATGGATGCGGTGTGGCGCCTGCTCGCAAGCTGCACGGTGGTCATCATCTGTTCGATGGCCTTGCAGATTCCTTCGCTTTCGCTGTCATTGATCATGGTGTTTTTCACGGCCCAGGAGAACACTGTCCTGACCCGCATGAGCGGCATCGTGCTGATCATCGGCAGCATCCTTTCCGTAGTCGCTTCGATCCTGCTGCTCAAGTTCTTCATCAACGCGCCAATGCTGCGCATCCTGGGCGCCGCCCTCGTTGCATTCTGCGGCATGTACTTCATGAGGACCAGCAAGCTCGGCGCCATTGGCTTCCTGGTGGCGCTGATCGTGGTGTACGGACAAAGCATGGCCGATATCTACGAAGATCCGGAAGTGATGACGCGCGCACTGTTGTGGGTGGGAGTAGCGACAACCTACCCTATCGTGGTGACGATGATCGTCCAGCGCCTGTTCCGGCCGGCATTGCCGGTCAGGCTGCTGGTAGAGGAATACAGCCGCCAGCTTGACGAAGTCGAGCACCAGCTCGATGCGCGCATTGCAGGCGTTGCGGCACCGGCATTTCACAGTGGCCGGGTTGGACGTGGCGTGCTGGCCTTGCAGCGGCAACTGGCGTTTGCCGCCCTGGGAAATAAGGAACGCACTGCTGCACGGGCTGCGGCCGTTAGCCGCCTCCATGCGGCAGCGGCGCAACTGGCCAGGCTCGCTCCGTTTGAGGCTTCGCAAGAGGAGCGCCAGAAGATGATTGCGATCCGCGAAGCATGCGCGTCACTGCGCGAGTGCCTCGGGCACGATGCAGCTTTCAATCTCACAGGCGCGGCGTCCTCCCCGGCGGACCTGCCTGGGAGCGGGCATGGAATGCTCGCACACAGCGCAATCCTGCGCGAAATGGCGCGGGCCCTGCGCTCTGCCGCCGATGCCGGCGCAGCCGGCGCCAATGGCACGCCGTCCGCCGTACAGGGCGCTCAGCCCGCAGCGGCCAGCGCTGCCGGCAGTCCGCTGAACATCGTCTACCTGCAATTCGCCTTCAAGGCAGTGCTGGCCGCGATGGTCACGTACGTCATTTACACCGGCCTGCAATGGCCAGGCATCCATACTGCGATGCAGACCTGCATCATCCTCGCCCTGCCGAGCCTCGGCGCGACCACGCACAAAGGAATCACCCGCTTGCTGGGCTGCTGCCTGGGCAGCCTGGCAGCGCTGGTGGCGACCGTGTTCGTGGTACCGCACCTCGACAGCATCCTCGGCCTGCTGGCCATGTCCCTGCCCGTCATCGCGGTCGGCGCCTGGATCGCCGTCGGTTCGCCGCGCTCGAACTACATCGGCGTGCAGATGATGTTCGCCTTCGCCCTGGCACAACTGGGCAGCTTCGGCCCGGTCACCGACGTCACGGAAATCCGCGACCGCCTGGTCGGCATCCTGCTTGGACTGGCAGTATCGATTACCGTTTACACGCTTCTGTGGCCGGAACGCGAAGGCCAGGCGCTCAAGACAGCGCTGTCACGCTTGCGGAAAGCCGTCGCCGCTTGCGCGCGCGCAGATCACCAGGGCATCGGTGCTGCGCGCCTGCAAGCATGGGCCTTGCTGAACCAGTGCCGCGAACTGCAAGCCAGGGTAGCGCTGGAGCCGGGCTGGCGCGACCGCAACTCACGCCGCATTGCAAACGTGCTGGCTCAGGCGGAAGAAAAGCTGGCCATGCAGCAGGCCAGGCATTAGGCCAGTCAGGCTACGACAGGTCCAATACCACCGGCAAGCCGCAATCCATTTTCGTCTTAACGGCGGGGATTTCGTGCGGCGTAGGCTTCGTAGATGGTTTTGGCGTCCTTGTGGGCCTGGTCGATGTTGCGGAGCTTCTTGTCGTCGTCATGGCGGACGAAAAACTCCGCATCCTGGGCATCCATCACCAGTTTGACCGCGAGGGTGTCTTTCAGGTTGTATTTTTCGAAGATAAGCGTGGTTACTTCGTCGAGGTATTCTTCGTAGGTCATGATCGGTTCCTTCCGGCGCCGATTATACGCGCCATGCGGGCACTTGCCGAAACGATCCAGTGTCTATATAATTCGGGCCCTTCGGGTCGTTAGCTCAGTTGGTAGAGCAGCGGACTTTTAATCCGTTGGTCGCAGGTTCGAGCCCCGCACGGCCTACCAGTATCGAAGAAAACGCCAGCCTATCCCGGCTGGCGTTTTTTTTTCGTCATTTGGAAGGGGCCGCTTCGGCAAGGTTCGACGTTTGATTGCCTTGGCCAGGCGAACGCTGGATCATGGCGCAGCCGCTGCCCTCCCAAGCCGCCAACGGCTGCCGCATCAGATTCCGCAAATCTTCCAGGTTCCGGACATCCAATGCCGTCACTCCGTACCATCCATTGCGCCCACTGTTCTTTACCAGGTAGAGGGCGGCATCGGCAATCTCGACCACCTCCTGCCACCCCAGGGCTTGCGGGAACTGGCGCGCCGGCGGGAAACAGGCGTAGCCTATCGAGCACGTTTTCGCCAGCCCGCTGCCGTCCGGAAGCGCGAAGGCTTCATCGGCAATAGCCGCACGCGCGCGTTCGGCCAGTTCCGCTGCGCGTTCACGCGATGTGCCGCGCGTGACCACCAGGAATTCCTCGCCGCCCCAACGAACCAAATAGTCGCTCTCGCGAAAGATACCCTGCAAGCGCCGCCGCATCTGGATCAGCACCGCATCGCCCGCAGCATGCCCGTGCCGGTCATTGACCTGCTTGAAATAGTCAATATCGATCAGGAAAAAAACCAGGTCCGCATCGCCTGCCGGCGGCGTACCAAGGCGCAGGCTGTCTTCGTGATGGCGTACGGAGTGTGCGACGTCCGCATGAATTTGTTCGGTAAGGAAGCGCCGGTTGTGCAAGCCGGTCAGCGGATCGGTCAGGCTGGCCAATTCCAGCGCTTGCGATTTCGCGACCAGTGCGGCCGAGACTTCCTGCAGTTCCGCAGTCCGTTCAGCGACGCGCGACGCCAGTTCTTCCTCCCTGCGGCGCAGGCGCCAGGTCCGCCACTGCACCAGGCCAGTTACCGCGAGGCCGGCCAGCACCAGCATGCCCAGCCTGGCCCACCAGGTTTCCCACCATGCTGGCAGGACGGTTACCGCCAGCGATGCCATCGCGTCGCTCCATTCGCCATTGCGGTTGCTGCCCTGCACCTGCAGGATGTATGCGCCGGGCGGCAGGTTGTCGTAGCTCGCCACCCGCAAATTCGCATCCGCCTTGCGCCAATCGGAATCGTAGCCCTGCAGGCGATAGCGATAACGGATACGCTCGGGGGCGCTGTAGTCGAGCGCTGAGAACTGGGCACTAAGCGAACGCTGCGGCGGTGCTACGACAATCCGTCCCGTCGCTGGCAACTCCACCGGCTGCGCTCCGGCTGTCAGCGCGGTCAGCACCACCGGGGGATGGAAGGCCCAGGCCGCGTATTTTTCCGGCTCCACGACCAGCAGGCCTGCCGAGCCTCCGAACAGCATGCGTCCGTCACGCAATTGGGTATAGGCACGGAACCAGCCGGTGCCAAAATCGGCGCCGTCGGCGACGCTCAGTTCATCGTAACGCCGCGTGGCGGGATCGTACACGCCGCGGTGCGTCCAGATCCGGCCAGCCGCATCGCGCAGCAAATTGGCGCCAATCGCATGCCCGCCCTCCCCTTGGCTGGCAATGGCCAGCGTATAGCGCGCACTGTTACCCTCGATCCGGTCGATCCGGTAACGACCGCCATCGCTGTCGATCCACAGGCCTTCCTTGTCGGCCAGCATTCCTTTCACCGCGAAACGGCCATCGGCCGGGGACGGCACCGCTTCGAGTTTTTGGGCAGTGCCGGTGATGGGGTCTATCCAGAAGACACCGGCCGCATTGCCGACCCAGACACGGCCCGCTGGATCCTGGACCAGGGCGTCGACGTTGCCACGTATTGGGCCATGCTGCGCCAGCAACACCGGAGAAACCGCCGCCGTGCCCGGGGTCTTGCGCAGCAATCCATTGGTGGTGCCGATCCATAACACGCCATCGCGGTCTGCCAGCAGGCGCCTGATAATGCCGTCGACGTCGTAGCGGCGAATCAAGCGGCGGTCTTCGCTGAATTCAAGCAGGCCTGAATTGGTCCCGATCCATGCGTGCCCCTCGGCTCCCTGCACGATGGCCCGCACCGCCGCAAAGGAAGAGGCGCCTTCGCGCTGGCCAGGCAATTCGAAGTCGGTGATTCGGCGCAGGGAGCCATCCAGCACGGACACGCCATGCTGGGACCGCCCCAGCCAGATTTCACCGTTGCGCATTTCGGCAAGGCTGCGGATGCCGATGCCGTCCCACTCGTCGTCAGGCGCCGGCCGGTAGACCGAGATGCCCGGCAGCGGCGGCACATAACGCTGGACACCGCCACCATACATACCCACGAACATGACGCCCGAGCGATCGCGCACGATGCCCATCACTTCCTGAGCCGCCAGTGCACCGATACGTCCGGCCTTGTGCCGCAACCGCTGCAGCAGTTCGCCGCTGTCGGCTGCCCGGATCTCGATGCCGGTTCCCGATCCTATCCACATCTGGTTGCCGTCGGCTTGCTCTATGGCGTTGATCGCTCCACTCGACCGCGACTCGCCGTCGGCCAGCCACTGCGCCTGCCCGGACAAAGGGTCGACGATCAGCAATCCACCGCTCAACGTGCCGACCCATAGGCGGCCGGAGCTATCTTCCCGGAGCTCGATCACGACCTGCCGCGCCAGCTTCGCCTCGTCGCCGGGGTCGCGCAATGCGCGTGCAAAGCCGCCGCCCGCGCGCGCCTTGCGCACCAGTCCCTTGCCGCTGCCCACCCACAAGTCACCGCGACGGTCGAGGACCAGCGCCGACACATTGTTGTCCGGCGCGCCGCCTGCGGAGGCGCGCACGTGCTCGAATGTGCCGGAGGCCGGGTCAAAATGATCCAGCCCGCCTCCCTGCGTGCCTATCCAGAAACCGTCGGCGCCGTCGGAAACGATGGCGCGCACCAGGCCCGAGGTCAGTGATTGCGGCTGTTGCGGGTCGTGGCGGTAGAACTGCGTACGCCCGGTGCGAGGATCCAGGACCGCCAAGCCAACCGATGCCAGTCCCATCCAGACCAATCCGTCACGCCCGGCGGTGATCGTGGTGACGGCACTGATCACCTCGGGCGCATCCTTATCGGCTTTCAGCTGGAACCTGACGAATTGATAACCATCATGGCGAGCCAGGCCGGTAGCCCCGCCCGCCCAGACATAGCCCTGGGCATCCAGCGCCACCGCGGTGACCACCCCATCCATGATGCTATTGTTGGTCAGCGTCTGGACGAATTGGGGTTCGGAAATATGCTGGTTCCCCGCCGCTGCCAAGGGTGTCTGGAAGAAAACCAAACATAGCAGCACCTGGATCAAGTAATCCTTCAATTTTTCCCAGTGAGCGATCATCGGCCTTGCGCGGAGCGCTTTTTGTCTTTTCTGCATTGTATAAGACGGCCTTCCCGCCCACAACGCAGCCGCAATGGCCGCCGAAGAACGTAAAATAGCTCGCCTCTCTGCAGCCTATTTTACTTTCTCGGCATGAAACATTCGCTATTCCTGTTCGACCTCGATGACACCTTGCTCGATTTCCGGGCTTCCGAAAAGCTTTCCTTTGAACGCGTGCTGCGGGAACTGGGCTTGGTCGGCGGCGTGGACGATCTGTTCCTGCAGTACCAGGGAATCAATATTGAGCTGTGGCGCGCATTTGAAGCCGGCGCGGTATCGAAGGAATTCCTGAAAGTCGAGCGCTTCCGCAAGACCTTCGCAGCCAATGGCCTTGAGCTTGACCCGCAGCGTGCCAGCCACCGTTACCTGGAGTCGCTCTCGGAAAACGTGGTGCTGATCGACGGCGCCAGGCGCCTGTGCGAATCGCTGGCCGCCTTCGGCGAAGTTGGCATCATCACGAACGGCGTAGCCAGCATCCAGGAGCGCCGCATTGCCAGCTCCGGCCTGGGCGATTACATCTCCTTCACCGCCACGTCCGAAGCATGCGGCTATGCCAAGCCGGATAGCCGTTTCTTCGACTACGCGACGAAAATGGCGCGCTCCTTCAACAAGGATGAAACCATCATCGTGGGCGACCGGCTGGACGCCGATATCCTCGGCGCCAACCGGTTCGGCATCGAAAGCTGCTGGTACAACCCGGGCCGTTTAGCCAACGACACGGAAGCACTGCCCACCTTCGAAGCCGCCCACCTTGACGATATTGCTCCCTTGCTCGCTTAGAAGGCGAAGCGCAGGCCGGCGTTGACCCGGCGGCCGACATCTTCCAGCGTCAGGAACTGGCTCTCGTTGTTGGCATATTCGTGCATGCGTGCGTTGTTCACGTTAATGCCATCCAGGTAGAGCGCAATCTTCGGCGTGATGTTGTAGCGCAGGCTCAGGTCGTACTGGCCGTAGGCCGCACGAGTACGCGGCTGGGTGCTGCCGCCGCCGCAGTCGACGGCGAACTTGTTGCGCCAGTTGTAGCTCACGCGCGCCGAGAAGGTCTCGTTCTCATAGAACACCGAGGCGTTGTACGACTGCTTCGACAAGCCTGGATAGCCGCAATCCAGCGCCGCTGCATCGTCGCGGCTGGCCGTCGCGTCGACGAAGGTGTAGTTGGCAGCCACGCCAAAGCCGCGCAGCCAGGCGATGCCGTTGTCGAAGGCGTACTGGCCAGCCAGTTCGATACCTTTGATCTTGCCCTTCTGGCCATTGCGGATGCGGGTGTCATGCACCACTTCCGAGTACTGCGGGATGGTGATATCTTCCAGGCGCCTTTCGAGGAAGTTCGACACATTCTTCTGGAAGATCGCAGCCCCGAGGAAGTTGGTCTTGGACAGGTACCATTCATACGACAGGTCCAGGTTCTTCGACTCCATCGGCTTCAGGTAAGGATTGCCGCCGCCGGTCTGCACGTCGCCAAAGCGGCCACCGTACCAGTTGTCGACGCCCATCTGGTTCAGCGTCGGCCGGGTTTCGGTCTTCGAGGCTGCCAGGCGCAGCACCATGTCATCGGTCAGGTCGAATTTCAGGTTACCGGAAGGCAGTACGCTGTTGTAGCTGTTCGAAACCGCGGTTTCGACCGCCGGGCCGTAGTTCAGGATGTAGGTGGTGTCGTTCGGGCTCTTGGTTGCCGACAGCAGCACCCGGCTGATGCCGGTCGAGGTCGAATTGACGTGCACCACGCGCACGCCGGCATTGGCCGACCAGCGCTCGCCTTCCCACTTCGAGTCGAGGAAGATGCTCGATACCTTTTCCTTGACGCTCCAGAAATTCGGCTTGGTGTAGTCGATCGACATCGGGCCGTTCGGGAACTTGGTCTTGTCCAGGTACAGCGCCGGATCGTTCGACAGGGCCAGCGTCGACGGCTGGTTCAGGTAGTTCATGTACTCGTACGGGTTGAAACTGAGGTAGCTCGCCGGTGCGCCAGGGAAGGCATTGTCCAGCGATTTCACCGTGAACAGCGACGATGGCAGCGAGACGTGGTAGCCGCTGAACGCATTCCAGGAATCGCTCTCCCACTGGTTGCGCCCCACCTTGCGCTGCGAGTACGAGAGGCCGGTATCGATGCCCTTGAAGGCGCCGATTTCATGCGCCCACGAAGCATTCATGCGGCCTTCGCTCAATTCGTCGGCAAACCGCACGTCCTTGTTGGATACGGCGTGGGCCCGCACCGCAGTCGGGTCGGTAATGCCGTCGCCAAAGACCAGGCTCGGAATGGAGCCGAAAGTCAGCGTGTCGCCGTTCTTCGGCACCATGCCGGCCACGATCCACTGGTCGGGAGTCTTGGTCGTGGTGCGCGAATTCGAAACATCGCCTTCCAGCTTCCACTCCGGCGATACATTCCATTTCGCGTTCAGGCCGAAGGCCTTGGTAATCGACAGGCGGTCTCCGCCCTTGACGATCATGTCGTTCGAGTTGGCGTCGGTCAGGACGCCGGTGCCGTCGCCGACCAGGGCCGGGTTATTGGCGAAGAAGTTCGAACCTGGGCGCAGGAAGCTGGTGACCTGGTTGTTCGAGTCGTACTTCACGCCAAGCTGCACCGGGTTGTTCCAGTCGCTGATCGCGATCACGTCGTTGCGCTGGTTCAGGCGCGAATACAGCGCATCGGCAGTCAGCTTCAGGTCGGCCGACGGGTTGTACTGCACGGTGACGTTGCTGACCAGGCGCTTGCGGGTTTCGTTCTCCTGCTGGTAGCCGAAGCTTTGCGGCATCAGCAGCTTCTTGCTGCTGACGTTGGCCATGGTCAGGCCCTTGGAATTCAGGTCGCCGTCGATCATGTAGACGTCGCGCAGGTTCCAGGCATCGTTGATGGCCTTGTTCTGCTTCGATGCGCGGTCGGTATAGGACAGGGAGCCGGTTACGCCGAAAGTCTTGTTCTCATTGGCGAAGGAATACATGCCGCTGACGTTGGGCGTGTTCTTCTTCGAGTTCGAATCGTAGGAGTCGAACACATTGACCACGCCCGAATGGCCTGCCTTGCCGGACAGCGGGCGGGCAGTCTGGATGTCGACCGTCGAACCGATGCCGCCTTCCGGCAGGAAGGGCATAGAAGTCTTGTAGACGATGGCTTTCGAGATCAGGTCCGACGACAGCAGGTCGAACGAGAAATCGCGGCCGCCGGTGTCGCTGGTCATGGTGCGGCCGTTGACCAGCACATTGTTGAACTCCGGCCCAAGGCCGCGCACCGAGATATAACGCCCTTCGCCGTTGTTGCGCTGGATTTGCACGCCGGTGACGCGCTGCAGCGATTCGGCGATATTCGTATCCGGGAATTTGCCGGCGTCTTCGGCCGACACGGCATCTACTACACCTTCCTGCAAGCGCTTGGTCGCCAGCGAGGAAGCCAGGGAAGCGCGAACGCCGCTCACCACGACTTTCGCCGATGGATCGATCTGGTCGTCCGCAGTTTGAGCATGTGCACCCAGCGGCAGCAGCATCTCTGCGATCAGCGCCGCCAATACAGTCTTACGCATATTGTCTCCGTAATTTTTTGGTTTGGTGAGCCAATGTTACGCAGCGCCTGCAATATCAAAGTATTGCGTCTTTCAGTATTGATATTCCGAAAACGTATGAGTCATACTGCAAGCTCCCGTTTCCAGCTCGCGAGACCACCATGCATTACGTCCTGATTTATGAATACGCCGCCGACTACCTTGAGCGCCGCGCCGAGTTCCGGGACGCGCACCTGAAGCTTGCCTGGGCCTCGCACGAACGCGGTGAATTCCAGCTGGGCGGCGTGCTGGCCGACCCGGTCGACAGCGCCCTGCTGTGGTTCAATGCCGACTCGCCGGCGGTGGTCGAGGAGTTCGTCAAAGCCGATCCGTATGTGCAAAATGGCCTGGTGGTGAAGTGGCGCGTGCGCCCATGGATGACGGTTGCCGGGACCCTGGCCGATGCGCCGATTTATCCCGGCTGATGTGGGATTTATGCAACAATTTGGCCGGTGCCGCGCGCAATTTTTTCCATCTTCTTCACGCACAGCCTGTTCCGCAATATCGCATCCCATGATGTGACGCATGACCGCGCCGAATGGGATGCAGGCTCGAATGCCACCTTCATGGTGCTCCTGGTCATCGGGGGTAACCTGATGGAGCGGCTGGCTTCAAAGGGCTTCGGATCGCCGATGACCGATTTCGCTTCGCTCGCCCTGCTGGTGCCAACCGGCCTGCTGCTGAAGAAAGTACAGGCGGAAATCAATGCCCGCAGCGGCGATCCGGCCGGCAGCAGCAACGCTGCATTCTCGGCGGCGAATATCGCCTGGTGCGTTCTCGGCGTGGCTTACTGGACCTTGATTGCCCTTGGTTTCGCCGCCCCGGATTAATCGGACTTGTGGCCTGCCAGCGGAATCTCCGGCAGGAACCACAGCACAATCAGGCCCAGTAGCACCAGCAGCGCGCCGGCGCCGAAGATGCCGGCAATTGCGTGGCGGTACACCGCCACCGTTGAAGGCAGAACACTGACGCCCGGCCCTACTGCCGCCACAGCCTTCACGCCGTGGATATGCAGCGAACGCGCCAGCATGGCGCCCGATCCCGTCACGCCCAGCAGGCCGCCCAGCGAGCGGAAGAATGTCAACATCGCCGTCCCCACTCCGCGCCGCGGCAGCGGCAAGGCGTTCTGCACGGCGATCGTCATGTTCGGCATCACCAGTCCCAGTCCGGCCCCCAGCAGGAAAATCGCCGGCTCGATGACCCAGTAGCCCCACCCTGCTTCCATGCCCAATGCCAGCGTGCTGAATGCCACCAGCGCGGCAACCAGGCCGCCCAGTTGCACGCCCTTGTACTTGCCGGTGCGCGCCAGCCTGCGGCCGCTCAGCATCGAAGAGCCGACCAGGCCAATCATCATGGCCACGGTGAGCAAGCCGGAACTTGCGGGGCTGCTGCCCATGACCACCTGGAAGAACAGCGGGAAGAACACGGTGGCGCCCATCAGGCCCATGAAGGTCAGCGCCATCACCACGCTGGCGATATTGAAGGTCCGGTTGCCGAACAGGTCCGGCGGCAGCACCGGTTCCGGCGCTTTGCGTACATGCACGGCCAGCCAGGCGCCCAGCACCACAGCCAGCACGCTGCACAGCTGCACCTGCGGCGAATCCCACGCCCACTCCGTGCCGCCCAGCGCCAGCACCAGCAGCGCGGAAGTGATCGAGCCGGTCATCAGCACGGAGCCCAGGTAATCGACGCGATGCGCGTGATGCACCTTCTCCTTGTGCAGCGCCCGCGCAATGGCGTAGAAGGCTACAGCGCCCACCGGCAGGTTGACGTAGAAGGTCCAGTGCCAGGACAGCGCATCGGTAATCAGGCCGCCCAGCACAGGGCCGAGCAGGCTGGTCGCGGCATACACCACCGGCACCATGCCCATGCGCTTGCCGCGCTCCGCAGGCGGAATGATGTCGGCGATGATGATCTGCGCCAGCGGCAGGAAGCCGCCCGCGCCCACGCCTTGCAGCGCGCGGAACACGATCAGTTGCGTCATGTTTTGCGACAGGCCGCACAGCGCGGAACCAAGCAGGAAGGCGCCCATGGCCGCAAAAATCATCGGCCGGCGGCCGTACTGGTCGGCCAGCTTGCCGTACAGCGGCATGGTGGCGGTGGAGGCCAGCACGTAGGCAGTGACCACCCACGACAGGTGGGCCATGCCGCCCAGGTCGGCTACGATGCGCGGCAAGGCGGTGGCGACAATGCTCTGGTCCAGCGCACTGAGTCCAAGCACGGCCATCATGGCCAGGTAAACGGCGCGGATTTCGCGCTCGGTGACGGGGGTGTCCTTCATGGCGTTCCGATGATGTTCAGGGGTTCGATGGCGGCTTCCAGCGCGGCCAGCTGGGCCGGCGTCAGGCGGGCGATACGCTGCGCCATCCAGTCGCGGCGCTTGTCGCGCAGTGCTTCGATGCGCTCGGTGCCCAGCGCTGTGGCCTGCAGGCCGGAGCGGCGGCGGTCTTGCGGATCTGGCGCGCTGCGCTCCACCAGCCCCGCTTCTTCCATCGACTTGATATGGCCGCTCATGGTGGCGGCGCGCACATTCTCCATGCGCGCCAGTTCGGCAACGCCGATGCCCGGCTGTTCCTGGATGATGGCCAGCAGCATGTACTGCACCAGGGGGATATCGCCGCCGTTTTCGCTGGCATCGCGGCGCATTTCACGCACCAGCCGTTTCAGCGTCAGGCGCAACTCCTCGCTGGCCGCAAGCACGCGCGGAGACAGGGTTGCTTCGTGTTTTTTCGACATTGATTCAAGTAATTAGGTAGGCTACCTACCTATCTTACCGGATATTTCCCGGCCGCGCAAAAGCGCCAGCAAGTGTTCGCGCGCCGCCGCCAGCGTCATGCCCTTCTCCTGCAGGTGCGGCAGCAGCTTGTCGAATAGTTCGCGCCGCCGCGCGCCGGATTCGGAGATATCGCGCCGGTCGCTGAAAAAGTCCATCAGGGTTGAGCCGCACAGGCAGTTTCGGTAAGCCTCGACGATCGCCACGCTGTCGTCGTCGAAGCTTTGCTTGAGGCCAGTGATGTCCTTGCGAACCGATTGGGTTTGCTGCATGAAATCATGCGCGGTAGCGAAAACCCGCCCGCAATAACTGCAATGCTTGGGAAAGGCCGAAGCGGCCAATGCCTGCAGGCCCTCAAAGAAAAGACGTTCCTCCATTTTTGCAACCTCTTTCTTCCAGTTCGCTGCAATTTATGAGAAAGTAAATCTTTCGCGCCGCGGAGCACATATGACCCTGCAGGAGCATTGCCGCATCGAGCCGCTGGAGCGCGCCTACGCGCTGCACGCCAGCTTCTACACCGACCAGCATTGGCTGGAATTCGAACAGCGTGAAGTCTTCGGCTCGACCTGGCAACTGGCCGCGCACACGGGAGAACTCAGTGCGGCGGGCGACCATGTGGTCGGCGACATAGCCGGAAAGCCGATCCTCATCATACGCCAGCCCGATGGCAGCCTGCAGGCTTTCTTCAACGTCTGCCGCCACCGCGCCGGGCCGCTGGCAACCTGCAACGGCAAGGGTGCGCGGGCGCTGCACTGCAAGTACCATGGCTGGACCTACGAGCTGGACGGCACCCTGCGCGCGGCCACCGAGATGCAAGGCGCCGCCGGTTTCGACAAGTCGGCCATCCGCCTGCCCCGCATCCGGGTACGCGAATGGCAAGGGCTGGTCTTCGTGGCGCTGGATGCCGCCACGCCGCCTTTCGAACAAGTCTTTGCCGGCATCGCCGAGCGCATTGCGCCGACCGACCTGTCGGCCATGCGCTTCGCCAAGCGCGATACCTACAAGCTCGATTGCAACTGGAAGGTCTATATCGACAACTTCCTCGAAGGCTACCACCTGCCCTTCGTCCATCCCGGCCTGTCGAAAGTACTCGATTACCGCGTCTACGACACTGAACTGGCCCAATGGCATTCGCTGCAGCATTCGCCGCTGCGCAACAACGACGGCATCTACGGCGATGGCAATGCCTGGTACTACTTCATCTATCCGAACATCATGCTGAACATCACGCCGGGCCGCTTGCAGACCAACCGCATCCTGCCGGCAGGCCACCGGCAATGCATCGTGGAGTTTGATTACTACTACACCGACGACCCCGACGTGCAGGCGCGCGTGCAGGCCGAGCAAGCCTTCAGCGACGAGATCCAGGCGGAAGACATCAGCATTTGCGAACACGTCCAGCAAGGCCTGGCCTCCGGTTCATACAGCGCCGGGCGCCTGAACCCGAAGCGCGAAAGCGGCGTGTGGCATTTCCAGAACCTGCTGCGCACCGCCTATGCACGCCATGGATAAGGGCAAGCCGCTCGGCTTCTGGATGTGCACTTCCCTGATCGTGGGGAATATGATCGGCATGGGCATCTTCATGCTGCCCGCCGCGCTGGCGCCTTTCGGCAAGAACGCTTTCGCAGGATGGGCGATCACCGTGATCGGCTGCCTGTTCATCGCCCACGTCTTCGCCCGGCTGGCGCGCGCCATGCCGGAGGAAGACGGGCCGTATGGCTACTGCCGCCGCGCCTTCGGCAATGGCGTCGCCTTCTTCACCATGTGGTGCTACTGGGTATCGATCTGGGTGACCAATGCGGCGCTGGCAATCGGCATCGTGGGCTACCTGGCGACCTTGGCGCCGGCGCTCAGTTCGCACCCGGCCCTGCAGCCGCTGGCGGCCATGGCCATCATCTGGTTCTTTGTGCTGGTCAGCCTGCGCGGGGCGCTGGCGTCGGGCCGCGTGCAACTGGCATCGGCCGCACTCAAGCTGCTGCCGATGGGCGCCATCGTGCTGCTCGGCGCCTGGATCCTTGCCGGCGACAGCGCGGCGTACACGGCGCACCTGCCGCCCACCCCGTTTACGCTGGACGGCACGGCCGCTGCCGGCACCATCGCCCTGTTCGCGATGCTGGGCGTGGAATGCGCGTCGCTGCCGGCCACCAAGGTGCATGAACCGGAACGCACCATTCCGCGCGCCACCATTGCGGGCACGCTGGTGGCGGCAGTGGTGTATGTCCTGGTCTGCACGATTCCCATGCTGCTCCTGCCGCAGGCGGAGCTGGCGGCCTCCAACGCGCCCTTCGTCGACCTGTTCCGCCGCTACTGGGATGCCGGCAGCGGGCACTGGCTGGCCCTTGCGGTAATCTTCAGTGGACTCGGTGCACTGAACGGCTGGACCATGCTGGCCGGCGAGGTGACGGCATCGATGGCCCACCACGGCATTTTCCCGGCTGCGCTGAAAGCGCCCAACCGTCACGGCGCGCCCGCCTGGTCGCTGCTGCTGGTGGGCGCACTGGCCAGCGTAATGATCGCGATGAACTACAGCCGCTCGATGACCGAGGCCTTCACCTTCCTGACGCTGGTGGTGACCGCCGCCAGCATGCCGCTTTACCTTGTCGGCGGCGCGGCGGTCTTCAAGCTGCACCGGCGCGGCGTGCTGGCGCGCGGCGCGGCCCTGTCCCTGAGCGCCGTGATGACCTGCATCTTCTCGCTCTGGGCCTTTTACGGCATGGGCAAGGAGGCCTTCTGGTGGGGCGTCGCGCTGGGTGCGGTCAGCCTGCCGGTGTTCTGGCTGGTGCGCTGGCGGCAGAAGGGACAACAGGCTGCAGGCAGTACGCCACCAGCAGCAGCGCCGCAGTAACCGCGCCCACCAGCGCCAGCCGGGCCGGCAGCGACAGCGTGGCGGCGTGGGCGATCAACTGGTTCTGCATGACCACCGCCGCGGCGAAGGCCAGCAGTGCTGCAATGGTCCAGCGCGCCCCGCCGGCCGTCGCACGGGTGGCGGTGTACAGGCGGCCCGCCGGCAGCACGAAGGCCGGCCACGGGTCGGCAGCGGCCACATCGGCGGGACGCCAGCCGGTATGGCGGAACCACAGCGAGAGCCGGTCGCACCAGCGGGCCGTGCGCACCGCGTCGTGCCACATCACTGCCGGCCAGGCGAATTGCGCCCACACCGCGTTCCAGCCCGGCCCGCCCTTGCGCACGCCGTACACGCATTCCTCGCCCTCTTCGATATAGGTGCCGAACAGGCGGTCCCAGATCATCAGCGTCGCAGCGTAGTTGCGGTCCAGGTAGACATCGTTGACGGCGTGGTGCACGCGATGCGCACTGGGCGTGTTGAGGATGCCTTCGACCAGCGGCACGCGCCCCACCAGGCGGGTATGGATCCAGAACTGGTAGAACTTGCTCAGCGTGAGCTGGATGATGAACACGCCGGGCGGGCAGCCCAGCAGCGCCAGTACCATGAACAGCGGCGCGTGGAACACGTCCTGGAACGCGCCCTGGCGCAGTGCCGTGGTGAGGTTGAATTCTTCGCTCTGGTGGTGCGGCGAATGCACGGCCCACAGGAAATTGATCTCGTGCGACCAGCGGTGCGCCCAGTAATAGACAAAGTCGAAGACCAGGAACGACCATGCCCAGGTCCACGCCGAGCCAGGCGCCGACTGCCACAGCGACAAATGGCTGAACACCCAGCCATAGGCCAGCAGCATGGCGGACTTGGTGAACACTTCCAGCGTCACGGTCCAGATACCGCAAGCCATGCTGGTCAGGCTGTCGGCCAGTGAATAGGCCTGCAGGCGGCGGCGGTGCGCCAGCCAGGCTTCGGCCGCGATCATGACGAGGAAAACAGGAGTGGCCGCAGCCACCAGGGCATTGTTATCGAGCATGCGCGGCTTTGGCGCCGGCCTTGCGGCCAAGGGCGCTGCGCAGCACCTCGCCGACGGGGCGATTCAGCACCGCCGCCACGTTCTGCATGCGCTTCGAGTCCAGCATGGGGCGGCTGTTCTGCGCCGCCAGCGCAGCCTGCGCTTCCTGCGCGGCGGCCAGCGCCTTCGCCTTCGCCTCGCGCCTTGCCGCGGCGGCGATGTCGGCCAGTTGCGCCAGTTGCGTCTCGTTCGGGAAGCCCTCGACCAGGTAGCGCGGCGGATAATCGTCGGTGCGCTGCATCAGTGCGCCCACGATCGGCATGGCGGCCTCCCAGGTCACGGTAATCGGCGGGTCCAGGCTGGACGGGTCGGCGAAATAAAGCAAATCGGTCTTCGGCAGCAGGCTTGGCATGTCGCGCGTCCAGGTGCAGGCGCTGGTACGGACCTGCTCCGGCCCGAGCTTGCCGACCAGGTAGGTCACGACGCAGCGATTGCGCCCGCTGGCCCATTCGTGCGCTTTCAGCAGTTCCTTCTGCAGGCGGTAATCGTTGCCTTCGACGTACTTGGCCAGGCTGTTCAGGCGTCGCGTCAGGCTAGGCGGCACGAAAACCTGCCAGCGGTCGTCCACCAGGCGCAGCAGGCGCGGCATCACCATCTTTTCCTCGCGCATGGCTTCGATCGCCGCCTTCAGCATTGCCTCCATTGCCGCTTCATTGTGCTCGCTGCACACCATCAGCATGCCGCGCGTCGGCACCATGACCACCGGGCGGCCCTCCGGAACGGCAGCCTTGATCAATTCAGGCAGCAGCATGCGCGAAGAACCGTAGCCATCTTCCCAGCCGCCGCCAAATACGCCCTGCGGCGAAGGCAGCAACGGCGCAGTGGAACGGGCACGCAAGTTGGCGAAGGCGGACTCGAACGCGGCATCCTCGGTCAGGCCCCAGGCTTCCAGGTGCGCGTGCGCCACGCGGTGCGTCACGGTGCCCCGATGGAATGCCAGGCCCATTTCCAGGCCCTCGCAAATGGGACGGAACAGCAAGGGCGAATAGCCGCGGGCGGCAGCCAGCATGGCTTGCCCGCGTTCCGCGCTGTTGCGCACGATAGGCAGCAAATGGCGCACGACCTCCTCCACCATGCCCGGCGTATTGCCCATCAGGACCATGCCGGCAGTGTGGCGCAGCAGGTCCTCGCTGGCGGCCAGCGACACGCCCAGCCATTCCTGGTACATGCCTTCCAGCGGCACCAGCAGTTCCAGCGGATATGGGGACTCCGGGCCTGGAACGCCAAACAGTTCGCCCTGGTCCGCGATGAAAGTCCAGCGCCGGCCGGGATCCAGCAGTTCCAGGTGCGACTGCAAGTGCGCCGCATATTCAGCCAGGCTGGCGCGCGGCGGCGGCGCCTTCTCCTCTTCAACTTCGCAACGGATACCACAGGTCATCAAGGCATCGCGGAAGCGTTCCGCCATAGCCCAGTCGACGCCCTTTTTCACAATCGCCCCATTGCCGGCAGTGATCGGGCGCACCGCTTCCAGCGGACGGCGGAACAAAAGCATCAGGCGTGCCTCGACCCGCTCCAGCTGGAAGCCATTCTGCACACCAAGGGTTTTGATCCGATAAGTCGCCACGAAACTCGCCACGAATGCCAAGTTGAAAAAATCGCAACAGCATTGTAAGGGATGCCGAAGGTTAACTGTTCAGCAAACCTGTATCATGTTGGCCCCATGCCACAAACCATTATATCTCTCGCGACTAGCGATTTAATTGTAAAGAAAAGCCGTTTTCTCGGTTTTGTCCAGCCGGTCGCCGACCGCGCCGAAGCCCAAGCCATTGTGGCCGGGCTGCGCGCCGGGCACCCCGATGCGGCCCACGTCTGCTGGGCCCTGCTGGCTGGCGGCCAGTCGGCAGCTGTCGATGACGGCGAACCGGGCGGCACGGCCGGCCGCCCCATGCTCGACGTGCTGCGCCACCAGGACCTGGAAGGCGTGCTGGCAGCGGTGGTGCGCTATTACGGCGGCATCAAGCTGGGCGCCGGCGGCCTGGTGCGGGCCTATACCGATGCCGTGGCGCAGGCGCTGCTGAAAGTGGAAAAAGTCGCCATCGTGCGCTATACAGAATTGCGCTGCACCCTGCCTTATTCCCTGGAAGGCTTGCTGCGGCGCGAACTGGCGGCAGCCGGCGCCACCCTGCTGGAGGTCAGCCACGAGCAGCAGGTGACATTGGCCTTCCGCATCGCGGACGTCGCCGCGCCGGCCCTGGTCGCCCAATTGAACGAGGCTGCCAGCGGGCAGCTCCTGTGGCCCAGGCAATGACACGGACAATTCAAATAGTTACAAATAAATAATTTTCTATTAACAATTTTTGCGTTATTGCCCAGCTCTGGATACTGTCGTAGACATGCGCGATGAAACACTATTTTCCGGCAACCAACTTTCGGCACTGCTGAATGCCCTGCCCGACCCTGCGTTCATCCTGACGCGCAGCGGCCGGTACCTGGCCATTTTCGGCGGCATCGACGCGCGCTATTACCACGACGGCTCGCACCTGATCGGCAAGACGGTGCGCGACGTCCTGACGCCGGACAAGGCCAGCTGGTTCCTGAAAGAGATCGAAACCGCCCTGGCCTGGCGCGCCCTGCACATCGTCGAATACAGCCTGGTACAGGGCGATATCAAAGGGCTGGCAACCAGCGGGCCAAGCTACCGCCTGTGGTTCGAAGGCCGCATCCAGGCGCTGGACTTTCCGGTTGATGGCGAAGACGCGGTACTGTGGGTTGCCAGCAACATCACGGCACGCAAGGAGATGGAAGACCAGTTGCGCATGCTGAGCGAGGTGGACGCCCTGTCCGGCCTGCTGAACCGCCGCAAGCTCATGAGCGTGCTGGAAGAGCATTTCGATACCTTCGAGCGCTACGCCACGCCGATGGCCGTGCTGATCTTCGATATCGACCACTTCAAGCGGGTCAACGACGAACACGGCCACCTGGCCGGCGACGTGGTGATCAAGACCACGGCCGACGTGTGCCTGCGCGAACTGCGCGCCACCGATGCGCCGGCCCGCCTGGGCGGCGACGAATTCGTGGTCCTGATGCCACACACCACCTGCGAGCAGGCGGCGCCGATTGCCGAGCGCCTGCGCCAGCGGATCGCCGAAACCCTGCAGGCACTGGGCCGCATCGGCGACGCCGTCACCATCAGCGGCGGGCTGGCTTGCTTGCGCGCCGGGGACGGTTCATGCGAAGACGTGCTGAAACGGGGCGACGACGCCCTGTACCAGGCCAAGCGCGCCGGGCGAAACCGCATTGTCGGCGCCGAGTGAGGCTTGCTAGGGCTTGATAAAAGGTTCAGAATTCCCTCAAAGCCCGAGGGAGGTTGCGATGGACTCACTACTACAGTTCAAACCTGGCGAAGCCTGGCTGCAGCGCAGCCGCGGCGCGCGCGCCATGAACCACCTGCTGGCACCGGCGTCCGCGCCGCGTGCCGCCACCCTGCCTGTCTTTGGCCGATGGCGTGGCCGTGAATCCCTTCCCGCGCACCTGCTGGACAAACTGCGCGAATCGCGCGCCAACAGCGCCTATGCGCGCCGCCTGGAAGACCTGCAAGTCTGCGTAGCGCGCGCCGAAGTGCAATTGCGCCAGCTGGGTGCAGCCCAGTCCTGGCAAGTGCCTGGAGCCGGCCTGGTACTGGGCGGCGACGCCATGCTGGCAAGCTGGCACAAGATGGCCGGCGGCGGCCCGCTGGCACGCGAATTCGCCACCTACGCCTGCCATGTTTCGGCCTGCACCCGACAGTTGCAGGAGGCGCTCTCCAGCTTCGACATGCTGCTGCAGCAAGCCAAATCGCCCGATCGCCACGCCCCGCTGCATGAGCTGGCCGAACGCCTGATCGCCTGGGGCGACGCCCTGGTGGAAGATGAAGTGGCGGACGAGGTCATGCTGCGCATCCAGGCCTACCCCGAACTGTACGAGGAAATGCTGGACGAGGGAGACGGCGGCAGCGATGAAGCCGCCGCCAGCCTGGAGTCGCTGGGCGATGCCGACCTGCTGCGCCTGGACTGGGCCGGCGGCCAGCGCACCAGGCTCCTGAAGGCCATGACCCGCCTGCGTCCCCAGGCTCCAGCCAACTGATACGGTCGTTTCCGGGCGCTTCTGCGCCTGTTTTTCCAGGCTGGGCCGCTGCACAATAGGCCCAACCCCGAAAGGAAACGACATGGACGATACCAAACCCCGCGGCTTCGGCGAAACCATGCTGGCCGTCGCCTGGTCCTTCATCGGACTGCGCCGGCGCAGCGATTTTGAACGCGACGTGGGCGCCCTGCGCCCCGGCTATGTGATCGCCGGCGCGCTGATTGCGGCGAGCTGCTTCGTGGCCATCCTGCTGTTCGCGGTACGCTTGGCCACATCGTGATGCAGCTTGAATACGCCCACCAGGGTATCGAGGTGGGCAGCCTGCTGCTTCAGCGCATCGGCCGCTGATGCAGCTTCTTCCACCAGCGCGGCGTTTTGCTGCGTCACGGTATCCATTTCCGTCACGGCCCGGTTGATCTGCTCGATGCCGGCGCTTTGCTCGTCGCCGGCCGCCGTGATTTCCCGCATGATCTGCGACACCCGCTGCACCGAAGACACCACTTCGTCCATGGTGCTGCCGGCGCGCGCCACCAGCGCGCTGCCCTGGTCCACCTGTTCCACTGAACTGACGATCAAATCCTTGATTTCCTTGGCGGCCGCCGCCGAGCGCTGGGCCAGCTGGCGCACCTCGCTGGCAACGACGGCAAAGCCGCGTCCCTGCTCGCCGGCGCGCGCCGCCTCCACCGCCGCATTCAGGGCCAGGATATTGGTCTGGAACGCGATGCCGTCGATCACGCCGATGATGTCCGAAATCTTGCGCGAAGAGTCGCTGATCGAACCCATGGTCTGCACGACCTGCCCCACCACCGCACCGCCCTGCTGCGCCACCGCGGTAGCGGCTGCAGCCAGCTCGTTGGCCTGGCGCGCATTGCTGCCGTTTTCGCGCACGGCGCTGGTGAGCTCCTCCATCGAGGATGCGGTCTCCTCCAACGCGCTGGCTTGCTGCTCGGTGCGCGACGACAAGTCCAGGTTGCCGGCGGCGATCTGGGTCGCGGCAGTGTTGATGGTCTCGGTCCCCTGCCGCACTTCGGACACGATGCGCAGCAGGCTGTCGCGCATCACGCTCATGGCCTTCATCATGCTTGCTTCGTCATCCTTGCGGGTCTCTACGTGCACGGTCAGGTCGCCGGCAGCAATGCGGCCCGCGATTTCGGCCGCCACATCGGGCTCCCCACCCAACTGGCCAAGCAGGCGGCGCGCAATCAGGATGGCGGCAACCACGCCCACTACCAGCGCCAGGCCGCTCATGGCCAGCATCAGGGCGCGGGCTGCGGCATAGGCTTCGGCAGCTGCGGTGGCATCCCGCGCATTGTGCTGGCGTTGGAGCTGCACGTCTTCATCCATCACATCCTGCCAGCGCTGGGTGGCCGGGCCGGCCTTCTGCATCAGCAGGGCCACCGCTTCTTCATCCTTGTGCTGCGCGGCCAGCTGCAGCAACTGGTCAGTCAGCGGACGCGCTTCCTGCTGCAGGGCGCGGATGCGGCTGCGAATGGCCTTGCCTTCCTCGGTGGCGGGCAAGGCCTCCAGCGCCGCCTGCGCCTTGTCGTACTGGGCCCGCGCCGCCTGGATCTTGGGCAGTTCGCGCTGCATCGCCGCTTCATCGGACAGCAGCACCATGGTGCGCGTAACACGGGCGACGATATGCACCGCTTCCGACATATCCTGTATATAGGTCAGCTTCGCCACATTAAGCTGCACGACTTTCTCAAGCTGGGCGTGGATGCGGTGCATGTTATAGATACCGAGGCCCGACACGCCGGCCATCAGCGCCAGTACCAGGCCAAAGCCCAGCGCCAGCCGGGTGCCCACCTTCATCGATTGCTTCGACATGGCTATTCCTTTCGTAGCGACTCTGCAACCTCGGTACTGCAAATAGGCAAGACTACACCAATTCAATTAGAATCTGTCGATTCCAAAATATAAGCCGCCGCCCCCACATGAACCTGCAAGTGATCCTCAACCTGGCCGTTGCCGCCATTGTGCTGGCCTTCCTCGTCGTGCAGCAGAAACGCCATGCCAGCTTTACCGTGCGCGTGTTCAGCGCCTTGGGACTGGGTGTGGTGCTTGGCGCCGGGCTGCAGGCGCTGTACGGCGCCGGTAGCGAAGTAGTCAAGGTGACCGGCCAGTATCTCGATATCGTCGGCAGCGGCTACGTCAAGTTGCTGCAGATGATCGTGATGCCGCTGATTATGGTGTCCATCGTTTCGGCCATCCTCAAGCTGCGCAACGCCAGCTCGCTGGGCAAGATCAGTGCCCTCACCATCGGCACCCTGATGCTGACCACCACCGTAGCGGCGGCGATCGGCATCCTGATGGCCAAGCTGTTTGGCCTGAGCGCGGCGGGCCTGGCCTCCAATGCAGCGGAAGTGGCGCGCGGAGCCTACCTGGAAGGCAAACTGGCGGACGCGCAGTCGATATCGCTGCCGAACATGCTGCTGTCCTTCATCCCGAGCAATCCCTTCCTCGACATGACCGGCGCTCGCAAGACATCGACCATTGCGGTCGTCGTGTTTGCGGTATTTGTGGGCGTGGCAGCCATCGGCATCGCGGAAAAGAAACCCGAACACTTCACTTCCTTCGACCACGCGGTGCACGTCGCGCACACCATCGTGATGCGGATCGTGACGCTGGTTCTGCGCCTGACGCCCTACGGCGTATTCGCGCTGATGGCGCAGGTGGTGTCCAGCTCCAGCTATGCCGACATCCTGAACCTGATCGGCTTCGTGGTGGCATCCTACTGCGCCCTGCTGCTGATGTTCTGCGTGCACCTGGCGATGGTCAGCGCCAGCGGCCTCAATCCGCTGCGCTACACGAGAAAGATTTTGCCGGTGTTGACGTTCGCCTTCACATCCCGCACCAGCGCAGGCTCCATTCCGATGAGCGTGCAGACCCAGACCCAGCGCCTGGGCACGCCGGAAGGCATTGCCAACTTTGCCGCTTCATTTGGCGCCACCATCGGCCAGAACGGCTGCGCGGGCATCTACCCGGCCATGCTGGCGGTGATGATCGCGCCGACGGTCGGCATTGATCCATTCACCGCATCATTCCTGGTGCCGCTGCTGGCGATCATCACCATCGGTTCCGTCGGCGTGGCCGGCGTGGGCGGCGGCGCGACCTTTGCCGCGCTGATCGTGCTGTCCTCCATGAACCTGCCGGTGGCTTTGGCCGGCCTGCTGATTTCAATCGAACCGCTGATCGACATGGGCCGCACGGCGCTGAACGTCAGCGGCTCGATCGCCGCCGGCACGGTCACCAGCCGCGTGATGGGCGAGACCAATATGGCGGCCTTTGCCAGCGACCAGGAATTGCAGGTCGATTCCCAAGGTGCTGCCTGATATGTCGGACATTGACGCCTTGAGCAGCCAACTGCCAGTATTTCGATATCATCCCGACCCAATCGCTTCCGGAGTGATCCAGGCAAGCACAGCGCAATGCGCCTGCTGCGGCACGCAGCGCGGCTTCATTTACGTAGGGCCGGTGTATGGCGAAGCCGACCTGCACGACTCCCTGTGCCCATGGTGTATTGCGGACGGGTCTGCGGCCAGCAAGCTTGGCGCCTCTTTCGCAGATGACTACCCATTGCGGCGGGCAAACGTGCCAGGTCACATCATCGAGGAGATCAACCTTCGGACACCGGCGTTCTTTTCATGGCAACAGGAAGAATGGCTCGCCCATTGCGGCGACGCTTGCGCCTTTCTTGGCGATGCATCGGTGGCAGACGTTGCAAACGCGACTGAAGCCACCAAGCTGGATTGGCACGCCCGGTATGAGCTCGACGAAGAAGACTGGAAGCACATCACAGCCGGCTACACTCCTCGCGGAGCCCAGTCGTTTTACAAGTTCCAGTGCCTCCACTGCAGTGCGACCCTATTGGGTTGGGACTGTTCATAAGCGGGCAAGGGCACCATAAACTCAATCATGAACGAATTCAAGCACCTGCCGCTGCTGCAATTACACGAACACCTGGCCAACCTGAAACCAGGCGTCAGCAAATTTGAACCCGACAACGCGCTGAAGGATGCATGCCTTTGTGCAGCCAAAGTGATCTGGGACCAGACCGGGCTGTCCGCCTGGGATGCTCGCCCCCGTGCTGTGCAACACTTCTACGAATATGGTAACGGGACGCTGGGTTTCGCCCACGTCAATGCCGACCACAAAGACTGCTTCGTGATCATCATCTTCGATCGTAAATCATCGACACCGTCCGGCTACCTGCTGTTCGATATCGGCGCCGAATATGCGGAACCGCTCTATATCTGCCCGGCCATCAATCATGAAGGCCCGCCGACCAAGGAAATGATCGAGAACTCGATTCCAATACTGATGTCCCATCAGGATCCGTTTGCCGTCGTCGATATAGGGTATGGCACGTACATGCAGGTCCTTCAAACAGGGGAAAACTCCTTCCGGCTGGAACACCAGCACGTGAACACAGCGCACCACTACGAGTCCGTGCGCGAGGTATCTGCACAAGAAGCGATATCGGCCCTGAAGTCCTACGCATTCGGCAAAAAGGAGTGGGCGGCCGAGATCTCGTGGAAAAAACTGGATCTCTGAATTTGTCCTATCGAGTTACACAGGGCAAGATGCGAACCTTCATGCTCGACAGGCAGGTCCTGCATCCACCTGGATATGCAGAGCGCTCCTGCTTACTGGTCAGCTACAGGTTGCCCTGGCTGCCGTATTGTTACGTCTTATGCCACGAGCCCAACTCTGACGGAGCGATTGTCCCGGTCACAGAACTTATGTCGTTCTTCCTCCTCCAGGCAGAGCAACTGGCCGTTGATGCAACTGATGATCCGCAGGCCTTCATGCTGATCCATAGCGGAACCTCCGTCCGCAAGCGATCAAACTGGCATATGCATGTATTCGTGATCCAGCACCGTTGGCAGAAGGCCTGGATTTATATGATTCTGGGAGCAAAGAATCTCGCAGTGATTGCTGCCACCGGGATTCGTAGCATCACAGGTCACCGTTCGACGAGCGAGAGCAATACACTTCCCACATGACCCAAAGGATTTCAAAACCTGAGGCATACATCATCGGACGCGCCTCACTGCCCGACGGTCGGCACTTGAGCCTGGACGTAATGCGAACGGCGCTTGATGCTGTAGAAGACAAGTCGGCCATTGAGCTGCTCGACCTGGAAAGCGCGAACCCCGCAGGTGATCTTGCATCCTTTATTGTAAAAATCTCAGCGCCACTGCCCCCGCCAGCATTTGCGCAAATGGCCGAAGTTGCGCAGGCGGCGTCCGGCAATGGAGTCGAATACAAGCTAGTGCGTGCGGAATTTCGAAGAAGCGTTGCTTGTCCTGGCGTCGCTCGTGGCATCGTTCAAAACAAATTAAACACATATGCGAGTATTTCTTGATGACGAACGCACTACTCCCGAGGGATGGGTGCGAGTCTATTGGCCCGACGAAGCCATCGCGCTTCTGGAAAGTGGCGCAGTGGAAGAGTTGAGCCTCGATCATGACCTGGGCGACGACGAACGCGGCACCGGCTATGACGTGGTGCTTTGGATCGAAGAAGCCGTGGCCCTTCGCGGATTCAAGCCGCCCAGGATCTCCGTGCACTCTGCCAACTCGTCGGCGCGAGACAAGATGATCGCCGGCATTCAGTCGATCGAACGCATGGCGCAGCAAAAATGAAGGCCGCAACCGGCCTCCAATCCGTTTTCAACTGTCCGAAATCGGACACCTTTGTGCGGAAGCGGCCGTAGCTACCCTCCTGCCGCCACGGAAAATAGCGGCTTGCAGGCATGGCACGGAGTTTGCTGTGCTCCTGCCATGGACCAGGAAATCAATCCCTCAATTATCAAACGACGCCGGCGCGCCACGCTGGCTGCGATAGGCGCTGGACTGGCGGTTGTTTGTGCCGCCGTATGGGGCGTCAACCGTGCGGTGGCGCCAAGTGCAGCCGCCAATGAACTCAATATCGCAGAAGTGCGCCAAGGGAGCATCGCCGACACTATCAGCGCCTCGGGCATTGTCGTTCCGGTCCACGAGGAGCAGGTACCCAGCCCGATCCAGACCCGCATTGCCAAAATCCATGCGCGGCCCGGACAGCAGGTCAGCGCCGGCGCCTTGCTGCTGGAACTGGATAACCAGTCGGTCAAGCTGGAACTGGAACGGCTGAAAGAACAGCTGGCGCAACAGGATAACCGCATCCAGAACCTGCGCCTGGAGCAGGAACAGAAGCGCAAGCAGCTAAACAGCAGCATCGAATTGCTGCAACTTGACCTGCAATCGACACGTGCCAAGCTGCAGCGGTCCCAAACTTTGCGCCAGCATGGCGGAGTCTCGGCGGAGGACTTGCTGACCGCCGAGCTGAATGTCAAACGCAACGAGATTCAGTTGCGCCAGCAGCAGGAGCAAGTGGAGGACGTGCGCCGCGCTACCGCCAGCAATATCGAAGGTGCACAGCTACAGCAAAGCATCCTGCGCAAGCAGCTGGCGCAGCAGGAAGAATTGCTGGCCCGCACCCAGGTGCGGGCGCCATTCGACGGCATGCTGACCTGGTTGCTGCAGGAGGAAGGCGCGGCCGTGGCAACCGGCCAACTGGTGGCGCGCGTATCGGACCTGCACAATTACCGCGTGGAGGCCACGCTGTCCGACTTCCACGCGCGACGCATTGAGCCGGGCCAGCAAGTACTGGTCGAGCAAGGCGCGCTGCAATTGCACGGCAAGGTACAGACCATCCTGCCCGAAATCCAGGACGGCACCGTCAAGCTGCTGGTCACGCTCGACCAGTCGAATCACCCGCAGTTGCGCAATAAGCTGCGCGTGGACGCAAACATCGTTGCCGCACGCAAGGAAAGCGCGCTGGTCGTGGCACGCGGCCCCGCTTTCAATGGGCGCGGCAGGCAAGCCATCTTCGTGCTTAACGGAGGAACCGCGCGCAAGGCCATGCTCGATATCGGCGCCAGCGACAGCAAACAGGTTGAAATCCTCGGCGGCGCAAGCGCCGGCGACCGCATCATCATTTCCGATACCTCACGTTTCAAAGATTACGACTCCATCAGGATCGCCCAATGATCAAACTCGACAAAATCAGCAAGACCTACCATACCGACAAGGTGCAGACCCTGGCCCTGAAGGACATCGACCTGCACGTCCGGAAATCGGAATTCGTCTGCATCATGGGCCCCAGCGGCTGCGGCAAGAGCACGCTCCTGAACATCATCGGCCTGCTGGACCGTCCCGGCACGGGCAACATCCATATCGGTGGCCTGCCGGTGCAGTCGTACAAGGACAAGCATGTAGCGCGCCTGCGTAACGACACCTTCGGCTTCATCTTCCAGAGCTTCCACCTGATTAATGACCTGCGCGTCATCGACAATGTGGAACTGCCCCTGCTCTATCGCAGCATGCCCGGCGGCGAGCGCCGCGAAAGGGCCCGCGCCGCGCTGGAGAGAGTCGGACTCGGTGCCCGCATGGAGCACTACCCGAACCAGCTTTCCGGCGGCCAGCAGCAGCGCGTAGCCATCGCGCGCGCCATGGTCGGCCAGCCCGATGTCCTGCTGGCTGACGAGCCAACCGGAAACCTTGATAGCAAGATGGGCGCGGAGGTGATGGACATTCTTCTCAAGCTGAACGAGGAAGGCACCACCGTCGTCATGGTCACCCACGACGAAGCCGAGGCACGCCGTGCGCACCGCATCGTGCGGGTCTTCGATGGCCAGCTGGTAACGTAAGGAAGCTCCATGCTGAAAAATTACCTGCTCACAGCCTGGAACGTCTTCCTGCGCCGTAAGCTTTTCACGGCAATCAACCTGGCCTGCATCATCCTGACGCTGGTAGTACTCCTGGTCGTGACCGCCATGCTGCAGGAGGCTTTCTACCCTTCCGGAGTAGAACACCGCAGCAACCGCTTCCTGCAAGTGCACATGATCGAGGCGACCAATGAGAAACACACTTCGCTAAGCCGCGGCCCCCTTGGCTACCGCGTCATCGACAAGTACCTGAAGCCGATGCCGGGCGTGGAAATGGTCGCCGCTGTCACTGGCATCGAGCCGACAGCCGTCATCATGAACGGCGCCAGCACCGAAGTGAACATGCGCCATGCCGACGCTGAATACTGGCACGTACTGGACTTCAAGGTGCTGGCCGGCCGCGTCCCCAACGAAGACGACGTGGCACAGGGCCGCATGGTCGCGGTGCTGGCGCGTTCCATGGCGGTCAAGCTGTTCGGCGACCCTGCGCCGCTGGGACGACAAATTGAAACGGGCGGCCAGACCTTTAACGTCATTGGGGTGGTGCAGGATGCGCTGCACCTGAACTCCTACGCGGACATGTGGGTTCCGATCACCACTTATCCCAACACCAGCTACCGTCACCAGATGACGGGCCGCTTCTTTGCCCTGCTGCTGGCGCGCACCCCGGACGACCTGCCAGCCATTCGCGCAGAAGTGCAGCGCATTGCCGCGCGAATGGACTTTGCCGGCGATCCGGAATTCACTTCGGCTCAGATCTGGGCCGACAGCAAGATCGACATGTTCGCCCGCAGCCTGTCCAGCAGTAAAGACAGCAATCCCGACGCCGGCGCCCTGGTGCTGAGTGGAATTGCCGCCCTGATGGTGCTGTTCATGCTGCTCCCCGCACTGAACCTGGTCAACCTGAATGTCGGCCGCATCATGGAACGCAGCACCGAGATCGGTGTGCGCAAGGCTTTCGGCGCTAGCAATGGTCAACTGGCGGCACAACTGGTGCTGGAAAACGTTGTGCTATGCCTGGCCGGCGGCGCCATTGCGCTGGCACTGGCGGCAGCTGTGCTTTGGTGGCTGGAAGCGGCCGGCCCGATCCCCTACCTCAAAGTCGGCATCAACTTCGCTGTGTTCGGCTGGGGGCTTCTGATTACTATCGTCTTTGGCGTGCTGTCTGGCCTGGTGCCGGCCCTGAAAATGTCCCGCCTCGACCCCGTCCATGCATTGAAAGGAGCCGCCTGATGTTGCGCCACTTGTTGAAACTGACCTGGAAGCGCAAGACACGCAATATGCTTCTGAGCCTGGAAATCATGCTGGCTTTCGCGATCGTGTTTGCCATTGCCGCCACCGGAGTGCGTTACTGGCAGTTATACAACCAGCCACTCGGCTTCAAGTACGCGGATGTATGGGCGGTGCAATTACAGCCGCCCAACGGCAACCAATTGGGCCGTGCCGAGGGCGTGCATGACCGCTTCCTGCGCGCACTGACGGCAATTCCACAAGTGGAAAATGCCGCCCTGACCACCTTCCCCGTGTTCAAGGACGCCAACATGGTGAGCCGGTTTTCCCTGCCCGATGGAAGCCGTCGCACGCGCGCCAATATGGCGGAAGCCAGCGATCAATTCTGGTCCACCATGGGAATGAAACTCGATGCTGGCCGTTGGCCATCGCGGCAGGATGAAGGTTCGGATGCGATCGCGACCGTGATAAATCGCCGCATGGCCGATGAACTGTTCCCGGGCGTTTCACCTCTGGGCAAACTGATAGCTGCCGAGTCGAGCGATCCGAAGGATGCAAGCCGATTTCGCATTGTGGGCGTGACAGAAGACTTTCGCAGCATGGGTGAGTTCATGGCGCCGCGCCCGTTCATGCTGTTCCGTCATACCCAATTCGACGGCAACAAGATGCAAACGACGCTGAGGCTCAAAATGCAAATGACACTGATGCTCAAGATGCGGCCCGGCACGCCACGCTCCTTTGAGCTTGAGCTACAGCGCCAGCTCAAGCAAGTGCGCAACGACTGGAGCTACACCATCAATCCGCTGACAGAGCTGCGCAATTCGCAATTTGAGGTGCAACTGGTGCCGCTCAAGGTGCTGGCAGTCATTGCGGCCTTCCTGCTGGCGATGGTCGGTTTCGGCCTGTTCGGCGTGTTGTGGCAGAACACCACCCGGCGGATTCCGGAAATCGGCCTGCGGCGGGCAATGGGCGCAACTGCGGCCGGCATCGCGCGCCAGATCGTGACGGAGCAACTGATGCTTAGCAGCGTGGCCATGGCGGCTGGCCTGGCCTTGCTGGTGCAATTGCCGTTGACCGGTGCCCTCGGCGAAGCGCTGAACTGGCAGGTGTTCGCAGGTGCAGCAACCCTTTCAATGGCTATTATCTATCTGCTATCCTTGCTGTGCGCCGTTTACCCAGGGTGGCGCGCCAGCCGGCTCCATCCTGCCGCTGCCCTGCACCATGAATAATAGGAAGACATGCGCCGTATCTTGATTGTTGACGACGACAGCGCCGTACAGGTTTCGCTGCAACTGCTGCTGAAACAGGCCGGCTATGAGGCGCGCTGCTGCGATGATCCGCGGCAGGCCTTGCAGGCGCTGTCCAGCAGCCAGTTCGACCTGGTGCTGCAGGATATGAATTTCTCGCTGCAGACCAGCGGCGAGGAAGGCTTGTCACTGCTGGCCGCCATCCGTGCCGCCTGCCCCGCCCCGCCCGTCCTGCTAATGACCGCCTGGGGTTCGATTTCGCTGGCGGTGAAAGGCATGCAGGCCGGCGCTGCAAATTTCTTCACCAAACCCTGGGATAACGCGCAGTTGCTGGAACTGGTGCGCACCACGCTGGCTGCATCGCCTCAGCCTGGCGCGGGCGCCGAAGGTCCATCGCGCAGCGAGCTGGATAGCCAGTTCGACTTTTCCAACATCATCGGCGAACATCCAAAACTGCTGCGCGTGCTGGCCGCCATCGGCCAGGTGGCTGCCACCCGTGCGCCGGTGCTGATCCTCGGCGAAAGCGGCAGCGGCAAAGAGCTGGTGGCCGATGCGATCCACCGCAACAGCCCGCGCGCTGCGCTGGCCCCGGTCAAGATCAACATGGGCGCGATCACACCCAGCCTGTTCGAAAGCGAAATGTTCGGCCATGTGAAAGGCGCATTCACCGATGCGCGCATTGACCGGCGCGGCCACTTCGCAACGGCGCACGGCAGCACCTTGTTCCTCGACGAGATCGGCGAACTGCAACGCCCCGACCAGGTCAAGCTGCTGCGCGTGCTGCAGGACCAGACCTTCACGCCGGTTGGCGCCAGCCGCAGCGAGCAAGCCGACGTACGGGTAGTGTCCGCCACCAACCGCGAGCTGGCGGAGATGGTGGCCGATGGCAGCTTTCGCGAAGACTTGTTCTATCGCCTGAACCTGATCACGATCCGCCTGCCGGCGCTGCGCGAACGGCGCTCTGATATCCCGCTGCTGGTGCGGCACATCCTGGGCTCTGTCGCCAGCAGCTACGGTTTGCCGCCGGCCAGCGTCACGCCACCCGTCATGGATTGGCTGGTGGCGCAACCCTGGCCGGGCAATATCCGGCAGTTGCGGCAAACCCTGGAACGCACCATGCTGCTGGCTGGCCGTGCGCAGCTCGACAAGCCAGACTTCATCACGGCCAGCGCGCACGAGGAAGGCGGCAGCCAGCGCCTCGGCGTCGACGGCATGACGCTGGACCAGGTGGAACGGCTCATGATCGCGAAAGCGATGGAGCAGCACCAAGGCAATATCACGCGCGTCGCAGCGACGCTTGGACTGTCGCGCGCCGCCCTCTACCGCCGCCTCGAGCGCCACGGCATACCAGAGTCCGTGTCCCATGGGGCCTGACCCCATGGTGGGACACGGGCACAGCCGTATGCGGATTCACTTCTATAGTTACCTGGCGGCGCTGCATGCGTTGCTGTTCGCGCTGGTGTTCTATCTGCTTCGTGACCGGCCGTGGGTGTTCCTTGGACTGGAAGTGCTGTTGGTCGGCAGCTTCCTGCTTGGCGTGCGCCTGCTGCGCCGCGCGCTGGAGCCGCTCGGCTACACCCAGCGCCTGCGCGAATTGCTGCAGGACCAGGACTATGCCGCGCGCTTGCGCGACAGCGGGAACGGCAGCGACGAGCTAAGCCAGTTGATCGGCCAGTTCAACGCCTTGCTTGGCTCCCTGCATGCGGAGCGCTTGCGCATCGGTGAGCAGCAAGGGTTCCTGGACCGCCTGCTGGAGGCCACCCCCAGCGCTGTCATCGTGTTTGATTTCGACGGCCATATTTCCTTGCTGAACCCTAGCGCCGCCGCCTTGCGCCACCGTGAACACCTGCTGCAGCAAATGGCAAGCCTGCCCGACGGCGCGAGCACCATGCTGTCCGATCCGGATGGCCGCCGTTATCGAGGCCAGCGCGGCCAGTTCCATGACCGCGGCTTTGCGCGCCGCTTCCTGCTGCTGGAAGAATTGACGGAAGAACTGCAAAGCTCCGAGCGCGCCACCTATGAAAAGCTGGTGCGCGTGCTGGGCCATGAAGTGAACAACACCGTGGCTGCCACCGGTTCCGTGCTGGAATCGCTGCTGTTCTACCGCCGCCAGTTGGCCGAAGCCGACGGCGAGGACTTCGCCACCGCCATCAGTGCGGTCAAGCGCCGCAATGCCAGCCTGGGGGAATTCATCGAGCGCTTTGCCCATGTCGCCAAGCTGCCGGCGCCAGAACTGCGGCCCTGCGCCGTACAGGACGTGGTGGAAGACATCATCTACCTCTACCGGGAACCGTGCCGCAGCCGCGGCATCAGTATCGGCTGGCGACACCGCGTCGAGGCCGGACCGTTGCCGCTGGACCGTCACCTGATCGAACAGGCCCTGCAAAACCTGGTCAAGAACGCGATGGAGGCGGCCGACGCCACGCAGCAGGAACGCGGCGGCAAAGCTTCCATCGAACTTGAACTGGTTCGAGAGGCCGATAGCATGCGCCTTTCCGTGATCGATTCCGGTGCCCGGCTGGCCGGCGTGCCCACCAGCCAGTTGTTCACCCCCTTCTTCACCACAAAAAAAGGCGGCCAGGGCATCGGTTTGCTGCTAGTGCGTGAAGTCCTGCTGCGGCACGGCCTGGCCCATCGCCTGGCGCCCAATGCCGCAGGCGAAACTTCGTTCGACATCTGGTTCCCGCTCGTATTCCCGCACGGCAACGTGGCCTGACCGCATCACATTTGGTCTGATTGATTGAAATATTGGTCAGGCCAATATAAGATTGACAGGCCGACCAGGCACGCCTATTAGCCCCACCGGAGCGCACGATGAAAAAAACCATAATGGAGATATTGGTGGCCGCCGTACTCGCCACCGGAATTGCACACGCAGCACCGCTACCTTTGCAGGACGCCGTCATCACCGCCACTTACAACGGCTCGGCAGACGCCATTGTCGGCCTCGACCACCTGTTCCAGCTTGAACCGGGTTCCAACACCACGGCCCTCGACCCATCCGGCACCGGCGTTGAATTCCTCAGCGCCGATGCACTGTTCGGCTTTGATTTCGACGCCAGCGGCCTGATGACTATCATCGCCAACGGCGCAATCACCCCGGGCAGCTACCAGTTCCATTTCGACTTCGGCAATACCCTGGCCGCGCCGCTGACGGCCTTCAAGCTGCTCGATGGCAGCGGCATCGGCGGCCTGCCCGTGCTGTCGCTGGCCGTAAACGGCACCTCGATCGACATCGACCTGAGCGGCACCACCTGGACCGAATTCGCCAGCATCACTGCCCAACTGGATGCTGCCGCCGTGCCGGAACCTGGCAGCGCAGCGCTGATGCTGGGCGGCTTTGCCGCCTTGGCGGCCAGCCGCCACCGAGCACGCCGCAGCTAACGCCACGCCCCTCTTCCAAGGAGATTCACATGGAACTTAAAGGTTTCAGGACTGCGCTCGCCCTGCTTGCGGCGCTATGCCTGCCCGCGCACGCCGCCGACGACCCGGCGCGCATTGTCGCTCCAGCAGATGGCTGGGCAAGCCAGGCTGGCGGTACCGCCGGCGGTTCGGCCGCCGTCTCGTCGCAAATCTACAGCGTCGCCAATCGCGCGCAATTGGTGAACGCCATCAATAACGGCGGCGTCAATCCCAAGATCATCAAGATCACTGGTACCATCGACATGACCGAAGGCGTGCCTTATGCGAACACTGGCGACCAGGCCATTCGCGGCGCCATCCGCCTGAAAAGCAATACGACGCTGATTGGCGCTGGAGCAGGCGCCGGCATTGTCAACGGCCATATCCAGCTTGTCGGCGTCTCGCAAATCATCATCCGCAACCTCAAAATCGTCGCGCCCTGCGATGTCGGCCCGGTGTGGGATCCGAACGACGGCGCCAACGGGGCATGGAATTCGGCCTACGACGCGATTGGCGTCTCCGGTTCCGACCATATCTGGATCGACCACAACACCTTCACCGATGCGCCGATGACCGACAACCTGCTGCCGACCGAAAACGGGCAGCTCAAGCAATGCCACGACGGCGCGCTCGACATCACCAACGCCTCCGACTACGTCACCGTGTCGTACAACGTCTTCGGCGAGCACCACAAGAACAACCTGATCGGCTCCGGCGACGGCGCCACGGCCGACGAAGGCAAGCTGCGCGTCACCTTCAGCAACAATGTGTTCCGCAACGTCTCGAGCCGTGCGCCGCGCGTGCGTTACGGCCAGGTCCACATGCTCAACAACTACTTCACCGGCAGCCGCGACGCCGCCGTGTACGCGAACCTGTACAGCATTGGCGCGGGCTACAACTCAAAGATCCTGTCGCACTCGAACGTCTTCGAAATCGCGGGCGCGCAGGGTTGCAGCAAAATTGTGGTGAACCCGGGCGGCACCGCCACCGGCACTTTCAAGGACAGCGGCTCTCTGCTGAACGGCACCCTGCTGGCCGGCTGCACCATCAATAACAATGTGACCTGGACGCCGCCCTATGCGTTCAGCGTCCGCCCAGTCTCACTTGTCAAGGCCAACGCCCTGGCGCAAGCAGGCGCAGGCAAGCTTTCCACCACCATCAGCGGCACGGGCGATACCAGCGGCACCCCTATCCTCACCCTGACTTGCCCGCCGAGCGGTTTGTACTTCTGCGACGACTTCCAGTCCGGCACTTCCGCCAACTGGGACTTGCTGCCTGTGGCGGGGCCGAACGGCAGCTTCAGCGTCAAGGCCGAAGCGGTCGGCGCGACGAATATGCTGATGCAGTACACCGCCGCCACCACTGGAGGCGTGCTTGCCCTGTTGAAGCCGGCCGCCATGGCCAATGTGCCGAACGGCAATTACTTTGTCGAGGCGCGCATCAAGCCGCAAACCAACAGCACCACCGGCAACAAGCAGCTCTACCTCGTCACCCGCTACGTCAACGCCACGAACTGGTATGGCGCCGGCTTGAACGTGCAGAACGCGAACACCAGCACCCAGGTCGAGATCGCGAAAATGCTCAATGGCGCGCTATCCCGGCCAAAGCAGGTGCGCAAGCCAATCAATATGGACTCGGTGTTCTACACCGTGCGCTTTGAGATGATCGGCAGCACGCTGACGGTCTACCTTGACGGCGAATCGCTTGGCTCGGTCACCGACACCGCCTTCAGCGCACGCGGGCTGGTTGGCCTGTACACCGCCAACAAGTCATTCCAGATCGACGACGTGCGGATTGGCGATCCAAGCCTGAAGCCCTCGCAACTGACGCTGAACCCTGCCATCACCAGCTACATCGCCGAGGCAGGCGATGCGCCATTGCAGCTGGCTGTCACCGCCGTCAAGCCGGACGGCACGGCCGACAGCTTTACCGCCAGTTCCAGCAATCCGGCAGTGCTTGCTGTCGGCATCAGCGGCAACACGCTGGCATTGACGCCTGTCGGCGCCGGCAACGCGACGGTCCGCGTGAGCAGCGACAGCGATCCAACACTGGTGCGCCAGATCAGCGCCACCATCGGCGCGCAATTCGTGCAGCCCACCCAGACCTACACGCTGACAGACCGCGCCTCACCTGCTGCGGCACAGGGCGAAGCCAAGATCGACGCCAGCCTGCGCCTGGTCTTCGACGGCACGCCGACGCTGGGCAACAGCGGCACCATCCGCATCTTCCGCAAGATGGACGATGCGCTGATCGACGTGATCAAGCTGTCCGGCGAAACCGATGAACTGGGCTATCCCGGCCAGGCCGCAGTGCGCAAGGTGAACACCAACCCGATCGCCATCAACGGCAATGTGGTGACGATCAAGCCGCACACCGGCAAGCTGGCTTACGGCACCGAATACTATGTCGCGATTGCGAATGGCGTATTCAACGGCACCACGCTTGGCGGCACCCCGTTTGTCGGCATCGGCAAGCTGGGTAACTGGTCCTTCAGCACCAAGGCCGTCGCGCCGTCCGGTCCCGACCTGGTGGTCGGCGCAGATGCCGGCAGCGACTTCGCCACCGTGCAAGGCGCGCTGAACTTCCTGATGCAGGGCGTGGACAAAGTTACGCCGGCCACGGTCGCGATCCGCAACGGCAGCTACAACGAACTGCTCTACCTGCGCGGCAAGGATAATGTGACGCTGCGCGGCGAAAGCCGGGACGGCACAATCATCCAGTACACCAACTACGACACGCTGAACCCCGGCACCGGCGCCAGCCAGGCGCCCGGCACCACGGCCGCAGCGGCCGGGGGGCGTTCCGTGATGCTGGCCGAAGCTTCCGACATGCTGGTGCTCGACACCCTCACCCTGCGCAACACCACCCTGCGCGCCGCCAACATCTCAGCGCAGGCGGAAACGCTCTACTTCAACAACGACAACGGCCGCCTGGTCGCACGCGACGCCGCCTTCTACAGCGAGCAGGACACGCTGAACCTGAAAGGCTGGTCATGGTTCTACCGCACGCTGGTAGCCGGAAATGTCGACTTCATCTGGGGTGGCAGCCGCGCCGCCCTGTTCGAAGAAAGCGAGATCCGCTCGGTTGGCGACACCACCAGCGCCAGCAGCGGCGGCTATATCCTGCAGGCACGGGTGCCCAGCGCCAGCGACAAAGGCTACGTCTTCCTGAACAGCCGCCTGACGCACGGTCCCGGTCCCGGCCCGGCCCACGGCGACGTACCGAACGGCGCCACCTACCTCGCCCGCAGCTCCGGCAGCGCAAGCGTATGGGACAACATCGCCTTCATCAACTGCCAGATGGATAGCCACATCGCACCGGTCGGCTGGGCCGGAGCAGGCGTGAACGGCCAGCCCGCGCCCAACCCGGCGGTCGCCAATGCCGCCAGCGGCTGGCGCGAATACGGCAGCACCGACTTGGGCGGCACCCCGCTCAACCTTGCCACACGCATCAGCGGCTACCAGCTCAGCCCCACCGACGTCGCCGCCGGCTTCGCCACCCGCGCCCAAATCTTCGCCGCCTACAACAACGGCACCGGCTGGAACCCGTAAGGCCAGCAACAGCCCAGCCCGTGTCAACCTTGGGGTCAGGCTCTTTGGTTGACACGGGCTCTGCCTGGCGCGCGGACGAGGCCGTGTCAACGCAGGAGCCTCACCCCAAGGTTGACACGGGCGCGGCCGTAATCTTGCGCGGCGGCGATTGTGTGCCGCCTTGGCTTCGCTTCGCTTACCATAGGCTTTTGACTATCCGCCGAAAGGTATGCGATGGAGCAAAAATGGCCGCAGCAGATCTGGCTCGTGCGGCACGGCCAGAGTGCCGGCAACGTGGCGCGCGATGCTGCCACGGCTGCCAATGAGTTTCTGATCGACATTGCCGAGCGCGATGTCGATGTCCCCCTCTCCGAACTGGGTTTGCGCCAGGCCGATGCGCTGGCGCAGTGGTTTGCGGCCCTGCCGCCCGACCGGCAGCCCAACGTCGTGCTGTACTCCCCTTACCTGCGCGCCCGTGCCACCGCACAATCCGTGCTGCAATGCCTCGGCCCTGAAGACATGCTGGCCGTGGTTTCCGACGAGCGATTGCGCGAGAAGGAATTCGGCATCACGGACCGGCTTACATCCCTCGGCATCGCGGACAAATATCCGGAGCTGGCGGCGCAGCGCAAGCACGTCGGCAAGTTCTATTTCCGCCCGCCCGGCGGCGAGAGCTGGTGTGACGTCATCCTGCGCCTGCGCAGCGTGCTCGACACCATCACCCGCGAGTACCGGCGCGAGCGCGTACTGATCATCGGCCACCAGGTCATCGTGAATTGCTTCCGTTACCTGGTCGAGCGCATGGACGAGGAAACCATCCTCGCCATCGACCGCGCCGCCGACGTACCCAACTGCGGCGTTACTTCCTATCAGTTTGACCCACAAGCCGGGAAGCGCGGCAAGCTGGTGCTGGAGCTTGAAAACTTTGTCGCGCCGCTGAAAGACAGTGGCACGCCCGTCACCGACAAGCCGGACATCCCGTCCGCGCCGAAACCATGAGCAACGACGCCCCGACCGAACTGACTTCCGCCCTGCTGCGCGATTGGCCTTTGCCGCAACCCGGATTCGATGGCGACAAGGAGGCGCGCGGCCATGTGCTGGTGGTGGCCGGCTCGGCGGAAATGCCCGGCGCCGCCATCCTGGCCGGAGAAGCCGCCTTGCGCGCCGGCGCCGGCAAGCTGACCATCGCCACCGCCGCCAGCGTGGCGCCGCAAGTAGGCGCCGCCATCCCCGAAGCACGCGTGATCAGCCTCGGCGAAACACCGGCACACGGATTCCAGGCCGACAGCGCGCGCCGCCTTGGCGAGCTTGCCGGCAAGGCCGATGCCTTGCTGGTCGGCCCCGGCATGGAGGATGAAGCAAGCTGCGTGCAGCTGGTGCGCCACCTGCTCGAGCGGTTCAGCGCGATCCCCATCGTGCTCGATGCCACCGCCATGTGCGCAGTCCATCCGCGCGGCGAACCGCATTTGCTGGACGAGGCTGTCGATTGGGATCATTTCCGCTTTTCCACGCCGGTGCTGCTGACACCCCACGCAGGAGAACTGGCGCGCCTGACCGGCGGCACGCGCAACGAAATCGAACGGCAGCCGCATGGTGCGGCGCAAGCCGCCGCCGACCGCTGGAATGCCGTGGTTGCGCTGAAAGGCGCCACCACCGTGCTGGCGACGCCGGACGGCAAGCTGTGGCAACACCAGGGCGGCAATGCCGGCCTGGCTATTTCCGGTTCGGGGGATACCCTGGCCGGCATCATCGCCGGACTACTGGCTCGTGGCGCTTCGCTGGAACAGGCCGCAGCCTGGGGCGTGGTACTCCACGCCGCCGCCGGCGAACAACTGGCGCTGCGTTGCGGCCCGCTGGGCTACCTGGCGCGTGAAATTGCAGCCGAAGTACCGGCATTGTTGCGGGTGCTGGCTGCCCAATGAAAGGAAAATGAAGATGAACACCATGAGCAAAGCAGGCGCCCTGTTGCTGGGCGCAGCCCTGGCCGCCGGACTGGCCGGCTGCAAAAAACAGATCGAAGACACGACACCGGCGCCGGTAACCGCACCTGAAACGACGGCCCCTACGCCGCCGCCCGCCACACCGGCGCCCGCTCCCGTCACGCCAACCACGCCTCCGGCCGACACGACAATGCCACCGCCGGACACGACGACTCCGCCCGCCACCGGTACCACGCCCGGCACCAGCGGAACCAGCGGCACGCAAGGCACCGCTGGCGCCGGCCAGCCGGCCAATGTGCCTGACAAGACCGACCAGAAGGACATGCAGCGCGACCGGCGTCCTACTTATTAACGCGGAGGCCCAGCCATGCCGATTCTCCGCCATGCGGGCGCCCTGATGCTGGGCGCCCTGCTTGCAGCCGCACTCCCGGCCTGCAGCAAACATAACGCCGAAAGCCCCGCCAATCCACCGACCGGCGTAGGAACAAAAACTACGCCGGATACCGGCGGCACCGGCACGGCCCCAGCGCCGGCAGCCGCGCTTCCCGGCCCGCCAGCCACGGGCGCCGGTAACTCGACCAGCGGCGCAAGCGGCGGCAGCGCCGCCACCCAGGGAACGCAGCCAACGGCTACCGACAGCAGCGCAACACCTGCCAACAGCCCGGCCGCCACACCGGGTACGTCAACCCCGCCCAGCGGCCAGCAACCGGGCCGATAATGAAACGCCGGCGTCACAGCGTCGGCGTTTTTCCCTTTCAGGCGTATGCCGCTTCCATTAGCCCGCTCGCCAGCGTGCCAAGTTTCTGGTGATCGAAACTGCTGTTATTGAACACAATGACTGTGATGCCGTCCGCAAGCACGCGGCGCGCCACAAGACGGAACCCGCCATTCGAGCCATCCTCCCAAGCCGCCTCGCGTGCCTGCCCCGCGATCATCTCGACCTGGGTCCTGCCACCGAGCGCATAGCGCTGGCCGGGCATCTGAACCTTCATCAGCGTTGCGCGCGATGCAGGAGTCAAAAGACTTCCGTTGAGTACTCCGTCCATCAGCCGCAACATGTCTGGTGCGCTGCTGTAGAAGCCACCGGCCATGGCCATGTAATCCGGCACCGCATTGACTCTTCGCTGCCATGCGGCAGGCGGTCCGGCGTAGGCTAGCGCCATTCCTGGCACGGCACTTGACTCGCCCCGGAAAAGCCCGCTGTCGCGCAAGCCCAATGGCTGCGTCAACCAGTCTGCGACGCAGTCGCGATAGGAACGGCCCGCCACGTGTTCGACAATTGCCTTCACGATCAGCCAATTCGAATGTGAATAGTCCCATTCACTGCCGGGGGCAAAGCGCAGGTCCGCGCTGGCATAGCGATGGACGGATTCCATTTGTCCAAGCTCAGTATGTGCCACTGCAGGATCGGCCTTCCTGGCTGCGATCAATTCGTTCGGCACGCCACTGGAATGAGACATCAGGTGACGCGAACTTAGCTTCCCGCCATTGTCTGCGCGGTAGCCTGGCAGATAGCGCGTGATCGGCTCGTCCAGCCGCAGCATGCCCTGGTCAACCAGCTTCATGACGACGATCGAAGCGATCCATTTCGACACCGATCCCGCCTCGAATCGCGTGCTCAGCTCCATCGGCGCCATCGACTGCGGATCGGCTAATCCCATCGCTTTGCTGAAAAGGATGGCCGAACCACGGCCAACAACGACGGTGCCGTTGAAGTCTGCGTAGGCGCCGAGAAGCGCTTCATACCCGGGCAAGGCTGGCTCGGCGAAAGACGGCGCAATCGGCGCCATGGCAATAGCCCCCATAAGGCTCAAATACTCTCTACGGTTCATTGCAGGCGCCCTCTCGCGAAAAATCGGCGTCACCCGACAGGCGACGCCGACTATTCTACTTCGCAATCAGCAGCAGCAAGCCGCGCCCACAAACACCATAGACGTAGTTTTCGCCACCGATAAAGTCTTCCGCACCTGGCGTGCGAACCTGGCCGGCGCCTTCGGACCAGGTGCAGCTGTCAGTCACCCGGTACCAGCTCTTGCCCGCGCCAGGCCATGGCAGCGTGAAATTCACGTTGCCGCTCCAGCCGTTGTAGGCAACGTAAATAGCCGAAGCGCCGTCGCCAAACTCGGTGCCGTCGATGCGCCAGGCAATCGCGTGGTTATTGCTCTCGTTGAAGTAAGTCGCATCCGCCACCGCCCCATCGGGCTTGAACCAGCGGAGCTGCTCCATCACATTGCCATTGCCATCCGTCGATGAATAGAAATTCGCTGGACGCAGGGCTGGGTGAGCTTTGCGGAAGGCGACCAGGCCTTTGGTGAAAGCCTGGAAGTTGGACTGATCGGCAGTCCAGCTCCAGTTCTGCCATGTGGCCACGGAGTCCAGGTTGTACGGATTATTGTTGCAGTTAATGCTGCGCAGCGACTCATCGCCACCCACCATCATCGGCACACCGCCCGACAACAGCGTCAGCGCCATGCCGTTGCGTGCCGCCTTGCGTTGGTCGCTCGCCACGCCGCCCTGGTCCCAGCTATTGTTATTGTCTTCGCCGCCATCGCTCGGACCGTAGGGCCATGCCTGGCTGTTGTTCTTTGCATTGCAGCTATACAAGTCCTTGAGCGTAAAGCCGTCGTGCGCAGTGATGAAGTTCACCGAATGCCATGGCTTGCGCCCATCGTCGCCATACAGGTCGCTGGAGCCAGCGAAACGCGTGGCCAGTGTTCCCGGCGTCACAGCCACCTGCCCCATCTTGTTCTGGTCCTGCCGGATCACGTCGCGGTAGATACCGTTCCACTCCGCCCAGCCACTCGGAAAGCCGCCGACCTGGTACGAGTTGCCGCCGATTGCCCATGGTTCGGCGATATGGTCAACGCCGCTGCCACCGGTGGCAGCGCGAGCCGGCAGCTCCGTCACGATGCGGTTCAGCGCATTGCCGCTGTCCATTTTGTCGAAGTTGTAGCAGCCATGCTGGCAAGTGTTGCCCAGCACCGAAGCCAGGTCATAGCGGAAGCCATCAACGCCCAACTTGTCGCGCCAATAAGCCAGCGAATCGACGATCAGGTTTTGCGCCACCGTGTTGCGCGTGTTGTAGTTGCCACCCACCCCGGTGTTGTCCCAGGAGTTCTGGAAATCGCTGGTCAGCGAGTAGTAAGTCGGGTTATCCAGCCCACGCATGCCGTAGATGTTGTAGGTGGTCTTGTCGCCGGCATTCCACTGGCCACCCTCGCCCGTGTGGTTGTAAACCACGTCGATGTAGACCTTGATGCCGTTATCGTGGAATGCCTTTACCATCTCCTTGAACTCGCGAGTCGGTCCACCGGCTGTCTGGTCATAACTGTAGCGGCGGTCCGGCGCAAAATAGTTCAGGGTCATATAGCCCCAGTAGTTGTCACCCGTGTTGGAATTCGGATCGGCATCGTTGGTGTCATTCTGGGTCTCCTGCACCGGCAGGAATTCAACCGCTGTCACGCCAAGGCTGGCCAGGTATGGCGCTTTCAGTCCCGCGCCTTTGTAGGTGCCGCGGTAGGCAGCCGTGATGCTGCTGTCATTCCTGGTGAGTCCACGCACATGGGCTTCGTACACGATGTCGTCCTTGAACGCCCGCGTCGGCTTGGTGCCGATAGATTGGGTATCTCCCTGCAGCACGATGCCTTTAGGGGCACTGCTGCCGCTGTCGATGTTGCGGTACAGGGCGCCGCTGGCGTAGATAGTGCCATTGCTCATGGTTGCAGTGGTCGGATCGTGGCTGATCTCCAGCGCGTAAGGATCGGTCAGCAGCTTATTAGGGTTGAAGCGGTTGCCATTCGCATCGACGTCGGTAATGAAGCCAGTCGATGTGCCCTTGGTCCACGCCGCGTTGTAGGGCCAGTTCGGCCCCCAGGCGCGATAGCCGTAATAGACCGTGCCAGTGATGCCGTAGCTGGCCAACTGGCTGCTGGTAACGTTCAGGCTCCAGATACCGCCAGTACCGAGGGTCATCGGCAGGCTGACTTTTTCCTGTTGGCCGGTGGCGGCGCTATACAGGTACAGGTCGATGCGGGTTGCGCGGCTGGAGTAAATCTTGAAGTTGATGCTGGATCTGGTGGCGTCGTAGGCGGCGCCGAGATTGTTGGCGTTGATTGCGGCTTGGACGACGACAGGGCTGCCAAACAAGGCGCAGCCCAGCATCGCCAGCCCGAGGGCACGGCGAATTTTCATGTAGTCTCCCTATTTTCTATTTATGTACTTTTGCTACTTAGTAGCGAGTCGATTGTGCGCCATACCTATGATTTACTCAACCCAGTCAACAGTCATGCGACGTAATTTAACTACAGCATACTTTCAAGCGGACCATTACCGCGGCCATCATCATCCCCCCGCGAGGAAACGCTTTTCGCCCGAATTTGGGAGGTTTTATGCTCGCAAATTCAAAAACCAGGGGTCTGACATTGCATAAATCGCCAATAGGCGGCATCATGAAATTTTACAAAACGTCAATATGACGTCCACTTTACGTTGGTCATCGCTTTGAACATGAAGCAGACTTCAGCTCTTACTTCTGGCACTTGGGCCGCTGGCAAATTCGCCGGCGCGGCTTGTGCTCGCGTTTGGGCCGCTGGCAGTCCTCAGTTTGGTGGCAGGGGCCTGCACGCGCGGTTTGCTAGCGTTCGTGCGGGCGCATTCGCGGACACGCTGTCATCTGAGCCTTCGCGGCCGGTTCATGCGCGTGTCCAACATCTAGCTCAACCGGACGGCTTACGCGCTGCGCGCTCCAGCCGCCGGTTAGCACCACGTTGTGCCTCGCTTTGATTTGATCATGTTTTTTTCTGCCCCCACTTCGCTCAGCTCTTGGGCCGCCGCTAAATCTGGCCGTGTGGCTTACGGTGGCGTTTGGGCCGCTGGCAGCGCCGCCTTCCATGGCCAGCGCAAGCAGATGCGGTATGCTGTTGTTCGTGTGGGCGCTGACGCGGACGCGCTGGTAGCAAAGCCTTCGTGGCAAGTTCACGCGCGTTGCACAACCCGCCATTCGAGTGGACGCGCTAAAGCGCGCCACTCAATTCCACGTTGTACCTCGCTTTGATTTGATCGTGATGCTTGCCTCCGCCACTTCGCTTAGCTTTTGGGCCGCTGCCAAATCTGGCCGTGTGGCTTCCGGCAGCGTTTTGGCCGCTGGCAGCGCTGCGTTCTGCGGCAAGCGCAAGC
>CBHREK010000005.1:0-360038 GCA_966077345.1 uncultured Duganella sp.
GTCTCCCCCCCCGCGGCACCACCCCCCCCCCGGCGCGGGGCGGGGCCCTGGGTTCCGCCCGGGGGCCACACACACCGGTTTACCGGTTTGGAGAGTAAATGAACAACGAAAAACTGATCGAAGAGGCCAAGGCCGCACGCCTGAAAGCCTACACACCGTACTCCAACTTCAAGGTCGGCGCTGCGCTGCTGACGAAGGACGGCAAAATCTTCCACGGCTGTAACGTGGAAAACGCCAGCTATGGCCTGTGCAACTGCGCCGAGCGCACCGCCTTCTTCAGCGCAGTCGCCCAGGGCTACCAGCCGGGCGATTTCGACAAGCTGGCCGTGGTCGGCGAGACGGATAACCCGATCGCACCCTGCGGCGCCTGCCGCCAGGTCACGCTCGAATTGGGCGGCAACCAGCTGCCGGTCGTGCTGGCAAACCTGAAAGGCGACGTCCGCGAAACCACCGCCGCCGAGCTGCTTCCGGAAGCCTTCGGCGGCTGGGATTTGAAGAAGTAAGCAAGCGTGAAGAAGGCCATCGACGTTCAAACAGCCGTCGCCATCGCGGCGTCTGAAGCCATTGCAGCAAAGACCCAGGGCACTTTCGGCGTGGGTGGCGTCATGCTGGACGCCAGCGGCACGGTGCTCAAGGCGCTGCATAACAACGTCATCAAGCATGGCCTGATTTACGATCCGACTGCGCACAGCGAACGCCAGTTGATCGACTGGTATTTCGCCGAGCGCGCCAAGGGCCACGAGCTGCCGCCGCCCGAGGAAATCACCATCGTGACTTCGCTCGATCCCTGCTGCATGTGCACAGGCGCCATCCTGGCGGCAGGCTTCAACGTCGTCGTCGCAGCACCGGACAGCAAGGCCGGCATCAACTACAACGGCTCCGCCTTCTATCCTTCGCTGCCGGTTGCTTTGCGCCCGCAGGCCGAACGCACTTTCGCCTATCCGGCGGTGCTGGGCACCTCGTCGTATGCGCGGCGTGGAGCAGGGGCCGCGCCGAAACCTTTCTTCATCGGCAAAACCATCGCCGAGCCGACGCAAGCTTTATGTTCGCTGGTGTTCGAGGCCACCTCGGCCAATGTGATGGATCTGTTCAATATCGACCCGCCGCAGGCGGAGTTGAAAGACCCGGCCACGCTGCCGGAAGACCACTTCATCGTGCGTGCACTGAAGCGCGCCTTCCCCGATGCCCTGACCTACCGCTGCGAGCCACGCACGCCGGATGCCGGCCTGGCGCCGTACCTGCAGCAGGCAATGGCGCGCGACAAGGCGCAGGGCGGCAAAGGCGATGCTGTGGCCCTGCTGGATTCCTTCGGCAATCTCCTGCTTTGCTGCCACGGCCGCCAACAGGCGTCAGCGATTCGCACCGCTTTCATGGAGTGCACGCGGGCTTACGCACAACTGCGCTACAAGCTGATGGAAGGCGCTGATGCTGCGACGCAGGCCGAGGTGCGCCACTACCTGGGGCACCCGAAAGACGGAACCTTCGTATTTGCCGTCGGCCCGGATGACAGCGCCTTGAGCTTCATGGCGCTCGGCGCTTACGGTTCGACGATGGAGGGCGCACTGCCGCACAACAACCCGGCGCAGTTCCAGTACGTGCGCCCGGCGATGCAGGAGCAGGCGCTGCACGAGCTGTGCAGCCACCTGCCTCCGCTCTACCGAAGCCTGATCAAAATTCGTCCCACCCAGGTGGCGGATGCCGCCCTGGTCGCGGCAATCAACTGAGCATATTCGCGTCGCGCGCCAGCTGCCATTTGCCGGCGGCATTCTTGCGGTACACCGACAGCACATTGCCTTCCTTGCGCATGGTTTCTCCGCCGGCCAATGGCGTAATGGTGACGCGCAGCTGTGTCGTGCAATAGGCGAGGTTGCCGCTGACTTCCACTTGCTGCACCTCGGCATGGGATTCAACGCGATGCGATGCCAGAACGGCGCGCACGCCTTTCTCGAAGGCGGCACGGCCGCGCATGATGGGCTGACCGGGCACGTAGAATTCGACGTCCTCCGTCATCAGCGGCAGGATGCGGTCGACTTCGGCGGCGAAGGTGGCACGGGTCCATTCCGCGACCAGGTCGCGTATTGCCTGTTCGTCGCTCATTCAGGCTCCCTCGAAGGATGCGCTGGCATCGTTCTGCATCATGCCGAAGATGTTGCCGTCCGGGTCCTTGGCGTAGGCCAGCCAGCCCACGCCCGGAACGGGCATCCTTGGCACGGCGACTGTGCCTTTGAGTTCTTTCAGCTGGGCCAATGATTTGTCGAGGTCTTCCACGTCGACGGTACAGACAAAGGCATTGACGGAGGCGCCTTCTTCCGGCCGCGGGCCCCGGCGCGGCAGCAAGCCGCCGTTAATGCCGGGCGCGCCGACTTCGCCGGTGCCGACCAGCCAGTATTCGCCGCCTTCCCATTTGGAAAAGCTCCAGTCGAACATCTTGCCGTAAAAATCGATCAGGGCTTGCGGTTCGCTGGCCTGGATTTCAAAGTGAACAGTGCGTCCCATCAGTGCTCCCAAGGGTCATAAGTGCCTATGCTCCACACATGCCCTTCGGGATCGCGACAGGTAAATCCACGGCCGCCGTAATCTTCGTCCTGCAAGGGCATCTCGATTGGCGCCCCGGCTTGCACGCAGCGCGCGTGCACCTCGTCGGCGTCGTTGACGACCAGGTAGGCGGTTTGGGTGACAGCCGATCCGATCTGGGCGGGCTGTTTCAGCAAACGGCCGTACTCGGTGTCAAAGATGGAGCTTAGCATGATCATGCCGTTGCCATAGGAAAGCTGGGCGTGGGCAATGGTGCCGTCTTCGTTGGGGACCACAAGCGCGGCCTTGAAGCCCAACGTTTTACACAACCAATCGATTGCGGCGGGCGCGTCGCGGTAACGCAGGCAAGGCATGATGGTCGCGCGCGTGGCCTTTGGAATCGTCATCGTTCTCTCCCTGAAAACGCAGCGTAGTCAGGACAATATAGACTAGCACCGTACAGGGGGCAAGCGAGCGCGGGCGCCTTACATTTGCTGGAATAAATGGGTGTTGCCGCGGCTGACTTCGAGTTCTTCCGTCGAGTTGCGCACGCGGACCATCTGGCGGCCGCGCAGGTCGCGCGTCACTTCGGCAATCGCGTCGACGCGCACGAGGGTGGAACGGTGGATGCGCCAGAATTCGTTCGGGTCCAGCTCATCTTCCAGTTCCTTCAAGGTCTTGCGGATCAGGAATTCGCCTTGCGCAGTCTGGACGCGCGTATATTTTTCATCGGCGCGAAAGAACAACACTTCCTTGGTCGAGATCATGCGCAGGCTGTTGCCGACCTGGGCCTGGATCCAGTGCAGGTATTCAGGTTGCGCCGGCGCGCCGGCCGGGCTGCGGCCGCTCTGCTGCAGGAGCTGGCTCAGTTGGCGCTCGATATTGTTGGGTGTCTTGCCGAGGCGAGATTGCAGGCGTTCGCAGGCCGTTTTCAGGCGCTCCAGGTTGACGGGCTTGAGCAGGTAGTCCAGCGCGCCCTGTTCAAAGGCCTCGATCGCATATTGGTCGTAGGCAGTGATGAAGACGATGTGGCAACGGTTGAACAGCATGCGCGCCGCTTCAATGCCGGTCAGGCCGGGCATGCGGATGTCGAGGAAGACGATGTCGGGCTGGTGCTGGCCGGCCAGCGCGATGGCTTCGATGCCGTTGGCGGCTTCGGCGACGATCTCCAGTTCAGGCCAGGCTTCATGCAGGCGCTTGCGCAGCATGTCGCGCATTGGTTCTTCGTCGTCGGCGATGATGGCGGTGGCTTTGGGCTGGGAGGTCATGGCTTAGGGCTTGGCAAAAATGTCCGGTGCGAACGGGATGCAGATGGTGGCGCGGCAGCCGCCGTCCATCGGCTGCTCGATCAGCAATTGGGCGCGCGTGCCGTACATCAGCTTCAGGCGTTCGCGCACATTGGTCAGGCCGACGCCGTCGCCGGCATAGGCGTTGAAACCGACGCCGTCGTCCTGCACGTCGACTTGCAGCACGCTGCCGCTGACGCTGGCGCGAATGTCGATGCGGCCGCCTTCCACTTTCGGCTCGAGGCCGTGCTTGATCGAATTCTCGATCAGGATCTGCAGCATCATCGGCGGGAAAGTGGCGCTTTCCAGTTCCTGGGGCACGTCGATCGAGACGGACAGGCGCGACTTCATGCGGGCTTGCATGATGGCGAGGTAGGAGCGCGCCATCTGGATCTGGCGGCCCAGCGTGCCGTTGCCGCGCGAGCGCATCTGGGGCAGGGTGGCGCGCAGGTATTCGATCAGGTGGGTATGGATCTTGGCCGCTTCCGGCGGATCGGTCTCGATCAGCTGGCCGATCAGGGCCAGGGTATTGAACAGGAAATGCGGTTCGACTTGCGCCTGCAGGGCCGACATCTGGGCTTCCACCAGGCGCCGCTCCAGGCTTTCCGTGCCGGCTTGCGCGGCCGCCTTGCGCGCTTCGATTTCCGCCTTGCGCTTGCCGCCGGCGAGGATCTTCAGGCCGGCCGAGCCGATGATGAAGAAGGCAACCTGTTTCGGATGCAGCACGGGCGTCAGGCCGAGCAGGAAGGCGAGCATCCACGTCACTACCAGCTGGCGCAGGGGCACCTGGGCCAGCCAGTCGAAGAAGTCCCACCACAGGCTGCTGGCTGTGTCGCCAATCTCCCCGACGAAGGAGAGCACGCTGCGCGTCCGGTTACCCATGTTGCTTCTTGTCTCCAAAGGCGTTGATGGCCAGCTTTGCGATCAGCACGCCGATGAACAGGGTAATCGCCAGCGGCAGGATGGTCAGGAACAGCGCAATCACGATGCACATGCCGACGATGGCAGGCCAGGACATATGGTCCAGGGTGCGGACGAAGTGGCGGCCGATGCCGACAAAGGCTTGCCACACTTCTTTCACGGTTTCCTTGGCGCTTTTGTTAATCGTTTTCATCACTTCCTCCTTGGTTTCGATGATGCAACTGTACCGCTGCGCCTGGCAACAGTGGAGCGGCATCCGACGAAATGCACAGCGGGGCGGATGACCTGCGGTGGCGTGCGATGAACTGCTAGCGGGCTGCCAGCCAATCGGAGCGCAGCAGGCCGAAAAAGTCCGTGTCGCAGATCTCGCCATTGATGATCCAGCGCTCGCGCATATGGCCTTCGTGCACAAAATGCAAGCTCTTCAGCAGCTTGGCCGAGGCGGTGTTGCGCGGGTCGATGTCGGCTTCGATGCGGTGCAGGCGCAACACGCGGAAGGCGTAATCGATCAGGGTGGCCATCGCTTCCTGCATATAGCCTTTGCCCCAGAAGGCGCGGTCCAGCATGTAGCCGATGTCGCAGCGGCGGTTCTGGCGGTTGAAGCTGTACAGGTTGATGATGCCGGCCAGTTCACCGCCGACGTCCACGCCCATGCGCAGCAGTTCGCCGTTCTCATAGCCTGCCTGGGCGGCGGCGAAATAGGCTTCGGCCTGCTGCAGGCTGTCCCAGGGCGCGCTGCTCCAGTAGCGCATGGCATCGGGGTCGGAATACATGCGATACAGCGCAGGCACGTCGGCAGGGGACAGGGAGCGCAGTTGCAGGCGCTGGGCGGTCAGGGTGAAAGGCGCAAATGCTGGCATGGAATGCAGGCTCCGGGAATTTTTTGCATTCTAGCAAGGCCTTGCCCACCGTGCGATGTGATGCTAGATTTGCAATATTTGAGCAATCGGAGGAATTCCGCATGCAACTCGGGGTATTTTCCCTCAGCCTGAATGTCAAAGACATCCGCGCCTCACGCGAGTTTTACGCCAGGTTCGGTTTCAGGGATTTTGGCGGCAACATCGACGAGAACTGGCTGATCATGAAAAATGGCGAACAGGTGATCGGCCTGTTCCAGGGGATGATCGAGAAGAATACCCTGACCTTCAATCCCGGCTGGGACAGCAATGCGCAACTGGTGCCGGGCTACACCGATGTACGCGAAATACAACGCCAGCTTGAGGAAAATGGCATAGCGCTGGCGGCGCGGGCCGACGAATCGGGCACCGGTCCCGCTTACATTATCGCCATCGACCCGGACGGCAATCCTATCCTGATCGACCAGCACATCTGATGCCAATGAAAATACGCCTGACAATGATCACCGCAGCGCTGGCGCTTGGCGCTGTCAGCGCCTTTGCCGTGTCGCCTTCGGAAGAACTGGCGCGGCAGGCCGACGCCTGGGATAAAGCGATCATCCGCAAAGACCGTGACGCCATTGCGGAAAACATGGCGGAAGACTTCCGCCAGATCAGCGCGCGTGGCGACGTGGCTGGCAAGGCGGCTTTCCTGGACGCGATCATGTCGCCGAAACTGGCGATCAATCCTTACGGCGTGGAAGACATGGATGTCCGCGTCTACGGCGACGTGGCGCTGGTGAGCGGCCGAACGCGCATGACCGGCAGCTATGAAGGCAAGCCTTTCGGCAGTCATTACCGTTATATTGACGTCTACGTGCGCAAGGAAGGAAAGTGGCGCGTGGCCAGCGTGCAGATCACACCGATACCGGAGTAGAGCGATGAGCGACCGGCTGGATCTTACCCCTTCGAAGCTGGTTGCCATTGTCGATGCCCAGCTTGAACTGGCGCGGCTAGGGCCCGCCTTTGGCGCCGTCATGGATCTTGCTGCGGCCAAGGCCATGCAGCTGGCCGGCGCGGACGGCGCCGTGATCGAACTGGTGGAAGGCAGCGAAGTCGTGTACCGGGCAGCGCACGGCCTCGCGGAAGCCCAGCTTGGCTTGCGCATGCAGATCAAGGGCAGCCTGTCGGGCCTTGTGCTGACATCGCGCCAGGCTGCCACGTGCACCGATTCCGAAATCGACGAGCGCGTTAATCGCGAGGCTTGCCGGCGCGTGGGATTGCGGTCCATGGCGATCCTGCCGCTGCTGTTTGGCGACCAGGCTGGCGGCGTGCTGAAACTGGCGTGGCGCGAACCGCGTCCTTTCGATGAGGACGAAGTGCCGATAGGGCAGGCGATTGCCGACATGACGGCCGCATTGATGTTCCATGCCTCGCAGGAAGGGGCGCAGGTGCTGCAGCGCAAAGTGACCCAAGACCCTGCGACGGGGCTGCCAAACCGGTCATCCTTTTACGAGCAACTGCGCGTGCGCGTCGACGATGCGATTGCGCATAACGGCCATGTGGGCGTGATGGTGGTGCGGGTGCGGCCGCAGCATCGCGACGTGATGGTGGAGATCTCCCGGCGGCTGGCCAGGGAATGCCGCGAGGGCGATGTCCTGGCGCGCTTGGGCGTCGATGAATTCGGCGTGATCCTGAGCGTAGCGGCGCGACGCTCCATTGTGCAAAGCCAGGTGCTGCGTTTCAAACAGGCTGCTGCCGCAAGCGCCCTGCTGCTGCCAGGCGGTGAGAAGGTCGAACTGGCATTGCGTTTTGGCGGCGCGCTTTATCCAGAGGATGGCAGGGCGATTTCCGAGTTGCTGGCTGTTGCGCGCGAACAAGATTGAACCTGTCGTAACAGAATGTATGGTGCCGGCAACAGATGAGCAGCGTGGTTCGACTTTCGGCAAGCGGGAGCCTACTATGAATGAACCATCGCCTTGCCTGGGAGCTCATCATGCAGAAACTCTCTTTCCGGTTCATTTGCGGTGCCTCCGTGCTCGCCGCTGCGGCGTTCTCGCCCGTAGCCCTGGCTGACCACTCCTGGGGCGGCTACCACTGGGGCCGGACGTCAAATCCATTTACGCTCAAAGTCGCCAATAATGTCAGCGATAACTGGGACGCTTCATTCGACCTGATGATTTCGGATTGGACGCAATCTTCCGTGCTGAACCTGGCGAAAGTACAGGGAAGCGTAGCCAATCTACGCAAATGTAGCCCGACCAGGGGCCGCGTCGAAGTCTGCAATTACACATATGGGCGCAATGGTTGGCTTGGCATTGCGCAAATATGGGCCAGCGGCACCCATATCACCCAAGGCACGGTGAAGTTGAACGACACCTATTTCGCCATGCCAGCCTACAGCGGCACGGAATGGCGCAACTTCGTCATGTGCCAGGAAGTGGGGCATACCCTGGGCCTCGACCACCAGGATGAGGACTTCTATAACAAGAACCTTGGCACCTGCATGGATTACACCAGCAATCCTGCTGGCACGCCCGATAACCAGCATCCCAACCAGCATGACTATGATGAGCTGGCGACGATCTATTCCCATCTTGATACGGCGGGTACGATATTGAGTTCACCGCCAAGCGAGGCAGCGGGCAATGCGCCAGAAGAATGGGGCCGGCTGATGCGCACGACGAATGGCGGGCGCACCCAGGTGTTCGAACGCGAACTGGGCGGCGGCCATCGCATTTTCACCTTCGTGATCTGGGCCGAGGAGCGCGGCAACCGCCATTAGTCGCAAAGTGGCGCAGCAGCGACAGCAGCCTCATCCATGTCGACAATTCAATTGTGCACGCCTAACATCGACAGACCGTCGCGAGATCCGCACGGTATTTCGACATTCCTGAACATATGGAGGGCTTCATGCACAAAAGAACTTTGCGGTTCCTTTGCAGTACGTCCATCCTTGCGGCGGCGGTGATCCCGCATGCCGCATTGGCCGACCACTCGTGGGGCGGCTATCACTGGGGCCGAACGTCGAACCCCTTTACCCTCAAGATTGGAAACAACGTGAGCAATGTTTGGCAGTCATCCTTCAATTCGATGATTGGCGACTGGACCAAGTCGACCGTCGTTGATTTGCAGGAAGTGGCCGGCAGCGTGACCAATGCGCGCAAATGTTCGCCGACCCTGGGCCGCGTTGAAGTTTGCAATTACAGCTACGGACGCAATGGCTGGCTGGGCATTGCGCAAGTGTGGGCCAGCGGCACCCATATCACCCAGGGCACGGTGAAGATGAACGACACTTATTACGCCATGGCGTCCTACAACAAGCCGGAATGGCGCAACCTGGTCATGTGCCAGGAAGTCGGGCATACCCTAGGGCTGGATCACCAGGACGAGGCCTTCGACAATCCGAACCTTGGTACCTGCATGGATTACACCAGCAATCCATTGGGCCCGCCAAACAACGAACATCCCAATACCCACGATTACGACATGCTGAAGTCGATCTATTCCCATCTCGATGCCGCGGGGACCGTGTTCAGCACGCCGCCAGGCGAAGCGGCGGGCAATGCGCCGGAGGAGTGGGGCCGGCTGATGCGAACTACCAATAGCGGGCGCACGCAAGTGTTCGAACGCGAACTGGGTGGCGGCCACCGGGTCTTCACCTTCGTAATCTGGGCCGAAGGGCACGGCAACCGCCATTAGGCTAAAGCTTCGCCGGCATCAGGGAGGCGACCACCAGCCTGGTGATGGTTTCTTCAGCGTCGGCGAAATCTGCGCCGGTCAACTGGCCGGCGCCAAGCACCAGCTGCATCTGTGCGGCGAAGTCGGCGTAGGACTGGGTCATGGCCCAGATGGCAAACAAGAGGTGGGTGGCGTTGATGGGGGCGATGCGGCCTTCGCCAATCCAGCGCTCGAACACTTCGATATCCTTGCGCACCAGTGGCACCACGCGTTCGCGAATCTGCTCGCCATAAAGCGGCGCACCGCTGATCACCTCCATGGCGTAAACGCGCGATCCGCAGGGGTGCTCGCGCGAGAAATCCAGCTTTGCCTTGATATAGGCGCGCAGTACTTCGGCCGGTTCGCCATCCGGTTCGGCGATATTGGCCATGCGTGCCAGCCACTCATCCAGCACGTCGTCCAGCACGCGCTGGTAGAGCGCCTGCTTGGTGGGGAAGTAGTACATCAGGTTCTGCTTCGACAGGCCGACGTTTTCCGCAATGGTGGCGACGGATGCGCCTTCGTAGCCGGATTCGGCAAATACGCGCACGGCTTCGGCGGCGATGTCCGCTTCCAGCCGGTCGCGGTTGATTACGCGGCGCAGTTTAGCTGATGCCATACTCCCTCCTCATTGACTGCAGGAAGTTCCGCAGTTGTGGGCTGTCCGAATAAGCGACGTTGAAGCGGAACCAGATGGAAGCCGGTTGCCGCAGCTGGAAAAACTCGCCTGGCGCGAGCAGGATCCCGGACTTCAGCGCCTGGTCGGCAAGCAGTTTGCCGTTGCATTCCGCTGTCGGCGCCTGCTGCCAGCCGGCGCTGACAAACATGCCGCCGCGCGGCCTGGCGATCGGCGTCATGCCGGCCAAGGCCAGCAGCTCGATGGTGCGCTCGCGGCCTTCCGCCAGTTGCGCCACCAGCCTTTCCACCATGCGCTTGTAGGGTCGTGCGGTGATGGCGTGGTAGGCCGCGCGTTCGTTCACTTCGGACGTGGTGAGGCCGGCCAGCATCTTCACGCGCACCAGTTCCGGCAGCAGCGAAGCGGAAGCGCAGATCGAGCCGACGCGCAGCACCGGCGACAGCGTCTTGGAGAAACTGCCGACACGGATCACCCGCCGCAAGCCATCCATCGCGGCCAGCGAGGCCTCCCCGCGCGCGGTGAGCTCGCGGTAGATGTCGTCTTCGACCAGCCAGAAATCGAACTGCTCGGCAAAGCCCAGCAGGCGATGCGCCTGGGCCTGCGTCAGGCTGGTGCCGAGCGGGTTTTGCAGCACGGTGTTGACGAACATCAGCTTGGGCTGGCTCTCGCGCGCCTGCGCGGCGAGGAAATCCATGTCGAGGCCATGTTCGTCGCGCGGAATGCCGATAGCGTGGCAGCCGTGATGGCGAATCAGCGACAGCAGGTTGCTGTACACCGGATCTTCCACGAAGACGGTGTCGCCCGGTTTGGTCAGCGTGCGCAGGATCAGGTCGAAGGCATGCGTGGCGCCATGCGTCAGCAGGATTTGTTCGGCTTCGACGGCGAAAAGTTCGTCGCTCAAGGTGGAGGCCATGTATTGCCGCAGGCCGGGAAAGCCGAGCGGGTGGCCGTAGCCGCGCAAGCGGTTGGCAGGGATGCGCATGGCATGCCGCACGGCGTCGAGGATGGTGTCTTCGCCGTACCACTCGGGCGGCAGCCAGCCGGCGCCCACCGGCAGCGCTTCGGAGGCGCCGGAATACAGTTCGGGCGTCAGGGCATCGACTGCGGCCGGTGTGGCGAACATGGCGGCCGGCGGCAGCAGGGCGGGGACGTCGTGGCGAGCAACAAAATAGCCGGAGCCGCGGCGTGATGACAACAGTCCGAGGGTCACCAGGCGGTCGTAAGCCTCCACAACTGTAAAGGTACTGATGCCATTACACTTCGCGAATTGGCGGACCGAAGGCATCTTGGTGCCGACGCGCAGCTCGCGGCTGGCCACCATGGCGCTGATGGCGTCCACGATCTTTTCAACCAGGCTGCCCTTCTTCGCGCGCTCGATGGAAAGCACGGGCCATGCGGAGTTGGGAGTTGCGCTGTCGTCCATTCGGGCCTCTAAAACTGTACTGTTTTTGCTACCTGTACGGTTGGAGCGTTTCCGCTTGTGTGTATATGTGCCATAGTTACCTTGCTGTCTATTATTGCATCATGATTTTGCCAACTGGTAAAGTTTTTTGAGCATCGTAAAAAACGAGGGAGATAGCAAATGAACGAAGCCCGGCCGCAGTCCCTGGCGTCCTTCTGGATGCCGTTCACGAACAACCGCGACTTCAAGGCCAATCCGCGCCTGCTGGTGTCGGCCGAAGGCGTCTACTACAAGGACGTCGACGGCAACCAGGTGCTGGACGGCACTGCCGGCCTGTGGTGCGTGCCCTGCGGCCACCGCCAGCCGAAGATCGTGGCGGCGGTCAGCGAAATGGTCGGCCAGCTCGACTTCGCGCCAACCTTCCAGATGGGCCACCCGGCCGCTTTCGACCTGGCTGAAAAGCTGATGGAATATACCAACCATCGCTTCGGCCACGTGTTTTATACGAACTCCGGTTCCGAAGCGGTGGACACCGCGCTGAAAATTGCGCTGGCTTACCATAAGGCGCGCGGCGAAGCTTCCCGCACCCGCCTGATCGGGCGCGAACGCGCATATCACGGCGTCGGCTTTGGCGGCATCTCGGTCGGCGGCATTGCCGGCAACCGCAAGCCGTACGGCACGCTGCTGCCCGGCGTCGACCACCTGCCGCACACTCACAATATCGAGAAGAACGCCTTCACGCGCGGCGAACCGGAATACGGCGCGCACCTGGCCGATGAACTGGAACGCATCGTCGCGCTGCACGACGCGTCCACTATCGCGGCCGTGATCGTGGAGCCGGTGGCCGGGTCCACGGGCGTGCTGGTGCCGCCGAAGGGTTACCTGAAGCGCCTGCGCGAGCTGTGCACCAAGCACGGCATCCTGCTGATCTTCGATGAGGTGATTACCGGCTTCGGGCGCCTGACCACGCCGTTCGCCACCGATTACTTCGATGTCGAGCCGGACATGATGACTACAGCCAAGGGCCTGACCAACGGCACCATCCCGATGGGCGCCGTGTTCAGCAAAAAGTTCATCCACGATACCTTCATGGAGGCGCCGGCCGGCATTGAGCTGTTCCATGGCTATACCTACACCGGCCATCCGGTGGCCTGCGCTGCTTCGCTGGCGACGCTGGAAGTGTTCAAGGAGCAGAAGCTGCTGGACCACGCCAAGGAAATCCAGCCGTACTGGGAAGATGCGGTGCACTCGCTGAAAGGCCTGCCGCATGTGATCGATATCCGCACCATTGGCTTGGTAGCCGGCATCGAGCTGGCGTCGCGTGAAGGTGCGCCCGGAACGCGCGCTTACGCCGCGTTCAAGAAAGCTTTCGCGGATGGGCTGTTGATCCGCACCACTGGCGACATCATCGCGTTGTCGCCGCCACTCACCTTTGAGAAGAAGCACATCGACGAATTGTTCGGGAAGCTCGGAAAGGTGTTGAAGACGCTTGATTAAAACCGGTAAACCTGGGTCCGACCCATAGGGTCAGACCCAGTCAGATCGACGACCTGGGGTTCTGGTTCGAGGCCTTTGATTTTCGACGAAGATCAAAGGCGCATAACCAACACCAACAGCAGGCGAGCAGACAGGGTCCGACCCGTGGGTCGTACCCTGGTTTACCGGTTTTAAGTAAAACAACCAAAGGAGACGAACCATGTTGGTAGGCGTACCGAAGGAAATCAAGAATCAGGAATCGCGCGTTGGCCTTACCCCGGCCAGCGTAAAGGAACTGACACTCCGCGGGCACCAGGTCCTGGTGCAACACAACGCGGGCGCTGCAATCGGTCTGACCGACGAAATGTATGTGGGCTCCGGCGCCACGATCATCCCGACCGCGGAGGAAATCTTCGCCAAGGCCGAAATGATCGTCAAAGTGAAAGAGCCGCAGCCACAGGAATGCGCGATGCTGCGCGAGAACCAGATTCTTTACACCTACCTGCACCTGGCTCCCGATCCGGAGCAGACCAGGGCGCTGGTGAAATCCGGCGCGGTCTGCATAGCGTATGAAACCATCACCGGTCCAAATGGCGGCTTGCCGCTGCTGGCGCCGATGAGCGAAGTGGCAGGGCGCATGTCGATCCAGGCTGGCGCTGCCTATCTTGAAAAATCCAAAGGCGGCATGGGATTGCTGCTGGGCGGCGTGCCGGGCGTAGCTCCCGGCAACGTGGCGATTATCGGCGCCGGCGTGGTCGGCACCAATGCGCTGCAGATCGCCGTCGGCATGGGCGCGCGAGTAACGGTGCTGGACAAGAACGTCGACCGCCTGCGCCAGCTTGACCTGGTGTTCGGCAACCGCATCCAGACCATGTTCTCCAACGCCCACACCATTGACGACGCAGTGACCGATGCCGACCTGGTGATCGGCGGCGTGCTGGTGCCTGGGGCCGCGGCCCCCAAGCTGGTCACGCGCAATATGGTGTCGCGCATGAAGCAGGGTTCGGTGGTGGTCGACGTGGCCATCGACCAGGGCGGGTGCTTTGAAACCTCGCATGCCACCACGCACGAGAACCCGACCTTTGTCGTCGACGGCGTAGTGCACTACTGCGTCGCCAATATGCCGGGCGCGGTTGCCCGTACTTCCACCTTTGCGCTGAATAACGCCACCATCGGCCACGCCGTTGCGCTGGCCGACAAGGGCTGGGCCAAGGCCATGAAGGCCAACCCTCACTTGCGCAATGGACTTAACGTCTGCCAGGGCCACATCACCTATGAAGCGGTGGCGCGCGACCTTGGCTATACCTACGTGCCGGCGGAATCGCTGCTGGCCTAATTCTCAGGGCTTGAAATGAGCAATCTCGATACCATTACCCACTTTATCAATGGCGCCAAGGTCGATACGGCCAGCGGGCGTTATGGCGACGTATTCAATCCCGCATTGGGCGAGCCGGTGGCGCGCGTAGCGCTGGGCACAGCCGATGAAGTTGACGCCGCCGTGCGTGCTGCGGAAGCGGCGTTCCCGGCCTGGTCCAACACGCCGCCGCTGACCCGTGCACGCGTGCTGTTCAAATACCTCGAGCTGTGCCACCAGCACACCGAGGAATTCGCCGCCATGCTGACCCGCGAACACGGCAAGACCTTCGCGGACGCCAAGGGCGAAGTGGCGCGTGGTATCGAGATGGTGGAATTCGCGGTCGGCATCCCGCAGATGATGAAGGGCGAGTATACCGACCAGATTGCGCGCGGCATCGACGCCTGGTCGATGCGAATGCCGCTGGGCGTGGTGGCGGGCATTACGCCGTTCAATTTCCCGGTGATGGTGCCGATGTGGATGTTCCCGATCGCTATCGCTTGCGGCAACACCTTCATCCTCAAGCCATCGGAGCGCGATCCTTCGCCATCGCTGCTGCATGCTCGCTTGCTGAAGGAAGCCAGCTTGCCGGATGGCGTGTTCAATGTCGTGCAAGGCGATAAGGTGGCAGTCGACGCGTTGCTCGATCACCCGGCGATCCAGGCGGTGAGCTTCGTGGGCTCTACGCCGATCGCAGAGTACATCTATTCGCGCGGTTCGCAGCACGGCAAGCGCGTGCAGGCGCTGGGCGGCGCCAAGAACCATATGGTGGTCATGCCGGATGCCGACATGGATATGGCGGTAGATGCGCTGATGGGCGCTGCCTTCGGTTCGGCCGGCGAGCGCTGCATGGCGATTTCGGTGGTCGCTGCCGTGGGCGATGCAGCCGACAAGCTGCTGGGCGCACTGAAAGAGCGCACCGCTGCACTGAAAGTGCGCGATGGCATGGCGTCAGAAGCCGAAATGGGGCCTGTCGTAACGTCAGCAGCCAAGCAGCGCATCGAGCGCCTGATCGGCGAGGGCGTGGAGCAAGGGGCGACCCTGGTGGTCGATGGCCGCAACTACCAGGTTGCCGACCGCCCGAACGGTTTCTTCATCGGCGGCACGCTGTTCGACCATGTCACACCCGACATGACCATCTACAAGGAAGAGATATTCGGCCCCGTGCTGTGCATGGTGCGCCTGCCTGACGTGGCCTCGGCGGTAGAGCTGATCAACAAGAATGAATACGGCAACGGTGTTGCGGTCTTTACGCGAGATGGCGGCGTGGCCCGCGAATTCGTGCGCCAGATCCAGGTCGGCATGGTTGGCGTCAACGTGCCGCTGCCGGTGCCGATGGCATTCAATAGTTTCGGCGGGTGGAAGCGCAGCCTGTTTGGCGACCACCATGCCTATGGTCCGGAGGGCGTGCGTTTCTACACCCGCCACAAGGCCGTGATGGAGCGCTGGCCAAATACCGCAAGTGCTGGCGCACAGTTTGCTTTCCCACAGATGAAGTGAGGATGGAACCGATGATCGAGTCACTCAAATACATACCGCAGCCCAAAGCCACGAACGAAGAGCTGGCCGGTCATTTCACCGACCTGGCGCCGCCCCTGAACGCGCGCCAGGCTGCGATTGAAAGCGCGCGCTGCCTGTATTGCTACGACGCGCCGTGTACGCGCATTTGCCCAACCAGCATCGATGTGGCGAGCTTCATCCGCAACATCCACGACAAGAACGTGAACGGCGCCGCGGTCACGATCCTGCAGCAGAACATCCTTGGCGGCAGCTGCTCGCGTGTCTGCCCGACCGAAATCCTGTGCGAGGACGCATGCGTGCGTAACCACGATGCAGAGGGGCAGCCGGTCAAGATTGGCCTGCTGCAGCGTTTTGCGCTCGATAACGCCACGCTGGATGGCCACCCGTTCAAACGCGCGCCGTCGACCGGCAAGAAGATTGCCGTGGTGGGCGCCGGTCCTGCCGGCCTGTCCTGTGCACACCGCCTGGCCATGCTGGGCAACGACGTCGTCATTTTCGAGGCGCACGAAAAATCCGGCGGCCTGAATGAGTACGGCATTGCGAAATACAAACTGACCGACAATTTCGCGCAGAAGGAAGTCGACTTCCTGCTGGGGATCGGCGGGATCGAAGTGCGCCACGGCCAAAAGCTGGGCGCCAACCTGCACCTGAAAGAACTCCATGCCCAGTACGACGCGGTGTTCCTCGGACTCGGCCTGGGCGCCAGCCGTGCGCTGGGACTGACTGGGGAGGATGCTCCTGGCCTGATGGCAGCGGTGGATTACATTGCCGAACTGCGCCAGGCGGACGACCTGGCCAGGCTGCCGGTGCCGCGCCGCGCCATCGTGATCGGCGCCGGCAATACGGCCATCGATATGGCGGTGCAGATCCAGCGGCTGGGCGCGGAAGAAGTGACGATGGTCTATCGCCGCGGCTTCGACGCCATGAGCGCCACCCACCACGAGCAGGATATCGCCAAGGCCAACCAGGTGCGCATGCAGACCTGGGCTCAGCCGCAGCAGGTGCTGCTGGATGAAGCGGGCCGCGTGCGGGGGATGCGCTTTGAGCGCACAGCGATGGAAGGCTCGCGCATGATCGGCACCGGCCTGACGTTTGAACTGCCGGCCGATGCGATCTTCAAGGCGATTGGACAGGCGATGGATTCGTCCGCGCTGGCCGACCCGCTGGCAGCCATGCTGAAACGCGATGGCGACAAGATCCATGTGGACGACAGCTTCCGCACCATCCTGCCGGGTATCTATGCCGGCGGCGACTGCGTGTCGCTGGGCCAGGACCTTACCGTGCAGGCGGTGGAACACGGCAAGCGCGCCGCCATGGCGATCCATACAGACATCCAATCGAAGAAGGGGGCAGCATAATGGCCGACCTGAGCGTCAATTTCTGCGGCATCAAGGCGCCGAATCCTTTCTGGCTCGCCTCTGCACCGCCGACCGACAAGGCATACAACGTGATCCGCGCCTTTGAAGCAGGCTGGGGCGGCGTGGTCTGGAAAACGCTGGGCGAAGATCCGCCTGCCGTGAACGTGTCTTCGCGCTACTCCGCCATCTATGGCAAGAATCGCGAGGTCCTTGGCTTCAACAATATCGAGCTGATCACCGACCGCTCGCTGGAATTGAACCTGAAGGAAATCACGGAAGTGAAGAAGGCCTGGCCGGACCGCGCCATCGTGGTGTCGCTTATGCTGCCTTGCGAGGAGCATTACTGGGCCGCGATCCTGCCGAAAGTCGAAGCCACCGGCGCCGACGGCATCGAGCTGAATTTCGGCTGCCCGCACGGCATGCCGGAACGCGGCATGGGTTCCGCTGTCGGCCAGGTGCCGGAATACGTGGAGCAGGTGACGGCGTGGTGCAAGAAGCACACCAGGCTGCCGGTGATCGTGAAGCTGACGCCGAACATCACCGACATTCGCCGTCCGGCGCGCGCGGCCAAGGCCGGCGGGGCAGACGCGGTCTCGCTGATCAACACGATCAACTCCATCACTTCGCTCGACCTGGACAAAATGGTCGCTTTCCCGAATGTGGGCGGCGCCAGCACCCACGGCGGCTATTGCGGCCCGGCCGTCAAGCCGATTGCGCTGAACATGGTGGCGGAGATTGCCCGCGATCCCGAGACGCGCGGCCTGCCGATTTCCGGCATCGGCGGCATCGGCAACTGGAAGGATGCGGCTGAATTCATCGCGCTGGGCGCGGGTTGCGTTCAGGTTTGCACCGCAGCGATGCTGCACGGCTTCCGCATCGTGCAGGAAATGAAGGATGGCCTGGAACGCTGGATGGATTCCAAAGGCTATAAGACGCTGGACGATTTCATGGGCAAGGCGGTGCCGAACACCACGGACTGGAAGTTCCTGGACATGAACTACAAGTCCATCGCCCATATCAACCAGGACGACTGTATCAAGTGCGGCCGCTGCTACGTGGCCTGCGAGGATACGTCGCACCAGTCCATCTTCCAGTTGATCGACGAGGCGACCGGCACGCGGACGTACAAGGTCAACGACGAGGAATGCGTCGGCTGCAACCTGTGCGAAATCACCTGTCCGGTGCAAGGTTGTATTACGATGGTCGCAGTCCCAACGGGCAAGCCTTACATGAACTGGACCCAGGACCCGCGCAACCCGCGGGCCGAAATGAAGGAGACTGCATGAGCGACAACTCCCAGCTGTGGAACGAAGACCTGGCCCCGACCAATGAATCGCAGCGCACCTGGCGCTGGTATCACTTCGCTGCACTCTGGGTTGGGATGGTCATGTGCATCCCCGCCTATACGCTGGCGGCCAGCCTGATTGAAGGCGGCATGTCGGCGGGACAGGCTGTCCTCACGGTTTTCCTGGCCAATACCATTGTGCTGTTGCCGATGCTGCTGATCGGCCACGCGGGCACCAAATACGGCATTCCATATGCGGTGCTGGCGCGGGCCTCGTTCGGCACGTCCGGCGCACGGCTACCGGCGCTGATGCGCGCCATCGTGGCCTGCGGCTGGTACGGCATCCAGACCTGGTTCGGCGGGCAGATGATCTATACGCTGCTGGGCGTGATGATGGGCGGCGAGATCGGCGGTGCAAAGATCGGCGGGCTTGGCATCAACGGCGCGCAGCTGCTTTGCTTCATTGCCTTCTGGGCGATCCAGTTCTGGTACATCGTGCACGGCATGGATGCGATCCGCAAGCTGGAGACCTATACGGCACCGCTGAAGATCATCATCTGCTTCGTGCTGCTTGGCTGGGTGTACCAGAAAGCGGGCGGCTTCGGTACCTTGCTGGAGCAGCCTTCGAAATTCGTTGAAGGCGGCAAGAAGGCTGGCCAGTTCTGGCCGACGTTCTGGCCTTCGTTGACGGCAATGATCGGCTTCTGGGCTACGCTGGCGTTGAATATTCCGGACTTCACCCGTTTCGCCAAGACACAGCGCGACCAGGTGCTGGGCCAGTCGGTCGGCCTGCCGGTGCCTATGGGCCTGTTGGCGGCGCTGGCGGTGATCGTCACCTCGGCTACCGTTGTCCTGTACGGCAAGGCGATCTGGGATCCGGTCGACCTGGCCAGCCGCATGACCGGCGTGGCGGTGCTGGTGGCGCTGGTGATCCTGTTGATCGACACGATTTCGGTCAACCTGGCGGCCAACCTGGTCGGCCCGGCGTATGACTTTTCCGCGCTGGCGCCAAAGCATATTTCTTACCGCACCGGCGGCTATATCACGGCCGGCATTGCGCTGGCGATGATGCCATGGAAGCTGCTGGAAACCACGCAGGGCTACATCTTCACCTGGCTGATCGGCTATTCGGCGTTGCTGGGGCCAATCGCAGGCGTGCTCATTGTCGACTACTACCTGATTCGCAAGACAGAGCTGAACGTCGGCGCGCTGTATGTCGACAACGGCGAATACAGCTACACCAACGGCTGGAATTCCGCCGCGCTGCTGGCCTTTGCGTTCGGCGTTGCGCCGAATGTGCCGGGCTTCCTGAACGCCGCCTTCCCGGCATCGTTCGGCGACGTCGGCGACGGCTTCAAGCTGATTTATACCTATGCATGGTTCGTCGGCATCGCGATTGCGGCGCTGGTGTACGGCATCTTGATGAAGGGCAGGGCGGCCAAGGCCGTGCCGCCACCCATTCCGGAGAAAGCGTAAATGGCGACTTTGATTCGTGGCGGGACTGTAGTGAACGCGGACCGTGCTTTCCGCGCCGATGTACTGTGTGAAGGCGACAAGATCGTCGCAGTGGGCCCGGCATTGGCCGCGCCGGCCGGCGCCGAAATCGTCGATGCCGGCGGCCAGTACGTCATGCCGGGCGGGATTGACCCGCACACGCACATGAATTTGCCCTTCATGGGCACCGTCACGCAGGACGACTTCTTCACCGGTACGGCGGCTGGACTTGCTGGCGGCAATACCACCATCATCGACTTCGTCATTCCCAATCCCCAGCAACCGCTGCTCGAGGCTTACCACCAGTGGCGCGGCTGGGCCGAGAAGGCAGCCGGCGACTACACTTTCCACGTGGCGATCACCTGGTGGTCCGACAAGGTGCATGAGGAAATGGGCACGCTGGTGCGCAATCACGGCGTGAACAGCTTCAAGCACTTCATGGCGTACAAGAACGCCATCATGGCGGACGATGAAACGCTGGTGAAAAGCTTCCGCCGAGCGCTGGAACTGGGTGCGATACCGACTGTGCATGCCGAAAACGGCGAGCTGGTTTACCAGTTGCAGCAGGACCTTCTGCGCCAGGGAATTACCGGCCCGCGTGCGCATCCCCTTTCGCGCCCTCCCGCAGTGGAAGCGGAAGCGGCCAACCGCGCCATCGCCATCGCCAACGTGCTGAATACGCCGCTGTACATCGTACACGTGTCCTGCAAGGAATCGCTGGATGCGATTACGCGCGCCCGTGCAGCCGGCCAGCGTGTGTATGGCGAAGCACTTGCCGGCCACCTGATCGTGGACGACAGCGTGTATGACCATCCGGATTTCGAGTTCGCGGCAGGTCACGTCATGAGCCCACCGTTCCGCAGCCGCGAGCACCAGAAGGCGCTCTGGCAGGGCCTGCAAGGCGGCAACCTGCACACCACCGCTACCGATCACTGCACCTTCTGCGCCGAGCAGAAAGCGGCAGGCCGCAACGACTTCACCAAGATCCCGAACGGCTGCGGCGGCGTGGAAGACCGCATGGCAGTGATCTGGGACGAGGGCGTCAACAGCGGCAAGCTGACACCATCCGAATTCGTGCGCGTGACTTCCGCCAATGCCGCGCAGATCTTCAATATCTACCCGCGCAAAGGTGTGATTGCGGCGGGATCTGACGCGGATATCGTGGTGTGGGATCCGGAAGGCAGCCGCACGATTTCGGCCAAGACCCAGTTCGCAAAGGGCGGTTTCAATGTCTTCGAGGGACGGACGGTCAAAGGAATTCCGAGCACCACGGTGGCGGCCGGCAAGGTCGTGTTCCATCGTGGAGATTTGCGGGCAGTCGAAGGCGCCGGGCGCCACGTCGACCGTCCTGCGTTTGCGCCAGTGACGGCGCGCTAAGGAGTGCATCATGAGCGATCTACGTATCAATAGCGACCGCCTGTGGGATTCGCTGATGGAGCTGGCCAAAATCGGCGCCACCCCGAAAGGCGGCGTCAAACGCCTGACGTTGACGGACCTCGACAAGCAGGGCCGCGACCTTGTCACAAGCTGGGCGCGCGACGCCGGCCTGTCGGTCACGGTTGACCAGATCGGCAACGTCTTCATGCGCCGCGATGGCGAAGACAACACGCTGCCGCCAATCATGACCGGCAGCCATATCGACACGCAACCTACGGGCGGCAAGTTCGATGGCAACTACGGCGTGCTGGCGGGGCTGGAAGTCGTCCGCACCCTGAACGACAAGGGCATCAAGACGCGCGCACCGATCGAGGTTGCGTTCTGGACCAATGAGGAAGGCTCGCGCTTTGTGCCCGTGATGATGGGCTCCGGAGTATTCTGCGGCGCATTCACGCTGGAACACGCCTACGCTGCCAAGGATACCGAAGGCAAGACGGTCGGCGAGGAACTGGAGCGCATCGGCTACAAAGGCGACCAGGTTCCCGGCCAGCATCCTATCGGCGCCTACTTCGAGACGCACATCGAGCAGGGCCCCGTGCTGGAGGATGCCGATAAAGTCATCGGCGTAGTGCCCGCCGTGATGGGGCTTTCGTGGTACGACTGCACCGTGACCGGCATGGAAGCCCACGCCGGCCCGACCCCGATGCACCTGCGCAAAGACGCGATGCAGGTGGCGGCCCAGATCATCCCCGAAGTGGTCGCCATCGCCAACCGCTACCCGCCTTATGGCCGCGGCACGGTCGGCATGATGCAAGTCTTCCCCAACAGCCGCAACGTGATTCCCGGCCAGGTCAAATTCAGCATCGACCTGCGCAATGTGAACGACGAACTGCTGAACAAGATGCACGAAGACATGCTGGCCTTCATCGACAAGACTTCTGCCGAGACGGGCCTGCCGGTCAAGATTGAGCGCGTATCGTACTATCCGCCATGCCCGTTCCATCCGGACTGCGTTGGCGCTGTCCGCAAGGCGACCGAGAAACTAGGCTATTCCACCATGGACGTCGTTTCCGGCGCGGGCCACGACGCGATCTATGCGGCCCGTGTCGCTCCCGCCGGGATGATCTTCGTCCCCTGCAAGGATGGCATCAGCCACAACGAAATCGAAGACGCCAAGAAGGAGCACCTGGAAGCGGGCTGCAATGTGCTGCTGCACGCCATGCTGGAACGCGCCGGTACAGTCTGACTAGCGTTTGCTTGATCTCGGGCAACTTTGGCTTCATACTGCGGATGTCTTTTTTGCAATGAAGGCTTCACATGCCCGATCGCATTACCCGCATTCTTTTGTGCGGCTTCGTATTCATCATCACGCTACTTATTGAGCTTGTCCTGATTTGGCTGGTTGTGCCGAGCGATGCGGTTACTGCCAGTCAAATCGACGAGTTCCTGTCGATTTCGGCGTACTGGCTGTTGATTCCATTGGCGTTGGCGTTGCTCCTGTTCCTGTTTGTCTTCATAGTCTTGGTGTTGATCGCCCTGGTGCCGGCCCACAAAATGTGGCTTGCCACTTCCCCCGATGCTCCAGCGCGATGGGTCGGCACGCTATTGAAGACGCGACGCGAATTCTTGAAAGCATCGCGAGCTGAGCGCGCACAAGGGGATACTTGAATGTGGGCCTCTACCTTGCCTGTCAAAGGCGATTCGGGTGATGCGACGGTGACTCCATGTCGAAGACTGGACATGATTCGAAGCCTTCTGTTTACACTCGCTCTTTCAGTATGCGGCGCGTCCGCTGCGCAAAACTCTTTGGAGCCGTGCCGCGAGGCTGGCGATCCTTATCATGCCGCGGTAAACCGGATTATCGATAAAGCTGTGGCGAAGCCTGCCAGCCTTCAGTTGACAGTATTCCCTTCATTCGAGACCGAGTCGGGAATAAGACTGGTGGGATCCGATGTTTATTTTGTAGAGTTCCAGTCATCCCATTGGGCCGATTCGATCGTTGCAGATGGCAGGGGGAGCTACCACATGGATTTCAGTAAGCCAAAGATCGTGACGAAGGTCCACCGCGCGTCTCTGAATGCTGGCGTGGCAGACCGTATCCAGCAGGTTTTCACGAAAGCTATCGTCGAAGCCAGAAGTCCAGGGGAAGGGGGATTGGACGGTGTGTCTTACGTCTTCTCGACATCGAGTGGTAAATGCGGCTCGGCATGGTCGCCAGGACCGCAAACGAGAAATGGCCGCCTGGTGCAACTGATGGAACGTTTGGCTCGGCACGCGGGTTTCACCGCGCCTCTTGATTTGGCCCGCAGCGAAAAGTCCCTGGCCCGCCTCATAAAGAAAATCGAAGCCGACTAGCGGCCAAAGGCGATGCGGGTGATGGCGACGGTGGCCTCATGCGCCAGGTCTTCCAGTTCCTTATGCTGTGGGCGGGTTTCAGAGATGAACAGCATGGTGCCCAGCATCTGCGCCACGATCAACGTGCCGCGAATTTCGCATTGCTGCATCGATAGCGACGGATCGATCTCGTGAATCAGGTTGCGCAGCGTCCTGCGGGCGCGGGTCATCATCGTGTCGAACAGCTTGGTGGCAACCGGATGGCGGTTGGCCAGGGCGGCGATTTCGAAGAACAGTCCACTCGACACCTGGTCGCGCAGGTCGGCCAGGAAGTAATCAATGATCGATTCGAATAACTCCACGCGCGGGCCAGTGCCGGCGGCTGCGACGCGTTCGTCGATACCGGCCTGGTAGCGGGCGAAAGTCTGCTCAAGCAAGGCCTCGATCAAGGCATCCCGGCTGGGATAGTAATGCTGCACAGTCGACAGGCTCACCCCCACCTGCTGCGCGACGCTGCGCATGGCCAGCGCCGCATAACCGTCGTGCGCCAGCAACAACCGCGCTGCCTCCAGGATGGCGCTGGCGCGCTCAAACCCTTTGGTGGTGGTGTTGGATTCCTTTGCCTGCAGGGGCGTGTCTGACTTTTTCTTCATAAGACACGAATTATCCCGTCGATTGACAAATAGGTCAACTGACCGATACTATTTCGGTCAACTGACCTATAACATCAACGGAGACCTTGCCTGATGATCCCTCGCACTTTATTCAACGAAGAACACGATATGCTGCGCGAATCCGCGCGCCGCTTCATGGAAACCGAGATCGCCCCACACCACGAGCGCTGGGAAGACCAGGGCTATGTGGACCGCGACGCCTGGCTGAAGGCCGGAGCCGCGGGCTTCCTGTGCCCCACCATGCCGGAGCAGTACGGCGGGGTGGGCGTGGACCGTCGCTACAGCATGGTGCTGATCGAAGAACAGGCGCGCGTCGGCGCTTCCGGGCCGGGCTTCATGCTGCATTCGGAAATCGTGGCGCCTTACATCCTGCACTACGGCAGCGAGTACCTGAAGTCGCACTACATCCCCAAGCTGGCCACCGGCGAAATGATCGGCGCGATTGCGATGACCGAACCGGGTACCGGCTCCGACCTGCAAGGCGTAGCCACTACTGCCATCCGCGACGGCGACCATTACATCATGAACGGCTCCAAGACCTTCATCACCAACGGCTGGAACGCCGACGTCGTGATCGTGGTCGCCAAGACCGATCCTACGGCTGGCGCCAAGGGCATCAGCCTGTTCGTGGTCGACACTTCGATGGAAGGCTTCAGCAAAGGCAAGCGCCTGAAGAAGGCCGGCATGAAGGCGCAGGACACTTCCGAGCTGTTCTTCGAGAATGTGCGTGTGCCGGCAAAGAACCTGCTGGGCGAAGAGGGCGCAGGCTTCAAGTACCTGATGCAGGAACTGCCGTGGGAACGCATGCAGATCGCCATCATGGCTGTGCAAGCCGCCGAATCGGGCCTGGAGTGGACGGTGCAATACACGCGTGACCGCAAGGCTTTCAAGCGTCCGATCGCCGAATTCCAGACCATTGCGCACACGCTGGCTGAGATCAAGACCGAGGTGCAGATGTGCCGGGTGTTCGTGGACCGCTGCATGGAGCTGCTGATCGAAGACAAGCTGGATGCCGCAACGGCGTCCATGGCGAAGTACTGGACCACCGAAATGCAGTTCCGCGTACTGGACAAATGCGTGCAGCTGCACGGCGGCTATGGTTATATGTGGGAATACCCGATCACCCGCGCCTGGGCCGACGCGCGCGTGCAGCGCGTATACGGCGGCACCAACGAAATCATGAAAGAACTGATCAGCCGCACGCTGTAAGGAGACCTGCTTGGAAGCTTATATCTTTGACGCCGTGCGCACGCCGCGCGGCAAAGGCAAGAAGGATGGTTCGCTGCACGGCGTAACGCCGCTGCGCCTGGCGGAGACCGCGCTGCGTGCGCTGGTCAGCCGCAACAATTTCGACAGCGCGATCATCGACGACGTGGTGCTCGGCTGCGTGGAGCCGGTGGGCGAGCAGGGCGCCTGCATTGGCCGTGTGGCAGCCCTTGCTTCCGGCTACGCGGAGTCGGTTGCTGGCGTGCAGATCAACCGCTTCTGCGCATCCGGGCTGGATGCCTGCAATATGGCTGCGGCGCAGGTGATGTCCGGGCAGTCCGACATGGTGGTCGGGGGCGGCGTGGAAGCAATGTCGCGCGTGCCGATGGGTTCCTCGGGCGGCGCCTGGCCGGTTGATCCGCAAAGCGCCTTCGATTCCTATTTTGTTCCGCAAGGGATTTCGGCCGATGCGATTGCGACAATCTGGGGCTATAGCCGCCGCGATGTCGACGCCTATGCCGTCGAGTCGCAGCAGCGCGCCCACCGCGCGTGGCAGGAAGGCCGTTTTTCGCGCTCGGTCGTCCCGGTGGTGGACCGCAATGGCCTGACCATGCTGGCTCGCGACGAATTGGTGCGTCCCGAGACTACGCTTGAATCGCTGGGTGCGCTGAAGGCCTCGTTCGCCGACATGGGCGCGAACTTCGGCTTTGATTCGGTCATCACACAACGCTATCCGCAGATCGAGCAGATGCAGCACGTACACCACGCCGGCAACAGTTCCGGCATCGTGGACGGTGCGGCGGCGGTGCTGATCGGCACCCGTGAAGCAGGCGAGCGCGCAGGCCTCAAGCCGCGTGCGCGCATCCGTTCCTTCGCATCCATCGGCAGCGAACCGTCCATCATGCTGACCGGCCCAAGCTACGCAGCGGAAAAAGCGCTGAAGCGCGCAGGCATGAAGGCTTCCGACATTGACCTGTATGAGCTGAACGAGGCTTTTGCTTCCGTGGTGCTGCGCTTCATGGAAGTGATGAACGTACCGCACGAGAAGATGAACGTGAACGGCGGCGCCATCGCGATGGGACACCCGTTGGGCGCGACGGGCGCCATGATCCTCGGCACCCTGCTGGATGAGCTGGAACGCCGCAACCTGCAAACCGGCCTGGCCACGCTATGCGTTGGCGCGGGCATGGGCACCGCAACCATTATCGAGCGCATTTGAGGGAGACAGACAATGATTGATTACAGCCTGGATTCCCACGGCATCGCGACACTGAGCTGGAATATGCCGGGGCGCAGCCAGAATGTACTGAATGAGGAGAGCTGCGGCGCGCTGTGCGAGTTGATTGAACGCGCGGTAGCTGATGCCGCCGTGAAGGGCGTGCTGATGACGTCGTCCAAGCCTGATTTCATCGCGGGCGGCGATCTCGATTGGCTGCTGTCCGCCAAGACTGCCGATGTGTTGTTCGAGCGCGTAGTGCGCCTGGACCGCGCGCTGCGAAGATTGGAAACCTGCGGCAAGCCGGTCGCCATGGCCTTGCCTGGCACGACGCTTGGCGGCGGCCTGGAAGTGGCGCTGTGCGGCCATTACCGCGTGGCGGCCGATAATCCGAAGGCCCGTTTCGGCCTGCCGGAAGTCACGCTTGGCTTGCTGCCAGGCGGCGGCGGAACGCAGCGCTTGCCGCGCCTGGTCGGCATCCAGAAGTCGTTGCCCCTGCTGTTGGAAGGCAAGCGCCTGACCGCCGGCGCAGCGCGCGAGTTGGGCATCCTGAATGAAGTCGTCCCGTCCGGCACCGAGGTGGTGGCGGCACGCGCTTGGCTGGAAAGCGCAATCGCTGCCGGAGGCGTGCAACAGCCATGGGACGCCAAGGGTTTCAAGATCCCTGGTGGCGCAGTGTCTTCGCCGGCGGTGCAGCAGGTGTTCATGGCGGCCAACGCCATGCTGCGCGCCAAGACCTACGGTAACTATCCAGCACCGAGAAACATCCTGTCCTGCGTGTATGAAGGCCTGATTACGGACCTCGATACCGGCTTGATGACGGAAGCACGCTACTTCGTGCAAACCGTGCTGTCGCCGGAAGCGAAGAACATGATCCGCACGCTGTTCTTCAGCATGAACGAGGCAAACAAGCTCGCTTCGCGTCCGAAGGATGTGCCACAGCAGAAGTACAGCAAGATCGGCGTGCTGGGCGCGGGCATGATGGGTGCCGGCATTGCTTATGTCGCCGCCAAGGCCGGCATCGAGGTGGTGCTGGTCGATACAGCGCAGGAGGCAGCAGAGAAAGGCAAATCGTATTCGGTGGGGCTGCTCGCCAAACAGCAGCAGCGCGGCCAGGTCTCCGCCGAGAAGGCGGAAGCGCTGCTGGCACGGATTACTCCGACGACCGATTTTGCGCTGCTGGCTGGCGCGGATCTGGTGGTGGAGGCGGTGTTTGAGGATCGCGGCATCAAGGCAGGCGTAACACGCCGCGCTGAGGCGGTGCTCGGCGCCGAGGCAATCTTCGCGTCCAATACGTCCACCTTGCCGATCACCGGGCTGGCGGAAGCAAGTACGCGGCCGGCCAATTTCATCGGCCTGCATTTCTTCTCGCCGGTGGACCGCATGGCCATCGTCGAGATCATCGTTGGCAAGCAGACTTCCGAAGCCACGCTGGCACGTTCGATGGACCTGGTGCGCGCGCTGGGCATGACGCCAATCGTGGTCAACGATTCCCGTGGTTTCTATACCAGCCGCGTGTTCTCGACTTACGTGCTGGAAGGGCTGGCGCTGCTGGCGGAAGGCGTGGCGCCTGCGCTGATCGAAAACGCCGGCCTGCAGGCTGGCATGCCGGTTGGCCCACTGGCGTTGACTGACGAAGTGTCGTCTGAGCTGATCTGGAAGATCGACCGCCAGACGCGCGCCGACCTGGGCGACGCGTATCGAGCCCGTCCCGGCCACGAAGTGGCGGCGCGCATGGTGGAGCTGGGCCGCATCGGCAAGAAGGCCGGCAAAGGCTTTTACGATTACCCCGAGGGCGGCAAGAAGTCGTTGTGGCCAGGGCTGGCGGAACTGTTCCCGCGCGCGGCGGTGCAGCCCGATGTGGCAACCGTGGTCGAACGCCTGACCGTGGTGCAAGCCGTCGAAACCGCCCGCTGCATGGACGAAGGCGTGCTGCGTTCAGCGCGCGATGCGGATGTCGGTGCTATCCTCGCATGGGGCTTCCCGCCTTTCCGGGGCGGTCCATTGAGCATGATCGACAATGCCGGCTCGGCGGCCTTCGTGGCGCAGTGCGAACGCCTGGCGGCCGCCCACGGCGACCGCTTTGCGCCTCCTGCACAGTTGAAGGCGATGGCCGCAGCCGGCGCGGCTTACTACACGGAGCGTTGAGATGGGCGTGCTGTCCGGTGTCAGGATTATCGAGATCGCGGGGATCGGCCCGGGACCATTTTGCGGCATGCTGCTGGCGGACCTGGGCGCGGATGTGATCGTGGTTGAGCGTCCCGGCCCGGCGGAGATCCCGACCGCCGGCATCTTGCGCCGGGGCAAGCGCTCGCTGGCGCTGGACCTCAAGGAGCCCGGTGCAATCGACACCGTGCTGCAACTGATTGAAGACGCGGACGGCCTGATCGAGGGCATGCGGCCGGGGGCCATGGAACGCCTTGGCCTCGGCCCGGAAGTGTGCCTGGCACGTAATCCGCGCCTTGCCTATGGGCGCATGACCGGATGGGGACAGGAAGGCCCGCTGGCGCAGGCGGCAGGGCATGACAACAACTACATCGCGCTCTCCGGTGCGCTGCATTACGCCGGTGCCGGCGACGTGCCGCCGGTGACGCCGCCGACCCTGGTGGGCGACCTTGGCGGCGGCGCGCTGTATCTGGCGCTGGGCCTGGTATCAGCCATCCTTCATGTGCGCGGCGGCGGAAAGGGGCAGGTGATCGATGCTGCCATCGTTGACGGCTCTGCGCACATGATGAATCTCTTGCTCGACCTGTCGGCGGCGGGATTGATGCGTGAACAGCGCGGCACTTCAGTGCTGGACGGTCCGCACTGGTTCAACACTTATCGCTGCAAGGATGGCCGCGACATCACCGTGGGCGCGCTGGAAGGCAAGTTCTATAAGCTGCTGCTGGAGAAGCTCGGCCTGGCCAACGACCGGCGATTTGCAGCCCAGCATGCGGCGGGCCAGTGGCCGCTGCAGCGGGCGGCATTTGCGGAGCTGTTCGCGATGCGCACGCGCGAAGAATGGTGTGCGCTGCTGGAAGGCACGGATGCCTGTTTTGCTCCGGTGCTGGCGCCTTCGGAAGCGGCGCGGCATCCGCACCTGCAGGCTCGAGGCACCTACGCCACGGAAGGTGTATTGCAGGCGAATGCGGCACCGCGTTTCTCCGGGACGCCGGCGCCGGCGGCGCCGAATGCGATTCCCGGTGTAGGCCAGCACAACGAGGAAATCCTCACGGCGCTGCGGCGCCAGGCTTAATGCGGCTTGAAGCTGCGCAGGAAGTCGAGCAGCACCTGCGCAGAAACTTCCGCATCGTCGGCCGTCATGATCTCCAGCGGGTTGTGGCTGATGCCGCCATTGCCGCAGCGTGTGAACAGCATGCACACATCGGTCAGCGCGGCGATAGCCATCGCATCGTGGCCGGCGCCCGACAGCAGGTCAAAGCGCGGCAGGCCGCTGCGCTGGACTGCGTCTCCCAACTGCCGCATCAGCCACGGCGCACATGGCGCTGCTTTGGCTTCGACAATCTTCTCCACCTTGAATTCGATATTGCGGCGGGCGCAGATCGCTGACAGGCCATCGAGGACATCGCGTACTGCAGCCTCGCGCACTGCGTCGTCGGCGGCGCGGATGTCGAGCGAGAGTTTGCAGGCGCCCGGAATCACGTTGACGGAGCCGCCCGGTACCTGGAGCTGGCCAACGGTGCCGACCAATGCTTCGCCTTGCGAGCAGCGCTGCTCAACGAGCAAAACAACTTCGGCTGCCGCTGCGGCAGCGTCCTTGCGCATGTGCATGGGGGTTGTGCCGGCATGGCTTGCGACCCCTTGCAGATCGACCAGGAAGCGCGAACTGCCGGCGATGGCGGTGACAACACCGACCGGCAGGCCTTTTTCCAGCAGTACGGGGCCCTGTTCGATGTGGACTTCGACATAGGCTGCGATATCCTCGCGGCGGCGCGCGATGGCTGGAATGGCGGCTGCGTCGTGGCCCGCGGCGGCGAGGGCGTCACGCATCGTGATGCCGTCCGCATCGACAGCGTCCAGCAGTGACATGTCGAACTTGCCGGTTACGGCGTTGCTGCCCAGGAAGGTGCTGCGGAAACGCACGCCTTCCTCTTCCGCGAAGCCGATCACCTCGAAATTGAATGGCAGCTTTTCACCTTTGGCGTGCAGGTGGCGCACAATGGCGATCGGCAGCAGGATTCCGAGGCGGCCATCGTATTTGCCGCCGTTGCGCACGGTGTCGTAATGTGAGCCGGTGAGGATGGTCTTTGCCCCCGGTGCGTCGGACAGGTAGCGGCCAACGACGTTGCCGACGGCGTCAATCTCAACCTGCATGCCGGACTCGCGCATCCACGTAGCCAGTTGTGCGGCGGTGGCGCGGTGGGCGTTGGTCATGTAGGCGCAGGTGAGGGCGCCTTCGTCGTCGCTCCACTGAGCCAGGTCTTCCGACCATTGCATGATTTGCGGGCCGAATACCAGCTTTACGCCCAGCAGGTCGTTCAGGCGGATTTCGGCGATGCGGTGGATCTGGCGCAGGCATTCCGCCATTTCGTCCGTCTTCTGGTTTTTCAGGCGGCGCGCGAAGGTGGCGATGACCGTTTCGCGCGTCAAGCCTTGGCCGGTCGGACCCTTGACGGCCAGGATAAAGGGGAAGCCGAACTTGGCGTTGTACTCGGCATTCAGTTGATGCAAAGTAGCGAATTCCTCGGCGCTGCACAGGTTCAAGCCGGACTTGGCTTGTTCGCTGGTCGATTCGGCGGTCAGCTCGCCGGCGATGGCAGCCTTGCCTGCAAGTTCCGGGTGGGCGCGGATCAGGCCAAGCTGCTCAGCCTCGGTCGCGCTGGTGACGACGCCTTGCAAGGCCTGCTTCAGCGACGCCAGCGTCGCAAACGGCCGCTGCGCCGCAGCGCGTTCAGGAATCCATGGCGAATGTTCGTAAATGCCGCGCAGGTGGTCGATGAATGCGGCCAGGTCGCAGGAGTTCAGTTCAGGGAGGGTCGTGGTCATCGCAGTTGTCCTATCTTGAACAATCGATCATATCCCGCCAGGCGCCGTGCGCTATAAGCAACGCTATATACCGGACATTTAAAGTGCCTTTGCCGCGGCGGTGACCTGGTCGCGCAGCCATTTGTGTTCCGGCGCCTGGTGCACGCGTTCGTGCCAAAGCTGGTAGAAGCGCATGGGTGGGAATTTCACCGGCGGGGTGAATACCTTGAGCGGCAGCGAATTCTCGTAGAAGCGCAGGAACTGGCGGCCGGTGGTCAGCACCAGGTCGGTTTGCGCCAGCATGTAGGGGATCAGGCTGAAATAGGCCGATTCCACCGCTACGTTGCGCCGCATGCCCTGGCGCTCCAGGAATGAGTCGATCACGCCGCCGTAGCCGGGCACCATCTGCGATGGCGCGACGTGGGGCAGGGTGAGATAGTCGTCCAGCGACATCGCATCGCTGGCGGTGCGCTTGGCGTAGGGGCTGCCGGCGTGCATGGCGCAGATGATCGGGTCTTCGAACAGCTTGGAAATGTGCAGGTGCTGCGGCGGCTCGTCCCAGTTGGCGATCACCAGGTCCATGTCGCCGTCGGATAGCAGCCGCAGGTAGTCGGTGCCGGGGCCGATCGAGTGGATCACCACGCGGCTCTTCGGCGAGCCGCGGCGTAGCATGGCCACCACATTCGGCAGGAACTGGCTGTCCAGGTAATCCGGTGCGGCGATATTGAAGGTGCGCGCTTCTTCCTGCGCCACGAACGGCGTCTTTTTCACGAACAGCGATTCCGTCTCGTCCAGGATGCGCTTGGCCGGCTTGAGCAGGCTTTCGCCGTGCTGGGTCGGCACCATGCCGCGGGCACCCCGCACCAGCAGGGGATCGCCGGTCAGTTCGCGCAGCTTGCGCAGCGAGGCCGAGATGGAGGGCTGCGGCTGGTTCAGCTTGAGCGCCACGCGCGACACGTTTTTCTCCACCAGCAGCAGGTAGAGGATGCGAATGAGGTGAATATCGAGGTGTTGCGGCAGGCCGGACATCTTGCTTACGTATATGAATTCGAATATCTTGAATATACGACATATTTCATGTTGCGGGGGCTCGAAAACGCGTATCTTCGATAGATTGCCACTTCTTCAACTCAAGGATTTACATGGAATACCTGCTGCCCTATGGCCTGGAATGGGCGAACCTGCTGGTACGCTGGCTGCACATCATTACTGGCATTGCCTGGATCGGCGCCTCCTTCTATTTCGTCTGGCTGGATAATTCGATCCGTCCGCCGGCTCCGGGCTCGGACCTGGCGAAGAAGGGCGTTTCAGGCGAATTGTGGGCGGTGCATGGCGGCGGTTTCTATAACCCGCAAAAATACCTGGTGGCGCCGGCCGAGTTGCCGAAGGAGCTGCACTGGTTCAAATGGGAGGCCTACACCACCTGGCTGTCCGGCATTGCGCTGCTTACCATCGCCTACTACTTCAATGCACAGGCCATGATGGTGGACAAGCAGGTGGCCGACCTATCCAGCCTGCAGGCGGTCGGCATCGGCATCGGCTTCCTGGTCGCTGGCTGGGTGGTGTACGACACGCTGTGCCGCTCTCCGCTGGGCAAGAGCGAGAAGTGGCTTGGCCTGGTTGTATTCCTGCTGCTGGTTGGCTCGGCCTATGCGCTGACGCACCTGCTGAGCGGCCGCGCGGCCTTCATCCATATCGGCGCCATGATCGGCACCATCATGGTGGCCAACGTGGCGATGCTGATCATTCCCGGCCAGCGCAAGATGGTGCAGGCGATGCAGGCGGGAAGCCTGCCCGATCCGATCCACGGTATCAAGGCCAAGCAGCGCAGCGTGCATAACAACTACTTCACGCTGCCGGTGCTGTTCATCATGATCAGCAACCACTATGCGATGACATACCAGAATAAGTATGCGTGGCTGGTGCTTGGCTTCATCATGGCGGCCGGCGTCTTCATTCGCCACTTCTTCAACCTGCGCCACAAAGGCCGCGTCGAGTGGCGCTATCCGGCCGTTGGCGTGGCGTTGCTGCTGGCAGTTGCCGTGGAGATTGCGCCGCCCAAGCCGGCAGCCGTCAAGCCTGCGGCCGATCCTGCGGCGCAGTTTGCGAAAGTCAAAGCCATCATCGACCAGCGCTGCCTGGCCTGCCATTCGGTCACGCCGACGCAGCCCGGCTTTGCCACGGCACCGGCTGGCGTGATGTTCGACACGGCCGACCAGGTGCACCAGCGCGCGGCCCAGATTCATAAGCGCGCAGTGGAGCAGAAGGATATGCCGATCGGTAACCTGACCAATATGACCGACGCGGAACGCGCCGAACTGGGCGCCTGGTTCGCCGCAGGAGCAAAATGATGAACGATAAACTGACCCAATGGATCGACGACCACTTCGATGAGGAAGTGGCCTTCATGCAGCAGGTGCTGCGCGTGCCGACCGATACGCCGCCCGGCAACAACGCGCCGCACGCGGAAACCGTGGCGGAGCTGGTGAAGGCATACGGCTGGAACGCCGAGAAGCACGTCGTTCCCGAGCAGGAAGTCCGCGACTACGGCATGGAGTCGATCACCAACCTGATCATCCGCCGCCCCTACGAGCCGGGTGGCCCGACGCTGGCGCTGAATGCGCACGGCGACGTGGTGCCGCCGGGCGAAGGCTGGACTTATCCACCCTACGGCGGGGTGATCGACAACGGCTACATCTACGGCCGCGCTGCCGCAGTGTCGAAATGCGACTTCGCTACCTACATCTTCGCCGTGCGCGCGCTGGAAGCGCTGGGCGTCAGGCTCAAAGGCGGCGTCGAACTGCACTTCACGTATGACGAGGAATTCGGCGGCCTGCTGGGCCCCGGCTTCCTGCTGCGCGAAAAGCTGACCAAGCCCGATTACGTAATCGCGGCCGGCTTCAGCTACAACATCGTCACTGCGCACAATGCCTGTCTCCAGCTTGAAATCACCGTGCACGGCAAGTCCGGCCACGGCGCCATGCCGGAAACCGGCCACGATGCGCTGCAGGCGGCAAGCAAAATCCTGAATGCGATCTACGGCCAGCTGCCGGAGCTGAAAAAGATCAAGTCCAAGGTGCCGGGCATCGATTCGCCGACCATGCTTGTGGGGCGTATCGACGGTGGCACCAACACCAACGTGGTGCCGGGCAAGGTCGTGATGAAGATGGACCGCCGCATGATTCCGGAAGAGGACCCGGTGGCGGTCGAGGCGCAAGTGCGCAAGCTGATTGAAGAGGCAGTGCGGGGCGAGCCCGGCATCCGCATCGAAATCAAGCGGCTGCTGCTGTCGCATGCCCTGCGTCCGCTGCCTGCGGGCGAAAAGCTGGTGGCCAAGCTGCAGAAGAATGCACGCGACATCCTGGGCGAGGAAATTCCGGCCGTAGGCACCCCGCTGTATGCCGATGCGCGGCTGTACGGCGAACAAGGCATTCCCGCAGTACTATATGGCGCTGGGCCGCGCAGCGTGCCCGAATCGAATGCCAAGAAGGCGGATGAAAAACTGCTGCTGGAAGACCTGCGCAAGGCGACCAAGATCGTGGCCCTGACTTTGCTGGACTTCCTCGCAGCCGAGTAAAAGGGGAGTAGTAATGTTTGAGCGCAAAATGCTGGCCGGCTGGGGCGATATGGATTTCAACAGCCATATGGCCAACACGGCTTACCTGAACAAGGCGGGCGATATCCGCATGATGTTCCTGGGCGAGAATGGATTCCCGATGGCGGAATTCAAGCGCCTGAACATCGGTCCTGTCGTGATGAAGGACGATATCGCGTATTTCAAGGAAGTGCTGCTGATGGATACCATCACCGTGACGCTGGCGCTGGCCGGCATGTCGCAGGATGGCAGCCGCTGGATGCTGCGCAGCGATGTCTATCGCAGCGATGGCAAGCTGTCCGCCCGGATCAACAGCTCGGGAGGCTGGCTGGACCTGACGGCACGCAAGCTGGTCACGCCGCCGCCGGCGCTGCTGGCAGCCTGGCAATCGCTGTATCAGACAGACGATTTCCAGACGCTGCCAAGCAGCGTGGCGAAACCTACTTGAGAGTGCTCTCGAACAGCTTGTAGATGCGGCGGTACTGGTCGTACCAGCTCTCTGGCTGGACGTAAGCGTGGCGTTCCATCGGATACGCCGCCAGTTCCCAGTTATCTTTCTTCAGTTCGATGAAACGCTGCGCCATGCGCACCGAATCCTGGAAGAACACATTGTCGTCCACCATGCCATGGGCGATCAGCAGGTGGCCTTTCAGCTTGTCGGCATACTCGATCGGCGACGATTTACGGTAAGCCTCCGGATCGATGTCCGGCGTGTTCAGGATGTTGGCGGTGTAGCCGTGGTTGTAGGTGGTCCAGTCGGTCACCGGGCGCAGTGCTGCGCCGGCCTTGAACAGGTCAGGCTCGCGCAGCAGCGCCATGAAGGTCATGAAGCCGCCGTAACTGCCGCCGTAGATGCCGACCTTGTCGATATCGCCCTGGTGGTTCGCTGCCAGCCATTTGGCGCCGTCCACGTAGTCGTCCAATTCCGGATGTCCCATCTGGCGATAGATCGCGGTGCGCCAATCGCGTCCATAGCCTTTGGATGCGCGGTAATCCATGTCCAGCACGATGTAGCCTTTCTCAACCAGCAGGTTGTGGAACATCTGTTCGCGGAAGTAGTTCGGGAAGCGGTTATGGGTGTTCTGCAGGTAGCCTGCGCCATGCACGAACATCACGATCGGGTACTTCTTGCCCGGTTCCAGCGTGGCCGGACGATACAGCTTGGACCAGATCGGCTGGCCTGCGCCGTGGGTCGACGGCACGGCCACCATCTGCGGCTGGATCCATTCGCGTGCCTTGTATTCGGCGCTGCGGGTATCGGTCAGCCTGGTTGCGGCGCCGCCGGCGGCAGGCACGGTGGCCAGTTGCGAAGGGACGTAGGCGGACGAGTAATGCACCAGCAGCTTGCGCTGGTCGGGCGACAGGTCGAACTGTTCGACGCCGCCATTGAGCTGGGTTACTTCGCGCACGGAGGCGTCCCTGGCAGAAGCGGAGCACACCTCGTACTCGCCTGGCGTGCGGCGGTTGCACAGCATGTAGGCCAGCGTGCCGTCGGCGTTCCATTTCACGTTCGAGGCTTCCCATTTGCCGCTGGTCAGGGCGCGCTGTTTGCCATCGGCGCCCAGGGTGTACAGGTGGGCGTAGCCGGTTTCTTCGGACATGAACCACAGCGTGCTGTTGTCGGGCAGCCAGCCAAAGTCGTTGTAGCTGTAGTTGATCCAGGCGTTGTCGGTCAGGCGGTGCAGGGACTTCAGCTTGGCGCCTTCCAGGTCGATGCCGGCCAGCCAGCGGTCTTTATTGTCCACTGTGCGCAGCATGACGGCAACCTTGGCGCCGTTGTCGCTCCAGGCGATGCCGTCGCCTTCATCGGCTTCCAGGCGGGTGGCGCGGTTTCCTTTCAGGGCCGGCTGTTTGGCTGCTTCGCGCAGGCTGGCCAGCGGGTCGGTGCCGATGCCCGGCAGGGAGTCGAAGGACAGGTCCTTGATGGCGCCGGTGCGCAAGTCCACCAGTTTGAGCGATTGCGCCAGCGGCAGGTTGCGGCCAACGCGGGTGCGCTGGTCGTCGAACTCTTCGTAGCCCGATTCGGTCACGTAGCGCGGCATCTTGCCGACGCGGCCGTTCTCGCTGCCTTTCGGCGAGGTGGCGACCACCAGCCAGCGGCCATCCGGCGACAGCGACGAGGCGTCGATGGAGACCTTGTCGCCGAAGTAGATCGGCGCAGGCGCGCGCGTGGCGTCGGCCGCGCGTTCGGCCTTGGCGCGGGCGCGCGTCTCGTCGCGCTCATCCTTCTGGCGCTTGAGGGTGGTGATCAGGCGCAGCTGCATGTCGCGCAGGTAGTCTTCGTCCGGCGCTGCGGCCGGGTCCTTGGCGGCGCGCGGCAAGGCCAGAGGGGAGACCAGGCGCTCGGCGCGGCTCCAGCTGAACCAGTCGTTGCCGACCTTGAATTGCACGCTGCGGCCGTCGGCCGAATACTGCGGCGAGGAAGCATTGGCGGTGCCGCGGCTGATCTGGACCAGGGCACCGGATTTCAGGTCGCGTTCAAACAGGTCGCCGTTGCGCAGCACGATGGCGCGGGTGCGCTCGCGGTTGAACACCATGTTCGGGCTATCCTGGTTGGACAGCTCGGCGTCCGCCACCAGGCGCGGCTTGTCGCCAGCCTGGAAGGTGTCGCGCAGTGAGGAGCCGATGCGCTTTTGTTTATAGAAGATCTGCTTGCCGTCCCAGCTCCACCACGCGCTTTCCACGGGCGTGCCGATCCAGTCCGGATGGGACATCGCCTGGTCGAGGGTAATAGGGGTAGGGGTACCGGCAAATGCGGGGGCTGCCAGCAGGGCTGCCAGCATAGGGAGTGCAAGTTGTCGCATGGTCTCGAAAGGGAAAAGAAGGACTTCGAGGCTGGATTCTAACAGTCGCCCCCAGCGTGAAAAGTATCAGGCTTGTAACAGGGTAGCGCCTGCGGCGCCGGGCCTCTAGAATGTCGGGCATTCAGCTTAATCAGGAGACAAAATGGCAAAGAGCCATGTAGCGGCGCTGGTCCTGGCCTTGGCGGCCACCGGCGCGATGGCGCAGCAGCAGCCTGCCATGCAGTGGGAAACCGCAGCGCTGGCGGGAACTTATAAAGAAAACATCAGCGAAGACGAAAAAGTCGCCGGCCTGTCCAAGTTGTGGTCGGAGGTGAAATACAATTTCGTCGATACCGCCACCCTGGAAAGGCTGGACTGGGACAAGCTGTACCTGGACGCGCTGCCGCGCGTGCGCGCGACCCGCAGCACCGAGGATTATTACCGCCTGCTGATGGAACTGGTGGCGAAGCTGAAAGATGGCCACACCAACGTGATGCCGCCGAGCGAACTGTCCGATCGAATGGGCGGCCTGCCGCTGCTGGTTACCCGTCCGGTCGAAGGCCGCGTCATCGTGACCGAAGTACTGGATCCTGGCCTGCGCGCCAAAGGCATCATGCCTGGCCTGGAAGTAGTGGCAGTGGATGGCGCCGAAGTGAAGGCTTACGCCGCGCGCGAGATCGCGCCATATGTAAGCGCCTCCACGCCGCAGGACGAAGCGCTGCGAACATTCGGCAGCCAGTTCCTGCGTGGGGCAACCGGCTCGTCGGCGCGCGTGACGTTCCGCGATGCTGCCGGCAAGCAGTTCGAGCAGGCGGTTGCGCGGGTGAGCCGCGAAGCCCGCAAGGCCGCCACGGTCAACTCGCCTTCTTTCGAATTCAGCATGCTGCCGGGAGACGTGGCTTACGTCTCGCTGAATAGCTTTGATGACAACAGTGCTGCCGACGCCTGGCTTGCTGCTTTTGATGAAATCGCCAAATCTTCAGCCCTGGTGATCGATGTGCGCCGCAATGGCGGCGGCAATTCGGAAGTGGGCTACAAAATCCTGTCCACCCTGGACGACAAGGCGTTCCTGACCAGCCGCTGGGCCACCCGCGACTATAAGCCGGCCTGGCGCGCCTGGGAAAAGGCGCAGCCGATGTACGCCGAGGCATCCGATGTGGTGCAGCCGGACCCGCAGCGCCAGTACAAGAAGCCGGTGCTGGTGCTGACCAGCGCAGCCACGTTCTCGGCGGCCGAAGATTTTGCAGTTGCTTTCGACGTCATGCAGCGCGGTACGCTGGTAGGTGAGCCGACTGGCGGCAGCACCGGCCAGCCGCTGCACATCAAGCTGCCGGGCGGCGGCAGCGCGCGCATCTGCACCAAGCAGGACACCTATCCGGATGGCCGCGCCTTCGTCGGCGTCGGTGTGCAGCCGCAGCACCTGGTCAAGCAAACCGTCGAAGGCGTACGCGCTGGCCGCGATGAAGTGCTGGAAGCAGCGCTGGCTTCACTACAGCCCAAATAAAAAAAGCCGCCGGACCAGGTCCGGCGGCTTTCTTTGCAAAGCAAGAGCTTAGAAGTGGTAAGCCACGCCCAGGCTCAGGATTTGTGCGTCGCTAGCAGGCTTCTGCCATTCAACGCGTGCGCTCACTTCTTTGGTGATCGCGTAGTCCAGGCCGATACCGAACAGAGCGCGGTTCAGGTGCTCTTTGCCGCCGACGCCTTTGAATTCGGCGCGGCCGTAGCCCAGGCGGCCGTACACAGCCAGCTGGTCAGCTACTGGCATGGAAGCCAGCACGGAAACGGACAGGTGCTTGCCCTTGGCCTTGGAGAAACCTTCGTCGAACTCAAAGTCACCCAGCTTGCGGTAGGTGCCTTCGACAGAGAAGGTCTCGTCGAACTTGTAGCCAGCGAACACGCCGAAGCCGGTTTCGCGGGACACGTCGTCGATCTTGGTCGAAGCGACGTCAGCGCCGACGTAGAAATTGGTTGGCTCAGCTGCGGAAGCAGCGAAGGAGGTTGCGGCCAGCAGAGCGGCTGCGGTGATTTGCTTGATCATTATTAAGTATTCCTATTTCTAGTTAGGTTGCCTGCTCTTGATACAAGGCAACATACTATTCTAGCAATGTTATTTTAATGTTGCAAGTCCACTGTGTGTTCATACAGTATAATTTCGGCATGCCTGGTTTTATCCTTACCCGCGCCTGGCGCGACGCGCGCGATGGCACGGAAATCGAGTTCTGGCTCGCGACCGACGACGGCCCCCGCAAAATATTGCTGACAGCACAAGCTTCGGTAGCTTTCGCCGAGGCTTCGCTGCGCGACACCATCGCCACCCTGGTGGCCGATATGCCGGGCATCGACGTGCGCGAGGTGGCGCTCAAGACCTTCCAGCGCGAGCCGGTGGTCGGCATCTACGCCAGCCATTACAAGCAGCTGCTGGCGCTGGAGCGCAAGCTGGGCGAGCGCGGCATCCGCCTGTACGAGGCGGACATCAAGCCGCCGGAGCGCTACCTGATGGAGCGCTTCATTACCGCCGGCGTCGAGTTCGAAGGCGGCAAGCTGCGGCCGGCGCCGGAGTACCGTCCGCGCCTGCGCATGGTGTCGCTCGATATCGAAACCAGCGCCTTCGGCGACCTGTACTCGATCGCGCTGGAAGGCTGCGGCCAGCGCCAGGTGTATATGCTGGGAGAGCAGCCGGCCGAGGACCCGGCAGTGGATTTCGACCTCGAATACTGCCCGACGCCGCGCCGGGTGATCGAAAAGCTCAACGAGTGGTTCCGCGCGCACGACCCGGACGCCATCATCGGCTGGAGCGTGGTGCAGTTCGACCTGCAAACGCTGCAGAAGAACGCTGAAAAAAACAAGGTGCCCCTGCTGCTTGGCCGCGAAGGCCGGCCGGTCGAATGGCGTACCCACCAGGCGCGCGACGGCTATGTGTTTGCCACGATTCCGGGCCGCATTGCCATCGACGGCATCGAAGCCCTGCGCGCCGCGTCCTGGACCTTCCCGTCCTTCAGCCTGGAGAATGTGTCGCAAGCCTTGCTGGGGGAAGGCAAGGAAATCGGCAGCGACTACGACAAGATGGCCGAGATCGAGCGCCGCTTCCGCGAAGACAAGCCGGCCCTGGCCACCTACAACCTGAAAGACTGCGAACTGGTCACGCGTATTTTCGAGAAGACGCGCGTGATGGACTTCATACTGGAGCGCTCCCACGTGACCGGGCTGGTGCCCGACCATATGGGCGGTTCGATTGCCGCCTTCAGCCACCAGTACCTGCCGCGCATGCACCGCGAAGGCTACGTTGCGCCGAATGTGGGCGAGATTCCGGCCGTGGCATCGCCCGGCGGCTTCGTGATGGATTCACGTCCAGGCCTGTACGATTCGGTGGTGGTGCTGGACTTTAAGAGCCTGTACCCGTCGATCATCCGTTCCTTCCTGGTCGATCCGGTCGGCATGGTCGAAGGCGAGGTGGAAGACGATGCGGTGCCCGGCATGCGCGGCGCCCAGTTTTCCCGTACCCGCCACTGCCTGCCAGCCATCACAACCCAGCTTTGGCAGGGGCGCGACGCCGCCAAGCGCGAGAAGAACGACGCCCTGTCGACGGCGCTCAAGCTTCTGATGAACTCCTTCGTCGGCGTGCTCGGTTCCACCGATTGCCGCTTCTACCACCCGCAGCTGATTTCTTCGGTCACGTTACGCGGCCACGAACTGCTCAAGCTCACCCGCGAGCTGGTGGAAAAGGAGGGCTATGAAGCGATCTACGGCGATACCGACTCCATCTTCATCTGGCTAAAGCGCCCGCACGAAACGGAAGAAGCGCTGGCCATCGCCCGTTCGCTGGTCGCCAAGATCAACAAGTGGTGGAAGGACCGCTTGCGCAAGAAGTACAAGCTGGAGAGCTATCTCGAGATCGAGTTCGACACTTACTACCGGAAGTTCTTCATGCCGACCATTCGCGGCACGGACCTGGGCAGCAAGAAGCGCTACGCGGGACTGACCAGCGACGGCGACATCATCTACCGCGGCCTGGAAGTGGCGCGCAGCGACTGGACCCCGCTGGCGCAGCAATTCCAGCAAGGGCTGTTTGCGCGCATCTTCCGCAACGAGCCGTACCAGGACTTCGTGCGCGAGTACGCGCGCAATACGCTGTCCGGTGCCAATGACGAGTTGCTGGTGTACCGCAAGCGCCTGCGCCACCGACTGGATGAATACCAGGTCAACGTGCCGCCGCAGGTACGCGCCGCGCGCCTGGCCGATGAATTCAACAAGGCGCAAGGCCGGCCGCTGCGCTACCAGAACGGCGGCCGTATCAGTTATGTGATCACCACCAGCGGCCCGGAACCGCTGGAGGTGCAGCGCTCGCCGATCGATTACCAGCACTATCTCGACAAGCAGTTGCAGCCGATCGCGGATGCCATCCTGCTGCCGCTGCACGACAGCTTCGCTGCGCTGACCACGGCGCAGCGGGCCCTGTTCTAAGGCGCAGGCGTGTAGCGCAGGCCGAGCCAGTAGACTGTCGGGATGGAATGGCTGTCCTTCAACAGCGTGCCGGCTGCGCCTACCGTGCTGGTGAGGCGCTCGCCGGTCAGGTTCTGCACCTGGGCCAACAGGGTGAGGCCCGGCTGGAGCCTGTAGCTGGCCTGCAGGTCGACCTGGTGGCGCGGAGCCCAGTACAAGTCCTGCCACGCAATGTCCGGCACCACCGCGCGCAAGGCCTGGCCTTGATGGTTGAAGGCGGCGCGCAGTTCCAGCGCGCCATGGCTATAGAAGACTGACAGGTTTCCAATCCGGCCGGGTTGCCCGGCCAGGTGGCCTACGGTGCGGGTGTGCCTGTCTGATTTCAGCACTTCCATGCGGCCTTTCAGCAAGGTCCAGTTGGCGCTGAAACCAACGTCGCGCGCGGCAGGGTGCAGCCACGCCAAAGAATCTACCGCAGCGCCGAGTTCCAGTCCCTTGACCGAAGCAGATGCCGCGTTGACCGGCCTGGTGACGACGGCATTCGCGTAATTGACGCCGTCGTAAGTAAATCCCAGCGACGAGGCATTGAAGATCTCGTCCTTGATATCCTTGTTGAAGAGGGCGGCAGACAGCAAGCCGCCGGTCTTTGCCGGCAGTCTCCAGTTGATGCCAAGGTCAGTGTTGGTGGACCGGCGCGGCTTGATATCCGGGTTGCCGGCCATGACAGTGACACCTGTCGCGCCGGGATTGCCGCGCTCGCCGGGGTTCTGGAAATCGATCGAAGTGCGGGCGGCATATGCGTCATAGGCCGGACGCCCGATGGTCTGGCTGGCGCCCATTCGCAGGTCGATGGAGGGCGACCAGCGGTAGCTGGCCAAAGCGGAGGGCAGGACGAAGTGATAGCGCGAGGATGTTGGCAAGTCCGTCCACGCCCCCGCCACGCGCGCGCGGCTGGTCGTCTCCTGGCGAGTGGAGTCGAAGTGCACGCCGGCCTGGATCTTCCAGGCCGCGGCTGCGTAGCCCAGCATCCCGTATGCGCCGGCAATGCGTTCCGCGTGCTGGTAGTTATCCTGGTTGCTCAGGGCGGTCTGGTCCACGACATTCAGGCCGCCCGTGGCGCGCAGCGCGTCAACATAAGCAGCCGCGCGCAACGGGTCGATCGTCAGCATGTCCAGGTTGGACTGGTTGTACATCAGCTTCGGTCCGGCCGCACCAAGAACGTCTGCCAGCGTGCCCTGCTTGGCGACGGTGTTTGGCGAATACTGGGTGCGTGCAAGGCTGTAGCCCGATGCATCGCGCGTGAAACTGGCGCCGATCGCATGGCCCCAGCCCGGGCCGTCGCCATTGCTGCGGAAATCCAGGCGCAGGTACTCAATGTCGTTATCGGCATTGCGATGGAAACCGGATTCGGGCCGGTAGTAATTAAGCCTGTAGTTATCCAGCTTGTAATAGGCGGCCGGAGAAACGTTGAAGGAGTGATCGAGCGACCGCGTATCGTAGTCGATCGCGTAATCCGGCGTCGGGCTGGGCGAGGTCTCGCCGCTCCCCGGCGCGCTGTTGCGGCTGCCCGTTGAATACTTGATCATCAGGATGGGCTCGCGGTACGAGGCGCGCGAAGCCCCTGCGCGCAGGCTTGCCACTTGTTCTGGCGCGACTGTCCAATCGAGGCCGGCCTGCAGCAAGCTGGTGGCGGTGGTGCCCCGCTGCCGCGTGTAGCCCACTTCGATATCGCCGGCGGCATAGCGGCCGGAAGTAGCGGCCTGGCCCAGAACCTTCGCGCGGTTGCGCGGGTCGATGATGAGTTCATTGCGCTCCATTTCGTCACGCGTGACATAGCGCCCGGCGGTAGCGAAGCCGCGCAGCGCGCTGGAGAACCTGGCTTCCAGCTTGGCGGTGAGGCTGTGGCGCGAACGCCTGTTCTGCGAATACCAGTATTTGTCCTGTTGCGGCACGGCGAAGCCGTTGCCCTGGTTCGCGCCGCCCTGCAGGACGCCGGCCGCGTTGTAGAAGCTCTCATGCGTGCTGTCGGTTGTCATATGGGCGTTGGCGGTGCTGTCCGTCGCCTGATAGTTGGCCGACACCACCAGGCCATACTGCCGTTGCGGGCCGAAGGTCGTGCTGCCGGTGGCGTCCAGGCGCTGGCCGACGCGGTCATGCCGGCGGGGCCCATTGGCGTCATCCGGCTTGCCGAGGCCCACATCCAGCATGAAGAAATCCTTGCCGCCGTGAGCGAAAGCGCTGCGCGTCCTCAAGTCGATGGCGCCGCCGATGCCGTGTGCATCTTGGTCGGGGAGGAAAGTCTTCAAAACCAGCAATTCGCCAATCATTGAAGAAGGCAGCAGGTTGAGGCGCGTGCCCCGGCTGGCAGAGCCATTGCTGTTGGCGATGCCGGGCGATGCGACCGGAATGCCGTCGATAGTGACCGGGTTGTAGGCTGCGCCCAGCCCGCGAATGACCGGCGCGGCAAGTTCATCGCGCGGGCGCTCGTTGTCCAGGGCGGGTAGCACAGCCACTCCCGGCAGGCGCCGCAGCACGTCGAGCGGGGTGGCGGCGGGCAAGGCCTGCACGTCGTTGGCGCTTGCCGCGTCGGCGATGCCGGTGCTGCCAAGCTTGGCCTCGCGGGCCTCCTGTTGCGTGTCGCGGACGCCGCTGATGACAACTTCCGCGATCGGTGGCGCCTCGCCGGCACGGGACTGCGCGTGAAAAAGCGGTGTGTTGAGGATGGCAAACGCGATACCGGCCAGGCGGACTGGAACTTTTATCTGATGCATGCGACGTTGTGGGGAACTGCAGCGGGATTGGGAGTGTAACCCTAAGTTCGCGGCGTGGACAGGCGCATCACCCACTTCGTGAAGAACAGCAGGAGCACCGTGCCCACCAGGTCGCCCAGCGCCATGACGGCAAAGCTGTCCAGCAGGTGGCCGCGTCCCTCGTACACGGCGAACCAGATATGGTGCAGTAAAGGGCTGGCCACCGAGTAGGCGACAGCGCAGGCCAGCACCTGCCAGGCTGCCAGGTTGGCCAGCGAGCCTTGCAGGTCGAGCCAGCGCCTGGCGCCAAGGTAGACCAGGTACGGCGCGGCACTGGCCAGGATGCCGCCCATGAAGGCGCGTACCGGTTCGTGTGGGAAGAGGATGGTGAAGCAGTAGAGCCAGGATACCGCCAGCAAGCCGATTGCGCCCGCTTCGGCAAACAGCAGGGTGGCCAGCAGGCGTACACCGGCAGGCAGGTAGATCCAGTTGATCCCTTCCGCAAACTCCAGTTGCTTGAACAAGAGTTCATTGATCAGCAACGCAGCGCCGAACATGACCATCGTCGCAAGGATCATGGTGAGGTTCTGGCGGAAGCTTGTCATGCTGGTCATTTTGTCGTGGACGAATCGCCAAATCTTACCGAAATTGCACGTGCCGGCGCAATCATCTGTCAAAAGGTCAGCACGAAGCGAGCGCCGCCTGCAACAGCGCGGGCGTAACCCACGCTTCCTCGATTGCGATGCACAAGTTGCTTGACCAGGGCGAGCCCGATGCCAGGACTTTGATCAAAATGCGCGTCAAACCTGTCCCGCTGGCGCCTCCAGCGGCAAAGCGGCGTGGCCGGCTCTGCCGCCCGGGCCGCGCTGCAGCAGGTACAGCGCGATGCAGGCAACAATACCGCTATGCGCATGCGTCCTGCATCTGCTTTGCGCTCAGCGTGAGGATTTTGGCCCGTGCGCCAGCGCGCACGTGGCCACGCCCGATACGAGCAAGGCCATGGCCGCGGCCTCGATCGCGGTCGGCCATCGTGCCTCCCACAGGAAGCCGTAAAGAGCGGCAAACAGGGTTTCGAATACGATCATCTGCCCCGTCAGCGTGAGCGGCAAGGCACGGCTGGCGTAGTTCCAGAAGCCGTTGCCGATAATCGAGCAGAGGATGGCAACGCTGGTGACCACCGCCGCGAAATACAGCCACTCCGGGGCGCTGTGCTGCGGCGTACCCTGTGACAGGGCCGGCACGGCGAGCAGCAGCGCCTCCGCACCGGTCACCAGTCCGGTAAGCATGCTCCATTCATGCGGCGTGACGGTACTGAGGCGCGCCAGCCATCGGCTGTTGCCAACCGCGTAGGCTGTCCAGGAAGCGAGGGCGCCGCCGGCGTACAGCACGCCTGCCAGCGAGCCCGATTGCAGGTGCTGCCAGCTGATGCAAAACAGGCCTGCGGTGCTGAGCGCAATCGATGGCAGCAGGCTGCGCAAAGGCACGGCGCCTGCATCGCGGCTGCCGACCAGGGTGATCACCACCGGCAGCAGGCCGATCACGATCGAAGCCATGGCGATGCCTCCTGACTGCACTGCCTTTGCCAGGAAAAAATAATAAATGATGTTTCCCGCAAAACTGAGCCAGGCCAGCGCCTTCCACTCGCGCCAGGTCAACCTGGCGAACAGGCGGCGCCACGAGCGCGACACCAGGATGGCGGCGATCACGCCATACGCCACATAGCGTCCCGCCGAAAGCTGGATCGGCGTAAAGCCGCGCGTCAGCTCAGGTGCGAGGAAAACAAGCCCCCAGAATGCGCCGGCGATGATGCCGGCAATAATGCCAAGTGAAATATTCAACGACCATCTCCCAAATGGGGACATGGTGGACCTCGCGCGTTGAAAGGTCTTGGCGCGGCCTACTGGATTTTTGCCGCGGGCTCCCGTCCCAGGTGGCGGTATGCCAATGGCGTGGTATCGAGCCGGCTGCGCATGGCGCGCGTCAGGGCGCTCTGGTCGCCGAAGCCTGTGCTTAGTGCGATGTCCGCAATTGGCTGGCTTGTATGGCGCAGCAGCTCGCAAGCGCGATTGAGCCGCCTGGAGAGAAGCCAGGCGCGCGGGCTGGTATCAAGTTCGTCCTGGAACAGGGCGTGCAGGCGGCTTACGCTCATGCGCGCAAACTGCGCCATCGATTCGGTCGTCCAGGGCAATGCAAGATTGGCTTCCGCATGCGCAAGCAGGGCAGTGAGCCGCGACTGCAGGCGCGGCGGCTCGAGCGTGAGCGTATCGAGCAGCAGCGGAACCCAGCCCTGCAAGAGCGATGGCGGCGCGGCGCGCCCTGCGATGGAAAGCTGCATGAACTCGACCAGCTTGCGCGCGGCTGGGCTGATATCGGCAAAGGGTCGTTGCGCGATGCGCTCCCAGATCGGATGGTGCATGGCAGCTTGGTCGACGTCGACGATCAGTGAGCGATTTTCAACGGTGCTCTGCTGCGAATGCCAGGCACCGGCTACGACTACCGCGCCTTTCAATGGATTCAGCTGCTGGCCCTTGCCTTCGATGTCGAGTTCAACCGTGCCGGTTAGTGGCAGCACGAGCTGGGCGAAGGCATGCCGGTCCGCAGTCCACAGCTCGCCATAGCTGCGGATATCTATATCGACGGAAGACGTTTGGGTGATGGGCATGACTGCACCTGCGGACCTGACTGACGGAGCGAGTCTAACACCTTGGTGATGGGGCTTGAATTTTGCGCCTGATGTGCTTGTTTCTATAGGGTAATTCTGTTGCGGAAATGGAACTTGTAGTTACCAAATGTCATGATAATAATGGTTGTTGCATAGTCCCAAAAGGAGAATCCCAATGGAAATTATCGATGCAATGATGCGCGCTGCGCATGAAAGCAAACGGTCAGTCCTCAGCCTCCTGATTGAAGCTGCACGCTTGCGGCGCGGCGTGGGCCGGCTGGGATTTTCGGAGTATCTTGATTTTCGCCTGTACCAGGACGATTTGAGTTTCGAGGCCAAATCGGAATTCGGGGGATGGAGGGCCCAGGCGATATTGGAAGAGATCCTGGTTGACAGCCATTCCACGATCATTGCTATCGATAAGGCCACCATGTACTCGCTGTTCCGGGGCTACGGTTTGCCCGCGCCAAATGTTCGTGCTGTCTACAGTTCGCATAAGCCCAGCCCCTTTATCAATCTCGATACGCAGGACGAACTGGTGCACTATTTGCGCGATCCGGCCAACTTGCCCGTCTACCTGAAGCCCTCGTTTGGCAGCTATGGACAGGGAAATACGCTGGTCAAGGGCATCAAAGGAGACAAGCTGATTCTCGGTAACGGAGCGAGTATCCCTGTCGAGCCCTTTGTGGCATCCATCGATCGCCGGCCTTTCGGCTGGATCCTGCAAGAGCCGCTGACGCCACATGCGCAGATTGCCGAGATCTGCGGCGATAAGATCTCCGGGGTGCGCCTTCATACTTTTCTCACGCCTGATGGAGCGGAGATTTTCAAGGCGATATTCAAGATCAATTCCGGCCGGCGCGATTCCGATAACTTCCAGCATGGGAGAACCGGCAATATGGCGGGGGCGGTCGATCTCAATACGGGAAGGATCACCAGGGTAATCACAGGCACCGGGCCTGCGCAGGTTTTGGTGGACGCGCATCCTGTCACCGGCGCAGAGATGGTTGGCTTCCAGCTCCCGTATTGGCAGCAAACACTTGCGCTTGTGCGCGAAGCGCAGTTGGCCCTGCCGGGATTCATTTGCCCTGGCTGGGACATTGCGATCTGTGACGACGGCCCCAGGCTGCTGGAGGTCAATGCCTTTGGCGACATCGACTTGTCGCAGCATGCTTGCCGCATAGGTTTCCTGGATAAGCGGTTTGTCCGGTTGATGAAGGAGCGCGGACTCGATAGTTTGCTGGCTGGCCGTGCAAACCTCCATAAAGTATCGGCGAAGACTGGCCGAGTGGGGGCACGCACCCAGCATTGGGCCTGGTAAGCGTGCGATGTTCGTTTAGTAAAGCCGGCTAAATTTGAGTGGGCAAGCTGAGAGTTTATTGAATGAACGGGATCTCCTTGATATAAATTTTGCTGCATATATCAAGGAGACCACTGATGAACAAGCTTGCTGCAGCGCTCGGGGTGGCAACCGGCATACTCAATCCGGCGGCAGCCGATGTTCCTGAGCCGCTTGCCTATGAATGTCTTCGGGCGGCGAGCCCGATTCATGTGGATGGAAAGCTGGACGATCCGGCATGGCAAAACGCGCCATGGACTTCCGACTTTGTCGACATCGAGGGCGACGCAAAGCCGCGTCCAAAATTCCGCACGCGCGTGAAAATGCTGTGGGATGACCAGTACCTCTACATCGCCGCCGAACTCGAAGAGCCGGAGGTGAAGGCGACGCTGACCGAGCGCGATTCCGTCATCTTCAAGGACAACGATTTCGAAGTCTTCATCAAGCCGCTGCCCGACACCAGGAGCTATTACGAATTCGAGATTAACGCCCTCAACACCGGCTGGGACCTGTTCCTGCCCAAGCCCTATAACGAAGACGGCCAGCCCGACAACAGCTGGGACATCGAAGGCCTGAAGACCGCCATCGCCGTGCAGGGCACCCTGAACAAGGCCGGCGACAAGGATCGTGGCTGGACGGTGGAAATTGCCTATCCATTGAGTGCGTTCGCTTCGCGCCAGGCGGTGCCGCTTCCCCGGCACGGAACGACCTGGCGCATCAATTTCAGCCGCGTCGAATGGACTGCCGGCCAGGCGAAGGAAGACAACTGGGTATGGTCGCCGCAAGGCGTGATCGACATGCACGTGCCGGGCCGCTGGGGTTACCTGCGCTTTTCCAGAAATACTTCCACACTAAACAAATAGCGGGGCGCGCCGCTACAGGGCGGAAAGCATTGTCGCAAATCCGCCGCACTCTTGTTTACTAATCAAAACTAAACTTCATTCATTCTTTGAAAGTTTGTTGAAGTGCCATAGCCTCCTTTGTAAGAATTCTCCTGAGTGGACGCGATCCCATCGATGTGCCAACGGCATCATCATCGTTTAGTAAATCGATGATTCGAGGCTTGCTACCGCGATATAGAGCCCGTAACAGGGCATAACCAGGAGACACGCATGACGTTCAGAACCCATCTCGCTTCACGGCAGCGCGGCTGCCGCGCCAAGCCCATCGCCATGGCGGTGAGCGTGGCACTGCTTTCCCTTGCAAGCGCCCAGGCGCAAACCACAGCCGACCAGAAGGCCGACCCGAATACCGTGGTGGTGACCGGCTACCGCTATGCGATCGAAAAGAGCCTCGACCAGAAGCGCGACGCCAACTCGATCGTGGAAGTGATCACCGCTGAAGATATCGGCAAATTCCCGGACAAGAACGTGGCCGATGCGCTGCAGCGCGTGCCGGGTGTTGTGGTGACCCGCAGCGGCGGGGAGGGCAAGAACGTCAGCGTGCGCGGCCTGTCGTCGGAACTGACCCTGACGCAATTGAACGGCAACTACATCGCCACTGCCGAATCCAATGGCGATCCATCGCGCTCGTTCAACTACACGCTGCTGCCGTCGAACATGCTGTCCAGCGCGGAACTGTTCAAGACACCGGAGGCCCGCATCGATGAAGGCGGCGTAGGCGGCACCGTGATCCTGCATACCCGCCGCCCGCTGGAAGTGAAGTCCGGCTCCGGCTTCGTTTCCGCCGAAGGCACCTGGGCCGACACCACCAAGAAAACCGACGGCCAGTTCTCGGGCCAGTACGCCTGGCACGACGACGACAACCGCTTCGGCATCCTGGTCGGCCTGACAAAGCAAAAGCGCACTACCCGCACCATGAGCGCGAGCACCGAAAACTGGCAATGGTATGGCGACGATTACGACGCGCATCCGGCCACCGACGTCAATGGCAAGCCATCGGACCTGAGCTCCTACTGGTGGGGACAGTCGGGCTTCTACGACCAAAGCGGCAAGTATTACACCAACTTCATGATGCCGACTTCGGTCAACCTGAACGTGAAGAGCGAAGAGCGCGAACGCAAGGGCGGGCAGTTGACCATGCAGTTCAAGCCGGTGCGCAACCTGACGCTGACGGCCAACTACTTCCGCTTCAACCTGTCGCAGAATTCGCAGACCAATATCCTGAAGGTCCCGGAGTGGAACCTGGCTCGCTACAGCGGCGACGGCAACTGGCCGGGCGGCCGCATGCTCGATGGCCTGACCTTTGATCGCAGCGGCACGCTGGTCACCGGCGCGCAGTACAGCGCCCACGCCGGCAAAGCTTACTACTGCAGCGAAGCGCAGGCTGCGGCGGCCGGCAAGCAGCCTGGCGGCTGGGGGCCGGATGATTGCACCATCCCGACGCCGCAGATCACAGGCAGCTACAACCAGGAAAAGTCGCTGTCGCAGACTGCCGACTTTGAGGCCGAATGGCGCGGCCAGTCGCTGGACGGTATCTTCAAGTTTGGCCGTACCTGGGCCAGCGGCGGCCCGCGCATGCAGATGACGATGCCGATCAAGCCTCGCGTGCAGAATGCGGACGGCAGCTGGACCCTCGGCAACTACGCCAGTTCCTGGAGCACGGTCGGCACCCCGGCCATGGTGTTCTCGCCTGAGCTGATGGCCAACCTGGGCAAAGGCATCGGCGAAATCGACCTGGGCTCCACCTCGTCTTCGTGGACCAGGAACAGCACCCAGCAGAAATACACCCAGGCCGACATGACCTGGCACACCGAAAGCACCTGGCTGGACTCGCTGCAGTTCGGCGCCAAGTATCGCGATGGCGGCACCCACCGCGCCACCGGCAACAACTACTGGGTTTGCCAGGGCGCCGATCCATCCGACTACGACAAGCGCTACCAGGCGGGCTGCGATCCGACTGCGAACAAGTTCCAGCCGCAGTTCCTGTATGGCGGATCGCTGGGCAACCTGGCAGGAGGCATCAATGCCAGCGCCTTCCCGGCAATTAACTATCCGGCCTATATCTCCTTCCTGAACCAGACCTATGGGACGATGCAGACCCGTAACGAGGACAACTTCGTCTACAACGTCGACGAGAAGATCGCTTCCGCCTACCTGCAGGCCAACGTCAAGACCGAGCGCCTGCGCGGCAACGTCGGCATGCGCTTTGTGCGTACCAGGCAGCACGCCGATTCGACCGACCAGGTGGAAAGCTATAACGACTACTTCTTCAACGGCGCCAATGGCAGCCCGGCGCCTTGCCAGGCAGGCGGCCTGCCGGCGGCCGGCGCACCTGCCGGTTCCGGTTGCACCAGCGGCTTTACCCGCCTGCCGGACAGCATGGCACGCGATTCGACGTTCGTGGTCAGCTCGCTCGACCGCACCTATAACGACGTGCTGCCAAGCTTTAACCTGGCATATGACCTGACCAGGGACCTGTTGCTGCGTGCCGCGGCATCCAAAGTGATCTCGCGTCCAAGCTACAACGACATCGCGTTCCCGGGCGGCCTGCAGTACTACAGCCAGGAGTACGTCAATGACCGACGCCTGATCGGCGGCGGCGACCAGCAAGGCTGGTTCGGTGCGGGCAGCAACAAGCAGCTCGAACCGTACAAGGCCAAGCAGTTCGACATTGGCCTGGAATGGTACTTCCACCGCGGTTCGGTGCTCGGCATCGATCTGTTCCGCAAGAACGTCAGCAACTTCGCGGTGCCGGTGGTGCGCGACGTGACCATGAATGTGGGCGGGCAGAACGTGACTGTGCAGCGCTACTCGACCAGCGCCGGCGGCCGCGACGGCGTGTCGAAGGGCGTGGAACTGTACGCGCAGCATACGCTGGACATGGGTCTCGGCTTCCAGTTCAACTACACGTACAACAAGACCAACCAGGCTGACATCACGATGGCGGACGGCACCAAGATCGGTGAGTCGCCGCTGGTCGGCAGCGCGAAAAACCAGATGAACCTGACCGTGTTCTACGAAACCGACAAGTTCCTGGCGCGTGCCTCGTACAACCGCCGCGGCGAAGTGGTGGACGGCTTGGTCAACGGCTTGAACGTGTATGAGGAGCCGTACTACCAGGTCGACCTGAACGTGGCCTACAACATCACCAAGGAGCTGAGCCTGACCGCTTCGGTGCTGAACCTGACCAAGGAAGAAACGCGCTCCCACCTGGGCAACGATACCAAGGACCGCTTCTATTCCAACGGTTACGCGGGCCGCATTGCCTACTTCGGCCTGAACTACAAGTTCTGATGCTTCCCTCCTTCCTCCCCATGCCTTGCGGCTGGGGAGGTTTTTTCCTGTTACGGGTGCCGCAATGAACCTGCATGACCGAATCAGCAAGATCACAATCGTTGGCGGCGGGAGCGCCGGCTGGATGGCCGCTGCGGCCCTGGCCACTTATCTTGGCAAGGGAGCGTCGGTGCGCCTGATCGAGTCCGAGGAAATCGGCATCGTCGGCGTGGGCGAAGCAAGCGTTCCGCATATCCGGCTGTTCAACGGGCAAATGCTCGGCATCGACGAGGCTGAGTTCATCAAGCGCACGCAGGGAACGATCAAGCTCGGTATTGAATTCAAGGACTGGAGCCGTATCGGCGACAGCTACATCCACGGCTTCGGCACTATCGGGCGCTCGCTCGGTCCGCTGCCGTTCCACCAGTTCTGGCTCAAGCTGTTCCAGTCCGGGAGAGCAGCGCCGATTGGCGAGTACTCGCCGCAGACGGTCATGGCGCCGCAGGGGAAATTCGCCCCGGGCGACCGCAATGCAGCTCCGGGCTCGCCGCTGGCCGACATCGCCTACGCCTATCATTTCGACGCCAGCCTGTACGCGTGCTTCCTGCGCGAACTGGGCGAACAGCGCGGCGTGCAGCGCATTGAAGGCAAGATCGTCGGTGTGAACCAGCGCGCAGGCGATGGTTTTATCGAATCGGTGACGCTGGAAAACGGCCAGGTGGTCGACGGTGAATTGTTCATCGATTGTTCCGGCTTCCGCGGACTGCTGATCGAGCAAACGCTGAAAACGGGTTATGTGGACTGGACGCACTGGCTGCCATGCGACAGGGCCATGGCCGTTCCATGCGAAGGCGTAAAGCCGATTACGCCGTACACCCGTTCCACCGCACGCGCGGCAGGCTGGCAGTGGCGCATCCCGCTGCAGCACCGCACCGGCAACGGCTATGTGTATTCGAGCCGGCATATCAGCGATGACGAAGCTGCTGCGACCCTGCTGGCGAACCTGGACGGCAAGGCGCTGGCCGAGCCGCGCGCGCTGCGTTTCACCACCGGCATGCGCAAGAAGTTCTGGAACAAGAACGTGGTGGCGCTGGGACTGGCCAGCGGTTTCCTCGAACCGCTGGAATCCACCAGCATCTACCTGGCGCAATCGGGCATTACCCGCCTGCTGGGACTTTTCCCCAAGCGCGACTTCAATCCGCTGCTGGAGGAGCGCTTCAATTGTGAATCCGTGTTTGAGTATGAGCGGGTGCGGGATTTCCTGATCCTGCACTACAACGCCACTGAACGCAACGACTCGCCGTTCTGGGATTATTGCCGCACCATGTCCATCCCGGACAGCCTGCGCGAGGCAATCGAGCTGTTCCGCTGCGACGGCCGCTACTTCCGCAACGGAGAAGACTTCTTCGCGCTGCCAAGCTGGGTGCAGGTCATGCTGGGCCAGCGCATCGTCCCTGCGAGCTATCACCCGATCGTGGACGACATGCCGGAGGAAAAGCTGGTCGACATGGTCGAAAGCATGCGGGCCATGCTGGCCAACGCCGTTGCCGCGATGCCGGCCCACCAGGAGTGGATCGAGCGCCACTGGAAAGCGGCGGCGCCATGAACACGCACCTGTACTGGCGCTCTTTGGTCGTGCTGCTTCTTGGCCTGTGCCTGACGGTAGCCGCCGCAGTCGCAACGGCCGCCACGCCGGAACGCGTTGCCATTGGCAGGGGCTGGACGTTCCGCCTCGTCACGGGCAATGCGCAACAGGCAGCGCATCCCGAAGCCGTGCCGTGGCATGCCGCAAAAGTGCCGGGCACCGTGCACACCGACCTGTTCGCGAACAAGCTGATTCCCGATCCTTACGTCGGTGCGCCGGAAGCTGGCCTGCAATGGATCGGTCTTGCCGACTGGGAGTACCGCACGCGTTTCGATGCCCCGCGCCGCGCGGCGCGCAGCGACCTGGTGTTCGAAGGGCTCGATACCTTCGCCGAGGTCTGGTTGAATGGCGAAAAACTGCTCGACGCCGATAACGCCTTCCGCACCTGGCGAGTTCCGGTACAGGACAAGCTGCGTGCAAAAGGCAACGAGTTGCGCATCGTACTGCGCTCGCCGATCGCCAGGCTGCTGCCGGCGGTGCAGGCCATGCCGCGCAAGCTGGCCGGCAACTATCCTTCTCCCTACGGCGATGAACCGCCCGATGCGATGACGGGCAACTTCGTGCGCAAGCCAGGCTACCACTATGGCTGGGACTGGGGGCCGCGCTATGTTACTGCCGGCATCTGGAAGCCGGTCGTGCTGGAAAGCTGGGATGCAGTGCGCATCGATAACCTGCATCTGCGGCAGGATCACGTCGACGAATCGCGCGCCGACATTGCGGCGGTGGCGACAGTCGATGCAGTGCAGGATGGCGCCTTCGACCTGCGCCTGTGGCAAACCGCGCCGGATGGCAAGCGTTCGCTGGCGGCGCTGCGCCGCGTCGAACTGCGCGCAGGCGCCAACCGCGTTGAGCTTCCCCTGCACATAGACCGCCCGCAGCGCTGGTTCCCGAACGGCTACGGCGCCCAGCCGCTATACCGCTTTGAGGTTCAAATCGGCGATGGAAAAGCGGGCGCCCGCACCGGCTTGCGCAGTATTTCCCTGCGCCGAGATCCGGACGACAAGGGCAAGAGCTTCTATTTTGAAGTCAACGGCATTCCCGTCTTCGCCAAAGGCGCGAACAACATACCGTTCGATATGTTCCAGCCTCGCGTGGACAAGGCGCAATTGCGGCGTGTCCTGCAATCGGCGCGCGACGCAAACATGAACTTCCTGCGCAGCTGGGGTGGCGGCTATTACGAGAGCGATGGATTCTTCGACATGGCCGATGAACTTGGCCTGCTGGTGTGGCAGGACTTCATGTTTGGCGGGGGCATGCCGCCGGCCTATGACGATGCGTTCCGCGCCAATGTGATTGCCGAGGCGCGCGACAATGTAAGGCGCCTGCGAAATCATCCGAGCCTGGTCCTATGGTGCGGCAATAACGAGGAAGAAATCTCCTGGAAGTACTGGGGGCCTGGCAAGGAGATGATGGCGGCAGATCCGGTCTTCGCCACCAGGGTCTGGAACGGCTACGTGCAGCTGTTTGGCAGCGACCTGCGCAAGGTCGTCGAAGAGGAGGGCGGCGGCATTGCCTATTGGGCCAGTTCTCCCAGCGACGACCTGGCCGAGGTGGCCAATACCCCAGCCAGCGGCGATATGCATTACTGGGAAGTGTGGGGCAACCCGGCGCATCCACCCTCGAAGTACCTTGAGATTACGCCGCGCTTCATGTCCGAATACGGACTTCAGGCGTGGCCTGTGCAACGCACGATCGACTCATTCGCCAGGCGGGGTGAGCAAGGCATTGCCACCCCGGTCATCGAGGCACACCAGAAATTCATGGTCGGCAAGGGCAATGAACGCCTGATGAAGTACGTGAACTACGAGTTTGGCGAGCCGAAGGACTTTGCGGAATTTGTCTATCTTGGCCAGGCGGCGCAGGCGGAAGGCATTGAACTGGCAGCCTTGCACCATCGCGCCAGCAGGCCTTACACAATGGGCTCGCTGTACTGGCAGCTCAATGATGTGTGGCCGGGCGCTTCGTGGTCGAGTATTGACTGGTTTGGACGCTGGAAGGCACTGCAATTCCATGCCCGGCGCTTTTATGCGCCGGTTGCCGTGGCTGCGCTGCGTAACGCGGAAGGCCAGACATCGCTCAGCGTTCTGAATGACCGCGCGCACACCGTTCGCGGGGCGTTGCGGATGCGTCTCATCACGCTCGACGGCAAGGTGCTGCGCGATGAGCGCAGGCCGGTCGAGCTGGCACCGCTCTCGGCGGCGAAGCTGGCCGACTACTCCGACAGGGATTTGCTCGGCGATGCCGATCCTGCCGTTACTGTGGCGGTGTTCGACCTGCAGGCCCAAGGCGAGCCAGCCTCGCGGCGCGTGGTGTATTTCAAGGCCGCCAAGGACATGCGCTGGCCCGATCCCGGCCTGCGTGCGCAGCTGCGCCGCGACGGTAGCGGTTATGAGCTCGAATTGCGTACCGCAAAGCTCGCCCGCGCCTTGTGGATCGATTTTGGCGATGCAGATGCTAACGTTGCCGATAACGCAATCACGCTGCTGCCTGGCGAAACGGTGACCTTGCATATTGCATCCAAAGCCGGCCTGGCGACGTTGCGCAAAGCGCTGCGCCTGCGCACATTGGCTGGCGAGGTTCGTGTTTACTAAAACAAGCTAAAAGACAGCGGTTTTTACTGCTTTTGTTGACGCCCGCGAAAGGCGGCTGATATAAAACTTACCCATGTACAGGCGCAGGAAAACGGAAAAACCCGGCGCCTGGAAACGCTCGAAGAAGCGTTTATTAAACTGAACATTGGAGACACTTCATGCACTTGAATTCTCGCCAGAGGGTGCAGCCGTGAGCCAGGTCACTTTGCGCGACATCGCCGAAGCCACCGGGCTGTCGATCGGTACGGTTTCGCGTGCGCTGAAGAACCAGGCCGGCATGACCGAGGTCACCCGCAACCAGGTGCGCCAGGCTGCCGAGAAAATGGGTTATGACTTCGGGCAGCTCAAAAAGGGCCGCATCCGCCGCATCGCCTTCCTGTTGCACAGCCAGCACAACACCCTGGCGTCGAGCCAGTTCTACTCGCCGGTGCTGCACGGCGCGGAAGCGGCTTGCCGGCGCGAGGGCATCGCCCTGTCCTTCATTGCAGTGGGTCCGGCGGAACCGGTGCAGGGCCTGATCCGCGTGCACCAGCCCGACGCCATCCTGTGTGCAGGCTTCTTCGAGCCGGAAGTGCTGGCTGCCCTGCAGCAGTCCGGCAAGCCGATCGTCCTGGTGGACATGCACCGCCGTGGCTTCACCTCGATCAACCCGGACAATGTGCGGGGCGGTTACCTCGCTACGCAGCACCTGCTGCGCTGTGGCCGCAAGCGCATCGCCATGATGTCCGGCTCCCTGGCGCACTACAGTATCCAGCAGCGCAACCGAGGATTCCGCCAGGCGCTGTTCGACGCCAAGGTGTTCGCCGACCCGGACCTGGAAGTCATCGTCCCTACCATGGGCGAGGGCGACGAGGCTGTGGTGGAAGCCATGCGCAGCCTGCTCAGCCTTCCGAAACGGCCCGATGCCCTGTTCTGCTACAACGACAGCACGGCGCTGGTCGCCATGAAGTACTGCCTGAATGAAGGCATGAAGATCCCGCACGACATAGCCATTGTCGGCTTTGACGATATCAGCAGCGCCTCCGCAGCCATTCCCCCGCTCAGCACCATCCACGTCGACAAGGAAGACCTGGGCCGGGCGGGGATCGAGCTGCTGCTGCAGAAGCCAGAAGAAGACCCCTCCCAGATAACCATGCCAGTCGAATTGATCGTGCGCGAAAGCAGTTGCGACGACTAGCGTACTCACCAGGCCTAACATGACCAATCTCCCGAATTTCCGCAACCCGGACGTACTGCTCGACCACGCGCGCCACACCATGCGCTTTTACCACCCGCGCGCGATCGATCCGGCCGGCGGTCTCTATCACTACTTCAAGGACGACGGCACGGTTTATGACGCCGGGCATCGCCACCTGGTCAGCAGCACGCGCTTTGTGTTCACGTATTCGATGGCTTACCGTCATTTCCACGATCCCGCTTACCTGGAAGGCGCCCGCCACGCCTTGCGCTTCCTGCGCGAGGTGCACCGCGATCCGGCGGGCAGTGGCTATGCCTGGATGCTGAACGGCCGCGAAGTAGAGGATGGCACCCAGCACGCTTACGGCCAGGCCTTCGTGCTGCTCGCCTATTCCCACGCCACGATGGCGGGACTGGAAGAGGCGCGTGCCTGGATCGGTGAAACGTTCGAACTGATGGAAAAACGCTTTTGGGACGAGCAGGCCGGCCTGTACGCCGACGAAGCAAGCCGTGACTGGAGCGTGCTTTCGAGCTACCGCGGCCAGAACGCCAATATGCACGCATGCGAAGCAATGCTGGCTGCGCACCAGGCCACCGGCGAGCTGCGCTACCTGGAACGGGCCTACACCGTCGCCTTCAACATCACCCAGCGCCAGGCTGCCCGCTGCGGCGGCTTGATCTGGGAGCACTACGATACAAGCTGGCAGCCGGACTGGCGCTTCAATATCGACGATCCGGAGAACCTGTTCCGCCCATGGGGTTACCAGCCGGGCCATTTCACCGAATGGGCCAAGCTGCTGCTGCAACTGGAAGCGCGCGGCGCTGTGCTGAACAAGGACCTGGGCTGGCTGCTGCCGACTGCGGAAAGGCTGTTCCATGCGGCGGTGGGCAAGGGCTGGGATGCCGAACATGGCGGCCTGTGCTACTCGCTGGCGCCCGACCTGGCCGTGTGCGACCCGCACAAGTATTTCTGGGTGCAGGCCGAGAGTGCAGCAGCGGCGGCCATGCTGGCCAAGCGCACCGGCAACTCGGAATACTGGGACTGGTACCAGCGACTGTGGGCCTATAGCTGGACCCACTTTGTCGATCACGTGCATGGCGCGTGGTACCGCATCCTTTCCGGCGAAAACCGCAAGCTGAGCGACGAAAAGAGCCCGGCCGGCAAGGTGGATTACCACACCATGGGCGCCTGCTACGACATCGTGGCGGTACTGGGAGCGGCCGATCATGCGTGATGCACCGCTGATGCTGTGCGCCGGCGAGGCGCTCACCGACATGATTTACCAGGGCGATGAACGTTGGGTCAGCCGCGTCGGCGGCTCTGTGTGGAACGTGGCGCGCGCGCTGGCCGTGCTGGGCGAGCGCACTGCTTTCGCCGGCGCCATCAGCTGCGATCGTTTCGGCGATGCGCTGTGGGCTGCCAGCGAAGCCGTTGGCCTGGACATGCGCCTGCTGCAGCGCGTCGAACGTTCGCCGCTGCTGGCGATTGTGGAACAAGGCGAGCCGCCGCGCTATTTCTTCATCGGTGACGATAGCGCCGACCTGCATTTCGATGCGGAAGCGCTGACGGAATACTGGTCGCGTGACCTGCGCTGGGCGCACTTCGGGGGCATCAGCCTGGCGCGCGAACCGCTGGCTTCGAACCTGGTTGCCCTGGCGGAAAAGCTGAAAGAGCAGGGCGTGGCCATCAGCTACGACCCGAACTACCGCAGCCTGATGGACGACCGCTACGCGCCAACCCTGCGCAGCATGGCGGAGTTGGCCGACGTGATCAAGGTGTCGGACGACGACCTGCGCGGCCTGTTCCCCAGCGTGCCGTTGGACGAGGCGCTGCAGCAGTTGCGCGCCGCCGCGCCTTCCGCGCATTGCCTGCTGACGCGCGGCGGCCAGGGTGCGAGCCTGTTCCATGGCGAGCAGCGTGCCGATGCACGGGCGCCGGCAGTCGCGGTGGTCGATACGGTCGGCGCCGGCGACGCCAGCGTGGCCGGCCTGTTGCACAGCCTCGCGCGCCATCCTGGGCGTTCCCTGCAGTCCCATTTGCACGCAGCACTGGCTGCCGGTTCTGCCGCCTGTTTGCAGTCCGGCGCCACCCCGCCGCCGCCCGCAGCCATGCACCAGTTGTTCGAATTGCTTGAAGGAGAAGCACCGCAATGAACGCATTCCGCCTGACCCTCTGCTCTGTCCTGCTGGCGGCCTTCGCGCTGCCGCTGGCCGCAGCACCGTCCACCATGCCGGTCAACACCTTCATCGGCACCCAGGACGAAGGCAACACCTTCCCCGGCGCTTCGGCTCCATTCGGCATGATCCAGGTCAGCCCGACCGGCGAACACTACGCCGGCTGGCACTACAGCGATGCGCGCATTCGCGGTTTCGGCCACTCCTTCCTGTCAGGCGCTGGCTGCTGGGAACAGGGCGGCCAGCTTTCGGTATTGCCGGTCACAGGCAGCATCGGTCCCGGCGGCGACTTCGATACGAAGAAGGCGGAAAGCTTCAACTACAAGCGCTATGCCGCCGAATACACGCACGAAGGCGAGGTTGGCCAGGCTGGGTACTACAAGGTAAAGCTCACCAGCTATGGTGGCATCACCGCCGAGGCGACCGCGCTGACCCGTGCTGCAGCCGAGCGCTACACCTTTGCTCCCGGTACCGTCAGCGGCCACGTCCTGCTCAACCTCGGCCAGGCCAACGAGCGCCATTCCGTGGTTGGCAGCGAGGTACGGGTACTGGATGAGCGCAGCGTTGAGGGCAAGATCGTTACCAGGAGCTTTTGCGGCGGCGCCCAATACACCACCTGGTTCCGCATCGTGTTCGACCAACCGTTCGTTGCCAACGGCATCTGGGACGACCGTGGCGGCTGGCCGGGCGTGAAAGGTCCGAGCCAGCAGGGTGACAGCCGCCCGCACGGCGTGTGGCTGACTTTCGACCTCAAGAACGGCCAGGCCGTGACGGCGGTCAGCGCGATTTCGCACGTCGATGCAGAAGGCGCGCGCATCAACCTGAAAGCCGAAGGCATGGCCGGCGGCAAGCCGCTCACCTTCGACGCCATGCGCGAAAAAGCCCAGGCAGCATGGCAAAAGGAACTGGGCAGCGTACGCATCGAAGGCGGCAGCAACGACGACCGCACCGTGTTTTACACTGCCCTGTACCACGCGCTTTTGCAGCCGCTGACCGGCAGCGATGCCGATGGCCGTTACCGAGGCTATGACGATGCGCTGCATACCGCCAAGGACTGGACCTACTACGAATTTTTCTCGCTGTGGGATACCTACCGCGCGCAGAACCAGTTGCTTGCCTTGCTGCGTCCGCAGCGTTCGCGCGACATTGCCAACTCGGTTCTGAAGATCCGTGAGCAGGGCGGCTGGCTTCCACGGTGGGGCTATGCCAACTTTGATAGCAATGTGATGACGGGCGACCCGGTGACCCCGTTCCTGGTCGACCTGTGGCGCTTTGGTGCGCTGAAAGGCCGCGAGCGCGAAGCCTACGCTGCGCTGCGCGAGAACGCCTTCGGGGTGCCGCCTTCGCGCATCCGCGCTGAAGGCCGCGCCGGCAACACGAACTACCTGAGCCAGGGCTTCGTGCAGTACGACCGTGGCTTCGTTGCCAAGGGCATGGATATCGACCCGCACCATGGCGCTTCGGCGACGCTCGAATATGCCCTGGCCGACAGCTCGCTGGCGGTCATGGCCAAGGCCCTGGGCCAGGCCAGGGATGCCAAACTGCTCGAACAACGAGCCCTCAACTGGCGAAAAGTGTGGGACCCGTCGGTGATCGACTCCCCGACCGGCCAGCGCGGCTTCCCGCGTCCACGCCTGCTGGACGGCAGCTGGTTCACTGACCTGAATGGCAGCTACGATCCGCGCGCCGAACGTGGCTTCCACGAAGGCACGGCCTGGCAGTACCAATGGCTGGTGCCGCAGGATGTTCCCGGACTGGCGGCGGCAATGGGCGGCCAGGACAAGGCCCTGCAGCGCCTGGACCAGTTCTTCGATTACGACGCCGTGCTGGCCGACCCGGCCGCCGTGCGCAAGTCGTGGGTGGTGGGCGCCTACAGCTACTACAGCCAGTTCCGCTACAACCCGAACAACGAACCCGACCTGTATGCGCCCTGGATGTACACCCTGATGGGACAACCATGGAAAACCACTACCGTGCTGCGCGCGGCGGAAACCCTGTTCGGCAATGGCCCAAGCGGAGTGACCGGCAACGACGACCTGGGGACCATGTCGGCCTGGTACCTGTTCAGCGCACTGGGCCTGTATCCGGATGCGCCGGGTAGCGGCCGCTTCCTGCTGCACGCGCCACGCTTCGCGCGCGCCGAGATCGACCTGCCGCGAGGCCGCACCTTGCGCATTGAAGCGCCCGAGGCAAAGCCGGGCGAGCGCCGCTTCGTGGAATCGGTGCAGTGGGCCGGCCGGCCGCTGACGCGCGTGTGGCTCGATTGGGAACAACTGCAGGATGCTGGTACCCTGTCGTTCAAGCTTGCACCGCAGCCTGTCACGGCTGGCTGGGGCACGCACGGCCGCGACCTGCCGCGCGCGCCGGCCGGTATGTAAATACAAAAACTGAGGAGACAATCTTGGCTAACATGGCACCCAACACCGCTCAGGCAGCGCCGCCGCAAGCAGCGGGCAGCGCTCAAAACGGGACGAACACCGGCGCGCTGGTCATCGTTACATTGCTGTTCTTCATGTGGGGTCTGATTACTTCGCTGAACGACGTCCTGATCCCGCACCTGAAGGCTATCTATACGCTGTCCTACTTCCAGGCGATGCTGGTACAGCTTTGCTTCTTTGGCGCCTACTTCATCGTCTCGATGCCGGCGGGCGCCCTGATCCGCCGCATCGGCTACCAGAAAGGTGCCGTTACCGGCCTGCTGATCGCCGCTGGCGGCTGCGTCCTGTTCTATCCAGCCTCCTTCGGCGGCTATGGCCTTTTCCTGCTGGCGTTCTTCGTGCTTGCATCTGGCATCACGGTGCTGCAGGTAGCAGCCAACCCGTACGTTACGGTGCTTGGTCCGCCGCGCACCGCATCGAGCCGCCTGAACCTGACGCAGGCCTTCAACTCCCTTGGCACCACCATCGGTCCTTCGGTTGGCGGTTTGCTGATCCTCTCGACCGCCGGCGCCGCGGCAGGTGCGGCAGCCGACGCGGCTACAGTGCGCGGTCCTTACCTCGCGCTGGCCGGCGCGCTTGCTTTGCTGGCGGTGTTGTTCTTCGTCGCCAGACTGCCGCAGATTGCCGAGAGCGAAGACGTATCGCTGGCAGGCGAGGGCCATGGTTCGGCCTGGGCCCACCGCCACCTGGTGCTGGGTGCGATCGGCATCTTCCTTTACGTTGGCGCTGAAGTCAGCATCGGCAGCTTCCTGATCAACTTCCTCGGGGAGTCGCATATTGCCGGCCTGTCACACGCCGATGCTGCGAAGTACGTCAGCATCTACTGGGGCGGCGCCATGGTGGGCCGTTTCATTGGCTTCGTCGTGATGCGCGTGGCCAGCCCGGGCAGGACCCTGGCCGTCAACTCGCTGCTTGCGATCGGACTGGTACTGGCGGCCACTTTCGGCAAGGGCAGCGTGGCGATGTGGGCCATCCTCGCGGTTGGCCTGTGCAACTCGATCATGTTCCCGACCATTTTCAGCATGGCGCTGCACGGCCTTGGCAAATACACCGGTCAGGGATCGGGCATCCTGTGCATGGCCATCGTTGGCGGTGCGCTGGTGCCGTTCGCACAAGGCGCGCTGGCGGATGCCATCGGCGTGCAGGCGTCGTTCATGCTGCCGGCCGCTTGCTATGCCTTCATCCTGTACTTTGGTGCAAAGTATTCTTCCATGTATGCGGCGCAGTAACGCCGTAGCGATCCTCGCGCTGTGTGCGGCGGGTTCGCTGCACGCCGAGACCGTCGATCGCATGGTCTTGTCGCGCGGTGGAGTGGTGCTTGAAGTCACCGCGCCGTCCAGCGGCATCATGCGCATCCGTGTGGGACGCGGGAAGCTGCCGGAGGATGCTTCATGGGCAGTCCCGGCGGAGAAGCGGGGCACCCACCTGCCGATGAGCGTGACGCGCGGCGCCGAAGTGGTGCAGTTGCGCGCCGCGAATATCGGCGCCCGTATCGACTTGCGCACACTGAAGGCTGACGTGCTGGATGGCGGCGGCAAGCTTCTGCTGGCCGACCTTGCCGGCCGCACCGCGGTGTCGGCAGAAGGCGGCTTCCGCATGCGCGCGCGCCTGAGCGGCGATGACCATGTTTTCGGCCTGGGCGACAAGACCGGCACCTTCGACCGCAAGGGCGGCGCTTATACCATGTGGAACTCGGATACTTACAAGTTCACGCAGGCGACCGATCCGCTATACAAGACGATTCCCTTCTTCATGACGGTCAGCGACCGTGGGCAGGCCTTTGGCTTGTTCTTCGATAATACCTGGCGCACCACTTTTGATTTCGGCAAGACGGAAAGAGACGTGCTGTCGATCAGCGGCGAAGGCGGGCCGGTCGACTACTATGTGATGGCCGGTCCCGCGCCGAAGGACGTGCTGCGGCAATACGCGTATCTGACCGGGACGCCGCCGTTGATGCCTCAATGGGCACTGGGCTTCCAGCAATCCAAATGGAGCTACAAGAGCGACGCAGAGGTGCGTGCGATTGCAAAACGGCTGCGCAGCGAGCGGCTGCCTTCCGACGTGATCTACATGGACATCGATTACCAGGACCGTTCGCGCCCCTTCACGGTTAATCGGGAAGCATTTCCCGACTTGCGGAAACTCGCAAGCGACCTGCGCGGCGAAGGCATCCGGCTGGTGCTGATTACCGATCCGCATATCGCCAAGGCGCCGGGCCAGGGCTATGCCGCCTACGACAGCGGCGCGGCACAGGACTTGTTCCTGAAACTGCCGGGTGGCCAGTATTACTCCGGCGACGTATGGCCCGGGGCGGCGGTGTTCCCCGACTTCAGCCGCGCCCAGGCCCGCCGCTGGTGGGGCGACCTGTATGCCGGCTTCATTGGCGATGGCGTGGCGGGCTTCTGGAACGACATGAATGAGCCGTCGATCTTCAACGTGCCCAGCAAGACCATGCCGCTGGATGTCGTGCATCGGGTCGAGAGCGACGATTTCGCACCACGGCGCGCTTCTCACGCCGAAATGCATAACGCTTACGGCCAGCTCAACTCGCGCGCCACATACGAAGGACTGGCGCGGTTGCAACCGGATGTGCGCCCCTTCGTGCTGACGCGCGCCACCTATGCCGGCGGGCAGCGCTATGCGGCGACGTGGACCGGCGATAACGTATCGAGCTGGCAGCATCTCAAGACGGGCATGCAGCAGCTGGTCAACCTTGGCCTGAGCGGCTTTGCATACGCAGGCAATGACGTTGGCGGCTATGCCGGCGAACGCCCGTCGCCGGAGCTGCTGACGCGCTGGTTCCAGCTTGGGGCCTTCATGCCGCTGTTCCGCGCCCATGCCGAAACCGGGCGCCCCGACCAGGAACCGTGGGTCGGCGATGCTGCGCAAGTCGAGATCCGGCGCCGCTTCACCTCGGAGCGTTACCGGCTGATGCCCTACCTGTACGCGGCGGCGGAGGAAAACAGCCGCACCGGCATGCCCCTTATGCGGCCGGTATTCCTCAATTTCCCGTCAGTACTGGCGAACGGCGACAGGCTTGGCGGCTCGGAGGATCAGTTCATGGTGGGCGGCGACCTGTTGGTGGCGCCATCGCCAACGCTTGAATCGCCAGGCGAGTACAAGGTGGAACTGCCCGGTAAAAGCTGGTACGACTACTGGACCGGGCAGCGCCTGGATGGCAAGAGCGAGACAATCAAGCCGGATATCGCCCAGTTGCCTGTCTACGTTCGTCCGGGCGCAATCCTCCCAAAGCAGCCGCTGGTCCAAAGCACCGCCTTTATTCCCGAGGGACGGCTTGAGCTGCACGTCTACCCGGGCGAGGACTGCCGCGGCGAGATTTACGCTGACGATGGCGTCAGCATGGCTTACAAACGCGGCAGCTTCCTGCGGCAGCGTATTCGCTGCGAAGAACTGCCATCGGGACTGAAAATAGTATTCGAACAGCGCGATGGGGACTGGAAGCCCTGGTGGAATGGCTTGGCGCTTTACGTTCACGGTTGGGAGCCAGACACGCCGCCGCAAGTGCATTCCGCTAGCGCAGCGCTGGCCGCCTCTTTGGACCGGGCGCAAAATGCTGCCGTGATCCTGATGCCGGACATCGCCAGCGGAACCGTCGAGATCAACCGATAGCAATCGGGCGCCGCTCAGGGACCGCCCCAGCCGCCGGCCAGGGCCTTGTAGACCACCACAAGCGAACCGGCCGCACCGGACTGCGCTTGCGCCAGCCGGTCGCGCGCCGACAGCAGTTCGCGTTCGGCATCCAGCACCACCAGGAAGTCGGTCGAGCCAACGGCAAAGCGTTCGCGCGCAATCAGGGCCGCCTGCTCGGATGCCACTACCGCGTCATACAGCAACGCAGCCTGCTGCTGCGAGCGCGTATAGTTGATGAACGCACCTTCCGTCTCCTCAAGGACTGCCAGCACGACGCGCTCGTAGTTGGCAGCCGCTGCATCGGCACGTGCATCCGATGCCGCAATATTCGCCCGGATGCGGCCGAAATCCAACACGTTCCATACCAGTAGCGCACCGAGGTTGTAGGCATAGGAGGCGCCCTTGCCAAGGTCGCCCGCATGCGCGGCGTTCTGGCCCAGGGTGCCGCCCAGGGTGATGGTCGGGAACCATGCGCTGCGCGCTACGCCTGCATTGGCGGCGGCGGCGGCCAGTTGGGCTTCGGCCACCTGCACGTCGGGCCGGCGGCGCAGCAGGTTCTCCGGCGTTCCGACGCCGCCGATATTGAATGACTTGAGGCCGGGCAGGGGACGCGGGTCGTTCAGCTCAGCATCCAGGCCCGTCGGAGGCAGCCCGCACAGCACGGCAAGGCGGTAGCGGGTGCGGGCAAGCGCCGATTCGAAAGCCGGAACGGAGGCTGCAGTCGAATTGACGAGCGAGCGGGCACGCTCGGTATCCAGCGCGGTGCCGCGCCCGACGCTCTCGCGCGCCTCCACCAGTTGCAGTGCCGCGCGCTGTGTTTCCAGGGATGCGATGGCGACGCGCAACTGCTCCTGCAAACCGCGCAGGTTGAAATAGTTGCGCGCCACTTCGGCAGCAACACTCAACTGTGCCGCGCGATAGCCAGCTTCGCCGGCCAGCACACCGGCTTGCGCCGCGCGCCGGGCATCGCTCAGGCGGCCGAACACGTCGACTTCCCACAATACGTCCAGGCCGACGGAATAGGCATTGTCGGTCTTGGGAACGCCGTTGCTATCCTTGGCTCGCACCCGTGCGGCGCCGGCATTCAGGTTCACGCTTGGCCACAGGTCGGCATCGGCAAAGCGTCCGATGGCGCGCGACTCGGCCAGGCTGGCAGCGGCACTGCGGATATCTGTGTTGGCCTTCAATGCGCGCTGCACCAGGGAAGAAAGCTGCTCGTCTTCGAAGCGGGTCCAGAATTCGGCCACCGGTTCGCTGCTTGCAGCCTGGTCGGGCGCGTTGGCGAATCCCGCCTGCGCAGGAGGCTGATAGCGCGCCAGTTGCGGTGCATGGGAACAGGCGCCAAGCATCAGCGCGGCAAGAGCCGATATCGCGCGTTTCATGATTTCCCCTCCGGAGGCGCATTGGCATCGTCGATGCCGGCGTGGAAAGCATGAGCGGATGCATCCACCGCACGGCGCACTTCGGCCGCATGTTCCCTGCGCTTGGCCGTGCTCTTGCGCACCATGCTATAGAACACCGGTGTCAGGAAGATGCCAAAGAACGTCACGCCGACCATGCCGGAAAAGACCGCAATCCCCATGGCCCGGCGCATCTCGCTGCCGGCGCCGCTGCCGAGGATGAGCGGGATGACGCCGGCGCAGAATGCGATGGACGTCATCAGGATCGGGCGCAGCCGCAGATGGCAGGCTTCAAGCACCGCTTCGACCATCGGCATGCCGCGTTCTTCCAGCTCCTTGGCGAATTCCACGATCAGGATCGCATTCTTGCAGGCCAGGCCTACCAGCACCACCAGGGCTACCTGGGTAAAGATGTTCAGGTCGCCAGTCTGCCGGAACGGTGGCCAGTGCGACAGCCAGACCCCAAGCAGCGCGCACAATGTGCACATCGGCACGATCAGGATGATGGCCAGGGGCAGGCTCCAGCTTTCATATTGCGCCGTCAGCACCAGGACCACCAGCACGACGGACAGGAACAGGACTGCCGCCAGCGTCGGTATCTTCACGCCGACCACCGGCAAGGTCACGTCGCGCGTCAGGCGGTCCTGGTAGGTCAGGTCGGTCCATTCGAAACCCATGCCGCGCGGCAGGCCCTTGACCAGCTTTTCAATCTCCGCCTCCGCCTGGCCGCTGGAGAAGCCCGGCTTTGGCGCGCCATTGAGGTCGGCGGCAGGGAAGCCGTTGTAGCGGGTCACGCGCGTGGGGCCGAACGTCGGCTCGATTTTCATGAGGGCGCCAAGTTGCACCATCTGCCCTGCATCGTTGCGTGTTTCAAGGCGGGCGATGTTGTCGGCACTGGCGCGATACGGAGCGTCTGCCTGCACCACCACCTGGTAAGTCTTGCCGAAGCGGGTGAAGTCGTTCACGTACAAGGAACCCAGGTTGATCTGCAGCGTATCGTAGATCGACTGCAGCGGAACGCCCATCTGCTTGGCCTTGGTCCGGTCCACATCGGCGAACAGCTGCGGCACGTTGATGTCGTAAGTCGAATAAGGCGTGGCAATGGTGGATTTTTGATTGCCGTAGATCGGCCCCAGAATTCCCCACACGCTGCCATACAAGGCTTGTTCGCCCTGGCTGCTGCGGTCCTGCACCATCAACTTGAAGCCGCCGGCAGCGCCCAGGCCTTCAACGGCCGGCGGCGGCACCACGAAGATGCGGGCGCCCTGAATCTGCTGCATGGCGCCGTTGACCTTGCCCAGGATCGCATCCTTGGACAAGGCTGAGGAGGTTCGTTCTTCAAATCCTGTCAGGCCAAAGAACACAATGCCCTCGTTCGGCGCTGCGGAAAAGCCGGCAATCGACAGGCCAGGGAAACCGATCGAGTCGCGGATGCCCGGCACTTTAAGGGCGATATCGCTCATCTCGCGAATCACCTTTTCCGTCCTGTCCAGCGTAGCACCGGCCGGCAACTGGGCCACGCCAATCAGGTATTGCTTGTCCGGCGCGGGAACGAAGCCGCTGGGAATCGCACCGAACAGCACTGCGGTCAGGGCCAGCAGCACTCCATATACAATCAATGCCGCCGATTTGCGCTTCAGGATGCCGTCTACCCCGCGGCTGTACTTCTTGCTCTGGCGCTGGAAGAAGCAATTGAACCAATGGAAGAAGCGGCCGAACAGCTTGTCCATCCAGATCATCAGCGTGTCCTTCGGCGCATCATGCGGGCGCAGGAGCAGGGCTGCCAGCGCAGGCGACAGGGTCAGCGAGTTGATCGCCGAGATGACGGTCGAAATCGCAATGGTGACCGCAAACTGCTTATAGAACTGGCCCGACAGGCCGGGTACGAAAGTAAGCGGAATGAACACGGCACACAGCACCAGGGCAATCGCCACGATAGGCCCACTGACCTCGCTCATTGCCTTGTGCGTCGCCGCGTGCGGTGTCAGGCCGTCGGCGATGTTGCGCTCGACGTTCTCCACCACCACGATCGCATCGTCGACCACGATACCGATTGCCAGCACGAGGCCGAACAACGTCAGTGTATTGATCGAATAGCCAAGCAGCAGAAGCACGCCAAAGGTGCCCACAATCGATACCGGCACAGCCAGCAGGGGGATCACCGAGGCGCGCCAGGTCTGGAGGAAGATGATCACCACCAGCACGACAAGCAGGATCGCTTCCACCAGCGTATGCACGACTTTTTCAATCGAGGTCTGCACGAAGCGGGTCGGGTCATAGACGATGTCGTAGTCGACCCCTTGCGGGAAGCTCTGCTTCAACCTGGCCATGGTGGCACGGACATTATCGGAGAGCGCAAGCGAGTTGGAACCGGGCGCCTGGAAGATACCGATTGCCACCGCTTCCTTGTTGTTCAACAGGCTGCGCAGTGCGAATGTGCTGGCGCTCATCTCGACGCGGCCAATATCCTTGATTCGCACGACAGCGCCGGTGCGCGTATCGCTGCGAACGATGATGTCCGCAAAATCCTCTTCCTTGACCAGGCGACCCTGTGCATTGACGGCCAGCTGGAATTCCGTATTGTTCACCGCCGGCGGCGATCCCACCACACCTGCTGCAACCTGCGCATTCTGTTCCCGGATGGCCTGTATGACGTCACCCGCAGTCATGCCGCGCGATGCCAGCTTTTGCGGATCGAGCCAGATGCGCATTGCATAGTCGCCGCCGCCGAAGAACAGCACCGATCCCATGCCGGGGATGCGCAGCAGTTCATCGCGTACATACAGGTTGGCGTAGTTGCGCAGGTAAAGCGTATCGTGGCTGTTGTCCGGGCTGGCCATGTGCACCACCATGGTCAGGCTGGAGGATTGCTTCTCCGTCGTTACGCCGATCTGGCGCACAATGTCCGGCAAGCGGGGCAGGGCGCGGTTGATACGGTTCTGCACTGCCGTTTCGGCCTGCTCCGGCACCGTCCCGATCTTGAAGGTGACCGTGATGCTCATGCTGCCGTCGGCCGTGGCCTGGCTCTGGAAATACAGCACATTTTCCAGGCCGTTGATCTGTTCCTCCAGCGGCGCGGCAACCGTTTCCGCGATGACGCGCGGGTTCGCGCCAGGGAACTGCGCCCGTACGACCACCTGCGGCGGCGCCACTTCCGGATACTCCGAAATCGGCAGTTGGAAAATCGCCAGCAAGCCAGTCAGGAAAATGAAGATCGAAATGACGGTTGCAAGGCGCGGATGCTCAATGAAGTGTTTTGAGAAGTCCATGGCTCCTCCTCAACCCTTGGCCGGCGCAGGGGCTCCGGGCGGCGGGGCAGGGATGGGCATGCCTTGCTCGTTCACTTTCAGCACTTGCGGCGTAACCGGCGCGCCGGGGAATGCGCGCAGCAAACCGTCCACGATGACAAGCTCGCCTTCCTTCACGCCTTCAACCACGCGCATGCCGTCGATCAGGGCGCCCGGCTTGACCTCGCGCTGTTCGACGATATTGTTCTTGCCGACTACCAGCACGACCTTGCGCGTCTGGTCAGTGGTCAGGGCGCGGTCGGCTACGACGGTGGCCATGTACTTGCCGCTGCCGACCAGCTTCAGGCGCGCGAACAGGCCGGGGGTGAACAGGCCGTCCTTGTTTTCGAACACCGCTCGCCCGCGCAGCGAAGCGGTAGCGGGATTCAGGCGGTTGTCCACGAAGTCCATCTTGCCTTCGTGGGGGAAGCCTTCTTCGTTGGCCAGGCCAAGATAGATGACGTTCGGGGTGTCGCGCGACGAAGCGCGCGTTCCGTCCCGGGCGGCGCGCATGTATTTGAGATAGAGCGCCTCGCTGGCGTCGAAGTAGGCGTAGACCTTGTCGGTCGAGACGACGGTGGTCAGCACCGGATCGCCGGCGTTCACCAGGTTGCCTTCGGTGACATTGGCGCGCGAAGTGCGGCCGTCCACCGGCGACGTGATGTTGGTGAATTCCAGGTTGAGCCGCGCCTGGGTGAGCGCCGCCTCGCCAGCGCGGATCGATGACTGGGAGTTGGCGACAGCGGCGCGAAGCTGGTCAAGCTCCTGCTGGCTGACGCCGCGCACGGCGACCAGCTTTTCCGCGCGTGCGAACTCGGACTTACTCAGTTCGGACTGGGTCCGGGCTGACTGCAGCTGCGCCTCGGCGCGGGCCACTTCGGCCGCATAGGGACGGGGATCAATCGTGAAAAGCGGCTCGCCTTTTTTTACAACCTGGCCTTCCTTGAAATGGACCTTGACCAGGTTGCCGGTTACCCGCGAGCGTACATCGACAGTGTGCGGCGCTTCCAGGCGGCCCGTAAATTCATCGAACTCCTGGACTTGCCGCTTGACGACCGGCGCCACCGAGACGGCGGGCGGCCCTCCGGCTTGTTTGGAGGGATCTTCCTTGGCGCCGCAAGCGGCGAGAAGCGCCAGGACGGCAAAGGGGACAAGACGTGCTGCCAGCGTATTCATAGCTCGAACCTTCCAAACTGCGTTGCACAGCGGGGAAACCGATTCTTACAGCGTAATACTTACGGCGAATTAATAGGAAAATAGCACAAAAATAGCGGCGTAGGCAGGAAACGCTTCCAATCGCTTCCCGCGAACCCGGATGCGCCCTGCCCGCAGAATGTATCAGCCCCTTGCCGCCTCCTTCCCCTCCTCCTCGTGGACCAGGTGGATATTCGGTTCCTTGCGGCGGAACAGGCCGCGCAAGCGACGCTCCAGGCCATCGATATAGGTAAAGGCAACCGGCACCACGAGCAGGCTGAGGGCCGTGGAAGTCACCAGGCCACCGATGACGGCGATCGCCATCGGCTGGCGGAAGCTGGCGTCGGCGCCCAGGCCCAGGGCGATAGGCAGCATGCCTGCGATCATGGCAACGGTGGTCATGACAATCGGCCGCGCGCGTTTATGGCAGGCGTCGATCAAGGCATCGCGTACCGACAGCCCGCGTTCCTTGATGCCCACCACCGCATACTCCACCAGCAGGATGGAATTCTTGGTGACGATGCCCATCAACATGACCAGCCCAATCATGGATGGAATGCTCAGCATGCCCTTGCTGGCAAGGAGAGCGACGAAAGCGCCGCCCAGCGACAGAGGCACCGCCGACAGGATCGTCAGTGGCTGGAAGAAGTCGTGGAACAGAAGCACCAGCACGCAGAAGACGCACAACAGGCCAATGACAATCGCCATGCCGAAGCCGCCCATCAGTTCCGCCATGATCTCCGCGTCGCCCGTTTCAATTAGCTTCACGCTGGACGGCATGGCTTGCGCTGCAGGCAGTGCTTTTGCCGCGGCCAGGGCTTCGCCCAACGGCATGCCGCCGAGGTCCGCCGTTACCGTTACATAGCGGCGCCTGTCGTAGCGGTCGATCTGCGAGGGGCCGCTTTCCATCGACAGCGTGGCAACGCTGGCCAACGGAACCAGGCCATTGCGGCCGTGGATGCGCAGGTTGGCGATGGTATCGAGTTGCTGTCGGTCGGCATCCGGAATGCGGACCTGGATGGCGACCTGGCGGTTGTCCAGGTTGAGTTTCGCCATCTGGGCATCGAAGTCGCCGTTGGTGGCGATGCGAACGGTTTCGCCGATGGCGGAAGTTGCAACGCCTTGTTCCGCTGCACGTTGGGCATCGGGCCGGACTACGATTTCGGGACGTTCCAGGCTCGCCGTGGACGTGATATTTGCCAGGCCGGCGACACCGCGCAGCTCGCGTTCCAGCGCCTGTGCCGTGGCCTTGAGTGCGGCGGTATCGTCGCTGGCAAGGATCAGGGACATCTTTTCGCCAGGGCCGCCGACGCCCAGCGAGAAGCGGGCGCCTGGAACCGGCAGCAATGCGCGACGTACTTCATTTTCGATGCTGGTCTGGTCCGGCCGAGTGCCGCGCGCGGCAAGTACCAGGGTCATGGTAGCCGTACGGACTTCGCCGGCCTGGGACGAGCCATTGCCGGCCGCCTGGGCTGCGCCCACCATGGTCATTACGTGATCGATGCCCTTGATTTTCTCGATGGCATGGCGCGCTGCTTCCGCCGTGTCGCGCGTGCTGGCCAGGCTGCTGCCAGGAGGAAGTTCGACTTTGATGCTGGTATAGCCCTTGTCGGAAGCCGGCATCAGCCCGGTCTTCAGCAGAGGGATCAGCGATACCGATGCCACGAAGACCAGTACCGCTGTACCGAGGGTAGCGCGGCGATGTTGCAGGCACCAGCGCACCCAGCCCAGGTAGCGGGTCATCAGTACGCCGTCGCTTTCCTCCGCCTTCGGATGGGTCTTGAGCAGGTAAGCCGCCATCATCGGCGTCAGCACGCGCGCCACCAGGAGGGACGACAACACGGCCACCACGGCAGTCCAGCCGAACTGCTTGAAGAACTGGCCGGGAATCCCGCTCATCATGGCCGTCGGCATGAAGACCACGACCAGGGTCATGGTCGTCGCAATCACCGCCAGCGCAATTTCGGTCACGGCGTCGCCGGCCGCCTGCTTGATCGGCTTGCCCATGCGCGCATGGCGCTCGATGTTCTCCACCTCGACGATGGCGTCGTCGACCAGGATGCCGACGATGACCGCCAGGGCCAGCAGCGTCAGGGTATTCAGCGAGTAGCCCAGCCAGTGCATGGCAGCGAAGGTAGGCAGGATGGACAGCGGCAGGGCGGAGGCGGAAATCAGTGTCGCGCGCCAGTCGCGCAGGAACCACCACACCACCAGTACCGCCAGGATCGCGCCCTCGTACAGCATGTGCATGGAGCCGTCGAATTGCTCGCGGGTATAGTCCACGGTACCGGATATCAGGGTGAAGCTTAACGACGGATCGATGGCCTGGAGCTTGCGCAGCGTGCCGGCTACCGCAGTGCCGATACGGGTTTCATCGAAACCTTTGGCGCGGTAGATCTTGAAGCCAACTGCACGCTTGCCATCCAGAAGGGCGATCTGGCTGCGTTCGGCGATGGTGTCGCTGACCGTGGCCACCTGGTCGAGGGTGATGCGGCGGCCGTCATTGAGCACGATGGGCAGCTTGTCCAGCTCGCGCGCCTGGCGCACGGTGGCGATGGTGCGAACCGCCTGCTCGGCGCCGGAGAGCTGGCTGCGCCCGCCGGACGATTCCTGTTCCACCGTCTTCAGGGCGCGCGACACGTCGCCCGCCGTGACGCCCTGGGCCGCCAGGCGCACCGGGTCCACTTCCACCCGCACCTGGCGCTGCACGCCGCCTACGCGCTCGAACTTGCCGATACCTTGCAGGCCGAGGATGGTTTTGCTGACTGTGTCGTCGACGAACCAGGACAAGGCCTCTTCATCCAGGCGGGAAGAGGAAACCGCATACAGCAGCGTAGCCTCTCCTCCCACGCGCACGGCGCTGATGGACGGCTGCTGCAAATCGGTCGGCAGGTCCGATCGCACGCGGTCCACTGCATCCTTCGCTTCGATCAGCGCGTCGGAAAGCTTTTTCTCCAGGATGAATTCAACCGTGATGTTGACTTGACCATCGGTGATCGAAGTGCGAATGTGCTTGATGCCGGACAGGGTCGCCAGGGAATTTTCAACCTTGCGCGCGACCTCCGTCTCCAGCTGCGCAGGCGCGGCGCCGGGCTGGGTCAGGGAAATGGTAATCGAAGGCAGGTCCAGGTCCGGCAGGTTCGCCACAGGCAGCTGGCGGAAGCCGAAAAACCCTGCGATCGAAAGCAGGATAAAGAGCAGGATCGCCGGAACCGGATTGCGGATCGACCAGGTGGCAAAATTCATGGCTTACTCCTTCGTTGCGGCCACACGGACGATGTCGCCATCGTTGAGAAAGCCTGCGCCCTGCACGACAACCTGGTTGCCCGCGTTAAGGCCGGAAACGATCTCCATCGACTCGCCATGGCGGCGGCCAGTCGTCACCGCCTGCATGGCCACCCTGTCGGAAGCCGCCATCTTCATGACATAGCTGCGGCCATCGCGAATGACCACGCTGGCTGCGGGAACGGCAATGGCCGGGCTTTGCGCCAATACCACGCTGCCGTTGGCATACATGCCGGCACGGGCGGCGCTGCCAGGTTCGATATCCGCATAGACGATGCCGAGGCGAGTCTGTCCGTCGAGGCTTGGCGCGAGTTGGCGCACCTTGGCCTTGGCCGTGCCGCCGTCCGGCAGTTCCAGCGTGATGTGCTGGCCCGTTTTCAATTGCCCCAGCTGCAGGGCGGTCAGTTCGCCGCGCCACTCCAGCCGGTCCTGGCGGATCATGCGGAACAGCTCCTGGCCGGCGTTGTAGACCGTTCCCACGGTTGCACTGCGTGCGCTGATGGCGCCATCGTCGGGCGCGGTAATTTGCGCATAACGCAATTGCAGTTCCGTCGTCTGCAGTTGGGCCTTGGCTACATCGGCTTGCGTGACGTACTGCAGCACTTCCTGGTCGCTGATACCGCCGGAACCCTTGAGCTGGAGGGCGCGCTGGCGATTGGCCTCGGCTTGTTGCCAACTCGCCTTCAGGCGCGCTTCGTCGGCGCGCAGCAAGTCGGCGTCGAACACCGCCAGCACTTGGCCACGTTTCACATGATCGCCAACGTTGGCCCGGATCTCGGCCAGGCGCAGGCCGGAGACCTGGGTGCCGACGACGGCTTCCTGCCATGGCGTGATGGCGCCGCTGGCTTCCAGTGTGGCGGGCCATTCGGCGCGCGCAGCAGTCGTCACGGTAATCGTCAACGCGGGGGCGGGCTTGCCCGGCGCTGGCGTTGCCTCCGAGGTGGTAGCGATGACCAGGCCGCCACCGGCGACGATTGCCAGGACGCTGGCTGCGATCAGGGTTTTACGGCCCAGTACGGCCGAGGCGGAAGTGAAGAACTTGTTCATGATTTTATTGCTCCGTATTCGATGTGGTGGCGCCGCCGGTGGCTTTGACCAGCGCGACCCAGGATTGGGCCTGGTCGCGGCGTGCCGAAATTTCTGCATCCTGGGCCGACGCAAGCTGGCGGCGGCTGTCTTCGAGTTCGAACAGGCTGACGGCGCCTGCCTTCCACTGGGCTTCCGTCGCATCGAGCGTGGTGCGCGCGGCGGAAGTCGCAGCGCGCGTCGATTCCATGCGCGCTTGTGCGGAGGCTTGCGCCGCCAGTGCGTTTTCGACCTCCTGCACGGTGGAGCGCACGGTGCCTTGCAGGCTGGCTGCGGCACGGCGGTAGCGTGCTTCGGCAGCGCTGACATTTGCCTTCCCCGCGCCCCCGTCGAACAAGGTGCCGCTCAGGCTTGGGCCGACGGACCAGGTGGTGAAGTCCAGCGTCGATCCGGCGGCGCGAATCCATTGGCCGGTCAGGACTGCGGCGAGATCCAGGCGCGGCAAGCGGCTGGCACGCGCAACGGCGATTTCCGCCCACGCGGCGGCGGCTTCCCGGTCGGCGGAGATGATGTTGGGATGGCCAGCCAACACCGCGGCTGGCAGCGCTGGCGCAGCAGCAGGCGCCTCGGGCATGAAGGCCATCGTCGAATTACTCGCGCCAATCAGTTGGCGCACCGTGCCTGCGTCCTTGCCGCTCAGGGCTACCAGGGCATTCACCTGGCGCGTGCACTGCTCCTGTTGCGAAGCCAGGTTCGTCTGCGCCGTCGCGATGCCGGAAACCGCGCGCGCTTCGTCCACAGGTGCGGCAAAGCCGGTGGCTAGCTTGCGGCGGGTCATTTCCAGGGTTTTTTCACGTGATGCGATGTCCTCCACCAGGACATTGCGTGCGCTTTCACAGGCGCGCAGCGACAGCACGCCGTTGACTACATCGCTCGCCAGCGTGAGGCGCGCTTCCACGGCATCGGCTGTGCGGGCATCGAGACGGCTTTGCGCCGCTTGCACCGAATTGCGGATGCGCCCGAACAGGTCCACCTCCCAGTTAAGCGAAGGCCCGTTGCCGGCCGATGTGCTTAACGACGTTGTGCCGGGCGCGCCGGCGGAAGCGCTTTTCGCCCGCGTCACGCCCGCGCTGGCAGACACCGTCGGTCCTTTGGCGGCGTTATTGGCGCCGAGCGTCGCCCTTGCCTCATCGAGACGCGCCATGGCCTGGGCCAGGGTAGGGTTGTCGGCAAACGCTGCATCTGCCAGGGCGTCGACGGCGGGATCGTGCAAGGCGTGCCACCACTCGCTGTCCATTGATTGGCCGGACTGGCCGGACGGCGAGGACCAGGCGTGCGGCTCTGGCTGGGCTGGCGTGACATAAGCGGACTGCAGGCTGCAACCTGCCAGGCCGAGTGCGGCAGCAAGGTACAGCGCGGTAGCCCTTATGGGCTGGAAAGAAAGGTTGTTTGGGCGCATTTTTCAAAACGAAACTAAACGGTACAGTACATATTAGACTTGACATTTTTGCGCTGTCAAGCAAAACTGTACTCATTGGTTTCGAAAAGATTTTTAACGTGAAAACAAAAACCGAGGCCCGCAGAGAGGCCATCCTGGCGGCCGCCAAGGCCGTGTTTGAAGAAATGGGTTTTGAGCAGGCGACCATGTCGGAGATCACCGCGCGGGTCGGTGGCTCGAAGGCGACCCTGTACCGCTACTTTGATTCCAAGGAAGCCTTGTTCGGGGAACTGGTTTCGCGGTCCGCGCAAGAACATGGTGGACAGCTGGCCGACCTCTTTGGCGAGCGGCCGTGCGCCGCGATCGGCCCGGGCTTGCCGCCCGACGCAATGGAAGTGCTGGCCCTGCTGGACCCCAAACAGGATGTCGAAGTTTCCTTGAAAGGCTTCGGCGAGCGGGTGCTCAGGACCTTTTTCACGCCGCAGAAATTCGCCATGCGGCGCATGGTGATCGCGGCTTCAGGCAACAATCCCGAAGTAGGGCGCACATTCTACGAGAACGGCCCAGGCAAGGGCATGAAGCTGGTCGCCGGCTATTTTGAAGCTGTGATGAAAGCAGGGAAGTTGCGCATGGCCGATCCCCATGTGGCAGCAAGCCAGTTCCGTGCCCTGCTGGATTGCGAGCTGGAAGAGCGCGGCCTGATGAATGCCTTGCCCGAGTTTGACGATGTGCAGGTTGTTGCAACGGTAGCGCGCGCCGTGGATACCTTCATGCGCGCTTACCGACCGGACTGAAGCCTGCTGTTATTCGGCCAGCGCTGCCTTTTCTTCAGCGGTCAGGCGCTTCGCCTTCACCACGACGATTGGAGTAGTGCTTGCCTTAACGCTGGCGACTTGGGCGGCCGGTGCCAGCAATTTCGGCACGGCGGCGGTGGCTGCGGCGGACACGCCGATCAGGATCAAAGCGCCCAAGAAGATGAATTCCATATGCTTACTGAGTTCCATACTGTTCTCCATAAAATGTAATTCCTTGGAAACATTATGTGGCAGTGCAGCATATAACTCAAATTCAATGTTTCGATAATCGTCATTCGTAAAACGAATGACTTTGCCAAAAGGCATTGAGCGCGGGTAAAACCAAGGGAATTGGAATTGCGGTGGGGAGTGAGGGATGGTCGGGGTGAGAGGATTCGAACCTCCGGCCTCTACGTCCCGAACGTAGCGCTCTACCGGGCTAAGCTACACCCCGACTGGTGTGAGTTAATTCTACACATAATTTTGTGGATTTATCAACTCCCTTGCCGGTGATATAGTGCGGCTTTGAATTAACTTCATTTGCATCATGGGAATCACCATTTATCACAACAACTCGTGCAGCAATTCGCGCGGCGCGCTGGCGCTGATCCGCGAAGCTGGCATCGAGCCGGAAATCGTTGAATACCTGAAGGCGCCGCCATCGCGCGAAGTCCTGGTCGACCTGATCGCGCGTGCCGGCCTGACGGCGCGCGGCGCCATGCGCAACAAGGGCGAGCTGTACGACCAGCTTGGCCTGGCCGACGAATCGCTGCCGGAGTCCAAACTGATCGACGCCATGATGGCGCATCCGGAGCTGATCAACCGTCCCTTCGTGGTGACCGACAAGGGCGTGCGCCTGTGCCGTCCGCCGGAAACGGTCAAAGAGATCCTCTAAGTGCGTAAAGCCTTCGTTACCGCTTTGCTGGCGCTGACCTCCAGCGCGCATGCCGACACTTCGGAATGCGAGATCCACAAGCTGGCCACCTACCCATTCCCGCATCGCCCGACGGCGGAGCAGGCTGCGGCCTTGAAGGAGTGCGATGCGGACAAGCTGTATTACGGTATCGGCGTGCACTTCGATTATGTGAAGGCGCGCCACTGCGCCTTTGCGGCGGATAGCCAGGATATCCTGATGATGCTGTACGCGAACGGCCTGGGCGTGCCGCGCAATTATGCGGTGGCGAAAATGGCGGCCTGCCGCTCCGATGCCACTGAGATCGAAGCGCGCCTGGCCCGGTTGGCGCGCATGCAGACCGGTAAGGAAGGCCCATCGCCGAAGATCGACATGTGCGATGACGCGGCAAACAGCCATCTGCTGTCGCGCTGTGCCGCGATCCAGCTGGGCCTGGCCGACCAGGACCGCAACGCGCGCATCGACACCATTTCGGCGCGCTGGAACGATTCCGAGAAATCCGCTTTGCAGCAGGTACGGCGCCACGGGGCAGACCCGGCGCAGATTGAGGAAATCCTCAACTCCTTGCTGGATTTCGAGGCCGGCAAGCTTCCGTCCTTCACGGCGGAAGATGCCGCCGCGGCCGAGCGTGAAATGAACCAGATGAAAATCGCGCCCGAAAGGCAACGTAGCTGGCTGGCTTATCGAGATGCATGGCTGGCGCTGGGCAAGCTGCGCTACCCTGCGGTCGCGCCGCATGCGTGGAAGGCATACTTCGCCAAGCGGCGTATCGCTGCGATCAAGGCGCAGTAAGAAAAAAGGCGCCGATTGGCGCCTTGTTCTTTAGTGGCTGCGGTCCACCGAGAAGCGGGCCAGCTGCAGCAGGGATTGTTTGTAGACCCCGTCCGGCATGCCGGCAATCGCATCGATGGCGCGCTGCGCAGCCACTTCGGCGGCGCGGCGGGTGTAATCCAGCGCGCCGCTGTTGGTGATGGCGGCCAGGATGGTATCGAAGTGCTGTTCGTCACCGTTCTCGATGCAGGAGCGGACCAGGGCGCGCTGTTCCTCGGTGCCGTTTTCCATCAGCCAGATCAGTGGCAGGGTAGGCTTGCCTTCGCGCAGGTCATCGCCCACGTTCTTGCCGATTTCGGTCGCATCGCCGGCGTAATCCAGCACGTCGTCGATCAGCTGGAAGGCGGTGCCCAGCGAGCGGCCATATTCGCCTGCGGCGGCGATGTCGGCGTCGGAAGCGCCGGCCACCAGCGCGCCCAGCTCCGCAGCCGCTTCGAACAGCTTGGCAGTCTTGGAGCGGATCACCTGCAGGTAGCTTTCTTCGGTCACGTCCGGGTCGTGCATGTTCAGCAACTGCAGCACTTCGCCCTCGGCGATCACATTGGTCGCATCGGACAGGATCTGCATTACGCGCATGGAATCCAGCGATACCATCATCTGGAAGGCGCGGGAGTAGAGGAAGTCGCCCACCAGCACCGACGCGGCATTGCCGAACAGGGCGTTGGCGGTCTGGCGGCCGCGGCGCATTGACGATTCGTCAACCACGTCGTCATGCAGCAGGGTCGCGGTGTGGATGAACTCCACCACGGCGGCCAGTTCATGGTGGCCGACGCCCTTGTAGTTGTATGCATTCGCTACCAGCAGGACCAGGACTGGTCGGATACGCTTGCCGCCCGCGCTGATGATATATTCAGCAATCTGGTTGACCAGCGCCACTTCCGAGTGAAGGCGCTGGCGGATCACCGAATTGACCGCGTCCATATCGGCGGCAATGGTGCTCATGATGTTGTTCTGGGCGTTGTTCGACAAGGCAAACCTACTGGTAAGGTTGGTAAGAGTGCCGCGATTATACGTTACTCGTTGCCGACATACCACGACAGCCGCCCGTCGACAATACCTTTTGACCGGTTTCCCAAAACTATGTATAATCAGCGGTTCCCCGGCTTCCGTCTGTTGTTTTTGGGCGTCGAGCAAGAGGGACTTATTAACAATTCAAGAGGTTTCCAATCATGTACGCGGTCATAAAAACCGGCGGCAAACAATACAAAGTTGCTGCTGGCGAAAAAATTAAAGTAGAACAGTTGCCGGCTGACATTGGTTCCGAAATCACTATCGACCAGGTTCTCGCCGTTGGCGCGGGCGACAGCATCAAGTTTGGTGCTCCTCTGGTTGCAGGTGCATCGGTTCTGGTGAAAGTAGTCGCACAAGGTCGTCACGACAAGGTACGTATCTTCAAGATGCGTCGTCGTAAGCACTACCAGAAGCGTCAAGGCCATCGCCAAAACTTCACCGAAATCCAAATCGTTTCGATCAACGGCTAATCGCTGTTCATCAAGACTCACCGAGCTATCAAGGAGTAACTAAATGGCACACAAAAAAGGCGGCGGTACTACCCGCAACGGTCGCGACTCTGAATCAAAACGCCTGGGCGTTAAAGTGTACGGCGGCCAGTCCATCAACGCTGGTGGCATCATCATCCGTCAACGCGGCACCCCAGTGTCCGCTGGCGAAAACGTCGGTACCGGCAAGGACCACACCCTGTTCGCACTGGTGGACGGCGTTGTGAAGTTCGTGACCAAGGGTCCGGACAGCAAGAAGTACGTTACCGTCGTAGCTGCTGCTTAATACAGCAAATACAGGTACAGTAAGGCGAAAGCCTTCTCTCCAAAAGGCTCTGCCAGTGGTAGGGCCTTTTTAGTTTTCAAGGTGGTCTTATGAAGTTTATTGACGAAGCACGCATCGAAGTTATCGCCGGCAGCGGCGGCAATGGCTGCGCCTCTTTTTGCCGTGAAAAATTCCGTCCGTTCGGCGGCCCTGACGGCGGCGATGGCGGCAAAGGCGGCAGCATCTGGGCGGTAGCCGACCGTAACGTCAATACGCTGGTGGACTATCGCTATTCCAAGATGCACCGCGCCGGCAACGGCGAATCCGGCCGCGGCTCCGACTGCTATGGCAAGGGCGCAGACGACATCTTCCTGCGCATGCCGGTCGGCACCCTGATCATCGACGAAGTGTCGGGCGAAATCATCGCCGACATGACCGAACACGGCCAGATGGAACTGCTGGCCAAGGGCGGCGAGGGCGGCTGGGGCAACATCCACTTCAAGACCTCGACCAACCGCGCACCGCGCCAGAAAACCGACGGCAAGGAAGGTGAGCGCCGCGAGCTGCGCCTGGAACTGAAGGTGCTGGCCGACGTGGGCCTGCTGGGCATGCCGAATGCAGGCAAGTCGACCTTCATCACCGCGGTATCGAATGCCCGTCCGAAGATTGCGGACTATCCGTTCACCACCCTGCACCCGAACCTGGGCGTGGTGCGTGTGTCGCACGAAAAATCGTTCGTGATCGCGGACATTCCCGGCCTGATCGAAGGCGCCGCCGAAGGTGCGGGCCTGGGCCACCAGTTCCTGCGCCACCTGTCGCGCACCGGCCTGCTGCTGCACATCGTCGACCTGGCGCCGTTCGAGGCGACTGTCGATCCGGTCAAGGAAGCCAAGGCCCTGGTCAAGGAACTGCAAAAGTACGATCCTGCGCTGGGCGACAAGCCGCGCTGGCTGGTGCTGAACAAGCTGGACGTGATTCCGGAAGAAGAGCGCGCCAAGCGCGTCAAGGACTTCGTCAAGAAGTTCGGCTTCAAGGGCCCTGTGTTCGAAATCTCCGCGCTGTCGCACGAAGGCACGCAGGAACTGGTCAACGCCATCTACCTGCACCTGGAGCAGCAGCGCTACTCCGAGCAGCGCTCGGAAGAAGTGCAGATGACCGAAGAAGCCCGCGGCATCTCGTCCATCGACCCGGACGACCCACGTTTCAAAGTTCTCGATTAAAATCGAGACAACCTCTTATCTTTGCCGCCCCTGCCAACCGCGGGGGCGAGCATTGTCTGCGGCAAGCCGGCATCACCCCGCCCGGCGCATCACCAGAAGTTTCGCGTACCTTTTGTTTGATCAGACTTTTGCCGTCCTATGAATTCGCTTATCCAGAACTCCACCCGCATCATCATCAAAGTGGGCTCTTCGCTCGTCACCAATGACGGCCGCGGGCTCGATCATGCCGCTATCGCCCGCTGGGCCTCACAGATTTCCGCCCTGCGTGCGCTGGGCAAGGAAGTCGTGTTGGTCAGCTCCGGCGCAGTAGCGGAAGGCATGCTGCGCCTGGGCTTCGACAAGCGACCGACGGACATACACGAACTCCAGGCATGCGCCGCCGTCGGCCAGATGGGCCTCGCGCAGATTTACGAAACCAGCTTCCGCGAGCACAGCATCGGCACTGCCCAGGTGCTGCTGACCCACGCCGACCTGGCCGATCGCGAACGCTACCTGAACGCGCGCTCCACGCTGACCACCTTGCTGCGCCTGGGCGTGGTCCCGATCATCAACGAGAACGACACCGTCGTCACCGACGAGATTAAGTTCGGTGACAACGATACGCTGGGCGCGCTGGTGGCGAACCTGATTGAGGCTGATGCACTGATCATCCTGACCGACCAGCGCGGCTTGTTCAGCGCCGATCCGCGCAAGGATCCTTCGGCTTACCTGATCACCCACGGCCGCGCCGGCGATCCTGCGCTGGAAGCGATGGCGGGCGGCGCCGGCTCCTCGCTGGGACGCGGCGGCATGCTGACCAAGATCCTGGCCGCCAAGCGAGCGGCGAAGTCCGGCGCTCATACCGTGATCGCCTTTGGCCGCGAGGCCGACGTGCTGACCCGCCTGGCCGGCGGCGAAAGCATCGGCACCGAGTTGTCTGCGCAGACCGGCCACCTGACGGCGCGCAAGCAATGGATGGCGGACCACCTGCACACCGCAGGCCAGGTCGTGCTGGATGCCGGCGCGGTACAGAAGTTGGTGAAAGAAGGCAAATCCCTGCTGCCGATCGGCGTGATCGAAGTGCACGGAGAGTTCGGCCGGGGCGCCGTGATTACCTGCCTGGGTGAAGACGGCCATGCCATTGCGCGCGGCATCAGCAACTACACCAGCGCCGAAACGCGCCGTATCAAGCGCAAGCCTTCCGCCGAGATCGAAGCTATCCTCGGCTATGTCGAGGGCCATGAGCTGATCCACCGCGACAATATGGTCCTGCTCTAAACCGGTAAACCAGTGTCAGACCCGCAGGGTCTGACACTAACCCGCGGCGGCCGCTGGCCAGGTGTCTGACCCTGCGGGTCGGACACCGAAGTTCCGGTTTTCAGGCGTCGGCCGGTGCCGGTGTCTTGCCCTTGAACTCGCACAGGTCGGCGATGATGCAGTTCCAGCACTTGGGCTTGCGCGCCACGCAGGTATAGCGGCCGTGCAGGATCAGCCAGTGATGCGCGTCCATCAGGAATTCCTTCGGCACGAACTTCATCAGCTTTTGTTCGACGATGTCCACGTTCTTGCCCGGCGCAATGCCGGTGCGGTTGGAGACGCGGAAGATGTGCGTGTCGACCGCCATCGCCACTTGCCGGAAGGCGGTATTCAACACCACGTTGGCCGTCTTGCGGCCTACGCCCGGCAACTGCTCCAGTTCTTCGCGCGTCTCCGGCACTTCGCCGCCGTATTGGTCCACCAGGATCCGGCAAGTCGCGATCACGTTCTTCGCCTTGGTCTTGTACAAGCCAATGGTGCGGATGTATTCGGTCAGCTCGTCAAGCCCCAGATCGAGGATCGCCTGCGGCGTATTCGCCACCGGATACAGCTTGCGCGTGGCCTTGTTCACGCCAACATCGGTCGCCTGCGCCGACAGCAGTACGGCGATCAGCAGTTCGAATGGCGTGGTGTATTCCAGTTCGGTTTCGGGATTGGGGTTCGCCTCGCGCAGGCGTTCAAAGATCAGTTGGCGTTTGGCGTTGTTCATTTATTCTTGTCGGATTCAGCGCGCTGGCGGGCGCGTTCCATGGCGGCGGCGATGATCTGGCGCTTGCGTTCCTTCTCCGCCAGTTCGGCTTCATTCTCCGGCGTCAGGCGTTCCACGGCGGCGGCTTTGGCGTGGGCTTTCGCTGCCAGGCGCGCATCGTTTTCCTCGCGCTCGCGGATCAGGCGCGCCAGGCGGAAGTCGTGGCGGTCGCGCGCCTCGTCGGCTTGCGGCTGCGTCCAGGCATCCCAGCCTGTGGTTTCGGTCACCGGATACATGACGATGCAGTCGACCGGGCAGGCCGGCACGCACAGGTCGCAGCCGGTGCACTGTTCCGGGATGATCGTATGCATCTGCTTGGCCGCGCCCATGATGGCGTCGACCGGGCAGGCCTGGATGCACAGCGTACAGCCGATGCATAGCGACTCGTCGATGAAGGCCACCGCGCGCGGGCGCTCGAAGCCGTTGACGGGATTCAGCGGAATGACGGGATGCCCGGTAACGCTGGATAAACGGCGGATGCCTTCGGCGCCGCCGGGCGGGCATTGGTTGATGTTCGCTTCACCGGACGCAATCGCTTCCGCATACGGTCGGCAGCCCTTGTAGCTGCACTTCGTGCATTGGGTTTGCGGCAGCACGTCCTCGATGCGGTCGGCCAGGGTCTTCGGTTCAGTCACGGTCGGAGGCGAAACGGTAAAGCGCTATTATCCAATATCTGCGCTGCCTTTGCGGAAGTTGCTTTACATCAACTTCCATGGGATCATTACTCCTTTTTACCGAGGATGGGGAACCATGCGTGTTGTGCAGGTGATCGGTTGGGGGCTTGGCTTGCTGCTCGGGTGGCAAGGCTGCGCCGTCGCCGGGTCCGCAGTGCGCCTCGCATCCGAAGAATGGCCGCCGTTCGTGTCGGCCTCCCTGCCTGATAACGGCCTTTCCGGCGCTTATTCATTCGCGGTTTTCGCGCGCCTCGGCAGCACGGCCAGCATCGATTACTATCCCTGGAAGCGCACCCTTGAAGTGGGTATGAACGATCCGCGCTATGCGGGCTTGCTGGCGGTGTGGCGCACGCCGCAGCGCGAAACCCAATGCCACTTTTCCACGCCGATCGGCACCACCATCAATGTGCTGGCCTATTTGAAGGAAGCGCCGGTGATTGCCTCCAGCATGCGCGAACTGCGCGATGCGAGCATCGGCACGGTGGCCGGCTATTCCAATGGCGAAGAGTTCGACGGACTGGTACGGCGCGGCGTGCTCCACGTGCAGGAGGGCGTCAATGACGAGACCAACCTGCGCAAGCTTCTCAGCAAACGGTTCGATGCGATGGTGATCGAGAAGCGCGTGCTGCGCCACCTGCTCGCCGGCCCCCATTTCACCCGCGCCGAACGCGACCGCATCGCCTTCTCGGATAACCTGTTCCACGAACGCACTGTCCACATCTGCTTCCAGCGCACCCCTGCCGGCCAGGCGCAACAGCGCGCCTTCAACGACGCCGCCCGCGACATCGATCTCTCGAAATTCGAACGCGACTACCTGCGCCGCCTCGATACCGACCGCCCCACGGTCAATTGATCTGCCGCAAACGCTCCCTTTGCGCGCGAGCCATTAATTATGCAGTTGCGCTCGCATGACTTAAACGAGCGGAGTATCCTGAAACCGAGAAGCGTAATAATTGCTTCTATTGTGCTCTGTGCCGCAGCCGCTTTCCTTTTTGCGGCTGTACATGCAACTAGGCAGTCTTGTCAGCTGGGGGCGTGATGGAAAAGCGAAACAGATTTATCGAAACTTGCAACGAATTTTTCGAAGATGCCGAACGCATGGACCGGGTTGTCGGCCGGATTGGAATTGCCGGGGGCGTTTTTGCCCTATTGGTAGCAATTGCCGTGCTCATTTCTGCAGCACGTTAGCTATCTAATTTCGTTTTCCTGTTCGCATTTCGATGATTTCGAATAACGCCATCCCCGCAAGCATCGCGAGGAAGAAGATCCAAGGCTTGCTGCCTCCAGTTGCCAGTGATGTGACCGCAGGACCAGGGCAATAGCCCGCCAGTCCCCAGCCGATGCCGAAGGTGAGATTGCCCAGCACAAGACGACGATCGATGTCGCGTTTGGTGGGAATGTTCATCGGAGTGCCAAGCAGGGCGCGTTGGCGCTTGCCAGCGAAGCGAAACGCGATGGAACCGACCAGCAGCGCTCCGCCCATTACGAATGCCAGGGATGGATCCCATTTCCCGAACAGGTCCAGGAAGCCGATGATCTTGGCCGGATTGGTCATGCCTGAAACGATCAGACCGACCCCGAAAAGCAGTCCGGCCAACAGGGAAGTAGAGGCGTTCATGTAATGCTCCTTACAATGGCGACAGTTACGAAGCCGGCCGCCATGAAACACAGCGTAGCCACCAGTGAACGTGACGAAAGGCGCGATAGCCCACATACGCCGTGGCCGCTTGTGCAGCCAGAGCCGTAGCGTGTGCCAACGCCGACCAGAAGGCCCGCGACGGTCAGCGTGCCGGTGCCGGCGTCGACTTGCACGTTTGGCAGTGCGGAAAAAGCGCCATACAGCAGCGGCGCGCCCACCAGGCCGGCCAGGAAGGCGAATCGCCAGCTGCTATCGCCTTCCGCGGAAGGGCCGGGGAAGATACGCGCCAGCAAGCCTCCCAAGATGCCGCTGATTCCGGCAATGCGACCATTGAACAGCAACAGCATGGCCGTCGCCAATCCAATCATGATGCCGCCTATCAGCGGCGCGTAGTAAGCGCTCATTTCCCTACTCCTTTGGACAGTAAAGTTTGTACAGCACCTGCAGCACCGCCATCGCCTCCGCGCTGGCAATGCTGTAAAAAATCTGCTTGCCTTCGCGCCGCGTGGCAACCAGTTCGCCGTTGCGCAGCACGGTCAATTGTTGCGACAAGGTGGGCTGTGCGATTCCGGTTGCCGCTTCCAGCTCGCCGACCGAGTGCTCGCCCTGCACCATCTGGCAAAGCAGCAGCAGGCGATCCTGGTTGGATAGAGACTTCAACAGCCCGGACGCGCGGCCGGCAGCGGCCTGCAAAGCAACGGGATCAATCTTCATATTATATAAAAATATATATTGTAAGCCGAAATAAAAGCCGGGCACGCGGGCCCGGCCGGCCGAAGGGCAAGACCCCTTAGCCGTGTTTCTTGATAAATGCAGCGATCCGCGGGCAGACCATTTCGCGCCAGCGGCGGCCGGAGAAGATGCCGTAGTGGCCGGCGCCCGGCACTACAAAGTCTTCCTGCATATTGGCCGGAATGCCGGAGCACAGGTCGTGGGCAGCCTGGGTCTGGCCGGCGCCGGAAATATCATCCAGCTCGCCTTCGACGGTCATCAGCGCGACGTTCGTGATGTCCTGCGGACGCACGAACACGCCGTCCACTTCCCAGGTGCCCTGCGGCAGGCGGAACTCCTGGAACACGGTCTTGATCGTGTCGAGGTAATACTCGGCCGGCATGTCCAGCACGGCGTTATATTCGTCGTAGAACTTGCGGTGGCTTTCCGCCGGTTCGTCGTCGCCGCGCACCAGGTGCATGTAGAACTCGCGGTGCGACTGTGCGTGGCGGCCCGGGTTCATGGCGATAAAGCCTGCATGCTGCAGGAAGCCTGGATACACCTTGCGGCCAAAGCCCGGATAGTTGGGCGGCACCGCATAGATCACGGTGTTTTCGAACCAGGAGAACTTCTTTTCCACGGCCAGGTTGTTGACCTGGGTCGGTGACCGGCGCGGATCGATCGGGCCGCCCATCATCGTCATGGTCTTCGGCAGCATCGGATCCTTGGCGGTTGCCATCAGCGAGATCGCCGCCATCACCGGCACGGTCGGCTGGCAGACCGAAATCACATGCAGGTCTGGGCCGAGCAGGCGGATGAATTCCTGCACATATTTCACGTAGTCGTTCAGGTGGAACGGGCCCTCCGACAGCGGCACCAGGCGAGCGTCGATCCAGTCGGTGATGTACACGTCATGTTCGGACAGCAGCGCCTGCACGGTATCGCGCAGCAGCGTCGCGTGGTGGCCGGACAGCGGCGCCACCAGCAGCACGGTCGGCTGCTTGAGGGCCTTGACCTCCTTCTCGCTCAAATCCTTGCGGAAGTGCAGCAGTTTGCAGAAGGGCTTGTTTTCCACCACGCGTTCGTCGATGTGGACTTGCTTGCCATTGACCACAGCCTGTTTGATGCCGAACTCTGGCTTCTCGTATTCCTTGCCCAGGCGGTACATCAATTCGTAGCCCGCGGCGATACGTTGCGAGAACGGTGTGTGCGCAAATGGCGAAACAGGATTGGTGAACAGCTTGGACGAGGCTTCAGCCCACTGCATCAGTGGATGCAGGAGCGAGCGTTGCATTTCGTGCAATTGGTAAAGCATAGTGATGTCCCGCCGAAAATTGTGGCAATGCGCAAAGATGGTTCAATTATAGGCCATTTATACATGACCTACAGCATTCCGCAATACCTTCCAGAAAGTACATAAATAAGGGCTAACACGCCATGATTCCAACATAATACGAGGACAAAAACAAAAAAAGCAGCGTTTCCGCTGCTTTTTTGTAGGATGCGTCCGAAGGACCGGTCGGATCAGTCGAACACCGGGGTTTCCACGCCCAGCACCTTGTGCAGTTTTGGCGACGTGGTGGTGTATTGCATGTGGATCTTTTTGTCCGGGAAGATATATGGTGCAGCGCCGAAAGCGGCCAGCGCGGCTTCGTGGAAGCCCGACAGGATCAGCTTTTTCTTGCCTGGGTAGGTGTTGATGTCGCCCACGGCGAAGATACCCGGCACATTGGTTTCGAACTTCTCGGTCGACACCACTTTGAGCTGCTTGCGCTCGATGTCCAGGCCCCACTCGGCAATCGGGCCGAGCTTTGGCGACAGGCCGTAGAACACCAGCAGCATGTCCAGCGGCACGCGGCGGGTCACGCCGTCGGCGCCGGTCACGCGCAGTTCGCTCAGCTTGTCGTCCTTGGTTTCGATGCCCGACACCTGGCCGATGATCAACTGCATCTCGTACTCTTCGCACAGCTGCTTCATCTTGGCCACGGAAGCAGGGGCGGCGCGGAAGTCTTCACGGCGGTGCAGCAGCACCACGGATTCGGCCTTGCCGACGAAGTTCAGGGCCCAGTCCAGCGCGGAGTCGCCGCCGCCGCAAATGACCAGGTTTTTGCCTTCGAACATGGCAGGGTTCTTCACGCGGTAGAACAGCTGCGAGCCTTCGAAGGCGTCGATGCCGTCAACCTTCATGGTGCGCGGCTGGAACGAACCGACGCCGGCAGCGATGAAGATGGTCTTGGTGATGAACTTGGTGCCCAGCGAGGTCTCGACGTCGAAGCGGCCGTCTTCGCGCTTCTGCACGACGGTCACTTCCTGGCCCAGGTGGTAGGTCGCGCCGAACGGCTCGATCTGCTTCAGCAGGCCGTCGGTCAGTTCCTGGCCGGTGCACGATGGAATGGCTGGAATGTCGTAGATCGGCTTGTCCGGGTACAGTTCCACGCACTGGCCGCCAACGGCGCTCAGCGAGTCGATCACGTGGGCTTTGATCTCCAGCAGGCCGAGTTCGAAGACCTGGAACAGGCCGACCGGGCCGGCGCCGATGATGACTGCATCGGTCTCGTGGAGACCGCCTGGTGGGGTGCTGACGACATTCATAATGATTCTCATTCCATCTGAATAAGCGAACACCGCGTCAGGCGCGGTGTTGCACGGTGAATAACAGGCTGCTGGAAGCGATTAACGCTTCAGCAAGTGGGCCTTTTCCTTGACGTCCTTGAACTGCTCGGCTTCCGGCAGGGCAGGCTTGGTCTTGGTGATAGAAGGCCAGTTGCGCGACAAGTCAGCATTGATCTTGATGTATTGCTGCTGGTCGGACGGCACGTCTTCCTCAGCGAAGATGGCGTTGACCGGGCACTCGGCCACGCACACGGCGCAGTCGATGCATTCGTCTGGGTCAATGGCCAGGAAGTTCGGGCCTTCGCGGAAGCAATCTACCGGGCAAACATCGACGCAATCGGTATAGCGGCAGGCGATGCAGGATTCGGTGACAACGTGGGTCATAACAGTCCTATCTATGTTGGAGCGCTGGAAAAAGCTCAGCAAAGCACTGTATTTTAAGGCAATCCGCTATTTCTCACAATTCGGGCTTAGATACAATCTAAATAAGCAAATTCGTGGCGTGACTCTAACAATCTTGATTTCAGGCGGCGGAACGGATCAAATCGAGCAGATTTTGCCAGGGCGGGGCGCCGGTCTCGACAAAACTTAAGCTATGTCGTCGACGGCCATCATCGGCCGTGATAGTCCAGTGCCCCAGATCGGCGCCAACCGGGGGCGAAAAATTTTCGGTGGACGCGAAAAAACCACTGGAGGCGAGGGCCGCCTCCAGCGCCGGACCGGCTGGGCTTGCATCCGTGTCAACTTCAAAGTGCTGGCTGAGGCCGGCAAAGCCGCCCCCACCGGTCGCGGTGATCTTCATTTCTCGACGGTCAGTTCTCCATGGCGGGTACTGTAATTCTTGCACCAGGCCGCCAAAGCCTGGCGCTCGGCATCGAGCACCCCTTCCAGGTCGAAGTATTCGGCATGGTTCATGGTACCGCAGCAGGCGCGGCGGTCCTGCCGCGCGTCGGGGGCATCTTCCACCATGGCCGGGAGTTCCAGGTTTTGTGGCTGGTCCTCGGTCAGCGGCACCGGCGACACCACCACCTCGCGCAGGGCGAAGCGGTTGCGGATGAAGTTGGCGTAATCGACCGGCTTGCCGTCTTCCTGGGCGATGCGCAGCATCTGGTTCACCACGTCGGCGTACTTGGCGTTGGCGTCCGGCGCTGCCACCAGGGCGCGCAGCACCAGGCTGCACAGGTAGCCTGCCACGCCGTGCAGGCAGGCGGCATCGTCGCGCAGGCCCGGCGCGCGCTCGAAGGCGAAGATGTCGGCCAGGATGTCATAAATGGCGCCGGTGAACACTTGCGAGATCGCGTGCACCTCGTTGCCGGTTTCGGATAGCTTGAGGTCGTTGTCCGCATTGCGCAGTCCGTTCGGCCGGCCAAGCGCCAGGCCGAATTGTTCCGCCATATCGGCCAGGAAGGTCTTGTCGTGCAGGTCGGCCTTCGTTTGCGCGATCACGGCTTCAACCTGGTCGAGTTGGGACAGCGCCAGGAAGATCGCCGTCAGGTCGCCGAACGATTCATGCAGGCCGCCTGTTTGCGGTGGCGCGCTGTTCAAAATCCATTTCGGTTTCAGCCCGTCCAGCACGGCGTGCCCGGTTTCGTGCGACACGATATCGAAGGAACGGCAAGTGAACACGCGTCCGGCCGCGCCGGTCGGCACGAAGTCGCCAAACTTCAGCGCGCGGTCATTGCGGCTGTAATAAGCGTTCATCACATTCGGCAGTCCATGCGGGAACACCTGCAGCGGATCGGTATTGCTGCTGCTGTTCCAGGCCCATGGCAGGGGCGCGCTCCGGTCGGCGCGCGACAGCACGCGCTGGTACATGGTCAGGGTCGAACGCACCACGGCAAAGGCATGCACTGCGTCGAACTGGTCGGTGTCCGGCGCCATGATGAAGTCGCCGAAGGCGTTCGGGCTGACTGGCGCGATGCCGGGCTGGCCATAAGTAACGCGGGCATCGCGCGGACCTTCCAGGATCACCCCTGGCAGGAAAATCTTGCGTGTGCCGAGTTCGCTGACCGAAGGATCCTGTTTCCAGATCAGCACGCGTGCACCGGCGGGCGGTGCTGCGGAGGGACGCGTTGGCAGCGCGGTATCTTTCAGGCGTGGCAGGCTGGGCTGCTGTAGCAGTTGCGCCGACTTGCGGTGCGCGCGGTACAGGGCGGATGGTGTCGGCACAAAGCTGACAGGCAAAGTCATGCACATGTTCTCATCCATGATCACTCTCCCAAGGGCGGTTGAATGACCATGGTTACCCTGTCTGCGGCATGGCCCTTTGATCCAGCACAAAGGTGCGTGCGTTAAAATAGCGCCTTTTGTGCTTTTTGATTAGCAGAGTATGGCCGATATCAACATCACCCAGGCCCACAACCTGGAACCAGCGCAAGCGCGCGCAGCAGCAGAACAAGTCGCACAACGTATTGCCAAGGAATTCGACCTGGCCTGCCAATGGCATGGCGATACCCTGAAGTTCGGTCGCAGCGGCGTGGAAGGCACGCTGACCCTGGCCGACAGCGCCGCCCATATGAATATCAAGCTCGGCTTCCTGATGGGCGCCTTCAAGAGCGCCATCGAAGGCAAGGTGGCCGAGAAGATGCGCTCGGTATTCGCTCCGGCCTAAGCGGCCTTGGTGGGATCGCCCACCGTTTCGTTCAGCGCCACCGCAGTGCGCACCAGTTCCAGGACGGTTGCGCGCTCGAGTGGCGTTTCCTTGCGCAGTTCCAGCGTGCGCAGCTCATACTTGCCGCCGCCAGCCATTCGCGGCTCGATGTGCAGCAGGCGCTTGCCGCGCCAGAAGCCGAACAGCACGCGCTCTTCTTCGGCGCGGATCAGCAGCACGGGCCCGTTGCTGAAATAGACCAGGTGGGTCCATTTGATGCGCTCTTCCAGCTCCGGTGCTGCTTCCTTGACTGCCGCCCGCAGGGCCTCCACGAACTCGCGCTGCCAGCCTGACAGCGCTGCTACGTAGGCATCCGGATTCGCAGCCGGCACGACCTTTTTCACCACTCCCTCCATTGCTCGGTGATGTCGCCATCCGTCGCCAGACCGGCCTGGTTTGCCGCGCGTTCAATCAGCTCGCACAGGTCTTCGCGCTGGCCGGTTTCGATCAGGCTGCCGCCGCATTCGTCATTCAGTTCGTTCAGTGCGAGGACGGTTTTTTTGACTACTGCCAAGATGGCTGATTCGCCCCGCGCACCTGCCATCGCCGCCAGGAAGTCGTCGATGATGCGGCCGCATTCATCCACTTTCTCCAACGGGTAGTAGGGCTCGTCCATGTCGGCTACATAGTCGCGCATGTCTTCGAGAATGCTGTCTTTGAGTTCGTTCATTGTTTCTCCAGGAATCGATGTAAAACGTAGGCGTCGACCAGGCCAAGTTCGCGATGACGGAAAGCTTGCGGCAAGGTGCCTGCGATATTGAACCCAAGCTTGCGGTACAGCGCCATCGCGGGCGCATTGGTGCTGACGACGTAATTGAACTGCATGGCCAGGAAGCCTTCTCGTAGCGCTTGCGCCAGGCTGTGCTCGACCAGCGCGCGGCCGATGCCTTTGCCTTGCGCCTGCGCGGCGACGGCGTAGGTGGCGCTGGCGACGTGAGCGCCGTGGTCGGGATAGTTGGCGCCCATCTTGTACATGCCAAGAATTGTGTCGCCAGTGCAGGCAACGTAGGCCGGGTGGCTGCTGAACCAGTGCAGTTGGAACGTGGACTTTTCGAATCCTGCGCCAAATGGGAACGCATCTCCGCCGGACAGCAGCGGCTGGAAAATGTCCCACATCGCGTCAAGGTCGCCGGGTTCGGCGCGTCGGATTTCAGGTGTCATGCGTTGGAGTTGGCTTGCAAGAAGCGCAACTCTAACATGCCTGGTAGAAGATGTACCGCGCCCTGGCGCCGGCTTGCACGTTGGCGCCGTGCGCGAGCAACAGCGTTGCGCGAACGTCGCCCGTCAAAGCGCGTTCCGCCACTTGCGACCAGAACTGCGTGCGGCCAATGCGCGCCATGGTTTTGCACATCGCCCAGAATTCGCGGCAGATGCGGCGGTCAAGATAAGCGAGGGCCGCGCGTTCCAGCCGGCCAATTGTGCTGGCGTTGAGCGGCAGGTGAGCCAGCCAGCGCCACAGGCGTTCTTTCAGGTATCCGGAACGGAAGTGGTAAGGATCGGCCAGCAGGAACTGCACCGCCGCTTCAAGGGCGCTGTGGTCGCCGCTGCGCACGCGCTCCAGCGTTGCCGCACCGCCGGGGAAGCACAGGCTGTCGTAGCGCGCATAAAACTCCTCACAGGCCGCCTGCCATTCGGCGCGCAGCGTTGGCGAAGCGTCGCGCTCGAGCACCAGCGCGTTGATTCGCGCCAGCAGCCGGTTGACTTCCTTCGAGTTTTGCGAGATACGTTCGAGGCTATTCATACAGCTCGCAGGATATCAGACCGTGCGCAGGGAGGCTGTCCTCTTCAGCATGGTCTTGACGATGATCTTGTGCAGCGGCGTGACTGGCAGCATGTACAGGCGCCCCAGCCAGTTATGCACATGGACGACGGTGGTGACGCTGACCGCGCCAAGCGGCGCCTTGCAGACGGACAGCACTACGTCCAGGTGCTTGTCGGAGTCGCCCAGTAGCACTTCATCATGCGACAGGTAGATCAGGGAGAAAATGCCGACGCGGTCGCCGACGCGATATTCGGATGCTGGCTTTGCACCGCCAAGTGCGCCCAGGTGGCCCAGGTTCTTCAGGCCGGCCAGTCCGACCAGCCAATTGCGCAACGCCATCAGCCGGTTTACCCAGCCAGGAGTCTGGCTTACGACGTGCAGGTAAAGCTCCAGGGCGCAGATGTCTGCGCCCGGCGCCGCGATCCGGTAGCAGTCGTGAAAGTAGGCACCAGGCAGGCGCAGGCTTGCCTGGCTGCCCGCAGGGGCTGTACCGGGAATGACTGCGCCGCGCTTCACTTGCGAAGCAGCGCCCACAAGGAATAACCGCCAGCCACGGTGCCGACCGGAACGTTGAACAGCGCAATAATGCTGAAGATGATCAGGGGTGTGCGGGCGGCGAGCGAGCCCTTCAAAAAAGCGATAGCCGAACCGATTTGCAGCAGGCAGAGGGTGACCAGCACGCCAAGAATGATCGAGCCGACGCCCGTGAGCAGTTCGATGACGGCCGGGGCGTCACGCACGATTTCCACTAGTGCGCGGAAGAAGACGGCCAGGCAGGCCAGCAACAGCAAGGAAAAAGTGCCGAGGACGATGTGGACGATCGCGGCGATCTTGGAGTGGTTGTCCAGCATTTGACCGTTAATTATTTTGCAAATGCTGCAGTGTGCAGCGCCGCGCAGTTTTTGACAAGCGCGGCGCCGAAGGCGGGAAGATTACTTCAGGCTTTCGATCAGGTCGATGTACTGCTGCTTGGCGTCGTCCTGGCTGGTGCCGGCCAGTGCCGCCCAGGCGTCGAACTTGGCGCGGTTGACGAAGTCGGTCATGCCAGGGCGCTCGCCGGTGGCGTCGCCTGCCGAGCCTTGCTTGAACAGGGCGTAAATCTTCAGCAGGGTCATGTTGTCCGGGCGTTCCGGCAGGTTCTTGGAATCGGCCATCGCTTGGTCGAACTGTTCTTGCAGGCTCATGGTGTCTACCTTTGGTTTAGTGGGGTGATGAAGCGCCATCATACAAAAGAAAAGCGCCTGAGCCTTAGAGTATGGGCTCCAATTCAGCGCACGTTCGTTACCACCGTGGGCAGGGACCACGCGCCGCCGCTTGCCATCAGCCGGCACATGCCACTTGTGGATGCCGAGGTCACCCTGAACTGCTTGCCGTCCCAGGTATAGGGGCGCGTCGTCCAGCAGTCGCCCAGTCCACGCCCTTTTTGGCTGACGCTGAGTTCTTCGGTGCCGCCTTCGGAAATACTGGTCGAGACCAGCACTGGATTGAATGGCTGCTTATCGTTGACGACCCAGTACCCTTCGCCGAAATTGTATGCACCCAGCCAGCAGCGGGTGGATACCAGCATTTGCTTCCCGGTCAGCCGCTGCGCCTTCAGTTCAGGCTCAGGAGCGCCGTCGGTTGTCAGCTCATCGCAATACTGGTCCTTGATCGTCGCGCGCAGGACGTCCAGGAGCGCTTTCTTGTTCGACTCGATGAAGCGCTCGTCGCCCGGTTGCGCCTTGGCATAGGCGGCCCTGGTGATGGTTGGCGCGGGAGCGGCGGCGGGGACCGATGCCTCTGGCAGGCTGCCCTTGCGGACGATGGCCCCGGCAGTACCGACGCGTCCCTGGTATTCGTCCATTTTCAACAGGACTGCTGCCGCCCCCACGTCCGACACCACCCAGGTATCGCGCTTGCCGGCGAATTCGATATTGGCGTGCCGAGGCAAGGAAAGCAGTAAAGCATTCACCTGTTCCGGCGACAGATCAGCGACGAGTGAAACCTTGTCGATAGCAACCTGGCCGAACGCTTTGCCGTTGACCTTGAGGGTCAGCTTGAATTTGGAAGGGAGCGCCGCCAACACCGGGTTTTCACCATATTCGCCCAGCATCACCTGGGCGCTAACCGGTGCCTGCGGGCCCGCCTCGCGCGTCAGCAGGATCGACACCGCCAGGTCTCCCCCTTCGCCAGGATAATAGCCGGCAGCGCGGCAGGTGCCGGTGTTATCGCAGGCCAGTTCCCAGTCAATATGGCTGAAGGACAGGCCGTTCGGATTGAATGCATGCGCTGCCAACGGCAGCAGGAAAGTCGCCAGCATAAGGGAAAGTCGCATGTCGTTGTTCGTCCTACGCGTGAAGCGGATCGGTGCAGCGCACAATAAAAAACGGCGGTTCAAGACGAGCCGTTCTGGCCAGCCTTGAACCGCCGTTCTGGCGGTAAGCCTGAAGAATTACTTCTTCTTGGTTGGGTTCACAGCGGCTTTCAGGGTTGCGCCAGCCGAGAACTTAGGGGTCTTGGATGCAGCGATCTTGATCGCTTCGCCGGTTGCTGGGTTGCGGCCTTTACGGGCAGCGCGCTTGGCGACGGAGAAGGTGCCGAAACCGGTGATGCCAACGGTGTCGCCCTTTTTCAGACGCTCGGTAACGATCGCGATCAGGGTGTTAATTGCGTCGTTAGCGGCTGCGCCGGACATTTCGGTACGCTTCGCAAATTCTGCAATCAGTTCGCCTTTTTTCATTACTACCTCCTTGGTTAATGGAGCGCGCAGATTAGCACATTAATTGAAAAAAGTGTGTACCGTTTTTTGAAGAAGCCCATATAGTGACTGGCTCGCCACGAAATCCGGGGCGGGATTTGGCGAAAACCTCAGCTAGTTTAAGCTTTTCCGTCGCGCCGCCCCAGGGTGGTGCATCACTGCGAGGAGCCTTCAACGGCGGCGTTTTTACCTGCCTGGGCGCTGAAGCCGGCGTTCACGCTGGTGTTGGCGGAAGCGCTTTTCGGCGATTGCTGCGGTGCGGTTTCGCTGCCGCTGCGGGCACCTTTGCTGGCGCTGGCGGAACCGTTCGCCGAGCCATTTGCTGCGGCGTTGGCATGGCGGGAAGTCCGTGCTGCCTTGCCGCTGGCGGCGCCGTTGGCGTTGCCGTTTGCCGAACCGCTGGCGCCGGAACGGCTGGCATTAGCATTTGCGCCGCCATTGGATGCGCCGTCCGCGCTGCCGCTCACGATGCTCGTGCCGCGTGCCAGGCTGGCACCCAGGCCAGACGCGCCGTTGCCGCTGCCGGAGGCCGAACCTGACTTGCTGCCGTTCGAAGTGCCGCTTGGGGTGCTATTGGAAGCGCTATTGGAAGCCCCGTTCGCCGCACCGGCCGCCGCGCTGTCGGCGTTGCCGCTGGCTGCACCGGCATTGCGCGCGACCTTAGCGCCAAGCGAGTGTGCGCCCGTTGCGCTGCCCGCCAGGCTGCCAGCCAGGCCATTAGCCGTTCCGTTCGCCGCGCCGTTTGCCGAGCCGCCTCCGTTGCCGCTGGCGTTGCTGTTCGAGGCGCTGCTGGATGCCTTGTTTGCCGCGCCGTTTGCGGTGCCCGATGCTGCGCCGTCCATGGCGCCGGTCACCGAACCTGCACGTTGCGCCACCTTGCCGCCGAGGGCGGATGCGCCTGCCGCAGCGCCGGCCAGGCCGCCATCTGCGCCGTTCGCGGCGCCGTTAGCCGCGCCATTGGCCGCGCCGTCCGCGCTGCCGCTGGCAGTACCGGCGCCGCGCGTCAACTGGGCACCGAGCGAAGATGCGCCGCCGGCGCTACCGGCCAGGCTGCCGGCGATACCGTTCGCCGCGCCGCTGGAGGCGCCGTTGGCGGCCGAATTCGAGGCGCCATTTGCGGCGCCATTGGCTGCACCGTCTGCGTTGCCGCCGACCGCGCCGGCACTGCGCGACAGGTTGCCGGTCAGGTTGGCGGCGCCGCTGGCCGCGCCGCTGGCGTCCAGGCCGCGCTGGGTGGCGTTGTTGGCTGCCGAATCTGCAGCGGCGGCGCGGGAAGCGGTGGCGGTGACATTGCCTGCCGCATTGCCGGCGATATCCGCGCCGGCGCGGCTGCCGCGCATGGTGCTGCCAGCGATATCGCCGGTCATGCCGCCGCGCATGGCGCCCATGCCGCCACCGAAGGCACCGCCGATGCCGCCGCCAATATTCCCACCCAGTGCGCCGCCGAGCGGGCCGGCCTGGGCGATGGATGCGGCGCTGGCAGCAGCGATAAAGGCAGCGCGGATGATGGTTGCGATGTTGGTTTTCATATCAGTTCTCCTTAGTCTGGCTGCGGGAAATCCGCCGCTTACATACAGAGAACGATCCGGAAAACGGATTTCTTCCATCCATCCGAAAAATTTTTTAAATTTTTTTTCAGCGGAAGGCGGACGGGGGAATACGCAGGTTTTCGGCCACTACGCCACGGCCGGTGCCGTCGCCGGCTGCGCTGGCGCTGGCCGCGAGGGCGGATATGGCGTCGGCAGCCTGCGCAGGGGAAGGAGAGGGCAGGCGCGGCGCCAGCAATGCCGCCACCAGCGGCGAGGCGAAGCTCGTTCCGCGCACAAGCTTGTATGGTGGTGTGCCGATGGCTGCTGCCGCCATCTGGCTGCCCGGCGCCGCGAACATCACCTGCGGGCCGCGCGCAGCTTCCGGCAGAGGGTGGCGTTTCGGGTCGATGCCGGTCACGCCCACCACGCCCGGATAACTGGCTGGATATAAAGGGGCTGCCGCCGGCCCGTCGTTGCCGACTGCCGCCACCAGCAGGTGGCCGCGCGCAACCATGGCCTGTACCACGCGCCCGAGCATCTGGTTCGGCGGCCCGACCAGGCTGATATTAATGACCCCGACCCGTTCTTTTGCCAGCCAGGCCAGCGCCTGCACGATCTGGCTGGCCGAGCCGCCGGTCGGCTGGTCGCAATATATATCAGCGGCATAAAGCTTTGCGCCGGGCGCTGCGCCGGTGAAGCGTTCCGACTTGCCGATCATCAGGGCACCGACAGCGGTGCCGTGGGAAGCGGGGCGCGTGGCGCCATCGCAGCCCCAGCGAACGATGCGGGCGTTTTCAAATACTTCGTGGCTGCCGTCGATCCCGCTGTCTACCAGGCCGACCCGCACGTCGCCGCCGACCGCGCCGGCCGCACCGGCGCCGCTGGCCGCCATGCGCGTTGCAGGTCCCGGCGGCGAGGCCGTTGCGCTGCCCGCTGCATCGGCTCCTGCATCGGCTCCTGTATACACATGGTTGAAATCGTAGCTGCCATCAGGATCGGCAGCACGCAGCCTGGCCAGCGCGTCGGCCGTGGCGACGCCGTCCGGCACCCTGAACGTCACGAGCACCTGGCCGATCTCCGGCATGTCCTGCCGGCTGGTCTCCGTCAACCTGGCCGCGGCAGCCGCCGCAAGCCCCGCTTCCGAGGGTGACCAGGCCAGGATTTCCCTGCGTACGATAGGGAATCCTGCGGGATCCGGCTCAAGCTGCGCCGGGTGCCGCTGCAGCAATTCACGCATATTCAGCATCCGAAGCTGGTCCAGCGCCACTTTGCGCGTCGATTCAGTGGTGTCCAGCAGCTTGTCGCGCAGCCGGTCACGCAAGCCATTGTCGCCCAGGCGGGACGTCACGCTCCCCGGCAGCTGCGGCAGGCCGGGCAGGCCGATTTGCGCCGCCGCCGGCCCCGCGCCGGCCAGCAGGCCAAGGGCCAGCAGCAGGCAGCGGCAGGAACGCAACAGGGAATAAGTCGGGCGCAAGGTTGGCATGGTCGGATGATAATATAGGGTACCGGTATCTATTCTGTATTAACGATGGAAAGAGGGAAGAAAATCCCCATCCCGTTCGTTATCTTCATATGATGGACAACGATAGCGCCCTGCACGAGGAAATCGCCACACTGTTGCCGCGACTGCGACGTTTCGCCCGCACCCTGGCCTGGCACCGCGAGGATGCCGACGACCTGGTCCAGCTCTCCGTGGAGCGCGCCATCCTGCACAGCAGCTCTTACCAGCCGGGAACCCGCCTGGATAGCTGGTTGTTCCGCATTATTAAAAATGCCTGGATTGACGAAGTGCGCTCCCGCACCCGGCGCAGCGAGCTGTTTGCGCCGGAGGAGGAGGGCGAGCATGTGGGTGACGATTTTGCCGAGGCTCACCAGCAGCGGATGGCGGTGCAGAAAGCCGTCAGCCTGCTGAGCGAGGAGCACCGGCTGGTGGTCGGCCTGGTGCTGGTGGAAGGCTTGCCATATAAAGAAGCGGCGGAGGTGCTGGAAATTCCGGTCGGCACCCTGACCAGCCGCCTGGCGCGCGCCCGCACTGCGTTGCAAGAAATGTTATCGGAACAAGCGAGGACAGTATGAAGAGTTTTTCCGACGAAATCCTGATGGCTTACGCCGACGGCGAGCTGGATGAAGTCACCCGCCGCGCAGTGGAAGAAGCCATGAACAAGGATGCCGCGCTGGCGCGCCGCGTGGCCCAGCACAAGGCCATGCGCAACGACGTCTTTGCCGCCTTCGCCCCGGTGGCGGAGGAGGCCGTTCCGCCAAGGCTGGCGCAGCCGCTGCGCCAGGCCACGGTGGTCAGCCTCGATTCCGTGCGCGCCCGGCGCGAGGCGGAGCAGCAGGCGGCCCGCAAGGCCACCCGCGGCCGGCGCTGGTCATGGCCGGAGTGGGGCGCGCTGGCGGCCATGCTGATGGTGGGGGTGATGGCCGGCCATTACGGCGTCGGCATGCTGCCGGTCGACCAGGGCGAAACGGTGGCCAGCCGCGAAGGCGTGCTGGTGGCGCAAGGCCGCCTGGCGACGGCGCTCGACCAGCAATTGGCCGGCAGCGGCGGTCCGGTGCGCATCGGCACCAGCTTCCTGGCGCAGGACAACAGCTACTGCCGCAGCTTCACCACGGCGCAGGAAATGTCCGGCCTGGCCTGCAAGCAGGGCGGCGCATGGAAGGTGCAACTGGCGGTGCAAAGCCAGGGCAAGTCACAGCAAGGGGAATACCGGCAGGCGGCGGCGGAGATGCCGACGCAGGTGCTGGATGCGATCGACCAGCGTATCGCCGGCCAACCGCTGGATGCGAAAGCGGAGCAGGAGGCCGTGCAGCGCAAGTGGCAGCGCTAGCCTCCCGCCATCAGGGCTGGATTAAACGCCCAGCAGTTCCACGTCGAAGATCAGGGTGGCGTTTGGCGGAATCACGCCGCCGGCGCCGCGCGAGCCATAGCCCAGTTCAGCAGGGATGATCAGCTGGCGGGTGCCGCCTACTTTCATGCCTTGCACGCCTTCGTCCCAGCCGCGGATCACCATGCCGGCGCCCAGGGCGAACTCGAACGGGTCGTTACGGTCTTTGGAGGAATCGAATTTCGGGCCTTTGCTGCCGTCGTCGTTGCGCAGCCAGCCGGTGTAATGAACGGTGACGTTCTGGCCAGCCTTGGCTTCGGCGCCGTCGCCAACCTTGATGTCGTCGTATTGCAGGCCGGATGCGTTAGTGATGATAGTCATTTGGATTCCTTAGAAATGTGGGGCTTAGGCCGCGATTGTAGTCCATTCGCGGCCGATACCCATTAAATGTTGTCGGCAATAACTTAATACAAGACGTTTGACCGTAAAATACTGGTTGGCTTAACCAATAAGCGAGTTTTCATGTTCCGCAGTATCCGTAGCGCAGCAGTTTTATGTGGTTTGCTGGCAGGCGTGCAGCCTGTCCAGGCAAACGTCGTCGTCGTGCTCAATTCGCGCGATGCCACGGTCCAGTTGCTGGACCAGGTAAGCTACAAGAGCCTGCAGACCTTCCCGGTGGGGAAAGAGCCCCACCACCTGATGGCCACGCCCGACAACAAGTCGCTGATCGTCGCCAGCGCCGTGGGCAATGAGCTGGTCTTCCTGGATCCGGTGACCGGCCAGGTGCAGCGCCACGTCAAGGATATCCTCGACCCTTACCAGATCGGCTTTTCGCCGGACCAGAAATGGTTCGTGGCGACTTCGCTGCGCCTGCACCGGCTGGATGTCTATTCCTACAACGGCAAGGAAATGACCCTGGCCAAGCGCATCCCGCTGCCCAAGCTGCCGAGCCATATCGCCTTCGATGCAAAGAGCACCACGGCCTTCGTCACCCAGCAGGGCAGCGACCAGGTCAGCGCGGTCGACCTGAAGACGCAGAACGTGCTGTGGACTATCCCGGTCGGCAAGCTGCCGGCGGGGATCGCCATGACGCCGGACGACAAATACCTGCTGGTCGGGATCATGGGCAGCGACTACGTCGAAGTGATCGACTGGCGCACCCGCCAGACCGTCAAGCGCATCAAGGCGGGCGCCGGCACCCACAACTTCCGTGCCCTGGGCGATGGCCGCTACACCTATGTGTCGAACCGGGTGTCCAATACCATCAACATCATCGACCAGAAGACGCTGGAGAACGTCGGCACCATCGACGTGCCGGGCGGGCCGGACTGCATGGAAATCACGGCCGACAAGAAATACATGTGGGCCACGCTGCGCTGGATTAAGAAAGTGGCAGTGATCGACCTGCAGCAGAAGAAGGTCGTCAAGATGATCCCGGTCGGCCGCTCGCCGCACGGCGTCTTCTTCGCCAATTCGTCCGCGAGGATGTAATGCGGTGGCAGGCATGCGTGCTGGGACTGGCCGCTGCGGCGGCCACCGGCGCGTCGACCGCCGCGCAGGCGCCCGCGCCGGCATGCCGCGGCACGATCTACCTCACCTTCGACACCGGCAGCCAGTCGCAGGCCGACCTGATCGCGTCGGTACTGGCGCGGCAAAACGTCAAGGCCACCTTCTTCCTGGCGAACGAAAAGACCGTCAAGGGGGACTACAGCCTGGACCCGTCCTGGCAAGCCTACTGGCGCGCCCGCGTCGCCGAGGGACACGCCTTTGGCAGCCACACCTTCGACCACACTTATTACCTGCGTGACGCCGCGAACGGCAAGATCACGGTCAAGCCGCAGTTCGGTCCCCGCGCCGGCAAGCCGCTGGACTGGACGCCGCAGCAGTATTGCGAAGAACTGCGCCGCGTCGACCAGCGCTTCCAAGAGCTGACCGGCAAGGCGCTGGACCCGTTCTGGCGCGCGCCCGGCGGCAAGACCAGCCCGCGCACGCTGGCGGCCGGCAAGGCTTGCGGCTACCAGCACGCCGGCTGGGCCACGCCCGCCGGCTTCTCCGGCGACGAGCTGCCGGTGGAGCGCGCCTCCAACGCGCAACTGCTCAAGCGCGCGCTGGACGGCCTGCGCGACGGCGACATCTTCATGGCCCATATGGGGATCTGGTCGCGCAAGGACCCCTGGGCGCCGGCCAACCTGGAACCGCTGATTGAAGGCCTGAAGCAGAAAGGCTTCTGCTTCGCCACCCTGAGAGAACACCCGGATTACCGCAAATGATTCAATTCTTCCTGGACCTGCTGGGCCAAGCCCAGGGCTGGCTGTTTGAAAACGCCATCCAGCCGCTGATTTATTACTCCGGCATGGGCGACATTACCGAAGAAGCCTTCGAAGGCACGGAGTGGCTGCTGATCGGCATGGCCGAACTGCTGCTGATCTACCTGGTGCTGCGCCCGCTGGAAGCGGCCATCCCGGTGCACCAGTTCAGCGACAAGCGCGCCCGCTGGAATGACTTCATCTACACCGTGCTGCAGCGTATCGGCCTGATCCCGCTGCTGCTGTTCTTCACGCTTGACCCGGTGATGGACGCCATTTCAGGCGCCCTGCATATGGAAGGCGTGCAGCCCTTCAACCTGGAAAACCTGGTCACCAATATGCACCCGCTGGCCAGCTTTGCCATCTACCTGCTGGTGCTGGACTTTTTCGATTACTGGTTCCACCGCGCCCAGCACCAGTTCAACTGGTGGTGGGGCTTGCACAGCCTGCACCACAGCCAGCAGAACATGAACCTGTGGAGCGACGACCGCAATCATCTGCTGGACGACTTGCTGCACGACGTCTTCATGGCGGTGCTGGCGCTGGCCATCGGCGTGCCGCCAAGCCAGTACGTGCTCCTCGTATCGCTGTCCCGTATTGTGCAAAGCTTGCAACACGCCAATGTTCGTATACACTTCGGCCGCATCGGCGAACGGCTGCTGGTGTCGCCGCGCTACCACCGCATGCACCACGCGATTGGCGTCGGCCATGAATCGAAAGGGCAGGGCACGCTGGGTGGCTGCAATTTCGCCGTGCTGTTCCCGATTTGGGACATTATTTTCCGCACCGCTAACTTCACGCCGCGCTTCGAAGCGACCGGCGTGCGTGACCAGTTGGCGGGCCGCGACTACGGCCGCGGCTTCTGGGCCCAGCAATGGCTGGGCCTGAAGCGGATGTTTGAATACATGAGAAAGAAACCGAGTTAATCGATGCGCGCAGTTATTCACGCTTACGGCAGGGCCCTGCTGTCCCAGTTCCACGGCAAGATCTTATTGCTGAGTATTGTTCCTTTCATTTTGTCAGTCGCTCTGTGGGCGCTGCTGCTGTGGCTTGGCCTGCAGCCGCTGCTGGACTGGCTGCACGGCCACTTCGTCGATTTCGAAATCTACCGCGTGACCAGCGACTGGCTGCAAACGATCGGCCTGGGCGGCTTGCGTTCGATCGTGGTGCCGCTGTTTGCGCTGCTCCTGCTGCTGCCCCTGATGATCGTGACGGCCATGATCTTCATCGGCGTGGCTGCCATGCCCTTCATCGTGCGCCATGTCGGCGGCCGCCATTTCCCGCAACTGGAAAAGAAGCAGGGCGGTTCCATCCTGGGCGGCGTCATCAAGGCGCTGGGCGCTTTTGGGATCTTCGTGGTTGCCTGGCTGTGCATCCTGCCGACGTACATCTTCCCGCCGCTGGCCGGCCTGGCCACCGTGCTGCTGTGGGGCTGGCTCACCAGCCGCGTGATGAGCTATGACGCGCTGGCCGATTACGCCAGCCCGGATGAACTGTCCAGGCTGCAGCGCGAACACCGCTGGCAACTGATGTCGATCGGCGTGGTGTCCGGCCTGGCCGGCTCGCTGCCGGCCCTGGTGTGGGTGGGCGGCGCGGCGGCGGCAATTGCCTTCTTCCCGATCCTGCTGGCGGCCTCGATCTGGGTCTACGTCGTGATTTTCATCTTCACCGGCCTGTGGTTTGAGTATTATTGTCTGCAAGCGCTGGCGCAGTTGCGCCATGCTCCTTTCGAGGAAAGCTTATGCGAATCGGACTGATCATCATTGGCGACGAAATCCTTTCCGGCAAGCGGACCGACCAGCACTTCCCCAAAGTGGTGCAGTTGCTGGCGGCGCGCGGCCTGCAACTGTCCTGGGCCGAATTCCTCGGCGATGACCGCGAACGCATCACCACCACGCTGAAGCGCACCTTTGCCAGCGGGGATATCGTGTTCTCCTGCGGCGGCATCGGCGCCACGCCGGACGACCACACGCGCCAGGCTGCGGCCGCCGCGCTGGGCCTGCCGCTGGCGCTGCATGAAGGCGCAAAGGAAAGCATCCAGCAGCGCGTGCGCCAGGTGGCGGAAGAAAAAGGCGAGGTAGCGGACCTGACGTCGGCTGAGAATTTGCAGCGCCTGCAGATGGCCGAATTCCCGCAAGGCGCCGCGCTTATTCCAAATCCTTATAACAACGTGGCGGGATTTGCGCACGGCACGCATTACTTCGTGCCTGGCTTCCCGGTGATGGCATGGCCGATGATCGAATGGGTGCTCGATACGCACTACGCCGACCTGTTCAATCGTGAGCCCCGCGCAGAGCGATCGGTGTTAGTGTACGAAGCAGCGGAAGCCGCGCTTACTCCGCTGATGCTGGCCCTTGAAACAGCCTGGCCGCGCATCAAGGTCTTCAGCCTGCCAAGCGTGGGCGACGCGAAGACCCGGCGCCATATCGAGCTTGGTGTGAAAGGCGATCCGCCCCAATGCGAAGCAGCATTTGCCCAGATGTGCCGTGAGCTCGATGCCTTGAAAGTGGAGTACGTGAAGCCCTGAATCCACAGTGTGAAAAGGGTATTAACTGCTCTTGCAACGGCGCTCACAAACGTGTGGAGCGCCGTTGTTTTTTTGCGAAACTGATACGCGAACTTTAAATATTTTGCGACTTGCCCCGTGCAGTGCACGCCGATGTGGTGCAATGGTAATCAAGCAGAAATACTCTGCGTGTACTGTCCGGTTTGAACACTATGTTAAGCAATCGTCGTTTTCGCCGGCCCCGAGTTGTCGTCAGAGCGGTGCGCAAAATGCGCGCCGGCGCGGCAGCGATTGGATATGGCGGCAACAGGCGGCGTTTGCGCTCGGTACCTATGCCTTCCCAACAAGATCAAGACTCAAGCTCCTTCGAACCACACGAACCAACCGAGCCAGCACCACCACCTCCATCGGAACCGAAAAAAGGTTCACGTTCGCGCAATGCGCTCATTGTGCTGATCCTGGTGCTGCTGACAGTGGCCGGTTTCTGGGGCTATCACGAGACCCGCACCTCGACCATGCAGGCGAAGGTGTTTACCGACCTTGTCGGCCAGCTGACGTACAAGGTGGAGCCGGGACCGAGCAAGTCGATCCGCTTCCCGCACGACAGTCCTTACGACGAACGCCTTGGCTACGCCAACTTGCCCGATTACCTGGACAAGCTGAAAGCGCGCGATTACGAAGTCACGTCGCAGGCGCGTTTTTCGCCCAAGATGGTGGAGCTGAGCGACATGGGCGTGTTCGCCACGTACCGCGAAAAGACCCGTACCGGCCTGTCGATCTTCGATTGCCGCGAGCAGCCGCTGTTCACGGCCAGCTATCCGGAGCGCGTCTACGGCAGCTTCGAGCAGGCCCCGAACGCGCTGGTGCAAAGCCTGCTGTTCATCGAGAACCGCGAACTGCTGGATAACAAATACCCGAAACGCAATCCGGCCGTCGAGTGGGACCGCCTGTCCAAGGCCATCCTGGAAAAAACCGCGAGCGCTGTCGGCGCCGGTGGCCACCGTGCGGCGGGCGGTTCGACCCTGGCTACCCAGATCGAGAAGTACCGCCACTCGCCGGAAGGCCGCACCGGCTCGATGAAGGACAAGCTGCAGCAGATGATTTCGGCCTCGCTGCGCGCCTATCAGCAGGGCGAAGACACCACCAAGGCGCGGCGCCAGATCGTGGTCGACTACCTGAATACCGTGCCGCTGTCGGCCAAGCCGGGCTACGGTGAAGTGAACGGCGTGGGCGACGGCATGTGGGTCTGGTACGGCCGCGAGTTCAACGAAGTAGCGCGCCTGCTGGGCGGCAAGATGGACCAGCCGGGCAGCCCGCTGGCCTTCAAGGAAGCGCTGTCGCTGCTGATCGCGCAGCGCCGCCCGAGCTACTACCTGGGCGAAGGCGATGAAGACCTGGAAGTGCTGGCCAATAGCCACCTGCGCCTGCTGGCCAGCGCCGGCATCATCACGCCGCAACTGCGCGACGCCGCCCTGAAAGAAAAACTGCACCCGGCCAAAGGCAGCGGCGTGCAGGCTGCGCCGCCGATGACTTATGTGACGAAGAAGGCGTCGAACGCGGTACGCGTGCACCTGGCCAACCTGCTGGGCGACAACCGCATGTACAACCTGGACCGCCTAGACCTGTCGGTGAACACCACGCTCGATGCGGAAACCCAGAAGACCGTCACCGCCATGCTGCGCCAGTTGCGCGAGCCGGAAACCGCCGTGCAGGCCGGCCTGACCGGCAAGGGCATGCTGGGCAATGGCGACCCTGCCAACGTGGTGTACAGCTTCACGCTGCTGGAGCGCGGCGAACACGCCAACTACCTGCGCGTGCAGACCGATAACTACGACCAGCCGCTGGACATCAATGAAGGCGCCAAGCTGGACCTGGGTTCCACCGCCAAGCTGCGCACCCTGGTGACGTATATGGACATCGTCGACCAGCTGTACAAGAAGTACGGCGCGATGGAAGTGGCGGAGCTGAAGAAGGTCAGCGTCGACCAGCGCGACCGCCTGACCACCTGGGGCATCGAATACCTGACCATGAGGCCGAAGGACAAGCGCAACCTGCCCGACATGCTGCAGGCGGCCCTGGAACGCAAGTATTCGGCTAATCCCGGCGAGGGCTTCTTCACCGGCGGCGGCCTGCATTACTTCGGCAACTTCAGCAAGGACGACGACTTCAAGATCATGACCGTGCGCGAAGCACTGCGCCGTTCCACCAACCTGGTGTTCGTGCGCCTGATGCGCGACGTGGTCAAGTATTACTCCTTCCAGATGCCGGGCTCCTCGCAGACCCTGCTGACCGACTCGGACGATCCACGCCGCGCGGCCTACCTGGCGCGCTTCGCCGACAAGGAAGGCAAGGAATTCCTGTACCGCTTCTATGCCAAGTACAAGGGCAAGAAGACGTCGGAGCTGGACGCGATCCTGCTCGATACCATCCGTCCGACGCCGGTGCGCCTGGCGAATATCCACCGCACCGTTTATCCAAACGCGACGCTGGCGGAGTTCGACAAGTTCGTGAACGACAACCTGAAGGTACAGAACGACGTGCCGGAAGACCGCCTGGCCAAAATGTACGACCAGTACGCGATGGACAAGTGGAGCCTGGCCGACCGCGGCTACCTGGCTGCCGTGCACCCTCTGGAATTGTGGCTGGTGGCTTACCTGCACCAGAACGAGGGTGCTTCGCTGTCCGACGTGGTGGCCGCCAGCGAGAAGGAGCGCCAGGAGGTCTACCAGTGGCTGTTCAAAACCCATCACAAGTACGCGCAGGACAAGCGCATCGCCGGCCTGCTGGAGATGGAAGCCTTCATGGGCATCCACCGCCAGTGGAAGAAGATGGGCTATCCGTTCGATTCGCTGGTGCCTTCGTATGCGACCACGCTGGGCGCTTCGGCCGATCGTCCGGCTGCGCTGGCGGAGATGATGGGCATTATCGTCAACGGCGGCGTGCGCAAGACCACCCAGCGCATCGAGTCGCTGCACTTTGCCGAAGGCACGCCGTATGAAACGACGGTGGCGCGCAACAAGTCGTCCACCAACGAGCAGGTGCTGACGCCGGAAGTGGCGCGTGCAGTGGCCGACGCGATTCGTGAAGTGGTGTCGGATGGTACGGCGCGGCGCGTGAAGTCCGCTTTCGTCGGGTCGGACGGGCAGATCATTCCTGTGGGCGGCAAGACCGGTACCGGCGACCAGCGCTTTGACGTGTACGCGGCGGGCGGGCGCCTGATCGAGTCGCGTTATGTGAATCGTTCGGCGACTTTCGTGTTCAATATCGGCGAGCGCTTCTTTGGTTCGATGACGGCTTATGTGCATGGGCCGGAGTCGAAGAATTATGACTTCACTTCGGCGCTGCCGGTGCAGCTGCTGACGGTGCTGGCGCCTTCGCTGATGCCGCTGATCGAGCCGAATGCGCAGAAGGCTGCGCCGGTGGTCACCGCGATGGCGGCTGGGGCGCCGGGCGGCGTGCAGCCGGTGGCCACGGCGGCTTTGGTGGCGGCGACTTCCGCTGCTGTTCCCGCTGCGCCGCTACGTGCCTGCGGGGCGCGCTAAAAACCGGTAAACCAGGGTCAGACCCACAGGGTCAGACCCCCAACGGTCTTCGGGCCGAGGGTTTCGGTTGTGCGCCGTTGATCTTCGTCGAAAGTCAAAAGCCTCAAACCATGCCCGCGGCAACCGCACTGACAGGGTCTGACCCTGCGGGTCAGACCCAGGTTTACCGGGTTAAAATGCGGCCCATGAAACTCATCACCAAATTCACCAACATCAGCCTGCGCGACCTGCTGGTCTCGTTCGCCCCCACCGTCCTGCTGATCGCCGGCGCCTGCGCGCTGGCCTACTGGATCATCGACCCCACCCCTCCGCGCGTGGTCAAGCTCTCCACCGGCCAGGAAAACAGCGCCTACGAAAACATCGGCAAGCGCTACGCGCAGGCGATGGCCAAGCACGGCATCAAGGTCGTCCTGCAACAAAGCCAGGGCTCGCAGGAAAACCTGCAGCGCCTGAACAAAGGTGACACCGACATCGCCTTCGTGCAAAGCGGCTCCACCAACGAAGCCGAAGCCGAACGCACCGGCCTGGTCTCGCTGGGCAGCCTGTTTACCGAACCGGTGTGGCTCTTCATGCGCGAGAAGAAAGCCGTCAGCAGCCTGACCCACCTCAAAGGCCTGAAGGTCAACCTCGGCCCCGAAGGCAGCGGCGTGCCGCGCCTGTTCCGCCAGGTGCTGCAGATTAACGGCGTCCACAATGGCGACATCGTCGCCAGCGACCTGGAAAACACTCCTGCCACGGTGGAGCTGCTGGAAGGCCGCATCGACGCCCTGGTATTCGCCGCGGCGCCGGACGACCCGCTGATCCAGATGCTGCTGATGACGCCCGGGATCAAGCTGTTCAATTTCACCCAGGCCGAAGCCTATGCGCGCCGGCTGCCGTTCCTGACCCACGTTACCCTGCCGCGCGGCATCGTCGACCTGGGCCGCGACCTGCCGGCCCGCGATTACCACCTGATCGCACCAACCGCCACCCTGGTGGCGCGCGAAGACCTGCATCCGGCCCTGATCGACCTGTTCGTGCAGGCCGCCAGCAGCATCCACAGCGGGGCAGGCTGGTTCCAGCAACAGGGCCAGTTCCCTTCGCCGCGCTACACCGAGATCCCGGTGGCGCGCGAAGCGGCCAAATTCTACAAGGACGGCCCGCCGTTCCTGCAGCGCTACATGGCCTTCTGGCTGGCCAACCTGTTCGACCGCCTGTGGGTGGTGGTGTTGGCAACCGGCGCCTTGATCCTGCCGCTGTCGAAAGTGGTGCCGCCGCTGTATGTATGGCGCATCCGCTCGCGCGTCTACCGCTGGTACGGGCAACTGCGCTCGGTGGAGCAAGGTGTCGACGAGGGCAAGCCGCGCGATGAACTGCTGCACCGCCTGGACCAGATCGAGGAACGGGTGAACCGCCTGACCGTGCCCCTGTCTTTTGCCGATGAGTTCTATGGCTTGCGCAATCACATCGAATTTGTGCGGCAGAAGCTACGTACAAACACGTAAAGCAACTTGAAAGTGTTGTATCCGCGAGAACCTTAATTGACAGTTGCTTACAGTTACCTCAAAGATAAGCCGGGGAGTGAAACTGGTTTAACTACAAGGGGTAGCTATGGCACCAAGAAAACAGGTTCTCGCAATCGCAATTGCATCACTTTTCACCAATGCCGCATGGGCGCAGGAAGCGCCTGCCGGCGACACCGCTACCGTGGTGGTGACCGGTACCCGGGTCTCCAACCGCACGGTGCTCGACACCACCGCACCGGTGGACGTGATCAGCGCCGACAGCATCAAGAACGCCGGCGTGCCGGAAGTAACGCAAGCGCTGTCCGTGGCGCTGCCTTCATTGAACTTCCCGCGCCCCGGCCTGGCCGACGGCACCGACACCATCCGCCCGGCCACGCTGCGCGGCCTGGCGCCTGACCAGACGCTGGTGCTGGTCAACTCCAAGCGCCGCCATACGTCTTCGCTGGTGAACCTGAACGGCACCATCGGCCGCGGTTCGGCAGCGGTTGACATGAATACCATCCCGGCCGGCATCGTGAAGACCATTGAGGTGCTGCGCGACGGCGCCTCCGCACAATACGGCTCCGACGCGATTGCCGGCGTGATCAACGTGCGCCTGCGTACCGACCGCACCGGCGGCGAGGCCAGCGTGAGCTACGGCCGCCGCGATACCGAATACAACTTCAACCCCGGCACGCCGCCTGCCGGCGCCACCTGGGGCGTGCAGGATTCGCGTGAGCGCAAGGACGGCAACACGCTCAATATCAGCCTGTGGAAGGGCATGGAGTTGGGCGAAAACGGCTTCCTGACCCTCGCGCTGGAACGCAAGCGCCAGGACCATACCGAGCGTTCGGGCTGGGACGTGCGCCAGCAATATCCGTTGGTGAACGGCGCCTTCGACCCGCGCGAAGCGAACTTCAACCGCTTCAACGCCTGGTACGGCGAGCCTGAGCTGACGCAGAGCACCTTCTTCGCCAATGCCGGTTACAACCTGGCCGGCGGCGTCAAGCTGTATGGCTGGACCAGCTACCAGGACCGCGATGCACGTTCGGGCGGCTTCTTCCGCCGCGCCCTGCAGGACAACAATACGATCGAGATTTATCCGAATGGCTTCCTGCCGATCATCTCGCCGGCAGTCTCTGACTTCAGTGCCGCTGTCGGCGCCACCTGGACCGCCGGCGACTGGGACATGGATGCTTCAGTCACTTACGGCGACAACCGGATGGACTTCACCATCGAGAATACGTTGAACCGTTCCATTGGCCCGTCCTCCAAGACCGTCTTTGACGCGGGCGGTTTCAAGTACGACCAGCTCACCTTGAACCTGTCCGGCGTGCGGCAGTACGAGGTAGGCCTGTCGTCTCCGCTCAACGTGGCAGTCGGTGCGGAAGCGCGTCGCGAAGGCTATGCGCTGCACGCGGGCGAGCCTGACTCCTGGCGTAACGGTGGGGTGACGCTGCCGCCGCTGCCGCCGCCGGCCGCGCAGGTCCCGCGGCCTACGGCTTCCGGTTCGCAGGTCTTCCCAGGCTTCCGCCCGAGCGATGAATCCGATGCCAACCGCAAGGCCTACTCGGTATACGTCGACGTGGAAGCAAACCTGACGCAGAACCTGCTGGCTTCGGCCGCGGTACGCGGCGAGCATTACTCCGACTTCGGCAACAACTGGTCGGGCAAGCTGGCGGCCCGCTACAACTTCTCGCCATCGTTTGCGCTGCGCGGTTCTGCGCAGAATGGCTTCCGCGCACCGTCGCCTCAGCAGCAGTTCTTTACCTCCACGGCGACCAACTTCGTTGGCGGAGTGCCGTACGACATCACCACCTTCAAGCCTAGCGATCCGGCTGCCGTGGCGCTTGGTGCCAAGCCGCTCGATGCCGAAAAGTCGACCAACTTCTCGCTGGGCGCAGTGGGCAAGATGGGCAAAGCCAGCCTGACGGTGGATGCGTTCCAGATCAAGATCCGCGACCGCATCGTGCTGTCGGAGAACCTGCTGCAGGACAATGTGCGGAACTACCTGACATCGCTGGGCTTCATCGGCATTGGTGGCGGGCGCTTCTTCATCAATGGCGTGAATACCACCACGCGCGGCGTGGACGTGGTGGCAAACTATCCGTGGAATGCCGGCAACGTGGGCAAGTTCGACTTCACGCTGGCGGGCAATTACACCAAGACCGAAGTGACAAAGGTGCCGGTCACCGCACAACTGGCTGCGCTGAATCCTGCGCCGCCACTGTTTGACCGCGTCAATGTGCTGACCTTCGAGCATGGCACGCCGCAGACCAAGTTCACGGCCAGCGTGAACCATACGCTGGGCAACTGGAGCGGTACCTTCCGCGCCACGCGCTATGGCAAGGTTCTGCAGCCGGATGCGAATCCGGCACGCGATCACTGGATGACGCCGAAGACTTTGGTTGACGTGGAAGGGCGCTACAAGATCACGCAGCGCCTGACTGCAGCGCTGGGTGCCGAGAACCTGTTCGACCAGTATCCGGACCCGTATCCGGCACTGTTGAACGGCACCGGCAATGCGCCGTATTCCAATTACTCGCCGTTCGGCCGCTCGGGCCGCTTTGTCTACGCACGTTTGAACTACGCGCTTTAACGCTTCTTAACCTGGCTTTACAGTTGAGGAGAATTTTTACAAGAGCGTAATACTGCGATACAAAAAGCCGCGTTCTGGATACGCGGCTGTTACACCGGCCTGAGACCATGGGCATCGACGATATTGAACTATCCCGATGCCCATTTCACTTCTTGCTTCCCACCGCGAGCGCCTGGTTCGCGGCGCGCTGTCCTTGGCCGCCATTTTCCTGTTTTGCCTGAGCTACTGGATCCACCGGTATTTCGGGCACGTCGATATCCACCAGATTGCCTACCACCTGAACTTCGGCCTCGATATCGCGAGGACTTCCGACCCCGTATTCAGCAAGCGCTTCGTGCGCTGGTGCGTGCTTGCGCCGCTGTTGTTCTTTGTGCTGCTCGGGTGGACGGAGCGCCGCCTGGCGGGGACGCTGCCTCGCTTGCCGGCGCTGTTGCCGCCACTGATGCTTGGCGCCGCAATTGGCTTCTGGCTGTGGGACGTATCGGCGATCAAATACTTCGAGGCCAATTTCGGGCCAGACTATTTCGGCGCGAACTACGTGCCGCCGGCTTCGGTTGCGCTGCACGAGCGGCAGGCAAAGAACCTGGTGCTGATCTACGTGGAGAGCCTGGAGACGGGCTACTCCGACCGCAAGGCTTTCGGGCGCGACCTGCTGGAGCCGTTGACCGCGCTGCATGGCGCCAGCTTTCCCGCCTACGAGCAGGCGCCCGGCACCAGCTGGACCATTGCCGCGATGGTCGCCACACAATGCGCCGTGCCGCTGGAGAAGGTGTCCATTTTCGACGGCAATACGCAAGGGCAGATGATGGAATCCTTCCTCGGCAAGGCCGTGTGCCTGAGCGACCTGCTGGCCCAGCGCGGCTACCGCAATGTGTTCATGGGCGGTGCCGCATCCAGCTTTGCCGGCAAGGACAAGTTCCTGCGCCAGCACCATTACCACGAGATCTACGGCAAGGATGAATGGCTGCAGCGCGGCGCCAGCGAAAGCGCCATGAATGGCTGGGGCTTGTACGATGCGGACTTGTTCCGCGAGGCGAAAGCCAGGCTGCGTGAGCTGGCGTCCTCGAAACAGAGGTTCAACCTGTCGCTGTTGACGGTCGATACGCACGAACCGGCCGGCATGCTGTCGGCGCAGTGTGCGCAGCAGGGCTACGCGGAGAAATTCGATGGCGTCGTGTCCTGCACCGCGGCAGCAGTGGCGGACTTTGTGCACTTTGCGGAGCGCAACGGCTACCTGGAAAACACCAATGTGGTGATCGTCGGCGACCACTTGTCGCGCAAGAATCCGCTGTCGGCACAACTGGCACAAATACCGCGGCGGACCATCTTCAACAGCTTCCTCGCACACGATGCACCGGCGCCGAACCGTGCGCAGCTGCTGCATTTCGACATGCTGCCCACTATCCTGGAGTTCATCGGCTACCAGGTGCCGGGCGGCCGCATGGGCCTGGGCTACAGCGGCTTCAATGCCCATCGCAGCTCGCCGCCGCCGGAACGGCTGGCGGCAATGGAGCGCGACCTGCTCAACCGGTCAAGCGAATACCTGGCCCTGTGGGAAGGGCCGCAATGAATCAGGCGCCGGCCCAGGGCAGGCCGGCCTTGCACCAGCCGCCGACCGTCTTGCGGTGGCCGTTGGCATCCTTGTCGCCTTCGAAACCCTCCAGGATGTCATAGCACTGGGTATAGCCGGCCTCGGTCGCCGCCTTCGCCGCGTGGCGCGAACGCACGCCCGAACGGCACAGGAAGACGATCACCGTATCCTTGCCCGGTACGGCCGATGCCAGCTGCCCCAGGAAGTCCGGATTGGGCGTCCCGCCCGGATACACGTTCCACTGCGCCGCATGGTGCTGTTCAGCCGGAATCGATACGCGTCCCACCCAATCCCTCTCGGCATTGGTCCGTACATCGACCAGGCGCACATGCGGATCGCATTTCAGCAGCTCATATGCCTCTTGTGGGGTCACCGCACCGGCATAGGGCAGGGAAGTGTCGCGTTTGCGTGCACGGTCGAGGATTTCGGAGTTGGAACTCATGGTTTTTCCTTTATGATGACTGCACCACAACGATGCATTTGCTTCAATTGGTGCAAATATGCACCACAACGGTGCGATAATCGGCAGATGCACCCGCATGGTGCGCCTTTTGCGTGTCGTAGGCATGGAATTGGCTGGCATGATATCTGCTTAATGTACCACCAGCGTTCGCCGCACCCAAGTGGTCGCGGCAGTTTTTTCACTTAGGAGATATGTAATGGCACTGACCGCCGCAGACGTTCTGAAGATGGTACAAGAGCACGAAGTCAAGTTCGTGGACTTCCGTTTCGCCGATACCCGTGGCAAGGAACAGCACGTAACCGTGCCTGTGTCCCATTTCGACATCGACAAATTTGAATCGGGCCACGCTTTCGACGGTTCTTCCATCGCCGGCTGGAAAGGCATTGAAGCTTCCGACATGATCCTGCTGCCGGATCCTGCCACCGCCAACATCGACCCATTCTTCGAAGAAACCACCCTGTTCATGCAGTGCGACGTGATCGAACCGTCGGACGGCAAGGGCTACGACCGCGACCCACGCTCCATCGCCAAGCGCGCTGAAGCCTACCTGAAATCCTCCGGCCTGGGCGACACCGCCTACTTCGGCCCGGAGCCAGAATTCTTCATCTTCGACTCCGTGAAGTGGAAGATCGACATGTCCGGCGCCATGGTCAAGATCGACTCCGACGAAGCTTCCTGGTCGACCGACAAGGACATCGACGGCGGCAACTCCGGCCACCGTCCAACCGTGAAGGGCGGCTACTTCCCAGTGCCTCCAGTCGATTCGTTCCAGGACATGCGTTCCGAAATGTGCCTGATCCTGGAATCGATGGGCATCCCGGTCGAAGTGCACCACCACGAAGTGGCCGGCGCCGGCCAGAACGAAATCGGCACCAAGTTCTCGACCCTGGTCGAGCGCGCCGACTGGACCCAGAACCTGAAATACGTGGTGTGGAACGTTGCCCACTCCTACGGCAAGACCGCTACCTTCATGCCTAAGCCAGTGGTTGGCGACAACGGCTCCGGCATGCACGTGCACCAGTCGATCTGGAAAGACGGCAAGAACCTGTTCGCTGGCGACGGCTATGCAGGCCTGTCCGATTTCGCCCTGTACTACATCGGCGGCATCATCAAGCACGCCAAGGCACTGAACGCGATCACCAACCCAGGCACCAACTCGTACAAGCGCCTGGTGCCAGGCTACGAAGCTCCAGTGAAACTGGCTTACTCCGCACGCAACCGTTCGGCTTCGATCCGTATCCCACACGTGGCCAATCCAAAAGGCCGCCGTATCGAAACCCGCTTCCCGGACCCACTGGCCAACCCATACCTGTGCTTCGCCGCACTGATGATGGCCGGCCTGGACGGCGTGCAGAACAAGATCCACCCAGGCGAAGCAGCGTCCAAAGACCTGTACCACCTGCCGCCGGAAGAAGATGCACTGATCCCAACCGTCTGCGCATCCCTGGAAGAAGCCCTGGATCACCTGAACAAGGACCGTGAGTTCCTGACCCGCGGCGGCGTCTTCACCGATTCGATGATCGATGCCTACATCGAACTGAAGATGACCGAAGTTACCCGCATGCGCCAGACCACTCACCCGGTCGAGTTCGACATGTACTACTCCCTGTAATCAGGGGACGATTGCCGGAATTAACTGGCAGTCAACAAAAACGCGAGGCCAGCAGCTTGCTTTCCTCGCGTTTTTTTTCGGATGTTGTATAGTCGGGGCATGAACACTCGCACTCTCGTATTACATGGGCTGGCGCTGCTGGCCGTGAGTGGCGCAGCGCAGGCGCAGCAAATTTTTCTCTGCGTGGATGCCGATGGCCGCAAGGAACTGACCGATAGCAGCCGCAAGGGGAAGAACTGCAAGATGCTGGACCTGCCCGGCGCTACCATTCCCGCGCCAAGCGGCGCGCGACGCGGCTCTGCGCCGGCGGCACCGGCCGTGGCGCCAGCCAATTTCCCGCGTGTGGAAAGCTCGGAGCAGAAAGCCCGCGATGCGGACCGCCGCGCCATCCTGACCGATGAGCTCAACACCGAAAACCGTAAGCTGGCGGATTTGCGCAAGGAATTCAACAACGGCGAGCCTGAACGCCGTGCCGACGAGCGCAATGCCGCCAAGTACCAGGAGCGCGTTGCTGGCCTGAAGGACAGCATCGCGCGTGCGGAACAAAACGTGGAAGCGCTGAAGCGCGAGCTTGCCAACATAAAATGACCCCAGACAGCCCTGCCAGTATCCGGCCCGCTGAACTGGCAGGGCTGGACCTGCTGGCATCGGCCGTCGTCATCGTCGATGGCGGCGGCCATATCCTGTACGTCAACGCCGCCGGCGAGAACCTGCTGGAATCGTCGCTGAAAGCCCTGGCGCGCCAGCCGCTGGGCGGCCTGTTCGCGGCGCCGCTGGAGCTGGAAAACATCATCGCGCAGGCGCGCGAACACAAATTCTCCGACGTGCGGCAAGAGCTGGTGCTGGACCGCGCCGGGCGCGACGCGCTGCACGTGCACATCATCGCCAGTGCGCTGGACGAGCCGGACGGCGCGGTGATGATCGAGCTGCGCGAGATCGTGCAGCAGATGAAGCAGGACCGCGAAGAGCGCCTGATGGACCAGAGCCAGGTCAACAAGGAGCTGATCCGCAACCTGGCGCACGAGATCAAGAACCCGCTGGGCGGCATCCGCGGCGCTGCCCAGCTGCTGGAGATGGAACTGCCGCCGCTGCACCTGACGCAGCTGCGCGAATACACCCAGGTCATCATCAAGGAAGCGGACCGCCTGCAAACGCTGGTGGACCGCCTGCTGGCGCCGCACCGCCGGCCGCACATCGTGGGCGACGTCAATATCCACGAGGTGCTGGAGCGGGTGCGCAGCCTGATCCTGGCCGAATTCCCGGTCGGGCTCACCATCCGCCGCGACTACGACGCCTCCTTGCCCGAATTCCGCGGCGACAAGGAGCAGTTGATCCAGACGGTGCTCAACATCGCCCACAATGCCGCGCAAGCACTGGCAGCGCGCATCGAACAGGGCGATGCCGAGATCATTTTCCGCACCCGCGTGGCACGCCAGATGACGCTGGCGAAGGTGCGTTATCAGCTGGCATTAGATTTGCATATCATCGATAACGGACCGGGCATCCCACCCCAGATCCGCGACCGCATTTTCTACCCGCTGGTGTCGGGCAGGGATGGCGGCAGCGGCCTGGGACTGACGCTGGCGCAAACCTTCGTGCAGCAGCACATGGGGGTTATCGAATGCGAAAGCAGGCCTGGTCAAACGGACTTCAGAATCTTATTGCCTTTGCCTTGATCGGATTAAATGAAACCAATCTGGATTGTTGACGACGACGAATCGATCCGCTGGGTGCTTGAGAAAGCCCTGGCGCGGGAGAACCTCGCAACGCGCAGCTTTGCCAATGCGCGCGATGCGGTCGCCGCGCTGGAACATGAGACGCCGCAGGTGCTGGTGTCGGACATCCGCATGCCGGGCGACTCCGGCCTCGACTTGCTGCAACTGGTGAAGCAGCGCCATCCCGGCCTGCCGGTGATCATCATTACCGCGTTCTCGGACCTGGACTCCGCCGTTGCGGCCTTCCAGGGTGGCGCGTTTGAATACCTGGCCAAGCCCTTCGATATCGACAAGGCGGTGGAATTGATCCGCCGCGCGCTGGACGAAAGCCTGCGCGAGTCGAGCATCGAATCCGGGCCGGCCGATACGCCGGAAATCCTGGGCCAGGCACCGGCCATGCAGGAAGTCTTCCGCGCCATCGGCCGCCTGTCGCAATCGAACGTGACGGTGCTGATCACCGGCGAATCCGGCACCGGCAAGGAGCTGGTGGCACGCGCGCTGCACAAGCACAGCCCGCGCGCCGAGCAGCCCTTCATCGCCATCAATACGGCAGCGATCCCGAAGGACTTGCTGGAATCCGAACTGTTCGGCCATGAGCGCGGCGCCTTTACCGGCGCGCAGACGACGCGCCGCGGCCGCTTCGAGCAGGCCGAAGGCGGCACGCTGTTCATGGACGAAATCGGCGACATGCCGTTCGACCTTCAAACGCGCTTGCTGCGCGTGCTGTCCGATGGCCACTTCTACCGCGTCGGCGGCCACTCGCCGCTGAAGGCCAATGTGCGCGTGATTACGGCGACGCACCAGAACCTCGAACAGCGCGTGCGCGACGGCCTGTTCCGCGAGGACTTGTACCACCGTCTGAACGTGATCCGCCTGCGCCTGCCCAGTTTGAGGGAGCGGCGCGAAGATATCCCCATCCTGGTGCGCCACTTCCTGGTGCAAAGTGCACGCCAGCTGGGCGTGGAAGCCAAGCGCATGAGCGACTCGACGCTGGCCTTCCTGCAGCAGCTTGAGTTGCCGGGCAATGTGCGGCAGCTGGAAAACCTGTGCAACTGGATCACGGTGATGGCGCCGGGCCAGACGGTGGAGGTGAAAGACCTGCCGCTGGAACTGACGCAAGGGCAGGAGAGCGCCATGCATGCCGCCGCGCCGGCCGCGGTCGAAACGACGATGCCGCAACACCATGGCACCGTGCAGCCGCTGGCGCCACCGCCATTGGCTGCATCGCCGGAAGGCTGGCTTAGCCTGCTGGAACTGCAGGCCGCCGGCATGCTGAGCAGCGGCCAGCAGGACGTGATGGACGTGCTGGGCCGCCAGTTCGAATCGGCCCTGATCCGCACCGCGCTGAAGTACACGCACGGACGCAAGAACGACGCCGCGATCCGCCTCGGCATCGGCCGCAACACCATCACGCGCAAGATCGCCGAGCTCGGCATCGACGGCGCCAAGGACGACTAACCCCCAATCGTCTTCAAAAAGGGGACGTAACACATTTTCTGAAAAAGGGGACGTAACACATTTTCTGCCGCAGCGGAAAATGTGTTACGTCCCCTTTTTTTCTTGCTATGCTGCGGGCTTGGAAATTTGAGGAGCCTGCATGCTGATTAACTGCGTCGCCTACCAGGATGGGCGCAAGCTGGCTGATCTCCCGGTAGAGGACATCAGCGATTACGTGGCGCGACAAGACGCCTTCGTCTGGGTCGCCCTGCGCGACGCCACCCGCGACGAACTCGAAGTGATGCAGGAGGAATTCGGCCTGCACGAACTGGCGGTGGAAGACGCCGGCCGCGGCCAGCAACGCCCCAAGATCGAAGAATACGGCGACTCCCTGTTCGTGGTCGTGAAGATGCTCGAACTGCGCGAGGAAGAGCTGCACGTGGGGGAAGTCGATATCTTCGTCGGCCCCAACTACGTGCTCTCCAACCGGTCCAATTCCACCCAGGATTTCCTCGGCGTGCGCGCCCGTGCCGAGCGCGAGCCGCATCTGCTGCAGCAGGGCGCTGGCTTCGTGCTGTATGCGCTGATGGATGCAGTGGTCGACCGCTATTTCCCGATCGTCGATTCGTTCGAGATGGAGCTGGAAAAAATCGAGGAGCGCATCTTCATCCAGGGTTCCCAGCGCGACAACATCGAGCGGCTCTATGAACTCAAGCGCAAAGTCATGACGGTGCGTCACACCGTGGCTCCCTTGCTTGATGCAATCGGCAAGCTGCACGGGGGGCGCGTGCCTGCGGTCTGCAGCAATACCCAGGAATATTTCCGCGACGTCCATGACCACTTGCTGCGCATCAACTCCGCCCTCGATACCATGCGCGAGACCATCGCCACCGCGATCCAGGTCAACCTGTCGATGGTGGCGCTGGAAGAGGGCGAGGTCAACAAACGGCTGGCAGCCTGGGCTGCGATTTTCGCGGTGCTGACCGCCTTCGCCGGCCTGTGGGGCATGAATTTCAAGCACATGCCGGAACTGGACTGGCGCTTTGGCTATCCGGCCGCACTGACCCTGATGGCTGTTGTTTGCGGTGCATTGTATCGGCGCTTTAAGAAGGTGGGCTGGCTATAGCGGTATATAATTTACAATAAACAACCTCTAGTGGGGCTGGGCATGGTGGATGACGCAATGTTGTTCGACGATGATGAGACGCCAGCCCCGGCGGCGGCCTTGCCGCCCTGGGAAATCCTGATCGTTGATGACGAGCAAGCGGTGCACCAGGTCACTGAACTGGTGATGTCGGACTTTGAGTTCGACGGTCGCCGTGTTCATTTCTCCCACTGCTATTCCGGTGCCGAGGCGCGCGAACGCCTGTCGCAGCCCGGCCAGTTTGCCCTGATCCTGCTCGACGTGGTGATGGAGTCCGAGCATGCCGGCCTGGAGCTGGTGCGCTATATCCGCGAAGAGCTGGGCGACCGCAATGTGCGCATCGTGCTGCGCACCGGCCAGCCGGGCCAGGCGCCGCAGGCATTGGTGCTGAAGACCTACGACATCAACGATTACCGTGAAAAGACCGAGCTGACCCATGCCAAGCTCAGTACGGTGTTCTATTCCGGCCTGCGCGCCTACCGCGACCTGATGCGCCTGGAGCGCGCCCGCCTTGGCCTGCGCCGCTCGATCAATGCCATCACCCAGGTCTGCGATTCGGACAACCTGCGCCACTTCTGCTCGGCCGTGCTGGAGCAGGCCTCGGCCTTGCTGGGCCGCCAGGCGGAAGGCGTGTGCGCCAGCCGCATGAATGCCTACGCCGCGGCGCGCCAGCCGGGCCGGCTGCAGGTGCTGGCGGTCACCACGGCGTATGCCAGCCTGGCACTGGAGGAAACGCTGGAGCACCTGCCGGCGCAGGTGCGCGATGCTTTCGTGCGTTGCATGGCGGAGCAGGCCGACCATTATGGCCCGCAGTACTACGCCTGCTATTACCGCACGCGCGACGGCAACGAAAGCCTGCTGTACATGTCGTTCAGCGAACCGGTGGATGACGGGGAGCGCGAACTGCTTGGCCTGTTCTCGGCGAATGTCGCGATCACTTACGAGCGCCTGCTGGAGCGCGAGGAGCTGGTGGCGACCCAGGATGCCATCATCCACATCCTTGGCGAAGCGCTGGAAAGCCGTTCGGCCGCTGCCGGCGGTCACGTCGAGCGCGTCGGGGAAATTGCCGCCATGCTGGGCGCGGCGGTCGACATGCCGGACAGCGCAGTGCGGCAGTTGCGCCAGGCAGCGCCGTTGCACGATATTGGCCATGCGGGCATCCCCGACGAGATCCTCAACCTGCCTGGACCGCTCGATGCAGCCCAGCGCACGCGCATGCAAGGCCATAGCGATATCGGCTGGCACATGCTGTCTTCCTCAAAGCAGCCGGTGCTGCAGCTGGCTGCGCGCATCGCCCACGAGCACCATGAGCGCTGGGATGGCGCCGGCTATCCCCGCGGCTTGCAGGGCGGCGACATCAGCCTGGCGGCGCGCATCACGGCGCTGGCCGATTTCGTCGATGCCATGGTGAGCCCGCGCAGCTATCGCCCGGCACATTCCCTGCAGCACGCGTTGGAGGAGGTGCGCGAGGGTAGCGGCAGCCGTTTCGATCCGGCGCTGGCCAACCTGCTGCTGCAGCACCAGGACGAGCTGCGCGACCTGTACCGGCGCCATCCACCGCATTAGGAGCAAGGCCATGGAATTATTCGACGCCAATGATGCGCGCACCCTGGCCGAAGCGGCGTTGCGCTCGATCACGGATTCCACTGCGCGTGCGCGCGGCGACGAATTCTTCCGCGTGCTGGTGCACGACCTGGCGGCGGCGCTGGACGTGACCTATGTGATTGCGGGCCGCGTGATCCGGATGCCGGACGGGCAGGAAGGCATACGCACGCTGGCGGTATGGGGCGGCGCAGGCTTCCTGCCCAATATGGAATACAGCCTGGAGCACACGCCGTGCCACAACGTCACCGACCAGACCATGTGCTTCCATGGCTGCGGCATCCAGCAGGACTACCCGCTCGACACGCTGCTGGTGGACATGAAGGCGGAAAGCTATGTCGGCATGCCGATGGTCGACACCGAAGGCAAGACGCTGGGCATCCTGTCCGCTATCGACACCAAGCCGATCGATGAAAACAAGCGCTTGCTGGCGCTGTCGCTGCTGTCGATCTTCGCTGCGCGTGCGGCGGCCGAGCTGCAGCACCAGGACCGCGAGCACCTGCTGGAAGAAAAGGTGTCGCGCCGCACCGAAGCCTTGCGCGCGGCCCAGGCCAGCCTGGTGGAGCAGGAGAAGCTGGCGGCGCTGGGTTCGCTGGTGGCCGGCGTGGCGCATGAAGTGAATACGCCGGTCGGCGTGGCGCTGACGGCAGCTTCGGCCATGAGCAGCTATACGGCGCAACTGGTGCAGGCGCTGGAGGCGCCGAAAGTGAGCCGCTCCGACCTGGTCAGCCTGGCCTCGCGCCTGAACGATGCTGCAGCCCTGATCGAGCAGAACCTGCATCGTGCGGCCGGCTTGATCGGCAATTTCAAGCAGCTGGCGGTGGACCAGGGCACCGAGCATGTGAGCACGCTGGCGCTGAAGGATTATGTGCAGGGCGTGGTGTCGGCGCACAGTCCGGAACTGCGCAAGGCGCGCATCCGCGTCGAGGTCGAGATGGACCACTTGCTGCGGCCGCGGCTGCCGCCAGGGAAGTTCTCGCAGGTGCTGTCCAACCTGTTGATGAATGCCGCCCGCCATGCCTATCCGGATGGACAGGGCGGCACGGTGACCGTGCGCGCCACGGCGGCCGACGGCTGGCTGGAAATGGATTTCATCGACCACGGGGTCGGGTTGGCGCCCGGCGTGCAGGAAAGGATCTACGAGCCCTTCTTCACCACCAAGCGCGGGCAGGGCGGTTCAGGGCTTGGCATGCATATCGTCTACACCATCATGCAGCAGATGGGCGGCGCGGTGGAAGTGCACAGCAAGCCCGGCGCGGGCTGCCGCTTCCACCTGCGCATGCCGTTCGAGGTCAAGTCTTGTCTGCCGCCTGCATCGACAGGGCAACAGCCTCCGCCACCTTGATGCCGTCCACGCCGGCCGACAGGATGCCGCCGGCATAGCCGGCGCCCTCGCCGGCCGGGAACAGGCCGCGCGTGTTCAGGCTTTGCAAGTCGTCGTTATTGCGCTTGATGCGGATTGGCGACGAAGTGCGGGTTTCCAGGCCGGTCAGCACGGCGTCGTGCTTGAAGTAGCCCTTGACCTGCTTGTCGAAAGCCGGGAAGGCTTCGCGCAGCGCCACCACGGCGTATTCCGGCAGGATGGTGGCCAGGTCGGTCCAGGTAATGCCCGGCTTGAACGAAGGAATCACGCCACCGACGTCGCCGGATGGCCGGCCCGCCACGAAGTCGCCCATCAGCTGGCCGGGCGCGTTGTAATTCGAGCCGCCCAGCACATAGGCTTTCTCTTCCAGGCGGCGCTGCAGTTCGATGCCGGCCAGTGGGTGGCCCGGGTAATCTTCTTCGGGGCTGATCGATACCACGATGGCGCTGTTGGCGTTGCGTTCGGCGCGCGAATATTGCGACATGCCGTTGGTCACCACGCGGCCCGGCTCCGATGCTGCCGCCACCACGGTGCCGCCCGGGCACATGCAGAAGCTGTACACCGCGCGGCCATTGCTGGCGTGGTGCACCAGCTTGTAGTCGGCCGCGCCGAGGATGGGGTGGCCGGCATTCGGGCCGAAGCGGCACTGGTCGATCAGCGACTGCGGGTGCTCGACGCGGAAGCCTATGGAGAACGGCTTGGCTTCCACGTAGACGCCGCGCTCGTACAGGACCTGGAAGGTATCGCGCGAGCTGTGGCCGATGGCCAGCACCACATGGTTGGTTTCAATGTACTCGCCGCTGGCCAGGTGCAGGCCGTGCATCTGGCGCACGCCGTTTTCCTCGCGGATGTCAAAGTCGGTCACGCGCTGCTCGAAGCGGATTTCGCCGCCCAGGGCGGTGATTTCCTCGCGCATGTTCTCCACCATCTTGACCAGGCGGAAAGTACCGATGTGCGGCTTGCTGACGTAGATGATCTCTTCCGGCGCGCCGGACTTGACGAACTCGGTCAGCACCTTGCGGCCATAGTGCTTGGGGTCGCTGATCTGGCTGTACAGTTTGCCGTCCGAGAAGGTGCCGGCGCCGCCTTCGCCGAACTGCACATTCGACTCCGGGTTCAGCACGCGCTTGCGCCAGAAACCGAAAGTATCCTTGGTACGCTCGCGCACGGTCTTGCCGCGTTCAAGGACGATGGGCTTCAGGCCCATCTGTGCCAGGATCAGGGCCGCGAACAGGCCGCAGGGACCCATGCCGATTACTACCGGGCGCGGCTGCTTGCCGTCGGCATTGACGCCATGCGCCACGAATTTATAGGCCATGTCCGGCGAGACCATCAGGTGCTTGTCGTCGGAGCGTTTGGCGAGGATGCCGGCATCGTCCGTGGTTTCCACGTCGACCGAGTAGATTAGCGAGATGTTGGTCTTTTTTCGCGCATCATAGCTGCGTTTGTAGACAGTAAAACCTAGCATCTGCTGTGGAGAAATCTTCAGGCGGGCCAGGATAGCCTGGGCCAATTCCGGCTCCTCGTGGTTGAGTGGAAGCTTGATTTCGTTCAGTCGCAGCATGATGGTCTTTCTCGGCAGGATGGGGCGCGCAACGGGCCCAAAGGCGACATTTTACCTGCTTTCAACGGTTGTAATCACGCAACGCCGTTGCGATTCGATACAAAGGTTTACTGTACTTTGCGAGGGAAGGGTGCAATAGTTGATTGATTGTCCTACTTGTTTCCATGCAAATGTAATTGCTTTGGGCAATTATTCAATTGGCCGGCCAATTAATTTGGCGGGCTGTCTGATTGTCGCCAAAAATATCGGGCGATAATGTCAAAATATTAATTTGCACACATTTCCACTTAATCGTTAAAAACGGCGATCGTAATTGCAAATTCGCTATATTCCTTCCAATTCGCCCCATCTGCGCCGAAATGTATTTAACTACGTAGTCCTACGTGGTGATGGTTTAGCACTGTTGTTTTTTGTCATATTGCTTGTGCTTTTATTGACATAGACAACTTGGCTATGGTCTTATCCTACGCTGAAATCAATTGATGCAATTGACTTCGGTATCGCCCAAAAGGCGACTAAGTTTTTTTGGTTTAGTCGGGACAAACAAATATTTTAGGAACCAAAATGTTGAAAAAGACGATTCTTGTTCGTTCGCTGGCAGTGGCCTTCGGTGGCGCAGCCGTTCTGGCTGCCACGCCAGCCATGGCGCAGCAGCAGCCTGCCGAAAATGTCCAGCGCGTGGTGGTGACCGGCTCTCTGATTAGCCGTACCGACACTGAGACCGCTGCCCCGGTTCAAGTGCTGACCGCCCAAGACATCCAGCGTAGTGGCAAGACTTCGGTCGCCGAACTGCTGGTCGACCTGGCCGCCAACGGCGCAGGTACCCTGGGCACTGGCTTCTCCGGCGCGTTTGCAAACGGCGCTTCCGGCATTTCGCTGCGTGGCCTGACCGTCGGCGCGACCCTGGTGCTGGTTGACGGTCACCGTGTGGCTCCTTATCCGCTGTCGGATGACTCCCAGCGCTCCTTCGTCGACGTTTCGTCGATCCCATTTGACGCCATCGATCACATCGACGTCCTGAAGAGCGGCGCATCGGCAACCTACGGTTCCGACGCTATCGCCGGCGTGGTGAACATCGTCCTGAAAAAGAACATTACCGGCACCCGGGTCAACGCTGAAGTGGGCAACACCCAGCACGGCGGCGGTAAAACCACTCGCGCATCGTTCGCCACCGGTTTCGGCGATCTGGACAATGACGGCTACAACGCCTACGTCACTGCGGAATTCCGTCGTCAGGAAGCGATCAAGGTGGCGGATCGCGAAGGCAACGACTGGAACAACCGTGACTGGCGTTCGCGCGGCGGCAACAACATTAGCCTGGGCGCACCGGTGGCCCGTCTTGACCAGATCACTGGCAAACCACTGAGCATCAATGGTTTCCTGACTGCAGCGAGCACCCCGTTCCTGTACAACCCGACTGGTGCCAAGGTGGATGGCTCGGCGGCCCTGAACCCAGCGAACTACCAGTTCCTGGATGGTAACTGCAACTTCAACAAATACATGGCCGATGGTTGCATCGTGCGTGACACTGCAGCCAATATCCAGCCACGAACCCAGAACATCAACGTGATGGCTGGTTTCACCAAGAAGCTCGGCGCCGATTGGGAACTGGGCCTGAAAGCTTCGCTGTTCCGTCGCGACAGTATCAATAACCGCGGCATGGGCGCGATCTTCTCGCCAAGTACCTTCGCTGGTAACACCACTTTGAAGGATGGTGTGCTGACTGCCGGCGTCAACCGCATTCCTAGCACCCTGTTCGCCGCCGGTGCAGCAGTTGGCGGTGGCGGCGTTACCAACAACCTGGGTGCCCCGGCCCGCCTGTACGGCTATATCCCTGGTGTCGATCCAACCAACACGCTGGATAACACCGCCAAGACCACCCGTTTCGCTGCTGACATCAAAGGTACTGCAGGCGGCTGGGATATCAACGGTGGCGTCGGTATCACTGAAGTCAAGACCGACATCAATTACAGCGGTTACATCGACCGCCCTGCACTGTACGCGGCTCTGAATAACAAGATTTTCAACGTCCTGGGCAACAACGATCCGGGTGTGCTGGCAGAAATTTCGCCGCGCTTCAGCAATGAGCTGACCTCCAAGCTGAACTACATTGACCTGATTGGTTCCCGCGAACTGATGCAACTGGGCGAAGGTCCGCTGGCTCTGGCAGTAGGTACCCACTGGCACAAGCGCAAGCAGAATTCGCCGCCGGCCAGCCGGACCCTGACCGGTCAAGTGGCCAGCACCACCGCCTTCGTGATTGGCGACGAAACTAACACCGCCATCTTCGCCGAGTTGCAAGCCAACCCGATCAAGACCTTGGAAGCTCACCTGTCGGCTCGCTACGACAAGTACGACAGCTACGGCCACTCCTTCACCCCGGCAGCCAACTTCAAGTGGGCGCCAATGAAGCAACTGGGCTTCCGCGGCGGTATCGCCAAAGGTTTCCGTGCTCCTAACCCGGCTGAAGTGGGTAACGCTGGCTCGTTCTTCACCTTCAACGCGATTCCTGACCCGATCCTGTGCCCGGACGGCAAGACTACGACCGCAGGTAACGTAGTTAACCAGTGCGCGATCAGCCCACCTTACGTCCAGTTGACCAACAAGGATCTGGCGCCTGAGAAGTCGACCTCGTACAACCTGGGCATCATCCTGGAGCCGGTCAAGGATCTGAACGCAACCTTCGACTACTACAACATCGAAGTGAAGAACCAGATCGTAACCGCAGCCGGCAACCTGCCTGGCTTCGTGCCGACCTTCGTGCGCGTAGCTCCGGTCCCAATGGAGATCTCGGACGGCAACGGTGGCACCTTCGTTGGTACTCCTAGCGTCGGTACCGCGGCTTACGCCTTGTCGCCGTACATCAACAGCGGCAAGACCAAGACCAATGGTATCGAAGCTGATATCAGCTACAAATGGCGCATGGGCGACATGGGTACCCTGCGCGCGAACCTGAGCGCTGCGCACACCATTTCGTACGAGACCATTGCTGGTGACGGTACCAGGACCGAGCTGGCCGGCACCCAAGGCCCATCCGTGGTTGGCGGCGCAACCGGCAATCCGAAGAACCGTGCACAGTTCACCCTGGGCTATGTCCGCGGTCCGTTGGATATCAGCGCGACCATGAACTACACCAGCTCGTTCTCGACCCTGGACCCATCGCCATCGATTGGCGGCATCGACTGCGCGTCGACCGGTCTTGACGTTGGCGGCCGCACCTACTTCCAGGGCGTTGATCAGCCTTCGCAGTACTGCCGCGTGTCTTCGTTCACTACCACCAACCTGAACGTGGTGTACAAGATCACCAAGGATCTGTCGATCCGCGGCGCGATCCTGAACGTGTTCGACAAGCAGCCTCCAATCGACGTTGGCACCTACGGCAACGCGACTGCACAAACCTCGTACAACGCTTCGTTGCACCAGGCTGGCGCGGTTGGCCGCTTCTTCTCGCTCGGCCTGACCTATCAGTTCTAATTCGAGCTAGCTAGCAAGCCCTGTAAAACGGATACCTTCGGGTATCCGTTTTTTTTGCGGTTTCTTTCGTTTGTCGTAAAAGCGACAGCTAGCTTGTTGATTCGAAGCTGAATTCCTATCGACTCCTGCACAATCCGCTTATTTCATTTTTCCTTGCTGAATCGACATGCTCTGATAAACAAGCCGCAGCCGCGGCGAGTACAGAAAACAGAGAGTCAAAGAGGAAACGATGATGAAAGAAACCATCCTGTCGCGTTCAGTGCGACTGATGTTCATGGCCGGCCTGGGCGTTGCAGCCTTGCCGGTCATGGCTGAGGAGAACATCCAGCGGGTCGAGATTACCGGTTCGGCAGTCAAGCGCGTGGCGGTTGAAGGCGCGCTGCCGGTGCAGACCCTGTCCAAGGCGCAGATCGAGCAGACCGGCGCCACCACCGTGGCCGACCTGGTTGCCACGCTGCCTTCGATGCAGGGCTTCGTCACTTCGTCGGCGTCGATCAACGGCGGCGGCGGCGGTGTGCAGACCGCCTCGGTGCACGCCATCGGCACCGGCTACACGCTGGTGCTGCTGAACGGCCGCCGCATTGCGCCGTACAGCTCGGGTTCCGCGGTCAACCTGGCATCGATCCCATTGTCGGCGGTGGAGCGGGTGGAGATCCTGACCGACGGCGCGTCGGCGCTGTATGGTTCCGATGCGATTGCCGGCGTGGTCAACTTCATCCTGAAGAAAAACCAGACCGATGCCAATATCGAGCTGACCTACAACCGCCCCACCAAGGGGAGCGAAGGCGCCACTTCGAACGTTGCCATCTCCAAGGGCTTTGGCGAGCTGGAAACCGATGGTTTCAACGTCCTGCTGGCCTACAGCCACGACACGCAGAAGGAGCTGAGCGCGAGCGACCGCCGCTTCTCGGCGCCCGGCGGCGTGCACGAATTCAGCGAGGGCGGCAAGCGCTATTCGCTGTACCAGGTATCGGCCAATTCGATCCCGGGCAATGTCAATGCGCGCACCACCAATGGCAATGTGCTGTTCAATCCAAGCCTGATCAACACCGGCGCTTGCGGCGCGCCGAATACCTTCAAGGTGGGCGACCGCTGCATGTACAACTATGGTTCGGTGGTCGAACTGCTGCCGGAATTGAAACGCGACGGCCTGTTTGCCTCCACCAACATCAAGCTCAATGCCGACTGGACCTTCTTTGCCGAAGGCCTGTATTCGAAGTTCACCAGCACGGCACGCTACGCGCCGCCGGCCCAGCCGCTGTCGCTGGATATCAATTCCGCGCTGTACAAAGCCAACGTGGTGCCGGCGCTGGTCAAGCTTGGCGTGGACCCGGCGACGGTGAATTCCGCCACCATGAGCCTCCGTCTGGTCGATGCGGGCGGCCGCACCGACGACTGGAAGACCGAAGCGAGGCACCTGGCGCTCGGCGTTGAAGGCCGGCTGGCCGGCTGGGACCTGACCGCCTCGTACACGCATTCCGAAACCACGGCGGAAGACCATGCGGTCGCCGGCTACACCAGCAGCGACAAGCTGGACGCCCTGATGGCCTCGGGCGCCTACAATCCCTTCATCGTGCCGACTGCGGAAACGCGCGCCGCGCTGGCCTCGGCCGTGCTGCACCAGCAGCTGGACGAAACCACCTCGAAGATCGATGTCGTGAACCTGCGCGGCTCGCGCCCGGTATTCGAGGCGCCGGGAGGATCGGCCATGCTGGCCCTGGGCGGCGATTTCCTGCGCCAGAAGTATGTCTACGATCCAAGCGCGATCACGATGGGCGCCAACAGCCTGCAGCCGGACTTTACCGATAGCCCGATCGGCGGCATCTCCGGCTCCCTGCCGACCGATGCCTCGCGCAAGAACTGGGGCGCGTTCGCCGAACTGGTGGTGCCGGTCATGAAAGGCCTGGAGCTGACGGGCGATGTACGCTATGACAGCTATGACGCGGTGAAGGACAAAATGAACTTCGACAGCACGGGCAAGCTGGTCGCGCCGGGCACCAAGGGCAATGAGGCCAGCAAGACCACTTACAAGCTGGCCGCAGCCTGGCGTCCGGCCGATTCCGTGCTGGTGCGTGGTTCCTACGGCACTGGCTTCAAGGCGCCGGTGATGACCGATATCACCAACCCGCTGCAAGGCGGCGGCTCGTCGAATGCGCATCCATGTCCGATCACTTCCGGTCCGCTGCTGCCGCTGTGTAACGGCACCTCGGAATACAACCTGCTGAGTGGCGGCAATCCTTATTCCGGCGCGACCGGTTTGAAACCGGAGACTTCGAAGCAGGCTTCCATCGGCCTGCGCGTGGAGCCGGCCCGCGCGCTGTCGATCGGCTTCGATTTCTGGGACGTGAAGATCAGCGACCAGATTTCCAAGCTGCCGGAGAACGAGGTGTTCAACAACCCGGCCAAGTATATGGGCCTGTTCGTGTCCTACTACGACCCGATCCAGAAGCAGGACACGCTGGCCGCTGCGCTGACGCCATTTAATTTGGCTAAGTCGCACTACCAGGGCATCGACTGGGACCACACCTACAAGCTGGGCAAGCTGGCGTTCAACTGGACCGGTACTTATATGAAGAAGGCCGATTTCCAGACGCTGGCGACCGACCCGGTCGAAAACAGCGTGGGGCGCTTCGATTCGTACAACTCGGTGACCTTCCGCTGGATCAGCAAGGTGGTGGCGAGCTGGAAGCAGTCGGATGTGCTGACGCATTCGTTGACCGGGGTGTACAAGTCCGGCTATCACGATATGCCGATCAGCGCGGACAGCCTGGCGGTGCGGGACGAGGCGGGCAATTTCGTGGCATCGAACCGCAAGGTGGATGATTACCTGGTGTGGGACTGGCAGACGCGCTATCGCTTCAATCCGAACCTGGTGCTGACTGGCGGCATCAAGAACCTGTTTGACCGTGAGCCGCCGTTCTCGCAGCGGATTGCGGGGGGCGGGAACCAGATGGGGTTTGATGCGCGGTATACGGATCCGCTGGGAAGGCAGTTGTACCTGGTGGGCAGCTACAAGTTCTAAACCGGTAAATCTGGGTCAGACCCGCAGGGTCTGACCCCCAACGGTCTTGAAGCCTGGGGTTCGGTTCGAGGCTTTTGATCTTCGCAATAAGTCAGGAGACCAGAACCAACCCCGTAGCAGATGAGTCGACAGGGTCTGACCCTTGGGTCAGACCCCGGTTTACCGGTTTTCAGATCCCACCCCAAGCCGCAGAAAGAATCGACACCGCCGCCAGCGCCGCCGTCTCGGTGCGCAACACGCGCGGCCCGATCGACAAGGGCAGGGCCCCATGCCGCAAAGCCTCAGCCTCCTCCTCATCGGAAAAGCCGCCTTCCGGCCCGACCATGATGCTGAGCGCCTGCGCCGGCTGGTGCCTTGCCCAATCGGCCAGCGATTCCGTCGCGCGCGGGGTCAGGATCACGCGCTTGTGCAAATCCTGCCGCGCAATCCAGTCGCGGAACTCCAGCGGCGCCGCCACCGATGCCAGGCGGTTGCGCCCGCACTGCTCGGAAGCCGACACCACGATCCCATTCCAATGTTCGAGCTTCTTCTCCGCCCGCTCCGCCGACAGCCGCACCACGCAGCGCCGCGCCGCCAGCGGCTGGATGCCGGCCACGCCCAGTTCCACCGCCTTCTCGATAATCCAGTCCATTTTCGAGCCCTCGGGCAGGGCTTGGGCCAGGGTCACGGCAAACGGCAGCTCCGCTTCGCGCGGATCGAAGACCTTGATCTCCGCCCAAGCCTTTTTCTTTTGCACATCTGTCAACACTGCCGTATACTCGCCGCCATCGCCATTGAACAGGGTCAGCGTGTCGCCCGGTTCCATGCGCACCACATTGATATGGTGGGCAACGTCGGCAGGCAGCTCCAGTTGCTGGCCTGCGGCAAGGGACTGTTGCACGTGGAAACGGGGCATATGGTCACTTCGGAAAGGTTGAAATGCACCAATTTTAAGCGTTGCTGTCACGCTCTGGTAAAATATCGGGTTCCATAGGCGGCGTCTGCCGCAGTGCACCAAATACTCAACCTTCCTCGAACTACGATGAAAACTTCGCTCCCTTTCACCAAAATGGCCAACGCGATCCGTGCGCTGGCAATGGACGCTGTGCAGAAGGCCAATTCCGGCCACCCAGGCATGCCAATGGGCATGGCTGAGATTGCCGTAGCACTGTGGAGCGGTCATCACCGCCACAACCCGACCAACCCAGCCTGGGTCAACCGCGACCGCTTCCTGCTGTCCAATGGCCACGGTTCGATGCTGCACTACGCGCTGCTGCACCTGTCGGGTTACGACCTGCCGATGGAAGAAATCAAGAACTTCCGCCAATTGCACTCCAAGACGCCGGGCCACCCGGAAGTCGGCTACACCCCAGGCGTGGAAACCACCACCGGCCCGCTGGGCCAGGGCATCGCCAACGCCGTCGGCATGGCGCTGGCTGAGTGGCTGCTGGCATCCGAATTCAACAAGCCAGGCTTCGACGTGGTCGACCACTACACCTACGCCTTTATCGGTGACGGCTGCCTGATGGAAGGCATCTCGCACGAGGTGTGCTCGCTGGCCGGCACCCTGGGCCTGAAGAAGCTGATCGCCCTGTACGACGACAACGGCATCTCCATCGACGGCAAGGTTGAAGGCTGGTTCACCGACGACACCCCTAAGCGTTTCGAGTCCTATGGCTGGAACGTGATCAAGAACGTGGACGGCCACGACGTGGCAGCACTGTCCGCCGCAATCGAAGCGGCCAAGAAATCCGACAAGCCAACCCTGGTCTGCTGCAAGACCATCATCGGCAAGGGCTCGCCAAACCTGCAAGGCGGCGACAAGGTGCACGGCGCACCGCTGGGCGACAAGGAAATCGCTGCAGTGCGCGAGTACATCTCCTGGGGCGCCGAGCCGTTCGACATTCCTCACGACGTGAAGGAAGCGTGGGACTTCAAGGAAGAGGGCGCGAAATTCGAAGCCAGCTGGAACGAGATGTTCGCCAAGTACTCGGCCCAGTACCCGGCCGAAGCTGCTGAACTGACCCGCCGCATGAAGGGCGAGCTGCCGGGCAACTTCCAGGCAACCCTGGACGCCGCCATCGCCGCCTGCGTGGAAAAGAAAGAAACCATCGCCACCCGCAAGGCATCGCAGAACGCGATCCAGGCACTGGCACCGATCCTGCCTGAATTCCTGGGCGGCTCGGCCGACCTGACCGGCTCCAACCTGACCAACTGGAAGGAATGCATCGCCGTTCGTTCCGGCGTGCCGGGCAACCATATCAACTACGGCGTGCGCGAGTTCGGCATGTCCGCCATCATGAACGGCGTCGCCCTGCACGGCGGCTACATCCCGTTCGGCGCGACCTTCCTGACCTTCGCCGACTACAGCCGCAACGCTCTGCGCATGGCAGCGCTGATGAAGCAGCGTTCCCTGTTCGTGTTCACCCACGACTCGATCGGCCTGGGCGAAGACGGCCCGACCCACCAGTCCGTGGAGCACGTGTCCTCGCTGCGCCTGATCCCGAACCTGGACAACTGGCGTCCTGCCGACACCGTCGAATCGATGGTCGCATGGGGCGAATCCGTGAAGCGCAAGGACGGCCCGTCGACCCTGATCTTCTCGCGCCAGAACCTGCCGTTCATCGAGCGTTCCGCTGAAGTCCTGGCCAACGTGGCCAAGGGCGGCTATGTGCTGTCCGACGAAGCCGGCGCCAAGGCCATCCTGATCGCCACCGGTTCCGAAGTGGAACTGGCCATGAAAGCCGCCGCCGAACTGAAGGCAGCCGGCACCCCGGTACGCGTGGTTTCCATGCCGTCGACCGACGTGTTCGACCGCCAGGACGCGGCCTACAAGGCATCCGTGCTGACCAAGGGCCTGCCACGCGTGGCGATTGAAGCAGGCGTCACCGCATTCTGGTACAAGTATGTTGGCCTGGAAGGCGCCGTGGTCGGCATCGACACCTTCGGCGAATCCGCACCAGCCGGCGTGCTGTTCAAGCACTTCGGCTTCACCGTCGACAATGTCGTGGCAAAAGTCAAAGCAGTCATCTAATTTCTATCATCAGGAGTAAACAGCATGACGATCAAAGTAGCAATCAACGGTTATGGCCGTATCGGCCGCAATGTCCTGCGCGCTTTCTACGAAGGCGGCAAAAAGCAGGATATCCAGATCGTGGCGATTAACGACCTGGGCAACGCCGAGTCGAACGCCCACCTGACCCGCTACGACACCGCCCACGGCAAGTTCCCTGGCACCGTCACGGTGGAAGGCGACAACATGATCGTGAACGGCGACAAGATCCGCGTGTTCGCACAGCGCAACCCGGCTGAAATCCCATGGGGCGAGCTGGGCGTGGACGTGGTGCTGGAGTGCACCGGCTTCTTCACCACCAAGGAAAAAGCTTCGGCCCACCTGAAAGGCGGCGCCAAGAAAGTGATCATCTCCGCTCCAGGCGGCAAGGACGTTGACGCGACCGTCGTGTACGGCGTGAACCACGGCGTGCTGAAGGCTTCGGACACCGTGATCTCGAACGCATCCTGCACCACCAACTGCCTGGCCCCGCTGGTCAAGCCGCTGAACGACGCCATCGGCCTGGAAACCGGCCTGATGACCACCGTGCACGCTTACACCAACGACCAGGTGCTGACCGACGTGATGCACGAAGACCTGCGCCGCGCCCGTTCCGCCACCCAGTCCATGATCCCGACCAAGACCGGCGCCGCTGCCGCTGTTGGCCTGGTGCTGCCTGAACTGAACGGCAAGCTGGACGGCTACGCGATCCGCGTTCCGACCATCAACGTGTCGATCGTCGACCTGTCCTTCATCGCCAAGCGCGACACCACCGTTGAAGAAATCAACAAGATCATGAAGGAAGCTTCGGAAGGCGCACTGAAAGGCGTGCTGACCTACCAGACCGAGCCTCTGGTCTCCGTCGACTTCAACCACAACCCGGCTTCGTCGAACTTCGACGCCACCCTGACCAAGGTGTCGGGCAAGCTGGTGAAGGTATCGTCGTGGTACGACAACGAGTGGGGCTTCAGCAACCGCATGCTGGACACCACCGTGGCGCTGATGAACGCCAAGTAATCAAGCTGCCGCTTGATGCATAAGGGCGCCTGCGGGCGCCCTTTTTATTTATTGCCTGCAAAGAATGATTTACTTATAATCAACTACTTTTGACAACCTCTGGAATTCTTTGATGGGTATTCGCCGTATTCTTTCACTTGCTTGCCTGGGCTTTGCCGGCTTGACCTCGACATCGGCGGTGGCCGGTCCGCTGGGCTATTTCCAGTTCTCCAACCTGCAGGCGACGGTGACGGACCTCGCGCCGGACGATGGCGTCAATGCCGCGATCAGCTTTGAGCCGTTCAGGCATTACGCGGCAGTTGCGCGCGCTACGGATGGCTCTTCGCACGTCCTGAAGTCTTACTGGGGCAGTGCACCGGGAGCGGTGTCGGTCAATACTGGGGAAGGCATGGCCGGCGGGCGCGCCGACGGATCCGTGTTCCGTTCCGAAGTAGCGCCGGTGGAAGGGGAATGGCATTCCTGGTACGACATTTTCGCGGATTTTACCCTGACGCCCAATTCCCGCGTGACGTTCAGTTTTGACTGGGAAATGTTGAGCGTCCTGCCTTTGCGCTCGACCGATCCGGAAGTGGCCGTGCGGAACTGGGGGGTGCTGTCCTTCCTGTCCGAGGATCGCCAACGGTTTGCCCTCCAATCGGTACCTTCATACGAAAGGAACGGCCACAGTTCCGGCAAGCTGGCCCTGACGATTGAAGCCGGTGCGCAAGGCGAGGCTGGCATGTTTTCGGCTGCCGCCGACTCGCTGGGCTATGAATTCGCCGCACCGGCGCCGTCGGACGTGCCGGAGCCGGCCAGTTATGGCCTGATGCTGGCCGGCCTGGCAGCGCTGGCGGCAATGCGCCGCCGTCGCCGGCAGTAAGGCTTAGCCGGCAAGCCGCGCCAGGCGTTCCGCCTCGGCGCGCACGGCCGCCCTTAACTCGGGCGGCCCCTCGATCGTGAAATCGAAATTCAGCGACGCCAGCATGCGCGCAAACCAGCTGTAGCTGGTGGTCGTTGTCTTCAGCCGCACGCCGCCTTCCACTTCAGCCAGCGGTCCGATATAGCGCCCCACTTCGCGCGCGGCGCTGGCCAGGTCGGTGTGCAGCAGCACTTGTACCGGCAGGGGGCGCGGCAAGGTCGCCATGGCGTGCTGCAACTGGGCAGCGGCGTCGAAGCTGTCGGGTTTGTCGAACACGGCGCCGGTCTCACTCACTTCCGCAATGCGGTCCAGCCTGAACGAACGGATCGCCAGCCGCAGCCGGCACATCCCCACCACATACCAGCGCGTGTGGCTGAATACCAGGCCGTACGGATCGAACTCGCGCTGCATTGCTGCGCCGTCTTGCGGCGTGTAGCGGAAGCGCACCCTGTGCTGGGTCTGCGCGGCCAGCGCCAGGGCCGTCAGTTCGCCGGTCAGGGCAGGGCGCGCTGCACCGGAATAAGTCCAGCGCTGTTCGGGCGTGTCGAGTACCGCGGTTTCGCGCAGGGCCTGGACGCTGCCTTGCAGCGAGGGCGGCATCACGCGTTCCAGCTTGGCCTGCGCGCTCGCCACCGAGGGCGCGGTATCGGCCAGGCGCAAGGAGCGCACCGCCATCAGGCCCAGCGCCACGGCCGAAGCCTCATCGTTGGTGAACATCAGCGGCGGCAGCTTGAAGCCCGGCACCAGCATATAGCCGCCATAACGGCCACGCTCGGCCGTAATCGGAATGCCCAGTTCTTCCAGCATGGCGATGTAGCGGCGCAGCGTGCGGCGGTCGATGCCGAGGCGTTCGGACATGTCGGCGCCGGAAATCTGCCGCTGGCTCTGCAGCAGTTCGAGGATGGAGAGGGCTTTGATCGCGGGTTTCGACATGATGCAGCAATCATTGCACGAAATCAGGGCGGATATTGTCCTATATTAGTCAGACAATGCCTCATCCCCCAACAAGAACAATGAGGCAAGTCAATGGAAACCATCCTGTACCACGGCGCACCGCAGGGCTGTGCATTCGGCGTGATCGTCGCCCTTGAATGGCTGTGCCGGCCGTACCGGCTGGTGCAGGTCGACCTGCCGGGCTTGCCGGTCCCGGTGCTGCAGGCGGGCGGAGAGCTGCTGCGCGATTGCCGCAGCATCCTGCGTCATATCGGCCGGCAGAAGCGTTACCTGCTGGGCTACCGTGCTGGCACGGCGGAGGCGCGCAAGCTCGATGCTCTGCTCGATTACCTGCATGAGGGTTTCAGCGCCGACGTGGTCCGCATGGAACAGGTGTGCGCAGCGCTGGACGAAGCCTTGGCTGGACAGCAGTGGCTGGATGGCAGCAAGCGCACGGTGGCGGATGCGTGCCTGGCCGCGGTGCTGCGCTGGGCCCAGCAGCATGCCGGTTTGTCGCTGGAAAAATGGCCACGGCTGGAAGGCCATGCGAAAGAGCTGCAGGGCGATCCAGCCGTGTTTTTTGCCGATGCGATCGAAGCACAGCGTCCGGCGGTCAGCAGCGGCCGCTTCCGCGGCCACCTCGCGCCGGACGAGGTGGACTGGGGCCTGGCCGCGTAAGCGGCCAGTTTCCAGCAATTACAGGGTGACGCGCACGCCCAGGTAGTAGCGGCGGCCGATCGGGTCGTACGTGCCGGCGTCGGTTTCGGTGCCGGTGACGTTGCCTGGCAGGCCGGTCGGGATGAGCGGCGCCTTGGTGTCGAACGCGTTGTCGATACCCAGGTAGAACTCAGTCTTCTTCCATGGCGCGTAGGTGAACTGCAGGTCCTGGTACACCTTCGACTTGACGCGGATCGAGTTGCGCGACAGGCCTTCGCCGGACAGGAACTGGTCGTCCAGTGCCGATTTGCCGTAGTAGGTGGTGGCGCCGCTGATGCCGAACTGGCCGATCTTGTACGCCAGGTTCAGCACGGCGCGGTTTTTCGCCGCACCCAGTTCGCCTGCGAAGTAGTCCTTGTCGGCGCCAGGCAGCGGCACGTTGTAGCCGTCACGCAGCCAGGTCCAGGACAGGCGTGCGCTCAGGCGGCCAGGACCGACCTTGTCTGCCCACGATGCGGTGAAGTCGATACCTTCGGTAGCCAGGCCGCCGGAGTTGTTGACCATGGCATCGATGAACTCCAGCGAGCCGGCGCTGTTGGCGCCGATCGCCGTGGCACGGCGGGTGATGGTGTTGCAGAAGGTGCCGTCGCCGCCGTAGCAGTTGTCCAGCGCGAACTGGCGCGGCACCGGCACGATTGCGTCCGAGATCTTGATGTCGAAGTAGTCCGCCGTGAAGGTGAACTTGTTCAGCGCCTCGATCGAACGCGGGGTCCAGACGATGCCGAAGGTGGTCGAGCGGCCTTTTTCTTCGTGCAGGTTCGGGTTGCCCTTGTCGAAGCCGGAAATGCCTTGCAGGTCGGCCTGGTTCAGGGTGAACACGCCGCCGTTGGCATTGATGTTGGCCATCACGCCAGGTGCTGCGCGGCAAGCGGTGTCGCGCGCGCCGCTGGACGTGGCGGTCACGCCTTCGCACGGATCGGAGATGTCGGCCGGGAAGGTCTGCTGCGGCGCCTGGAACAGCTCGTTGATGTTCGGCGCGCGGGTCGACAGGGCGCGGGTGGCGCGGAACTTGATGTCCGACACCGGTGCCCACTCGAAGCCGGCATTCCAGCTGGAGGTCTTGCCGACGGTGGAGTAGTCGCCGCGGCGGAAGGCGCCCAGGAAGTTCAGGTCTTTGGCGAAGGCCTTGTCTTTCAGCAGCGGCACGCGGGCTTCAATGAACAGTTCCTTCACGTTGAAGGCGCCGAAGGTTGCCGGCAAGGCGTTGCCGGCGTTCAGGCCAGCCTGGGTCAGGGCGTCCGGTTCGGCGCTCGACTCTTCCTTGCGGTATTCGAAGCCGGCCGCAATGGCCAGCGGGCCGGCTGGCAACTGCCAGGCTTCGCCGCTGACGGAAGCGCCCGCCAGTTTCTGGGTGATCTTGGTGTTCAGGCTGCCTGGTGCGGTGACATAGGCCAGGGCGCCAGGGGAGATCGAATTGAAGCCGAACACATTGATCGGGACGCAGCCCTGGGCGCGCGCGGTGGCGTCGCGGCAGATCGCATCGGTGGTCGAGCCATTGCCGTTGACGTCATTGATGTCGGGAACCGCTTCCAGCGCGTTGCGGAAGTTCAGCGTGTTGACCTGGCCGGTGGAGGTCTGGGACTCTTTGGTCTGGCCATACGCTACGTACGCTTCATAGTTCCAGTTGGCAGCCAGGGCGCCCTTGATGCCGGTTGCCAGGCGGAAGGTGTCGCGGTCGGCCTTGCTGGTGCGGTTGCCCACTTCCGACATGCGGCGGCTGAAGTAGTAGTCGCGCAAGCCGTCGCCATCGGTGTCGCTGATGCGGTCCCACAGGTATTGCGGCACGATCGGGTTGCGCAGCTTGCTGAACACGCCTGGGGCGGTCTGCACGTAATTCTCAGCCGGCACCTGGCCACCCGTGTCCGGGTAAATATTCTCGGCGCCCAGTGGGAACGGCTCGATGTTGGTCTTGACGCGGGTGGCGGCGTAAGTGCCTTCGAAGAAGGCGCTATGGTTTTCGCCCAGCGCCAGGTTGCCGTGGGTGGCAAACAGGTAGCGGTCGGTCGGCACGGCGATGGCACGGTACTCGGAACGGTTGAAGCCGGTCGCTGCTGCGCCGCCGGTGCCGTTGGTGTTCCATGGGATCGGATTGCCGGCGCGGTCGTAGGTGTAGCTGCCGGTGTCGTGGAAGAAGCGGCCCTGTGGTGCGAAGCTCGAGTAGAACGGACGGGTGTACGCCCATGGATCGTCCGCCGAGAAGTTGCTCAGCTGGTCGACGGCCGACATGTCGCGGTCTTTCGACATCACGGCGCCCTGCTTGGAATAGCCGAAGTGGCCCATGATATTGCTGTTGCCGTCGGCGCTCGAGGTGCCGAAGGTCAGGGACAGCTTGCGCTTCTTGTCGTCGCCCTTGGAGCTTTCGCCGCCCTGGGCATCGATCAGGAAGCCGTTGAAGTTTTTCTTCAGGATGATGTTGACCACGCCGGCCACGGCGTCCGAACCGTAGGTTGCGGAGGCGCCGCCGGTCAGCAGTTCCACGCGCTCAATGAAGTCGGTAGGGATGGTATTCAGGTCGACTGCGGCTTCGCCCGGGATGCCGGACACATAGCGGCGGCCATTGACCAGCACCAGGGTGCGCGAGGTGCCCAGGTTGCGCAGGTCGACAGTCGCAACGCCGGCGCTGGAAGTCGAAAAGTTCGAATTGGTACGGCTGACCGAAGGCGTGCCCATGGTCGGGTTTTTCAGCAGCAGGTCTTGCAGGTTGGCGGCGCCGGAGGCCGCAATGTCGGCAGCCGACAGCACCTGCAGTGGCGATGGCGATTCCGCATTGGGCGATGCAATGCGCGAACCGGTCACCATCACTTGCTGGATCGGGGCTTCGGTGGTTTGAGAAAACGCAGGAAGACTTGCGGCGGCGAGACTTCCCAGGCACAACAGGCGAATCGAACGCGAGATGACAGTTTCTTTGATCATTCCCTACTCCTTGTTATAGTTACCTCAATGCAACGGCTTCACGGGAGCCATTGATGACACTTTAGTAAAAGGGTGGGGACTATGGCCAACATTGCATTGTTTCGAGCCTGATACATGTAGTTATTTCGCAACATTTCAGTTTCGCAGGGCAATGTTTGGCCGGGATCGCAGCAAGAAAGACGAAATTAGCAGCTTTCGAAGATTTGCCGCCATAACTGCGTGACGTGCGCCGCATGGGCACTGACCCGCAGCGGATCGATGCGGGACTGTTCCTGCCCCTGCAAGCGCAGCTGGTGTTGCCATTTCCGCATGTCGCGGTAGGCGTCGGCCACGTTTGCGGCCAGGCCGGGCTCGATCAGGCCAAGCTGTCCTGCCAATTTAAGTAGCGCGATATTGCCTATATTTCCCGTTAATTCCGGGTAACGTGCAGCATGCTGCAAGACCAGGTATTGCACGATGAATTCGATATCGATCATGCCGCCCGCGTCCTGCTTGAGGTCGAACAGTTCGCTGCGGTTGGGGCGGGCGTCGCGCATCCTCTGGCGCATGGCCAGCACCTCCTGTTTCAGCGCGGCCGCATCGGGGCGTTCCTGGCGCAGCACCTGGCAGCGGATCTGTTCGAAGCGCTGGCCGATGGCGGCATCGCCGGCGCAGAAACGGGCGCGCGTCAGGGCCTGGTGCTCCCACAGCCAGGCCGAGGCCTGCTGGTATTTCTCGAACGAGCCGACGCTGGACACCAGCATGCCGCTGGCGCCATCGGGCCGCAGGGCGGTATCGATGTCGAACAGGATGCCGGCCGGGGTATGCGAGGTCATCCAGGTGATGAAGCGCTGCGCCAGCTTGGCATACAGGCCTGGCGCATCCTGGTCGTCGTCGTCGAACAGGAAGATCACGTCGAGGTCGGAGACATAGCCCAGCTCCTTGCCGCCCAGCTTGCCGTACGCAATGACGGCGAATTTCGGCACGTCCAGGTGGCGCTTGGCGACCGTCTGCCAGGCCGCTTTCACTACGGCTGCCACGATCACGTCGGCCAGGGCGGACAGGTGGTCGGCCAGCTTTTCCACGGTCAGCGAGCCGGCCAGGTCTTGCGCCAGCAGGTGGAACAGCTGGGCATGGTGCACTTCGCGCAGGATGTCGAGCTGGCGTTCGGTGTCGCCGGGCGCGGTGGCCAGCTGGCGCTCCAGTTCAGCGGCGGCGGCGACCGGGTCGAAAGTGGCGCTGAGAATGCGGTCATCCAGCAGTTCATCGAGCAGGATCGGGTGCTGGGTCAGGAATTTGGCGGCCCAGCCGCTGGCATGCATCATGGTGATCACGCGTTCCAGCGTGTGCGGGTATTCGGTCAGCAGCGACAGGTAGGACGAACGGCGCGAGATCGCTTCCAGGAAGTCGAGCAGGCGGCCCAGGGTGCCGAGCTGGCTGCCGGCGCTGTTGCGCTCGGCGGCGCGGGCGATCTGGGGCAGGGCGGCGTTGACCAGGGCTACCAGGCGCTGGCGGCTGGCGTCGGGCAGGGTGGCCAGCTTGGGCGCTTGCCAGGTGGCGATCAGGCGCTGGGCTGCGGCGGCCGGGTCTTCGTAGCCGAGGCTGGCAAAACGGGCTTCGATCGCTTCGCGGTTGTCAGGGTCGGCGCATTCGTTGCTGGTGGCCGGATCGACATCTTCGCTGCCGTTGCCGCTCTTATCGGCGAAGATGGCGTCGAATTGCTCGGCGACGTACTGGCGGTGGGCGTCCATGTCGGCCAGCAGGGTGGCCACGTCGGGCAGGCCCATCATCTGCGCCACGGCCAGGCGGTCGGCCTCGTTCGGCGGCAGGGTGTGGGTCTGGGCGTCGTCGATGTACTGCAGGCGGTGTTCGAGGTTGCGCAGGAAGGTGTAGGCGTCCATCAGGCGCGCCACCACGTCGGCGCCCAGCAAGCCTTTTTCCGGCAGCTGGCGCAGGGTGCCGCGCGTGGAGCGGCCGCGCAGCTCGGGATCGCGCCCGCCACGGATCAGCTGGAAGACCTGGGCCAGGAATTCGATTTCGCGGATGCCGCCGCGGCCCAGCTTGACGTTATGGCTGCGCTCCGGATGCAGGCGTTCCTGGCGCGCCACTTCGGCGCGGATCTGGGCGTGCATGGAGCGGATGGCGTCAATCACGCCGAAATCGAGATAGCGGCGGAAGCAGAACGGGCGCACGATAGCGTCCAGCGCCGCGATGTCCTGGGCGCGGCCGGTAACGGCGCGTGCCTTGACCCAGGCGTAGCGCTCCCATTCGCGGCCTTGTACGATCAGGTAGTTTTCCACCATGCCCAAGCTGGCCGCCAGCGGGCCGGACGCGCCGTTCGGGCGCAAGGCCATGTCGACCCGGAAGGTAAAGCCGTCTTCGGTGATCTCCGCAATGGCGGCAATCAGCTGTTTGCCGAGGCGGACAAAGTATTCATGATTGGATAGCTGGCGCTGGCCGGGGCCGGCCGCGGTTTCGCCATCTTCCGGATAGACGAAGATCAGGTCGATGTCGGACGACACATTCAGCTCGCCGCCGCCGCCCTTGCCCATCGACAGCACCATCATGTGCTGCTCGGCGCCCGATTCGGCGCCGATCGGCGCACCGTGGGCCGCCCGCATGCCGGCATCGAGCTCGGCCAGATGGCGCTGGATCGCGAAATCGGCCAGCCGCGTCATCGTGGTCACCACTTCGTCCAGGTCGGCCTTGCCTTCCAGGTCGCGCCGGATCAGGGTGGCCAGCACCAGGTTGCGCAGGCGGCGCATGCCGCGCGCCAGGGGCAGCCCGCCCTGTTCGCTTGCCAAAACCTCGGCAAAGTTCAGCGAGGCAAGCGATAATTGCGCTAGAGCATCTATTTTGGCCTGGCGGGAGGGATCGGCGGCCAGCCAGCGCTGGTAAAAGCGGGAAGCGGAAACGAGTGCGGAAGTGCTCATTGACAGTTGTTAGAGAGTGTAAAAAGCCAGCAAAACCGTGCCTATTGGAACATAGTTTAACGGGGCGGTGCGGTAAAATGCTGTATTGATAAGGGCCTGGCTTGAGCGTATTGAAGGACAACCTGGTGGAGCAGATCGAGGCAGTCGAGGCCCCGCTCAAGGAGCGTTGGCATCGCCTGCAGGCCGCCTATCGCTTCTGGAACCTGGCCACCCACCACGTCCTCGGCTTCACCATCAAGCTGGCGTTGCTGCTGTATTTTGCCTTTACCATCCTGTTCCTGGCCCTGCGCTGGGTGATCCTGCCGAATATCGACCATTACAAAGGCGATATCGAGCGCCTGGCCAGCCAGGCAGTCGGCAACCCCGTGGTCATCGACCGCGTCTACGCTTCCTGGAAGGGCCTGCGCCCGCAACTAATTCTGGGCGATGTGGTCATGCGCGATGCGCGCGGCCAGCAGGCGCTGCACCTGCCGAGCGTGTCGGCCACGCTATCGTGGTGGAGCGTGCCGGCCGGCGGCCTGCGCTTTGAATCGCTGGAATTCCACCGCCCGGAAGTCGACGTGCGGCGCGAAGCCGATGGCAAGCTGTACGCCGCCGGCATCTACATCGACCTGGAAAAGAAGGGCGATGGCAAGAGCGCCGACTGGCTGCTGTCGCAACGCGAAGTGGTGGTGCGCGATGGCCGCATCGTGTGGACCGATATGCAGCGCGGCAGTGCGCCGCTGCAGCTTGAAAACGTCACCGCCCTGATGCTGAACAAGTGGCGGCGCCACCAGTTTGCCTTCAAGGCGACGCCGCCGGCTGCCATGGCGGCGCCGCTCGACGTGCGCGCCGATTTCAGCCACCAGCCGTTTTCCCGCATTTCCGACGTCAAGCACTGGAAGGGCGAGCTGTATGCGGAACTGCGCCGTGCCGACCTGGCGGGCTGGAAGCCTTACCTGCCGGGCAAGCTTGACGTCCAGTCCGCCAGCGGTGGCATGCGCGCCTGGCTCAGCATCGACAATGCGCGCCCGGCCGCCATCACCGCCGATGTGGCGCTGGACAATGTTGTCGCCACATTGGGCAAGGACTTGCCGCAACTGGACGTCGCTTCCCTGCGCGGCCGGGTGACGGCGAGCGAAGAACATGCCGCCACCCTGGTGCCCACGCCCGGCACGCCAGCGGCCATCACGCGCACGCTGGAACTGAAGGATGTGACGCTGCGCACGCGCGACGGCGTGGAACTGGCGCCGACCACCGCCTCGGCGCGCCAAGTGACGGCGGCCAACCAGCCGGCCTGGACCGAGGTGAAAGCTGCCGCGCTGGACCTGAAGATCCTGTCCGAACTGGCGACCCGCCTGCCGCTGCCGCAAGTGCAGCGCGACCTGCTGGCGGAAGCTGCGCCGCGCGGCCGGGTGCGCAACCTGGTGGCCGGCTGGCGCGGCCCGCTGTCGGCAGCCGATGATTACAAGCTGGCGGCCGACTTCGATGCGCTGGGCATGGAAGCGCTGGCGGCGCGCCCGGCCGTCCCGCGTTCGGCCAAGGCGCTGCCGATGCCGGCGCTGCCGAACATTCCCGGCTTCGAGAACCTGGGCGGCCATGTGGAAGCCGGCGAGCGGGGCGGCAGCGTGGTCCTCGATGCGCCGGGCTTCACGCTGGCGATGCCGGCCTGGTTCGATGACGAACCGATGGCGTTCGAGCAGTTCAAGCTGAATGGCAGCTGGTCCCTGGCGGACGCCAAACAGCTGGCCGTCAAGCTGGACCAGCTGGACCTGGTACAGGACGGCATGAAGCTGAAGCTCTCCGGCAGCCACACGCTGCCGCGCGGCCCGGGCGCCAAGGGCCCGGGCGTGTCCGACTTCAGCGGCAGCATCGACGATTTCACCATCAACCGCATCGGCCGCTACCTGCCGAAGCAGACGCCGGAACATACCCGCCAGTGGCTGGCAGGTGCGCTGGAAGACGGCATGCTGCGCGAGACCACGCTGCGCCTGCGCGGCGACCTGGCGCATTTCCCATTCAAGGATGGCACGCCGGACAAGGCCAAGGGCGAATTCCGCGTGGCCGGACGCATCGTGGACGGGCGCCTCAATTACGAGCCCGGCTACTTCGCCAAGGATGGCAAGACGCCGGTGTGGCCGCTGGCGGAAAAGATCCGCGGCACCATTGTGTTCGACCGAGCGCGCATGGAGATCAAGGCGGAAACGGCGCGCACCCTGGGCGTTGCGCTGTCCAATGTGAAGGCGGTGATTCCCGACCTGGGCACCCATGACAGCATGCTCGACATCGACGGCACTGCCGCCGGCGCGATGCAGGACTTCCTGAAGTACGTGACTGCCAGCCCGGTGCTGGAATGGATCGGCCACTTCACCGACGAAACCACGGCCAGCGGCAATGCGAAACTGGCGCTCAGCCTGCACCTGCCGCTGTCGCACATCATCGATGCCAAGGTGCAGGGCGCCCTGCAATTGCAGGGCAACGACGTCATGCTGTGGCATGACATGCCGACCGTGGCCGGGGCCACCGGCAAGATCGAATTCAATGAAAAGGGCGTCAACCTGAACAACCTGGCCGGCAGCTTGCTGGGCGGCCCGCTGTCGGTGACCGGCGGCAGCCAGAAGGATGGCAGCATCCAGGTGCGCCTGGCCGGCACGGCAACGGTTGATGGGCTGCGCAAGCAATACCCTACGGCTGCGGTGCAGCGCCTGGCCAACCACCTTGGCGGCGGCGCCCGGTTCACCGGCCTGGTCACGGCCAGGGACCACAAGTACGAAGTGGCGATCGATTCGAGCATGCAGGGCGCCAGCCTGGACTTCCCGGCGCCGCTGAAAAAAGCTGCTGCCGACAGCATGCCGCTGCACTTCCAGCTCAATGGCGGCAGCGCCAACGAGCAGGGCGTGGCGCGCGACGATATCCGCCTCGCGCTGGGTAGTGCCTACGCCGCGCGCTACCATCGCCAGCGCGTCAACAAAGGCCCGTGGAAGCTGGTCAACGGCGGCATCGGCGTCAACCTGCCGGCGCCGGAGCCGGACAGCGGCATGATGATCAATGCCAGCCTGAAGTCGCTCAACGTGGACGACTGGATCGACCTGGCGAGCGAAATCGCGGGCAACGACAGCAAGCCGGCGGCGCCAGGCGCGGCCGAGGGTTCCGACATTTCGCAGTACGTGGTGCCGGAAACCATGGCGGCACGCGCTGCCGAACTGATTGTCGGCGAACGCAAGCTCGACAACGTGGTGGCCGGCGTCACGCACAGCAAGGGCGTGTGGCAGGCCAGCATCGACTCGCAGCAGGCGGTCGGCTATATCACGTGGAACGAATCGCCGACCGGCAAGGGCGTGGGCAAGGTCACCGCGCGCCTGTCGTCGCTGATCATCCCCGAATCGCAGGCGGCGGAAGTCAAGGACTTGCTGGAAAGCTCGACCAATGCGCCGACCATTCCGGCGCTGGACATCGAAGTGCAGCGCCTGGAATGGTTCAACCGTCCGCTGGGCCAGCTCGAACTGCACGCCTATAACGCGCTGATCACGTCCGCGCGCGAATGGCGCATCAGCAAGCTGTCGCTGGTCAATGCCGACGGCGAACTGAACGGCACTGGCCGCTGGCAGAGCAAGGATGGCCAGCACAACACGGCGCTCAATTTCAATATGGACATCCATGACGCCGGCAAGCTGCTGGAGCGCTTCGGTTTCAAGGACACGCTGCGCAATGGCAAAGGCAAGCTGAGCGGCGACATCGCCTGGAAGGGCTTGCCTTACCACATGGACTTGCCAAGCCTGTCGGGCACGCTGGCGCTGAACGTGGAGAAAGGCCAGTTCCTGAAGCAGGATCCGGGCGCGGCCAAGCTGCTCGGCGTGCTGAGCCTGCAGGCCTTGCCGCGCCTGCTCAAGCTCGACTTCAATGACGTGTTCTCCGAAGGCTTGCAGTTTGATGGCATCACGGCCAACGCCACCATCAACCACGGCATCGTGAAGACCGACAACCTGAAGATGCATGGCGTGCAGGCCACGGTGCTGATGGATGGCGCGGCCGACATTGCGAACGAATCGACCAACCTGCGCGTGGTGGTGATCCCGCAGGTCAACCTGGGCACGGCGCCGCTGGTGTATGCGCTGGCGGTCAACCCGGTGATTGGCCTTGGCAGCTACCTGGCGCAGCTGTTCCTCAGTGCGCCGGTGATGAAGGCGCTGACTTACCAGATGCAGGTGACCGGGCCCTGGAAGTCGCCGGTCATCACCAAGATCGAAACTCCGAAGGAGCCTACGCCATGACGAATGCAGCCAACAAGGTCGCCGCGATCCAGATGGTATCCACCCCTGTCGTGGAAGAGAATATTGCCGTTGCCACCCGCCTGATCGGCGAAGCTGCCGCGCAGGGCGCAAAGCTGGTGCTGCTGCCCGAATACTGGGCCATCATGGGCATGAGCGACAGCGACAAGGTAGCCAGGGCGGAAGCGCTGGGCAAGGGCCCGATCCAGGATTTCATGTCGGCCATGGCGCGCGAGCATGGCATCTGGCTGCTGGGCGGTACGCTGCCGCTGGCCTCCGACGATCCTGAGCGTGTCATCAATACCACGCTGGTCTACGATCCGCAGGGCGAGCACGTTGGCCGTTACGACAAGATCCACCTGTTCGGCTTCAGCAAAGGAAGCGAGTCCTACGATGAAGCGCGCACCATCGTGCCGGGCAAGACGGTCGGCACCGTCGAGACGGCAGTGGGCAAGGTCGGCATGTCGGTCTGCTATGACCTGCGTTTCCCGGAACTGTACCGTGCCATGGGACCGCTCGACCTGATCGTGGTGCCGGCAGCCTTTACCTACACCACCGGCAAGGCGCACTGGGAAATCCTGCTGCGCGCCCGCGCCATCGAAAACCAGTGCTATGTGCTGGCCGCGGCGCAGGGCGGCAGCCACGTCAACGGCCGCCGCACCTGGGGCCATTCGATGCTGATCGACCCCTGGGGCGAGGTCAAGGCAGTGCTGGCGGAAGGCGAGGGCGTCGTCACTGGTGAGCTGGACCCGGCCTTCGTGCACGGCGTGCGTGAGAGCTTGCCAGCGCTGAAGCACCGAATCCTCTAAAATCCGGCTAACAGCCATTAAAAAGAATTTTTCTGATATGAAACCATTCGACCCCAACCTGTCCGCCATGGCCGCAGCGAAAGACATCCTGCTGACGCCGTTTGGCCTGGACGAAGGCAAGCTGCTGAAAGCTCTGGGCAGCATGTTCACCCATAAGGTCGACTACGCCGACCTGTACTTCCAGTTCACCAAGAACGAGGGCTGGAGCCTGGAAGAAGGCATCGTCAAGACCGGTTCGTTCTCGATCGACCAGGGCGTCGGCGTGCGCGCCGTATCGGGCGACAAGACCGCCTTCTCTTATTCCGATGAGATTTCCGAAGCGGCGCTGCTGGAAGCCGCCGCTGCGACGCGCACCATTGCGCGCGCGGGCGCCGGCAAGATCAAGGTGGCCGGCAAGATGACCCCGGTGGGCGGCCGTTCGCTTTACATGCCGCATGACCCGCTGGTGTCGCTCGACGCCGCCTCCAAGGTCAAGCTGCTGGAGCGCGTGGAGAAGATGGCGCGCGCCAAGGACCCGCGCGTGGTGCAGGTGATGGCTGGCCTGGCCGGCGAATACGATGTGGTGCTGGTGGTGCGCAGCGACGGCGTGCTGGCGGCCGATATCCGCCCGCTGGTGCGCGTGTCGGTGACCGTGATCGTGGAACAGAATGGCCGGCGCGAAGTCGGTTCTTCCGGCGGCGGCGGGCGCTACGAATATGGCTACTTCACCGATGCCCTGTTGGAGCAGTACGCGACCGATGCGGTCAAGTCGGCGCTGGTGAATCTCGATTCGCGCCCGGCGCCTGCCGGCCCGATGACCGTGGTGCTGGGCCCAGGCTGGCCGGGCATCCTGCTGCACGAGGCGATCGGCCATGGGCTGGAAGGGGACTTCAACCGCAAGGGTTCCTCCACCTTCTCCGGCCGCATCGGCGAACGGGTGGCGGCCAAGGGCGTGACCGTGGTCGATGACGGCACGCTGGCGAACCGCCGCGGCTCGCTGAACATCGACGACGAAGGCAATCCGACCCAGTGCACCACGCTGATCGAAGACGGCGTGCTGAAGGGCTACATCCAGGACACCATGAACGCGCGCCTGATGAAGATGAACGTCACCGGCAACGCGCGCCGCGAATCGTTTGCGCACCTGCCGATGCCGCGCATGACCAATACCTATATGCTGGGCGGCGACAAGGAGCCGGAAGAGATCCTGGCTTCGGTGAAGAACGGCATCTACGCGGTCAACTTCGGCGGCGGCCAGGTCGACATCACCAACGGCAAATTCGTGTTCTCGGCATCCGAGGCTTACATGATCGAGAACGGCAAGGTGACCTACCCGGTGAAAGGCGCGACCCTGATCGGCAACGGGCCGGACGTGATGAACCGCATCACCATGATCGGCAACGATATGAAGCTCGATCCGGGTGTCGGCGTGTGCGGTAAAGAGGGGCAGAGCGTGCCGGTCGGCGTCGGCCAGCCAACATTGCGCCTGGATGGCGTGACAGTCGGCGGAACCGCCTGAAGCGGGCGCAACACAAAGACCGGGTAAAATACCCGGTTTTTTTTGCCTGGGACGGAAATCACATGAACAATTCGAGCAACAAACCCTTCGTGATTGGCGTCGCAGGCGGCAGCGGCAGCGGCAAGTCGACGGTAACGCGCGAAGTGCTGAAGTCTTTCGGCTCGGAGGTGGTATCGGTCGTGCTGCAGGACGACTATTACCTGGACCAGACCCATATGTCGCCGGAAGACCGGCGCAAGGTCAATTACGACCATCCGGAAGCCTTTGACTGGGCCCTGATGATCGAGCATTTGCAAAAGCTGCGTGAAGGCCAGTCGATCGAGATGCCGGTGTATGACTTCTCCATCGATAACCGCACCACGCAGACCATTACCGTCAAGCCGGCGCCGGTGATCGTTGTCGAGGGCCTGTTCGCCTTATACGACGCCGACCTGCGCAAGCAGATGTCGCTGAAGATTTTTGTCGACACCGCGGCCGACGTGCGCTTCATCCGCCGCCTGCAGCGCGATATCGCCGAACGCGGGCGCAGCACGGAGAGCGTGATCAACCAGTATATGGAAACCGTGCGGCCAATGTACAAGCAGTTCATCGAGCCGACCAAGCGCCATGCGCACGTGATCCTGCCGCACGGCGCGAATGGGCCGGCGGTGGATATCATCACCACCAAGGTGGCGAGCCTGATCAAGGGCGAGTGAAAACCGGTAAACCTGGGTCAGACCCAAGGGTCTGACCCTTCCATTTCAACGGTCACGGGGTTGGTTCTATGTCTTTGACTTTCGTCGAACGTCAAAGGCCCACCACCAACCCCGCGGTTGGAAGATCATTCAGTGTCAGACCCTTGGGTCTGACACTGGTTTACCGGTTTAGAAGGTATAGCTGGCGCGCAGGTAAAGCGCGCGGCCGATCGGGTCGGAGTAGCGCGGGTCATACCCTTTCTGGAACACGGTGCCCTGGTTGGTGAACGGCGGGTCCTTGTCCAGCAGGTTCTTCACGCCGCCGGTCAGCGCCAGGCCTTTCCAGCCGGTATAGGTGGCCGACAGGTTCCACAGCTGGTAGGAATCCACCTTGTTGAAGAACTCAGGCTCCACGAAGTTCTGGTCCACATAGCCGGACTTGAAGTTCTGCGACAGCGTCGCGCTCCACGGGCCTTCGCGCCAGGTCAGCGAGGCGTTGTGGCGCCAGCGCATGATCGGACCGTTGTCGGCGTAGGTGCCGACATTCTGGACATAGGCGCCGTCACGCTCGTTCTGGTACTTGTAGCTATGCACCCAGGTGCCGTCCAGGGTGAAGGTGAAGCTGCCGTACTCGGTGCGGCCCGAGCTGACCGTTGCACTCAGGTCGATACCGTCGGTTTTCACGCGGCCCAGGTTTTCATTGAGGTCCAGGATGGCGAAAGGCGAGCCGTCAGGATTGCGCAGGAAGCGGTCCTTGTATTTCTCATAGTTGCCGTAGATCGCTTGCTCCGGCAGCGCGCCGATCTTGTCCTTCAGGCGGATATTCCAGTAGTCGAGGGCGATCGTCGTATTGCGAATCGGTTCGAACACGGCGCCGAAGGAGAAAGTCTTCGACTTTTCCGGCGTCAGGGCCGGGTTGCCGCCTTGCAGCTTGAATTGCTGCAGGTCGCAATCGCGCAGCGGGTTGGCGCCAGGCTGCGGCACGCCGCCCGGGCACAGGATCGGGTCGTCATAGCTGTTGCTGGTGTCGTTCTTCGACTGCGGCGCATTTTTCTCGAACAGGGTCGGGGCGCGGAAGCCGGTGCTGGCCGAAGCGCGCAGCAGCAGTTGCTGGGTCGGCTGGTAGCGCACGCCCAGTTTCGGGTTGGTGGTGCTGCCCGCATCGCTGTAATGGTCGTAGCGCACGGCCGCCTGGATGTCGAGGTCCTTGATCAGCGGCACGCTCAATTCGCCGTACACCGCCTTCACATTGCGCGAACCGGTCTTGGATTGCGAGCCGGACAGGCCGGAGCTGGTTGCCTGGCCTGCGATATCGCGGTTCACGTTGAAATCGGCATCCTCCTTGCGGTATTCGGCGCCCAGCGCCACCGCCATGGCGCCGCCGGCCAGCTGCATCACGTCGCGCGAGCCCTTGATGTCAAAGGTGGTGGATTTGTTCTTGGCGTCCTGTACCTTGCCGCGCAGCGCCACGCTTTCCAGGTAGGCGCGGCCGGCTTCGTTTTGCAGGCCGAAGGGATTGAGGATGCCGTTTGCCACCCCGGCTGCGAAGCCTGCATCCTGCACATAGCCGCCGGTGAAGACTTCCTCGGACTTGCTGACCGAGTGGTTCAGGCCAGCCTTGTAGTCCCAGCCTGCGGCGATGCCTTCCAGCGCGGCTACCAGGCGGTCGCCTTCGCCCTTGGAATTGATGCGGCGCTGGCCGGCTTCCGTCGGACGCCAGTTGACCGACAGCGGTTCGCCGGACAGGTTAGGCTGGGCCGGCACGCCGCCCGCGTTGCCCGGGTAGTAAGGGCTGGTGATCGGCAGTGACAGGCCGGTCTGCGGCGGCGGCGCAGTGCGCGATACCACCTTGTTACGCGAATGCAGGTATTCCAGGCTGGCCGTGGTATCGGCGTTCAGCTTGAACGCTGCCTTGCCGAAGAAGACCAGGCGGTCCTGTTCGGGCAGGTCGTCGATCTGGCGCGTATAGTCCTGGCGGCAGGTGCCGTCCGAGGCGCGCGGCAGCGAGAACGGCGGCAGGCAGCCGCTGGCAAAGCCGGGGTTGCCCGTCGCTTCCGTGACCGGATCGAAGTAGTTGCCGGGGAAGGTGGTGCCGGAGGTGCCATCCGATACGGTCATGCCGCGTTCAGGGATCACGGCAGTCTTCGAGAAGTCGCGCTGCTGCGAGGTCAGCACATCCTGCTTTTGCCAGTCCAGCACGCCCATCAGGTTCCAGCCGTCCTGGTCGAGGTTGCCGATGCCGCTGACGATATTGGCGCGCCGTTCCTTGCCGCCCGTTTCGCGCGGCAGCATGGTCTCCGCCGTGACGGTGGTGCCGGTCACCGAGCGCTTGGTAATGAAGTTGATCACGCCGCCGATGGCATCGGTACCGTAGATGGCGGAAGCGCCATCGCGCAGCACTTCGACCCGCTCCAGCGCTGCCACCGGGATCACGTTCAGGTCGACGCTGGCGCCGTCATACGGATGGTTGGCAATGCGCCGGCCGTTCAGCAGCACGAGGGTCTTGTCGCCGCCGAGGCCGCGCAGGTCGGCGACCGCCTGGCCGCCGGTCGGCAGCCCGCTGGCATTACCGCCCACCACATTGCCGGCGCCCATGCTGGTCTGGTTGGAAGGGATGCGGTCCAGCACTTCCTGGGCCGTGGTCAGGCCTTGCCGGGTGAATTCCTCGGCCTTGAAAACAGAAAGCGGCTGCGACGTTTCCGACACCAGCCGTTTGATGGAAGATCCGGTCACTTCGACGCGGATCATTTTTTCTTCGGGAGCCTGTTGCTGCGCCATGGCCGGCAAGACCGCCAGTGCGCCAAATGCCGACAACAGGGTAGAGATCATCGATTTAGCCTTGATAGTAGCCAACGTATTTCTCCTCAAATAGATGGGTATGTCAGGACCTGTGCAAGTGCCGGCGTTAGGCACTTGTAAAGGTTGAATAAATTCTATTTGAGATTTGATAATATCCACCCAAAACCACGGCCCCGTAATCTTTACTGTTGCTCCTGCGCGTCTGGTTCACATTTGCTAGCCAATCAAAGCCTCGCTTGCAATAGTAGTTAACTGTTGTTATAGTGGATCGAAATCCACGGAACTCTATCCATGCACCTGCACTTCTTTACCGGCTTTTTTTACTTTAGCAATTCCAACCCAAAGGCGGTGGAGTAGCGGCCGGTTCACGTAGCAGCAAAACGAGATCCCAGCAGATACCAAGACAAACCGCCAGCGATGGCGGTTTTTTTTTACTTAATCCAGGAGAAACCATCATGCAACGTACCGACGACCTGCGCATTCGTGAAATGAAGGAGCTGACGCCGCCGTCGCACCTGATCCGCGAATTTCCCTGCACGGAAGCGGCATCCAACACAGCTTCCGAAGCGCGTGTCGCGCTGCACCGCATCCTGCACGGCCAGGATGACCGCCTGATGGTGGTGATCGGACCTTGCTCGATCCACGATCCGAAAGCGGCGCTGGAGTATGCGCGCCGCCTGGCGCCATTGCGCGAGCGCTTGAAGGGCGACCTGGAAATCGTGATGCGCGTCTACTTCGAAAAGCCGCGCACCACGGTCGGCTGGAAAGGCATGATCAACGATCCATACATGGACAACAGCTTCCGCATCAACGACGGCTTGCGCATGGCGCGGGAACTGCTGCGCGATATCAATGAAATGGGCCTGCCGGCCGGCACCGAATTCCTGGACGTGATCAGCCCGCAGTATATTGCCGACCTGATCTCCTGGGGCGCGATCGGCGCCCGCACCACCGAATCGCAGGTGCACCGCGAACTGGCCTCCGGCCTGTCCTGCCCGGTGGGCTTCAAGAACGGCACCGACGGCAATACCAAGATCGCGGTGGAAGCGATCAAGGCCGCTTCGCAGCCGCACCACTTCCTGTCGGTCACCAAGGGCGGCCACTCGGCCATTGTGTCGACCAACGGTAATGAGGATTGCCACATCATCCTGCGCGGCGGCAAAACCCCGAACTATGACGCGGCCAGCGTGGAGGAGGCCTGCAAAGCCATCTCCGGTTACGGCCTGGCTGCGCGCCTGATGATCGACGCCTCGCATGCGAATTCATCGAAGAAGCCGGAAAACCAGGTGCCGGTGTGCGCCGACATCGCGCAACAGGTGGCGGGCGGCGACACTCGCATCGTCGGGGTGATGGTCGAGTCGCACCTGGTGGCTGGCCGGCAAGACCTGGTGCCAGGCAAAGAGCTGACCTATGGCCAGTCGATCACCGACGGCTGCATCGATTGGGATACCAGCGTGCAGGTGCTTGAGAACCTGGCTGCTGCCGTACGCCAGCGTCGCCTGCAGGGGGAGTAAGCTAATTTTGCAGGGAGTAGCCGCCTGTTTTGGTGAGATGAGGGTAAATGGTATTGCCCATAAGCGATTGGCGGTGCCTCTGGGAAAGTAAAAAATTTGCCGACAGGAAGTAAAGAATATCAATTGATGAAGTGTTGTATATTTTTCCCATAAGCTTGTCATTTTATTGACCGCAGAAAACCCGGCGTGGTTCCATATGCCTTCCTCGAAAAACTTTCAAATTGAATGTTTGTGGAGATAGGAACCAGTTGCACCAGATTCGATGAATTTGGATGGGGCAGCAGGGTCTTTATGACAAGAAATAGGACTTCTCAAATGATGATTGAAACTGTACTGTCGCGTTCGCTGCGCCTGGCATTCCTGGGCACGGTAGCGGGTATGATGGCTCCGGCAATGGCGCAAACCGCCGCCGACAGCCAACCGATCCAACGCGTCGAAATTACCGGCTCGTCGATTAAGCGCCTGGCAACCGAAACTGTGTTGCCGGTCACCGTCATGCGCTCGGAAGAGATCGCCCGCACCGGTGCGACCACTGCCCAGGATCTGGTTAACATGATCCCTGGCAACTTCGGCGGCAATGTTACCGCCAACAACGTCGGTGCATCTGGCGTTGCTTCGACCGCCAACCTGCGCTCGCTCGGCTCCAAGTACACCCTGGTCCTGCTGAATGGCCGCCGCGTGGCTAACTTTGCCACTGGCAACAGCCCAGTCGACCTGAATTCGATCCCACTGTCCGCTATCGAGCGTATCGAAGTGCTGCGCGACGGCGCGTCCGCCGTGTACGGCGCCGACGCGGTTGCCGGCGTGATCAACTTCATCCTGAAGAAAGATTACCAGGGCGCCGAAGTTTCCGTCTATAAGAACCACGTTGACCAGGGCGGCGGCGAAAGCAAGTCGCTGAACCTGACCGCTGGCTACGGTGACCTGGCCACCGACCGCTTCAACGTCATGATGAGCGCGAACATCGAAAAGAACGATCCGCTGCACGCCAAGGATCGCGCTTTCGCCAATACCGCCAACCGTCCTGACCTGGGCATCAACAAGGCGTCGCCACGCAACGGCGTGCCGAACCTGAACTTCACCGACAGCAACGGCAACAAGTACACCGGCGTCAACCCGTACCGCTATGTGAACTGCCAGAACGAAGAGTTCGCCCTGGTGGTCAACAGCCCGACCGGCTGCGGCACCGACTACGTCAAGTTCATCGACCTGATCCCGAAGACCGAGCATAAGAACCTGGTTGCACGTGGCGTGTTCAATGTGAACGAAGACCACCAGCTGTACGCTGAAGTTGCGTACACCAAGGATGAGCTGACCTCGGCCTACTCGCCTGCACCGTACACCAAGTCCATGGTTTACCCATCGACTGGCCGCTTCTATCCGAAGTCGATCACCCTGCCAAAAGGCATGACCCTGCCAGCCGGCTACAAGATGCCTAACGGCACTGTACTGGCAGCGCCGACCGTGCTGGCTGCCGACATGGCTGTGACCCCGACCGGTAACATCAGCGGCACCTGGCGTACCGTGGCCGGCGGCCCGCGTACCGACTTCACCGAAGCAGAGAACCGCCGCTTCGTGATCGGTTCCAAAGGCACCGTGGCAGGCTGGGACTATGACACCGCCGTTACCTACGGCAAGAACGAAGTCAATATCTTCTTCGGCCCAGGCAAGTTCTCCTACGAAAAGCTGACCCCGCTGGTTTCCTCCGGCGAGATCAATGTGTTCGGTTCGCAGGACGCGGCTTCGCTGTCCAAGCTGCTGGGCGCGCAGATTACCGGCTTTGAAAACGGCGGCGTATCCACCTCGACCGAATTCGACTTCAAGATGTCGCGCGAAATCTTCCAGCTGCCAGCCGGCGGCGTAGGTTTCTCGATCGGTACCTCGGCACGCAAGGAAAAACTGGAACAGGTTTCCTCGCCAACCCTGGCGTCGGGTGATGAAGTCGGCGGCGCAGGCGAAGTGCCAGGCGTGACCGGCGATCGCAAGGTCTACGGCCTGTTCACCGAAATGGTGGTGCCTGTCGTGAAGGACCTGGAAGCTACCCTGGCTGCCCGCTACGACAAGTACAAGAACGGCTTCGGTACTTCGTTCAACAACCTGAGCCCGAAAGTCGGCTTGTCCTACCGTCCGGACGCGAACACCCTGATCCGTGCTTCCGTCGCGCGTGGTTTCCGTGCCCCGACCCTGTACGACAACCTGATTCCAAAATCCCTGAACAACACCTCGTCGTCGTTCAGCGATCCGATCCGTTGCCCGAACGGCGTGCCAATCACCAGCAAGAACCCAGTGGGCGAACTGCAGGATGAGTGCAATGTCCAGCTGGATACCCGCAACGGCGGCAACCCGAACCTGGAGCCAGAAAAGTCGAAGCAGTTCTCGCTGGGTATCGTGTTCCAGCCGACTTCCAACCTGTCCGGTTCCGTGGACTACTGGAACGTCAAGATCGACAAGGCGATCAACGTGATGTCGGAAAACACCGTGTTCGGCGATCCGGTTGCGAACGTGAACCAGTTCTACCGTTACGACCCAGTCAACGATCCGGATAAGAAGAACCCGATCCAGGGCTCGACCAATCCTGACTTCCCGCTGGCCTTCGTTGACCTGCCACGCGTAAACACCGGCAAGTTCTTTGCTGCCGGCTGGGACTTCAACCTGAACTACCGCAAGCGCACCGCCGACTTCGGTAACTTCGCCGTGAACCTGGATTCGACCCTGTACGCCCGCCACGGCTACCAGTACCAGGGTTCGCAGGAAGTGAGCGACCTGGGCGACTACAAGGACTTCGGTCCAGTACCGCGCTATCGCCAGATGCTGACCTTCAGCTGGAACATGGCTGCCTGGAATGCGTCGCTGACCCACAACTACACCGACGGGTACCAGGACTTCACCGACCCGGCAGCAATCGGTGCCGACTACCCGGCAGTGCGTCGCGTTGCAGCGTACAAGACCATCGACGCAACCGTCGGCTGGAAAGCTCCGAACAACTGGAACTACGTGAAGAACCTGACCGCAACCTTCGGCGTGAAGAACCTGCTGGACGAGGACCCTCCATCGTCCCGTACTTCGGCTAACTTCCAGGTCGGTTACGATGCATCGTTCACCAACCCTCTGGGCCGTACCTTCTACTTCCGCATCAACTACAAATTCCTGTAATTTGGCGTGATGGTCATCCGGCAAGCCGGATGACCGGAAGTTAAGGACCGTAAAAGTCCGGCAAGCGCAAGCTTGCCGGACTTTTTCTATGGGCGCCGGTCAGAACTTATACGAAGCGCTCAGGTAGAACTGGCGGCCCAGTGCCGAGGAGTAGGACGGGTTGTAGCCCACCTGGTGCGAACCGGTGTTACGCAGGGTAAATGGCGGATCGCGGTCGAACAGGTTGATGATGCCACCGGTGATTTCCAGGTTCTTCATCGGGCGGTAAGCGCTCTGGAGGTCGAAGGTGGTGTAGCTTGGCACCTGCAGGGTGATGCCGTAGCATTCGCCCGGCTGGCCGGCTACGATCACGGCGCAGTCGTCCGCAGTCTGTTCCTTGTCGGTGTAGCCGTTGCGGTAGTTGGCGCTCAGGGTATGGGTCCATTGCGCCTGCTCGAAGCTGGTCGAGGCGCGCACCACGTGGCGGAAGCTGACCTTGTCGTTCGAACCATAGCGGTTCAGGCTCGATTCCCACTGGTCGTCGGTGCCCGGCGTGGTGTAGCGCGAGCGCAGCAGCCAGGTGCCTGCCAGGCGGCTGGTCAGCTTGCCGTCGAACAGCTTGGTCTTGTGGGTGAAGTCATAGTCCACGCCGCGGTTTTCCACCTTGCCGATATTGATCGGCAGCAGCTTGATGGCCAGCACGTCCTTGCCGGTCGAGCCGATGTGCTTGGTGGTGAACAGGTCGGCATACTTGGCCGGGTTGTCGAAGATCAGGCCTTCGGACACGGACGTCACCTGGTCGCGGATTTCCACGTTCCACAGGTCGACCGACATCGACAGCGAGCTGGTCGGCTCGAACACGGTGCCGATGCTCCACTGCTTGGATTTTTCCGGCTTCAGGTCCGGGTTGCCGCCCTGGAAGGCTTCAAACTGCTGGCGCACCACGCCGTTGCAGTAGGAGGCCAGCGGGTGGCTGGTGCCGGTCAGCGGGCACTGGTAGTTGCCGCCAGTGACGCCCCAGTCTTCCAGCGGGCCGGCGATTTCCTGCATCGAGGCAGCGCGGAAGCCGGTACCGGCCGCGGCGCGGAACAGCAGGTTCTTGGCAGCGGTGTACTTGGCGCTCAGTTTCCAGGTGGCGGCGTTTTCCTTGTTGCCGACTTTCTGGCCAGTCAGGTTGTTGTCGATGGCGCCGATCTGGTCATAGCGGGCGGAACCGGTCAGTTCCAGCGCTTTGCTGACAGGCATGACCAGCTCGGTGTAGGCGCCGAAGTTGTCGCGCTCGTAGGCGCTGTCCACTTGCGGGTTGTCGAACAGGATCTGGGCATTCTTGGCCACGTCGGCCTGGTTGACCTTGAACGAGGTGTTGCGGTAGTCAACGCCAACGCCGATCTGGGCCGCGCCGCTTGGCAGGGTGAACGCTTCGCGCGAGGCACGGGCATCCCAGCCTTTCATTTCCACGGTCTGGGTGTTGTAGGTGCCGTTGAAACCGGTCGACAGCAGGGTGTCGCGCATGGCTTGCGGCATTTCGCCCAGGCCGTAAGCGAACGGGTCGATGCTGCCGGCGTCAATCGCAGCCTGGAACTTGTCCGCCAGCGGGAAGCCGCCAACGTACTTCTGGGTCTGCTTGTTCTTGGAGTAGGTCAGGGCCGAGTTGACGTCCCAGCCTGCAATCGCGCCGTCCACGCCAGCCACCAGGTGGGTCGCCTTGGTGCCGTAATCGTAGGTGCGGTTGCCCATTTCGTACAGGCGGTACTTGGCGACCACGGAAGTGGCGCCGGCGTCCTGCTCGGCGGTCAGGTTAGGCTGGATGTACTTGTTGTACAGGGCCGAACCTTTGGCGATCGAGAAATCGGCCGGATATGGCGCGATGGAAGCGACGATTTTCGCTTCGGTGTAGGCCAGGTCGTAGAAGCCTTTGAAGCCGGAATTGCCCAGTTTTACGCTACCGGAGGAGAACAGGGCATCGCGTTGCGATTTCGGATTGATCTCGATGGTCGAGGCGCTGTCGAAGTAGCAGTTGCCGTCGCCGTAGAAGTCGGCATTGACCGTGGCGCACTTGCCGCCGTGGGCCAGTGCATACGGGTTCAGGTTGACGGTCTTTTCCACCGGCTTGCCGGTGCTTGGGTCGATCTCGCTGGAGTTGTACGTCACGCCGGCGTTGGCTGGCAGCGAACGGGAAGATCCGTTGATGAACTGCAGCTGCTTGCCGTTGGACGGGTCGGTGAAGTTGATGATGCCGGTGCGGGCGAAGTCGCGCTGGGACGCCTTCAGCTGCTTTTGCTCATCGTGGCTGAGGGAGAAGAACACGCTGTAGCCGTCTTCGTCGATGTCGCCAAAGCCCTTGGACAAGGAAATGGCGTTGCTGGCGCCGCCGCTTTGTTCAGGGCGCGAATACTTGGCATTGATTTCCCAGTCGGTGGCGCCTTTTTTCAGGATGAAGTTGACCACGCCGGCAATGGCGTCGGCGCCGTACAGCGCGGAAGCGCCGTCGGTCAGCACTTCAACGCGCTCGATGGCCGACAAGGGAATGGAATTCAGGTCGATGGTGGTGCCGGAGTTGGCCGGGGCGATGCGGCGGCCGTTCAGCAGCACCAGGGTGTAGGCTGCGCCAATGTCGTGGATCGAAGCGGTGGTCACGCCGCCGCCGCCGCCGCCGACGGAGTCGGCTGCTACGGAGAAGCCCTGCATGGCTGGCAGTTGCTGGATGAAGTCGGTGACGGTGGAGACGCCGGACTTCTTGATGTCTTTCTGGCTGAACGATTGCACCGGCAGCGAGGACTCGGCGGCAATGCGTTTGATGCTGGAGCCGGTGATTTCTACGCGCTGCATCGGCGCTTCAGGGGCTGCTTCCTGGGCCAGGGCGGCGGCGCTGCCGATGGCCAGGCTACCAGCGAACATCACGCGCAGGGAGCGCGACAGGGCTTTCTCGATGATCATTGATAAACGTCTCAGTAATGAAATAATAGGGACGCTATCAAACCACCGGTGGCTTGTTTTAGCAATAGATGTTTGATAAGTGAAACAAATGAAACATTAAGCGACAATAAAAAATCCCCGCCGGCTTGCGCGGGCGGGGAGCGGGAGTCTTGCTAAAGCCGGATTATTTGAACTTGTAGCTGGCGGTCAGGTAGAAGGTACGGCCCAGCGGGTCGGTGTAGCGACCGTCGTAGCCAACCTGGTTGCCGCCGCCGGTGTCGCGGATCGACAGTGGAGGATCTTTGTCCAGCAAGTTCCGGATGCCGCCGGTGACCGACCAGTTTTGGCTGAAGATGTACTTCGACTGCCAGTCCAGGGTGTAATACTCCTTGACCTTGTGGCCCTTCAGGTCGACATAGCCGCCCAGGGTGCCGTCGGCATTGACCGAACGCACGCGGCCGTCGTCCGCCACGTATTCCTTGTCGGCGTAAGAGGACTTGTAGTTCACGGTCAGCGAGTTGGCCCACTGCTCGGACGACTTCAGCGAGAACACCAGGCGCGAGATCCAGCGGAAGGTCACGTCGTCATAGGAGTCGAAGCGGCCGACGCTGCTTTCGGTCTTGTTCGAACCGTCGGCCGTTGGCACCGTTTTCTCCGCTTTCAGCATATAGGTAGCGGACCAGTTGGTGGTCAGCTTGCCGATCGGGGTGTTGTTGCGGAAGGTGGCGTCGAAGTCGACACCGCGGTAGTGCGAGCTGGCCAGGTTCAGGGGCGACTGGGTCATCACCAGCACCTTCGACTTCTGGATCGGGTCGAAGTAGATGGTGGCGTATTTCTCGGCCAGGGCCGGGGTACGGAACAGCATGTCCTGCGACAGCTTCTGGATCTGGTTCTTCAGTTTCACGTCCCAGAAGTCGACGCCCAGCGACAGCGAATCCATTGGCTCGAGGCGCATGCCCAGGGTGGCCTGCTTCGAGGTTTCCGGCTTCAGCGCGTCAGCACCGGTGCTTGGGTTACCAACGGTCAGCAGGCCGTATTCCTGTACGCCGCGGCAGTACGGGAAGCGCGGGTCGGTTGCCGACTTGATCGGGCAGTCGAAGAAGTTGGACGAGCCACCGTTCTTCAGCGGGTCCGAGATATTGTTCATGGTCGGCGCCTTGAAGCCGGTGCCGTAGGAACCGCGCAGCATGAACTGGCGCGAAGGCTGCCACTTGGCGGACAGCTTGTAGGTTGCCTTCGAGACGTCGTTGCCCTGCTTGCCGGCTGCCGAGGCATTGCCGTTCACGTCGTAGCTAGTGTTGCGCTTGTCGACTGCGTCGAAGCTGTCGTAACGGGTTGCCGCCGTCACTTCCAGCTCTTTCGTTACTGGCATGACCAGTTCGGCGAATGCACCCCAGTTGTTGCGCTTGGCGTCCAGCGGCTGGGAGCCGGTGCCGCCGCCGATCACGGTGTCGGTCCAGCCCGGATTGCCAGGGCCTGGGCCCATCAGGATCTGGCTTGGCGAATCGATGTAGCGCTGGATAGTGTAGTCGGCGCCCAGGCCCAGTGCGGCGTTACCGCCTGACATGGCGAACAGTTCGCGCGAAGCGTGCGCGCTGAACACGTCCAGCTTGGATTTCTGGGTTTCCAGGTTTTCGTTCAGCACGGCCGGCGCCAGGATGTCGCTGGCGTTCGGGTTGATGATGTACGGGTTGTAGGCGCCGGACTTGACCAGGGCTTCGAACTTGTCGCCGCTCATGTAGCCGCCAGCCGCTTCATCGGTCTGCTTGTTTTCAGAGTGGGTGTAAGTTGCGTTGACGGCCCAGTCGGCGATCTCGGAATCCAGTGCTGCCGAGAAGTGCAGCGCCTTGGTGCCCCAGTCGTCGGCGCGGCCGCCGGCGTCTTTCGCACGGAAGTACAGCCAGGCATCGGTGACCTGGGCCGGATCGATGCCTTGGCCAGCCAGCAGCGGTTCCACCGATTTCTTGTAAGGCACGATGTACACCGGGCTGACAGTCTTCACGCCGGTGATCGGATCGGTGCTCATGGTGGTCAGAGGCTGCGCCGGCGCGGCGTAGCGCGCGGTGCTGGTGAACTTCGAGTAGACGAATTCACCGCTCAGGCGGGTTTTGTCGGAAATTTTCAGCGTGCCGGACGTGAACAGGCTGTCACGCTTCAGTTCAGGCAGCAGTTCGACAGTTGCCGCATAGTCGTAACGGCAGACACCGCCGCGCGCGAAGGTATTCGGGCCGCTGCACTTGCCATTGTTGACCAGGTCAGGCGAGAAGGCGACGTCGTTGCCTGCGCTGTCGACGACTTCCGCATTGGCCGGGATCGAGTTGATCGAGTTTTGCCAGGTCGCGTACTGCTTGCCGCCCTGGCTGAACTTGCGCACGCCGGAGTTGGCGAACTCGCGCTGGTCGGCGTTCAGGGCCTTGGCCTGGTCGTGGCTGTAAGCCAGCATCACGTTGAAGCCGTCTTGCTGCAGGTCGCCGAAGCCTTTGGTGATCGAGACGTTGGCGCTCTGGCCGCCTTTGTGCTGCGGACGGTTGTAAGTCAGGTCGATGCTCAGGTCAGTCTGGTTCTTCTTCAGGATGAAGTTGACCACGCCGGCGATGGCGTCCGAACCGTACAGGGTGGAGGCGCCGTCGGTCAGGATTTCCACCTTCTCGACCGCTGCCAATGGAATCGATGCCAGGTTGACCGCGCTGCCGGTGCCATAAGGCGCCATGCGCTTGCCGTTCAGCAACACCAGGGTATAGTCGGTGCCGATCGAGTGGATCGATGCGCTTTGCACGCCGCCGCCGCCGCCGTTGATGGAGGCGGACGAGGTGATCATGCCCTGCATCGACGGCAGGATGGCGATCAGGTCTGCCACGTTTTTCACGCCGGTCTGCTCGATGTCCTTGCGGCTCAGGGTCTGGATTGGCAGCGAGCCCTCTTGCGCGATACGCTTGATCGACGAACCGGTAATTTCAACGCGCTGGATAGGCGCGTCGGCTTGCTGGGCGAAGACTGGTGCGCAGACTCCGGCTGCCAGCAAACCGCTGGCGCACGCCAGGCGGATTGCATGCGACAGGGTATTCTCTTTCATCATAATTCTTTGACTCCCAGAAGGTGGACTGTTCTTTGCGTTTGTGCAAAACCTAGCAATAGGCTCCTAGTACTTTCTTGCAAGTGTTCTATGCTTGCAATCTTTTTGAAACAAAACGCCACATGTTGTTACGAAAGCGCAACATAAGTACTTCACTTAGAAAACGCCGATTCGGCAAAATGACGGCATATTGCAGCGATATGGCTGCTTTTTGCCGCTAATATGGTGCATGGCGGGCAAATATTTGCGAATGTACATTTTGTTACTGATGGTCCAAAAACATGGGGCTTGTGTACACAAGTGGGAAGCCTGCAAGTTTCTCTTTGGATAGTTTTGCGTTATTGTTACGGCCAACTCTTGCCGCTGAAATCAGACATGGCTTCATACATATTGCGCCGCCTGTGGCAGATGCTGCCCACCATGCTGGGTGTGGTGCTGCTGGTGTTCGTGCTGTTTAACTGGGTTGGCGGCGACCCGGCCTATATCCTGGCCGGCAAGATGTCTGATGCGGCCAGCATCGAAAATATTCGCCGCCAGCTTGGCGTGGACCAGCCGTGGTATGTGCAACTGGGCATCTTCCTGAAACAGATTGCCACCTTCGATTTCGGCCAGAGCTGGGCCACCGGCGAGGCCGTTTCGGACATCATTGCTTCCCGGCTAGGGCCTTCGCTGACCGTGCTGGTGCCGCTGACCGTGCTGGAAACCCTGCTCGGCATTGCGCTTGCGCTGGCGGTGGCCTTCGTGCGCGGCTCGCTGACCGATCGCGTGGTGATGGTGGCCTGCACGGCAGGCATGTCGATTTCCATCCTGGTCTATATCATCGTGTTCCAGTACTGGCTGGCCTATAAGGCCGGCCTGTTCCCGGTGCAGGGCTGGGGCGCGGGCCTGCTGGAGAACCTGCATTTTGCGGCGCTGCCGATCCTGATCGGCCTGGCCGTTTCGCTGGCGCCGACCTTGCGCCTGTACCGCAGCTTCGTACTGGACGAGGTGGGCCAGGATTATGTGCGCACGGCGCGCGCCAAGGGCTTGCCGGAGCGGCGCGTGATGTGGGTGCATGTGCTGCGCAATGCGGCGATCCCGATCATTACCCATGTCATGGCGAGCTTGCCGGCCATGCTGATCGGCGCTTTCCTGCTGGAGCGCTTCTTCGGCATCCCCGGCATCGGGCGCGAAGTGATCCTGGCGGTGGAACGTTCCGATTTTCCCGTGATCAAAGCCATTACCGTCTACGTTGCCGTGGCCACCATGGTGTTCAACCTGCTGACCGATTTGCTGTACCAGGCTGTCGATCCGCGCGTTCAGCTCAAGTAAGGACAGCGCATGCACGCAATTCATGATTCGGCCGGCTTGTGGACCCTGGCCTGGCGCCGCCTGCTGGCGGACCGGGTTGCCATGGCGGCGCTGGCGGTGGTTGCGGCTTTCCTGCTCTTGCTCGCGGCTTCCGCAACCGGCATCGTGGCGGCGGACTGGGAAGAAGAGGTTGCGGTCAACTATGCGCCGCCGACGTTTGTGGCGGCGCCGGCCATGCCGCCTGTGGCGGTTGCCGGCGCCCCCAGCGGCACCCCGCCTGGCGCCCCGCCTGCCAACGAATTCGATCCATTGGCAGAGGACTTGCGCGAATTGCGCGCTGCCTTGGGCAAGGCTGTTGCCGAGCCGGCTGCCGAGCGCGCGACCAGCCTGCCGTTCGGCGCCGATAAATGGGGCCACGACATCATCAGGAAAACCATCAAGGGCGGCGAGACCTCGATCGTGGTCGGCCTGGCGGCGGCCACGCTGGCGGTCGGCCTGGGAACCCTGTTCGGCGCGATTTCCGGCTTCTACGGCGGCATGGTGGACGATTTCTTCAACTGGTTCTACAACGTGTTCACCTCGATCCCTTCGATCCTGATGATCCTGACCGTCGCCGCGGTACTGCAGCAGAAAGGCGTGCTGACCATCGTCCTGATCCTGGGCCTGACCGGCTGGACCGGGCCCTACCGCCTGATTCGCGCCGAGTACATCAAGCACAAGGCGCGCGAATACGTGATGGCAGCCGACGCCATCGGCGCCTCGGCCTGGCGCAAGATGTTCAGCCACATTTTCCCCAATGTGAGCCATGTGGCGCTGGTGCAGGTGTCGATCCTGGTAGTCGGTTTCATCAAGGCCGAAGTGATCCTGTCCTTCCTCGGCTTCGGCGTACCGGTCGGCGTGGTGAGCTGGGGCTCGATGCTGAACGAAGCCCAGAATGAGCTGATCCTTGGCAAGTGGTGGCAGCTCACCGCCGCCGCCAGCGCCATGGCCCTGCTGGTGACCGCCTTCTCGCTGTTCGCCGACGCACTGCGCGATGCGCTCGACCCCAAGGTGAAATGACATGCTGCTACAGGTCCGCAATTTGCGCATCCGCTTCCGCACCGACAAGAAGAACACGGTCGAAGCGGTCAAGGGCATTTCCTTCGACATCCCGCACAACCGCACGGTAGCCCTGGTGGGCGAGTCGGGCAGCGGCAAGTCGGTCAGTTCGCTGGCTGTCATGGGGCTGCTGCCGCCGCAGACCACCCTGATCGACGAACAAAGCAGCGTGCTGTTTGAAGGCCGCGAAGTGCTGCACCAGTCGGTTGCCGAACGCCGTGCCATGTGCGGCAAGGATATCGCGATGATCTTCCAGGAGCCGATGTCCTCGCTCAATCCCGTGTTCACGGTCGGCGCCCAGATTGGCGAGGTGCTGCGGCTGCACATGGGCATGGACAAGCGCAGCGCCCGCGCCCGCACGCTGGAATTGCTGGAGGAGGTCGGCATCCCCGAGCCTGCGGCGAAGATCGATGCGTATCCCAGCCAGATGTCCGGCGGCCAGCAGCAGCGCGTGATGATCGCCATGGCCATTGCCTGCAAGCCCAAGCTGCTGATCGCCGACGAACCGACCACCGCCCTGGACGTGACGATCCAGAAGCAGATCATGGAACTGATTGCCGGCCTGCAGAAAAAGCACCGGATGTCGGTGCTGTTCATCACCCACGACCTGGGACTGGTGGCCGAGATCGCCGACGAAGTGATAGTGATGCGCCATGGGGAAGTGCGTGAAACTGGAGACGCCCGCGCAGTCTTCGCCGAACCGAAAGACCTGTACACGCGCGCGCTGCTGCATTGCCGGCCGTCGCTCGATGCGCGCCCGCTGCGGCTGCCCGTGATCAACGACTACATGGAAGGGCGCTTTGGCGCCGCCGAGCACCTGCCGCAGCGCGCGCGGGGCAGTGCACCGGACGATGACATCGTGCTTGATGTCAGGAACCTGAAAAAGAGCTTCTGGCTGCGCGAAGGCCTGTTCGGCAAGCGCGAGTTCCCGGCCGTCAAAGGCGTATCGTTCAAGCTGGCGCGCGGCAAGACCCTGGGCGTGGTCGGTGAATCCGGCAGCGGCAAGTCCACCGTCGGCCTGACCCTGCTGCGCCTGCACCAGGCGACAGGCGGCAGCGCCCTGTTCGAAGGGCGCGACCTGCTGGCCATGAGCGCGCAGGAATTCCAGCCGTTCAAGCGCCGCATCCAGATCATTTTCCAGAACCCGTATGCCTCGCTGAACCCGCGCTTCGCGGTGGGGCAGATCCTGCTGGAGCCAATGCGCTTGCACGCGATCGGCGCCAGCGATGCGGAGCGCACGCAAATGGCGCTGGCGCTGCTGGAACGGGTGGGGCTGCCGCAGCAAGCCTACCATCGCTATCCGCACGAGTTTTCCGGCGGCCAGCGGCAGCGCATCGCCATCGCGCGCTGCCTGGCCATGAAGCCGGAAATCCTGGTCTGCGATGAATCGGTATCGGCACTGGACGTGTCGGTGCAGGCGCAGGTGCTGAACCTGCTGCAGGACCTGCAGGACGAATTCGGCCTGTCCTATATCTTCATCTCGCACGACCTGTCGGTGGTGAAGTACATCTCCGACCAGGTGATGGTGATGCATCAGGGCGAAGTGGTGGAAATGGCGGACTCCGATGAACTGTATCGCAACCCGCAGCATCCCTACACGCGCTCCCTGCTGGCAGCCATTCCCAAGGCTGCTTGATCGGCCCTTGTAAAGCTGGCAAACTGGCCATCTGCGCCGCATACCGTGGCGCCCCGGCAGGAGCAGGTCTTTGCGTTCAAACAAAGTTGCTTCCATCGCACTATTGGTCAGCGTGGCGTTGACGACGATCGTCAGCGCCGTGCTGCTGGTGTTTGCCGCCTATTCCTACAATTCCGAGAGCAGCAAGCGCTGGCAGGAGCTGCAGCGCGTCCTGAATATCAGTGCCGACCAGCTGGCGCTGGGCGTGGCCATGCCGGCCTGGAATTTCGACGACAAGCAGGTGTTTTCCATCATGCGCGCCAGCATGAACCAGCGCGACCTGCACGCCATCGTCTTGTACGGCACCGGCAGCAAGCGCGAGCAAGTGGTGCAGCGCGGTGCCGGCGACAAGCTTGAAACCAGCCTGCCGCTGGCCACGACGCCGGACATGCTGGTGGCGCAGCGGCCGATCATTGTCGATGGCGCCACGATCGGCACCATCAAGGTCTTCGCAACGCCAGCCTATGTGCGTCAGGATTTGCTTGATCAGCGGCGCGCCAACCTGGTGGCGATCCTGGTGCTGGCGGCGGTGCTCGTTACCAGCCTGTATGGCCTGCTATGGTTCCTGATCCTGCGGCCGCTGAAGGCGGTCGGCCAGTACGTGATGGGCGACACGCCGCAGAAGGCCTGGTTCTACGGCGAACTGCGCACCCTGAAAGAATCCATCCACAAGATGTGGGAGCTGCTCGACAGCCGCTACCGCTCGATGCGCGAAAGCGAAGAGCGCCTGAGCGTGGCCACCCGCGCCGCGCGCATCGGCATCTGGGACTGGGACGTGGTCTACGACGAATTGATGCAGGACGACGAGATCCTGCGCCAGTATGGGCTGGGCACCCGGCTTGGCGGCGGCAATTACAAGGCCTGGCTGGAGCGCGTGGTGCCCGAGGACCGCGAGCTGGCACGCGCCGAAGTGGCGGCTGCCCTGAACGGCGAGCGTGATTTCTCCCTGCAGTTCCGCATCCGCCGGCCGGACGGCACGCTGCGCCACCTGCGTTCCATGGCGCGTTCCTTCCGCGACGTGCAGGGCAAGGTGGTGCGCATGGTCGGCGTCAGCATCGATGTGACGGAGGCCACCGAAAGCGAACAGGAATTGCGGCGCCATCGCAGCCACCTGGAAGAGCTGGTGAGCGAGCGCACCGCGGCCCTGTCGGTGGCGGTGACGGAAGCGCAGGCGGCCAGCCGCGCCAAAAGCGTGTTCCTCTCCACCATGAGCCATGAGCTGCGCACGCCGCTGAATTCGGTGATCGGCTTTTCGCGGCTGATGGCGCATTCGACCACCATGACGGCCGATGAAAAGCGCAATATGGCCATCATCCATCGCTCCGGCCAGCATCTGCTGGCCTTGATCAACGATATCCTCGAGCTGTCCAGGATTGAGGCCGGCGGCGTGAGCCTGCACCGGGAAGCGGTCGATGTGGCGCAGTTGCTGCGCGACGTGTGCGACATGGTGGGCGAGCGCGCTGCCCAGGCCGGGGTGGCGCTGAAACTCGAATGCGGCGCATTGCCGCGCGCCCTGGCGATGGATGGCGCCAAAGTGCGCCATGTGCTGCTTAACCTGGTCACCAATGTCCTCAGGCATGCGCGCGAGGGCGCGGTCACGCTATCCCTGCGCCAGACGGTCTTGCCTGGCGGGCGGCATGGGCTGGCATTTGCCGTGCAGGCGGACACCGAAGACATTCCTGAGGATCCCGGCCTTGGCCTGGCGATTTCGCGCCAGTACGTGCGCATCATGGGCGGCGAGCTGGAAGTGGAGGCGGCGTCGCAGCCGGCGCGCGGCTCCGTGTTCCGCTTCACCATCGAGGCGGAAGAAGCCGATGCCGGCGAGCCGCTGGCGCGACTGCCGCAGTTGGCGCCGATGCACCAGGGGCGGCGCGTCCTGGTGGTGGACGATGGCGTCGATGGCCGCCACCTGTTGCGCAGCATGCTGGTGCCGGCCGGCTTCGAGGTGCAGGAGGCATCGGACGGGATGGAGGCGCTGGACGTCATCGCGACGTGGCAGCCGGAGCTGGTCCTGATGGATTGGCGCATGCCGGTGCTTGACGGGCTGGAGGCGACGCGCCGCCTGCGCGCCGACCGCAGCCTGCCGCAGCCGCGCGTGGTGCTGCTGACGGCGTCGGCCTTCGGCGGCGAGCGGCAACAGGCGCAGGCCGCAGGCGCCGACGATTTCCTGCACAAGCCGGTGGAGCAGGACAAGCTGTTCCGGATGCTGCAGCAACAGCTCGCAGTGCAGTATGTGGAGGGAGCCCTGCCTTAGCCCCGGTTTTGCGCTACCATAGACGAACTATGGCTAACCTAATTACCCTGTTGCAGCAGTATGGTGTCCTGATCGTCTTTGCCGTGGTGCTGGTCGAACAGATGGGGTTGCCAATTCCTGCCTATCCAGTCCTGATCGTGGCCGGTGCGCTGGCCATCGACAACAGCAGCAGCGCGCCGTTCCCGGTCGTGCTGGCAGTTGCCATGCTGGCATGCCTGCTCAGTGATTTCTTCTGGTTCCGCGCCGGCCGCCGCTTCGGCAAGCGCATCCTCAAGCTGCTGTGCAAGATCTCGCTGTCGCCGGACTACTGCGTCAGCCAGACGGAAGACAATTTCCGCAAATGGGGCCCGAAGTCGATGGTGGTGGCCAAATTCATCCCCGGCTTCAACACCATTGCACCACCGATGGCAGGCGCGCTGGGTACCGGGGTGCCGACTTTCCTGGGATTCAGCCTGCTGGGCGGCCTGCTGTGGAGCGCCACCGGCCTGTCGATCGGCGCCTATTTCCATGCCGATGTCGATAAAGTGCTGGAAGTGCTGTCGACCATGGGCTCGACTGCGCTGACCGTGCTGGCCATCCTGCTCGGCCTGTTCGTGCTGGCCAAATTCATCGAGCGCCGCCGTTTCCAGAAAGCGATGCAAACCGAGCGCATCAGCATCGACGAGCTGAAAGAGCTGCTCGATTCCGGCCACGACCCCGTGATGGTGGACGCCCGTAGCGCCACCGCGCAATTGCTGGATCCTCCTGTACCGGGCGCCCTGCTGGTAGGCGCCAGCGACCCGCTGGCCGTCATCAAATCCCTGCCGAAAGACCGCCACATCATCGTCTACTGCAGCTGCCCGAACGACGTCACCGCCGCCAAACTAGCCAAGCAGCTGCACTCCCACGGCTACAAGCGCGCCAAACCGCTGCACGGCGGGCTGGACGCCTGGAACACGGCCTTCCGCAGCGAGAGCGAATCCGCTGTCATCGCCGAACAGTCGCCCGACAGCTTTACACCCGTCGACTCCCGCCATTAATTGCTGACTGCAGCGCTTCGCACGCCCTCCGGGCGGGGCGGCGCGCACCCGTCCCGGATTCGCCTGAGTAGTCATACTACCGTCGAAATATCGCGCTATGTAGCATTCGCACCTAATTTTTACGGTTCTTGTACTTAAACTACAAAGAATTCCTTGCGTCTCGGCTAACAAATCCCTTAGGATTAGGGCTCAACTTAATCGCTTGTGCCCATGACTGCCCAGACCATCCCTGTCACGCCTGCCTTCTTCCAAAGCCCGCGCCTGCTGGCCGACGTGGGCGGGACCAATGCCCGGTTTGCCCTGGAACTGGCGCCTGGCAGGATTGAGCATATCCACGTGCTGTCCGGCGCAGCTTATGCAACGCTGGCCGATGCGCTGAAGGCTTACCTGGCGCTGCCGGATGTAGTGGCGGCTGCCGGCCTGGGTGTGCGCCACGGTGCGATTGCGATCGCCAATCCGGTCAATGGCGATTACGTCAAGATGACCAACCACCACTGGGAGTTTTCGATCGAGGCGCTGCGCCTGGCGGTCGGCTTCGAGGTGCTGGTGGTGGCCAATGATTTCACCGCGCTGGCGCGCTCGCTGCCGCTGCTGGCGGACGACCAGAAGCGCCAGGTCGGTGGCGGCACGCCGCAAGCCGGCGCGCCGCTTGGCCTGATCGGCGCCGGCACCGGCCTCGGCGTGTCGGGCCTGATCCCGTCGGCTTCCGGCTGGACTGCGCTGCTGAGCGAGGGCGGCCATGTCAGTTTCCCGCCGATGAACCCGGAAGAGGTGGCGATCCTGCAATATGCCTGGACCGAATTCCCGCATGTGTCGGCGGAGCGCTTGCTGTCCGGCGTCGGCATCGAATTGATTTACCGCGCGCTGGTGGCCCAGCGCGGCCATAAGGAGCCAGTGTTGTCGGCGCCGGAGATTGCGCGCCGCGCGCTGACCGGCGAATGCCCGCTGTGCGACGACGTGATCGAGCACTTCTGCACCATGCTCGGCACCATTGCTGGCAACCTGGGCGTGACCTTGGGCGCGACGGGTGGTATTTATATTGGCGGCGGCATCGTGCCGCGCCTGGGCGAGCGCTTCGACCGCTCCGGCTTCCGCGCCCGCTTCGAGGAAAAAGGACGTTTCAATAAGTACCTGGCGGCGATTCCCACCTATGTCATCACTGCCGAGTATCCGGCTTTTGTTGGCGTTTCGGCAATTCTGGCCGAGCGCCTTGCCGGCTGAGCAAGCAGGCTTTTACACTTCTCCTGAGTTTTATCAGGTACAATTGACCAAGTTGGATGAAGCGGCGCCTGTCGCCCGCCTTGTTTTCGCCCTGAAAACGCTCTCCACCTGAGACTCTCGCCCCGGCGCGTAGCGGTCTGGCGCCTTCTTACAAAGTTACACAACCAAATGTAGTGTATGGATAATGCAGAGGCTAAGAAAGTCCTCGAAGCTGCGCTGCTATGCGCCCGTGAACCCTTATCGATCCACAGCCTGAAAAAGCTGTACGTCGAAACCGACGACCAGGGCAATCCGCTCGGTGCTGGTGTCGGCGGCGATACGATCAAGGAATTGCTGGAAGAATTGCGCCAGGATTGGCAAGGGCGCGGCATTGAGGTGGTCAGCCTCTCCAGCGGCTGGCGCTTCCAGAGCCGGCCTGAAATGAAGATGTACCTGGATCGCCTGAATCCGGAAAAACCGCAGAAGTATTCGCGCGCCACGCTGGAAACGCTGGCCATCATCGCTTACCGCCAGCCGGTGACCCGCGGCGATATCGAGGAAATCCGCGGCGTTGCGGTGAACTCGCAGACGATCAAGATGCTGGAAGACCGCGGCTGGGTCGATACGGTCGGCTACCGCGATGTACTGGGCCGCCCGGCCTTGCTGGGCACGACCAAGCAGTTCCTGGACGACCTGGGGCTGGAATCGCTGTCGCAGCTGCCGCCGTTGCAGCAGATCAGCGATACGCAGAATGAAAATCCGCTGGAAGTACTGGAGGCTCGCCTGACCGAGAACTTCGAGAAGGCGGCGCACGAAGCACAAGCAGCAGAAGAAGAGAAAGAGGCGACGCCAGACGAGGCGCCGCCGGTAACAGATGACCCGGCGCCCGATAACGTCGAGCCCTTAGCAGAAACGAATAATGAACAAGCCTGATAACTCCCCAGAAACCGGTACCCCGGCAGCCGCCGAGACCGCACCCGCCAAGCCGAAACGCCGCACCAAGGCGCAGATCGAGGCTGACAACGCTGCCGCTTTGGCAGCCGGCGAAACGCCAAAGCCCAAGCGTCGTACCAAAGCCGCAGCCGCGGCCGAAGCTGTGGCGGGCGAGCAGCCTGCTGCGAGCGCGGAAGCGGCTCCGGTCAAAAAGCCGCGTGCCAAAAAGGTTGTAGCGGCGGAGGCGGCGCCGGTTGCGGAAGCAGCTCCGGCGCCGGTCGCATCGGCACCCGCGGAAGCAGCGCAGGCCGGCGAAGGTGGGGAAGGCCAGGGCAAGGATCGCGGCCGTGCGCCACGCGGCCCGCGCCAGATGCGCGAACAGCGCGCACTGCGCCAGGCTGAAAAGGCTGCCGTGGCGGCAGCGGCGCTCGGCGCCGAGGCAGCGCCTGCCGAAGGCGCCGCGCCGGCCGCCGCTGAAGGCGGTGAGGGTGCGAGCCCATGGCCAAGCGCGGTCCCTGCTGAAAAGCGCCACGACAAGCACGGCAAGCACAAAGGCAAGAAGGGCAAGCACGGCAAGCAGGCGCATGGCGAAGGCCAGGGTGCGCAGGCCGGCGAAGGCGGCCAGGGTCAGGGCCAAGGCAAGGGCGGCCAGGGCAAGCAACGCGTGCCGGGCGCCTTCGGCAACAAGATGAAGGCCAAGGACAAGTCGTCCGAAGCCGATGCGGTGTTCTCTTTCGTGACCTCCGACGCGTTTGACCGCGACGAGGGCGGTTCCGGCAAGCCGGTCAAGGCGCGCCGCGACCTGACGGCGGAAGACGATGCGCCGAAGCTGCACAAGGTGCTGGCGGAAGCGGGCATGGGTTCGCGCCGCGACATGGAAGAACTGATCATCGCCGGCCGCGTGTCGGTGAACGGCGAGCCGGCCCACATCGGCCAGCGCATCCTGCCGACCGATGCAGTGCGTATCAACGGCAAGCTGGTGCAGCGCAAGGTTTCCAAGAAGCCGCCGCGCGTGCTGGTGTACCACAAGCCGGCCGGCGAAATCGTGTCGCACGACGACCCGGATGGCCGTCCATCGGTGTTTGATCGCCTGCCGACTATGAAGACCGGCAAATGGCTGGCCGTTGGCCGCCTGGACTTTAATACCGAAGGCCTGCTGCTGTTTACCACCTCCGGTGACCTGGCGAACCGCCTGATGCACCCGCGCTACAACATCGACCGCGAATACGCGGTGCGCACCCTGGGCGAGCTGGAAGAAGGCATGCGCCAGAAACTGCTGGCCGGCGTCGAGCTGGAAGACGGCATGGCGCAGTTCACCAAGATCGCCGATGGCGGCGGTGAAGGCGTCAACAAGTGGTACCGCGTGGTGATCGGCGAAGGCCGTAACCGCGAGGTGCGCCGCATGTTCGAGGCGATCGGCCTGACTGTGTCGCGCCTGATCCGTACCCGTTACGGTGCGCTGACCCTGCCTTCGAACTTGAAGCGCGGCCGCTGGGAGGAGATGGAAGAGAATTCCGTGCGCGACCTGCTGTCGGCAGTAGGCTTCAAGAAAGAAGGCGGTGCTGGCGCTGGCGAGGGCAAGAAGCCGCAGGGCGGCCAGGGCCAGGGCCAGGGCAAGCGTGAACGCGAGCCGAATGGCAACCGCATGGATGTGAGCAACAAGAATGCCGATCCGTTCCCTCAGGCGCCGCGTGGCGGCCGCAACCAGGGGCAGGGGGCGTTCTTTGGTGCGCCGCGTCATGGTGGCGGCGGCTTTACCGGATTCGGTGACCAGCAGCCGGGTGGCCGTAGCGCCGGCGGTGCTGGCGGCGGCAAGGGTAAGGGTAAAGGCAAGGGGCAGGGCGGCGGTCCACGCCAGCCGGATCCGCTGATGACGACCTTTGGCTTCGCTGGCCAGGGGCATGGCCACGGCCAGGGGCAGCAGCGCCGCGGCGGCCACCAGCCGCGCGGCGGGGCGTCCGACCATGGCATGCCGCGTCGCCGTAAAGGCTAAAACCGGTAAATCTGGGTCTGACCCAAGGGTCAGACCCTGTTACGCAGCAGTCGCAGTCCCGGGTCAGACCCTTGGGTCTGACCCTGCTTTGCCGGTTTTGGGTGTTGGTTTTTGAGCACCTTGCTATTGTTACACCCTCGTCCGATGTGGTATGCGGCATTGCAGCGAAGTCAATAAGGCGCTATAATGAGCAGCCTAGTTAAAGTTCTTCGCAGGTATTTTTGCCGAGAGTGCTTTCATCTGGCTGCAGTAACGAAAGATGGGCAGTTGCCCATTTTTTTTTGGTTGAATCGTTTTAAGTATCTGGAGATTTCTTTTGCAACTGCCTGAATTGATTGAAAAAACCGTCGCTGGCCTCGGCTACGACCTGGTCGATTTCGAACGGGCCGAACGCGGACTGCTGCGTGTTTATATCGACTTCACGGCGGAAGATGCAGAAGAAAAGGGCCCGATCACGGTTGAAGACTGCGCCACGGTGAGCCACCAATTGTCGCACGTGCTGACGGTCGAGAACGTTCCTTACGAGCGCCTCGAAATTTCGTCGCCTGGCCTGGACCGTCCGCTGCGCAAGTTCAGCGACTTCGTCCGCTTTGCCGGCTCCGAAGCGATCGTCAAGCTGCGCATGGCCATTCCAGGCACTGCGAATCGCAAGTCCTACCAGGGCATCCTGACGGAGCCTGAAGGCGATCAACTGGGTATTGAATTTGAAGGTAAAGAAGGTCCTGCGGTGCTGAATTTCACGCTCGCGGACATTGACAAGGCACGCTTGGTGCCGCAGGTGAATTTTGGGAGCCGCAAAGCATGAGTCGCGAAGTATTGTTATTGGTTGATGCGCTGGCGCGCGAAAAGAACGTCGACAAGGAAGTCGTGTTCGGCGCGCTCGAGTTCGCACTGGCGCAAGCCACGAAGAAGCGCTATGAAGGCGAAGTGGATATTCGCGTTTCGATCGACCGTGAAAGCGGCGAGTTCGAGTCCTTCCGCCGCTGGCACGTAGTGCCGGACGAAGCCGGCCTGCAACTGCCTGACCAGGAAGTGCTGCTGTTCGAAGCGAAAGAGCAGATCCCTGATATCGAAGTCGATGAATACATCGAAGAGCCGATCGAATCCGTGGAATTCGGCCGCCGCTTCGCCCAGGACACCAAGCAAGTGGTCCTGCAGCGCGTGCGCGATGCTGAACGCGAGCAGATCCTGCAAGACTTCCTGGAGCGCGGCGACGCGCTGGTCACCGGCACCATCAAGCGCATGGAACGCGGCGATGCGATCGTCGAATCCGGCAAGATCGAAGCGCGCCTGCCGCGCGACCAGATGATCCCGAAAGAGAACCTGCGTATCGGCGACCGCGTACGTGCCTACATCCTGCGCGTTGACCGCAATATGCGCGGCCCGCAAGTGATCCTGTCGCGTACTGCGCCAGAGTTCATCATGAAGCTGTTCGAACTGGAAGTGCCGGAAATCGAACAAGGCATGCTGGAGATCAAATCCGCTGCACGCGACGCCGGCGTCCGCGCCAAGATCGCTGTGCACACCAACGACAAACGCATCGACCCGATCGGCACCTGCGTCGGCATGCGCGGTTCGCGCGTGCAGGCCGTGACCGGCGAGCTGGGCGGCGAGCGCGTGGACATCGTGCTGTGGTCGGAAGATCCTGCGCAATTCGTGATCGGCGCGCTGGCACCTGCCAACGTGTCCTCCATCATGGTTGACGAAGACAAGCACGCGATGGACGTGGTGGTTGACGAAGAAAACCTGGCAATCGCCATCGGCCGCTCCGGCCAGAACGTGCGCCTGGCTTCCGAGCTGACCGGCTGGAAGATCAACATCATGACCGCGGAAGAATCGGCCGACAAGCTGGCCGCCGAAACCGCCGCCGTGCGCGCACTGTTCATGGAAAAACTGGATGTGGACCAGGAAGTGGCCGACATCCTCGTGGAAGAAGGCTTCAGCAGCCTGGAAGAAATCGCCTACGTGCCGATCTCCGAGATGCTGGACATCGAAGCGTTCGACGAAGACACCGTCAACGAGCTGCGTACCCGTGCCCGCGACGCCCTGGTGACCGAAGCCATCGCTTCGGAAGAAGGCCTGGAAGGCATGGAAGAACAGCTGGTTGGCCTGGAAGGCATGGACCGCGTCACCGCGGGCAAGCTGGGCCTCGCAGGCATCAAGACCCTGGCGGCATTCGCCGGTCTGGCCTATGACGAGTTCGGCGCCATCCTGGCATTGTCGAGCGACCGCGCGCGTGAACTGATTTCGAATGAGTTTGAGAATGTGACCGACGATGAAATGAAGCTGGTCGACGGTAAGTACGATGATCGCGCCAAGGCCCTGCAAGCCAAGGCCTGGGCATCGTCCGAAGCCGCAAAGGCCTAAGTAGTAGAAGCAGCTTTATTTATCATCGAGACACATAGAAAAGAGGACTGAATGGCGAGTAACAACGTAGCCCAATTTGCCACCGAACTGAAGATGCCTGCAGATTTGCTGCTGTCGCAGCTGAAGTCTGCTGGCGTCGAAAAGAGTTCGGCGTCAGATCCATTGTCAAAAGATGATAAGGACAAGCTGCTGGAACACCTGCGCCGTACCCACGGCGCAGGCGCAGAGCCGGGCGAAAAGAAAAAGATCACCCTGACTCGTAAAGAGACCACGGAGATCAAGCAGGCCGACGCCTCCGGCAAGGCCCGCACCATCCAGGTCGAAGTGCGCAAGAAGCGCACCTTCGTCCAGCGCGACGACGTGGTGACCACCACCGCCGCCAAGCCGGCCGCGCCGGTGATCGACGCTGCCGAACAGGCGCGCCGTGAAGAAGAAGCACGCCGCCAGGCCGAGCTGATCGCTCGCCAGGAAGCGGAGCTGAAAGAAAAACAGGAACGCCTGGCCAAGCTCGACGAGGAAAAGGCTGCCCAAGCCAAAGCCGCCGAAGAGGAGGCCAAGCGCGTAGCGGAAGAGCAAGCCAAGAAAGCCGCAGCCGACAAGGCCGCCGCCGAGAAGGCCGCTGCCGCCGCTGCAGCCGGCGCCGCGCAGAAAGCCGCCGCCGAAGAAGAAGAGAAGAAGCGCTTGGCCGATGCCGAAGAATCCAAGCGCAAGCACGAAATTGCCGCCAAGGAAGCCGCCGAGCGCGCCGAAGCGACCGAACGTGCGCGTAAAGCTGTTGCAGACGAAGTGGCCCAGATCAAGCTGATGATGAGCCAGCCGCGTCGCGTCATGAAGGCTCCTGAGCCGGCTCCGGCCGCTGCTGCAGCCAAGCCGAAAGTTGCCGAAGGCACCCTGCACAAGCCAGCAGACAAGAAGCCTGCCGCTACCGCAGCAGCTCCAGCCGGCGACAAGAAAGAAGGCAAGCCAGGCGACAAGAAATCCATCAAGTCGGCCAACGTGGCTTCGACCTGGCAGGATGAAAAGCGCCGTGGCGCCCCAGGCGGCGGTGCAGGCAAGGGCCGTGGTGGCAACACCGGCGCCAATGCCGGCGGCCGTGACGGCTGGCGTGCAGGCGGCAAGGGCGGTCGCCGCGGCGGCCACCATGAAGATCGCGAAACGAACTTCCAGCAGCCGACCGAAGCGATCATCCATGACGTGCACGTGCCGGAAACCATCACCGTGGCCGAACTGGCGCACAAGATGGCAGTCAAGGCATCTGAAGTCATCAAGCAGCTGATGAAGCTGGGCCAGATGTGCACCATCAACCAGGTGCTGGACCAGGAAACCGCGATGATCGTGGTGGAAGAGATGGGCCACAAAGCCTTCGCTGCCGCCGTCGACGATCCGGAAGCGCTGCTGGCCGACCAGGGCGAACACGCCGAGTACGAAGCAACCCCGCGTGCACCAGTGGTGACCGTGATGGGCCACGTCGACCACGGTAAAACCTCCCTGCTGGACTACATCCGCCGCGCCAAGGTTGCGTCGGGCGAAGCCGGCGGCATTACCCAGCACATCGGTGCATACCACGTGGACACCCCGCGCGGCACCATCACCTTCCTGGATACGCCAGGTCACGAGGCCTTCACGGCAATGCGTGCCCGCGGTGCGAAGGCAACCGACATCGTTATCCTGGTGGTGGCAGCCGACGACGGCGTGATGCCGCAGACGAAGGAAGCGATCTCCCACGCCAAGGCAGCAGGCGTGCCGCTGGTTGTGGCGATCAACAAGATCGACAAACCAGGCGGCAACGTCGACCGCGTGACCCAGGAGCTGGTAGCAGAACAAGTGGTGCCGGAAGAATACGGTGGCGATTCGCCATTCGTGCCGGTATCCGCGAAAACCGGCCAGGGCATTGACGACCTGCTGGAGCAAGTGCTGCTGCAAGCCGAAGTCCTGGAACTGAAAGCACCGGTCGAAGCGCCTGCGCGCGGCCTGGTGGTGGAAGCCCGCCTGGACAAGGGCCGTGGTCCTGTGGCCACCATCCTGGTGCAATCCGGTACCCTGAAGCGCGGCGACGTCGTGCTGGCAGGTTCGTCCTTCGGCCGCGTTCGTGCGATGCTGGACGAAAACGGCAAGGCGATTTCGGAAGCCGGTCCTTCGATCCCGGTGGAGATCCAGGGCCTGACCGAAGTGCCGGCCGCCGGTGAGGAAGCGATGGTCATGGCTGACGAGCGTAAAGCCCGTGAGATCGGCCTGTTCCGCCAAGGTAAGTTCCGCGACGTGAAGCTGGCCAAGCAGCAAGCCGCGAAGCTGGAAAACATGTTCGACCAGATGGCCGAAGGCGAAGTGAAGAACCTGCCTCTGATCATCAAGACCGACGTGCAAGGCTCGCAGGAAGCGCTGGTTGGCTCGCTGCAGAAGCTGTCGACCTCCGAAGTGCGCGTACAGATCGTGCACGCAGCGGTGGGCGGCATTTCGGAATCGGACGTCAACCTGGCGACCGCTTCCAAGGCGGTCATCATCGGCTTCAACGCGCGTGCCGATGCACAGGCGCGCAAGCTGGCCGAGACCAACGGCGTCGACATCCGCTACTACAACATCATTTACGATGCGATCGAAGAGGTCAAAGCGGCGATGTCGGGCATGCTGGCGCCGGAGAAGCGCGAACACGTTACCGGCCAGGTCGAGATTCGCCAGGTCATCCACGTCTCCAAGGTCGGCGCGATTGCGGGCTGCCTGGTTACCGATGGCGTGGTCAAGCGTTCGTCTTCCGTCCGCCTGCTGCGCAACAACATCGTGGTGTGGACCGGCGAGATCGACTCGCTCAAGCGCTTCAAGGACGATGCGAAGGAAGTCCGCGCCGGCCTGGAGTGCGGCCTGAACCTGAAGGGCTACAACGACATCGAAGTGGGCGACCAGCTCGAAGTGTTCGAAGTGCAGGAGATCGCCCGTACCCTGTAACAGCAGGACGGCGCGATACACGGCGGGTGCTTCCCGCCTCGCGAGAGCGGGGCAGGGCACCCGCCTTTTAGTTTATTAAAACCGGTCCGCGGCAGCCGCGTGTCGGGTGTCAGACCCTGTGGGTCTGACACCGGTTTACCGGTTTTAAATGGAAAGAAAACCATGGCAAAACATAGCAAATCCATCCCCCAGCGCGGCCTGCGCGTGGCGGATCAAATCCAGAAAGACCTGTCCGAGCTGATCGCCTTCGAAGTGAAGGACCCGCGCGTCGGCATGATCACCCTGTCCGAAGTGCAGCTCACACCTGACTACGCGCACGCGAAAGTGTTCTTCACCACCCTGAAGGACGATCCCGAGTCGATCAAGAACACCCTGGCCGGCCTGGCCGCCGCTGCCGGCTACCTGCGCAACCAGCTGGGCAAGCGCCTGCACATCCACACGCTGCCGCAGCTGCACTTCCTGCACGACATGTCCGCCTCGCGCGGCATGGCAATGTCCGCCCTGATCGACAAGGCCAACGCCACCCGCGCCGCCGACTTCGAAGAAGACAAAGACGAAGAATGAGCGAAGCACGTGTAAAGCGCGTGCGCGACGCCGTGGACGGCGTGCTGCTGCTCGATAAGCCGGTAGGCCTGTCCAGCAACGACGCCCTGATCAAGGCCAAGCGCTTCATGAACGCGAAAAAAGCCGGCCACACAGGCACGCTCGACCCTTTCGCCACCGGCCTGCTGCCGCTGTGCTTCGGCGAAGCGACCAAGTTCTCGCAAGACCTGCTGGAAGCCGACAAGACCTACCTGGCCACCGTGCACCTTGGCGTGCGCACCGACACCGGCGACACTGAAGGCCAGGTGCTTGAAACGCGCGAGGTAAGCGCCACGCAAGCCGAAATTGAAGCCGTGATGGCCCGCTTCCGCGGCCCCATCAAGCAAGTGCCGCCGATGTATTCCGCATTGAAGCGTGACGGCAAGCCGCTGTACGAATACGCCCGCGAAGGCATCACACTGGAACGCGAAGCACGCGACGTGGTGATCCACAAGCTGGAACTGGTATCGTGGGAAGCGCCGTTCCTGAAGATCGAAGTCACCTGCAGCAAAGGGACCTACATCCGCGTGCTGGGCGAAGACATCGGCGCTGCCCTGGGCTGCGGCGCGCACCTGAACGCCCTGCGCCGCACGCAGGTCGGCGCGCTCACCACCGACAAAATGGTCACGCTGGAAGACCTGGCCGCCCACGCCGCGCCGCGCGAACTGCTGGCGCCAGTGGATGCACTGCTGTCCTCCTTCCCGCGCATCGTGCTGAACGCCGACCTGGCGAAACGCTTCCTGCACGGCCAGCGCCTGCCGCTCGGCAAAGAGCCAAGCATCGCCGTGCCGACGCCATACGAGGGCCGCGTACGCATCTACGCCGACGACGGCCGCCTGCTCGGCACCGGCATCTTCGGCGAATACGCCATCCTGGCCCCCGAGCGCCTGATCGCTACCGTATAAAAAGTCGGGGTCAGCCCTGGCAAATAAAGGGGACGTACCCCATTAAAAGGGTACGTCCCCATTTATTTGCCGGAGCTGACCCCGACTTTTATTTTGCGAGCGGCTGCTGGCAGTCGCGCCAGCTGACTGCGGTGCCGAGCTCGTCGAAGATGACGGGCAGCGCGGCCTTGGCTTTGCTGTGCACGTCGTGGAACAGCAGCACGCCGTGCCGCTTGATCAGCATCAGCGCAATCATGCGGTTGCTGACATCGTCCGCAGTGACCTGGCTGCTCCAGTCCTGCGAGTCCAGGTTCCACAGCGCGACCTGCAAGCCCTGCTGCTGGAAGAACGGTGCGCTGTCCGCAGGCCGCTGGCCGTATGGCGGGCGGAAGTAGGGCAGCACGTCGCCTTTGGCGAAGGTCGCATTCAGCAGCCCGTGGGTGCGGGTGATCGAATCCTGCCACTGGTCCCACTTGGCATGCGACTGGTGCTGCCAGCCGTGCGAGGCCATGCACTGGTTCTTGTACGAGGCGACGACCTTTGCGGCGCCGGCCTTGTTGACGCGGTTCTGCAGGTTTTCTCCCAGTACGAAGAAGACGCCGGTCTTCTTTGTATTTGCCAGCATGGCCAGCGTGTCGTCGGTATTCGCGCCTGGCGATGGGCCGTCGTCGAAGGTCAGCAGGAACTGGCGGTCTTCCAGGGTGTCGCCATTCCATTCATGCGGGCCGAAGCGATCGATCTCGCTGCTGATCTTGGGGAACAGCGCCGCCAGCCGCAACTGCTCGGCAAGGTAGGCTCGGGTGAAAGCCGACAGGTTGGCGTGCCAGGCTTGCTGGCCTGCCGGTATCGACTTTTGCCAGCTATCGGCCTGGCGCAGTAGTGCTTCCGCACTGTCGACCGGCGCCACGCAAGTCCAGTCACCGCCTGCGCAGTCGCGCGCCGCGCGCTGGTAGTTCGCCAGCGACAGCGCCATTTCCGACTTCAGCCACTTGTCGACCGAGGCGCGGTTCAGGCTCTTGATCTTGAACGACGCCATCATGTCGGCATCGGCCATCTTGTGCATTTCCTGCAGTGCCGAAGCATAGGTCAGGATCGATGCGCGCGAGGCCTTGTCGAAGCCATTGCGGCTGTTCAGGGTTTCCGTCCACAGGCGGCGGTCGGCCTTGGCCACCGAGGCCGGGCCGACGGCTGCGGCGGGCACGGCGACCGCTGCCAGCGCGGCGGCCATGCACAGCAGGGGCAGCGCTGGCGCGCGCATTATTTCGCTCCGTTCTGCATCATGCGTGCGATGGCCTTGTCGTAGGTCGGGTTGCTCTTCTCGGCCTGCGCTGCGCGGTATTCGCGCAGGGCGTCGTCCCACTGCGATGCGGCTTCGTAGATCTTGCCGTTGTTGTAGTGCGAGCTGGCGCGCACGGTAGCCGCGGTCGAACCGCTGGCCAATGCGATGGCCTTGCGGTTGGCCCACATCGCTTCCGCAGTGCGGTTGGCCTTCTGGAATGCCAGGCCCAGGTTGCTGTATGCCTGGCCATAGTTGCCGTTCAACTCAATCGCTTCCTGGTACAGGCGGATCGCTTCGTCCAGGTTGCCGGCATGGTAGGCCGCCTCGCCCTGGCTGTTCAGGCGCTTGGCGTTATCCTGGCTGCTGGCACTGTAGTTCACGGCCTGCAGGTCGGACGCACGGCCGATGCCGGCGAATTCGGAGGTTTGCAGGCGGTCGTGGCTGGTCACGCCTTTCAGGGTGTTGAAGTCCTGGAACTCGCCGTCTTCGGTCACGGCGAACACGGTCCACAGGTTGCCGGTGCCGGTGGTCGGCACGTAGTAGGTGCGGATCAGGGTCTGGCCGACGTAGACGAAGACCTTGGCGCCGCTGTTGGCCAGGTTGCGGGTGTTCGGGTTGGAGCCGTCGGTGAAATCGTGCACGGCGTAGACATAGCGCTGGCCGACGTGCTTGCGGTCGATGGTGATGGTCTCAGGGCCGAAGCCGTTGGTGTCGTCGACATCCAGCTTCGCGTCGGCGCCGCGCATCTGCATGAAGTAGACGTGGTTGTCCGGATAGACAACGTGGGAATCCAGGTCGGCCGGATTGGCGCCCCAGTTCAGCACGATACGCATGCCGTCCAGGTTGTTCATCACCGGGCTGATAGCGTAGGTCGAGCCATTGCATGGGCACTTGACCACCAGGTTGGAGTAGCCCGGCTTCTTGACGATCATCAGGGTGGAAGCGTCGTCGGCGAAAGTAGGCGACAGCTTGACCTGGCCCTGTGCGTCGGTGTTTGCACTGACCGATTGTTCGCCGTTCTTTTGCAGCGTGACGGTGGCGCCGTCGATTTTCTTGTCCTTGACGGTGGCGCTCAGGATCTGCACGCCGACCGGGGCGGCAGCGGCGGCGCCAGCCACCAGCAGGGACAGGGCGGCGGTCGCCAAAACGGTGTTCGTCAAACGCAATTTCATGTAGTGCTCTCCAGGCTGTTCGTTGGGCTTAAATAAGCGTCATTGCTTATTTTCTAATAATACCCTACGGAAACCAAAAGGTGGGGAGCTTCCAGTTGCCGGCGCCTTGCCGCTTATCCCCGCATGGCGCCGCCTGGCACCTTTTTCGCCGGGCTGGCAGGGCTGGCCCGACAATGAGCCGACACCTCATTTCAAAGGCACACCATGAATTCACTGAAGCTGGCCGGCCTGGCGCTGCTGCTCTCCCTCACCTGCGGCAAGGGAGCAGCCGCGCCGCAGGGCGCCATCCGCATCCAGGACGACCTGTACCGCGCCGTCAACGGCGCCTGGATCGAGGCCACGGCCATTCCCGCCAATCGTTCGGAAGCCTATGGCGCCGAGCTGCCCGATGTGGTGGACCGGCGCGTGCGCGGCATCGTCGAAGAACTCTCCGCCAGGCCGCAGCGTGCCGCCAGCGCGGAACGCAAGGCCGGCAGCTATTACAAGGCTTACCTGGATACCGCGCGCATCGACAAAGCCGGCATGGGGCCGGTCAGGCGTTTGCTGGCACAGGTCGATGCGATCGGCGATGCCGGCGCTCTGGCGCAATGGATGGGGCATGCGCAGGGGCGCATCGAGACGCCGTTGTGGCTGTGGGGCGGCTTTGCCGACTTCAAGGATCCGGGGCTGAACCGGGTCATGATGTGGCAGGGCGGGCTTGGCCTGCCAAGCCGCGACTATTACCTGGCGCTGGACGATGCCGGCATGGCCAAGGCGCGCGCGGCGTACCTTGAATACCTCACCAGGCTGGCGGCGCTCGCCGGACTGCCGCAGCCGGCGCGGGTGGCGGCGCGCGTCATGGCGCTGGAGTCGCGCATCGCGGCTGTCCAGTTGCCGCTTGAGCAGGCGCGAGATCCGGGGCGCATGTATACGCTGATGAACGCGCAGGAACTGCTGCAGCGCGCGCCCGGCATCGACTGGCCGGCCTTCATGCGGGCGGCCAACATTCCGGTGGCCGAACGCGTCATGGTGGCGCAGCATGCCACGGCCACGGCGATAGCTGCCTTGTTCGCCGAACTGCCGCTGGCAGACTGGAAAATGTACTTCAAGTTGCGTAGCCTCGACGAGGCGGCCCCAGTGCTGCCGCGCGCTTTCCGCGACGCGCATTTCGCGTTCCGTGGCACGGCGCTGGCCGGCACCACGGCCCCGGCGCCGCGCGCCGACGCGGCCATTATTGAAACCAGTGCCGCCGTGGGCGAGGCGTTGGGCAAGGCCTACGTGGAACGCTATTTCCCGCCAGCGCACAAAGCGCGCATACGCGGCATGGTCGAGAACTTGCTGGCCGCCTATCGCGAGATGATCGAAGAGAGCGGCTGGATGACGCCAGCCACGCGGGAGCGGGCGCTGGCCAAGCTGGCCAGTTACAAGGCCAAGATCGGCCATCCCGACACATGGCATGACTATGCCGGACTGGAGGTGCGCGAAGGCGATGCGCTCGGCAATCGTCATCGCGCAAGGCGCTACGCATGGGAACTTAAGGCAGCCCAGGCAGGAAAGCCGATGGACCGCGCAGCGTGGGCGATGTCGCCGATCGCGGTCAACGCCTTTTACGACCCCATGCTCAACGAAATCAACCTCCCAGCCGGCTTGCTGCAGGCGCCCCTGTTTGACATGGATGCGGACGATGCGGCCAACTACGGCGGCATTGGCGCCCAGATCGCCCACGAGATCAGCCACGGCTTCGATACGATGGGGGCGCAGTTCGACGGCGACGGCGTCATGCGCAACTGGTGGAGCGATGCCGACCGCAAGGCATTCGAGGAAATCGGCCAGCGCTTGCAGGCCCAGTATTCCAGTTACGAAGCCATGCCGGGCAAGTACGTCAATGGCGCCATGACGCTGGCGGAAAACATGGCCGACCTGACCGGCCTGCAGATTGCCTTCAAGGCTTACCAGCGTGCGGTGGACGGCAAGCCGCGCACCGTGGCCGGCGGTTATACGGGCGAGCAGCGCTTCTTCCTGAGTTATGCGCAAAGCTGGCGCAAGAAGGCGCGTCCAGAGCGCGTGCTGCAGCTGCTGGCGTCGGATCCGCATGCGCCGAACGAATTCCGGGCCAACGGCCCGGCGGTGAATGTCGACGGCTTCCACCAGGCGTTCGGCACCCAACCCGGCGACGCCATGTTCAAACCGGCTGCGCAACGGATCCGGAGCTGGTAAAGCGCCACTCGCCTATTGCATAAAAGTCAAATAAAATGCCGAGTTCCCGTCCATTGCCGAGTCAAAGCATGCCCCAGCCCCAGCAGTTCTTTCCGCGCGACCGGCAGTTCTGGCTGTTCCATGGCAGTGCAATGGCATTTGGTTTTGTCGTATCGGTGCTGATGGTCTACCTGGACGGCCACCGGGTGGCGCCCAGGCTGGCGGCGAGCACGCTGTGGATGCCGCTGTATACGGTGGCGGTGTTGTGCTTCCGCTGGCATTACCGCCAGCGCGGCTGGAAGCATCTCGCGATGGGGCGCCTGATTCCGATTGCCGTCGCCTACAGCGCGCTGGCGGGAGTGGCGATGGCGTTGCTGATCGTGGCCATCGTCGTGCCGCCGTTTATCGGCGAAGTGAGCGCGCAATACCAGGCGCTCCGGCTGCCCTTCAATCCGCAGCGCTACTATATTGACTCCTTTGTCGAGCAGGCGGTGCCAAGCCAGCTCCTGGTCTGCATCTGGTGTTTCATCTACACCAGCGTGACGTCGATGCGGCATATCCGCGCGACGGAGGTGCACAACCTGCGTTTGCAGAACGGCTTGAAAGAAGCCCAGTTAAGCAGCCTGTCGAACCAGCTGAACCCGCACTTCCTGTTCAACGCGCTGAACAACATCCGCTTCATGATCCACGAGGACGCGCAATTGGCCGACCGCATGATGACGGCGCTCTCCGAGATCCTGCGCTATTCGCTGGAAAGCAGCCGGCACGACAAGGTCAGCTTGCGCCAGGAGCTGGCGATTATCCACCAGTATGTCGCCATCGCTAAAATCCAGCTGGAAGAGCGCCTGGACTTTGCAATCCAGGTCCCGGTGGAGTTGCAAGGGGTGCTGGTGCCGCCGATGGTGCTGCAAATGCTGGTGGAAAACGCCGTCAAGCACGGCCTGGAAAACCTGCCGAGCGGCGGCAAGCTCGCGCTGGAACTGGCCGAAAGCGACGGACGGCTGGTGTTCGAAGTCCGCAACGACAAGCCGCTGCTAGCGCCGGGCAAGGTGAAGGGCATTGGCATCGGCTTGCAAAACATCGAGCGCCGCCTGCAACTGCTTTATGGCGGCATGGCCGCCATGCTGGTCGAGCCAGGCGGCGCCCAGTTCAAGGTCACGGTTACATTACCCAAGGAATCGGCATATTGAAGGCGATTGTTGTTGAAGACTCGCGGCTGGCGCGCGAAGGGCTGGTGCGCATGCTGCAGGCATTGCCTGAGCTTGAGGTGGTGGCCCAGGCAGGCGATCCCGCCACGGCGCTGGCGCTGATGCAGGCACTGCGTCCCGACGTGGTGTTCATGGATATCCACATGCCGGGCGCCAGCGGGTTCGACGTGCTCGAACAACTGGGCTATATGCCGCGTGTCATTTTTACCACCGCCTATTCCGAGCATGCGATCCGCTCCTTCGACTTCCACACGGTGGACTACCTGCTCAAACCTATCAGCGCCGAGCGGCTTGCCATAGCGGTCGCCAAGCTGACCGGCGGCCAGGGGGAAGCGGCGCAAGGAGAGGGCGCCAAGCCCGAACTCGATTACAACAGCAAGATCTTCATCAAGGACGGCGAACGTTGCCATCTGGTGTCGCTGGACGCGATCCGCTACATCGAAAGCTGCAAGAATTATGTGCAGGTGTTTTTCGGCGAGCAGCGCGCTTACGTCAAGAAGCCGCTGAACAGCATCGAAGCGCGCCTGCCGCAAAAATTCTTTTTCCGCGCGAACCGCCAGCACATCATCAATCTCCAAGCAATCGTACGCATTGAGGAATCGATAAGCCAGGGCTATGACGTGACGCTCACCGGGGGCAAAGTACTGGAAATTTCGCGCCGCAACGCGGCCGCACTGAAAGAGCGGCTCAGTTTCTAAGTCTGGTTGGTTGCGCCGCAACATGCTATACTAGTGGGTTCAGTGCTTCCGCACCCGCAGATTTCCTGTAAATACACAAATCATGTCTAATACTAAACGCGCAATTCGCAACATCGCCATCATCGCCCACGTTGACCATGGCAAGACCACCCTGGTGGACCAGCTGCTGAAGCAGTCCGGTACTTTCCGTGAGAACCAGCAGGTTGATACCCGCGTCATGGACTCCAACGACCTGGAGAAAGAGCGCGGCATTACCATCCTGTCGAAGAACTGCGCCGTTGAGTACGAAGGCACCCACATCAACATCGTCGACACCCCAGGCCACGCCGACTTCGGCGGCGAAGTGGAGCGCGTGCTGTCGATGGTCGACTCCGTGCTGCTGCTGGTCGACGCGCAGGAAGGCCCAATGCCCCAGACCCGTTTCGTGACCCGCAAGGCGCTGGCCCTGGGCCTGAAGCCGATCGTGGTGCTGAACAAGATCGACCGTCCTGGCGCGCGCGCTGACTGGGCGATCAACCAGACCTTCGAACTGTTCGACAAGCTGGGCGCAACCGATGAACAGCTGGACTTCCCGATCGTTTACGCGTCGGGCCTGAACGGCTACGCCGGTCTGACCGAAGACGTGCGCGGCGGCGACATGAAGCCACTGTTCGAAGCGATCCTGAAGTACGTGCCGGTGCGTGACGACAATCCGGACGGCCCGCTGCAGATGCAAATCACTTCGCTGGACTACTCGTCCTACGTGGGCAAGATCGGTATCGGCCGTGTTTCCCGTGGCCGCGTGAAAGCCGGCCAGGACGTGGTTGTTTGCGACGGTCCAGGCGCTACCCCGATCAAGGGCCGCATCAACCAGGTACTGAACTTCAAGGGCCTGGAGCGCGTGCTGGTTGACGAAGCGGTTGCCGGCGACATTATCCTGATCAACGGTATCGAAGAAATCGGCATCGGCTCCACCGTGTGTGCGGTTGATACTCCTGATCCGCTGCCAATGCTGACCGTGGACGAGCCGACCCTGACCATGAACTTCATGGTTAACACCTCCCCACTGGCTGGCCGCGAAGGCAAGTTCGTGACCTCGCGCCAGCTGCGCGACCGCCTGGACAAGGAACTGAAATCCAACGTGGCGCTGCGCGTTGCTCCGACCGACGACGACACCATCTTCGAAGTGTCCGGCCGCGGCGAACTGCACCTGACCATCCTGATCGAAAACATGCGTCGCGAAGGCTTCGAAATGGCCGTGTCGCGTCCACGCGTTGTGTTCAAGATGGTCGACGGCGTGCGCCATGAGCCATACGAAATGCTGTCGGTTGACGTGGAAGAAGCGAACCAGGGCGGCGTGATGGAAGAACTGGGCCGCCGCCGCGGCGACCTGCAGAACATGGAATCGGACGGCAAGGGCCGTGTGCGCCTGGAGTACCGTATTCCTGCGCGCGGCCTGATCGGCTTCCAGGGCGAATTCATGACCCTGACCCGCGGTACCGGCCTGATGTCGCACGTGTTCGACGCCTACGCTCCGGTCGACACCTCCAAGGGTGAACTGGCCGGCCGCCGCAACGGCGTGATGATCTCCCAGGACGACGGCCAGGCCGTTGCCTACGCACTGTGGAAGCTGCAGGACCGCGGCCGCATGTTCGTGGTGCACAACGACCCGGTGTACGAAGGCATGATCATCGGTATCCACTCGCGCGACAACGACCTGGTCGTGAACCCGATCAAGGGCAAGCAGCTGACCAACGTGCGTGCTTCCGGTACCGACGAAGCAGTGCGCCTGGTGCCGCCAGTCCAGCTGTCGCTGGAATACGCAGTGGAATTCATCGAGGACGACGAACTGGTGGAAATCACGCCTAAGTCGATCCGCCTGCGCAAGCGCTACCTGAAGGAACACGAGCGCAAGCGCGCTAACAAAGAAAACGCGTAATCGCTTCAGCGCATCGCGCCAGCCCGCCGCCTCGCAAGAGCCGGCGGGCTTTTTCTTTGCGCCGGCGCGTAACAAGCAATCACCGGATTGATCGTTTGCGCAATGCAGCAAGCATATCCTTATTCGTAGAACGCCTTTAACTGCGGGGTTTTTTCAACACTTTGATCATCGTAGTGATTCTTTGGCAGGTGCGTGATTTTTCGTTACAGGGCTCACTTAGAATCGGCTCACCAAGCAAGCAAAACTACAACAAGGAGATCACCGTGAGTCAGCAGCAGCACAGGAAAGCCCGACTGTTCAATCGAACGATGTTCATTTTGGTATCGCAACTGGTCGCCAGCGGCGCCTTTGCGCAGGAAGCGGAGCCGCAACAAACGCATGTGGTGACCGTCAGCGGCACGCGTGCTTCCGTGGCGTCGGCCATCGAACGCAAGATCCGCAGCAGCACCGTCTCCGATTCGCTGGTGGCGGAAGACGTGAACCAGTTTCCGGACAAGAACGTGGGCGAGGCGCTGTCGCGCATCACCGGCGTGCAGCTGACCCGCGATTTCGGCGAAGGTTCGCAGATTGCCATTCGCGGCGTGGAGCCGGACCTGAACCGGGTGGAGATCAACGGCATGTCGGTGCTCTCTACCGGCGGCAATGCCGGCCGCGGCGCGGAACTGCGCGAGCTGGCTTCCGAATTGATCCAGTCGATCGACGTGTACAAGGGCACCACTGCCGACCTGACAGAAGGCGGCGTGGGCGGCACTGTCAGCATCATTACGCGCAAGCCGCTGGACTTTACCAAGCCGACCCTGAGCACCACGGTGTCCGCCGAGCGTTCCACCAGCCGCGGCGGCGTGCAGCCGCGCGCCAGCCTGCTGCTGGCCGATAAATACCTGGACGGCAAACTGGGCCTGATGGCCAATATCGTCTACGACAAGGTCTTCACCCGCAACGACTATGCGCGCAATACCTCGTGGCGCTTCCTGCGCGACTGGGACTTTTCGCCTGAGAAAACGGTGACCAGCCTCGATCCGGCGGTGGCTGCGGTTGGCTCGCCGGCAGGCTGCGCCTCGACTTCGCTGACGGCCGCCCAGCGCACCGCCTGCAATGCGCAGTGGTACGACTATTCGCCGGGCATTTCGCGCTACGGCATCTGGACCCGCGACCATCAGCGCACTTCGGCCGAACTGACGGCGCAGTACCAGTTCACGCCCGGCCTGCGCGCCTTCGTCAGCTACGAGGGCAACCACCAGGACCAGCGCCTGAACGACCGCAACTTCGGCACCGACCTGGGTTCTTCCGGCCGGCTGTTCAACGCAGGCACAGCGCCTGTCTACAACCCGGCCACCGGCGTGCAGACCACGCCGGGAACGTGCGTGCCCGTGCCTACCACCAGCACTCCTGCCGGCGTCACCGTCACCAATCATTACCTGACGCAGTACACCGTCGGCAACTGCCTGTATTCGGGCGGTATCGGCGGCCAGGGCGCATTCGGTACTTCGGCGCGTGATTTCCAATTGAAGATCCGATCGGATTACCTGTCCACGGGCTTCAACTGGAAGCGCAACGCCTGGGAGGTGGATGGATTGTTCAACACTTCGAAGTCGCGCTATAGCTCGCAGAGCAACAACATCTCGCTGACGCAAAATGCGCCAGGCCTGAAGGTGTCGCTCGATGCGCAAGGCTTGCCTCATTTCGAGTTCCCGTCGGCTTATTCGCCCGATGCCAATACGTCCTACGTCCAGGTGCAGTTGCAATACCGCCCCTCCGAAACCAAGAACACCGAGGACCAGGGCAAGCTGGACTTCAAGTACAAGCTGGATAACCCGTTCTTCCGCAAACTGTGGTTCGGGGTGCAGGGGCGCCGTGCGACGGCGCAGCAATATGGCGCGGGAGGCTACCTGGCCAGCAACGGCAGCAACCTGACGTCGACGGCAGACGACATCAACGTTGTCACGGCCAACGTCAACCAGACGCTGATCTACGATCCCCTCAACAAGACCGGCGTGGTGCGCGCGCCGGAAGTGCAGCCTTGGCTCACCTCCAACTATTCGACCAAGTACATCAACGCCAGCCAGATGGAGCAGTTGATCGCCGCCGTACGCGGTACTTCGCCGGGCACCTTCTTCAAGGGCTTCGACGGCGTCAGCGGCATGCCCGCCGGCTGGATGAGTCCTGTCTATGCGGCGGCAACGCCTTACTTCGATACCTCGAAATTCACTTACGAGAACCTGTACAACGCGCCGGGCAGCGACGGCAAAATGTACCCGCAGATCCCGGCCTACAAGGCGGAAGAGCGCGTGCTGGCCGGCTACGGTCGCGTGGACTTCAGCACCGACCTGTGGGAGCGCAACCTGTTCGGCAACTTCGGCGTGCGCTACACGCGCACCGAGGAGTCGGCGACCGGCCTGGCGAAATACCAGGTCCGCATGGCCAATGCGCCGGGCAGCACGGCCTTTACGGACCGCGTGGTCGCCAACAGCATCGCCACCGTGGAGCACACTTATCACGACTGGATGCCAAGCGTGAATGCGGGCTGGTGGCTGGTACCGGACAACTTCCTGCTGCGCGCTGCCTGGGGCAAAGTGCTGGCACGTCCGCGGATCGACTTCCTGGTGCCGAATGCCACCTGCACGCAGGGCAGCGGCCTGGCGCAATTCGGCGGCGACGGCGTGGACGATTGCACCGCCGGCAATCCGGACCTGAAGCCGTACCGCGCCACCAACACGGACCTCAGCCTCGAATACTATCCGAACAAGGACACGCAGTTGAGCATGGGCCTGTTCAACAAGAAGATCACCAGCTATATCGTGAACAAGGCGTTCGTGCGCAATGTCGACCTGTTCAATAACGGCGTCCTGTTTGACGTGACGCAGCCGATCAACGGCAAGGGCGCGACAACCAGGGGTGTCGAGTTGACCGCCCGGACTGCATTCACCATGCTGCCCGGCTGGCTTGGTGGTTTCGGCATCGATACCAACTACACGCGCATGAAGTACAAGTACGCTGCAGGCACGGCGCTGGTCAATGCGCTGGACGGGACCGAGCTGCCGTATCCTGGCCTGTCGAAGAACAGCTACAACGTCGCCTTCTGGTACGACCGCAATGAGTACAACGCGCGCATCGCCTATACTTATCGCGACCGCTTCTTCACTGGCGGCAACGACGTTTCGGGCAATCCCAACTTCCAGGAGAAGACGGGCTTCCTGGATGCGAAGTTCCAGTACCGCTTCAACAAGAACCTGACCTTCTCCATCGAAGGCAAGAACTTGACCGACCAGGAACAGATCACCGACGCCGGCGACCTGTTCCGCGTGAACGAGCTGGCTTTCTCCGGACGTCGATATTTTGTGAGCCTGACTTATACGCACTAAGGAGTACCATGGTTGCACGCTTCCTTGTTGTTTTGCTGGCATTGTTGGCAACGGGGGAGGCGTGCTCCGGCGAGCAGGCGCCGCACGTTGCCGGAGCTGTGGCGCCCAAGCCGCTTTTCCGCGACCCGGTGCATGATGGCGCGGCCGATCCGGTCGTGGTCTGGAATCCGTTGGTGGGGCGCTGGTGGATGTTCTATACCAACCGCCGTGCCAACGTCCCTGGCCTGGCCGATATCGCCTGGGTGCACGGTACGCGCATCGGCATTGCCGAATCGGACGACATGGGAGCGCACTGGCGCTACGTGGGTACGGCCAACATCAAGCTGCCGGAAAACCTGGGCGGGGCGGATGCCACGCAATGGGCCCCGGACGTAGTGCGTGCGCCCGATGGCCGTTATCACATGTTCCTGACGGTGGTGCCGGGCGTCTTCAACGACTGGAAGCATCCGCGCCATATCGTTCACCTGTCCAGCAGTGACCTGCGCAATTGGGATGACGCGCGCGAAGTGCCGTTGGCTGTGCCGAAGGTAATCGATGCCAGCGTCGTGGCGCTGCCCGGAGGCGGCTGGCGCATGTGGTACAACAACGAGGCGGACAAGAAGTCGATCTATTTTGCCGACAGCGAGGACCTGGTGAAATGGACTGACCGCGGCCGCGCCATTGGCGACCAGGCCGGTGAAGGGCCGAAGGTGTTCCGCTGGAAGGGCAGCTGGTGGATGGTGACCGATGTGTGGCAAGGCCTGGGCGTGTACCGTTCCGCCGACGCCTTGAACTGGACGCGCCAGCCGGGCAACCTGCTGCAGGAACCCGGCAAGGGCGAAGACGACCGCGCGATCGGCGGGCATCCCGATGTGGTGGTCAGCGGCGAGCGCGCATTCCTGTTTTACTTCACGCATCCGGACGGGAAGGGCACGCGCCGCTCCAGCATCCAGGTGGTGGAACTGGCCAGCGACGGCCAGGTACTGCGTGCCGAGCGCGATGCTGCGGCACGCGTCATGCTCATCCCTCAATAAGTTCGCGCCAGCGCTGGCGGTAGGCTTGCAGGCCGTCCAGCGCAAGCGCTCCGGCGGTATGGCCTTGCAGCCGGGGCGTGCCCTCGCGGCGATGCAGCAGCCAGCCGCCACAAGTCGTGCCACTGGTATCGTCCGTCGCCAGCACGCGGCCGGTGCGCAGCGCAGCCAGCAACGGTGCGAAATACGCGTTGCCGGTGAACGCTCCCTCGACCACGACATCGCCGCGCACGCCCAGGGCATCCAGGCAGTAATCGCACATCAGGACGAGGTACAGCGTCGCCAGGGCTGAACGTTGCGCGGCACTCACCGGCGCCGGTCCGGCAATGCCGCCATTGCGCTGTGCGAAGGGCCCTGCCTGGGCGAAGGCCGGCAGCGCGAACGTGGCCTGGCGCACCATGGCCGCCAGGTCGCTGGCCAGGAAGTCCGCCGGTGGCGTTCCGTCCGTGCCGCCGGCGATCGCGCCGAATTCCCGGCCGCCCATGAAACGCATGCACGGTACCGGCTGCGCGTAGGCGCTGCTGTTGGCCAGCATGTCCGCCTCCTCACGCAAGCCGTCGAGCGCCATGCCGGGGGCGGCGGCGATGACCCAGGTGCCGGTGGACAGCACGGCAGGGGCGGCAGGAGCGCCAAGGTGGCGCAGCAGGGACGCATTGCTGTCGTGGATACCGCACAGTACCTGGCAGTCCACCGGCAATCCGGATTGCGCCGCCAGTTCGGGCTTGAGCGCGCCGAGCGCCTGCCAGGCGGGCTGCAAGGGCGGCAGCAGAGCATGCCAGCCCATGCGTTCCACCAGGGCGGTGTAAGCCTGCCTTGCGGGCTGCCACAAGTCGGTATGGCAGCCCAGCGACGTCACTTCGCCCGCGGCCGCGCCGCACAGGCGCCAGGCCCAATACTGCGGGTACATCAGGATGTGCTGTGTTTGCGCAAATTCGTCGGGGAAGGCTTGCGCCAGCCATGCCAGCTGACTGCCCAGGTTCAAGCCGGCCGGCAGGCGCGGCGAGTAGCTGCTTGTATAGGCAGGCCGCAGCGCATCGTAGCGTTGCGCGTGTGCGGCTGGCAGCAGATATTCATAATCCAGTACCGGCAGCACCAGGCCATCGCGGCTGACCAGGGCAGCCGTGGCGCCGTGGGTAACAGGCACGATGGCGCCGATGCTGGCCTGGCCGCCAAATTGGCGCAGCACGCCCAGCATCCAGTGCCAGATGCCTTCCGTGTCGTGATGCGGATAGGGGCCATCCTGTAGGATGGTATTGGACCGGCGTTGCTCGGCAAGCTGGCTGCCGTCAGCGGCGATCAGGGTCAGCTTGGCGTTGGTCTTGCCGATGTCGAGGACGACGGTGGCGCGCTGGTCGCTCATTTCGCCACCTTGCGACCGCGCAGCAGGCGCGGCAAGGCAATCGCGACCAGCAGCAATACGCCAACGGCAATCGTCATGTAAATGCCAGGCACGTTAGCCAGCGACAGGCCGAAGGTGACGGCGCCCAGCGTCAACACGGCAAGCATCACGCCGCCGATGGTGCCGATGCCGCCCGAGATACTGACGCCGCCGAGGATCACCATCGTGATCGCTTCGAGCTCCCAGCCCATGGCAATGTTGGGGCGCGTGCTGCCTATGCGGCCGGTCAGAAGGAAGGCCGCCAGGCCGGCCATGGCGCCCGCCAGGACGAACAGCATGAAGCGGTAGCGATCCACGGCGATGCCGGAAAAGCGCGCCGCCACCGGGTTGTTGCCGATAGCGTAGATGCGCCGCCCCCAGCTGGTGGCGTGCAGCACGAAGGCGAACATGGCTGCACACAGCAGCAATACGGTGAATTCACGCGGCAGGACGCCGAAGAAATAGCCCTGGCCCCAGTCGGCCATCAGCTGCGGGTAGCCGGTGAAAGCCTGGTCGCCCAGCACCACGCTGGCGAGGCCGCGGAACACCGACACCGTGCCGATCGTGACAACGATGGAGGGCAGGGCGAAATGCGTTACCAGCACGCCATTCAGGGCGCCGCATGCCATGCCGGTCAGCAGGGCCACCATGAACAGGGACTCGGGCGGCCAGCCGGCGCTGTTGGCCAGGCCCATCGCAACGGAGCTGAGCGCGAGGATGCCGGCCACAGAAATGTCGATCTCGCGGCAGATGATCAACAGGGCCATTGGCAGCGCAAGAAGGGCCTTCTCGCTGAAGTTGAAGGTGCCGTCGGCCAGGTTGTCCAGGTCGAGGAAATGCGGCAGCAGTGTGCCGTTGACAGCGAACACCGCGACGAGCAGCAGGGCGAGCATGGATTCCCAGCGCCCGAGCAGGGCGCCAAGCCGGAAGCCGGGACGATCGAGGATGGTGTAGCGAGAGGTGCTTGGAGCGGTCATGGTCTGGGCGGAGTTCATGCGACACTCCTGGCGGGATTATTCAGGTGCAGCTGCAGGATCTGGCGCCCTTTGCTGCGGCCGCCGCGTGCATTGATCAGCACAGCGACCAGGATGACGAGGCCGGTCAGCGCGCTTTGCCAGAATGGCGATACCTTGACCACCGGCAGGGCGTTGCCGATCACGGCGAGGAACAGCGCGCCGAGGATCGCGCCCACCACGGACCCGCAACCGCCGGCAATGCTGATGCCGCCGATGACGCAGGCTGCAATCACGGTGAATTCGAAGCCATAGGCGATTTCGGTATAGGCCACGGCGTAGCGCGCCACCCACAGGTAGCCGCACAGGCCGGCCACGGCGCCGGACAGGCCGTAAGTCCACAGCAGCCGGCGTGCGATCGGAATCCCGACGTAGCGCGCCGACGACGGCTCGTTGCCGATGGCGTACAGGTCGCGGCCAAAGCGGCTGTGGCGCGCTACGTACCATGCGCCGAGCGCTGTGGCAGCGGCGATCCAGACCAGGTGGGTCAGGCCGAGCAGGCGTTCTAGGGGAAAAGCGATGAACTGCGCCGGCATCTGGTGCGAGTTGACCCAGGCGCCGCCGGACAGCACGAAAACCAGGCCGCGATAGACGCTCATGGTGCCGAGCGTGACCACGATGGGCGGCAGCTCAAGGTAGCCGACCAGCCAGCCATTGAGCAGGCCAAGCACGAGGCCCACGGCAGTCGCCGCCAGCATCACGAAGGCAAGCGGCAAGCCTGGATTGCGCGACGCCAGCAGGGCAGCCGCCATGCCACACAGGGCAAGGGTGGACGCCACGGACAGGTCGACGCCGCGCGTCACGATTACCAGCATCTGCGCCAGTGCCAGCATGACCAGCAAGGTACTGTCGGTCAGCAGGTTGGCAAGGCTGGGCGCGGTCAGGAACACCGGTGCGCGCCAGCCGACCAGCAAGGCCAGGGCGGCAATCGATAGCGCAAGCTGGGCTTCGCGTTGCTTCAATACTTTCATGGCGTCTCCATCTCCAGTCCTGACGCTGCGGCCACAACGTTCTCGGGCGTGGCTTCGCTGCGCTTGAATACTTGTCGTACATGACCCTTATGCATGACCAGCACGCGGTCGGCCAGGCCCAGTACTTCCGGCAGTTCGGAAGAAACCAGGATGACCGACAAGCCTTGCTCGACCAGCCGGCTGACGAAGCGGTGCACGGCGGCCTTGGAGCCAATGTCGATGCCCTTGGTCGGTTCGTCGAGGATGATGACCTTTGGCTGCGTTGCCAGCCATTTGCCCAGCACAACTTTCTGCTGGTTGCCTCCGGAGAGTTCGCTCACGTTCTGCAGCAGGTGGCTGGCCTTGAGCTCCAGCTGTTCGCTGTAGTGGCGCGCAATCGTGCATTCTTCTTTGCGCCGCCGGCGTAGCAGGAAGCCGACACGTGACAGGATCGGCAGCGTGATGTTCTGCAGGATCGGCATCGACAGATGGGCGCCCTGGTGCTGGCGGTCTTCCGGCACGTAGGCGATGCCGTGATGGATCGCATCCTGCGGGCCGCGGATGCGCAGCGCCTTGCCTTCCAGCCTGATGCTGCCGCTGACGTTGGCGGTCAGGCCGAACAGGGCCTGCATTACTTCCGAACGGCCGGCGCCGACCAGGCCATAGAAACCAAGGATCTCGCCGCGCCGCAGCTGGAAGCTGACCTGGTCGAATTCGGTGGGATGGCACAAGCCTTCCACCTCCAGCAGCACTTCGCCTGGCTCCACGCTGGCCTTGGGGTAGGCGTCGTGCACAGCCCGTCCCACCATGAGGGAAACCAGGCCGGCTTCATCGATGTCGGACAGCGCGCCGGCTGCGATGAACTGGCCGTCGCGCAGCACCGTGTAGCTGTCGGCCACGGTGAAGATTTCGTCGAACTTGTGGGAGATGAAAATCACCGCCGTGCCGGCCGCGCGCAATTGGCCGATGATGCGGTACAGCTCCTGGATCTCATGCTGCGAGAGGGAAGCGGTCGGTTCGTCCATGATGACCACGCGCGCTTCCTGCGACAGGGCACGGGCGATCTCGACAAAGTGCCGCTGCGCCACGCTCAGGTCCTTGACGCGGGCGCGCACTGGCAGCGACACCTCCAGCCGGGCGAACAGGCGCTCCGCTTCCGCTTCGATCAGCTTCCAGTCGATGCGGCCTGCGCGGCTTGGGTGGCGGCCGACGTAGATGTTCTCGGCCACGGTCAGCTCGTCGAACATCACGGTTTCCTGGTGCACGGCAGTGATCCCGGCGCGCATCGCATCCTGCGGACAAGTGAATGCCACGTCCTGGCCGGCAAGGCGAACGACGCCTTCGTCCGGCGTGTAGATCCCGGTCAGGGTCTTGACCAGGGTGGACTTGCCGGCGCCGTTCTCGCCCACCAGGGCCATGACTTCGCCGGCGCGTACCGAGAGGCTGACCTTGTTCAGCGCCACGATGCCGGCAAAACGCTTGCTGATGCCGGACAGTTCCAACACTGGTGCCTGGTGTTCCTGCATGGCGCTCAGAAGATACTGGAGAACTTGTCGACGTTCTCCTTGTTGTAGGTGAACGGCGGCGCCATGGCGGCCTCGCCGTGCGCGTCGAGCGCTATGGCGCCCATGCGGCCGGCGTTGATGCTGCCGCCCGCCTTGGCGCCCGGATCACCCTTGACGAAGCCGTAGGCCGCATAGGTTGCCGCGTAACCCAGGTCGATCGGATTCCAGATCGCGAACTCGCGCACCGCGCCGCTCTTGACGTGGCCGGCCATTTCCGATGGCAGGCCAAGCCCTGTGACGAAGACCTTGCCGACCAGCTTTTCGTCCACCACAGCCTTGCTGGCCGCGTTGATGCCCACGGTGGTCGGGGCAATGATGGCCTTCAGTTGGGGATTGCTGCGCAACAGTCCGATCGCTTCGCGGTAGCTCTTGTCGGACTGGTCGTCGCCATACACGGTGGCGACGAGCTTGAGCTTGGCGAACTCCGGCTTGGCCAGTTCGTCCTTCATCACCTTGATCCAGATATTCTGGTTGGTCGCCTGCGCCGATGCGGACAGGATTGCGATTTCACCCGCGCCGCCGATGGCGTCGGAAGCCATCTGCACCTGCTTGCGGCCGATCAGCTGCGCATTGGAGGGATTGAGGTGCATCTGGCGGCCTTCTTCGGCCAGGCCGCTGTCGAAGGAGATCACCTTGATCCCGCGCTGCATGGCCTTCTTTGTGATTGGGACCAGCGCGTTCGGGTCGTTGGCCGAGATCACGATAGCGCTAACCTTCTGGCTGATCAAAGAGTTGATGATCTCGATCTGGCCTTCCGCGCTGGGCGTGGTGGGTCCGGTGTAGATGATCTCCACGTTCTTCAACTGGGCCGCCGCCTCGTTGGCGCCGGTATGGGCGGCATCGAAGAAGCCGTTGCCGAGGCTCTTGACCACCATCGCGATGCGGATTTTCTCGGGCGCCTTTTCAGTGCAACCGGCGACGGCCGCCAGCATGCCCGCGGCGAGAGCCGCAATGACTAATCTCCTGGATTTCAATGCGAAGTCTCCGTGTGGTAAAGCGCTGCGGGCTGGAAGTCGAAGTTGGGTGCGAAGGCGGCTGGGCTGATTGATTGCGGCAGTGCCTCCGGCGCCACCGTGACGACATTCACGCCGGATTGCTCCAGCAGCTGGACGGCGTAGTCGGAGGCATTGGTGTCGGTGATGACGGTCGAAACGCGATTCAGGCCGCACAGGATCAGGCCCGCTTTCTTGGCGAACTTGGAGCTGTCGGCCAGCACGATCAGCTCCTCGGCCTGGCTGATCAGGCGCTGCTCGGCCTGGATCAGGAGCGGATCGGCCTCCATCAGGCCAAGCAGGGACAGGCCGTACACGCTCATGAACATCTTGGCGGCGTAATGGTGCTGGGTGATGTCGTTATCGAAGGGACTGAGGATCACGTTCTGCTCGCGATACACTTTTCCGCCGGGGAGAATGATTTCGTTATCGCTCGAGACCAGCAGGCGCTCCGCCATCAGGAAGGAATTGGTCAGGATCTTCAGGTGCTTGTCGGTCAGGAACTCGGCCATCATGAAGGTGGTGGTGCCACCGTTGATGATGATCGTTTCACCATCGCCGCACATGCTGGCGGCATAACGCGCAATGGCGCGCTTGCGCTCCGCATGGCACTGGATGTTGTTCTGGAAGGTTTCGCTCGTGAGCGGGAAGCCGCGCTTCTTCTGCGGCAGGTTGGCTGCGCCGCCCCTGGTACGCGTCAGGAGGTTGCGGGCGGCCAGCCAGCTGATGTCGCGCCGCACCGTGGCAGGCGAGGCGCAAAGCCATTCGACCAGTTGCGGAACGCTGGCTGTCGTATGTTCCGCGAGCAGCTTGAGCAAACGTTTACGGCGCTTGTGATTCACCATCTTCGTCTCCTTATGTTGTGCCTTCCCTCGGTTCCGGAGCCGGGCCGGGTGGCAACTTTATTAAATCGAGGCTAATCAATCCGCCGGCACAGGTCAATCAAGTGATGATCAATTCGCTGATTATTTCGGGATTTGCTGTGACCGATAACCAAATGCGATCAACGATATGATTATTTCGTTCTTGGTCATCATGTTGATTGCTTTCGCATTGACACTCCACAGGCGCCTGATTTCTACTGGTTTCCAGGCAAATCAACCAACCAATACGGAGAAAGTAATGCAAGATTCAAGGCAGAAGGCGGCGATTGCATCGCTGTGGGACGATGCGAAGGCGGCCGCCATGAGCGAGCCGGAGCTGCTGCTGTACCGTTCCAACCTGCTCGGATCGGACCTGCGCATCACCAATTTCGGCGGCGGCAACACCTCGGCCAAGGTGATGATGGAAGATCCACTGACCGGCGGCCAGGTCGAAGTGCTGTGGGTGAAAGGCTCCGGCGGTGACCTGGGCAGCATCAAGATCGACGGTTTCTCGACCCTGTACATGGATAAGCTGCAGGCGCTCAAGCATCGCTATCGCGGCCTTGAGCACGAAGACGAGATGGTGGGCTACCTGCCGCACTGCACCTTCAACCTGAATCCACGCGCGGCTTCGATCGACACGCCGTTGCATGCCTACATCGACCGCAAGCATGTGGACCACATGCATCCCGATTCCGTGATCGCAATTGCGGCCTGCGCCAACAGCAAGGCGCTGACGCAGAAGATCTTCGAAGGTGAACTGGGCTGGCTCCCATGGCAGCGCCCGGGCTATGACCTGGGCTTGAAACTGGAAGCCCTGTCGCAAAGCCAGCCGGAGCTGAAGGGCATCATCCTCGAAGGCCACGGCCTGTTCACCTGGGGCGACAGCGCCAAGTCCTGCTACGAAACCACGCTGGCCATCATCAAGCGCGCCGAGGAATGGCTGGCGGCGAACGTCCGGCAGCCGGTGTTCGGCGGTGCGGCGATCTCGCCGATGGCTGCGCAGGAGCGGGCCGACCTGGCCGCGCGCCTGATGCCCATCCTGCGTGGAAAAATCAGCAAGACCGAATTCAAGCTGGGCCACTTCGACGACAGCGACGCCGTGCTGGAATTCGTCTGCAGCCGCGACCTGAAGCCGCTGGCTGCGCTGGGCACGTCCTGCCCCGACCACTTCCTGCGCACCAAGATCCGCCCGTTCGTGATCGACTTCGATCCTGCCCGACCGGATTTCGAGGCGCTGGTGGCGGGACTGGATGCCGGCCTGGAAGCCTACCGCGCCGACTATACGGCCTACTATGAGCGCTGCAAGCGGGCCAACAGCCCCGCAGTGCGCGACGCCAACCCGATCATCTACCTGATTCCCGGCGTGGGTATGCTGTCCTTCGCCAAGGATAAGGCAACCGCCCGCATCGCCGGCGAGTTCTATGTCAACGCGATCAACGTCATGCGCGGCGCGAACGGCGTCGACAGCTACGTCGGCCTGCCGGAGCAGGAAGCCTTCGACATCGAATACTGGCTGCTGGAAGAAGCAAAGCTGCAGCGCATGCCCAAGCCGAAGTCGCTGGCCGGGCGCATTGCCTTGGTGACGGGCGGCGCCGGCGGCATCGGCCAGGCGGTGGCGCGCCAGCTGCTGCAGGAAGGTGCTTGCGTGCTGCTGACCGATATCGACAATGAGGTGCTGGCCGAGGCGCACCAGGCGCTGTCCAAGGTGGCCGGCAAGGATAATGTCGCGAGCATCGTCGCCGACGTGACCAGCGAGCAGGCCGTGGACGCGGTGCTGCGCGAATCGGCACTGCGCTTCGGCGGTGTCGACCTGCTGGTGTCGAATGCCGGTATCGCGTCGTCTGCGCCGCTGGAGGAAACCACGCTTGAAATCTGGCAGCGCAACCAGGATATCCTGGTGAAGGGCTACTTCCTGGTCAGCCGCGGCGCCTTCCGCGTCATGAAGCAGCAGAAACTGGGCGGCAGCATGGTCTTCGTCGCCAGCAAGAACGGCTTGGTGGCTTCGGCCGGCGCGTCGGCCTACTGTACCGCCAAGGCGGCGGAAATCCATCTGGCGCGCTGCGTGGCCCTGGAGGGTGCCCCGCACGGCATCCGCGTCAACGTGGTCAATCCGGATGCGGTGATCCGCGGCTCGCGCATCTGGGATGGAAAATGGAAGCAGGAACGGGCACAATCGAACAAGATCGATGCGGACGACGTGGAGGCCTTCTACCGCGACCGCAGCATGCTGAAACGCAGCGTGCTGCCGGAAGACATTGCGGAAGCGGTGTATTTCCTGGCCAGCGACAAGGCTGGCAAGAGCACCGGCAACGTGCTCAATGTCGATGCCGGCAACGCGGCAGCCTTCACACGATAAGCAGCGCAACAAGGAGACATGATGACGGCAGTAGTCAAGCAGGACCAGGTGGCGGAACATAACGCTACCCTGCAGGCGGGACTGGATGCGGATTACGCAGCCCTGGGCGGCATGCTGGGGCGGCGCGGTGTGGATATCGAGCAGCTCACCGCCGTGGCGCAAACTTTCGCGGTGGCCTTGCCCAGCTGGGGCGTCGGCACCGGCGGCACCCGCTTCGCGCGTTTCCCGGGAAAAGGCGAGCCGCGCAATGTGTTCGAGAAGATGGAAGACTGCGGCGTGATCCACCAGCTGACTCGCGCCACGCCGACGGTTTCGCTGCATTTCCCCTGGGACCGTACCGACGACCCGAAAGCGCTGCGCGAACAGGCCGCGTCGTACGGCCTGGGCTTCGATGCGGTCAACTCCAATACTTTCCAGGACCAGCCGGGCCAGCAGCATACCTACAAGTACGGCAGCCTGACTGCGCAAAGCGCTGAAGCGCGCGCGCAGGCAGTTGCGCACAATATCGAATGCATTGAGCTTGGCAAGGCGCTGGGCTCGAAGGCGCTGACGGTATGGGTGGGCGATGGCGCCAACTTCCCGGGGCAGCATAACCTGCGTGGGGCGCTGGAGCGTTACCTGGACAGCATGCGCGACATATACGGCGCGCTGCCGGCGGACTGGCAGGTATTCATCGAGCACAAGCTGTTCGAGCCGGCCTTCTACGCCACCACCATCGCCGACTGGGGTACCAGCTTCGCCTGCGCGCAGCAACTGGGCGAGAAGGCGAAATGCCTGGTCGACCTGGGGCACCACGCGCCAAATACCAATATCGAAATGATCGTGGCGCGGCTGGCGCAGTTCGGCAAGCTGGGCGGATTCCACTTCAACGACAGCAAGTACGGCGACGACGACCTGGATTCGGGCAGCATCAACCCGTTCCAGCTGTTCCTGGTGTTCAACGAGCTGGCCGATGCAGTGCAACGCGATGCGGCGCTGCATCCGGCCTATATGCTGGACCAGTCGCATAACGTCACCGATCCGATCGAAAGCCTGATGAACAGCGCGGCCGAAGTGCAGCGCGCCTCCGTGCAGGCGGCCCTGGTCGACCGCGCGGCGCTGCGCCGCTACCAGGAAACTAACGACGTGCTGCAGTCCGCGCAGACGCTGAAGCAGGCCTACCGCACGGACGTCAGCCCGATCCTGGCCATGGCAAGGCTGCGCTCCGGCGGCGCAATCGATCCGGTTGCGGCATATCGTGCTTCCGGCTATCGCGAACAGGCGGCGGTGCGTCGTCCGGCCAAGGCCGGCGCCAGCAGCAGCGGCATCGTCTAAGGCGTGCTGCGCTACCTTGCCGCCGTACTGCTGGTCCTGGCCCAGGCCTGCGGGTTTGCGCAGGCCGCCGGCGCCGCCACCGCCAACGTGGCCGAATTTGGCGCGAAGGGCGACGGCGTCACGCTGGACACGGTCGCCATCCAGCGCGCTATCGATGCCGTCGCGTCGAAGGGCGGCGGCACCGTCAGCTTCCGGCCCGGCACTTACCTGACCGGCTCGATCTTCGTCAAATCCGGCGTCACGCTGAACATCGGCAAGGGCGTGACCTTGCTTGGGTCCCAGCGCATCGAGGATTATCCCGTCATGCCGACCCGCATTGCCGGCATCGAAATGAGCTGGCCGGCCGCGCTGGTCAACTTCTATGGGCAGAAGGGCGCGGCGATCGAAGGCGAGGGCACGATCGATGGCGACGGCAAGGTTTTCTGGGACAGCTACTGGACGCTGCGCAAGCAATATGAGCCGCAGGGCCTGCGCTGGGCGTCGGATTACGATGCGCGGCGTCCGCGCCTGGTACAGGTCTTCGACAGCAAGGACGTCAGGGTGGGCGGCGGCCTGCTTCTGCGCCGTTCCGGCTTCTGGACCCTGCATATCTGCTATTCGGAAAACGTGACGGTGGACGGTGTCACCATCCGCAACAATGAAGGCGGGCGCGGGCCATCAACGGACGGCATTGATATCGACTCGTCGCGCAAGGTGCTAGTGCAGAACGCCGATATCGCCGTCAACGACGATGCACTCTGCATGAAGTCTGGCCGCGACTCGGACGGCCAGCGTGTGGCGCGGCCGACGGAAGACGTGGTCATTCGCAATTCCATCGTGCGCGACGGAGCCGCCGGCATCACGTTCGGCAGCGAGACCGCCGGAGGTTTCCGCAATGTGGAGGCCTATAACATCACCGTGGAGCGCGCCGTGCCGGTCGGCATCCTGTTCAAGTCGGCCCACACACGCGGAGGCTTTGGCGAGAAACTGCGCTTGCACGACTTTACGATGAAGGACGTTGCGGTGGTGCTGCGCATTACGATGAACTGGAACCCCAGCTACAGTTACGCCGCCATACCGCCCGGGATGAAAGACGTGCCGCCGTACTGGAAAGTGCTGGCGACGCCGGTGCCGCGCGAAAAAGGCATCGCGCATTTCCACGACGTGGAGATCAGGAATATCAAGGCCACCGGCGCTGCCACGGCCTTTGAAGTCAGTGGCTACAAGGAGGCGCCGCTGCAGCGCTTTACCCTCGACAAGCTGGAAATCCAGGCTGCCAACGGCGGCCATCTGTACGATATCGACGGCTGGAGCATCACCAACAGCCGGCTCGAGCTGGGTGCGCCGCTCGAGATGGAAGACGCCCGCGGCGTGCAAGGCCTGCCGCAAGGGAGCTTCATCGTGCGTCCGGCTGCGCCGAGGGCGGATCCATCGAAAAAGAGTTTTGAGGAACAGGACAAGACATGACGACGACCCGAGCATTCCGTATGAAGCTGAAACCCGGCATGGTGGAAGAATACCGCCGCCGCCACGATGAACTGTGGCCGGACCTGGCGCAGGCGCTGGGAGAGGCCGGCATCTACGACTATTCGATCTTCCTCGACGAAGAGACGCTGCACCTGTTTGCGGTCCTCAAGCTCAGGCAGGACCACAGCATCGATGCGCTGCCGCAGCAGCCGGTCATGCGCAAATGGTGGGATTACATGGCGGACCTGATGGAGACGGTGCCCGGCAACCGCCCCCGCGAGTGGCCCTTGCAGCCGATGTTCTACTTCGCTTGAGGCGTCGCCAGCAGGCCGCGTGCGCGCAGCCACTCCTCGGCGCGCCTTGGCCAGGCCGAAGCCGTTCCAAGGTTGTCGCGCATGCCCATGCCGTGCGAGCCCTGTTCGAACAAATACATTTCGGCCGGCACCTTGTGGCGGGTCAAGGCCTGGTAGAACAGGATGCTGTTCTCGACCGGCACCGACTGGTCGGCCTGGGTGTGGATCAGCAGCGTCGGCGGCGTGCGCGGCGTGACCTGCTTCTCAAGCGACATCAGCTCGACCAGGTCCGGCGATGGCGCCGCGCCGAGCAAGGCTTTGCGCGAGCCCTGGTGGGCGGCGGGGCCGTCCAGCGTGATCACCGGGTACATCAGGACCAGGAAGTCAGGCCGCGCGCTGACGGCGTCGAGCGTTGCGCCGGTGCGGCCGGAGGGATGGTCGAACAGGGTGCCCGCACTGGCCGCAAGGTGGCCGCCGGCGGAACTGCCCATCACGCCGATGCGGTTCGGGTCGATGCCGAATTCGGCGGCGCGCGAGCGCACCAGGCGGACTGCGCGCAGCACGTCCTGCAGCGGGGCCGGATGGCCGAACTCCTGCATCCGGTAATTCAGTACGAAGCTGGTGACGCCGAGGGTGCTGAGCCAGTTGGCATATTGGTAGCCTTCGCGCATGGCGGACTGCCGCACGTAGCCCCCGCCCGGCGCAATGATGACGGCGGTGCCGTTGGGGCGATCGATCGCGGCGGGAACCACGGACAGCGTCGGCACGCTGGTATTGGAGATATAGCCGTCCTTGCGCATTTCGGGGCCGATATTGCGTGCACCCGGCACGCCTTCGGGCCACAATGGCAGTTCGGCGGCTTGCGCAAGCAGCGCACCGGCGGTCAGGATCAGGAACAGCAGTGTTTTCTTCATAGGGAGTCCAGGTGGTGAATCGACGAATTTTTGTTGCGGCTTTGGCGCTGGCCCTGGCAGGCAGCGCGGCGGCAGCCGATATGTTCAATGGCCGCGATTTCAGCGGATGGGAATTGCGCACGGAGCCCGCGGCAGCTATCGACAGCGTATTCAGCGTTCAGCCGGGCGGTGTCATTGCGGCCAGCGGTTCGCCGCTCGGCTTCCTGGCGACGAAAGCCAGCTACCGCAACTACAAGCTGCACGTGGAATGGCGCTGGCCGGTAAAGACCGGTAATGGCGGCGTGCTGCTGCACATCAGCGAAGGCCCGCTGGACCGCGTCTGGCCACTGAGCCAGCAGGTCCAGACCAAATTCGGCGCTGTGGGCGACTTGCTGCCGATGGCGGGCGCCAGCTTTGCCGAACCGCTGACCGGCGACAAGCCGGCGCTCAAGGCGCATGTTGCGCCATCCAGCGAGAAGCCGGCAGGGGAGTGGAATGCCGCCGACATCGTCAGCCGCGACGGCGTGATCGAAGTGACCGTCAACGGCGTGCTGCAGAACCGCATCAGCGGGGCGGCGCCACGCGAGGGGCGCATCGGCTTCCAGCTGGAAGGAACGCCGTACGAGCTGCGCGCGGTGACGGTGACGCCTCTCGACTGAGGCGGCGCCACGCGTCATTTCCGCTTCAGCCATTCCTCGGGCACCGGCACCACCACGATATTCATGGAGCGGCCGTCGGCCGACAGCATGGCCGACTGGATCTCGATCTTCGTGCCGTCGGCATTGAAGGTCGGATGGGGATGGTCCTGGGCCGTGTCCTTATGGCCGGTGGTCAGCATGATCATTTCGCGCGTACGGCGGTCGATCAGGTAAAGGCTGCGGCTGAAGTCATCGCCGACGGCAAAGCGGCCGTCGGGCGAGCCATGCACGTGCCACAGGCCGCTGCCTGAAGGAGTTTGACCGGCGATGGTCATTTCACGGGTGCGCAGGTTGACGATGGCAAGGCCGGTTGGCTTTTCGCGCGTGCCGCTGTTGCCCCAGCCGGCATCCTGGCCCGGATTTGCGCCATACACACCGGTGGCCGGCGCCGCGACACCGCCTCCGCCACCCGCCACGGGCCGATGGCCCATGATGGCCATCGCCACCTCGTCCTTGCCGATCACCGCCTCGTGCGTTACCCATTCATACGGCGCTTCCGGATACAGCGGGCGCAAGCCGCTGCCGTCGGCCTGCACGGTCCAGGTGCGCTGCGGCGACTTGCCACCGGTCTCCCAGCAGAAGACGATCTCGCCCGCCTGCCACAGGTTGGCCTGGATATGGCCGATCTGGAAGGGGACCGACACTACGTGGCGGATTTCGCCCGTCTGCAGGTTCATGCGTGCGATGCCGTTCGGCCCGGCGCCCATATTGCGCGGGCCGAAATTGGGTTCGATCCTGGTGCCTGGCTTCAGATGGGGAGCTGCAGCCTCCTTGCCGACCCTGAAATAGACCCATTCCTCGTCCGCATCCAGGGCCATGTCGCCGCCGGCCTCCAGCTCGGCGGGCGTGGTCCCTGCCACGCGCTGGTAGCTGGCTGCAGGCTGCATGGCGCCTGCCTGGCTGTCGGCCAGGACCCGTCCCAGGTCGACTTCAACGATCTGCACGCGGCCCGGCGTGCCATCCTTGCGCATGAAATACAGCTTCATCGACTTGCGTGCAAGGTTCAGCATGCCGATGTAGCCGCCTTCGGTCACCTGCACCAGGTCCCCGGTCGCTTCGTTGACGGCCATCGCTTCGCCGCGCACACGGTTGGAACGGAACACCAGCCATTTGCCGTCGGAAGTCCATTGAGGATGCGTCGGGTAGATTTTGGCGTCGCCGTGCGGCTGGCTGGTGAGAAAGGTCAGCATGGTGCCGGTGACCGGGTCCTTGACGACCTTGCGCTCGGAAGGGAAGCGCTTGCCCATCTGCGCCTGTGCCGCGGTGGAGAGGAAAAGCGCCACGCACAGCATGGCGCAGGTGGTCAGTCGTTTCATCTTGGTATGCATCGCCTGTTGAAGGAATTTGATTGTCGGCGCTTTCTTTTGATCATATTGCTCATTTTCTTGATTCTTTAAACCGGGGGTGTTTTGGCCGAAACGCGCTCGCTTAGAATTGGCCGCATGAACAGCTTCCAGAAGGCGCTTGCCAGCGCCGCCGCCTACATCCTCCTGCTGGCGGGCTGCGCCCAGCAGCCTCCCGCTGCCGTCAACACCGACCCTGCGCGGGCCCAGGTCACGCTGCCGGAACCCGCCAACCCGGCATTGCCGTCACTGATCCTGATCGGGGATTCTACCGTGCGCAATGGCCGCGACGATGGCCAGGGCAAGGGACCGCAAGGGCAGTGGGGCTGGGGCAATCCGATTGACGCCTATTTTGATCCCGCCAGGGTGAATGTGGTGAACCGCGCCGTGGGCGGCTTGAGCAGCCGGACCTACCTGACGAGCGGTCACTGGGCGAACACGCTGGCGCTGGTCAAGCCGGGCGACGTGGTGATCATGCAGTTCGGGCACAACGACAGTTCGGCCATCAACGATACCTCGCGTGCACGCGGCACCATCCGCGGATTTGGCGAAGAAAGCCAGGAGATCGACAACCTGTTGACCGGCAAGCACGAAACGGTGCACAGCTACGGCTGGTACCTGCGCATGTACATCGCCGCCATCCGCGAGCGCGGTGCGACGCCGGTGGTGGCGTCGCCGATCCCGCGCAAGGCCTGGGATGCGGAAGGCCGCGTTGTGCGCGCGCGCGGCGACTATGCCGGCTGGGCGGCGGCAGTGGCGCGCCAGCAGAATGTGGGTTTCATCGACCTGAACGAACAGGTGGCGCGCCAGTACGATGCGCTGGGCCGCGACGAGGTGACGAAGCTGTTCCCGCAGGTGACGCCGGATGAGCGGGTGCATACCAACCTTGCCGGCGCCGAACTGAATGCGCGCACCGTGGTGGCAGGCATCAAGGCGCTGCGGCTCCCGATGCTGCTTGCCGCGCTGTCGCCGCGCGCGGCAAGCATTGCCGCCGCCGAGGACGAACGTCCCGTTGTGGATGCCGCCAAGGTCAAGGGCGAGCAGCCGCGCGATCCGCGCCTGCCCAGCATCTTCATTGTGGGCGATTCCACCGTCCGGAGCGGCGGCCAGAACGGCGCTATCGGCTGGGGTGAGCGCATCGCGGCTTACTTCGATACTTCGCGTGTGAACGTTGTGAACCATGCGATAGGTGGGCGCAGCAGCCGGACCTTTTTCACCGAAGGACGCTGGGAGCGCGTGCTGGGCCAATTGAAGACGGGCGATGTGGTGTTGATCCAGTTCGGCCACAACGATGGCGGCCGCATCGGCGACCCGTCCAACAAGAACAGGGCATCGGCCCCCGGTACCGGGCCGGAAACCGTGACCGATACACACCCGGACGGCAGCCAGGAACAAGTGCATACCTTCGGCTGGTATATGTCGCGCTACGTGCAGGATGCGAAGGCACGCGGAGCGCGCGTGGTGCTGCTGTCGCCTGTGCCGCACAGGGATGCCTGGGAACAGGGACGCGACTTTGCCAATTTTGCCGAATGGGACCGCGAAGTCGCGGCGCGCGAAGGCGCATTGTTCGCCGACCTCACCATGACAGTCAGCGACGGCTACCGGCGCCTGGGGGCTGCAGCGGTCAATGGCTTCTTCTCCGACGCCCGCACCCATACCAATGACGCCGGCGCACGCTTCAATGCCGAAAGCGTGGTCGCGGCCCTGAAGTCCCTGCCCAATAATCCGGTTGCCGCCTGGCTCTCCCAGCGGGAAACGCAAGCCTGCACCTTTTCCGGTGAGCGCGGGAAGCTGCTGTATGCCGACGATTTCACAAGGGGGCTGGCGCAATGGCAGGCGGAGTACAGGCGCGGCGCATCCGGGGCGCCAGCGGCTCGCATCGGCGCCGCCAAGGGCCGGTTGGTCATGGACCTGCCGGGCGACGCCACGCTGTGGTTCAAGCCAAAGCTGAAGGGCGACATCCTGGTCAGCTACAAGCGCAAGGTGGTCATGGCTGGCGGGCCGAACGACCGCCTGTCCGACATGAACCAGTTCTGGATGGCCAGCGATCCCGCCAGCCGCAAGCTGTTTACCCGCGACGGCACGTTCGCGCAATACGACAACCTTTCCTTGTACTACGCCGGCATTGGCGGCAACGGCAATACGACAACACGTTTCCGTAAATACGACGGCAAGGGCGAGCGCGTCCTGCTGGCGGAGCGCAACGATGCCGCGCACCTGCTGCAGCCGAACAGGGAATATGTCATTGAGATTGCGGTGCGCGATGGCTGCACCCGCATGACGGTGGACGGCGAAGAATACTTCAACTGGCGCGATGACGAGCCGCTGCGCGAGGGCCACTTCGGCTTCCGCAGCACGCATTCGCACCAGCAGATCCGCGATTTCAAGGTTTACCTGCTGAAGTGATAACAACGAGAGACAAACGAATGAACCGAAAGAACCACCTGCTGACCGCAATCCTGGTTGCGCTGGCGTTGCCGGCGTATGCTGCCCCGCAAGCTCCGCTCAACGACGTGACAGCGCCGCTGCACCTGATGAAGCCGGACTACCCGACCCCGTACGGCGCGCCGACCGTCGCGGACGTGAGCAAAGTGCTGGACCGCGTCTTCACCTACCTCGACGCGGTGACACCGGCCAAGGTGATCGACCAGAACACCAAGCAGGAGATCAGGGATTTCAGCAAGATCGACGACAACACCGTTTTCGCCCAGGGCGATTACCGGCTCACCAGCTACGAGTGGGGCGTCACCTACGCGGGCATGCTGGCAGCCGGCGCCGCCACCGGCGAACAGCGCTACGTCGATTACACCAATAAGCGCGTGGCCCTGCTGGCCGACCTGGCCAGGCCGACCCTGGCGCGCCTGAAGGCTAATCCGCAAGCCAAGTCCCCGGTGCTGCGCACGCTGGAACCGCACGCACTGGACGATATCGGGGCGCTGTGCGCAGCCTTCGTCAAGGCCAAGCGCAACGGCCTGCAAGCTGATGTAACGCCGCTGCTCGATTCCTGCCGCAACTTCATCGGCAGCAAGGAACACAGGCTGGCCGACGGCACGCTGGCACGTTTGCGCCCGCAGCCAGATACCCTGTGGCTGGACGATATGTTCATGGGCGTGCCGGCCTGGGCGCAACTGGGCAAGCTGACCGGCGAGCGCAAATACTTCGACGAGTCGGTCAAGCAGATCCTGCAGTTTTCGCAGCGCATGTTCAATCCCCAGAAGGGCATCTACATGCACGGCTGGGTGCAAGGCATGGAGGTACATCCGGAATTCCACTGGGCCCGCGCCAACGGCTGGGCGGTGATGACGATGGTGGAAGTGCTGGACGTTCTGCCGGAAGACCATCCGGGCCGCGAGGCGGTACTCAAGCAATTGCGCGCACACGTGAAAGGCCTGGCGTCTTACCAGGATGGCACCGGCTTCTGGCACCAGTTGCTGGACCGCCCGGACAGCTATCTCGAAACCTCCGCCACCGCCATCTACGCCTACTCGATGGCGCGTGCCATCAACAAGGGCTATATCGACCGCATGGCCTACGCTCCGGCCGTCATGCTGGCCTGGAATGCTGTCGCCACCAAAGTCAACGCCAAGGGTCAGGTGGAGGGCACCTGCGTCGGCACCGGCATGGGATTCGATCCCGCCTTTTACTATTACCGCCCGATCAATGTGTTCGCTGCCCACGGCTATGGACCGGTGCTGCTGGCCGGTGCGGAAGTCATCAACATGCTGAAGTCGCACAAGTTCGAAATCAACGACAGCTCGCTGCAGCTGGTCACCCGCAAGTAAGCGGGGAAAGCACTGCGGCTGCGAGCCGCAGTGCTTATTTCCTCGGATTTTCGTAGAACTCTGCCTCGATAATCGACAGCACGCCGCGTGGCGCGCGATTGGCGCCGGTATCCGGCACGGCGTTGGCGTCGACTTCGGTCAATTTCAGGGCGTCGCTGTCCACAGTGGGCCCGGTCAGTTCGATCTTCACGCTGGAGCCGTGTACCGGCCGCAAAGGCAGGGTGACGTAGCCCAGGCTTTTCGGCGTGTCGCCGGCAAACACTTCTTGACCATCGACCGTGATGCGGATCGGGTAGCTGCGCTCGCGCCAGCCGGACAGGCGCAGGCTGGCTGCCGTCAGCGTTGCAGGATTTTCCAGCTCATAAGCGATCCAGCGTTTGCCCGCTTCCTGGCTGCTGGTCCAGCCCGTGGTTTCGTCGTCGTCGATGGTCCTGGCAGCGGCAGCGTCGTTGCTGCCTGCCGTGGTGCTGGCCACGCCGACCGATACGCGCGACACCTTGAACGATGGACCTGCCGGCGTCGGGCCGCGTTCCAGGTAGGACGGCAGGCCGCCGGCGGCGCTGCCGGCAGCCAGCCCGCCTTGCTGTGGAACCGCATGCGATTGCAGGGTGACGGCGGCTGGCTGCATTCCCTGGGCGCTGGCGCGCAGGGTGATGGCGCCAGGCCGGGTCGCGCTGCGCACCAGGACTCGGTTGACGCCGCCCTCGACGGGGAGGCTGGTCTTGAGGATGTAATTGTCCGGACCTTGCGCGATGCCGCCGCGCCATTCGGCAGGCCCTTCCAGCCTGAAGTCGACCATGTCCAGCGCGATCGGGTTGCGGCGGCCTTCGGCGTCGATGGCTTCCACTTCGAACAGGGCCATGTCTGCCCCGTCGGCGCGCATGCCGCCAGGACCGGTGACGGCCTTCAGGCGCAGCGCGACCGGCGCTCCGGCTGTATGCAAAGCCGCCTCGGCGACCGGCCTGCCGTCGGTCGCGTAGCCGATGGCTTTCAGCTCGCCCGCTTCGAAGGCAACGGCAGGGAAGGTGTGCAGGAAGCCCGCGCTGCGCTGGCCCTTGCCAAGGGAGCGTCCGTTCAGCAGCAGTTCGACTTCCGCCGCGCCGGAGACGACCGTGACGTCCTTCTTCGTCGCAGGGGCGTAGTTCCAGTGGCCGATGATATGGAGCCGAGGCTTCTCGACATCGACCCAGCCATCCCAGATGACCTGGTGGGCAAAGTAGCCGTCCTTTGGAATGCGCATGGCGTCCACTTCGCCGCTGCGGCGGTAGTTCTCCGCGCCGCGATGATGGGTATTGGTGTCCGAGAACACGATATTCACGCCGCCACTGTTGACGCGGCGGCCGGTGCCAGGACGTTCGGCGTAATAGTCGTACCAGCGCAGCACGTCCTCGATGGCGTGCGTGTCCTGGTTTCGGTTGTAGGCGCTGGCGTCTTTCCCTTTGTGCAGGGGACCATCGCCGTTCTTGTGGAAAGGCGGGGAGAAATCGTCCCAATACTTGCGCAGCGCTTCGTCGCGCGAATACTCCATCGACCAGAAAGGCTGGCGCGCGCTCTTGTTCACGTAGAGCATTTCGCCGCCGTATTCGTTGAAGCGGCTGCCCAGCATGTCACGGCTGCCGGAAGCGCGGCCGCCGTGCGGATCGAACTGGTTGCGCAGCGCTTTCATCTCCTGCATATGCTCGTCCGAAACGCCACGGTTGCCGGACTCGTAGAAAACGATGCTGGGATTGTTGCGGTTGTAGATGATGGCGTCGCGCATGAGGGCGATGCGCTGTTCCCAGCGGCGCCCCGTCACGTCGGCTTCGGAATCGCCAGCCGGCATGGCCTGCATGATGCCCAGGCGGTCGAGCGATTCAACGTCCTGCTTCCACGGCGTGGTGTGCATCCAGCGCACCAGGTTGCCGTTGCCTTCGACGATCAGGCGGTTGCTGTAGTCGCTCAGCCAGGGCGGAACGGACATGCCCACCGCCGGCCATTCGTTTGAGGTGCGCTGGGCGTATCCCTTGAGCTGGATTACGCGGTCGTTCAGCTTGACTACGCCGAAGTCGAATTCGGTCTTGCGAAAGCCGGTGCGGGTGCGTACCGTGTCGACGGCCTTGCCGTTGACCTTGAGCGTCGTATCGACGTCGTAAAGGTAGCCGTAGCCCCAGCTCCACAGATTCAGTTGCTCGACACGTCCTCCGGCGCTGACGGTGCCGGTGGCGCTGGCGGCAAGCGTCTGTGGCGGACCGTTAAAGCTGGCTACCTGCCTGCCGTCACGGTCGCGGATTTTTACCTCATAGGAGAAAGTGCGCGGCCGCCCCGTTTCATTGCGGACCTGCGATTCGGCGTGGACATTGGCCGTGCGCGCCGCGACGTTGATGCCCTTGGCATAGACATACACTCCAGTGGTGCCAAGCGACGAGTAGAGGGGTAAGGTCTGGTAAAGCTTGCCCGCAACGTGCAGGCGAACGTTCTTCGGGATGCCGCCGTAGTTGGCGTTGAAGTTCTTGTCCGACCACTGGAAGCGTTGGTTGCTGGCCTTCTCCCGGTAATCCCAGGCGTTGTCCGTGCGGACGGCGATCACATTGTCGCCAGGCTGGACGGCGTCGCTGATGTCGACGCCAAACGCCATCACGCCATTTTCATGCAGGATCAACTGCTTGCCGTTGACATACACCTCCGCCGCCTGCCGCACGCCTTCGAACTCGAGGAAGATCTTGCCGCCGGCAGATCCGGGCGGAAGGCGGAAAGACTTGCGGTACCAGGCGATGCCGGTGGAAAGGTCGGCGATGTCCTTCTGGAAGGCGTCGTCCTCGTTCCAGGCGCGCGGCAGCGTAACCGGCTTCCATGCCTGGTCGTCGAAGCCGGGCTGGCTGGCGCCGGCCGGGTCGCCCACCAGCAAGCGCCAGCCGGGATTGAAGTCGTAGACGCTACGCTGTGACGGCGCCGCCTGAGCGACAGATGCCGCCACGCAGGCGGCCATCAGGGTGAGGCAGGGGAGTGTGCGGAATGTCATGGCTTGGCGGCGGCAATGGTGGAGAGCAGGGATTCCAGTTCGGCCGCCCAGGTGGCGTAGCCTTCGGTGGTCAGGTGCAGCTTGTCGCGGCTCAGGCCTTTCCAGTTGTCGCCTTCGGGCGTGAATTTGGATGCCAGGTCGAGGTAGAGCACATTGCGCCCGTCGGCCAGCGGCGCCAGAAGCTTGTTGGCGGCTGCCATCTTGTCGTTGGCGCGCGCATTAGGCAGGATGCTGCACAGGACTACTTTCACGCCGGGGAATTTGTCCTGGATGGCTGCGATCACGGCGCGCACGCCGGCGGCAATGTCTTCCGGCGAATCGCCGACATTATTTGTGCCGATCATGAGCACGGCAATTTTCGGCTTGAGGAAAGATAGGTCGAAGTTCTGCAGGCGCCACAGCACGTGCTGGGTTTTGTCGGCGCCAAGGCCGAAATCGAAGGCTCGGTCTTCGAAGCGCTGTTTCCAGACCGGAGCGCCCGCGCCCCAGCGCCATTGCTCGGTGATCGAATCGCCGATGAAGAGCAGTTCCGCTGGCCGGCCCTTGCGCAGCGCCAGGTAGTCGGCGAAATAGCTCTGGTAAGGCACACGCGCTTCGTAATTCTGCGAGCTCGCGACCGTGGTGGCCGGTCCGGCCGCCGCGTTCAGCGCCGCGACGGCGGCGGCCGGCGCTGCGAAGACGGTACCGTGGCGCATGCGCTGCAGCGTGCCCTCGTCGGGGAAGTGCATGCGATCGCTGACGTCCTCCCAGTTGACCAGGTCGCGCGACCGCATGCCGCCATAGCGTTTTGCCTGGTAGGCGTCGTAGTAGACCAGGTATTCGCCGTTGGCCTTGATGGCGGTTGGTCCTTCGACCCAGAGGCCGGGCGGGGTGAAGGGCTTGCCGAGCGTGCCGAAGGGGCCTTGCAGGTCGGGAGCATCGGCCAGTTGCAGGTATTTGTGGGCCGGGACACGGGTTTCATCCTTCACCAGCAGCAGGTTGCGGCCGTCCGCACGCAGGAAGGTCGCGTCGATCACGCTGAAACCGGGATCGTAGAACAGCCGGGTGGGCGTGAAGGTGACGAAGTCCTTCGTAGTGGTGGCGTACATGCGGTGGTTGTACTTGCCTTCCGGCGAGGCCGGCGGCGCAGGGAACTTGCCCGGCACGGTGGAGGCCCAGAACAGCAGGAACTCGCTGCGTTTTTCGTCCCACACGATTTCCGGCGCCCAGGTGTTCAGGACGCCGGGTTCGTGTGCCATCACCGGCAGTTCCTTCTGCCCGGACCAGTTGACCAGGTCTTTCGAAGAAGCGTAACCGATATTGTTTTCGTTCCAGCCGCTGGTCCAGACCATGTGGTAAGTGCCGTCCGGACCGCGCACGATGCACGGGTCGCGCATCAGTTTTGCCTTGCCCACCTTCGGCGCCAGGTAGCTGCGCCCGAAGCCGACTTTCTCCCAACGGTAGCCGTCAGTACTGCTGGCGAAGTGCAGGCCGTCTTCTCCATTCCCGGTGAAATAGGCGAACAGCCAGGCGTCGCCGGCATTGGCATCGTCGCCAGGTGGTCGTTCTGTGGCCCGGTTCGGGCTGGCCGGGACGGCGAAGCGTTCGGGCGGCGCAGGACGGTCCGGGTCGATGACCGCGACGTCGGAAGCGATATCGGCTTGCAGAGGAAGCTGGTTGTCGCGAATGCCCTTGATCACCAGCCTGGCCAGCTCGTAACTGCCGTAGTTATTGTGGTGGGTGTTGTCGATCTTGCCCGGGGCGGGGGAAGCAAAGGCCGCCTTCGAGCCTTCGGGCCCGAGCGCTTCATAAAATACCTTGCTCATCGAGTTCAGGTCGATGAAGGGCGCCTTAAGTTCCGTCGCTGACTGGCGTGCCGCTTCGGCATAGTCGGCAAGGGAGGGAACAATCTTGCCGTTGGCGTCGAAATTGCGGCGCTCCATCGGCGAAATGATGACGGGCAGGCCGCCACGCTTGCGGATCGCTTGTACGTACTCGCGGATCTCCTCCTTGTAGGTGGTGAATGGAGCGCCCTTGCCATCCTTGATCTGCTTCTGGTCGTTGTGCCCGAACTGCATCAGCACTACGTCGCCGCGATGGAGCAGGCTCAGGACCTTGTCGAGCCGGCGCCGCGCCAGCGAATCACGGTAGGTTTCGCCCGATTCGGCATAGTTGGCGACTGCGATGCCGCTGCCCGCCTTGAAGAAGCGGGGCAGCATTTGACCCCAGCTGCTGTACGGTTCCTGCGGCTGGTCGCTGACGGTCGAATCCCCAAGCAGGAAGACCGTGCGGCCGTTTGCCGGCTCGATATCGAGCGATTGCAGCGATGGGTTGTTGCCATTGAATTCAAGCGTCAGGCGGTTGTCCCAGGCCCAGGCCTCCTGTACGGTCTCGCGCGGGGCCTTCAACTGGACTTCACCGGCGGCGACGTCGTTGGCAGCGGCGATGCGGGGCGTGCGGATGTTCACCGTGAAGGTCTTGACCTGCGACTGGCCGGGGGCGGTCTGCACGTTCTCCAGCATCAGGCGGCGCAGCTCGGCCTTGACGGTGGTGCTGGCGGCAGCGGCGCCGCCAAGTTTAACGGTGACCTTGTAGCTGCCTTCGGGCAGGTCGACCGAAAAGTAGAACGGCTTGCCGCCGCCGGGCGCCGCACCGGGTTCGAAGCCGTAGCCGCGCGCAGCGGTGTAGGCCATATCGGGAGTAACGGCAACGACAGCGGCGCTCCTGGCGGCAACGGGGGCGTCGCCGAAGGCGAAGTGCCGGGGCTGCGGTGCAGCGGCGCTTGCAGTCTGCGCGAACGTGCCGGCGGCAAGCAGGATGGTGGCTGCAAGGCGTGGCGTGGGCATCATTTCCTCCCCGCCGCGATGCTGACGGACCCCGCTGCGATGCCCGGAGCGGAAGCCCGCAGCGTGATAGCGCCCTTGGCGGCGCTGGCTTTCACCACCGCCAGGCAGCGGCCAAACTGCGGCTTGCATTGGTTGGACTGGTAGGAATCGTGGCTGGTGTTATCACCATTGTCGACAGCAGCCAGCACGCCGGGACCGTCAATGCTGAAGGTGATGGCGGCAGTAGCATTCGGATTGGGGACGCCTTTGGCATCGACAACCTGCGCCCAGACGAAGGCCGCGTCGTCGAAATCGTCGCCCAACTCGCTGCGGCTGGTGGTGAGCTCGATGCGCGCAGGCGCACCGGCGGTCTGCAGCTCGTCCGATGCCACTTCCTTGCCGCCGTTCCGCGCCACGGCGCGCAGTTTGCCGGGGGCGAAGGTGACGTCCCACTGGCGCGGGGAATCGTTCTTCGGTTTGGCTTTCACGCCCAGCGAAGCGTCGTTGAGGAACAGTTCGACCTCCTCGGCATTGCTGTAGACCTGGACCTTGGCATCGTCGTAGGTATGGATGTCGGTCGGGGTCCAGTCAGCGCGCAGCGGCCCGACGCCGCCGTTATCCTGGCTGCGCACGATGTGCACCACCGGCTTGCCGGACCACCAGCTGCGGCGCTGCAGGCCGCGCGGCTTCCAGTTGCCTGCGCGGTCGAACAGGCCCTGGTCGTAGGTCGTCATCGGCCAATCGGCCTCGCCCAGGTAGTCGAAGCCGACCCATAGGAACTGGCCCGCCAGGAAAGGATTGTCGCGCAACGCCAGCCAGGCCGACAACGCATGGTTGTTTTCGGTGCCGATCACCTTGCGCGCCGGCTTGGCCTTGTGCGCCGCCACCAGCTCGTTCTCGCGGTAGTTCTGGCCGACGATATCCATCATGTCGGCAAAGCCGTTCTCATACACCTTGGAGAGGCCGGGCCGGAACAGCGCCATGGTGACGGGGCGTGTCGGGTCCAGCTGGTGCACCAGGTCCTGCTGCTGCTTGTACTTGCGGAAGCCTTCCGAATTGTCCAGGTTGTCGTGGATCTCGTTGCCCACGCTGTACAGGATGATGCTCGGGTGGTTGCGGTCGCGCAGGACCATGGCGCGCGTGTCGGCTTCCCACCAGTCGGTGAAGAAGCGGTTGTAGCCTTGCTCGCCGTTGTGCTTTGCTTCGTTCCAGGTGTCGAAGGTCTCGTCCATGACCAGGAAGCCCATCTGGTCGGCCAGGTCGAGGAACTCCGGCGCCACGGGATTGTGCGAGGTGCGGATGGCGTTGACACCCGCCTCGCGCAGCAGCTCGAAACGGCGCCGCCAGGCATCCAGCGGCACGGCGGCGCCCAGGGCGCCGGCATCATGGTGCAGGCAAACGCCTTTGATTTTGAGGTTGACGCCGTTCAGCCAGAATCCGGTATCGGCATCGAACATGAAATCGCGGATGCCAAAGGTGCTGGTTTGCTGGTCCAGCACCGTGCCGCCATTGCGCAGCGTGGCTACGGCGCGGTACAGCTTTGGCGATTCAAGCGACCAGCGCTGCGGCGCTGCCACTGAGAGGTCCAGCGCGATGTCGGCGGAGGCGCCGGCGGCGATTTGCCGGCGCACCTCGCCGTCCTGCACCGCTTTGCCATCGGGGTCGTAGATGGTTACCTGCAGCGTGTATTCGCCGGCGGCGCTGCCGGCGTTTCGGACGTCGGAACGCAGAGCGAGCTTCGCGCCGGCGGCACTGATTTCAGGCGTGGTGACATACACGCCGCCTTCGCCGAATTGCACAGTCTCGGTGCTGACCAGCCGCACGTGCCGGTATATCCCTGCACCGGTGTAATAGCGCGAGGCCGGCTGGGCGGAATTGTCGGCGCGTACGGCGATGGTGTTGGACTGGCCTTTGCCGAACTTGAGGTGGGGCGTCAGGTCGTAAGAAAAGCTGCTGTATCCGTAAGGACGCTTTCCAAGCAGTTTGCCGTTGATCCAGACTTCGCTGTTGGACATGACGCCATCGAATTCGATGCGCACGCGGCGCTTCGCTTCCGATTGCGGAAGTGAGAAAGTCTTGCGGTACCAGCCGATGCCGGCGGGCAGGTAGCCGCCGCCACGGCCGCTGGGATTGGCCTGGTCGTACGGGCCTTCGATGCTCCAGTCATGCGGCACAGCCAGGGCGCGCCACTTGCCGTCGTTGAAGGCCGGCTTCTCCGCCCCTTTGGCGTCCGCTTTCAGGAAACGCCAGCCGGCGTCGAAGTTGACGGTGGAACGGCCGTCGGCCAAGGCGTGGCCGGAAAGGGCAGTTGCCAGCAGCGCTGCAAGGAATCTGGTCTTCATGTCTCGTTGGCTTGTTATGGTTTGGTTGGAAGCTGCGCGCCTGCCAGCGCCAGGTTCTGGATGGCCGCAAGGCCCCATTGCGCGGTGTCGTTGGTGGTCATCCATGGCACTTCGCTGACCGGCAGCAGCACGTCGGGACCCTTGATCGTGGTGCCGCGCAGCGCTGGCGTACGGCCGCTGAAGAACTCCTGCCACGCCCTGCGCGCAAGTTCCGCATCCTTGCGGCGCCAGGCCGCGTAGGCGCTCAGGCGCGAGTGGCCGACCCGCAGGGCATTGGTGCCGCCATGGGGCCCGCCAAGTTCGCGCTGCTGCTCCGCAGGACTTGCGTTGTAGAGGGCGCAGTAGCGCAGCCACGCTTGCTCGAAGCGCGGCTGGTCGAGCATGGCAATCAGTTCGGCGAAGATTTCCGGCGCGCCGAAGGCGACGTTCAGGTGGCTGGCGGTGACGTTGCCGCCCTGGGTGTTGTGCAGGTGGCCGCTGCTGCGGTCGTAGCCCATGGCATTGGCGCTGAAAAAGCCTTGCGGCATGGCGGCGATGTCGCGCATCCCGGCCAGCAGCATGTCGCGCCAGCGCTTGTCGCCGGTGCGCTCCCATTCCACCAGCCAGGTGCCGGCCAGCGAGCTCCAGTCGGTGCCGAAACTGGCGCGCGCCGTGTATGGACCTTGCAGCGCGCCGGCGCGTTTGCGCAGCGGGTCGACGGCAGCCAGGCTGGCGTCGGCATCCAGCAGTTCCCGCATGATGTCGCCGATGCGTTCGTCGGCTGTCAGGTAGTAATAGTAGCGGCGGTACAGGGCCTGGCTGATGCGCAGTTGCTTGGCGCTGCAGCCCCAGTGCTGCACGTTGTGGCGCGAGCCTAGGCCGGCGAAGCGGCCCAGGTGGTAGGTGTCAACTTCGCTGGTGTGGCGCACCATCGCTTCGGCCAGGCGGAAGATATCGGCACGGCCAGTGCGAAGGAAGGAGTACCAGAGCCACAGGTCGGGCGACAGTTCGGAATTGTCCCAGGCATAGCCACCGACGTCGTAGCGCCAGGTATGGCGGTCGGCGTCGTAGGTGTGCATGACGTCGCCGTAGTCCCAGAAGCCGTACCAGTGGCGCTGTTCGACCTCGTTGCGGTAGAAGTCGAAGCGCTTGTCCAATTCATTTTCGAGGTCGGCGCGGGCGGGGGAGGAACGGTCCGGCAAGTCCCACATCGGGCCAAACACGCCGGTCGCCAGGTAGCGGGCGGGCGAGACCACCAGTTGCGGAGGCGTTTGCACGGCGGCGGCCATGCGCACCATCTGCTCGCGCTGCGGCGTAGCGGCCAGGGCCCATAACGTGATCTCGCTGCTGCGTGCCACGCCGACCGGAGTACCGAAGCCTTTTTCGTAATCCTCGTAAGTGATCTCCAGGCCTTCCAGCTCCTGCTCGTGGGTTTCCATGCCCATGCCGTCGTGATAGAAGCGCAGGTCCATGGCCGGGGCGTCGGGAGACCACATCCACATCGTGACTTCGGCTTTTTCCGTGTGGGCGCTGCGGATGTCGAGCTGGGTCGGGTGGCGCTGCCAGAAGTCGCGCAGGCCGAATGCGACGCCGCCGCTGGCGCCGCCGATGTAGCCGCAACCGGCGGCGCGACGGCCCCACGCGGCGTTGATCCAGCCGTGGCCAGGCTTGGTGCGTTTGCGGATCTGGAAACCATCTGCCGACAGTTGCGACAGCGTGTAGTCGCCCCAGGCAGGGATCAGTTGCAGGCGCTCGCTGACCTGCTTGTTCATTTGCCCGAGCGGCGGCACGGGCAGGCCGGCCACCTGGGCCTGGCGGAACGCGGCGCCGGGATCGCGGCGCAAGCCGGTCAACCCGCGCACGCCTTCGCCCCACAGGCCGCCGTCCTCGCCGCTGAAGCGCACGTGCCGGTCGTGCAGGGCGTCCCGCATGGGTACCTCGAAACGAAGTCCAATGCCGCGCAGGAAGTCCTTGCTCTCGTCGCCGTCGAACACGAAGGTGTGCATGATGCGGATGGATTCGGCGCCAGCGTAAAAGTACAGCCGCACGGTGAAGGGCAGCCAGGCGCGGTTGGCGCTGCGGTGGAGGCCTTCGATCTTCGCGACGGTGCGCAGGGGGCCGCGCTGTTCGATGGTGGTGCGTTCGATGGCGCTGGAGAACTGCTGCTGCCGGGTGGCGCCGTTGCCGGCGTCGGGCTGGTCGTCGCAGAGCGCCACCAGGCGGCACGCCTGCGCAATGGGCCTGCCGTCGCGCGTGATGCTGCCGATCAGTTGCTCGCCCCGGCGCGGCAGCACGCAGCGGATGATGCCGGTGTCGATCGTGAACGCGTCCTGCGTTTCCTGCACCACGATGGCGGCGGCAGGACGGGAAGCGGGCTTGCCGGGCCGGACGCTCAGGGAGCCGTCAACGGGGAGGGATTTCTGGGCTGGCATCGCATGGGCGGTCCACTTCAGCGAGCCGTCGGGCCAATAGGCGAGCGGCCAGCTTTGCATGGGATGTTCACCGGCAGCGCTGGCGAGGACGAAGGTTTGCTGTTGTTTCTGTTGGCCGCGCGGCCACGGAACGGTAAAGGTCGTGCCAAGCGACAGCGCTGGAGCGGCGCCTTCGAGCCAGCGCAGGGGGACGTCGGGTTCCGAGGCAGCGGCAAGTGCCGCGGCATTCGCGGCAGTGTCGGAACTGTGTGCCGCCCCGCCGGCATCGCCCGCACCGGCAGGGCCGGCGATGGCGGCTAGCGAAGCGAGCGCCGATGCCTGGATAAACTGTCGTCGTGTCAGCTGCGCCATGTCATTGACCGCCCTTGTACGAGACCTTCAACGGCGCCTTGATGCGCGCGGTCTCGGCGGCTATGTGGCGCTCCCAGTCAGCCTTGCTGGCGAACGGGCTGCCGCGCGACCATGCCGCGCCGGCGTAATAGCGCAAAGGCTTGCCTGAGACGACAGGCGCAGTGACCAGTTCATTCAGGTCGTCCTGCGCGTAACCTTCAGCGGACGGCAAGATGACGACCACGCCAAACGCACCGTTGTTTTTCTGCTCGACCCACTGGCTCAGCGAGCCTGCGGCGCGTCCCGTTGTCACGACGGCTTCCTGTCCCTTGTCGGCTGGATTACGGTTCAGCCCCAGGGCCGCAGTCAGCGAGGGAACGCCGTTGAACGTGAAAGTGCTTTCAACCTGGTCGAAATAGTGTCCCGCGTCGACGGTGAAACGTTTTACTTCCGAGACCTTGACGCCGGCGGCATCCCAGCTGTCGTAGGACAGTTCGAAGACGGCCCGTACCGGCCCATTGGCCAGTACCTTCCATTTCGCATAATTGCGTGCGGTGGACAGTGTCTTGCCATCCCAGATCCCGGTGCCGCCGGCCCCGCGCGAGCGGCCGACGTTGTACATGTCCATGCCTTCGCCTTCGTCATGGTGGTAATGGTCGTGGCCCTTGTTGTACCAGCGGTCGACGATCGGATAATCGACGCGCTTGAACCAGATATCGAGGCCGCTCGTTACCAGCACTTCCTTGCCGCTGCCCGGTTCTGCCGGCGCTCCCAGCGCGGGTCCGTAGGTGCGGTGCGCCACCTTGTCGTTCTCCCACGCGAAATCGTCCAGGCGTTCCGGCACGTAGCGCGCAAACACCTTGGACGGGAAGGGCGGCGACACGGTGCTGCTTTTTTCCACTGTGAAGGTGGCGCTACGCTCGCCGGCTGCGAAATCGTGCTGGAAAATCAGCTCGCCATAGGCGATGCCTTTGCCCTCGGGATCTTTCGCTTCCGGCAGAACGTTGGTCACCTGGTAGGGCAGGGCCTTGCCCGACGCATCGCGCACCGTGATCTTTTGCAGCAGTGCGCCTGGCAGGGCGCGATTGACTTCAGCCCATGGCACCGCAATCGTTTCGGAGGAGCGAGCCTGCGCCAGTTCGTGGCTGGCGGTGATGGTCAGGCGTTCGGCAGCGTGCGAGCTGCCGGCAGCGGCGAGAATAAAGAACAATGCTTTGGCGCGCATGGTAGCCTGTGTTAAGGTTACTGTGATCAAAATAGTGTTCCGAGTATTGGATTTCGCGCAGGGAGTGTCAACGGAGCAGGGCATAGTAATCATGTAAATGATCAGATACACGCTGAGGGAGAATTGCATGGCCGACCAAACCAACCTTGCAGCGCAAGCAGTGGAATACTGGACCGACGCCTGGCAGCGCTCGATCCTGTTCATGGACGTACTGTATCGCCGCGGGACGGAGCGCAATGCGCGCGAACGCGAGACTGCGCCCCATGTGCTCAATTTCGAATTCGAGACCATCATCGACGGCCGCACGCTCGCGCGGCCTGTGAATTATTCGCTGATGCGCATCATCCCGCCCGAAGGCGTGGAGATCGACGACACCAAGCGCCCATTCATCGTGGTCGATCCGCGTGCCGGGCATGGCCCGGGCATCGGCGGCATGAAGCAGGACAGCGAGATCGGCGTCGTCCTGAAGGCGGGCAATCCATGTTACTTCATCGGCTTCCTGCCTGCGCCGGTGCCGGGGCAGACCATTGAGGACGTCTGCCATGCGGAAGCGCAGTTCATCGAGCAGGTGGCTTACCTGCACCCGCAGGCGGAAGGCAAGCCGGCCCTGATCGGCAACTGCCAGGCCGGCTGGCAGATCATGATGACTGCGGCGTTGCATCCCGAGCTGGCCGGCCCGCTGGTGTTGGCCGGCGCGCCTTTGTCTTATTGGGCCGGCGTGCGGGGCAAGAATCCCCTGCGCTACCTGGGCGGCCTGACTGGCGGCACCTGGATGACATCCCTGGCGGGCGACCTTGGCAACGGCAAGTTCGACGGCGCCCACCTGGTCAGCAATTTCGAGAACATGAATCCTTCCAACACTTACTGGAAGAAGGGATACCACGTATATGCCAACGTCGACACGGAGGAAAAGCGCTTCCTCGAGTTCGAGCGCTGGTGGGGCAATCCGGTGCTGCTGAACGCGGAGGAGATCCAGTTCATCACCGATAACCTGTTCGTCGGCAATCGCCTGAGCAACGGCACCATCCACGACACGGCCGGGCGCCGCATCGACCTGCGCAATATCCGCTCGCCGATTGTGGTGTTCTGCTCATGGGGCGACGACATCACGCCGCCGCAGCAAGCGCTGGGATGGCTGCTCGACTTGTACGAGGACGATGCTGCGCTGGTGGCGGGCGGGCAGACGGTGGTGTACACGCTGCACGAATCGATCGGGCACCTGGGCATCTTTGTGTCGGCCTCCGTCGCCAACAAGGAGCACGAAGAGTTCACCCGTTCGATGGACCTGATCGACGTGCTGCCGCCCGGGCTGTACGAAGCGGTCTTCATCGACAAGGCCGGGGAGGGCGTGCATAGCCCCGAGCTGGCCGACGGCAATTACGTGGTGCGCTTCGAACGGCGCGACCTGAATGAGCTGCGTGCGCTGGGCGGCAATGACGATGAAGATGAACGCCGCTTCGCCACGGTGGCGCGGCTGTCCGAGATTAACCAGGGCCTGTATCGCACATTTGTCAGTCCCTTCATCCAGGCGACGACGAACGAGCAGGGCGCCGAGTGGATGCGGCGCATGCATCCCTACCGCATGCGTTATGAACTGTTCTCCGACATGAATCCTTTCCTGAGCGGGATCAGCGACTTGGCCGAGCAGGTTCGTGCCCAGCGCAAGCCGGTGGCAAAGGATAACTTCTTCCTCAAGATGCAGGAGGCGGCTTCGGAGCAGATCGTATCGGCGCTGGATCAGTACCAGGTGGCGCGCGACCAGGCGGTGGAACAGTTCTTCCTGTCGACTTATGGCCAGCCTTTGCTGCAAACGCTGGTGGGCCTGCGCGCCGATTCGGCCAATATCCGCCGCCGCATCGGGCGCGATATCGCACGCGAATCGGTGGTGGCTGCGCGGCGCACCGAAGCGGCCAAGCGGCTGGCGAGCGGCGGCGAGCGCGAAGCGGTGGTGCGCTCGATCCTGTATATCGCCCGCAGCCCGGAGGTGCGGGTGGCCGACGAGCGGGCGTTTGGCGTGCTGCGCGAGTTGCGCGCACTGCTTCCGGCCAAGGAGCGCGTATCGCTGGCCCGCTTCAAGGAAGTGGTGCAGGAACAGAACATGATCCTGCAACTGGACGAAGAGCGCGCGATGTCGGCGGTGCCCAAGCTGCTGGCCGACGTCGACCGCAAGCGCGCGCTGGAAGGCATCCGCCAGATCATGACCGCCTCCGGCGCGCTCTCCGGCGAAGCGGCCAGGCGCATGTCCCGCGTCGAAGAGCTGTTCCACGGCTGACCCCGTGTCAACCTTGGGGTCAGGCGCTCAGGTTGACACAGGCTCAACTGCTACACGGCCGGGGCCGTGTCAACCAAAGAGCCTGACCCCAAGGTTGACACGGGCGCGGCTGTGCGCTTGCCTGTATAATGTGCAGCCCCGTTTGCTGACCTTTGCATTATGACCACCTCGATCGCCCCCAAGCCTTCCCGCCGCCTGTCCGTGGCGCCGATGATGGATTGGACCGACCGCCATTGCCGCCATTTCCATCGCCTGATCTCGCAGTACACCTGGTTGTATACGGAGATGGTGACGACCGGTGCGCTGGTGTACGGCGATGTGGAGCGCCACCTGCGCTTCAACGATGAGGAGCATCCGGTGGCGCTGCAGCTTGGCGGCTCCGATCCGAAGGATCTTGCCATTTCCGCCAAACTGGGCGAGAAGTGGGGCTACGATGAGATCAACCTCAATTGCGGCTGCCCGTCGCCGCGCGTGCAGAAGGGCGCTTTCGGGGCCTGCCTGATGACCGAGCCGGAACTGGTGCGCGATTGCGTCAAGGCGATGAAGGATGCGGTCGATATCGAGGTCACCGTCAAGCACCGCATCGGCATCGACCATGAGGAAAGCTACGACTTCGTGCGCGATTTCGTCGGCACCGTGGCGGAAGCCGGCTGCACGACCTTCGTTGTCCATGCCCGTAACGCCATCCTGAAGGGCCTGTCCCCGAAGGAGAACCGCGAAATCCCGCCGCTCAAGTATGAGTACGCCTACCAGCTCAAAAAGGATTTCCCGCAATTCGAGATCCTGATTAACGGCGGCATCAAGACCCTGGAAGAAATCGATACCCACCTGCTGCACGTGGACGGCGTCATGCTGGGCCGCGAGGCTTACCACAATCCTTACTTGATGGCCGCCTTCGACCAGCGCTATTACGGTGCGACCGCGCAGCCGCGCAGCCGCGAGCAGGTGCTGGAGGCGATGATGCCTTACATCGAAGAGCAGCTTGCGAAAGAAGGCGGCAAGGGCCTGAAAATCAACACCATCACCCGCCACATGCTGGGCCTGGCCCAGGGCTTGAAGGGCGCGCGCCAGTTCCGCCAGACCCTGTCCGATGCCAAGAAACTGGCCGCCGGCGATCCGCGCATCTTGCTCGAAGCTTACAGCCGAACCAAGTAAACGCGGTTGTCCTGCGCATTCACTTCCGTTTTGCGCTGCTGCTGAGCTCTTTCTCCATAGAAAGTTCAATTGCCCACACTTTAAGCAAAATATGCTTGCCGTGTGGAAACCTCACGTCTATAATTTCCCTGATTCACACATGCTATTTACGGTTCCTACCGTGTGTTTTAGGGATGAAATACGACAGGTTTCATCCCGCGGCGATAGTGGTCTTTGCATTCGCAGTCATAGTTTGCTACTGTCGATACTTGCGTAGCAGCAAGGGTCAGTGGATCCGGTAAATGTTTCATACCGTTATCCTTTAGGCATTCAAAAATCTATCTAATTAAGAGCCGAAATGAATTTGAGTAAAATGAAAGTGGGGGCCCGTCTCGGCCTCGGTTTTGCACTGGTACTGGCGTTTCTCGTCATTATCACCATCGTCGGTATCTGGCGCATGGCTCAGATTCAGGACCGCCTGGATCATGTAGTAAGTGTGAATGCTGTCGCGACCCGCCTGGTGATCGACATGCGCAACAACGTCGAAAACGTCAGCGACCTGAAGATCCTGACCCTGATGTCCGAACCGTCCGACATGGAACCGGAACTGGCGCGCATCAACAAAGAACTCAAGAGCTACCAGGATGCCGACGCCAAGTTGAGCAACCTGTACGCCAAGGATGCCACTCCAGAAGAAAAATCGCTGCTGGCGCAAGTGAAGGCTCAGGAAGCCGTGGTGCTGCCTGCCGTGAAGAAGGCGTCCGAACTGTGGCTGGCCAACGATGCCCTGGCCGCCACCAAGACCTACCTGAAAGAAATCAAGCCGGCGCAGAAGAAGTGGATGGAAGCGCTGGGCCAGCTGGCTGCCCTGGAAGACAAGCTGAATGAAGAAATGAAGGTGGAAGCTGCTGAAGGCTTCTCCTCCGCACGCCTGTTCATGATCGTGGCTGGCCTGGCCGCCATGGTGGTGTCGATTTTCGCAGCCTGGGTCATCACCCGCGGCCTGCTGAAGCAGCTGGGCGGCGAACCTGACTACACCGCTTCGATCGCCGGCGCCATCGCCAACGGCGACCTGTCGGTCAACATCGATACCTCGTCCACCGACAAGGATTCGCTGCTGGTCGAAATCAAGGAAATGCGCAACAGCCTGGTGGACATCGTTGGCCAGGTGCGCCAGGGTACTGAGACCATCGGCACCGCTTCCCGCGAAATCGCGGCCGGCAACATCGACCTGTCGTCCCGTACCGAAATGCAGGCTTCCTCGCTGGAGAAGACCGCTTCCGCAATGGAAGAACTGACTTCCACCGTGAAGCAGAATGCCGACAATGCCCGCGAAGCCAACCAGCTGGCAGCTTCCGCATCCGACGTGGCGCTGAAAGGCGGCCAGGTGGTATCGCAAGTGGTCGAGACGATGAGCTCGATCAACGCTTCCGCCAACAAGATCGTCGACATCATCGGCGTGATCGACGGCATCGCCTTCCAGACCAACATCCTGGCGCTGAACGCTGCTGTTGAAGCAGCGCGTGCCGGTGAGCAGGGCCGCGGCTTTGCGGTGGTGGCATCGGAAGTGCGTAACCTGGCCCAGCGTTCCGCTGGCGCTGCGAAAGAGATCAAGTCCCTGATCGGCGACTCCGTCGAGAAAGTGGAACGCGGTTCGAAACTGGTGGGCCAGGCTGGCGTGACCATGGATGAAGTGGTTGCATCCGTGCGCCGCGTGACCGACATCATGAGCGAAATCGCCAGCGCCTCGCAGGAACAGAGCGCCGGCATCGAACAGGTGAACCAGTCCATCATCGAGATGGATGCCATGACCCAGCAGAACGCTGCGCTGGTTGAAGAAGCTGCTGCCGCTGCGCAGTCGCTGCAAGACCAGGCTGGCGAACTGTCGCGCGTGGTGTCGATCTTCAAGCTGGACGCCGAAACCGAATATGCACTGACCGCCGCCAAGCCGGCCGTCACCCAGACCGCTGTTGCCGTGGTACCGAAGGCTCCGGCGAAGCGCGCGCCTGCTGCCAAGCCGGCAGCCGCTCCTGCACCGAAAAAAGTAGTCGCCGCCACTGCCGGCAGCGACGAATGGGAAGAATTCTAATAATCGGGGACACACCCGCAGTCTTTTAAAAATTTTGATTGGGATTTGAAATGAACAAGCGTCTGATTGGTTTTATCGCAGCATCCATCGTTTCCGTTTCCGCGTTCGCGGGCGAGACCCCGGCCGTATTCGATGCCAAGAACTGCAAGGCTGAATACCCGAAAGCTTCCCTGATGAACGAAGAACAGGGCCAGGTGACCATGTCCTTCCTGATTTCGGCTTCCGGTGAAGTGATGGAATCCAAGGTCGACAAGTCGAGCGGCTTCAAGAACCTGGACAAAGCTGCAGTCAAAGCCATCAGCGCTTGCAAATTCAAGCCAGGTACCAAGGACGGTGCCGTAGCCCAGACCTGGACCAAGGTCGACTACGTCTGGTCCCTGTAATTCATTTCTTTTCTCGTTCAGTAGGGGAACATCATGATTACCAAGTTGAGTGTTATCGCTGTAGCGCTCGCAATGGGCGCATCGGCCTTCGCGGCCGAAGTACCGGCATCGTTCGATGCCAAGAATTGCAAGGCTGAGTATCCAAAAGCGTCCCTGATGAACGAAGAGCAGGGCACCGTGAGCATGTCTTTCCTGGTTGCCGCCAACGGCGACGTCAAGGATTCGAAACTGGACAAGTCGTCCGGCTTCAAGAACCTGGACAAGGCTGCAATGAAGGCGCTGAGCGCCTGCAAATTCAAGCCGGGCACCAAGGATGGTTCGCCGGCTGAAACCTGGACCAAGGTTGACTACGCCTGGAAACTGGACTGACCTGGTGTTCCTTTACAAGAAAACGGCCCCTCGCGGGCCGTTTTTTGTTAATCTGCGGGTATCTAGTCAGGATAGCCCGTATGAAAGTTCTGTTTCTCGTTCCACTAGCCGGCGTTTTGCTATCCGGTTGCGCAATGTGGCGCAACCCGAATGATCCGGCGCGCAACAATCAGTCTGTTGTGGTTGTCAATTCCATGACCTGGCCCAATGCGGCCAGTGGCAAGTTGGACGGTACCCGTACCATCTGGCAGCTTCAGGAATTAAGCAGTAACGAGGAAATCTTCCCGCTTGCCCAGCTCAAGCACTGCCCGGATGCCTTGCCTTGCGCGTGGGGCGTGCTGCTGGCCTCGCGCAACGTCACGCGCTACACCTATGAGCCTGGCGGCGTCACCCTGGATCTGGGCCTGAATGTGGACGTGCATCGTCGCCAGCAGGACCGCCGCCGGAACTTCCATACTTCGATCGCCGTGCCGGCCGACGTGCCGGCCTTGAGCTACCAGCACGTGCTGCAGGAAACGGTCTCCCTGCCTTATGGCAAGGTGTACCGTGTCGAAATGGATTATGGGGTCACTTACCAGCTATGCGCCCAGCGCATCGATGCCGCGGGCAGGGCCGTCGACAAGTGCGATATTCCGTATATTTGAGTTGCCCACGGTAAGCATTTGTAAAAGCTGCGACATGCGCGCGATTTTTCCCTATAGTTGAATCCTGGGAAGGAGAATGCCATGAAAACCTTGATGATCTTGCCGGTGCTGGCCCTGGGCCTGGCCGGTTGCGCCACCCAACAGCCGGTGCGCTATGCCTCCAGCAATCCATACGAATGGCGGACGGTGTCGGTGACGCCTGTGCCGAACGGTACTGCAGCGCGTTCCGGTGCGGCGGTGAGCTATTCGAGCGAGCCGGTTTATGTTGAGCAGCCACAGCCCGTATATGTGGCGCCGCAGCCGGTGTACGTCGCGCCTGCGCCTTACTATGCGCCGGCACCAGTCTATGCGTACCCGCCGGTGACAATCGGCTTTGACTTCCTGTTTACCAACCATCGCCACGGCTATCGTGGCCGTCGCTGGTAATCAGTGGAAGAAGAGGGGGATGTGCGTCAGCACGTCCGCCGAGCACAGCAGCCAAGTTGCGGAGGCCACCAGGCTGAGCAGCACAGCGCTGCTGGCAAATGGATGGTGGGACATGGGATGCTCCTGCCTAAGATTATGATCTCATCTTAATCAAGAGCAAACAAAAAAGGCATCGGATAGGTGCCGATGCCTTTGTAGGACTATTGCTCGTCCGCTATTTTTTACCCCAAAGTACAACAGGGCTATCTGGCGCCGTATCCAGGGCATTGGAAAGGTTCAGCCAGTCGGTCAGGCGGTCCGGCTCTTTCAGCGTGATGCCGGCGCCATCGATGTAGCCAACCTGTTCGAGGTACCTGGCATCCATCTTGGCTTTCGACACAGTCGGTGCTACCGCTACCATGCGGTCGTAAGCTTTGCGCGCCTTGTTTTCCCATTTGTGCAGCGAAGAATCGTCGAAGCGGTTGGCTTCGAAGTAAACGGTCAGCGAACCGTCGGGATTGCCGAAGCCGACAATGCCTGCGCCTTTGCGAATGGTGCTGGAGCTCGCAAGGTCGAACAGGTCGGTGGGGACGAACACGCCGGCACGGCCGCCAACCACGGGCAGGCCAACCGGAGTGTCCTTGCTGTAGGTGGATAATTCTTTCAACTCAGACATGACTTCTTCCGTGAGTGCAATGTTTCTCTGAGTCGTTATTTTATCCTCAAACCAAATGCCGTAGCACAATGGCTATTGCCTAAATTTTCGATTTGTACCGCAAGCGCGACCGCTGGGTCGGCCGCAGCAGGATGCGCTCGGGCGGCTCGCGCAGCAGGTCGCGCGCGGCGTCAGTGAGCACTTCCAATGCTGGCGGCGTGCTGCCTGCAGGCGCGCTTGCCAGCCAGACCAGGTGCGGGCCGTCGCCGCGCACCGGCAATTGCGGGAAATTGTTCGGCATGTCGAGCGTGGCCAGCGTACCGGCTTCGCTCCATCCGGCCTCGCACCAGGCTGCAAAGGCTGGCGCTGCCAGTTCGGCAAAGCGTTCCAGCTGGCCGGGCTTCACCGTGCACAGGATGGCGACTGCTTCGCCTTGCGCGCCATCGGGCTCCAGCACCGGATCGACGGCGGGCAGCAACGGCACGCCGCTGCCCGGCCGCAATGGGCGCAGCAACAGGACATTGTCGCTGTCGGTCATCAAGCCGTTCAGCGTAGCCTTGTGCTCCTTCCATACCGGGCCGTAGTAGAAGGCGGCATTCACCACGGCGCGCTGCTCCCAACTGGTGAAGCCGCGCATCCAGAGGAAGCTGTTCGGATTTCCTCGCTCCGTGAACTGGCCAAGCGCCATCGCGCCCAGTTGCTGGAAGGCTTCCGGGAAATAGGTTTCGAAATAGCGTGAGAACGCTGCCTGCCCGCCTTCTACAGTCGTGTAGCGGCGGAATTCAATGACTGGGTAGGTATCCATGCCGCCAGCTTAGGCGGCAATGCGGTCGAAACACGCCCTATTTGGTTTCAATCACGGACATGCTGCCAGGTCGGACCGTGCGAGCGGCAGAGGACGGGCAGCTTGGTAATGGCCTGGAGTTGGCCGAGGAAGGCGTCAGCGCTGTCGATTGGCGCGGGGGCGTAGTTGGGCTGGGCTGTGGCCAGAAGCTTGCACAGCGTCTCTTGGTGCGTAAGGCTGGGAGCATCGGCTCGCGGGAGTTCGAGGACTTCCTCGCCGTCTACGTTGTAGCTGTGGGCCCAGTAAAGGTTGAGGGCGCGTTCGAACGCGTCCAAATGGCTGACCAGCAGGCCATCAATGCGGCCTGCGCTGGCTAGTGCATAGCGCAGCAGGACCGCATCCGGATGGCCACGGCGGAAGCGGCCTTGCCAGCCGCTGTCGGCGTTGTGCGGTTCGGCCAGCGCGTCCAGGGCCGCGTCTTCGGTCGGCATGGGGCCCTGGCCGTGGCGGGTGAGGTAGCTGCGCATGGCGCCGAGATGCGTGATGCATTCGGACAGGCCGTAGCTGGCCAGTGCCGCTTCGGCTGCGGCAGGCCCGGTGCTGCTCCATGTCGTATGCGGATGGAAGCCGTGCCATTCGTCCAGCAGCATTCCTTGCGCACCTTCCATCACAATGCTGCCGGGGCGAGCCAGCTGCGCTGCAATCTGTTCGGGCGAAGAGGGCTTCACCGTGGCGACGAGGCGCCGGGCATGCTCGAGCCACAGCAGGCCAAAGCCGGGATCGTCCATGATGGCTGCGTCTTGCGGGGCCAGCGCCTGCGCCCCCTCGGGCAACGAAGCGCGCAGGCTGTTGCGCATGGCTTCCAGCTTGTCGCGGGCGCGCGCGGGATGCAGAAGGTCGGCATAGCGGAGGGCCTGGCCGGGCTGCGCCAGCGCATGGCCCACTGTCTCGCCGAAGCCTACGCCGCAGCTTCCGTGGGCTGCCGCACCGCGCGCGCGTTCACGCAGGCGGCCGGCCGCTTCATGGTAGGGCGTGGTGACCAGGCAGCGCGCGTCGATGAACAGGCGACCCAACGCGTCGCTGACGCCTGCGCGCTGCAGGTAGGTTTCCTCGACCAGCAGGGCAGTGGGATGAACCACGACCGGTGCTGACAGGACGGTGGCGACGCCGGGACTGAACGTGCCGGCGCCGAATTGGGAAAAGGTGTGGTGGCGGCCGTCCGGCAGGACAACGTTGTGTCCCGCCTGCGCGCCGCCATTGAAGCGCACGACCGTGTGCGCCGACTTGGCGCGGCATAGGTAGTCCGTGAACAAGCCTTTGCCGCAGTCACCGAAGGCGAGCCCGATGACCGAAACGATCCTGCCCTCAGCCAAACAGGCGCCTCCACCAAGGGCGCTCGCCGAGCGCCACGGCTGGCGATGACACCGGGATGTCGTGCGCCATGCCTTTGTCGAGAAGCGCTGCATAGGGGCGCAGGGCGCGGACGATGGCGGAAACGCGGCCGCCGTTGATCGCTTCGCCGGACAGCACGCCCGGCAGGGCGTCCAGCTTCGGCAAGGCGCCTTCGGTCAGGGCCACGATGGAAGCGGCAACCGCGCAGGCATCCTGCGGATCCTCCATGCAGATCACATGGTCGCCAAGCAGTTCGCGCCAGCGCGCCTCGCAGCGCTGGCGGCGATGCAGGTCGGGGATCAGGAAGAACAGGTGGAAAGTCTCGGACGCGGCGGCGATCACTTCCTCGATCGGCAAGTCCTGGTCCAGGCGGTCGCCGACCAGGGCTTCGATCTGGTGGCGCGATACCGCAGGGTAGGGCAGTTCATCGCCGGTCACGAACAGGTAGCCTTTCTTGCGGCGCTTGGCCCAGCAATCGAGGTCGGTGTGCTGCGCCGCCATGTAGAAGGCCAGCTCATAGCTCTCTTCGCCCGAACCGCCGCCACCGCCTTCGATATAGCTCCAGGTAAGCCACTGGTCCATCAGCTCCGCGGTCGATTCGAACTGGCCGACCTGCAAAGGAGCATGGTCCGACACGGCATCGCCAATTGCCATGAACTGGATCTGCGGATCGGCGACGCCGCAGGCCATCAGCAGGCGCATGAAAGTCGGCAGCTCCTTGGTCGCCAGCTGTTGCGGGATATCGCCCATCGAGCCGGTGACGTCGAGCGCAAAGACGATGCCCAGGGAATTCGGGTGGTCGGCGTTGTCGCGCGACTCGCGCATCTTGATGCCCTTGGGGTTCATCAGCGGATGGCAGCTGCGCTGCTGGAATACTTCGGTGCGCGACGCGGATGCGCGGTCGGCGACCAGGGCGGCGTGTGCCGAGAAGGAGTAGTTACCGTGTCCCATTTGGCTCCTCTGGATACGATTAGGGTGTTGTGTGGAAGTGAACGAAGCGCGGCGGCCCGAAAGCGGCTTCCGCTGCGCGGGTGACTGCATGGTGCAGGCCCGAGGCGCAATGCGACCGCAGCCAGTGCCCATCCGAGCAGGCGCGGTGCAAGACTTCCGCCAGCGGTGCAGGGACCGATGCAGGAATTGCCGGGGCATCGTCACCGATGCTTTGGCCAGCCAGCAGGGCGCGCATGCTCCAGGCCGATTGCAGCAGGTCGAGCGACTGGTCGGCATGGCGTTTGGCGCCCGACCAGCCCACCAGGAAGACGCCATGGTCGGCCGGATGCACCAGCATGTGTTCCAGGCTTACCCTGCCATGGATCCAGCCAATGGTGTGCGCATGCGCCAGCACTTCAAGCAAGCGGCGCCACATCCAGACGACGTGGCGCGCATCGAGCCCGCCTCCGTAATGACGGTGAACTTCGGCCAGGCTGCCCCAGTAGCCCGGCGGGTGCCGCAGCACGAGGACCGAGCCGCCATTGCCGTCCGGGCCCAGTGCGATGGATTCCGGCAGGCGCTGGGAAAAATAGGCGGCACCAGGAATCTCGGCCGCCTGCAGTTGGCGGAGAACGTCGTGTTCGCGCTCCAGTTTTGCGGCGTCGGCATATTTGAGAACGACATGTTCACCCAGGCGCCCACAGCGCCGCGCCTGCATGAGGCGCGAGCCGGCGCCCTGGTACAACTGGCGGATGATGCGGTAGCGCCGCTCGCCGCAACGGGCGTCCTGGCCGGCGGGATCGTTCTGGAATCGCTGGAGCGCCTCGTGGAAGCGGGCGATATCGACAACCGAATCGGAGCGCGTGACGGTGGCGTCGCAATATGGGCAAGCAACGGTGCGCCAGATGGCCTGGCGGGGAAGAATCCCGCCACACTGCGGGCAATTCAAAGACTGGAAGTCCACGCGATCCTGGATTGGTTATCTGAAATTAATTTTATTTTATCAACATCTTAGGAATGAAAAAGCCCAGCGCTAGGCTGGACGTTAAAAATTCTTTGGGGTGGCTGATGGGGAACCATCTCCCAATTCTCTAACCTAGCGAAAATGCAGCTTTCAGAGCAGTTGCTACGCAGACATGTATAGTGCCAAGAGTAACAAAATTGGCCCCAAAAGTGATGTCTAAACTGCATGGTGCCGCGATGCGGAGACTATTGAATCGATATCAACAAAGATTGACTCCTAGATACTTTGTAACTAACATGGTACGGTGCACCTGTAATGAAACTCTTACTGCAATTTCATAGGTTCTTTTAGAGCACCGACACTTGAAGCTTCGATTAATGAGCAGCTTTGACACCTTCAATCAACTAATCGCTGTCAAATCTGCGGATTATCATGCCTGCGTCGATATCTTGGACCATGATTTTTCTCTCGAGGACGTGAGCGGAAATATCCGCTTTCATCACCTAAAGCACGATGGAAATGGGCGCCCGATGGTCAAGAAGTTAGCTGAAATGCTTTACTCCTACATCATCGACTATTGCATCGCCTCTAGAAATCGCGCTGATCCATTGACGCCGCAGCAGGCCGCTCGCCTGGCGAAAGACGCTCGAGGACTTTTCCGACATCCCAAGCTGGCGGACGGGAGAGATGACACGACGGGCGAAGCTGGCGAGGCCCTGCTATTTTTCCTCATGGAGGCTGTTCTTGGTGCGCCACAATTGGTAGCCAAGATGGAGCTAAAAACCAACCGCAAAGATGAGGTAAAGGGCTCAGACGGAATTCACGGCAGGTGGAACAAGGACGAGAGTCTAGTGGATTTCTATTTTGGCGAGTCAAAACTATATCAAAATGTAAATGCTGCGATCCAATCTGCCCTGAAGAGCATCGGTGAGTTCCACGATAACAATATGTATAGGCATGAGTTTTCCATCGTTACAAAGCATTTTAAATATGCGGACGAGGCAACAAAAAATTATGTGACTGATCTTATCGCTGGGGGTGAAATTGGTGCTGGAGCTAGGGTTAACCATGCGTGCTTAATAGGATATGACTGGAATGAATATCAAAAGAGTAGCCCGGCCGAGATGCGTAGTTCATTGAAGGTAAAACTACTGGAGGATGGAGCTCCGATTGTCAAGAAATTGAATGAGGCGCTGGCCGGGTTTGAGAGAAAATATCTTTCTTTTGAAGTTTTCTTTCTTCCGTTTCCTTCGGTTTCGGACTTCCGAAATGAATTTAATGCCGCACTGGACTGAATCTCATGAGTGCCGAGACAAATTTCAATTTCATTTTTGAAAAGCTTCTTAGATGTAATATTTCTCAGTACCTTGCGCTATCCGAGGCATCAAAAAGCGAAATTACCGATAGCGAAATTTCGTTACTTCTGAATCGTGCTTCTATCCTCTCGTTGTCAGATGACGAATACGAGGTTGCTTCTGCGTATGAAATCTGCAGTCGACTTATTGAATTGTATGGGGAAAATAATCCCCTAGTAGTGAGTTCTGCAGACATCATACTTTCACGAATTGGAAATTTCCCTGGGCGCACATTATTGCGATCCAAGTTCTTGGCACATGGCGAGCCTCAGGCTCCTTTTTTGCTCGCTATTGAAAGAGCAGCTCGGGAGGCTGAGAATAGCTTAAGCGAAAATCATTTACTTACAGATTTCCAATATAAACTGTATTCTGCGTTAGGTGTTGAGGAGTCTTTGAGTGTCTCTGCTCCGACATCTGCTGGGAAATCTCATATATTGAATTTGGATTTAATTCGGCGACTTGAAAAGGAAACCAATGCCTGCATCGTTTATATTGTTCCAACTCGTGCGTTAGTAGCAGAGGTCGTTACCCGCGTTCGGAATGCATTGCGGATGGATGGACTTGAGAATATTGCTGTTCGCACTGCCCCATTCCCTGTTTTGCAAAAAGAAAAATACCGTGGTGTGGTTTTTGTGTTAACGCAAGAGCGACTACTGCGGCTGTTATCGGAGTCATCCCAGGATGTAGCCATCACATCTCTGATCGTGGATGAAGCGCACGAACTCCAAAAAGGGAAACGCGGAATCTTGTTGCAGAATTCAATTGACCTTGCAATAAGAAAATTCCCCCATGCTTCGATATTCTTTGCCAGTCCATTGATAAAAAACCCCAACTATTTGTTGGATGTCTTCAATCGCTCTCGAAATGGCCGGTACTTCACAGAAGAGGTTTCGCCGGTTTCGCAGAATGTGATTTTAATATCTGAAGTTGCTAGAAAGAAGAATAAAATAAATGTCGAGCTCATCGCTGGCGGCAAAAATATTCAGCTTGGCCATGCAGATATCGGATTTGCTTTTCGTGGTGCAAAAATGCAACAAAAGGCCAGATTCGCTGCTGAAATTTGTAAAAGCGAAGAATCTGTAATTATCTTTGCCGACGATGCATCTTCTGCGGAGGAATGCGCGGAAGCAATTGCAAATATTCAAATTGATTTTAACGTCACTGATGAAATTAAAGATTTCATCAATTTCATCAAATCGGAAATTCATCCCGAGTATCCGTTAATTAACTGCTTAAAGCGAGGTGTCGCCTTCCATTATGGCGATATGCCATCCATTGTGAGGGGAGGCGTTGAGAGAATATTCAAGGAAGGCAAGATCCGCTACCTATGCAGCACAAGTACGCTTCTTCAAGGAGTTAATCTTCCTGCAAAGCACATTGTAATTGAGAACCCGCATTTGGGACCGAATGCTATGGGCCGAGCCGACTTTCGGAATCTGGCTGGAAGAGCTGGCCGACTCTTGCAGGAGTTCCATGGCAATGTCTGGTGTTTGCGCCCCGGAGAATGGGGGGATGAGTGCTACCAGGGTGAAAACTTGCAGGAAATTAAGAGTGCGATGGACAGAGTCATGGAAGATGGCGGCGCACTAATTGGTGCTGTCGCTGACGGATTCGATGTTGGAAAAAACGAAGAATTAGCGGATGCGGCCTATAGTCGTCTATATTATGAGGTAACAGATAAAGGTGCTGATTCCACCTTTGAAAAGTACCAGAATGAACGCAATGCTGAAATTTTGAATTCCAATCTCAAGCATATGGAGATGCTAAAGGTTGATATTCCCTCAGAAATTCTTGAGGCACATAGATCGCTCCGGCCGGACTTGTTGCAAAAACTTTATGATGACTTTTTGCAAATGGAGCACATACAGAATGCAATTTTGATTCAGCCTCATGATACAGGTGGGAAAGCGCGTATGGAGTTTGCCATGTCTCGCATCAATAACGCTTTCGGAATTTCCATTTCGGATAGATATTTTAAATGGATTAGCACTACGGCGCACTTTTGGGTTTGGGGGAAACCGATTGGAGAAATGCTTTCTGATAGAGTATCGTTTGTTAGAAGAAGTGAGCCAGATTCTTCGGCGTCGCCACTTATTCGAGCCTTGTTGAAGCTCATAGAACAAGAAGTACGATATAAGTTGGTGAAATATTTTGCGGCTTATGAAGACTTATTGGAATTTGCTCTAGCGAAGCGTGGGCATGAAAAAAAGATGCCAATTGCTCCGTATCATATCTATTTGGAATTTGGCCCATCCGACCAAGTTAGCCTTAGTCTTATGGCATTGGGACTCTCTAGGTTCACAGCAATTAAATTAAAGAATATCGTGAATTGGGCTGGGGAAGTTGAGCCTGAAGACTACTTATCTCGAATTGCTTCCGCGCAAGCTCGACTTAAATTACTGCCGACGCTTTGTCAACAAGAAATTCATGAGCTGCTGGGAATTGGATAACTCATTTGATGGCGGTTAGGCATTTATGCCAACTTATATCGTCGTCTGTTCCATCGGTGTAATGCAGATGAAAGTTTCGATTTCCGTAATCGTCCGCGCGAACTTGTATAGCCTTTATCCCTGATCCAATTTTCTGGCTAAAACGCGGATGAAATGCAAATAGAGCTAAGCAAAATTCTTTGTCTTGCTGATTGAGAAAATCCATCAGATGATATTTTTTCACAAGCAATTTAACTCGTACTTCAACGTCAGATTTTTTACTGAAATACTCACCTGCCAGGGTTACAGGGATGGACTTTCCCATGAGTGCATTCCGATCTGTTATGGTAGATAAAATGTATCGCGGACACCCACTGTGTCGGATGTCGCTAGCGTCCGAGTTTACCGCAACTATTGTCGGCAGTCGATTGTCTCGCGGGTAAGGTCGACCGCCGTTAGGTATTGCTGATACTTTTAAAGAAGAAAACACCATGTTCAACTTTCTTGTGACTTCCCAGCCTGGTCGATGGGATCAGGGTCTCTATGAGTGGGAAAAGGGACGAATCCTTGAGTACACGGAAAAATCGATCGCGGATAAGCTCGAAAGGCTATCCAGCAAAGAACTTGAACTAATGGCCTCTTTACCATGCTTATTCGCTTACGAGGCAGAGAATCGACGAGAGATGAGGGTCGGACGAATTACAAAATACGTCCGCCGCCAGAGTTCCGTATCGATTCACTTTGAGTTTGAGTCGAGCATTCCGGGGATTCCTTATGACGCTGTTGAGCCCCACTTTGAAGCTTTTGACATTCGAAAATGGGAGATGAATCGCACGCACTGGGCTGTAAAAGAAGGCGATCTTCTCGACATGCTTCGATTTAGGGGGCTGCTTTCTCTAAACTCTACCGCTGCAATGCTGCCCAAAGGGGATACGCCATTGCCACCAGAGGAGGGCGAAGTTGTTCCCATCAGGTCTTTGCGGGAATACATAGCGCACGTACTAGCAGACTCTGGCTCAAAGGATGGTGAGGTGTTTTATCGGGGACATTCGAATAGGGTGGGGTACAAGCTTGAACCATACCTTTTTAGGAAGGACAAAGATGGGAATCTCCTCTATTTAACAAAGGAGCATTTACTATACCGTGAGCTTTTGGTGTCGAATGCTAGCGATTTCTCAAGCGATTCGTCTACACTGGACCGGCTCGTTCGGATGCAGCATTACTCGCTACCTACAAGGCTACTTGACGTCACATCAAATCCCCTGATTGCTCTCTACTTTGCCTGTAACGCTAAGGACAAACTTGACGTAGTTGGCGATGTCATTAAGTTTGAAGTACAGCGCGATGCGGTCAAGTATTTCGACTCGGACACAGCCAGCTGCCTGGCTAACCTTGCTCGTCTAAATGACAACGAGTTGATCGAGTACCCCGGTCCGCCGATCGATTTGGTCGACATTCTTCACGGAGTCGATCTCTTCAATGACCAAGCTAGCATAAAGCGCCTTCATCACTTCATCTGCGAGGAGAAGCCTTATTTTGAACGGCGAATTCAGCCAGAGGATCTGCGCAAAGTAATTTGCGTTAAAGGTAAGCGTACAAATGACCGCATTTCATCTCAGTCTGGAGCCTTTTTGCTATTCGGCGACAACGCCACGCTGAACGAGGATGGCGATGATACGTTTAAGATCTCTCGCTATGCAGTGTCAGATAAGAAGCGCTTGCTTCGCGAACTGGATGCTATGAATATCAATGACAGCACAGTGTTCCCTTACATTGAAAGCTCTGCTAAATACGTCGCTGAGAAGTTCAAATTTATTGCACCAGCAAAGTAGTCGCTGACCCTACTGGGGCTGGTGCGCACGTTGTTGTGATGCGCGATCAAGGGGGGGGGGCAGAAATTTTATAGCGCCCTAAGATGGCAACAGCTGCATCGAATCGTTGCCGATTCGTCCGCTCCGATGGCGGCAAATTCTGACGTCCAGCCCTCGCCGGCTAGGAGATTTGCACGCAACGCGTTCGGATGCTTGAGCTTCGTCAGCTATGGGAATCTCGAAAATCCCTGAGTAGCAAGGCGGAGCCGTCCCAGTGTGATGAATTCTATCGACCGGCTACCCCTGATTAGTCTCAATTGCGACAATAAAGAAAATGCCGAAGTGTCGCGGCTCGCTAAATAAAAAAGCCGACCAACGGTCGGCTTCAGTTATCGCTAATTGAAAAATTTCGAATTGCGTTTGAAATTTCAATTTTTGAGATAAACCAGTTTTTCTAGCCAACTGATTTACTTGGAATTCTTGGGGTGGCTGATGGGGCTCGAACCCACGACAACAGGAATCACAATCCTGGACTCTACCAACTGAGCTACAGCCACCACTGACTGCTTTTCTATCGCCCCGTAGCGCGACAGAGCCGAGATTATATAGGGACTCCGATAATCTGGCAAATATATTTCAAACGACGACCGATTCGACCTCGGGATGCAGGCCGAGCAGGTTGGCAAACTGCTGCTGCAAGGCTGCCGCATTGCCGCTGGTGTAGCCACGCAGGTGGGCAGGCGTGCCCCCTGGGCGCAGCAGGCCGGCGCCTTCCAGCAGGCGTGCCAGCTGGCGGGCGACAGCGTCGCCGGTGTCGATCAGCGTGACCGCTGCGGCGTCGCCGCGCTCTGCAACGAGCTGCGCGATGGCGTCACGCACGAATGGATAGTGCGTGCAACCGAGGACCAGCGTATCCGCACCTTGTTCCAGCAGCGGTTCCACGTAGCCCTTCAGCATGGCCACCGTTGCGTCGCCGGTCAGGTCGCCTTGTTCGATGCGTTCCATCAGGCCGACGCATGGCTGCAGCAGGAAACGGGTACCGCTGGTGCCGGAGATCTGCTCGCGCAACGCCAGGAACTTCTCGCCGCGCAGCGTGCTTGCCGTTGCCAGGACGGCGACCGTGCCGTTGCGGGTAGCTGCGGCGCCGGGTTTCAGCCCAGGTTCCACGCCAACCACCGGCAGGGCAGGATATGCCGCACGCACTGCCTTGATGGCTGCCACGGTGGCGGTATTGCAGGCCACCACCAGCGCCTTCGCGCCCTTATCGAGCAGGAAGGCTGTTACCGCAATCGCACGCTGCACCAGCCATTCGTCCGTCTTGGCGCCGTAGGGCGTAAAGGCGGAGTCGGCGAAGTACAGCACGTGCTCGTGCGGCAGCTGCGCGTGGATATGGCGCAGCACGGAGAGCCCTCCGACGCCGGAGTCAAAGACGCCGATCGGCGCGTCGGCGGAGGAGGGAACAGGATGGATCATTTATGCTGGCTGCGCCGCTTTCAGGGACTCGATCTTCACCTGCCACTCTTTCGGGCCGGTGTTGTGGACGGAAGTGCCGGTGGAATCGACGGCCACGGTGACAGGCATGTCGACCACGTCGAATTCATAGATCGCTTCCATGCCCAGGTCTTCGAAGCCGACAACCTTGGCGCCCTTGATCGCCTTCGACACCAGGTAAGCAGCGCCGCCGACAGCCATCAGGTAAGCCGACTTGTGCTTCTGGATCGATTCGATGGCGGTTGGGCCGCGTTCCGCCTTGCCGACCATGGAGATCAGGCCGGTTTTTTCCAGCATCATGTCGGTGAACTTGTCCATGCGGGTCGCGGTGGTCGGGCCGGCTGGGCCAACGACTTCTTCGCGCACCGGATCGACCGGGCCGACGTAGTAGATCACGCGGTTGGTGAAGTCAACCGGCAGCTGCTCGCCCTTGGCCAGCATGTCCTGGATGCGCTTGTGGGCAGCATCGCGGCCGGTCAGCATCTTGCCGTTCAGGAGCAGGGTCTGACCCGGCTTCCAAGAAGCCACTTCTTCCTTGGTCAGGGTGTTCAGGTCGACGCGCTTGGACTTCTCGGTGTCGGCCGCCCAGGTGACGTCAGGCCAGTCGGACAGCTTCGGCGGTTCGATGTAGGCCGGACCGGAACCATCCAGCACGAAGTGGGCGTGGCGGGTAGCCGCGCAGTTCGGGATCATGGCGACCGGCTTGGATGCAGCGTGGGTCGGGTACATATTGATCTTCACGTCCAGCACGGTGGTCAGGCCGCCCAGGCCTTGCGCGCCGATGCCCAGGGCATTGATCTTGTCGCACAGTTCGATACGCAGTTCTTCCAGCTTGTTCTGCGGGCCGCGCTTTTTCAGTTCGAACATGTCGATGTCTTCCATCAGCGACTCTTTGGCCAGCAGCATGGCCTTCTCGGCGGAGCCGCCGATACCGATGCCCAGCATGCCTGGCGGGCACCAGCCGGCGCCCATCAGCGGCACGGTCTTCAGCACCCAGTCAACCAGCGAGTCGGACGGGTTCAGCATGACGAACTTGGTCTTGTTCTCGGAGCCGCCACCTTTGGCTGCAACAGCTACTTCCACGGTGTTGCCTTCCACCAGTTCCATGTGGACCACGGCTGGGGTGTTGTCCTTGGTGTTCTTGCGCTCGAAGTGCGGGTCGGCCACGATGGAGGCGCGCAGCTTGTTGTCGGAGAAGTTGTACGCGCGGCGTACGCCTTCGTTGACGGCGTCGGTCACGGTGCCTTTGAAGCCTTCAAAGCGCACACCCATGCCGATCTTCAGGAAGACGTTCACCATGCCGGTATCCTGGCAGATCGGACGCTTGCCTTCCGCGCACATGCGGGAGTTGGTCAGGATCTGGGCAATCGCATCTTTCGCGGCCGGGCTTTGCTCGGCTTCGTACGCGCGCGCCAGGTGCTGGATGTAGTCGGCTGGGTGGTAGTAGCTGATGTACTGCAGCGCGGCGGCGACAGATTCGATCAGGTCGTCTTGCTTGATGATGGTCATGATTGGCTCGTAGGCTAATTAGTGGTGCTTGGAATCGTGGTGCGTCATGGTGGTGATGCGATCGGTGTACGCAATCGCCATTGCGGACAGCAGGAATGCGCAGTGGATCACGGTTTGTGCGATCAACACTTTTTCGTCGTATTGCGCGGCATTGATGAAGGTCTTCAGCAGGTGAATCGAAGAAATGCCGATGATCGCCATCGCCAGTTTGGTCTTCAACACCGAGGCATTCACGTGCGACAGCCATTCCGGCTGGTCGGGGTGGCCTTCCAGGTGCATGCGCGAGACGAAGGTCTCGTAGCCGCCTACGATCACCATGATCAGCAGGTTGGAAATCATGACCACGTCGATCAGGCCGAGCACCACCAGCATGATGGTGGTTTCGGTCAGCTTGGTCGGCAGGACAGCATCTTTGCTCGGCGGGGTGACCGCCTGCAGGATGTGCTCCAGCGAGTGCGCGTTACCCAGGGCAGCCCCGATCAGGTCCTTCAGCTCGACCCAGAAATGGAACACATAGACGCACTGCGCCAGGATCAGGCCCAGGTACAGCGGCAGCTGCAGCCAGCGGGACATGAAGATAAAGGCGGGAATAGGGCTAAGGCGTTTGCCGTTGGTGTTCTGAGGTTCGGTCATCTGCGGATATTGGTGGAGCGTTTGAAAAAACAGCCGATATTCTACACTCGCTACGGTGGCGTGGTTGTGGAGTGGCTGTGCTACATTGCCGTTTTGTCTAATTTGCCTGAAGATTATGAAGCTCGATTGGGTGCAGGGCCTGCGCGGCATTGCCGTGCTGCTGGTGGTCCTGACACATGGCCGCTTTTTCCTGGACGGTACGCCGAACGAAGGACTGGCCACTGCGTTGTTCTTGCCGGGGGCAATGGGCGTCGACCTGTTCTTCCTCCTTAGCGGCTTTATCATGGTTTACACCACCCGCGACGCGGGCGGCCCGCGCGATGCGGCGCTATTCGCAGTGAAGCGCTTTGCGCGCGTCTGGCCAGCTTACGCCGTGGTGACGCTGGCCTGGATCTTCATCAAACGCGACGGACTGTGGTTCTTCCAGGATGCTGAGCGCCTGCAGATGCTGTTCCAGTCGCTGACTTTCCGCCCGGTGACGCCGAACGATGCCCCTTTCTTCGGGCTGGTTTTCCCGCTGGCGTGGACGCTGGCGTTCGAAATGTACTTCTACCTGGTATTCGGCATCAGCATGCTGGCGGGCCGCTTGCGCTGGCTGGTGCTCGCGGGCTGGATGGCGCTGACGCTGGTCCTTCTCCCATTGATGGCAGGCGGCCCGACGCTGGATGTACGCCAGTACCTGATGTTCGAATCACCATACCTGCAGCTGGTCACCAACCCGATCATCTGGGAATTCGTGGCCGGCATGGCGGTCGGGATGCTGTACCTGAACCCGGACGTGCGCTTCCCCAGTGCGGCCCTGGCCTGGCAAGCCATGGTATGCAGCGCAGGCTTTGTGCTTTGGTGGGGCTGGTCCGGCGTGGGCGGATTCCACGGGCCGGCAGGGTGGGGCTGGCCGCTGGCGCTGATGTTGCTGGCGCTGGCCATTGCCAGCAAAACGGTCACGCTGCGCACGCCCGGCTGGCTGCAATGGGTGGGCAATGTGTCCTACTCGATGTACCTCACACATTTTCTTGGCCAAGTGGTCTTGACCCGCTGGCTGGACCAGCACTACCTGCACACGCGCAGCTGGAATGAGGTCTACCTCGCGCTGTTGCTGGCGATCCCGCTTGCCTCATTCTCGCACTGGCTGCTGGAGCGCGGCCTGGGCGGATGGACGCGCCGCAAATTGGTATTGCTGATCGACCGCGTGCTGCCAGCGCCGCCTGTACCAGAGGGCGAAGATGTGATTAAAATGGCAAAAATGGCACCCTGAAAAATGTAAGGGCGCAGTAAGCGACAAGCTCTATTGTTGCAAGCAAACCATCACTAACCGGAGACAAGCATGACCAACCAGGGCGCAGACCAACAGGGACCAATGGAATCGCGTATTTTCGCGCCGCCAGCGGCATTCGTCGAAAAGGCTGCCGTATCAGGCATGGAAGCATACAAGGCGCTGTGCGACGAAGCGGAGCGCGACTATGAAGGCTTCTGGGCACGCCTGGCCCGCGAGCACGTGGAATGGCAAACGCCGTTCACCCGCACGCTGAACGAAGACAACGCCCCGTTCTACAAGTGGTTCGAAGACGGCAAGCTGAATGTTTCGTACAACTGCCTGGACCGCAATATCAAGAACGGCCTGGGCGACAAGACCGCGATCATCTTCGAAGCCGACGACGGCCAGGTGACTCGCGTCAGCTACCAGCAACTGCACGACAAGACCTGCAAGATCGCCAACGGCCTGAAAGCGCGCGGCATTAAGAAGGGCGACCGCGTCGTCATTTACATGTCGATGTCCGTTGAAGGCGTGGCTGCAATGCAGGCCTGCGCCCGTATCGGCGCCACCCACTCCGTGGTCTTCGGCGGCTTCTCCGCCAAGTCGCTGCAAGAGCGCATCATCGACGCCGGCGCCGTGGCCGTGCTGACCTGCGACGAGCAACTGCGCGGCGGTAAACAGCTGCCGCTGAAAGCCATCGTCGACGAAGCGCTGGCCATGGGCGGCTGCGACACCATCAAGAACGTGGTGGTCTACAAGCGTACCGGCGGCAATATCGCCTGGACCGAAGGCCGCGACATCTGGCTGCATGACCTGGTCGAAGGCCAGGCTGCTACCTGCGAACCTGAATGGGTGGAAGCGGAGCACCCGCTGTTCATCCTGTACACCTCCGGCTCCACCGGCACCCCGAAAGGCGTGCAGCACTCCACCGGCGGCTACCTGCTGTGGGCAGCGCTGACCATGAAGTGGTCCTTCGACATCAAGCCTGAAGACGTGTACTGGTGCACCGCCGATATCGGTTGGGTCACCGGCCATACCTATATTGCCTACGGCCCGACCGCCGTTGGCGCCACCCAGGTTGTATTCGAAGGCATCCCGACCTTCCCGCACGCGGGCCGCTTCTGGGAAACCATCGCCAAGCACAAGGTCAACATCTTCTACACCGCCCCGACCGCGATCCGCTCGCTGATCAAGGCCTCCGACGTCGACCCTAAAGTGCATCCGAAGAACTTCGATATCTCCTCGCTGCGCCTGCTGGGCACCGTGGGTGAGCCGATCAATCCGGAAGCCTGGATGTGGTACTACAAGAACGTGGGCGGCGAGAAGTGCCCGATCGTCGACACCTTCTGGCAGACCGAAACCGGCGGCCACATGATCACCCCGCTGCCAGGCGCTACGCCGATGGTGCCGGGTTCCTGCACGCTGCCACTGCCAGGCATCATGGCTGCGATCGTGGACGAAGCAGGGCACGACGTACCGAACGGCAGCGGCGGCATCCTGGTCGTCAAGCGCCCATGGCCATCGATGATCCGCACCATCTGGGGCAATCCGGACCGCTTCAAGGCCGGCTACTTCCCAGAGGAGCTGGGCGGCAAATACTACCTGGCAGGTGACGGCGCGATCCGCAATGCCGAAACCGGCTATTTCACCATCACTGGCCGTATCGACGACGTGCTGAACGTGTCCGGCCACCGCATGGGCACGATGGAGATCGAATCGGCGCTGGTCGCCAACCCGCTGGTGGCGGAAGCCGCCGTGGTGGGCAAGCCGGACGAAACCACCGGCGAATCGATCTGCGCCTTCGTAGTGCTGAAGCGCGCCCGCCCGACCGGCGACGAAGCCAAGCAGATCGCCACAGAGCTGCGTAACTGGGTAGGCAAGGAGATCGGCCCGATCGCCAAGCCGAAAGAGATCCGCTTCGGCGACAACCTGCCGAAGACCCGCTCCGGCAAGATCATGCGCCGCCTGCTGCGCGTCCTGGCGAAAGGCGAAGCGATCACCCAAGACGTCAGCACCCTGGAAAACCCAGCCATCCTCGAGCAGCTGAAAGAAACCTCCTAAGCCTGAACGGACGGTGTCTGACCCTGGGGGTCAGACACCGGTTTTCCCGGTTTCAACAGAAATCCTTTGCACTCTCCAGAAACGCTGCTATAATTCGGGCCTCTCGCGATTAGCGTGAGAATGCAGGAGAGATGGATGAGTGGTTTAAGTCGCACGCCTGGAAAGCGTGTATAGGTTCATAGCCTATCGGGGGTTCGAATCCCCCTCTCTCCGCCAAGAACATGTAGCAAGACGTCCAAAGATGTCCACGAACCCGCGAAACTCCCAGTGAGAACGCGGGTTTTTTGTTTCTAGAGCGCTTTTAGCGTCCATTGAAATCCAGCACCTTTGACAGTATCTTTGACGGTATCTTGAAATACCGTCAAATCTGATACCGTCACATGCCTAAACTCGCAGTTCCCCTCACTGACCTCCAGCCGCGTACAGCAAAGCCCAAAGACAAGCCCTATAAGTTGACCGACGGCGGCGGTCTTTACCTTTTGATCAACACGGACGGCGCAAAGTATTGGCGAATGGATTATCGGTACGGTGAGGCCCGAAAGACCTTGGCGTTCGGCAAATATCCCGAAGTAACCCTGGCAGAAGCCCGCGAAAAGCGCTTGGCCGCGCGTAAGTTGCTTGATCAAGCGATTGATCCTAGCCAGGAGAAGAAGGAACGTCAGCGCGAGCTAAACGAGGCCAACAGCAATACCTTTGAGAAGCTGGCACGCGAGTGGCATAACAACAAGTTGCCTACTTGGAGCGCCGCGACCGCTCGCGACACTATTCGCCGCCTGGAGATCGACATCTTCCCGCAAATTGGCTCGATGCCTATCGGTGCGATCAAGCACCAGCACATGATCGCGGCACTCCGCAAGATCGAGAGCCGAGGCGCACACGAAATTGCCCACCGAATCAAAGCTACATGCGCTCGCGTTTTCACTTATGCCAGCCAACAAGGGATCGAAAACCGAAACCCGGCGGCGGATATGAGAGACGTCCTTAAGCCGGTAAAGGCTGGTCACTTCGCCGCAATCACCGCTGACGAACTGCCAGCTTTTCTCACTGCGATGAACAAGAACGATGCGCGTTTGTTCAAACCGACCCGCATCGCGCTGCGCCTGATGATGCTTCTTTTCGTGCGCACTTCAGAGTTGATCGAGACGCCTTGGAGCGAAGTTGACCTGGAGCGGGGCGAATGGATCATCCCTTGGCGTCGCATGAAGCGAGGCAAGCTGACGGTTAATCCGGATACGACCGACCATCATGTATGTCTATCTTCTCAAGCGCTTGATCTTCTGCGGGAACTGCATACGTTGACCGGCGGTGGAAAGTATCTGTTCCCGAACCAACGGGATCACGAGAAACCTATGAGCAATGGCGCGATTTTGATGGCCCTTAAGCGCATGGGTTATCAGAATCGGATGACTGGTCACGGCTTCCGGGCGCTAGCAATGTCCACGATCAAAGAGCGTCTAGGTTACCGGCATGAAGTGGTGGATCGCCAATTGGCCCACGCGCAAAAGGATAAGGTGGCTGCAGCTTACGACCGAGCGCAGTTCTTGGCTGAACGGCGTGTGATGATGCAAGACTGGGCTGATTTCATCGACGGTATCGCAAGCGGTAAGGTTGTGGCTGGTGCCTTCGGTCGAAAGGCTGCCTAAATATTTTTGCTTGGGTGTCAGAATTTGGTCGAAGAATGAACTGATGCGCTGCCTATAATGGGTTAAGAGGCCTCTATACATCTTCTAACCTCTTATGGAGTTTCATTGCATGACCCAGCCGCACATTGAACGTCTTCCGGTAGTTTTGAGTCGCCTCGGCGTAAGCCGCAGTAGTCTCTACAAGTTGATCCAGCAGGGACACTTCAAAGCACCTTTGAAGCTTGGCCCAAGATCGGTTGGTTGGTTGTCCACTGACACGGACGACTTTATCGCAAGCCGCGCGCAAGCTTCCCGCGTGCGCTCCACAGCATGAGCGAATTGACGCCTCTCACGGCGCGTCATAGTGACGAGATGGACTTGAGGCTTGAGCCATTCTCGAATCTTCTTCGCGAATTCTATCGTCTTACAGGCAACGTGCGCGCGGCAAACCTGGACGATGGACAACTTTCGCACTTGATCGCTTTCGGTCGCGAAGTGGATCGCCATCATCTAAACGATCAAACAATTCTAGTGCTTGGTGATGATTTGTTGCAGCGTCTGGTGCTGATTCAGAACGCGAACGCCCCACACTTTGCCTTTGTAGAGACTTAAGGAAAGACCCATGACGAAACGTATTACCCTGGACGGCGATTTGGCCGTGATCCTGGGGCGGCTTGCTTCGCACTCAGGAATTAGCGTTGGCGCAATTGCGAACAAAGTTCTGGCTTCACACGCCGCCGAATTCTATGAGATCGACGCATTTTTGGACGCGCACCCGGCTGGCGCTGGAACCCTTCATGAGCAAGGACTCAACCTGGTGCAGTCCTACGGCCCCGAGTCCATCATGGATGGATTGTCTCGTATTGCACCGCATTACCTGACGCTGGAATCGCGGTTTGAGTGTGAGTTGGTGGAAGCCTTCGGCAGCACCGCCAAAACGAGGCAATGAGTGAGTTGAACGCAGCGGGTTCGGATGAAGGATTTACGCCGCTTGGGACGTTGCTGCGTGCCGTTGCGCCTGATGTATTGAGTCAGGCGCGGGGCCGCGCCGCAGCGTTTGACAGGGAAAGCTTGATTGGGAGATTTCGCATGACATTCGCTAACAACAAGCGGGTTGCGTCCTTTCTCCTGGCTGAAGTCTTGATTGAGCGCGCAATACCGCCGTGCTTTTGGCATGACGATTCGTTGCAGGACGGCGTCACAGTGAGTCAGCGCGCCGACTTGCTTCTATTTGATCTCGCCTGGTTGCGGCGCTGGTATAGGGAACACGCCAGCGCTGTGAGATACCTACGCGGCAAAGCTTTGTTGACAGGAAGTGAGGCAGTCTTCCACCGGGAGGCAAGCTTTGCTTTTCATGGCGGAAGACGGCCACCGTGGAAGATCGTCGGTTCACTTAGTCTGACGGAGCGCCAGCAATGGGATGCTGCTTACCTGCGTTCGGCACCGATCAAGAGGCATGCGGGGATTACCAGGGCATGCAGCAAGCGTGTCCGGCAAATATTGCAGGACGACTTGCGGACGACGCGCCGAACCGCTGCATTTGGCGATGCGGAAGCGGAGGCTACTCTTGCGCGCCGCCACGCACTTTGGCGTTGCTCGCGGATGGTAAAGAGTGCCAGCCCGTCTGAAATCGCTTTGCGCTTTAGGCAAATGACTGGGGTGCAGATTTCGCGACAGGCATGCGCAAACCAGTTGTCCAAAGTGCGTGCCGTGCTCCGCGAGCGGGGAGATGACTTGAACGACTAAAAACTTTGCGAGTAGGGTGGGGGCGTGTCCCTTTTCGAGAACGAAGTTCTCGATTGTTTCCGTCACCCCTTAGCCTGATCACCGTGCCCCGCGTTTCAAAGCACTCCAGGGGTGACCAAACGAGATGACTTTGAGAGGTGACGAAACACTACCGCCGTCACCCCTCAAGCTTATACAACATGTCACCAATTATTCCGGATTGTGAGAACTAACGCGCAAGTAACGCGTAAAAAAATCGGGGTAAATTTGGGAAAAAACCCGTCATCGGCTCCGGGTTCAACGAGCTAGCTCAGATAAAGGAATCATACCTATGCGTAGCGTATCCATCGAAGAATTTGTAGACATCCTCGAGTGCATGACAATCAGTCATTCCGTTGACAGCGGATTCGTCATCACGCACTTTGGCGAAGTAGGGGGACGTCCCACTATCGCTATCTCAAACTGCAATGGAGACGGCAATTGCTTTCTGATGCAGTAGGCACTGGCCTATGAAGATGGGCTAGAATTTCTGCTGGTGCGGTCTCGCGCTAAGTTTGGCACTGGGGAGGAACAATGGAATTTAAGCTTGATCGCGATCTGCTGCTGTCCACATTCTCGCTCACGGCTGAAATCGACGCCGAGGCCCGCATGATTTTCAACACAATCCATAAGCGGAAGGACTTCAGCGAGCTGCACTACTACCAATTTACAAAATGCTTCGGTGAAGATGGACATCTACTTGAAATGGAGCGTTCTGGAATCTTGTTTACCGATGCCGGAAACCGCCACAACAACAGGGTGCATTATGAGGCGAACATTTTCGCGTTCGCACAGAACCTGCACGCTCTCTGCGATTCCTTTCCATACGTAGCGTTTCGGGTGCTCGGTCCACTCGAATACACAGGGAAGAGGGGCATGAAGAGGAGGCTCACGAAAAAGCAGTGCGGATGGAATGATACGTTCCTGAAATCGATTCAGGAAACCCATCCGAAGCTGACGGAGTTCCTTGGGCAGATAAAGCGCTTCGCATCGGCAAAGAAGTTCCTATTGTTAAGGGGGCTTGTGAACCAGTGCAAACATCAGTATTTGCCAAGGATTTCAAATCACTTTACGAGCTTGCATTTCGAGGTTATAGAGTACGAGGATGCGGAGGGAAAGCCTCAGCGCGAAGAAAACCTAAATGCCGAAGTCATTATGCGGCGCTGGCATAACAGGCTCTTGCGTCACCTATTCATGCTTTATGTTCGTTTACACAGGGCGAGGCTAAAACAGTTAAGCCTTGCGAGCTGAAATAGATTAAAACGTCCGGGTTGAACTGTTATGCGGCTCTTCCCCAGCCACTTGCAAATGCGGCGGCTATACCAACGATGAAGAATGGAACTAGAAGATTTGCGAACCACAAAATTCTAGCGGCTCCGCCAACACGCCAATATGAGAACGAGGCACAAAGAGCGCTACCGACGAATAGTCCTAAGGCGCTCCCACCTTCCAACTCACGTCCAACGTTATGTGTTCCATAGAGTAGCGCGGCTGTTACTCCAATATAGTGTCCAGTTACCTGAGCTGCCAACAAACGAGTCCTTGAGGTGGGAAGCGCGAAATATGCGACTCGAAAGTTTGCGGCAAGATAAAGCGCGGATAAAATCAGCAAATGTGGGACTCCTCCCGGAACCTGCGCAAAGCACATGTGTAGCAAGTTGAGTAATTGGCCAGATATATAGTTCTGGTAGAACGCTACTGCGTCACTAACAAACCCCTTCCATCGAAACACTGTGTCCGAAAGACTTGCAATCGAGCCGGAGGCTAAGAAAAGCGATAGTCCGAGGAATGCCCTCACCCGCCAGGGAGACCGACTCCAAATCGCCTCGACTTCACTAAAATCGCCTTTCAGCCCCATCTATCGTGTCCCGACGTCCAAGTCCTAGAAAAATGTTGCTCCGTCCAAGGGAGTGTGTTTGTAAACTTTGGGGTTTTAGCCGTGTAACCTTATACATTGGAGCCAAACCCATCCCGTTGGCTGGCGTTGAGTCTCGTCCCAGGGCAACTGCGAGCCTACTCGGGGGCATCTCCATTTTCGGAGTCTGCTTCGGACATTCCGGCAAATTCAAAACCGAACTCATCTTTAATCGCAGCTTGGAACGTTGCTTCTCGTAACGCGAGGAAGCCTTCGAATTCTTTTTTAGATTTTGCTGGGTTTTCGAGGATGGCAAAAGCATTGCTATCTACAAACTGAAGGCGGTAAGCGTCCTTAATGGCAGCCTCTGGCTGAACCTTCTGCGCGTCGAGAATGTGATCGCTTGGATTGCCGTTGATCCATCGTTTGTTAGTTTCGGCTTCCAGGAACATTAGATTCAGTATCACATCGCCGGAGTCGCCTTTCTGCCACCCAGGGATATTGGGAAGATATTTGACCGGGAACATATGGTGCTTCTCAGTGTTGAACGTGCCGGATCGGAAGCCGATATGTCGATTCGAGACCGGGTCAACTGGGTGCCGCCTATTGATCATGCTTCGCAACAACTTGCCAATTGCGCCGGAAGGAGACTTGCGGATCAATCTAGGTGTAGTAACATCCATAAGCCAGCCTGGCTCCGAACCACCGTCAATCCACGCGATAGCTTCCGCCAAGTCCTTGGACTGCTTGCTATGAACACCTTCACCGTATCGTTCAGACAGGGCCGCTCCTGCATACCATCGAGCCAATTTTTTCTCTGCGTCGATACGATCCTTTCCCTTCTCAATCGCCAAACGCACGTGTCGATGCGCCAGGGCCATAGGCGCGTAGATGGCATCATAAGGAACTAAGTCTGAGGTAACGTCCAAGCCTGCACCGAGCATGTCAGTCAAGAACTTACCAAGGCCTTCAAGGGCTTCGAACGCGGCTTCTTTATGCTGCTGGTAAATCGCCCCGTTAATAGTCTTTGGAAGTGTGGACTTCTTAGGATCTTTTCCAGCAAGCATGGCGACCGCTTGAAGCAGGATTTCTCCGGTTTCATCCATTCGAGGATAGTAAGCGCCGCGTTCGCGAAAATCGGCAATTTCTTGCGCCAGGTCAATTTGTTGCGGATACAGAATAGATACGACCAGTTCAAATGGGGTAAGCATCTGACCTGTAGTGTTTAAGGTCGTAAAAATGCGACTGATAGCCTCGATTTGGGTGGCCGCCTCGATTTCGATTACCGGAACGGTGTCAGTTTTCGATAGATTGAAGTGCGGCATGATCAAGCGTTGCGCAAGATTCTCCCGCTCTGGGACAGCTTTCACATATTGATTCAGCGCCACCATGAGGTCGGTGCTGTCGGCAAGAATCGAAGTGCACAGCAAATGCTTCTGAATCAGCAATGCGCGAGGGTCGTTATGCGGCTTCCTGGCCATCAGATATGCGTCGGTGTCGTCGAGATTGGCGACGAACGCCTCGGTAGCGGCTTTGTTTTCCAGGTCAACGCCCTGTTCCTTTACAAGTTCATCTAACTTGTTCAGGTCAAGGTAATATTGCTTTGGCCCGGTAGCATAGAATAGGTGAATGCCAGCGGTGATACGCTGTTGCCCATCCAAGACTAGAAAATCAGCGGCTTTACCATCGGCTTGCTCGTGAGCGCCGTCAAAAGTGCGTGGGGCAAGCAGGTTGTTCTCACCCTTCAAGAATAGCAGCGCCCCAATTGGGAACCGTTGACGCAACGAATCAAACAATTTGACGACTTTGTCGCTCCTCCAACGCCAACGGCGTTGAAATGCGGGTAGCTTTAACTGGCCTTCATGGGCAGCTTCCACTAAGTCACGGAACGAGCGCGCACTAGAAGTCATAACAATCCTTTTTTCTATTCTTGACGTGAGCGCTACGCTGGTCGTTGCGCACAGTCAAAGTCCCTTGAACAATTCGTTAACCGATATTCCGAAAGCGATAGCCAGTCGCTCGATTCCGTCAAGCGACAGATTTGAGGTGCCCCGTTCTATTCGGCTCATATAACTGCGAGCAAAACCGCACGCGTCCGCAAAGTCCTCTTGCGAGACCCCTGCATCGCGGCGTAGTTGGCGCACCCGTTCGCCAAATGATTTTCTCAGCGTTTCCACGCCGATACTGTCGAGCAATGTATACTAAATCACCACGCTCTAATCGTGACATTTTTCTTTCATTTCTTATCAGGGAACATATGCAGGCATTACTGGGTATTGCGATTTTCGTTGGCGTATGGATCGCCGTAGCTCGCTATTTCAGATGGAAGGGGGCGGCCGCGTTTCGTCGGCATCTGGCGGGCTTTGGTGTGGGCTTCTTGAGCATCTGTGTCTTTGCCATTGCGGTAGCCGAGAAATCATCGGTTAGTTCCACGCAGCAGCAAGAGCCTGCCAGAGCAGGGGTTCCGGCGAAAGTCGAGGAAAAGCCTATTGCCATTTCTGCGGGAAAGCTGTTTGCAAATTACGATGCCAATGAAGTTGCGGCAGACCAGCAGTTCAAAGGCAAGCGCCTTGCGGTAAGTGGCGTGGTACAGGGCGTAGTTAAAGACGCGTTCAACAACATCGTGATCGAGTTGAAGTCTTCCAATGAGTTCATGCCAGTCCGCGCATACCTTGAGAAAAGCTTTGAGAACCACGCCGCCAGCCTGAGCAAAGGGCAGAACGTTACCTTTGTGTGTTCCGGCGAGGGTAAAATCGTCGGCAGCCCAATTTTGCGTGAGTGTCAGCCAGCTTGATGCAAAGCGTTGTTTACCGTCGACACTCGCAAACTTTTTTGCTCAAACAAATTTGCTGCGTCCAGGCAGGCCACTTACGCACCTGGGCGCGTGTTCGGTAGATTTTTTTGACGGTATGGTTGACGGTATTTGAGATTTCGAATTCGTCGAAAGCCAGTGTTCATGCGGTTTGCGGGTGGTGATTAGACTTCCCCTCTCCGCCAAGGATTTATAAGGGCCGCTTTCGAGCGGCCTTTTTCATTTGTACTATTCCTGCCGTTTGTACTATTGAATTTGCTGTTTTCACGTTTCGCGGGCGCCTAAACCGGAACTATTTTGTTGTGCCAATTTACTGGCCTTCTGACCAGGTTCAGAGCATCCGAATTTTCGGTTGCAGCCGGCCCGATCTTGCTCCATCGGACGGTGGCGTAATGCGCCAGGCGGTCATCCATGCGGCCGCGTACAATCAGTTGGCAGTAGCCGCTCGATACAAATTTAATCAGCCCTTATGAAGCAAGAATTCTTGACCCAGATTCCGTGAATGACCGAGAGTCTTTTATCCGATTTGTTGAATGGCTGATTGCGGATAGACAGGTCGCAGAGAGGCTCGAACGAGCGGACCCGCAACGATACCAATGGGGCGGCGCAAATGGTTGGCAGAATAGCTCGATTGCCGCATTTTTAGAGGGGGCCATTTCCGGTGCTGATGCGCAACGAGATTGGGGTAATGGCGTCGGACCGTCATGGAAAGATCTAGCGGTTCTTCTCTATCTCGGGAAAATTTATGAGTAGCTGCCAGGTGACTTACGGCCAATTGCAGACGCCCAAGAAATGAGAGCTTATACGGGTAGATATAATGAATAGATTGGCAGTACAAATCGAGCGGTTCGTTGATGATCATTTTCCGGGATTTGTGGAATGCGCGCTCATCGATGCCGAAGGCGTACGGCATGAATTCGTTGAAAAGGTGCCGATCGTAAGTGAGGCCAATCTGAATATCGAAAGCGCGTTTCCGCAGCCGGGGCACATCGACTGTACGATTGAAGAAAGATGGCTGGATAAGCTGGGGCGAAACGTCGCTCGCGTCAACACTGAAAAGCCTTGGTCTGTAGAATCTGTCACGGGAATGACTCTGTTTACCGTGTACGAAGAACAGATCTCTACCGTCTAAGTTTTGGCGAGAACGGCCACAGCGGCCCGTCGGGTTATGCGAGCCCCCATGCTATATTGCCAATTTACCGGTTAGAAGAGGCATTGTGAAAAATTGCTGCTCATACTTACGCTAGTTGCATTGATCGTTGGACTAGTTTTATCGGCAATTTTCAACATTTCTGTCTGCGCTTGGGGCTGTCCTCAAACTATTGAAGTGCATTCGATGCAGGCGTCATTTTTCGTTCTTCTTGGCTTGTGTGCGTGGGTAGTGTGCAGGCTATTGAAATCGAATGCTTATGCCTGACCGATGGCCGGTCGAGATCGGCCACAGGCGGTCGTCGAATTTACTTAGGGTTTTAATGGATAGCGAACGCACCCAGGCACAATTAATAGCGAATGCTCTTTATGAGATTCGCTTGCTACTGAGCTCCTACGTCGGCAGTAGAAGTGATGCCCCTATCGATGTGCGCATAGCTGCTCACTTGGCCTATGCCTTGCATAATGAGGCATTGGCCGTAAGCGAAGGAACGGGCTTTGATGTAGCCGCTGCATTAGGAAAAGTGGCGGCGATCGACAACATCCTTCAAGTGAATGATGGCACTCGACTTGCTTCCGCATGGAACCCTACAGGCAATCCGGGCTGACATTGCCGGAATCGGCCAATAGCTGTTACAAAAGAACAATGTACGTCTTTCACGTTTTTCACTCGTCCGGTTTTTGTCTGACCCATGATCACTCTTAGCGATATTAGGCGTTCTCCGACGGTCATCAATGACCTTGCGTCTCAGTTCGATTTCGACCTCGACCGCGCCTCTCGTGATAATTCCTGGATTACCTTAGAGCCGAAAGAAAAGTTTATTGTTCTGGCAGGTGAAAGCAGTGGGGGAGTTTTTCTTGCATATGGTGAGGGAGACGTGGAACGTCTGCCGATCCTTTATGCAACGTCAGAAGGACAAGCTGGGCTTGTTGCATCCAATCTCACCGAGCTTCTTGCCATGATGATGGCGCTTCCTTACTGGCCCGATCTACTCAAATTTTCAGGTGGCGGAAATTTGAGTGAAATGCGCCGCGCAGCAGTATTCATGGCGAGGGAATATGTGGAGGAATACCCTGATCTTCCCGACACTACAAGCCGAATCATGGATTCTTTGCCTATTCCACTACTTCCAGATCCGATTAAGCTTCTCCATGATCGTGTGCACGCTACCGATTGCAGTTTGGTCGCTGACGATGGTTGGCGTTATGAAACGCTATTCAATGGGTTTAAGTCGAGCGACAATCCAAATTGGAAATGACCGAATAAGGTAAGGTCCGCAAAGGGGTGGGTTCGATAGTAATTTCGAAGGTCCGAGATGAGGCGGTTGCAACCGGTCACCAGACATCAAGTGTAGTGGCTCAAACTCGACCTGACACATAGTGTCTGAACCGGACCGGAAATCTGGGAGGCCGTGCCGTTGAGCCAAACGTTGAGACTGCGCTGGATTCCACGTCGCGCCATATATCACCACTCGGTTGTGTCGCCGGGCTTTACTACTTTTGCAGGGGCTGCCACCATGCCAGGTTTTGCGTTCGTAGGTAAAACCTTGCGACCAGTGCTGCGATCTGGTGTGTCCTTCGCTCCAATGGATCTTCGTCGAGTGCCTGATTTGGACTTCACCTGGAACACTGGCAACGTATCCGGGTCGCTGTCGGTCATCTGAAGCTTAACGTTCAACAGCCGCAAAATTGTGAAAAGGCGTTCGACGCTGGTCGATGCCAGGTTCGATTCGATTTGGGCGTAGCTCTGTTGGCTAATGCCAAGTTTGTCAGCCATCGCCGCCTGGGTGAGATTTGCCTTCTTCCTGAAACCTTGGATGAGCGGCTTCAGGTGATCGAGCGTCTGGATTGTGAAGTCCATGGTTTTACCTCTGTAAATGCGCTTCCTTCTACAGCATATGGGCTGTAATAGTCTTTACAATACAAATATTGTAAATCTCGAAAATTACAGTATGTAGACTGTAATTGAATTTTACAATATGCAGCCTGTTAATTGCACTTTCCACTATCGGAAACTCCGATTGACACCGAAGGGAGTGTAGAGGTAAGACTATGGATCTAAAGGGGATTCTCTTTCTTAGGGCTACAGTTCATAGCCTATCGGGAGTTCCGCCAAAGAGGGCAGGCTCTTCGATTCCGAAGATCTGCCCCCATCAGTTTCAGCCCGAATTGAACCAGGCTTAAATGGCCTACGTTACTTTGAAGTTACGTGCACGCACGACCAAGAAATATTCGAAGCAGTCCACGTCTTTTTCCAGTCAATAACAGACTGCTCCCGGCAAGCCTGCTCAGACGAGAATTTCGTATCTTCATAACGCTGATAAATATAGCCATCCAGTGGGCGCCATACAGTACCGTACCAATAGTCCTTAGGATTGATAACTGTGCTGAACTGCTCTACAGGCCGATTTGCTGACGTGTCTTTATAGTCGACCACAGTTGATCCATCAGGGTTGAGCGATCGGATCCAAAGCGATTTGCTCTGATTTCCCGAACTATCAACCGGAGTGCAGATGCGAACCTTGGACGTCGAGAACCCCATAGGCAAGGTCATGCAGAAATACGGATTCGGGGCGCCAGCAACAACCGACCATTCAACAGTCGCTGGGTAATCCGATGTTGGATCGCAATAGTGTGCGAATGTACCAGCGCGGAACGACTCCGTGTAGCTGGTCGTGCTCAAGCCTGAAAAGAACACGCCGGACGAATTGGTTGAGGTCGGAAGCTCGTTCCTGTTCGCGACAGAAACGCACTCATTAAATCCGTTGTTATCAGCGCCGTAGGCAACGCCTACGGGCATCATATTTGCGTCGAGATGGAACTTCCAAAGACTCTGCCTCACCAGGCGGCCGCTGGCGTCAATGCGCTGAAGCTGGACGACCCTGGTTTTCGTGACGCTTTGGGATTTGCCATTGGTCACAAATGGATATGACTCGTCGGCTTTGACAATTAAATTTGCCGTCGCCAAGTAACCATCATTTGACTGCAGGGTGATCGTCTGATCAGTTTGGAGGAAACTATTGAATGCTTGACTTGCATTGATGGTGGCAACGGCAGGGGTTGTGGGGGTGAGAGGTGCACCTGTCCCGCTAGAACTGCTGTTTGTAGTGCCACCACCTCCGCCACATGCACAAAGAGTTGCAAGGACAATTGCTGATACAGTAAATCGCTTCATTGAGTTTTAGATAGGTTTTTGTCTTAACGGCAACGATCATACGGTCTCGTTGCCTATTTGGCAAGCTGAGGAAAATGCGAACAAGGCGGAACGATCCCCGGCTAGCTGTCATATAATCCACTATTTTCAAAAAGCTAACTTTGGGAGATTGGTGGAAATGATCAGAACATCAGTGGCCGCATTGTGCCTGGCCCTTCTCGCGGGCTGTGGTGGAGGCGGAGGCGGCTCGTCCAGTGCCCCTCCTGGCAATAGCAATGTCACTCCACCAGTTACCTATACGATCGGCGGCACCGTCAACGGCCTGACCGGCAGTGGCCTTGTTTTGCAAAACAATGGCGGAAATGACCTGGCCGTCTCGGCCAACGGCAGCTTCACGTTCACCACGCCGGTGGCAAGCGCAGGAAATTATGCTGTCACCGTCAAGACATCGCCGGCAAACCCAAACCAGACCTGTACAGTCAGCAATGGCCTCGGTAGCGTTGGAAGCACAAACGTCAGCAATGTTGTAGTGACTTGCTCGACCAACAGCTATACCGTGAGCGGGACCGTTAGCGGCCTGGCGGGCACCGGCCTCGTATTGCAGAACAATGGCGCAAACGACCTGGCCATCTCGGCCAACGGTAGCTTCACTTTCACCACGCCGTTGGCAAGTGCTGCAAACTATGCGGTCACAGTCAAGACGTCGCCCGCAAGCCCGAACCAGACCTGCACAGTTAGCAATGGCAGCGGTAGCATTGCCAGCGCAAACGTGAGCAATGTTATGGTGGCCTGCTCGACCAACAGCTATACCATTGGCGGTACGGTCAGCGGCTTGACTGGCTCCGGCCTCGTGTTGCAGAACAATGGTGGAAACGACCTGGCAATCTCGGCCAGCGGTGCCTTCACCTTCACAACGCCGGTGGCAACCGGCGGCTCTTATGCCGTCAGCGTCAAGACCCAGCCTCGGGTACCGGCGCAGGTCTGCAGCGTGACTGCTGGAAGTGGCACGGTTGCTGCCAACGTGAGTACTGTGGCCGTTACCTGCCTGGCGCCAACGCCGCGCTTCGCGTATGTGGCGAACCAACATAGCGACAATGTGTCGATCTTCGCCACTAATGCCGCCACCGGCGCTCTCACCGCCAACGGCACTATCGGCGCAGGAGATGGTCCGATCGCCATGGCCGCTGATCCTGGCGGAAAATTCGCCTACACAGCAAACATCAACAGCAACAATGTGTCGATGTTTGCGATCAACTCCGGCACCGGAGCGCTTACCGCCCTTGGCGCCATTGGCGCTGGAACGGATCCGATCGCCATCACTATCGACCCAAGCGGCAAGTTTGCCTATGTGGTGAACGAAACCAGCAGCAATGTGTCGATGTACGCCATCAACTCCAGCACCGGCGTCCTCACCGACATCGGCACCGTCAACGCTGGATCGGTCGCCTACTCGATGGCGATCGATCCCAGCGGCAAGTACGCTTATGTGGCGAACTATGGCAGCAACAATGTGACGATGTACACCATCAACGCCAGCACTGGGGCCCTCTCTTCCATGGGTACCATCAGCGCTGGAATGGGCCCCGAGTTCGTAACGGTTGATCCTGGCGGGAAGTTCGCTTATGTGGCGAACAACTTCAGCAACGATATATCGATGTACACGATCAATGCCAGCACTGGCGTCCTCTCCTCCGTTGGCACCATCGGCGCTGGATCAGGTCCCAGCGCTGTGACTGTCCACCCCAATGGCAAATTCGTTTATGTGACGAATTGGTACAGCGCCACGGTATCGATGTACACCGTCAATACCGTCACCGGCGCGCTGACGGCCACAGGATCGATTGGCGCGGGATATGCCCCTCACTCCATTACCGTTGATCCGAGCGGCAAATTCGCCTACGTGACAAGTTCTGGCAATGACTCCGTGATGATGTACTCCATCGATGCCGGCACCGGCGCGCTTACCAGCATCGGCTACGTCCTCACTGGAACGACCCCCAAAGCTCTTACCGTCATAGCGCAGTAAGCCTCGCCCGCAATGGAGAAAGGCCGCCTCAAGGGGCGGCCTTTTCTTTTGTATCGGCTTACACCAGGTTGATGGTCACATCGATATTCCCGCGCGACATTTTCGAGTACGGGCAAATCTGGTGCGCAGTCTCAACCAGCTCTTGCGCGACTTCGCGCGCCAGGCCAGGCAAGCTCACGTTGAGGCGTGCCTGCAGCTGGAAGCCGCCTTCATTGGTGCCCAGGTCGACTTCGGCGTCGACAGCGGTATCGGCTGGCAGCAGCACGCGCTTGTCCTTGGCCGCGCGTCCCATGGCGCCAATGAAGCAGGCCGACCAGCCGGCCGCGAACAGCTGTTCCGGATTGGTGCCCGGGCCGTTCGAGCCCGGTGGCGACAGTTTGATGTCCAAGCGGCCGTCTTCGCTGCGTGCGGCGCCATCGCGGCCGCCAGTGGTGCGGGTTTTGCCGGTGTAGAGGACGTTTTCAACTTTGTTCATGGTGTGTGTTCCTTTCGGTTGGTTGGGGATGGGATCAGAAATGGTCGACTGCGATCACGGCATCGGCGAAGGCGCGCGGTGCTTCCTGCGGCAGGTTGTGGCCTACGCCGCCCGAGATCAGCTCGTGCTTGTATTTGCCGGTGAAGCGCTTCGCGTAGCTCGCCGGATCGGGATGCGGTGCGCCGTTGGCGTCGCCTTCCATGGTGATGGTCGGCACAGTGATGGCAGGGAAGGTCGCCAGGCGCGCTTCGAGTGCTTCGTATTGCGCTTCGCCCTGTGCCAGGCCAAGGCGCCAGCGGTAGTTGTGGACAGTGATCGCGGCGTGGTCCGGGTTTTCCAGCGCGGCGGCGCTGCGGTCGAACGTCTTGTCATCGAAGCGCCATTGCGGCGATGCGGTTTGCCAGATCAATTTGGCGAAGTCGCGATGGTTCTTTTCGTAGCCGATGCGGCCGCGCTCCGTGGCGAAATAGAACTGGTACCACCATTGCTGTTCTGCGCTCGGGGGCAGGGGATTCTTGCCGGCTTCCTGGCTGCCGATCAGGTAGCCGCTGACCGAAACCAGTCCTTTCACACGCTGCGGCCACAGGGCGGCGACAATGTCGGCGGTACGCGCGCCCCAGTCGTAGCCGGCCAGGATGGCTTTGTCGATCTTCAGTGCATCCATCAGCGCCACCGTATCGGCGGCCAGCGCGGCAGGTTCGCCATTGCGGACGGCATTCGGATCGCGGAAACGCGTCGTGCCGTAACCGCGCAGGTGCGGAACGATCACGCGGTAGCCTGCCTTGGTCAGCATCGGGACCACTTGGGCGTAGCTGTGGATGTCATAAGGCCAGCCGTGCAGGAGGATCACGACCGGGCCATTGGCCGGGCCTTCGTCCACATAGCCGACATTCAGCGGGCCGGCATCGATCTGCTTGATGGTCTGGAAGGTAGCGAGTTCCGTTTGGGCTGCTTGCGACTGGGCGGCAAAGGCAAACACGAGGGCTGAGGCGAGGATCAGTTTTTTCATTTGTTTCTCCAAGTTAGTTATCGTGATAATGATTTGCGAGATAACTATATCCCGGTCTGCGCAGCTTTTCAAGTACGATAATCATTATTTCGATAATTGATTTGACCGAGGATCTCAAATGAGCAATAGGGCCAGGCTCGGCGACTTCATGTGCTTTGCCATTTATTCAACCAACCTGGCGTATTCGCGCGTGTACAAGCCCGTGCTGGAGGAGCTTGGGCTGACCTATCCGCAGTACGTCACCATCATCTGCCTGTGGGAAGAGGACAAGCAGACTGTCAAGGGCTTGAGCGAGAAGCTGTTCCTCGAGCCAAGCACGATGACGCCGATGCTGAAGCGGCTCGAGGCGATGGGCTACTTGACGCGGGAACGTGATAGTGAGGACGAACGCAGTGTGCGCGTATCGTTGACCGAGGCTGGGCGCCAGTTGCGGGAGAAAGCCTTCGACTATCGCGAGACGACGGCAAAGGCGGCCGGACTGTCGCCAGAGGAGTTTCGTGTGCTGCAAAAGGCGATCGTCAATTTGCGCACAAACCTCATGAACTCAGCCGGCCCTTAAGCCTGGATCATTGCAGGCCGGAGTGCTGGCGGGTTACCGCCAGGCGTTCAGATTCCGGCAGGCTTTGACGCAACTTGAAGATTTGCTCGGCGTCGGCACCGGCCAGATACATCACCTGTGCTGCTTCATCGGTCGCGGCCTTGAAGATCACTTCCGCGATCGAGGCGGCAGAGGAGTATCCCGCTCGCCGAGCGCTGATCGCTGCCATCGATTTGGCGAGCGTGTCGCTATAGGCGTTTTCGTTGCCGTCGAAGGTTTGCGCCAGTGAACGGCCCGCGAAGTCGGTCGCCACGCCGCCCGGCGCGACGAATTTGGCGCGGATGCCAAGCGGGGCAAGCTCGAACGACAGCGATTCGGTGAAGCCAACCACTGCATATTTGGTGGCGTGGTACAGCGAGAAGAACGGCAGGGTGACCAGTCCGCCTACCGAGGCAATGTTGATGATGGTGCCGCTGCCCTGTTTGCGCATGGTCGGCAGCACTTCACGTGTGGTGGCGAAAATCCCGTCGACGTTGGTGGCGAATTGGCGGCGGATCTGCTCGTCGGTCGCAGTTTCGAAAGGACCGAACAGGCCGTAGCCGGCATTGTTGACGAGTGCATCGATCCGGCCGAACTGGGCCAATGTTGCTGCGATGGCGGATTTGATCGAGGCGGCATCGGTCACGTCAAGCGGCAGCACCAGTACATTCGGCCGGGCCGCAAGCTCGGCGCCCTGGGCAGGATTGCGCATGGTGGCGGCCACGCGCCAGCCGCGCTGGGCGAAAAGTTGTGCTGCTGCCAGTCCAATGCCGGAGGAGGCGCCGGTGATCAGTACGACGGGGTTGGATTGATTCGACATTTCATGCTCCTTTAGCGAAAAAAAATTCTGTAATAGTTTAAAAAATTTTCAGCAGCGAATGCCATCCCAGCAAAGCTGGAAGGCAAGTGCACGGCACTGCTCGGTATCGGCGATCCCTCCCGTGCGGATCAAGCGGGCCGTTTCGCGCACTGAGCCAACAAAGAACGAAGCCAATAACGGCCCTGGCATGGCCTTCAGGATTTCTCCCTGCTGGCCCTCAGCGACGATCCGCATCAGTCCTGCTCCCAGCTTCTCCACATAGGCACGGCTGTCTTCGCTCATATATGCCGACCCGACAAACTGCTCCATGAAGTTGGCCTGGTCATGCCGGCGCAGCCGGTGATCCAGCATGTTGTTCCATACCGTTCGTACTTGCACCTTCAATGGCGCTGCGGGATCGACGTCGCCGCTATAGGCACCCATCGCTTCCAGCTTGGCCTGGCGGAATACTTCGTTGTACAGCGCCTCCTTATCGGCAAAATAGACATAGAGCGTGCTGGTCGCAATGCCGGCTGCCTTGGCGATCTCCGCCAGCGTCAGTCCGAACAGGCCGCGTTCAGATGCAAGGCGGCAGGTTGCTGCCACTATCGCTTCCAGTTTCTTTTCGTCTTTTTGCTTCATGTGGGCAGTATAGCAGAAAAAAAATTCGGCAATGAGTCGAGCCCATTTTTGTGGGGTTCTCGGCTCAGGCCATCCAGAAGAAGACCGCGGTCAGGCGCTTGTCTGCGTGGTCGAAGCCGAAGTATCCGGTTGCGGAGTGCACCAGGTTTGCCTTGTACAGCAGGATGCGATTGAAGCGGTTCTCCACGCGCACGTCCTCCTGCCAGGCTTCCGGAGGCAGGCCCTTTACCTTCAAGGCTTCGCGCAGGTTGGCGTGCGGCGGCATGCACAGGTTGCCACCCAGCGTGCCGTTGGGCTGGCGCTGGCGGTAGAACGACGTGCCGCAATCGGGATCGGGGTCCGGCGTCAGGTAGATCACGCTGGCATAGCGGCATAGCTTGGTCGAATCGGTGTGCGGGCGTGCGCCCGAATCGGGCATGCCTACCAGTTGCGCGTAATTGTGGTTCAGCGACGTGCCTTCTGGCGTCGCTTCCTGCCACAGGCGCTTGGCGCCGGTCACCTTCTTCACCCACGTTTCCACATACTCCATCTCGGCCGGTGTGAGCGCGTTCGGCGTGCGCTTGCCGGGCCAGGGCTCGTTGGCGTAGGGCGCGCCCAGTTCCCAGTATTCCTGGGTGTAGCAGCGTTGTGCGATTTCTTCGGCGTTGGGCAGGAAGTCGTCCTGCACCCAGTAGTCACGGCCTAACTGGGGTTTGCGGTAGGGGAGGATTGGCAGCATGGCCAAGAGCGTAGCAAGAAAACAGCGTTTTAACGTCTTCTTAACGTGCGTACTGTGTTCGGATTGACACGCCGGCGCATCGGGTTGCAAGATTTGCATGCAATATCGTCCATAACCAGGCCTCACGAGGGCCTTTCCAAGGAGATGACGCACCATGATGAAGTGTTCATTTGCAGCGCTGGCCCTGCTGGCGGCCACCCATGCCCAGGCAATCACCTACGGCCAGGCAGACGGCAGCAAGCACCCGCAGGTCGGGGCCCTGGTCGATTACGACAGCAAGGGCACGGCTTACGCCTTCTGCACCGGCACCATGATCAGCCCGACTGTCATGCTGACGGCTGCGCACTGCAATCCCGGCGTGGCAACGGTGAAGGTGACGTTCGACAGCAAGGTGCTGAATTCGGCCCTCATGTACATGGGGCAGTATCACGCCCATCCCGAATACCGCGCGCAGCAGAATGACCCGCACGATATTGCCGTCATCGTGTTCGACCAGCCAATTCCCGATGTGGCGCCTGCCCAGTTGCCGACGCTGGGCTTGTTCGATACCTTGAAAGCCAACGGTTTATTGGCCAACACCAGCTATACGGCGGTCGGCTACGGGGGCCAGGAAAGGACCTTCGACGGCAAAGGCTGGACCATCGCTTACCAGGATACGCGCGAATGGTCGGTGTCGGCCTTCGGTGCGCTGAACGATAGCTGGCTGCGGCTGTCGCAGAACAACGCGGTCGGCAATGGCGGCACCTGCTACGGCGATTCGGGCGGCCCGAACTTCTTTGGCAGCGGCACGGCCGAATCGAAGATGCTGGCTGGTACCACCATCACTGGCGATACGCCCTGCGTGCAAAGCAATGTGATCTATCGGCTCGACACCCCGTCGGCGCGCGCATTCCTGGGCAATTTTGTGGTGCTGCCATAAGCTAGGCAGCGAGGCGGTCGGGTCCGCGTCTTGCGCTGTCCTGCACCAGCACCTGCGCGCCGGTGCGGGCGGCCGCTTCACGCAAGGTGGGAGTGTCGTCCTTGACCAGCACTTGCACGTTCAGCGATGCGACTTGTGCGAGGACCTGTGTCAGTTCGGCGGCGCCCGCCCCGTGCAGGCTGGCGATGCGCACGGCGTCGACCCGGGCAGGGCCAAGCACGGACGGCACCTGGGATGGGGTGGCGACTTTCACCGATATGCGGAAGCCGTTGCGGCGGTAGTTGTCGGCGACGTAGTTCAGCATCCAGTTCTGGCGCGCGTTTACTGCGGGCAGTTGCAGCACGATCTGGTCCAGCGGCAGGCCAAGCGAATCGAGGATACGGCGGAATGCCATGCCGTGGTTGCTGCTCACGGCGCTGAGAAGGCGATCGTGCACATTCAGGTGCAATGCTTGCCCATCAACGGTTTCCTTGCTGAAGAAATTGATCGCGTGGAGCGTGCGGCACAGGCGGTCCAATGCGACGGATTCGTCGTCGCTTGCTGCGCCGTCGAGGTAGGTCCACAAAGGCAGTCCCTGGTCTTCGTCCGTGACGGCTCGTGCGCGGCCGGCATAGCCGCTTATATTCCCGCTTCCGAGTTCGCGGATTGGGTGGAAGGCGCTACCCAGCCAGCAGTTGAAGATATGTCCCTGTACTTCGTCGCCGCCGCTTAGGCGCAGGCTGCTGGATGGCGTCTCGCCGGTCGCAAGACGATCCAGATAGTCATTCAAGGCTGGGTAGCGCATTCGGGGCTCCTCGGGATAACGGGGAGCCCAGTCTACGCCGCAGCCGTCGCTCAAGTGAACGAAGGTTTCGGCATATCCAACTGCACAATACTCAGAACGAGTCCGGGCTGGAATAGGACTGCGGCGCGTCGCAGCTGATGGTGGGGGAAGAACTGGAGCTGCTGTCCACGTAAGAGGTGTCGCAGGCTGGCGGCTGCCAGACGCTATCCGGGATGGCTTGCTGTGAATGCTGGAATTGCTCCTGCGGCTTGTAGTCGTCCGGCGCAGAATTCATGATGACGTCCGAGGTGCTTGCGGTATGGACCCATCCGGCAGGTGAATTGGTGCGTGCCGGCTGGGCCGACACGCGGCTGCGGCGTTTGAACCATGCGATCAGGCTTTTCACAGGTGCTCCTCAAGTTGGTGCGGCGATTGTGATCCATGATTGCAAAGTTTGCAAGTCCGTGCTTGTGGGAGAATACCGCCTGCAATGAAACAGAATCCCCTCACAGAACTCTACCGCGATCAATGGCTGCTGGCGGTGCACAAGCCGGCCGGCCTGCTGGTGCATCGCAGCCCGATCGATCCGCATGAAACCGAATTCGCCTTGCAGTATGCACGCGAGATGAATGGCGGCGAATACGTCTATGCCGTGCATCGCCTGGACCGCCCGACCTCCGGCTTGCTGGTCTTTGCGCGCGACCAGCAAACAGCCAGTGTGCTCGGGAAGGCTTTCATGGCGGGCGAAGTGCATAAGCGCTACCTCGCCATGGTGCGCGGCTGGGCGCCGGAAGAAGGCCTTATCGACCATCCGCTGCGGGAGGAGCCGGAAGACCGCCGCTGCAAGGATGAGGAGGCGCCGATACGCGAGGCTGTGACTCGCTTCCGCCGGTTGGCGACGACGGAAATCCCGGTTGCCATTGAAGGTTATAACAGCAGCCGTTACAGCCTGGTGGAGCTGTTTCCTGAAACCGGCCGCCGCCACCAGTTGCGGCGCCATATGAAGCACATCAGCCATCCGATCATCGGTGACGCCAATCATGGGCGCGGGCGCCATAACCGCTATTTCGCCGAGCGCTTCGGCTTTGGGCGGTTGATGCTGGCGGCTGTCGGCATGTCCTTTAAGCACCCGGTGACCGGCGAACTGCTGGAGCTTAGCGCCGCACCGGAGACCAGCTTCCTGCAGGTGCTGTCAATTTTCCCCGGCGACAGCGGCGTTCGCGATGCCGTAGGGGACGTGCCCGGTTGGGACGAACTCCCGCGCTGAATCGCAGTGCATGGTCTGGTCGTCGAAAAAGATATCGGCGCCAAAGGCCTTGAGGAAGGCGCCCTTCGGCATCCCGCCGAGGAATAGCGCTTCGTCGATGCGGATATCCCAGGCGCGCAAGGTGCGGATCACGCGTTCATGCGCCGGCGCCGAGCGGGCCGTGACCAGTGCAGTGCGGATCGGTGCATCATCCGCGCCATGCGCAGCCTGGATCGCATGTAGGGCGCCGAGGAAGTTCTTGAACGGGCCGCCCGGCATCGGGTTGCGCGCGGCTTCCCTTTCATTGCGGGCAAAGGCGTCCAGGCCGAGCTGCTTGTAAATGCGTTCGGAGTCGTCCGAGAACAGCACTGCATCCCCATCGAAAGCAATGCGCAACTGGCCGTTGTCGTCCTCGCGGTGCGACGGCAGGATGGTGGCGGCCGCGTGGCCCTGGGCCAGCGATTCGCGCACGTCGTCCGGGTTGGTCGACAGGAATAGCTGCGCGCCGAAGGCTTCCACATAGCGGTGCGTGCTGGCGCCGGAGCAGAAGGCGGCGCGCTTGATGTCGAGCTGGTAGTGTTCGATCGAGTTGAAAATGCGGATGCCGGTGTCGGCGCTGTTGCGCGACAGGAGCACCACTTCCACCAGCGGCGATGCGGGCGCGCCCTTGTTCAGGGCCAGCAGCTTGCGCACCAGGTTGAAGGCGGGGCCCGGCTCCAGCACCACATGTTCGTTTTCGCGCTGGTGGGCGCAATACGCCGCCACGCCCTGGGATTCGAAGATGGCATGGCTCTCGTCCAGCTGGAACAGGGCGCGCGATGAAATGGCAACGACTAGCTTCATGTTTTCCTCCTTGAGCCTATTTTCGCAGACGCTGCGACAGATTGTGTCGCATGGCCTGCGACATGTCCTGTCGCAATCGCGCTCAATACTGCGGCATCTTCAACGCATTCAGGGAGCGCAGTTTGGGAGAAGGGACATTCACGACGAACGAAATCGCTGGAGCCATCGATTTTGTGCGGGAGCTGGATGCAGCGCGCGGCGGCTTGCTGGCCTGCCCGGTGTCGCGTTTGCAGGTCCGGTTCCGGCTCGGCTACCGGCGCGCTTGCGCACTGGCGGGACGGCTGGAGGAGCTGGACGTGTGGGAAATCGTCGTGACGCCAAGCGGCTTGCGGGGCGCCCGGCTTAAATAATTGCTACAATGAAATTCTTGATAACTGAGCATTGATCGGATGGCTTCCAAGGACTCCATGTTCCGGCAGTGGAATATGCTGCGGCTGGTGCCGCGCGCACCATTGAGCATTACGGCCGCAGAGATTACCGAACGCCTGGCGCAGGCGGAATTCCCGATCGACAAACGCACGGTCGAACGCGACCTGAAGGCGCTGGAGTCGGTATTCCCGCTGATGGTCGATGAATCGGCCAAGCCGTTCAAATGGAGCTGGCGGCGCGACGGCGCGATTTTCAGCCTGCCCGGGATGTCGGTGCCGGAAGCGCTGACGCTGACAATGGTGGAACAGCACCTGCACCGGCAGCTTCCGCCTTCGACACTCGATGCCTTGCAGCCGCACTTTTCCGCCGCCGCGCAGACGCTGGCCGCGATCGATGAAAGCGCGCAAACCAAGGCATGGCTTGGCAAGGTGCGCAGCATTCCTTCGGCGCAGCCTTTGCTGCCGGCGGAAGTGGACGAACAATGCCAGCGCACGGTCTACGATGCGCTGATGAAGGACCGCCAGCTCAAGCTGCATTACCAGAAGCGAGATGGCAGCGCGCCGACTGTCTACGAATCGGTGCATCCGCTGGCCATCGTGCAGAAGGCCGGCACGGTCTACCTGGTCTGCCTGTTTTCCGATTATGAGGATGCGCGCACCATTGCGCTGCATCGTGTGAAACAGGCGGAAATGCTGTACTTGCCGGCGCGCCGCAAAGCGGGCTTCGACATCGACGCCTTTATCGCGGAAGGGCAATTCGGCATCGCCGACGGCGGCGAGATCCGCCTCCAGGCAGTCTTCGCGCGCGCGGCCGGCGAGCATCTGGCTGAAACGCCTTTGAGCAAGGACCAGGTGCTGTACAGCGAATCGGCGGATACCTTGCGCCTGATCGCCACAGTGCCGCGCACCCGCGCACTGACCTGGTGGCTGCTGGGCTTTGGCGACGGCGTGGTGGTGCATGAACCGGCCGACCTGCGGGAAGAAATCAAGCAGACCGCCCAGCGCATGGCTGCTGCATATCAGGACCGGCGGTGAGGTGATTTGCCCCGCAGCCGCCGCCACAGGCCGATCAGCCACTCGATGAGGGCTGCCATCGGCTTGCGCAGGAAGGGAATGTCGTAGGACAGCAGCAGCAAGCCGATTGGCACATCTTCCACACCAACCACCGGCATATACGGCGCCACTATCCCAACCGTGATCAGCGCCAGGGCAAGCGGGATCCGCACCCAGCGTGCACGGTCCGAGCGCGCCCATTCGATGAAGCGCTTCGCCTTGCTCGGCACCTCATGTTCCAGGTCATCGACCGCATGGTCGAGCTGCCGTTTGCCGTCCTTTTCCATTCCTGAATGCTACCCCGCCCGCACTTTTCAGCGCGCCCGGCTATAAGTACTGGCGTGAGCTATATGCTTTTAATCTAGAAACTTCGAAAGAATATATAGGTTTCATATTTCGAATTGCATAGAATGATTTCGGCTTATTTAACGATTGCAACTCGACCATGAAATCATTCGCGAGGAAATGGAAGGCAATAGCCGCGGCGACGCTGGCCGCGCTGTGCATTCCGGCCGCGCAAGCAATCGACATCAAGCAATCCACCATTGGTCCCGGATGGGCCAATAATTCGGTCAACGTGACCGTATTCCGCAAGAATTCCCTCGTTACGCATGATGGCGTGCAGTACGCCGCTTATTATGACGCCGAGCGCTATGTGGTGCTGGCCAGGCGCCATGTGGGCAGCAGCGACTGGACTGTCCAGCGTAGCCAGTACCGGGGCAAGGCCGAGGACGCGCATAACGGCATCAGTATCATGGTCGATGGCTCCGGCTACCTGCACGTGGCGTGGGATCACCACGACAATCCCTTGCGCTATGCCCGCAGCACGGAGCCGGGCGGGCTGCTGCTGGGTGCCCAGCAGGCGATGGTGGGGCGCGATGAACAAGCGGTGAGCTACCCCGAGTTCTATCGCCTGCCCGATGGCGACCTGCTGTTCCTGTATCGCGACGGCGGATCGGGATGCGGCAACCTGGTAATGAACCGCTATCGCCACGCCAGCGGGAAGTGGGAGCGCCTGCAGGACAAGCTGATCGACGGCGAGGGCCAGCGCAATGCCTACTGGCAGGCGCACGCCGACGGCCGCGGCGTGCTGCACCTGTCCTGGGTGTGGCGCGAGTCGCCGGACGTGGCAAGCAACCATGACCTGGCCTATGCCCGCTCGCGCGACGGCGGCAAGAGCTGGGAACATTCGGACGGCACGCCTTACAAGCTTCCCATTACTGCGGCCAGCGCGGAGTACGCCTTGCGCATCCCGCAGGGCAGTGAACTGATCAACCAGACTTCGATGGCCGCCGATGCGGAAGGCCGTCCTTATATCGCGACATATTGGCGGGATGCCGGCAGCGCGATTCCCCAATACCGCGTGGTATTCAAGACGGGGCAGCGCTGGGAAGCGCGCGCCCTGCCGCTGCACAAGACGGCTTTCAGCCTGTCCGGCGGCGGCACCAAACGCATTCCGATGGCGCGGCCGCAATTGCTGCTGGCCGATAAAGGCGGCCTGCTGGTATTTCGCGACGAAGAGCGCGGCAGCAAGGTGTCGGTCGCAGTCATCAAGGATTTCCAGTCTTTCCAGTGGTCTGTGCACGACTTGTCCGAAACTTCGGTCGGCGAATGGGAGCCGACGTTCGACAGCGAGTTGTGGAAATCGCGCGGCATCCTGAGCCTGTTCGTTCAGAAGGCGTCGCAAGTGGACGGGGAGGGCGTTGCGCAACGGCCGGCAGAACCGGTGCGTGTGCTGGACTGGGAGGTGTCAAAGCAGGTTCGTTAAAAAAGAAGTTAACAAGGGAGACATAGGAAATGAAGAAGAAAGTTCTTGCAACGCTGGTGCCCCTGGCATTGGCAGCAGCATATGGCACTGGGGCCATGGCGCAGGAGGCGGCGGAAGCTCCGGCAGCGCCTGCCGCACCCGCGGCAGCAGCTGCTTCGGGCGACGTGGCGGCAAACGTGGATGCGGCCAACACTGTGGTGGTGACGGGCTTCCGTTCCAGCCTGCAGAAGGCCTTGAACCTGAAAGCCCAGGCAATCGGCGTGCGCGATTCCATCGTGGCGGAAGACATCGGCAAGTTCCCGGAGTCGAACGTGGCGGAATCGCTGCAGCGCGTGCCGGGCATTATCCTGAACCGAGATGAAAGCTCGGCCGAAGGCCAGCGCATTTCGATTCGCGGCTTGCCGACGGAGTATTCGGTCACCACGCTGAACGGGGCTCCGGTGAATACCACCAGTACCGGTTCCATCGGCAACGCAGCGCGCGGCTTCAACTACGACGTGTTTGCTTCCGAACTGTTTGGCCGCGTGGACTTCTACAAGTCGCCGCTGTCCGAACTGCCGGAAGGAGGCATGGGCGGCGTGGTGGACCTGCAGTCGCCGCGCCCGTTCGATAATCCAAAAGGCGCGGTGCGCTATTCGGTAACGGGCGCGTACAACACCATGTCCGAGAAGACCGATCCGGCGGCATTCGGCCTGTTCTCCAAGACCTGGGGCAACTGGGGCTTCCTGGTCGGCGCTGCGCATTCGAAGGCGATGAACAATCGTTCCGGCTTCGAGGCGACCGGCGGTTATAACAGCTCGGCGCGCGGCAGCAAGAATCCGGTGCAGGGCAACTTCGCAATGCAGCTCGATTATGACGATCCGCGCGCCAACCTGTCCGGCTACACGCGCGACCAGGTGGACAATGCGCTGCTGCCGCGCATCTACCGCTTCTACGGCTCGTCGAATGACCGCAGCCGCGATGGCCTGGTCTCTTCGCTGCAGTACAAGGACAGCACGCTCAATATCAGCCTGGATACCATGTACTCCAAGCTGAAAAATTCGCGCGACGAACTGTATTACGGCATCCTGATCCGCAACAGCAAGACCACCAATCCTAGCGCCCCTCCGGGGACCGCCGGCCACAATGGCCTGGTGCCGATCGACGTCCATATCGATCCGGGTTCGAACCTGTTGACCGGCACCTTCGGCAATACCTCCTACAGCAGCGGCGTCACCTACAGCGAAGACGAGACGAAGTTCAGCTACGCCTCGCTGAACGCGAACTGGAAAGCCAACGACAGGCTGGCGCTGACCGGCCAGCTGAGCGTCAACAGCAGCAAGGCGCAAAGCTACCAGGACACCTTGTCCGGCCAGATCTTCGGCATCACCTCCACCATCGACTATGGCAGCGACCACGTTTATCCGTCGCTGTCCTCGACCAGCGATTACCTGAACCCGGCCAACTATTCCGGCTTCGGCATCGGCACCGGCCTGACGCGCGAGACCGACCGTGGTCGGCAGGGCCGCGTGATCGCGGATTGGGACTACAACCTGTGGGGAGACTGGACCGGTCACCTGAAAACGGGCCTGGTGTACGTGGAAACCGAGAAGGGCGTCCACAAGCGCAATGCCACCTCGGACATGACGGCCAAGCTGAATAGCCTGGGCAACACCGGCATGCGCCAGGGCATGGTGTTCGACCTGCCGATCAGCAACCTGGACATGGGCGCCGGCTGGCCGCACCAGTTCGGCACCTTCACCCGCGACTACACCTACTCGACTTTCGATCCGCTGGCGTACAACACCGAGGCGACCTTTACGCCGGCACAGAGCTTTACCGCGACCGAGAAAGTGACCTCCGGTTTCGTGCAGTCGGACTTCAAGGGCGAAGTGCTGGGCCACGGCTTGCGGATCAACGCGGGCGTGCGCTATTCGCGCACCGAGCTGGATATCGACAACTTCAAGAAGACGGGCGCCGGCGGCACCTACCAGCCTAACCAGGAAAGCGGTTCTTACCATAACCTGCTGCCGGCCATCAGCGGCGCCTTCGACGTGACCGAAGACCTGATGTGGCGCGCCTCCTTCGGCAAGACCATTTCCCGCGCTTCGCTGTCGATCATCGCAGCGCAGACCGTGGTGCCGAACCCGTTCGACAACTCGGCCACGGCAGGTAATCCGAACCTGCGTCCGCAGCAGTCGAAGAATATGGACACCAGCCTGGAATGGTACTTCCGCAAGGGCAGCCTGCTGTCGGCGGCGTACTTCCGCAAGGTGCTGACCGATGCCACCGTGTCCAGCACGACCCAGACCACCTTCGGCGCACTGGGCTTGCCGGATACCGCGATGGGCGCGATCTTCTACGGACCGGATGGCCGCGTGGACCCGAACCTGCCGATGACGCTGCGCACCTACAGCAACGCCGGCCGCCAGGTGCTGAAGGGCTACGAGCTGTCTTACCAGCAGGACTTCGATTTCCTGCCTGCGCCTTACAAGGGCTTCGGCATGCTGGCCAGCTACACCCACATCGATCCGTTCAACAGCGCAAAGTGGATCACCAATGCGGGCAGGGAGATCGAAGTCAACTCGGTGCCGAAGTATGCCTACAGCACCACCGCCTATTACGAAAACGGCCCGCTGGCGATCCGCTTCTCTTACAACTACAAGGGACGCAGCCTGCACGGCGACAATCCGAAGAATAACGGCGATGACCTGATCCGCTGGCGCGCGGCACGCGGCTACCTCGATGGCAACATCAGCTACAAGATCAACGACAACCTGGAACTGCGCCTCGACGCGCTGAACCTGTCGAATACCTTGTCGTACGATTATTTCGAGGATGCCACCGGCCAGTACGGCAGCGGCAAGAAGACCCGCATGGACTACGCGAAGTACGACGGCCGGACCATCAAGATCGGTCTGCGCGGCAAGCTGTAACAAACCTGGGGCGGTCTACTCTCTCTCCCGCTCCCGGTCTCCTTCGCCGAAGGCACGCAAGTGTCTTCGGCTTTTTTCGAATATGGACTATCGAAAACATGAAGCTAATCCACACAGTTTTTCTGTTTTTTGCGGCCGCTCTGGGCGGCTGCGCATCCACGCCGACGGCGCCGCAGCGGCAGGAAGTTGTCGGCATCATCGACAAGGTCAACACCTATTGGCAGTCCAACACGCCGGCCAGGGAATGGTCGTTCTGGAATGTGGCGGCCTACCACACCGGCAATATGGAGGCGTACCGCATCACCGGCAACCAGGCCTACCTGAAGTACTCGCTGGACTGGGCGCAGCATAACCAGTGGCAGGGCGCCAAATCGACCGACAAGGGACAGTGGAAGCTGACCTACGGCGAAACCGACGATCACGTGCTGTTTGGCGATTGGCAGATCTGCTTCCAGACTTACGCGGACCTGTACCAGCTCGACAAGGACCCGGCACGCATCGCCCGCGCCCGTGAGGTGATGGAGTACCAGATGTCCACCGCGCGCAACGATTACTGGTGGTGGGCGGATGGCCTGTATATGGTGATGCCGGTGATGACCAAGATGTACAACATCACGGGAAACCCGCAGTACCTGGAGAAGCTGCACGAGTATTTCCAGTATTCGAACAGCATCATGTACGACCAGGATGAAAAACTGTACTACCGCGACGCACGCTACGTGTACCCTGCCCACAAGAGCGTCAACGGACGCAAGGACTTCTGGGCGCGCGGCGATGGCTGGGTGTTTGCCGGGCTGGCGAAAGTGCTGCACGACTTGCCGAAGGACGCGCCGCATCGCGAGGAATACGTGCGCAAGTTCCAGGGCATGGCGGCAGCGCTGAAGAAGGCGCAGCAGGCGGAGGGCTACTGGACGCGCAGCCTGCTCGATCCGCAGCATGCTCCGGGTCCCGAGACCAGCGGCACGGCCTTCTTCACTTACGGCTATTTGTGGGGCATCAACAATGGCCTGCTGGACCGCGCCGAATACGCGCCGGTAGCGCTGAAGGGCTGGGGCTACCTGGCAAGCGTGGCGCTGCAACCGGACGGCAAGATCGGCTATGTGCAGCCGATCGGCGATCGCGCCATTCCGGGACAGGTTGTGGACAGGAATTCGACCGCGCACTTCGGCGTCGGCGCATATTTGCTCGCGGCCGCCGAAATGGTGCGCTACATCGATAAAAACAAATAGAGGAGAGACATGATGGAACGACGTAATTTCATGCGCGGCATGCTGGCTGGCGGAGCAGCGGCCGCAGCTCCGGCGATGGCTCTTGCGGCCGGCGCCGGCGCGGCTACAGCGGTGCCAGGCGGCGACCGCGCGTACATGGCTGGCCTGCTGCAAAAGATGGCCGATCCGGTGCTGGCCAGTATGTCGAAGGGGGAGCTGAAGAAGAAGTTCGCGCTGGAACTGAGCCCCACCTGGGATGGCCGCGATTCCGGCGTGGCCTACCTGGAGTGCTTCGGCCGCCTGATCGCCGGCATGGCGCCATGGCTGGCGCTGCCCGATGACGACAGCGCCGAGGGCCGCACCCGCAAGCGCCTGCGCGAACAAGCCCTGCAAAGCTACACGCACTCGGTCGACCCGAAATCGCCGGATTACCTTTCGTGGAAAGTGCACGGGCAGACACTGGTCGATTCCGCTTACTTCACCAATGCCCTGATGCGCGCGCCAAAAGCGCTGTGGGAGCCGCTGGACGCCGCCACCAAACAACGCATCATCGATGAAATCAAGGGCTTGCGCCGCATCGAGCCGCCGTACATCAACTGGATGCTGTTCGCGGCCATGAACGAAGCCTTCCTGCTCTCCATTGGCGAGCAGTACGACCCGATGCGCATGAACGTGGCGATCCGCAAGGTCAACGAATGGTACGTTGGCGATGGCTGGATCAAGGATGGCGAAACCTTCCACTTCGACTACTACAACTCCTTCGTGATGTATCCGATGTTGGTGGAGATCCTCGAAGTGCTGGCGCGCGCCAACGGGCCGTTCTGGAACGGCAAGCCTGCGGACCTGCTGGCGCAGGCGCAGAAGCGCATGCAGCGCTATGGCGAACACCTGGAACGGTTCATTTCGCCGCAGGGCACCTTCCCGCCGATCGGCCGCTCGCTGACTTACCGTACCGCAGCCTTCCAGCCGCTGGCGCTACTGGCGTGGCGCAAGCAGTTGCCTGCCAGCCTGCCGGAAGGCCAGGTGCGCGCTGCGATGACGGGCGTGCACAAGGCGATCTGGACGGAGCCAAGCAATTTTACGAAGGAGGGCTACCTGACCATCGGCTTTGCGGGGCACCAGCCGGAACTGGGCGACTGGTACTCGAACAACGGCAGCATGTATATCGCCGCATCGAGCTTCCTGGCGCTTGGCCTGCCGGCCGACGATTCGTATTGGACCGCTGCGGCGCAGGACTGGACGCAGAAGAAGGCCTTCGGGGGCAAGAAATTCCCGAAGGACTACCACGTCAGCTATTGAAGGAGCTTAACGCCGGTAGCGCGCCTGCGCGGCATCGCGCAGGGCTACCAGCATGGCTTCCGCGCCGGGCGACAGGCGGTGGCGCTTGCGGGTGACGATGCCGTACATGTCCATGCGCAGGCCCAGGTCCCAGGGCAGCACGGCCAGCAGGCCGGCATTCAGGTAGGGGCGCACGGTTTCTTCCGGCATGGCCGCGATCATGCGGCTGCCCGGCAGCAGGTTGACGACCACAGGCATGGCCAGCGTTTCCACCACTTCAGACGGCGGTTCCAGGCCCTGCGACAGGAACATTGACGTCAAGCGGTCGCGCAGGATACTGCCGGCCGGCGGCAGCACCCAGGGCTCGCGTGCGAGGTCGGCCAGTTGCAGGTCCTTGCGGCCGACAAATGGGTGGTCGGCGGCGGCGATCAGGCTATGCGGTTCGTCGGTGAGCGGCTCGAAATTGAATTCGGAGGCGACGTTGGAATCGAGCAGGCGCCCGATCACCAGGTCGAATTCGCCGGCGCGCATGCGCTCGACCAGGATTTTGGAAGTGTCGACAGTGATCGACACCTGCACCTTGGCGGTCCGGCTTTTCAGCAGCTTGACGGCGTCCGTTACCAGGCCGGCCGAAGGCGTCAGCACCGTGCCGATGGAGACGCGGCCGGAAAGGCCCGACACCAGTTCCATTACTTCCTGGTGTGCCGCATCCATTTCTGCCAGCGCAGTGCCGGCGCGCCGTATCATCACTTCGCCGTACCAGGTCGGCACCACGCCGCGCGGCAGGCGCTCGAACAACTGGACGTTCAGCGCGTGTTCGATCTCGCCCAGCAGCTTGGACGCCGCGGGCTGGGTGAGGTTTGCCGCCTGTGCTGCATGCAGGATTGAGCGGTGCCGGCCCAATTCGACCAGAAGCACCAGGTGGCGCGTTTTCAGGTGGGACCTTACAAATCGGTCCGAGCGTGGATCTGACATGCGGACAATAATAGGGCCGCTCCCCGGCAGCGTCAATCTGCGGCGTCGTCAAACAGGGACGGGGGCAATCCCTGCACGCCGGCTATCTCGAAGGTGTGCAAGCCGCCATCGAGGGAGCCTGCTGCCAGTTGTTCCATGTGCGGCCCGCCGAAGGCCGGCCGCGATGGTTGTGTTGCCGACAACGGCAGTTCGCGCAGCAGCGCGCCGCCGGCGGAAAATTGCGCCAGGCGGCCGCGCCGTCCTTCCTCGCGAAGCGCGATCCACATATTTCCAGCGGCATCCAGCGTCAGGCCGCCCATGCGGGCTTCACCCAGGCTGGCGAACCGTTTGATTCTACCCACTTCGGCGCGCGCCGGGTCATACGTAGTTTCCAGTACTTCGCGGCCATCGCTGCTGGCGAAATACAGGCTGCCGCCATCGGGGCTGAAGCCGATGCCATGCGCGGCCGCGACAGTCGGCAAGGCCAGGCGGCGCAGGCCGAAACGTCGCGAGAACTGGTAAAAACTGCCGATGGGAGGGGAGTCGGGATTCAGGTTGGCGGTGCCCAGCACGAAATTGCCGTGGCGGTCGGCGCAGCCATCGCTGATGCGGGTGCGTGATTCGGCGGGATCGACGGCGGCCACCGCGAGCGGCAGGCGGCGCGCCAGTTTCAGGGCGCCGGGCGGGGTGCGCTCGGCCAGGTAGAGCCATTTGTCGAGGCCCAGCAGCAGCTTGCCGCTACGGCAGAAAGCGAAGGCGGCGAGGTGTTCCGGCAAGCGGCTGTTTTCCGGCGGACCTTTGCCGCGCCAGGCCTTCAGGGCCGGCGTGGCGGCATCGCTCCACCACCAGCAGCTGTCATGCCAGAGCAGGGCGCCGATGTGGGCGGAAGGCAGCAGGGAGTCAGGCTGGACGTGCTGTTCCATCCTGCCTCCAGGCGGTGACGAAGGCGTGGGCCCGTTCGGCTACGGCTGCGGCATCCAGGCCTGGCTGGTACAGTGCCGAACCAAGGCCAAAGCCTGTGGCGCCGGCGGCTCGCCAGGTGGCCATGCTGCCCGGCGTGACGCCGCCCACCGGCAGCAGCGGCAAGGCGGGCGGCAGCACGGCGCGCATGGCGCGCATGACAGTCGGCGTCACCAGTTCGGCAGGGAACAGCTTGAGCGCATCGGCGCCCGCATGGGCGGCTGCGAAAGCCTCGGTCGGCGTGGCGGCGCCCGGCACGCAGAACATGCCGGCTGCCTTGGCGGCGCGGATCACGGACGTATCGGAATGCGGCATCACGATCAGCGCGCCGCCGGCGTCGCGCACTTCCTGCACGGCGGTGGTAGTCAGGACGGTGCCTGCGCCCAGCACGGCGTCGGCCGGCAGGCTGCGAGCGAGGCGGGCGATGGAATCCAAAGGCTGCGGGGAGTTGAGCGGAACTTCGATCAGGCGGAAACCGGCTTCGTACAGGGCGGCGCCGATGGCTTCCACTTCGTGCGGCTGGACGCCGCGCAGGATGGCCACCAGGGGCAGCGACTTGAAGGCGGTTTCGAAAGGGGAGGCGGAAGATGCGTTCATTTCAATCCTTGAGCATGCCGGCGGCGCGTGCCAGGTGGTACAGGCCGGCGGGAGCGGTGTTATCGAGCAGCAGCGGCGCTACGGCACGGAAGCGTTGCAGGGCGAGCGCGTAGCGCTGGCACAGGACCTGGCTGCCGACCAGTGCCAGCGGCGCACTCGCCAGGCCGGCCGCATCGCGCCAGGCCAGGCCGGCGCGCAGTTCGTGGCCGACCAGGAGGCCGGAAAGGTAATCGGCCAGGTCGCTGGCCGGTGCGCGGCCGGTGACGCCGAGGGTGCGTGCTGCAAAAATCTGGTGGCTCATGCCGAGATGGCCGTAATCGCGCGCGGCGTCGACGCCGGCGACGAAGGCATGTTCGGCGAAGGCATCGCTGTTGCCCATCAGGCGGCCCAGCACGGAATGGGTGCGCAGCACGGCAAACAGTTCGCCCGTCATATGGGTCGCGAAGCGCATCAGGCGGCCGTCGTTCACTTGCGCCCATTTGGAATGAGTGCCGGGCATGACGATGCAGGATGCGTCGCGCAGCGCGGGTTGCAACTTCAGGGCGCCAACCACCTGGGTTTCCTCGCCGCGCATCACGTCGGGCGGCAGGGCGCCGTCGTCGTACAGCATGCCGGGAACGATGCAGATTTCGGCGCCAGGGCTGGCCAGCATGCCGGCTGCCAGCGCGCTGGCGTTGGCAGGGCAGGCAGCGTATGGCACGTCGCGCCAGCCGTGCTGGCTGCCGATCATGCCGCAGGCCAGAACCGGCAAGCGCGGATGCGCGGCCAGCCAGTCGCCGGCAATGCCGTCCAGCGCGGCTGCAAAGGCCGTCGCGCCGGACAGCGTGGACGCGCCTTTGCCGTTGCTGCGTTCCGCCAGCACTTTGCCGCCGGGGCCCAGCAGGAAGGCGCGCAGGCTGGTGCTGCCCCAGTCAAGGGCGAGCAGGCTGGCGGTGTTGGCGTTGCTTACCATTCCGCTACGCTGCCGTCAGGATGGCGCCACAGCGGATTGCTCCAGTCAGGCGCATTGCGGCTCGCTTCAATCACGCGCTGTTCGTCGACCACCACGCCCAGGCCTGGCTTGGGCAGCGGCTTGATGTAGCCGTTCTCGATCTTGAAGTCTTCCTTGTTCACCACGTAATCGAGCAGCTCGCCGCCCTTGTTGTAGTGAATGCCCATGCTCTGCTCCTGCAGCACAGCGTTGTACGACACAAAGTCGACGTGCAGACAGGCGGCCAGCGCAACCGGGCCAAGCGGGCAATGCGGGGCCAGGGCAACGTCGTATGCTTCCGCCATGCCGGCGATCTTCAGGCATTCGGAAATGCCGCCCGCGTGCGACAGGTCGGGCTGCACGATCGAAATGCCGCCGGCCTGGAAGACGTTCTTGAATTCGAAGCGCGAGAACATGCGTTCGCCGGCCGCCAGCGGGATCGAAGTCGATTCGGCCAGGCGCGGATAGTACTCTGCCTGTTCCGCCAGCACCGGTTCTTCGACGAACAGGGGACGGTAAGGTTCCAGTTCTCGCAGCAGCACCTTGGCCATCGGCGCAGCGACGCGGCCGTGGAAGTCGATGCCGAATTCGATCTGGTTGCCGAAGGCTTCGCGGATCTCGGCGATGCGGGTGACGGCGGCATCCACCGCGGCGGAACTTTCGATGATGCCGAATTCTTCGGTGCCGTTCATCTTGAAGGTATCGAAGCCTGCTTCGCGCAGGGTCTTGATGCCGGCGATGACGTCGGCAGGGCGGTCGCCGCCTACCCAGCTATAGGTCTTCATGCGGTCGCGCACCAGGCCGCCCAGCAGTTCGTACACCGGCACGCCAAGGGCCTTGCCCTTGATGTCCCACAGCGCCTGGTCGATGCCGGCGATGGCGCTCATCAGGATGGCGCCGCCGCGGTAAAAGCCGCCGCGGTACATGACCTGCCACAGGTCGTTGATGCGGCGCGGGTCCTGGCCCACCAGGTATTGCGAGAATTCGTGGACGGCGGTTTCCACGGTACGTGCCTTGCCTTCGATGACCGGTTCGCCCCAACCGACTACGCCTTCGTCTGTTTCAATCTTGAGCAGCATCCAGCGCGGTGGAATGCGGTAGGTGGTCAGTTTTGTGATCTTCATTTTTGTTCGTTTGTGAAGTGGTAAGGCAAGTCTATCTTGGCGAGCTAGTTCAGAAATATGAGAAATTTATCGTCTTGTATATCGATTGGGCATAACGTCGACTTATTCCCCCGGGTCCACCAGCTGCGCCCCAACGTAGGCGTTGAAGCGCTTGATGCGGCCGGTGACCTTGTCGTCGCCCTGGCGCGGCGTATAGCGGATGCCGGCCACTTCGACGGTCTTCTCAAGGTCGATCACCAGGCGGTGCGGGTGGGCCGGCGCCGGCGCCTTGCCTGCGAACGCGGTGTGCCAGAAGTCGCTGGCCTGGCCGTTGATGGCGTTCAGGGCCTGTCCGTCCTCGCGCTTGCCTTCCTCGCTGCTCACGTAGGCGATGGTCCAGGCGGACTGGTTGATCGGCTGGCCCTTGGCGTCCAGCAGCGAGATTTCGGCCACGGCCGCGTATTGCTTGCCGTCGAAGGCATCCAGCGATTCGAGGCAGAACTGGCGCCCGCTGACCGGGGCGGCGAAGCGCACGTCCTGGGTGGCGCTGCCGGGCTGGAACTGGCCGCTGAAGGCGGGCGTGACGCCCTCCAGCTTTGGTTTGGCTTTGTTCGGCGGGCGGGGCAGGTCGCGTTCGGGCTGCAGGCGGTCCAGGATCGGCGTTTCCAGGCCGCGCAATTCGGCGCGCTGCGGGCCGGTCAGGTCGAGCACCACGACTTCATTGCGGCCGCGTTTCAGCCATGGGCCGGGCAAGTACATGGTTTGCGTCGGGCCGATGCTCCAGTAGCGGCCCAGGCAGCGGCCGTTGATCCAGACGACGCCCTGGCCCCAGGCCGACATGTCGAGGAAGGTATCGGCGGTTTTGGCGGCGTCGAAACTGCCGCGCCAGAAGGCGGGACCGCGCGCGCGCTGCTGTTTCCATTGCAGCGGCGGCAGCACGCCATCGGCGTCGAAGTCGATGGCGCGGATTTCCCAGTTTTCCAAGGCGACCGGCGCGGCGCCTTTCGGCTGGAATTGCACCGGGCCGTGCAAGCCTTTGCGGTCGTGCACTTCGGGGCCGAAATTGACGCGGGCAATGGTGTACAGCAGGATTTCCAGCGTGGCGGGCTTGTCGCGCGCGGGCAGGTCGATGGTGAAGCGGCGGTGTCGGGTGTCGAAGGTGCCGGCCAGCTTGCCGTCGACATGCACCCAGGCCAGGTCGCGCACCTTGGCGGCGGTCAGCTTGCCGGCCGGGCCGGCAGGCAGGGTGACGCGGTAGGAAACCAGGCCGCGGCTGATGTCGTATTGCTCGATCGGCTGCGGCGATTTGTCGCGTATCGCTTCCTGCGGCAGGCTGGCGAAGACCGCAGCCGATTCCCTGAGTGTAAAGGCGGGAACCGCCATCACCGGCTGGCGCGCCGGTGGCGATGGCAGCGTTTCGCCGGGCTGCAGGAACGGCTCGATCCCTTTGCGGTAGGCCTGGAATTTTTCGCCGGTCCATCCCGCTTCGCCGATCGGGGCGTCGTAGTCGTAGCTGCTCGTGTCGGGGCGGAAGGGGCGGTCGCAACCGCCCCACAGGCCGAACGTGGTGCCGCCATGCGCCATGTACAGGCTGAAGGAACCGCCCATTTTCAGCATCTGCTGGATATCGGCCACGGCCTTGGTGGCGGCGCCGCGGCGGTGCGGGTTGCCCCAGGTATCGAACCAGCCGGAATAGTATTCGCCGCACATCAGCGGGCCTTGCTGCACGGCCTTCAGTGCCTTGAAGCCTGCATCGGGATCTGTGCCGAAGTTCGCTACCGAGAACAGTTCCGGGATGTGGGTGCGCGAAACGGCATTGGTCGGATTGCACTGGAACAGCGGTACGTCGAACTGGGCATCGAGCAGGGCCTGGCGCATGCCGCGCATGTATTCCAGGTCGTCGCTGAAGAAGCCGTATTCGTTCTCGATCTGCACCATCAGGATAGGGCCGCCGCGCGTGACCTGCTGCGAGCCCAGCACGCGGCCGACTTCCGCCAGCCAGCGCTTGGCGGGCTTCATGAAGGCTTCGTCGCGGGTGCGCAGGAAGGCGTCGCTGCTGCTCTTTTTCAGCAGCCACCAGGGCAGGCCGCCCATCTCCCATTCGGCGCAGGCGTAAGGGCCCGGGCGCAGGATGACCCACAAGCCCTCCTGTTGCGCCAGTCGGCAGAATTCGGCGGCGTCGCGCTGGCCGCCCCAGTCGTAGCGGCCTTCGCGCCATTCGTGGTAGTTCCAGAACAGGTAGGCGCAGACGGTGTTCAGGCCCATGGCCTTGATGGCTTTCAGGCGGTGCTGCCAGTATTCGCGCGGTACGCGGGCGAAATGCATTTCGCCGCAACGGATCTGCAGCGGTTTCCCGTCGAGCAGGAAATCGTTCTTGCCGATGCTGAAGCGTGTGCTGGCGGCGGCGTGTACGGTGGCTGCCATCGGCAGCAGGGCCGCGCCGGCGCTTGCTGCGGCGCCGGCCAGGACGCGGCGGCGGGTTTGGTTGGTCATTGCGCGGCTCCTTGCGTCGTGATGGTGAACTGGTAGGTGGTTGGCTCCAGCTTGACGCGGTACTGCGTGTGCGGGCGTCCGACCTGGCTCCAGCCGGTGTCGCCGCCTACGCCGGTCTGCACCGCGTCGACCAGCAGCGAGCCGTCGCCGTGCGGACGGATGTCGGAACTGTGCCAGGTGCCGCGCGGGCGCGGATACAGGTCTTCGTATGGGAATGGCAGGGCGTTGACCGAGAGCGGCTGCGTGCCGCGCAGTTGCAGGCCGTTGCCGGCGCCTTTCAGCGTCAGCCAGCGCACGCCGGTCTTGTTGCCGCTTTCCTGTGGACGGATGTAGTTGTGGTACTGGTCGGCCAGCTTGCCGCTGTAGCGGCCAAGCGCTGCGCCGGTGATGCGGTCGCTGTACGATTCCTGCGGGCCGCGGCCGTACCATTCCACCGTGTCCAGCGATGGATTGCTGTCGAAGCGCATGCCGATGCGCAGCGGATCCGGCAGGTCGCCGCGCAGCGGGGCGAAGGTGGCGGTAACCTGCACGGCGCCCTTGCTGTCCATGCGGTAAGTGGCGTCCCAGCGCGCGGAGCCGGCGCCGAAGATGTATTCGATGCGCACCCCGTCTTTCAGGACATCGAAGGAGCGCACGTTGCGTTCTTCGCTGAACTGCTTCCAGATGGTATGGGTTTTGTTGAGGCCAGTGCCAAGGTCGTTTTCCGTCAGCGCGCGCCAGAAGTAGGGCATGCCGCCGGCCAGCAATTGCTTGCCGCTTGCAGAGTAGGCAAGCTTGCCGCTAGTTGCATCGACCGCCAGCACTGAGCCGCCCGCGCGCAGTTCGACGCTGTTCCCCGCGCGTACCGGCGCAACCCAGGCGCCGGCGCCCGCCGTAACGGCGGCAGCGGTTGGCGACTGCAGCACGAACTGGCTGAAGCCGAGCACCATGCCGGCCGGGACGCCGCGAATGGCGCCGTCGCGGGCCTTGGCGCGCAGCGTCAGCACGTACTCGAAACGTGGATCGCGATCCAGCTTCGGCAGGTTCAGCGTCACATCGGCAGAAGCCTGTGCGGCCGCCTTGACGCCGGCCAGCGAGCCGCCTGCGACTTGCGTGCCGTCGCGCGCAATCGACCAGTCAAAGTCGAACCCGGACAGGTCGGCGAAATCATAGCGGTTGACGACCTTCAGGCGGCCGGATGCCGGATCGCCCTCAAAGACCACCGGCGAGTAGACCTTCTGCACCTCGTAATACTCGGGATCCGGCGTGCGGTCAGCCTGCACCAGGCCGTCGCCAACCTCCGACATGTCCTTGCGCGGATTCGGGCCGTAGTCTTCGCCCTGTGCCCAATAGCTGCGGCCCTGCTTATCCTTGAGCAGCATGGCCTGGTCCACCCAGTCCCAGATAAAGCCGCCCTGCAGCTTGCGGTGCGAGCGGATCACCTGCCAGTAGTCTTCAAAGTTGCCAAGGCTGTTGCCCATCGCATGAGCGTACTCGCACTGGATCATCGGCTGCTTGTAGCGTGGATCCTGCGCGTAGTCGATCATCTTTTCGATCGGGTCGTACATCGGCGCGTAGATGTCGACGTAATCGTTCGGCAGATGTTCCTCGCCGATGGTGCCGTGGCCAAGGTAGCTGATCAGGCGTTCCGGATCCTGTTCCCGGATCCATTTGGCCGCGTTCTCGAAGTTCGGCCCGGTACCCGCTTCGTTCCCCAGCGACCACAGGATCACGCTCGGGTGGTTGCGGTCGCGCTGCACCATGCGGCTCACGCGGTCCAGGTGGGCGGCTGCCCAATGCGGCTGGTAGCCGAGCTGGATCTTTTCGCGCGCGCCAGGAGTATTCCGCACGTGGTCGCCCATGCCCATGTACTCGTGCGACTCGATGTTTGCTTCGTCCATCACGTACAGGCCGTACTCGTCCGCCAGGTCGTACCAGCGCGGATCGTTCGGGTAATGCGAAGTGCGGACGGCATTGATATTGGCCTGCTTCATCAGCTCTATGTCCTTGCGCATCGACTCTTCCGACATGACGTGGAAGGTTTGCGGGTCATGTTCGTGGCGGTTAACGCCCTTGATCATGATGCGCTTGCCGTTGACGCGTACCTCGCCGTCCTTCACCTCCACGGTGCGGAAGCCGACCATGCGCGAGGTGGAGGACACCAGCGCGCCCTTCGCATCATGGAATTCGAGCAGCAGGCGGTACAGGTTGGGCGCCTCGGCCGACCATTGGCGCACGCCGGGCACGGTACCGCGCAGCGGCGCAGCCTTGCCGCCGTGGACGCCGCTTTCGAGCGACAGTACGGCCTTGTCGCCGTCCAGCAAGGTGGCGGTCAGCTTGCCCTGTGCGGCGCCGGTGAATTCAGGCTGCAGGGTGAATTCGCCGTCGCGGTAGGCGGCCTTGTCCAGGGTGGCGCGCACCACGTAGTCGCGCAGGTGAGCCTTCTGCTCGGCATACAGGTAGACGCTGCGTTCGATGCCGGAAACGCGCCAGAAGTCCTGGTCCTCAAGGTAGGAGCCGTCCGCGAAGCGATACAGCTCGATGGCGATGGTATTGCTGCCGGGGCGCAGGAAGCGCGTCAGCTTGAACTCCGACGGCAGCTTGGAGTCTTCCGAATAGCCGACCCGCTGGCCGTTGACCCAGATGTAGTAGGCGGCGCCGGCCGCGCCGATATGCAGGAAGACATCGCGCCCATCCCAGTTGGCCGGCAGGTCGAAGTTGCGGCGATAGGAGCCCACCTCGTTCATGCTGTGCAGGATGTACGGCTGGTTGGGCGGGAAAGGGTAGTCGCTGTTGTTGAACAGGGGCTGGCCGTAGCCCTGCGCCTGCATCATGCCAGGCACCTGGATGGTTTTCCAGCGGCTCACGTCGAAGCCGGGCTTGTAGAAATCGACCGGCCGCGATTCCGGATTGCGGGAGTAGGCGAACGACCAGGTGCCGTCCAGCGAGAGGTAATACTGCGAAGCCGCCTTGTCGCCCTTCAGCGCCAGGTCGCGCCGTTCGAAGTTGAAGAAGGTGGTTTTCATCGGCTCGCGGTTCACTTGAACCACTTCCGGTTGCTCCCATTCGGCATACTTGCTTGCGGGAGCGGCGCTGGCGGCCAGGGGGAAGGCTGTCGCCAGCGCACTGGCCAGGGCCAGCAGGGCGGGGAGTCGCGGTGTCGTCATTGGTGCTTGTCTCGTAGTTTTGTGTGTTGGACGGTATCCGGCAGCACAATCCTACGGTTGGCAGCAATAGCTTACCAATGGCTTATTTCGCGGCTCCTATATCGGTTTGATATACCGATCCCTACAACTTGAAGGTCAGGCCGGCATACACCGAACGACCCATGCCGCGCACACCGATTCCATAGGGAACGCCGTTCAGCGCCATGGTCATGCCTTGGCCGACGTAGGCCCCGCCCAAAGGCAGGTCGTAACGGCGGTCGAACAGGTTTTCCACGCCAAAGTCGAGCTGCACTTTGTTCCACGCATAACTGGTGCGCAGGGCGGCCAGCGCGTAGCCCCCGGTGCGCAGTTCGTTGTGCAGCGACGAGACGCGGTCCTTGGCCTTGACGGCCTGCAGTTCCAGCACGTTGCTCCACGCGCCGAGGCGATGGTTCAGCGACAGGCGGGTGTTCAGGGGCATCATGTTGTACAAGTTGTCGCCCGTGCTGCGATTTTCGCCGCGCACGTAGTTCACCAGCATGTCGCCCGACAGCGTGCCGTAGCTGCCCGAGGCCAGCGCTGCGTGCGCCGACACCTCGGTGCCGTACAGCTTCGCATCGACGTTGGCGAAGCGCAGGTTCACGAAGGCGCCGGCCTTGCACGCGGTGAGGCAGCGCGCGTCGATGTAGTCATCGACCCTGGTGTAGTAAGGCGAGATGGCGAACGACCATTTTTCCTGCGCCGGATCGTGCCATTCAATGCTGCCGGTGGCCATGTGGGCCACTTCCGGACGCAGCGACGGGTCGCCGACGTAGCCGTTGCCGTCGCCGGCGATATTCACCATGGCCATTGCCATGCCGCCGGTGGACCAGGTGTAGCGCTCGTACAGGTTCGGTGAACGGGTCTTGCGGGCGTAGCCGAACTTGACGGTCATGTCCTGGGAGGGCACGTAGCGCGCCTGGGCGGTCAGGTCCAGGTTATGGTCGTTGCGCTTGCGATCGAGGGCGTTGAAGGCCGACGCATCCTTGTTGTAGCCGGCGTTATAGCCCTGCACCGTGCCGGTGTCGCTGGTCACCAGTTCGCCGCGCACGCCGAACTGGGTGAACCAGGCCGGATTCCAGCGGCGGTCCCATTCTGCGAAGGCGCCCAGGCGGTCACGCTGGCCGTCGCGGATGTTCCAGAACGTGTCCGGCGCCATGCCGCCACCGGAAGGGTCCCACCAGTCGTCCAGGCGGTAGCGGCGGTAGTCGGCGCCGACGCGCAGGGTGTCGGGCTGCGACAGCGGGATGGTGGCTTTTACCGAAACGCCGGTGTTCTTGCCTTCGGTATCCATCGGCATGCCGGGGATGTTCTTCTTCGCGCCGTACCAGAACTGCTTGTCCGGGCCGAAATTCATCGCATGACGGGTGTGTTCGTGGTAGGCGCGGCCTTCCAGCGTGCCCCAGCCGAAGCGTTCAAGGTAGCGCAGGTTGACCTGTTCGCTGTCATTGCGGGTGAGGTCCATGCGCTGGTTGGGGAAGCCCTGGTAGGGCATGCGCTGCAGGCCGAGCTTGAGCTCCAGCAGGCGCGCTTCGGAGCGCATGGCCAGGGTCAGTGAATGGTTGCGGGATTCGTAGGCGGAGGAGCCGACTTTTTTGCCGTCGCCATCTTCGTAGTTATGGGCCTTGATCGAGGCGCCGCGGTAGCTGGCGGAGAACGTGTCGCTGGCCATGGTGGCCGCCAGGCTGGCGTCGCGCACATTGCCGTTGCTGCGGTAGACGAAAGTGGCCTGGCCTTCAAGCAGCTGTGCGCCGGCTTCGGCGAACTTCGGGTCGGCGGAGCGCACGCGGATGGTGCCGCCGATGCTGTCGCCGCCAACGCTGACGGGCGTAATGCCAGGCAGGACCTGGATCGATTCGACTTGCGACGGTGCGATGTACGACAGCGCGGGATTCATGTGGTTGGCGCAGGCCGAGACCAGGTCCATGCCGTCGACCTGGATGCGCAGGCGGTCGTCAGCCAGGCCGCGGATCGACGGCAGGCCGGACACGCCGCCGCCGCTGACCATGCTGACGCCGGCCACGGATTGCAGCAGGTTTGCGGTATCGCTGGGGAAGCCTTTCTTGCTGACGTCTACTTGCATGACGTCGGGATTGGTGCCGGTGATGATGACGCTGGGGAGGGTGGTTTGCGCGTAGCAGGGAAGGGCGGTGGCAACAGACATTGCAAGCAGGTGCTTGCGTAACTGCGGATTCATTTTTATTCTCCGGTGTGACGAGTCGTGCGCCGCCGGGGGCGGCGGCGCATTGGAATAAGAGCAGGTGTCACACTGCGGATGGAGGCCCTCGTGCCTGGTGCGGCAGATGGGATTCGCCATCGTACTGCGCCGCGATGATGGCGGTCCGAGGACCTGTGAGGTCGTGCGGTGCGGGAGCGGAGGGCTCGCTGTAGCCGGGCGCCATGGCCAGTGCGCCGCACAGCGTGCACTGGGTGAAGCAGTCCGCCATCCCATGTTGGTTGTGGCCTTCGTGATGTTCAGCGCATGCTGCGTGATCCATCATCGGCATCGCTACCTGCGCTGCGGCTGCGTAGCCTTGCAGCGCTACATACAGCAGCAACAGCAGTGTTACGAAGCGGCGAGTGGTGCGGTGCGAGAACATGTGCCCATCGTAGCGATTGGGCTGTTGTCAAACCATGAACTCGATCAAGTTTTCGCGATCAGCGCATCTTCTCGATCAGGGCCGGCGTGATGACGCCGGAGTAGGCCACGCGCTGGCCCTGCGCGTCGTACCAGTAGCTGCGCGGTTTCTCGCCGCGCCAGCGCGGATCGATGGCGTAGCGCAGGCGTTCGGGAGCAAGTCCGCCGAAACTCCAGGCATCGGCCAGCAGGTCGATGCCGGACAGGCGCTTTGCCACCAGTTGCGACAGCGCTGCATCGGACAGCGGGTCGGTGGTGATGGTGACGATGTCGAAGCCAGGATTGGCGGCGCGTGCTTTGGACAGGACGTCCAGGCTGTGCTGGCAGAATTCGCAGTCCATGGACCAGACCAGGACCACGAAAGGCTTGCCTTTGTGGCTGGCCGCGATCTGCTCCACGCTTTGCGGTGCGAAGGCTTTCAGGCCCGCGTTGCCGGCGGCGTAGGCGCTGGGGGATGCCGCCAGGGCGGAAAGGGCGGCGATGGCGGTCGCCACGACTGCGGCGGCCAGGGGATGGAGCATTTTCATGATCATTCCTCGAGTTTGCGAACAACGATGCCTTCATCGGCGGTGCGCCACAGCAGCCAGAGTTCGGCGCCGCGGCGCATGATGTGGGGATGGTCGGAACTGCCCTGGGTGGTGGCGACGGTGTGCTTGCTCCAGCTTGCGCCGCCATCGGGCGATACCTGCGCGTGGATGCCGGTTGCCGTGCCGTCGAACTCTTTCCAGACGACGGCGACGCGCTGGCCCGCGGCCGCAACCTCCGCGTGTTCCGCCTGCGGGCCGCCAAGGCGCATCAACTGTCCGTTCCCGGAATAGAACGCGCCGCCTTCTTCACCGGCCGCGCTGAACCAGGCCTGGTGGCGCTGGCCCTTGGAATCGAAAGCCAGTGACGGGCCGTGATGCGGGCAGGCGTCGATCTTCCAGCCGTCCTCCGTAGCGCGCGCCGGCGCGGCTGGTTTGCCGTTGGCCGGCAGCCAGGCCACGGCATGGTCGCGGATGTTCGGCTCGAAGATATGGCGCCACATGGCGGCGACCCGTCCATCCGGCGCCACGGCGGTGGCGATGCGGCAGCATTCGCAGGTGTGGTCGGCCAGCTTGGCGTCTTCGCCGAAACTGGCCCCGCCGTCGGTGGAGACGGCGTAATAGACGGCGATACCCCGGTAGGGGCGCTGGGCTGCCTGCGCGGCGTCCTTGTCGCGCTGGTCCAGCCAGGCCAGGAAAATGCGGCCCTGCGGGTCGACCTGGATGTCGTCGAAGCGGTGGCCGATCGGGGCGCGGTCGCGCTGCACCGTGTACGGGGGCGAAAAAGTCTGCCCGCCGTCCAGCGAACGGATGAAGCGGATGTTGCCGGTGTGGTGTTTGCCCAACGTTTGGGTGTAGCTCAGATAGAGCTGGCCTTGCGGGCCGAACGCGATCTTGGGGCGCGCTTCGCCGTTCGCTTCCACCGTTTCCGGCTTGGGCAAAACCTGGCGCGGCGGGGTCCAGCTGCGGCCCTCGTCCATGCTCGATTGCAGCACGATGCCGTTGTCGCCAGTATGCGCCACCCACAAGCGGCCCTGCTGGTCAAAGGCCCCCGAGGTTCCGAGGGTGGAAGCGGCAAGGGCCGCCAGGAGTGTCAGGTTCATGGTCTGGAGGGCGAGAAGGGTCACTGCCAGTCATAATCCTGCATTTTCCTTACCTCTTTCCATGACCCAGATCAACCAGGGTGACATATCAGTTTTGATATCGAACTTTGATAAAAATTGATTAGTTCGATCTCAATGATTTACCTAAGATGAGTTCAAAGAACAGGTAACTTACAAAAACTATAGTCAGGAGACCCTATGAAGCGCCAAGCATTCGCGCCTGGGCTGGTTGCACCGCGCCGTCCGATCGCACTTAAAGTATCCGTAGCTGCATTAGCCGGCATTGGCCTGTTCAGCACCATTCCCTCCCTTGCGCAGCAGGCTGCCGAAAACGAGATCGCAGTGGTGCAGGTGAGCGGCGTGCGCGCCGCGGCCCAAAGTTCGCTCGATATCAAGCAAAAGGCCGACAATGTGGTCGATTCCATCGTCGCGGACGATATCGGCAAATTCCCTGACACGAACGTTGCCCAGACCCTGGCCCGCATCCCGGGCATCCAGGTGCGCCGCGACGCGGGCGAGGCGAACTCGGTCCTGATCCGCGGCCTGCCCGGCATCGCCACCATGCTGAACGGCCGCGAAATGTTCACCACCACCGGCCGCTATATCCAGCTGGCCGATATCCCGTCCACCATGCTGCAGCGCGTGGACGTGTACAAATCCCAGAGCCCTGAACTGGTTGAAGGCGGCATTGCCGGCGTGATCGACGTGCGCACCAACCGCCCGTTCGATTTCAAGGGCTTCACGCTGAGCGCCAACGGCGGCGTGAAAAACCAGGACAAGGCGCACAAGACCGACCCGGAAGCCAATGGCCTCATTTCCAACCGCTGGAAGACCGAATACGGTGAGATCGGCGCGCTGTTCGGCGTTTCCTATGTGCGCAACAACTTCCACGAAGAGCGCAGCTTCAATACCTTCCCGGTCGAGAAAAGCTGGCTGCTGCCGAACCTGACCGGCCCGGACCTGGTCGGCCTGCAAGGCATCTACGGTGAGCGCAAGCGCACGGCCGAGAACTTCGCCCTGCAATGGCGCCCGAACAAGGATACGGAGATCTACGCCGAGGGCCTGTATTCCCGCTACAAGAACCAGGACGAAACCGACTTCTTCGTCGGCCTGCCATGGTGGGCGCCAGGGGGCGGCATCAGCGGCACCAAGATTCCGGGCACCGACCAGCTGGACGAACTGACCTCGCACGATGCCAACACCATCCTGTCGACCCAGGCGCGCGCGTCGCAGAACACCACCTGGCAGACCGCCATCGGCGCCAAGTGGCATGCCGCACCAGGCCTGCGCCTGAGCACTGAACTGGCGCGCACCAAGTCGAAATACGACTGGCGCAATCCGATCATGGACACGATCGTTACCGTGCCAGACGTCTTCCTGAAGACCAATGTCAACGGCGGCGCCTTCATGCGTTACAGCGGCATCGACATGACCGATCCGAAAAACGTGTACCTGTTCCAGTTGTTCGACCGTTACGGCAACGACAAGGGTGCATCCACCGATTGGCGCGCCGATGCGACTTACACGCCTGACGGCGACGGCATTTTCCAGGAGTTCAGCGCCGGCGTACGCTTCAACAAACGTAGCGCCGAATCGATCAAGTCGGTCGAAGGCAGCATGGGCGCACCGGATGCCTTCAACGCCGCGACCCGCGTTTCTGCGGCAACGCTGCCGGGCATGAGCTGCACCAACCGCGAGCTGTCGGAAGACTACGGCACGCCTTACTGGTACACGCCATGCGCCAGCTTCCTGCTGAATAGCACCAGCGATGTGCGCAAGGCAGTCACCGGCTCCACCGCCGCCAAGGCGCTGGACCAGGGTTCCTTCTTCTCCGTGAACGAGAAGAACTACGCCTTCTACGGCAAGGCGCGCCTGGGCTGGGAGTGGGGCAGCGTGCCTGTCGACGGCGTGGTTGGCGTGCGCGTCTCCAAGACCGATTCGGACCTGCTGGGCTACAGCATGGTGAATGGCGTTCCAGTCGCTACGCCGAAAGAAAGTTCGGGCACCGATACCCTGCCTAGTGCCAGTTTCAAGGCGACGCTGCGCAAGGACCTGATCGCGCGCCTGGCATACGCCAAGACGCTGAGCCGTCCTGACTTCGCGCAACTGAACCCTGGGACCGCGTATGTGAACTCGAACGGCAACACCGTGCAGGCCTCCGCGTCGGGCGGCAATCCGGACCTGAAGCCGGTCACCGGCCAGAACGTCGATGCGGCGCTCGAGTGGTACTTTGCACCGGCGGCGATGGTCAGCGGCACCGTGTTCCGCCACAACTTCGACGGCTACATCGTCAACCGCGCAGTGCCTGAGGTGTACCAGGGCGTGAACTACCTGACCTCGCGTCCGTTCAATACCGACAAGGGCCACCTGCAGGGCGTCGAAGTGGCGTACCAGCAGTTCTACGACAAGCTGCCCGGCTGGCTGGGCGGGTTTGGCCTCCAGTTGAACTACACCTATATGGAAGGCGGCGTAACGTCGTCGAACATCGGCCCGGGCGAGCTGACTTTCCCTGGCATGTCGAAAAACTCGTATAACATTGGCTTGTTGTATGAGAAGTACGGCATCTCCGGCCGCCTGGCGTATAACTGGCGTTCGAAGTTCGCCCAGGTGTATGGCGATACCTCGGCAATCCGCGGTGCGGCGCCTCAGCGCGACCTGTATGCGGCTGCCACCAGCAGCCTGGATGGCTCCCTCAGCTACAAGTTCACCCCGAACCTGTCTGTAACGCTGACCGGCACCAACCTGCTGAACTTCAAATACAAGGACTACTGGACCGACGCGAACGTGTATCCACGCGATATCCGCCGCTACGACCGTACCGTTGGCCTGATGCTGAACTGGAAGAACTGATTTACCATGCAAAACCAAAAGATGTCGGTGCTCGAAAAAGCGGGCTTCGGGGCGGGGGATGCGGCACTCAATGTCGTGATTTCCTCGATGATGCTGATCATTACCTTCTTCTACACCGACATCTATGGCTTGCGCACGCAAGACCTGGCGCTGTTGTTCGTGCTGGTCAAGGTAGTGGGCGCGGTGGCTGACCTGACCATGGGTCAGATCACCGACCGCTTCACCAGCCGCTTCGGCCGCTACCGTCCCTACCTGCTGTGGCTCGCGATTCCATACGGCGTGAGCATTCTCTTCGTGTTTTCCACGCCGGACTGGGGCTACGACGCCAAGCTGGTTTGGGCTTACTCGACCTACATCATCATGACCGTAATGACGGCGGGTGTCGGCATTCCGTACATTTCCCTGCCCAGCGCGTTGACCAGCGATCCGAAGGAAAGCCTGTCGGCCAATGGCTACCGCCTGTTCTTCGCCAAGATCGGCGCCTTCCTGGTAACCATCGTGGTGCCGCTGCTGTCGGAGCGCTGGGGCGAGGGCAGTGCGGCCCACGGCTACCAGATGGCGATGGCCGTGATGGCGGTGCTGGGCGTGGCGCTGTTCCTGTTCTGCTTCTTCACCACCACCGAGCGCGTGCATCATGTGGTGGTGCGCCAGTCGCTGGGCGAGCAGTTGAAAGTGCTGATGAAGAACGACCAGTGGCTGATCCTGTGCGGCGTGTGCGTGACCGGCACCATCGGTTACGTGGTGCGCGGCTCGGTCGCAATCTATTACGCCAAGTATTACCTGGGCCTGAATACGGCGCAGGTGTCGGCTTTCCTGTCCACCGGCGTGGTGGCGGCCATCCTGTCGATGATCGCATCGACCTGGATCACCAAGGTCTATTGCAAGGTCAAGCTGTTCCGCTGGACGCAGCTGATCGTGGCGGGCATCAGCCTGGCGATCTACCTGGTGGTCAAGCCGGGCGACGTGATGCTGGCCTTCGTGCTGTTCTTCGCGCTGTCGTTCATCGTCGACCTGCACGCGCCGGTGTTCTGGTCCGCTATCGGCGAGACCATCGACTACGGCCAGGTCAAGACCGGCAAGCGCGTATCCGGCTTTGCCTTCGGCGGCATTTCGGTCTGCCAGAAAGCTGGCATGGCAATCGCCGGCGGCCTGGTCGGCATCCTGCTGACGTATTTCAATTATGTGCCCAACCAGGCGCAATCCGAATTCGCACTGAACGGCATCGCCCTGATGCTGTCGGTGATTCCGGGCTTCTTCCACCTGCTCATGGGACTGTTGATGTTCGCCTATCGCATCAGCGATGAGTACTACGGCACCGTGAAAGAGAGCATGAAGTCCCATGGCTATGTAAGCGCTTGAATATGCAAAAACTGTCTCCCCTGATCGAGCAACGCGCCGATCCCTATATCGTTCGCCACAGCGACGGTTACTACTACTTCACCGCCTCGGTGCCGCAATACGACCGCATCGAACTGCGCCGCGCCACCACCATCGAAGGCTTGCGCGATGCGCAGACCGTGGACGTATGGCACAAGCCGGATACCGGCGCCTACAGCGAATTGGTCTGGGCGCCGGAACTGCATTACAACCAGGGCGCCTGGTACGTCTATTTCGCCGCCGCACCGAGCCGCGAAATCAAGTACAAGCTGTTCCAGCACCGCATGTATGCGATCCGCAACAAGAACGCCAATCCGCTGGAAGGCGAGTGGGAGTTCATGGGGCAGGTCGATTCCGGCATCGATACTTTCTGCCTGGATGCGACCACCTTCACCCACAAGGGCAAGCTGTATTACCTGTGGGCGCAGAAGGACAATGAGATCGAAGGCAATTCCAACCTCTACATCGCGGAGATGGAAACCCCGTGGCAGATCAAGGGCAAGCCAGTGATGCTGACCAAGCCGGAATTCGACTGGGAGATCCGCGGCTTCTGGGTCAACGAAGGCCCGTCCGTCCTGCAACGCAACGGCAAGGTGTTCATCAGCTATTCCGCCAGCGCGACCGACGAGAATTACGCCATGGGCCTGCTGTGGGCCGATGCCGATGCGGACCTGCTGGACCCGGCTGCGTGGACCAAGTCGAAGGAGCCGGTACTGCAAACCTGCTTCGAGCACGGCATCTACGGCCCTGGCCATAACAGTTTTACGGTGGACGCGGACGGAAATGTGCTGCTGGTGTACCATGCCCGCACGTACACGGAAATTGTCGGCGACCCGCTGTGGAACCCGGACCGCCATACTTTCGTCAAGCCACTGCGCTGGGATGCGCAGGGTATGCCCGTCTTCGGACGGCCCTCAGTTATCGAGTAAGCACACATGATCCAGAGCGCGCCATTCGGCCACGCACCGGACGGCACGCCGCTGTCCCTGTTCACACTGACCAATGCCCAGGGCATGGAGGTCAGGATCACCAATTACGGTGGGATCGTCACCCACATCCTGGCCCCGGATCGTGACGGCCGCTTGGCCAATGTCACGCTGGGCTTCGACACGGCCGCCGAGTATTTCGGCCGCTCGCCTTACTTCGGCGCGCTGATCGGACGCTGCGGCAACCGCATCGCGCAGGGCCGCTTCACACTGGACGGCGTCGAGCACCAGTTGGCCGTCAACGATGGCACCAACCATCTGCATGGCGGCGCGCAAGGCTTCGACAAGGTGGTGTGGGATGCCGCCGTGGAAGGCGAAACCCTGGTGCTGCGCTACCGCAGCCCGGACGGGGAGCAGGGCTATCCCGGCAATCTTGACGTGCAGGCAAGCTACACGCTCAGCGACGATGGCGCGCTGACCGTGGACTTCCGCGCCACCACGGACCGCGCAACGCCGGTCAACCTGACCCACCACGCCTACTTCAACCTGGCCGGCAGCGGCACCGTCAACGATCACGAAATGTGGATCGATGCGCCGCATTACACGCCGGTCGACGACGGTTTGATACCAACCGGCGAACTGGCCGCCGTGGCGGGAACGCCGTTCGATTTCCGCGAGCCGCGCGCCATCGGCGATGCGGTCTATGACCATAACTTTGCGCTGGCGCCGGCCGAGGGCATGCGCTGCGCGGTACGGGTGCGCGAACCGCGCTCCGGGCGGCAGTTGGAAGTGCTCACTCACGAGCCGGGCATCCAGTTCTACAGCGGGAATTTCCTCGACGGCTCGCTGGGTTTCCCGCATCGCGGCGGCTTTTGCCTGGAGCCGCAACACTTCCCGGACGCGCCCAATAAACCGCATTTCCCCAGCGTGATCCTGCGCCCGGGAGAGGTCTATTGGAACACCCTGGCCTTCCGCTTTTCTCGATACTGATTTTGATATTGATAGGAACAAATAAGTCATTAGAAATATATTGCTCTGAGCCGTAACATTTCCTCCATCAATAAGCGGAGGAATCCATGTCAGAGACAAAGAAAACGATAAAACTGCGCTCGGCCGAATGGTTCGGGACGCAGGACAAAAACGGCTTCATGTACCGGAGCTGGATGAAGAACCAGGGCATTCCTGATCACGAATTCCGCGGCAAGCCGATCATCGGCATCTGCAATACCTGGTCCGAACTGACCCCGTGCAACGCCCACTTCCGCCAGCTCGCGGAACACGTCAAGAAGGGCATCCTGGAAGCGGGCGGCTACCCGGTTGAATTCCCTGTGTTCTCCAACGGCGAATCCAACCTGCGCCCAACCGCCATGCTGACCCGTAACCTGGCCAGCATGGACGTGGAAGAATCCATCCGCGGCAATCCGATGGATGCCGTGGTACTGCTGGTGGGTTGCGACAAGACCACCCCGGCCCTGCTGATGGGCGCTGCCTCGGTCGACCTGCCGACCATCGTCGTGACCGGCGGCCCGATGCTGAACGGTAAGCTGAACGGCAAGGACATCGGTTCCGGCACCGCCGTCTGGCAACTGCACGAGCAGGTCAAGGCCGGCGAAATCACCATGCACCAGTTCATGTCGGCCGAAGCGGGCATGTCCCGTTCCGCCGGTACCTGCAACACCATGGGTACCGCATCCACCATGGCCTGCATGGCCGAATCGCTGGGCACCTCGCTGCCGCACAACGCTGCGATTCCTGCCGTCGACGCGCGCCGCTACGTGCTGGCGCATATGTCCGGCATCCGCATCGTCGAAATGGTGTGGGAAGACCTGCGCCTGTCCAAGATTCTCAAGCGCGAAAACTTCGAGAACGCGATCCGCGTCAATGCCGCCATCGGCGGTTCGACCAACGCCGTGATCCACCTGAAAGCCATCGCCGGCCGCATCGGCGTGCCGCTGGAGCTGGAAGACTGGACCAAGGTTGGCAAAGGGATGCCGACCATCGTCGACCTGATGCCTTCCGGCCGCTACCTGATGGAAGAGTTCTACTACGCCGGCGGCCTGCCGGGCGTGATCCGCCGCATGGGCGAAGCAAACCTGCTGCCGCATCCGGATGCGCTGACCGTCAACGGCAAGACCATTGGCGAGAACTGCTCCGAAGCGCCGATCTACAACGATGAAGTGATCCGCAAGATCGACAACCCGCTGATCGCCGATGGCGGCATCTGCATCCTGCGCGGCAACCTGGCGCCACGCGGCGCGGTACTGAAGCCTTCCGCCGCTTCGCCGCACCTGATGCAGCATCGCGGCAAGGCCGTGGTGTTCGAGAACTTCGACCACTACAAGGAACGCATCATCGATCCGGACCTGGACGTCGACGAGAACTCGATCCTGGTGATGAAGAACTGCGGCCCGAAAGGCTATCCGGGCATGGCGGAAGTGGGCAATATGGGCCTGCCGCCGAAGCTGCTGGCCAAGGGTATCAAGGACATGGTCCGCATTTCCGACGCACGCATGAGCGGCACCGCTTACGGCACCGTGGTGCTGCACGTGGCGCCGGAAGCGATGGCTGGCGGCCCGCTCGGCGCCGTGAAGGATGGCGACTGGATCGAGCTCGATTGCGCCAACAACAAGCTGCAGCTCGAGATCAGCGACGAGGAAATGAAGGCGCGCCTCGCCGAGCGCGCCGCGCAGCAGGAGCCGCCGAAGTCCGGCTACCAGCAACTGTATATCGACCACGTGTTGCAAGCCGACGAAGGCTGCGACTTCGACTTCCTGGTTGGCTGCCGCGGTTCGGCCGTGCCGCGCCATTCGCACTAAGGAGAACCCATGCTGCTCGTACAATTCACCAATGAAGCCGGCTCGCGCCGCGTAGCCGCGCTGGACGGCGACGTGCTGCGCGTGCTGGACGGCGTGTCCACCACCTATGAACTGGCGCAGCGCGCCATCGGCAGCGGCAAAGGCCTGGCCGCCGTTGCCCAGGCTGCCATCGGCACCAGTACCGAAAGCTACGAAGCCGTGGCGACCGCCGGCCGCATCCTGCCGCCGCTGGATCATGCCGACCCGGCGCACTGCTATGTCACCGGCACCGGCCTGACCCACCTGGGCAGCGCCGATGCGCGCGACGCCATGCACCGCAAGATCGGCGGCGACGTCGAGTCGCTGAGCGATTCCATGAAGATGTTCCGCCTCGGCGTGGAAGGCGGCAAGCCGGCAGAAGGCCAGCGCGGCGTGCAGCCGGAATGGTTCTACAAGGGCGACGGTTCGATCGTTGCCGCCACCGGCCAGGCGCTGACCATGCCCGAGTTCTCGCTGGACGGCGGCGAAGAGCCTGAAATCGCCGGCCTGTACGTGATCGGCGAAGACGGCCAGCCTTACCGCCTCGGTTTCGCCATCGGCAACGAGTTCTCGGACCACGTGACCGAGCGCCAGAACTACCTCTACCTGGCGCACTCCAAGCTGCGCAACTGCGGCCTGGGCCCGGCCCTGCGCGTGGGCGAGCTGCCGCAGCATATCGACGGCGCCTCGCGCATAGTCGGCAAGGACGGCGCAGTGCGCTGGCAGAAAGCTTTCGTCAGCGGAGAACAGAATATGTCGCACACCATCGCCAACCTGGAATACCACCACTTCAAGTATGGCCTGTTCTGCCGCCCGGGCGATGTGCACATCCACTTCTTCGGCACCGCCACGCTGAGCTTCGCCGACGGCGTCTCCGTGCAGCCTGGCGAGACCTTTGAAGTCGAAGCGCCTGCCTTTGGCCCGGCCCTGCGCAATCCGCTGCGCATCCAGGAATCCCGCTACAAGAAAGTGAACCAACTATGACCATCACCGGCGAAGCACTCATTGGCGGCGTTGCCGTGCGCGGGGAGGGCGCCGCACAGCGCGCCTTCAATCCTGGCCTGGAGCAGCAGTTCGGCGAAGAATTCAACGCGGTCAGCGTCGAGCAGGTAAATGATGCCTGCCGCCTGGCCGGCGCCGCCTTCGATACCTTCCGCGCCACCAGCGATGCCGCGCGTGCGGAACTGCTGGACGCGATTGCCCGCAACATCCTCGACCTCGGCGCGGAGCTGATCGAACGCGCCATGGCCGAAACCGGCTTGCCGCAAGCCCGCCTGGAAGGCGAGCGCGCCCGCACCTGCAACCAGCTCAAGATGTTCGCCGCGCTGTTGCGCGAAGGCTCGTGGTGCGATCCGCGCATCGACGTCGCCCTGCCGACCCGCACGCCGCCGCGCGCCGACCTGCGCTTCCGCCTGATCGGCGTCGGCCCGGTTGCCGTCTTCGGCGCGTCCAACTTCCCGCTGGCGTTCTCTGTCGCCGGCGGCGATACCGCTTCCGCGCTGGCCGCCGGCTGCCCTGTGGTGGTGAAAGCACACTCCGCCCACCCGGGCACTTCCGAACTGGTGGCACGCGCCGTGGTAGCCGCCGTGGCCCAGTGCGGCCTTCCGGCGGGCGTGTTTGCCCTGCTGACCGGCAGCGGCAGCCACATCGGCCAGACCCTGGTGGCGCATCCTGCGATTCAGGCGGTCGGTTTCACCGGTTCCCGCAGCGGCGGCACCGCACTGATGGCGACTGCCGCAGCGCGCAAGCAGCCGATTCCTGTGTACGCTGAAATGAGCAGCATCAACCCGGTCTTCCTGTTGCCGGAAGCACTGGCGGGCCGCCCGGACAGCATCGCTGCCGGCTTTGCGGCATCGCTGACGCTGGGCGTCGGCCAGTTCTGCACCAATCCCGGCCTGGTGCTGGGCATTGAAGGCCCGGGCCTGGAGCGCTTCTGCGCCAGCGCCGCGCAGGCACTGGGCGGCGTCGCGCCTGCGACCATGCTGAGCGCGGGCATCGCCGGCGCCTACCAGCGCGGCGTACAGGCGCTGGCCTCTCACAACGACGTTGAAACCGTCACCGCCACCCCGCACGGCGGCTGCAAGGGCGGCGCTGCGCTGTTCCGCACCACAGCGCAAGCCTTCCTGTCGCAGCACGCGCTTTCGGACGAAGTATTCGGCCCTGCTTCGCTGGTGATCGCCTGCCGCGACATCGACGAGATGATCGCCGTGGCGGAACACCTGGAAGGCCAGCTGACCGCTACCCTGCAGATGGCGGACGGCGATGCCGCGACTGCGCACAAGCTGCTGCCGGTGCTGGAACGCAAGGCCGGCCGCATCCTGGCCAATGGCTATCCGACCGGCGTGGAAGTCACCAGCGCCATGGTGCATGGCGGCCCGTTCCCGTCCACTTCGGACGGCCGCAGCACCTCGGTCGGCACGGCGGCAATCTACCGTTTCCTGCGCGCCGTGTGCTACCAGGACTTGCCAGCGTCGCTGCTGCCGCCTGTGCTGCAGGATGAAAATCCGGGCAATACCTGGCGGCGCCGCGACGGCGTCCTCGGCCAGCACTAAAAAAAACAGCAATAAAAATATGGAGACACCATGACACAAGCAGCAAACTACCCGAGCCTCCAGGGCAAGCGGGTATTTGTCACCGGCGGCGGCACCGGCATCGGCGCCAGCATCGTCGCGGCCTTTGCAAGACAGGGCGCCCGCGTGGCGTTCGTCGATATTGCGAAAGAGGCCAGCGAAGCGCTGTGCGACGCCGTTGCCGCCAGCGGCGCCGAGCGCCCGCAGTTCCGCGCCTGCGACATCACCGACATCGCGGCGCTGCAGGGCACGATGAAAGATTTTGCGGCGGAACTGGGCGATTTCGACGTGCTGGTGAACAATGCGGCGAACGACCAGCGTCATAGTGTCGAAGATGTGACCCCGGAATACTGGGACCAGCGCATCGCCATCAACCAGCGCCCCCTGTTCTTCACCTGCCAGGCAGTCCTGCCGGGCATGAAGGCCAAGGGCGGCGGTTCCATCATCAACATCGGTTCGATCTCCTGGATCGCCAAGGGCGCCGGTTATCCCGTGTACGCTACCGCCAAGGCCGCAACCCACGGGCTGACCCGCGGCATGGCGCGCGACCTGGGCAAGCACAATGTGCGCGTCAACACGGTCACGCCGGGCTGGGTCATGACCCAGCGCCAGGTGGACTTGTGGGTCGACGCAGCGGCGGAAGAAGAGATCGCCCGCAGCCAGTGCCTGCCGGGCAAGCTCCTGCCGGAACACATCGCTGCCATGTGCCTGTTCCTGGGCGCCGATGACAGCGCCATGTGCACCGCGCAGGATTTCATCGTCGACGCAGGCTGGGTTTAAAAGGAGACCGCCATGATCAAGCTCGCCCTTCCGGCGTTGCTGGTGGCAGTCCAGTCGTGGGCCTTCGCGCACGACATCGCCAGCCCTGACAAGCAGGTCAAGGTGCAGTTCGAACTATCGCCGCGCGGCGAGCCGACCTATGCGGTCGCCCGCGCCGGCCAGCCGGTGCTGCTGACTTCCCGCCTTGGCCTCCAGTTGCAATCGGCCGACCTGACGCGCAGCCTGCGCCTGGCTTCCGCCGGCGCAGTGCAGCGCATTTCCGAAGACTACACGCTGGCCACCGGCAAGCGCCGCAACAACCATTACGAAGCCAACGAACGCCGCTTCTCCCTGCGCGACAAGCAGGGACGCAAGCTCGACATCGTGTTCCGCGTTTCCAACGACGGCGTGGCCTTCCGCTACGAGACCGCCGGCGGCAATGTGCGCCGCGAGGCAACCAGCTTCGCCTTTGCGCCCGCTGCCCGCGCCTGGCTGCAACCGATGTCGGTAGCGCAGACCGGCTGGGCCAACACCAATCCTTCCTACGAAGAGTACTACCAGGCCGACATCCCGGTCGGCACTGCGTCACCGCTGCCGTCGGGCTGGGTCTTCCCGGCGCTGTTCCGCAGCGGCGACAACTGGGTCGCGCTGACCGAAGCCGGCATGGACGGCAGCTGGCACGCCTCGCGCCTGCAGGACAAGTCACCTGGCGGCGAATACCGCATTGGCGGTCCGAGCGCCCCGGAAGTGTTCCCCGGTGGCGCCCTGATGGGCAGCGGCGCGGTCTCGCCATGGCGCGTGCTGGCCCTGGGACCCTTGGCCACGGTCATGCAATCGACGCTGGGTACCGACCTGGCAGCGCCTGCGATCCCGTTCGACGCCGCACTGGTGCAGCCGGGCCACGCTTCGTGGAGCTGGGCCATCCTGAAAGACGATGCCACCGTGTTCGATGTGCAGAAAAAGTTCATCGACTATGCGGTGCAGATGAAGTGGGATTACACCTTGGTCGACGCCGACTGGGATCGCAAGATCGGCTACGACAAAATGCGCGAGCTGGTCCAGTACGCGGCAGGGAAGGGCGTCGGCCTGCTGGCCTGGTACAACTCCTCCGGCAGCTGGAACAAGACCGAGTATTCGCCCAAGGGCAAGCTGCTGACCCGCGAAGCGCGCCGCGCCGAATTCGCACGTTTGCGCGAAATGGGCATCAAGGGCGTGAAGATTGACTTCTTCGGCGGCGATGGCCAGTCCTTCATCGCCTACTACGTCGACATCCTGAAGGACGCGGCGGAAGCCGGCCTGCTGGTGAACTTCCACGGCGCCACGCTGCCGCGCGGCTGGAGCCGTACTTACCCCAACCTGATGACGGTGGAAGCGGTGCGAGGTTTCGAGTTCTCCACCTTCGAGCAGGACGGCCAGGACAAGGTGGTCAAGCACGCAGCCATGCTGCCTTTCGCGCGCAACCTGTTCGACCCGATGGACTTCACTCCCATGGCTTTCGGCGACATCCCCAAGATCAAGCGCGCCACGCGCAATGGTTTCGAGCTGGCGGAAGCGGTGCTGTTCACTTCCGGCATCCAGCATTTCGCCGAAACCCCGGACGGCATGGCAACTGCGCCGGCCTATGTGCAGGACCTGCTGCGGGAACTGCCGCGCAGCTGGGACGACGTGCGTTTCGTCGACGGCGTGCCGGCGCGCTACGTGGTGCTGGCGCGGCGCGCGGGCGACACCTGGTATGTGGCAGGTTTCAATGCGCAGGACAGCGCGCAGGAAGTCTCGGTGGAACTCGGCGCGCAAGGCACGCTGATCACCGATGGCGCCGGCGAGCGCGAATTCAGCCAGCGGGCAGTCGCCGCGGGCAAGCAGAAGATCACGATGCAGCCACACGGCGGCTTCGTTGCGGTATTCAAACAATAAACTAGGAGATGCTATGAAGAAGACGATGATCGCGTTGGCCTTGCTCACCGCAGGCCTGGCGCAAGCTGCCACCACCGTAAAGATCGACACCGCCAAACCCGGTCCGGTCATCAACAAGGACGTCTACGGGCAGTTCGCCGAACACCTTGGCACCGGCATCTACGGCGGCATGTGGGTCGGCCCGCAATCGAAGATCCCGAACACCCGCGGCTGGCGCAACGACGTGATTGGCGCGCTGAAGAAACTGCACGTGCCGCTGGTACGCTGGCCGGGCGGCTGCTTCGCCGACGAATACCACTGGCGCGAAGGCATCGGCCCGCGCAACAAGCGTCCTGTCAAGATCAACACCACCTGGGGCGGCGTGGACGAGAACAACGCCGTCGGCACCCATGAATTCTTCGACTTGGTCGAGCAGCTGGGCGCGGACGCCTACGTGAACGGCAACCTGGGCACCGGCTCGCCGCAGGAAATGGCGGAATGGCTGGAGTACATGACCTCCGATAACAAGTCCACCCTGCCGGAGCTGCGCCGCAAGAATGGCCGCGACAAGCCGTTCAAGGTGGCCTATTTCGCCGTCGGTAACGAAGCCTGGGGCTGCGGCGGCAACATGAAGCCGGAGTACTACACCAACCTGTATCGCCAGAGCGTCACGTTCCTCAAGACTCCGGCCGGTGCGCGTCCGAAGATGGTCGCCAGCGGCGGCAACGACAACGACACCAGCTGGACCGAAGAACTGAGCAAGTCCGCCAAGAATATGACGGACGGCATCAGCTTCCACTATTACACCATCCCGACCGGCAAGTGGGAAGTGAAGGGCGCGGCTACCGGCTTCCCGGACAATGAATGGTTCTCGACACTGCATGCCACCATGCGCATGGAAGACCACATCCGCAACAACGTGAAAGTGCTGGACAAGAACGACCCGGAGAAGAAGCTGGGCTTCTATGTCGACGAATGGGGTACCTGGTATGACGTGGAGAAGGGTACCAACGCCGGCTTCCTGTACCAGCAGAACACCCTGCGCGACGCCGTGGTGGCTGCGCTGAACTTCAACATCTTCCACGACCATGCCGACCGCGTGCGCATGACCAATATCGCGCAGATGGTCAACGTGCTGCAGGCCATGGTCCTGACCGATAACGAGAAGATGCTGCTGACGCCGACTTACCACGCGTACGAAATGTACGTTCCATTCCAGGGCGCGACCACCCTGCCGCTGTCGCTGGAAGGTAATCGCAAGTACAGCTCCGGCGACAAGAGCATCCCGCAGGTCAGCGCTTCCGCCGCTCGCGGCAAGGATGGCAAGATCTACGTGGCGCTGGTGAACACCAATCCCGGCGAGGCGGAAGAAGTGAGCATCGATGGCGTGGGTGCAGGCAAGGCCAGCGCACGCGTGCTGACCGCCAACGCCATGGATGCGCACAACACCTTCGCCAAGCCGGACGCCGTGAAGCCGGCGCCGATCGCCGTGCAGTCGAGCGGCGGCAAGCTGACCGTGAAGATGCCGGCCAAGTCGGTCGTCGTTGTGGCCGTCGGAGACTAAGATGGAAAACATCTCCGTGCAACGCCGGGCGTTCCTGCGCTCGGCGGCGGCCGGTGTCGCCCTGGCGGGCCTGGGCGGCTGCGGCGGCGGGGGAGGTGGCTCGTCCACTTCCGCGGCTCCCGCGGCTCCCGCCCCAGTGCCTCCGCCGGTAGTGCCACCGGCGACGACGCTGGCCTTCACCAACGTATCGGTGCATGACCCGTCGGTGATCAAGTCGGGCGACACTTATTACGTATTCGGTTCCCACCTGGCAGCGGCTAAAACCACCGACTGGATGAACTGGACCAAGATTGCCGATGGCGTCAATGCCAGCAACCCGCTGTTCAACAACGTCACGACGGCATTGTCCGAAGCGTTGACCTGGGCACAAACCGATACGCTGTGGGCGCCGGACGTGGCAAAGCTGGATGACGGCAAGTTCTACATGTACTACTGCGCCTGCAAAGGCGACTCGCCGCGCTCAGCCCTCGGCATAGCGGTAGCCGACAAGGTGGATGGTCCTTACGCCAACAAGCAGCTTTTGCTGAAGTCCGGCATGTGGGGTGAGACGAGCCCTGACGGCACCATCTACGATGCGACGAAGCACCCGAATGTGGTCGATCCGAACGTCTTCCGCGACAATGGCGGCAAGCTGTGGATGGTGTACGGCTCGTACTCGGGCGGCATCTTCATCATGGAGATGGATCCTGCGACCGGCCTGCAGAAACCGGGGCAGGGATATGGCAAGCACCTGATGGGCGGCAACCATGCGCGCATCGAAGGCGCATACATCCTGTACAGCCCTGACAGCAAGTATTACTACCTGTTCGTTTCCTTCGGCGGCCTGGACGCGAATGGCGGCTACAACATCCGCGTCGCCCGTTCGCTGAATCCGGACGGCCCATACCTGGATGCCGCTGGCACGGACATGGCTACAGTGAAGGCCAACCCTGCTTTGCCGTTGTTCGACGACGCAAGCATCGCGCCGCACGGCCAGAAGCTGATGGGCAGCCACCAGTACGCGCTGGCAGCGGGCGAGACCGGCACGGCGCTGGGCTATGTTTCGCCGGGCCACAATTCCGCTTACTACGATGCGGCGGCAGGCAAGTACTTCCTGGTCTTCCATACCCGCTTCCCGGGGCAGGGCGAAGTGCATGAAGTGCGCGTGCACGAAATGTTCATCAACGCCGATGGCTGGCCGGTTGTCGCGCCGCTGCGTTATGCGCCATTGTCGAAGAACGCAACGACGCTTTCGGCGGACGTGACGGCGGCTGATGCAGCGGGTACCTACAAGGTGATCAACCACGGCAAGGACATTTCGGCGACCATCAAGCAATCGCAAGTCGTTACCCTGGCCGCAGGTGGCGCCGTCAGCGGGGCGCTGGCCGGCACCTGGACTCATCTCGGCGGCAACAAAATCAGTGTCGCGCTGTCCGATGGGGCGACCTACAATGGGGTATTGTCGCGCCAGTGGAATACCAATGCCAATGCGTTCGAGGTGACGTTCACGGTGCAGTCGAAAGCGGGTGTTTCGCTTTGGGGCGTGCGGACAGGGAACTAAGATGATAAAGAAATGGGTGATTGGCGCCGGCGTGCTGGCGGGGGCGATGCTCGCGCTGGCTGCGCAGGCAGGCCAGGTGAGCGTACACGATCCGGTGATGGCGAAACAGGGCGACACCTACTACCTGTATTCGACGGGACCGGGCATCACGTTCTACAGCTCGAAAGACATGCTGAACTGGCGCCCGGAGGGGCGTATCTTCGCCGGCCATCCCGCAGCCGCGGCGAAGGCCGCACCGGGCTTCGATGACCATGTGTGGGCGCCGGACATCCAGTATCACGACGGAAAATACCTGCTGTATTACTCGGTTTCCGCATTCGGCAAGAACACCTCGGCCATTGGCGTCACCGTCAACAAGACGCTGGACCCGCGCTCGCCCGACTACAAATGGGAAGACCAGGGCATTGTCGTGCAGTCGGTGCCGGGCCGCGACATCTGGAACGCGATCGACTCCAATGTCGTGGAAGACGACAAAGGCACGGGCTGGATGGCATTCGGCTCGTTCTGGGGCGGCATCAAGCTGGTCAAGCTGAACAAGGATTGGACGCGCCCGGCCGAACCGCAGGCCTGGAGCACCATCGCCGCCCGCGAACGCCCGGCCTTCGTGAAGGATGACAGCGGCGGCCCGGCGGAAATCGAGGCGCCGTTCGTCTTCCGCAAGAATGGCTGGTACTACCTTTTTGTTTCGTGGGGATTGTGCTGCCAGAAGGAGAAGAGCACCTACCACGTGGTCGTCGGGCGTTCGCGTGCGGTGACGGGGCCTTACCTGGACAAGGATGGCAAGGACATGGCGCTGGGCGGCGGCTCGCTGGTCGTGCAGGGCAATGCGGCGTGGAAGGCGCTCGGCCACAACAGCGCTTACACCTTCGACGGCAAGGACGTGATGGTTCTTCACGCCTACGAAACGAAGGACAAGTACCTGCAAAAGCTGAAGGTCATGGACATGCGCTGGGACAGCGCCGGCTGGCCGGTAGTCAACGCTGCTGACCTGGATAACTACCAAAGCGTACAAAAATGACCTCGACCCTGCTCGCCGCTGCATTGCGGCGCGGCTTCGCCGTGCTGCTGGCGACGGGCGCGGGCGCAGCCTGGTTCGCGCCAATCGCCGCCACCGCCGCCGAACTGTTCCCGCTGCAGGACGTTCGCCTGCTGCCAAGTCCCTTCCTGCAAGCGCAGGAAACCAACCGCCGCTACCTGCTGGAGCTCGACGCCGACCGGCTGCTGGCGCCGTTCCGCCGCGAAGCCGGGCTGCCGCTCCCCAAGCCATCCTACGGCAACTGGGAATCCAGCGGCCTTGATGGCCATATGGGCGGCCACTACCTCTCCGCCTTGTCCCTGATGTGGGCCGCGACTGGCGACGGCACGGTGCGTGAACGCCTCGACTACTTCGTGCAGGAGCTGAAGAAGGCGCAAGCGCCGGACGGCTACCTGGGCGGCATTCCCGGCGGCCGCGAAGCCTGGAGCGACATCGCCAAGGGCAAGCTCCATGCCGACAATTTCTCGGTCAACGGCAAATGGGTTCCCTGGTATAACCTGCACAAGATCGCCGCCGGCCTGCGCGATGCCTGGCGCTATGCCGGCAACGAAGACGCGAAACGAATGCTGGTCAAATTCGCCGACTGGACGGTCAATATGACCAATGCCCTGAGCGACGAGCAGATGCAGTCCATGCTGCGCGCTGAACATGGCGGCATGAACGAGGTGCTGGCCGACGTGTACCAACTGACCGGCGACCAGCGCTACCTGGCCGCGGCCAAACGCTTCTCGCACCAGGCCATCCTGCAGCCGCTGGCGGCCGGCCGCGACGAGCTGACCGGGCTGCATGCCAATACGCAGATTCCGAAGGTGATCGGCTTCGAACGCATCGCGGAGTTGACCGGCGAGCCGCAATGGCACAAGGCCGCCAGCTTCTTCTGGCGCACCGTGCACGATCACCGCACCGTGGCCATCGGCGGCAACAGCGTCAAGGAACACTTCCACGACGACAAGGATTTCTCCTCGATGAGCAGCGAGGTGGAAGGGCCGGAAACCTGCAACACCTACAATATGCTCAAGCTTACCGAGCTGCTGTTCCTGCGCGACCCGAGCGCGGCGTACGGCGACTATTACGAGCGCGCGCTGTACAACCATATTCTTTCCTCGCAGCGTCCGGAGAGCGGCGGTTTCGTCTACTTCACGCCGATGCGCCCCAACCACTACCGCGTCTATTCGGAAGTGGACAAAGGCATGTGGTGCTGTGTCGGTTCCGGGATCGAGAGCCACGCCAAGTACGGTGAATTCATTTACGCACGCGATGGCGATGCGCTGCTGGTCAACCTGTTCATTCCCTCCCGGCTCGATTGGCGCGAGAAGGGCGTCGTGCTGACCCAGTCCAACCGCTTCCCCGACCAGGCCAGCACGCGGCTGACGGTCGACAGCGGCGGCAAGTTCACAATGAAGCTTCGTTACCCGGGCTGGGTGGCGAAAGGCGCGTTGTCGGTGCGTGTGAACGGCAAGCCAGTACCGGTGCACGCCGCGCCGGGCAGCTACATCGAACTTGAGCGGGTGTGGCGGAAAGGCGACACGGTCGACGTGCGCCTGCCGATGCGCACCACGCTCGAGCAGATGCCCGACAAATCGAATTATTACGCCGTGCTGCACGGCCCCATCGTGCTGGCCGCAAAAACCTCGCCGTTCCCTGGCGAGCAGTTGAACTTCATGGCCGACGACTCCCGCATGGGCCATATCGCACAGGGCCAGGTCTGCCCGCAGGAGGCGGCGCCGGTCTTCGTCAGCGACAGCCGGGACTTCCTCAACAAATTCAAGCCCGTTCCGGGCCAGCCCCTGACGTTCACTGCGCCAGGCCTGGTGCAGGGCAAGGGCGCGGGCGAGTTGCGTTTCATACCGTTCTACCGCCTGCACGATTCGCGCTACATGATCTACTGGCAGCAGACCACGACGGCGGGACTGGCCGAGATGCGCTCGAAAGCGGCGGCCGCCGAATCCGAGCGCCTGGCGCTGGATGCGCGCACGATCGACCAGGTGGCGCCAGGGGAGCAGCAGCCCGAATCGGATCACTTCTTCAAGGGCGAGGGGGCCGATGCAGGCCTGAACGGCACGCGGCACTGGCGCCACGCCAGCGGATGGTTCAGCTACGAGCTGAAAGACCGCGAGGGAGCCGCCCGGTTGCTGCGCCTGACTTTCGCCTCGGGCGATGCCGGCCGCAAGTTCGATGTGTTGCTGAATGGCCGCCTGCTGCAGACGGTCGCCATCGAGCGCAAGGGAGAAGCCTTCTACAACCTGGATTTGCCGGTGCCGGCCGGGGCGGCCCGCGAAGGCAAGCTTGAAGTGAAGTTCATCGCCCATCCCGGCTCCATGGCGGGCGGCCTGTATGGCCTGCGCCTGCTGAGATAATAAAATTGATATGGATCCTGCGAAAAAATGAATTAGATCGGCATGGCGGATTCTCCTAATATTGATCTACTATAATTTTGGAGACCGGCATGAAAGTCACCCGCAGGACTATCCTCGGCGGCGCGTTCGCCCTTGCATTTGCTGCTTCGGGCAGCGTTTTCGCGGCCAAGCCGCTGGTTATGGGCTTCTCCCAGGTGGGCGCCGAAAGCGAATGGCGCACCGCCAACACCGCCTCCATCAAGGATGCCGCCAAACAGGCCGGCATCACCCTCAAGTTCGCCGACGCCCAGCAGAAGCAGGAAAACCAGGTCAAGGCGATCCGCTCGTTCATCGCCCAGCGCGTGGACGTGATCGCGTTCTCGCCGGTGGTGGAAACCGGCTGGGAAACCGTGCTGCGTGAAGCCAAGGCGGCCAAGATCCCGGTCATCCTGACCGACCGCGCCGTCAAAGTGGCGGACAAGTCGCTCTACGTCACCCTGATCGGCTCCGACTTCGTGGAAGAAGGGCGCCGCGCCGGCAAATGGCTGGCCGACTATGCGGCCAAGCAGAGCAAGCCGGTATTGAACGTGGTTGAATTGCAGGGCACCGTGGGTTCGGCGCCGGCACTGGACCGCAAGGCCGGTTTTGAAGAAGCCATCAAGGGCAACGCCAAGCTGAAGGTGATCCGCACCCAGACCGGCGAGTTCACCCGCGCCAAGGGCAAGGAGGTGATGGAAGCCTTCCTGAAAGCCCACGGCAAGGATATCAACGTGCTGTACGCGCACAATGACGATATGGCGATCGGCGCCATCCAGGCCATCGAAGAAGCGGGCCTGAAACCGGGCAAGGACATCATCATCGTCTCCATCGACGGCGTGAAAGGCGCTTTCCAGGCCATGATCGCCGGTAAGCTGAACGTGTCGGTCGAATGCAGCCCGCTGCTTGGCCCGCAACTGATGAAGGCTGCGCAGGACGTCGTCGCCGGCAAGCCTGTGGCGCCGCGCATCGTGACCGAGGAACGTGTGTTCCCGGCGGAGGTAGCGGCGAAAGAACTGCCTAACCGGAAATACTGATCATGGCTACCGCTGCGGTGGCGCCGGTCCTGGAGCTGTCCGGCATCCATAAGGCTTTCCCTGGCGTGAAGGCGCTCAGCGAGGCGGGGCTGCGGCTCTATCCTGGCGAAGTCCATACGCTGATGGGGCAGAATGGGGCGGGCAAGTCGACCCTGATCAAGGTATTGACCGGCGTGCACGCGCCGGACCAGGGCAGCATCGTGATGGAGGGGCGCGAGATCCGCCCATCCTCCACGCTGGAGGCGCAGGAACTGGGCATCTCCACTGTCTACCAGGAAGTGAACCTGTGCCCGAACCTTTCGGTGGCCGAAAATATCTTCATCGGCCGCTATCCGCGCAAGTGGGGCATGGTCGACTGGGCTGGCATGCGCACGCGCGCCTCGGCCTTGCTGCGCGAGCTGGAGATCGATATCGACGTCAGCGCGCCGCTGTCGCGCTATCCGCTGGCGATCCAGCAGATGGTGGCGATCTCCCGGGCCTTGAATATTTCTTCCCGCGTGCTCGTGCTGGACGAGCCGACGTCGAGCCTGGACGAGGCCGAAGTGCAACTGCTGTTCCGCGTGCTGCGCCGGTTGCGTGAACAAGGGATGGCGATCCTGTTCGTGACGCACTTCCTCGACCAGACTTACGCCATTTCGGACCGCATCACCGTGATGCGCAATGGCGAGCGGGAAGGGGAATATGCGGCCGCAGAACTTTCGCGCCTGGCCCTGGTGAACAAGATGATCGGCAAGCCGGCCGATGCCGGCGAGCCTGATGCGGTTCAAGCGTCAGGTGAAGAAGCCCGCCCGGAAGGCGCGGCGCGCGTTGTCCTCGAGACGCGCGGGCTGGGACGCAAAGGCGTGCTGCAACCGGTAACCATGCAGGTGCGCGAAGGCGAAGTACTCGGCCTGGCCGGCCTGCTGGGCGCCGGCCGTACCGAGCTGGCGCGCCTGCTGTTCGGCGCCGACCGCGCCGACAAGGGCGACATCGTGATTGGCGACAAGGCCTACGGCACATTTGCCAATCCGCGCCAGGCCATTGCCGCCGGCATCGGCTTTTGCTCGGAAGACCGCAAGCTGGAAGGCGCGATCCTGTCGCTGTCCGTGCGCGAAAACCTGGTGTTGGCGCTGCAAGCCCGCCAGGGCATGCTGCGCGCCATCCCCATGCAACGCCAGCGCGAACTGGCGGAAGAATACGTCAAGGCGCTCGGCATCAAGACTGCCAGCATCGAAACGCCGATCGGCACCCTGTCCGGCGGCAACCAGCAGAAAGTCCTGCTGGCCCGCTGGCTGGCCACCGGCCCGCGCTTGATGATCCTGGACGAACCAACGCGCGGCATCGACGTGCGCGCCAAGCAGGAAATCATGGATTACGTAACTACATTGTGCAAGCGCGGCATGTCGCTGCTGTTCATCTCATCCGAGCTGCCCGAAGTACTGCGCTGCAGCGACCGCATGATCGTCATGCGCGACCGTGTCACCTGCGGCGAATACCTGCGCGGCGACCTCGATGAAACCACGGTGCTGCACGCCATCGCCGGGGAGGCAGCATGACGCATCCTGTCGCCGTCCCAGCGGCCGGCGCCGCGCCATCCGGCGTGGCCGCCGCTGCCGCAGCAACCCAGCCGGCCCTGGCCGCCCGCCTGCTCGCACATCCGCTGGCCCGCCCGCTTGGCGCGCTGATTGTGCTGCTGCTGATTAACCTGTTCGCCGTGCCCGGCTTCTTCCACCTGGAAGTGAAGGGAGGCCACCTGTACGGCGCCATGGTCGACATCCTGAACCGCGCGGCACCGCTGATGCTGGCTGCCACCGGCATGACCATCGTCATCGCCATGCGCGGCATCGATATTTCGGTTGGCGCCGTGGTGGCGCTGGCAGCTGCGGTCGCCTGCACCATGGTAGCTGCCGAACAGCCGCTGTGGCTGGCCTTTGCGGCGGCGCTGGGCGCCGCCTTGCTGTGCGGTGTCTGGAACGGCCTGCTGGTGGCCAGCCTTGGCCTGCAGCCGATCGTCGCCACCCTGGTCCTGATGGTGGCAGGGCGCGGCCTGGCGCAACTGGTTACCGACGGCCAGATCATCACCGTCTACCGCGACGATTTCTTCGTGCTGGGCAGCGGCTACCTGCTTGGCCTTCCGGTCGCACTGTACGTTGCGCTGGCGGTGGTGGCAGCCGTCGCGCTGGCCATGCGCAAGACTGCCCTTGGCCTGTTCACGCAAGCGGTCGGCGTCAACCCGGTCGCAGCGCGCCTGGCCGGCATCCGCGCCGGCGCCCTGGTCTTCGCCAGCTACGCCTTCTGCGCCGTGTGCGCCGGGCTGGCGGGGCTGATCATCAGCTCCAACATCAAGAGCGCCGACGCCAATAACGCCGGCCTGCTGCTGGAGCTTGACGCCATCCTGGCGGTCACCCTGGGCGGAACTTCCCTGGCCGGCGGTAAATTCAACCTGGCGGGCAGCGTGATCGGCGCCCTGATCATCCAGACCCTTACCTATACCGTCTATTCCCTTGGCGTGCCGCCGGAAGTCAACCTCGTCGTCAAGTCGCTGGTGGTGTTCGCGGTCTGCCTGTCGCAAAGGAGCAAGGCATGACGCGCGCCCCGTATTTCACTTCCCTGGTAACCGTCGGCCTGCTGCTGGTGTTGCTGCTGGCAGGCGGCTTCGCCTACCCCGGCTTCCTGTCGCTGCAGGTCATGCTCAACCTCCTGATCGACAATGCCTTCCTGCTGGTGATCGCCATCGGCATGAGCTTCGTCATCCTGTCAGGCGGCATCGACCTGTCGGTTGGCTCCGTGCTGGCGCTCAGCACCATGGTCGCGGCCTGGCTGCTGCATGTCGCCCACTGGCCGCCCGCGGCGGTGATGGCGGCGGTGCTGCTGATGGGCGTGGTGTTTGGCGCCGGCATGGGCGCGCTGATCCACTTCTTCCGCCTGCAACCGTTCATCGTCACGCTGGGCGGCATGTTCCTGGCGCGCGGCCTGTGCTACCTGATCAGCGTGAACTCGATCCCGATCGAGGACCCGGCCTTTGTCGCGATCTCGCAGGCGCAGGTCGGCATCTTTGACGGCTTTGTCTCGCCGGGAGTACTGATCGCGCTGGCCCTGCTGGCAGTGGCGATGGTCGTGGCCCACCTGACGCCATTCGGCCGTGCGGTCTATGCGGTCGGCGGCAACGAACAGTCGGCCCACATGATGGGACTGCCAGTCGGCGCCACCAAGGTTGCGGTGTACGCCATCAGCGGCGGTTGCGCAGCGCTGGCTGGCCTGCTGTTCTCGTTCTACATGCTGTCCGGCTACGGCCTGCATGCGCAGGGCACCGAGCTCGATGCAATTGCCGCAGTGGTGATTGGCGGCACGCTGCTGACCGGCGGCTACGGCTATGTCGCCGGCGCGCTGACCGGCGTGCTGGTGCTGGGCGCCATCCAGACCCTGATCGTCTTCGACGGCACGCTCAGCTCGTGGTGGACCAAGATTGTCATCGGTGTGCTGCTGTTCGCATTCTGCGCGCTGCAACGCCTGCTGGCCTGGAAACAGAAAAACTAAAAGGAGACTTCATGTTCACGAAATCGGCCGTCGCCTCGGCATTGGCGACGATGTGTACCCTGGTGCAGGCTGCCAATCCGCTTGTTTCGAATATCTTCACCGCCGATCCGGCGGCACTGGTCGACGGCAACCGCGTCTACCTGTATGTCGGGCACGACGAAGCGGCGCCGGAAGGCAAGGACTACCTGATGCGCGAATGGCGCGTGCTGTCCTCCTGCGACATGAAGAACTGGACCGACATGGGTTCGCCGCTGAACGTGAAGACCTTCAAGTGGGCCAAGGCCGACGCCTGGGCGGCCGACGTCACCAAGCGCAATGGCAAGTATTACTTCTACGCTCCGGTCGAACACGACGCGAGCAAGCCGGGCAAGGCGATCGGCGTGGCGGTGTCGGACAAGCCGACCGGCCCCTTCGTCGATGCGCGCGGCAGCGCCCTCATCACCAACGACATGACGAAGGAAACCGATATCCCCTGGGACGACATCGACCCGGCGGTCTTCATCGACAAGGACGGCCAGGCCTACCTGTACTGGGGCAACCGCGTACTGAAATATGCCAAGCTGAAGCCGAACATGATCGAACTCGATGGCCCGATCCACACCGTGGGCATCGACAACTTTACCGAAGCGGCTTACCTGCACCGCCACGACAAGACCTACTACCTGACCTACTCGCGCAACTTCCCCGAGGAGACCGCATACGCCACCGGGCCAAGCGCCACCGGCCCGTGGACTTTCCGCGGCAAGATCATGGACATGAACAAGGTGGTGAAAACCATCCACCAGGCGGTGATCGACTTCAACGGAAAGTCCTACATCTTCTACCACAACGACAAGCTGCCGACCGGCGGCGAATACCGCCGCTCCGTGGCGGTGGAGGAACTGCGCTACAACCCTGACGGCACCATCGCCTTCATCCCGCAAACGGCCGAAGGTCCGGCCGCCAACCCTGCGCCGGGCTGCAAATGAAGCGCGACTTATTGGTCGATAACGGCGGTGGTATCATGCCTCGCATGACTACCCCGAATCCGAACTGGTTCCTGAAGGCGAGGTTAAAAACTCGTCAACTGTTGCTGATGATCGCGCTGGATGAACACCGCAACATCCACCGCGCCGCGGAGGAACTGCACATGACGCAGCCCGCCGCCTCCAAGCAGCTCAAGGACCTGGAGGACATGCTGGACGTGAAGCTGTTCGAGCGCCTGCCGCGGGGCATGGAGCCGACGCTGTATGGCGAAACCATGATCCGCCACGCCCGCATGGCCCTCACCAGCCTGGCCCTGGCGCACGACGATATCGTGACGCTGAAAGCCGGCCTGTCCGGCCAGGTGGAAGTCGGCGTGATCATGACGCCGGCCATGAACCTGCTGCCCAACGCCATCACCCGCGTCAAGAAGGAAGCCCCGCTGCTGCGCATCGGCGTGCAGGTGGAAGCGAGTAATGTACTGATGGAACTGCTCCAGCGCGGCACGCTGGATTTCATGATCGGCCGCATCCTGGAAAAGGAAAGCACGGCGGGCCTGGTGTACGAGGAACTGACCGAGGAGCCGGCATGCGCCGTTGTGCGCACCGGCCATCCGCTGCTGGAGCGCGACAAGCTGCAGCTGAAGGATATCGCCAACCGCCCGTGGATATTGCCGCCGCAGGGCAGCATCCTGCGCCACCGCTGCGACATGATGTTCCGCCGCGCCGGCCTGGAACCGCCGGTCGACGTGGTCGACACCACTTCCCAGCTCCTGATTACGGCGCTGCTGCAGAAAACCGATGCCATCCACGTGATGCCGGTGGAAGTGGCGCGCTATTACGCAGAGCTGAATGTGTTGTCGATCCTGCCACTGGAACTGCCGTTCCGCATGGATGCATTCGGCATCATCACCAAGGCCGACCACCTGATGTCGCCGGGCGCCAACCTCCTGTTGCAGGCTGTGCGCAGCGCGGCGAAAGAGCTGTACTGAGGAAAGAGCTGTACTGAGTTAACCGAAGGCGTTGGCCGGCAGGCCCGGCACGTCGATGCGGGCGCTGAACAGGGCGCCCGCCAGCGGTTCCTGCGCCAGCTGTTCCGCCGACAAGCCTTCACGTGCAGTAGTGATGTACAGCGTGCGCAGGTCTGCGCCGCCAAATGCCAGCGAAGCAGGGTGCGAGGTTGGCAGCGGCACTTCCGCCAGCAGTTCGCCTTCCGGGCTGAAACGGCATACGCGCTTGCCGCCCCAGGTCGAAATCCAGAGGCATCCTTCGCTGTCGGCCTGCATGCCGTCCGGCGAACCACCTTCGGTGAAGCGGTGCCAGGTTTCGCGCGTGCCAAGGCTGCCATCGGCGGCCAGCGGGTAGCGGTAGGTCACGTCGAGGAAACTGTCGGAGTGATACAGGGCGCTGCCATCCGGCGCGAACGTGGGGCCGTTGCAGATATGGTAGCCCTCGTCGGCGACGTGCAGGCCCTGGTCGGGATCAAGGCGGAACAGCTTGCCCACCTTTTGCTGGTAGTCGGTATTGTGCATGGAGCCAAGCCACAGGCGGCCGCTCGGGTCGACCTTGGCATCGTTCAGGCGCTGCCCGGCGGCGCCGTCGACCACGTGCACGACCTGCTCGATGCGCAGCTCCGGCTCCAGCCACAACCGCACCACGCTGTCGCGCAGGCCAGCCATGAAGCCATCGCCGTCGCGGCGCGGCGCCAGCCAGCAGATGTAATCAGGCAGCAGCCAGCTGCGATGTTCACGCACGCCGGCATCCCACGCATGCAGGATGCAACGCTTAAGGTCGACAAACAGCAGGCGGTCCTGCGCCGGCAGGTAGAGCGGGCCTTCGCCCAGCTCAGCAGCGAGCGGAAGGACGCATTGGGCGGTATAGGATTTCATCCCTGCATTCTATGCGCCGCTGGCGGAGATGCGTGATTCATTTTTTCAGCCCTGCTATAACTAATTTGGCATGGGGTGACGATTGGAGAGAATCAAATGCATTTCGGCGCACTACAATGAAATACCCAACCAAAGTGTTTAGCCCGCCACTGGCGGGCTCTTTTTTTGTGGCAGCGGCGCAGCGGCGCAAGCCAGCACGGTCAGCGTCAGCAGTCCGATAGCGGCCAGCACCAGCCAGGGAAGTGCAGGCGTGTGCATGCTGCGGCTCCAGTCCAGCAGCCAGCCGCCGGCCGTATAGCCGAACAGGCCGCCCACGGCCAGGCCCAAACGGCTGAGGCCCATATAGCTGGCGCGGGCGGAGGGCAGCGCGTAGCGCGATACCAGCGACTCGCGTGCCGGTTCTGCGACCAGCGAGCCGGTATAGAACACGGCAATGCAAACAAACATCGGGACCAGCGAGCGTGCTGCCGACATGGCCAGCACGGCGCAGCACATGACGCCGATGCCGGCCAGCAGGCGGGCTTCCAGCGACAGGTAACGTTCGCCGAGGCGCGCCATCGGATACAGGAGCGCCAGCGCCAGCACGGCATCCACCGCATACATCCAGGCTACGGTGCGCGGCGTGCCGGACAGCTCGGTCAGGGTGACCGGCACCAGCATCATGAGCTGCACGGTCATGATGTAATAGCCGCTCAGCGTCAGCACCAGCATCAGGAAGGGCTTGTCGCGCAAGGGGATGCGCATGGCCTTCATGGCGGAAGTGCCCGGCGTGGCGACGCGGTAGGCAGGCAGCAGCCAGGCATTGGCCAGCGCTGCCAGCACAAACGCCGCGCATCCGCCCAGTCCCACCCACAGGAAATCGACGCCGAGCAGCATGGTGCCGAGCAGGGCGCCCGTCACTGCAGCCACGCTTTCCTGCATCATCAGCAGCGAATAGAAGCGCGGCCGCTCGGCGGGGCGGGTCAGTTTGACCACAAGGGCTCCACGCGCCGGATCGAACAGCGCGCCGCCCAGTCCCGACAGCACGCAGGACAGCACCAGCATGGCTGGATTGACGGCGCAAGCCATCGCTGCGAAGCCCAGGGCCCGCAGCAGCATGCCGGCGACGATCATCGGCTTGGCGCCGAAATGGTCGGACAGCGAACCGCCGAACAGCGACAAGCCCTGCTGCGCCACCTGGCGCACGCCAAGCGCGAGGCCGACCGAGGCGGCGGCCCAGCCCAACTGGCCGACGAAGTGCAGCGCCACCACGGGGAACACCAGGTAGAAGCCGGATACCACCAGCATGTGGTCCACCATCAGGAACCTTTTGCCCAGCCTTCTTGCCCGCGCCGCTGCCGCCATGCCTGCTCCCTTCAATAATGCTGACAGTTTAGGCAGCACTAAGACATAATAGAAGCCGTTATCTCGTGATATTTCGTATTTGAATTCCTTATGGCACTCAGCTTTGACGACCTGGCCCTGCTGGTGGAAATCGTGGAGTCGGGCAGTTTTTCGCAGGCCGCCGCGCGGCGCCGCTGGTCGCAGCCCCAGGTGAGCCAGCGCGTGGCGGCGCTGGAAGACCAATTGGGCGTGCAACTGTTTGCCCGCCATCGCCGCGGCGCCACGCCGACGCCGGCCTGCCTGACGTTCCTGCCGTCGGCGCAGCAGGCGCTGGACGCCATCGAAGCGGGCAAGCTGGCAGTGCAGGGCGCCCCGGCATTGCCGCAAGTAGTGCTGGCCTGCGTGCCTTCGCTGACCTCATTGCTGTTCGGCCCCTTGCTGCTCAAGCTGGCTGACGCGCCGCTGGAGATCCGCTGCACCACCGATCACTCGCCGGTCATCATGGAAAAGCTGCTGACCGGCCGCGCACAACTGGGCTTCGTGCTGAAGTGCCCGGCCATCGCCGGCATCCAGCTGGAGCGTTTGTACAGTTCGCCGATTGTCGCGGTGGTGCGGCGCGGGCATCCCCTGGCGCGGCGCAGCGCCTTGAACCTGGCCGACGTGGCCAATGCGCGGCTGGCGCCGCAATTCTGGGGCGAGGGCTGCGATGAACTGATCCGCATGCTGCGTGCACACCGCCGTAGCGATAGCGCCATCCACGCCATCCAGCCTGCCAGCGCGGCAATCGAGCTGGCGCTGGAGCATGGCTTCCTGACGTTCATGCCGGAGATGGCGGCTGCGCGCCAGCTCAAGCTGGGCAACCTGGTGAAACTGGAGATTGGAGATTTGCCGCGCTGGGAGTGGGAGGCGATGGTGGCCTGGCGCAGCGGCAAGCGGCCCGACGCGGCCAAGCAGCGCGTACTGCAGGCCGTGCGGGAATTAGTGCACTGAGTTAGTGCACTGGGGCGTCGCTGTTGCGGCGTTGTTCCGGATAGGCCAGCACGCGCAGGATCACGCTGCGCGGCACATGCATGCTTTGCATGTAGATCCAGGCGTTGGCGGCACCCATCTGCGCATGCAGTTCAATGCCTTTGTCCACCTGGACTGCCATTTGCTGGTCATAGCGTGTATCGCTCATGATGCTTGCCCCTGCCGGATTGTCATCCGGTCATTATCGAACAACGGCGTCAGGCGAGCAAGCGCTGGTTTTCGAGGAAGCCAAGCAGTACCTGGTTGACATCGGCAGCGTGGGTGATCGGCGCCATATGGCCGCCGGCAGTCAGCGTGAACTGCGCTTGCGGCAGCGCGGCAGCCAGGGTTTCGGCCACGCGGCGGGTGGAGGCCGGGCCCTTGGCGCCCGCCATCACCAGCGCCGGCAGGTCCAGTTGCGCCATGTCGGCCACGCGTGCCGGCTCGCCGAGCAGGGCCACGAAGTCCAGCTTGACCTTGGCAATGCCGTTGGTAAAGCGGTGGCGCTGCACCTCCGGCAGGGAGTCGAAGGCGCCGGCGCGGTTCCAGTAGTCGATGAAGGCGCGCGTCGCATCTTCGGCGGTGGCGGCGGCGTTGATGTTGGCCACCACGGCTTCGATTTCCTGGCGCCCGGCTTCGCTGGCCGGCAGCAGGTGGAAGGCCACCGGTTCGAACACGGACAGCGACAACACGCGCTCGCGCATCTGGCGCGCCAGGCGCAGGGCGGTGGCGCCGCCGTAGGAGTGACCGACGAGGTGGAATTGCTCACCGGCATCAAGATGTGAGGCCAGGGCAGCCGCCACGGCGTCGGCTTCATGCGCCAGGGTGTAGCCGGCGGCAGCGGCTTCGGTCGGGAAGGCGGATTTGCCATAGCCCAACAGGTCGATGGCGATGAAGCGGTAATTGGCCTCTTGCTCGGCCATCAGGGCGTTCCACTGGCTGCGGGAGCTGAGCGAACTGTGCAGCAAAACAACGGCGGGGCGGGTGTCTGGCGTAGTGTGCATCTTCTTCTCTGAAAACCGATATCCAAAAGACAAGCCCGCTATTATACCGCGCCGCAACAAATTGCCCTGCGGCTTCAAGCGGTAAATGTCGAAATTCCTTACAGAAATCTACAAATTCCTCAACGCATAGCCCGGTTCCCCTTGACACATAAACGTGGCATAGAAACTGCTTTGTTACTTTTAGTGACGATGGAGGCCCAAGTGATCATGGAACGCTCTGCCTTGCCCGCGCTATTGCTGACGCTATTGCTCGGGTTGCTTATGCAAGGGATGCTTGCGGGGCTGCACTTTGCAACTGCGCGCTCCGAGTGGCTGTACCGCTCCCTTTACCTGTTGGCACTGCTGCTGAACTTGCTGGCGGTGCGTCGCCTGAATCCGGCCAACCTGTCGGAGGCCGTGTTGCCACTGGCGCCGATGGTCATGGCAGTGGCGATCACGTACTTTTCGGTCAGCGACCCGGAGGCGCCGGCCCAGATTACCTTGCTGCTGCTGCCAATCGTGCATGGCGCAGCGGCAGCCTGCATGCTGTTGCTGCCGCTGGATGAGGGGGACGACCAGCGCTGAGGCCGGCCTTATTTTGCGCTGGCGACTTTATCGCGCAATTCGAGTGCTTGCCGCGCCAGGCGCAATGTCTGCACATCGACTTTGGGCGATACGTGGACCGGTGGCTTGCTGGTCCACTGGCTGCGCGCCTGTTCGGAAGGCGGCAGCACGAAGTGCTCTTTTTCCAGCACGGGGCGGCTCGCATTGGGCAGGGTTTCACAGGGGCGGTCGGTCAGCATGACGACGCCCTGGCCGTCGATGCAACGGAAGAAATTGTCCTCGGCGGTTGCCGGCAGCGCAAGTGCGCACAAGGCGCAAGAAATCAGTAAGTGCCGCATGGCCCACCTCCTTTCGCTTGGTGGAGCCAGTATGCGGCGAGCCCTGTTTAGGGTCTGTGCGGCGCCTCACCGTGGGCCTGCAGCACTCTATCCCATGCCGGTACAGCCTCGCGCCAGAAGGCTTCGATACTGTCGGCCTTGACTTCCAGTCCAAGGAAGCGTGCTGCGGGCAGCAGGGCGCTGCCCAGCAAGCTGTCGGCAGGAGCGCCAGTGTCAAAGGCTTGTGCGCCGGTTTGCTTGGACAGCTTCTCACCGTCGGCATTGACCACAAGTGGCAGGTGCAGGTAGCGCGGCTGCGGCAGGCCGAGCAACTGCTGCAGGAAAATCTGGCGCGGCGTGGAGTCCAGCAGGTCGGCGCCGCGCACGATGTCGGTGATGCCTTGCGCGCCATCGTCCACCACCACCGCCAGCTGGTAAGCCCAGAAACCGTCGGCGCGGCGAATCACGAAATCGCCCACCTCGGCCGTGATGTCCTGGCTGATGTCGCCGGCGAAGCGGTCGTGGAAGCGGATCACGCAATGCGGCTGCTGCGGCGTGCGCAGGCGCAGCGCGCGCGCCGTGCGGCCGGGCGCCAGGCCGTTGCGGCAGGTGCCGGGATAGACCAGGCTGGGATTGCCGGCCTGGCCCAGGCGAAGCTGGGAATCTGCGATCTCCTTGCGCGAACAGCCGCAGGGATAGATGTTGTTGCCAAGCTGGCGCAGCGCCGCTTCATACAGGTCTTCGCGCTGCGTTTGCCAGGTTACTTCGCCATCCCACTGCATGCCGCAGCGCTGCAGCGACGCCAGGATATGCTGGTCGGCGCCTTCCACGTTGCGGTCGCGGTCAACGTCTTCCACGCGCACCAGCCACTGGCCGCCGTGGACTTTGGCGTCGAGGTAGCTGGCCATGGCTGCCACCAGGGAACCAAGGTGCAGCGGGCCGGTAGGGGAGGGCGCAAAGCGGCCGATGTAAGGCATGTGTTTCATACGGGCCGTAGCATACCATTCCGCATGCTGCGCTGCAGCTTGGCGCGCGCGGCAAATCCGCTAGAATGCCCGCGCGGCCATCAGCCGCGCCCAATGGACAATCCACAAGACAAAGACATGACTAAATCCATCACCCTCGTAGCGTCCACCCTGGCTGCCAGCATCGCGCTGGCGCTGGCTCCGGCCCATGCAGCAGGCGTCAAAGGCGGCAAGGCATTGCAGCCGACCGTGCAGGAAGCACCGCTGCGCGCCCACCTGGCTTTCCTGTCCAGCGACCTGCTGGAAGGCCGCGGCACCGGCCAGCGCGGCGGCGACCTGACCGTCTCCTACCTGGAAAACCAGGCCATGGCCGTGGGCTTGAAACCGGTGGACGGCGTCACTTATCGCCAACTGGTGAAAATCGCCGGCGTCAAGACTGACGCAGCGGCTTCCAACCTGCGCATGGAAGTGAATGGCGTGGCGCTGCCGGCCAGCTTCGGCAAGGATTGGGTGTATGCGCCCGGCGATGCGCAGGCTGCGCACAGCTTCAACGCCGACCTGGTATTCGTCGGCTACGGCATCACCGCGTCGGAAGAAGGCTGGGACGACTACAAGGGCCAGGATGTGAAGGGCAAGGTCATTGTGATGATGGTCAACGACCCGATGCCGACGGCCGATGCGCCGAACCGTTTCGGCGGCAAGGCACTGACCTATTACGGCCGCTGGACCTACAAGTTCGAGGAAGCCAAGCGCAAAGGCGCTATCGGCGCACTGCTGATCCACACCGATGCTTCCGCTTCTTATGGCTACAGCGTGGTGAAAAACAGCTGGGATGGCGTGGAACGCTTCCAGCTGGCGCAAGGCACGCCGGGCACCGAGCTGCAAGGCTGGCTGACCAACGATACCGCGCTGGCATTGTTCAAGGCTGCAGGCCTGGACCTGGACCAGTTGCGCGCAGCTGCCGAACGCAAGGATTTCCAGCCGGTGGCGCTGAAAGCCAAACTGGTGGGCGACATGAAAGCCGAGGTACGCAAGGTCGAGCAGTTCAACGTAGCGGGCGTGGTACCGGGCACCGACCCTAAGCTGAAGGATGAAGTGGTGATTTATTCGGCGCACTGGGACCACCTGGGCAAGCAGGGCACTGGCGGTGACACCATCTACAACGGCGCGGTCGACAATGCCTCCGGCAGCGCGGCCTTGCTGGCCATGGCGCAGGAAGCTGTGAAGTCGCCGGCCAAGCGCAGCCAGATGTTCCTGTGGGTGGCGGCGGAAGAACAGGGCCTGCTTGGTAGCGCGGCCTATGCGGAAGCGCCACTGTGGCCGTTGGCGAAAACGGCAGCGAACTTGAACCTGGACTCGCTTAACTGGATCGGCACCACGCGCGACATCGGCACCGCAGGCAGCGAACGCACCGACCTTGGCAAGATGGCGGAAGCTGCGGCGAAAGGCATGAAGATGGTGATCGCGAAGGAGAAGCCGGATCTGGCGGGCGGCTACTTCCGTTCCGACCACTTCAGCTTTGCCAAGGCTGGCGTGCCGGCGTTCTCGATCACGTCGGGCAGCGACTACCTCGGCGACAAGGAGAAGGCGGAGCAGATGCGCGCGGCTTACCGCAAGAGCTACCACCAGGTCAGCGACGAATACGATCCTAACTGGTCGATGGCGGGCATGACGCAGATGGCGCAGTTCACCCTGAACCTGGGCCGCATCGTGGCTGATGCGCCGAAGATGCCGGAATGGAAAGCGGGCGATGCCTTCGGCAAGGCGCGCGCCAAATAAGGAGCGGTGACCCAGTTCACCTGGACATGACGGTCAGGTGAGTTGACCAGTAGCTAACGTGTGGCAGTTCGGACTTCATCTGGCACTGGGTGTCAGATGAACCAAGTTCACTCTGGCCGATTTCGGTCAGCAGCTGACGTCCAAAAAGTTGCGTGGTTTGTTGATCTTGTTATGCCTGCGCAAATTCGCATTAAAATTGAAATCTGCCCCGTGGTTATGGGCACCTTGATATCGACAGCATGAGATGCCATTTCGCTGACGTCCATGTTCACTCACCGTTTTGCGATCTATAACACGTTGGGTTGTAGCTAAAGAATCCGATGATCCAATACTCAGTTGAAATTGAACCGATTTTTTTCCTCCGCGCTCAGTTCCCCGAACCCCTCACTGCTCGCCAGATGGTAACGATTAGGAGAGTTGGTCCTGGTTTGGCCGAGAGAGCCCCCAAAGCGCTGATCGATCAACTACGCCAAAGCGAAGAACTCATGCTCGGCCCATATTACTGGAAGTCTGAAGCACAGACGGCCCAGTCAAGTTTGCGTGATGTGGACGTTTCTTCCGAACTCATTGCTTTGTCAGGGTAGGCGGTGAATGCATCGGCTAACAAAACTAAGCGTACCATGAACTTTCCCTACCTCCAGCTCCAGCGGACGCCTTATGGCACTACTGAGCAATTACGTTAGCATTCCTGATGACGCGGCCTCTTTCAATTAATGAAGCTCTTGACCGTCTAGACGAACTTGCGGATACAGATATTTGCGTCCGAGGTATTCTTTGCTTTGCCTTTGAAAACAGCTGCCTTGTTCATCTGCCTTACGCCGAGCGTCGCAGAGGGTATTCTTCTTCGATATGGATTGAGGTTGGTGGTGGAGCACTGCAGTTCGATAGGCGAGTTTGTGAATCTTTGGGTGGAAAAAGAGTTATTGTTGAGGGCACGCTCATCAGGCCAGATCCTATTTTCGGTGGCGGTCATATGGGTCTTTGGCCAGCCGAGATCGTCGCCCGAACCTTGAGGCGCGAATAGCGCTCTCCACCAGTTCCAGCGGGTGGCATTAGGCGCCGCTGAATCTCACGTTCAACGGCCCCTGTGTGGAATCCTGGACGTCAGCAATGCAGTGAAACCAGCCGATGGCATGTCACGACCTTACGCGGTGGCCGACAACCGCCGCGTCGCCGCACTGCGGCGTTCCTCATCCTTCATGGTTTCGCGCATGGTCTGCTGCACGAAATCGAGGTGGTGGCGGGCAGCACGCCCCGCCACATCCATCCTTCTCTCCCTGACCGCGTCCCAGATCGCGCGATGCTGCACTTGAAGCTGCGCCCATAATTCCGGCCGCGCCGTCAGGTATTCCAGGTTGCTTTGCACATGGCCTTCCATGACCTTGTGCAGGCTGGAACTCAGGTGCCCGATCATCACATTGTGTGAGGCTTCCGCAATCGCCTGATGGAATTCCACGTCGGTCTTGATGCATTGCTCCAGGTCTTGCTCCGCCAACGCCCGCTCCAGGGCCTCATGGCAGGCGCGGATGCGTTCGAAGTCTTCCTCGGTCCCGCGCTCGGCCGCCAGCTGCGCCGCCTGGCCTTCCAGCATATGGCGGAACTCCAGCATGTCGCCGTGGATATCGGGATGGTCCTTCAGCATCTGCTGCCACGGGTCGGTGAATGCAGCCTGCATGGAATCGGTCACGAAGGTGCCGCCGCCATGGCGCGTGATCAGCAGTCCCTTAGCCACCAGCGCTTGCAGGGCCCCGCGCAGGGAAGGGCGCGATACGCCCAGTTCCACCGCCAGTTCGCGCTCGGACGGCAGGCGGTCGCCAGGCTTCAGCGAGCCTTCGAGGATACGGGTTTCGAGTTCAGTGGCGACGACATCGGAGAGGCGTTGGGCGGATGGCATGGCGGCTAGTGGTGTAGTGGTCAGACCGCCGGATGCTACCACAATTGACCTTTTATTGCCCCGTGGTCTATATTGCAATGCATGATTGATTTCCTGATAATCCTGGCCGCAGCGGCAACAACGGCCGATGGCATTGGCTATCCTTCCGCCGCGACAGCGCTGGAGGCATTGAAAGCGCGCGGCGACGTGACGATCTCCGAGGAGGGCGGCTGGACTACCGCCGACGACAAGGCAAACCGCACGTTGTGGTCCTTCACGCTGCCCGGCCACCCGGCGCATCCTGCCGCCGTGCGGCGAACAGTGGTCATGGAAAATGGCCAGGTCTCGATCAGGATGAACTCCTTGTGCCAGGCCAGTAAAGAAGCTTGCGACAGCATGCTGGAAGAATTCCGCCGGATGAATTCGGCGCTGCAGCAGTCGCTGGCGCCACCCAAGTCCGCCGGAGCAGCACCTTCATGGCAGCCGACCGCTCCGCAGAAGGCGCGCGTGGAGGCCTTGAGCAAGGCTTACTTCGCCGAGAAGGATGCGGCGCGCTATGCCGAAGCATGGGAACGACTTGGCGCTGGCTTGCGTCAGCAATGGACGTTCGAGGCGTGGCGCGATGCCATGGCGGCGAGCGCGGCCCGGGCAGGGAGCATGCAGCAGCGCGACCTGAAGAAAGTGACGATCTATCGCAGTTCGCAAAGCGGCACGCCGGGCACTTATGCGGCGGTGGATTTCACCGGCCGCTTTGCCAATGCCGAAACCTATTGCGGTTACCTGGTGTGGAGCGAGCAGGCGGACGGCAGCTTCCTGCTGATGCGGGAGGAAGAAAACTATATCCTTAACGCGACTGCTTCTCGGCTGACGCCGGAACAGCGGTCGAAAATGAAAGGCGTGTTCCGCTGCGTTGAGTGACGCGCCGCCGCAGCTATTTTGCTGCTTGCATGCGCAGCGCTTCCAGCGTGCGCGGGAGGCTGCGCTTGCTCATCATCTCGACGATCCAGCCGAAGCCGTATGGGACCGGGCCGGGGTCGGCGTAGACGTGGTATTCAATCAGCGTCTTGCCGTTTTCCCCCGGGATTGGCGTGAATAGCCAGTAGCCGGTGGTGTCTGCGATGGTGTCTGCGGGCGCCAGGCCGGTTGGCACCAGGCGCCATGCGAGCTTGCATTGCGTGGCGTCGGGCTGCTGTTGCTGCTCCAGGCGCAGGCGGTATTTCTTTTGCTGGCCCAGCGGCAGGTCGAGTGTCATGTCGACCAGGACGTAGCCGTCTCCTTCGCCAACCGGCAGCGCGCTTTTTGTGTTTGGCATGTAGGAGGAGTAGGACGCATAGTCCTGCACCATGGCACACAGGCGCGGTACGGAGGCCTGGACCAGCGTCCAGGCGGTGAAGGCCTTGCCTGGCAGACCGGGATTCGGTGCTTCAGCGACTTGGACGGTGCCGCCGGATAGCGAGGCCATGTCGGGCACTGGCGGCGCGGCGACATTGTTTGCGGCCGCTGTGGCACCGTCAGGGACGGCAATGGCGAAGGCCAATGCCGCGGCCGGCCAGGACGCGCGCCGCGGGCGCGCCGGGAGGGGGCGAATGGCGGTCTTCATTGCCTGAGCGCCAGCGTAATGACGGTTCCCGTCAGGTCGATGCCCCTGATCGATATGCTGCCGAAGCTCGGCCCGCTGGCTGCGGCGCCATGCACGCGGATGTTGTTGAAATTGATTTCTCCGATCGTGGTCGGTAGGTTCAACGACAAGGAGCCGTCGGGGTTGAGGGTAGTCGTTGCGCGGTTCGCCGCGTACACCACGTTATTCACGCTCACATCGGAGTCGAGCATGCCAAGTACGGGATTGACCAGCTTGGCCAGGTCGCCGCTCACCTCCACGCCATTACGCTTCAACTGCTCGCGCACCTGCCGCACCAGGTCTTCACCCAGGCCTTGTGCGGTGACTGCGTCCAGCTCACTTTCCGCCAGCGCCGCCATGGGACTTTGGCGCGGGAGGATTGCAGCCGGCGCGCTGATGGCTGCCGGTGCGGCGGCCAGCGTCTCGGCCGCATACGCCTCCAGCGGCGCAAAGATGGCGCCGATCAGCGCCGCCGCCATGCGCACGCGGCGCTGCTTGCGCAGGATGTCCTGCACATGCTGGTGCGTGACCAGTTCCCACTCGGCGAAGATTTCGCCGAGCCGCTGACCGGTCTGCCGCTGGTGTTCGATCGCGCTCTGAAGCTGTTCTTCGGTGACCAGCTTGTGCTTGACCAGCAACTGGCCGAACAGCTGCGCAGGATGCTCCGGTTTATACCATGCCATGTTTTTCTCCATGATTGGCCAGGTCGGAAGGCGTCATGCCGAACCAGCGTTTGCAGGCCCGGTAAAACGCGCTCGGTTCGGAAAAGCCCAATTGGAAGCTGAGCATCTTCAGCGACAGTTCGCCAGCTTCAAGCGATTGCCGGGCCAGCGCGCGCCGGGTGTCGTCGACCACGGCGGAAAAGCTGGTGCCTTCTTCGGCCAGCCGCCGCTGCAAGGTTCGCTCGCTCATGGCCAGCAAGCCCGCGACGGCGTCGCGGTGCGGCGGCCCTTTCGGCAGCAGCGCCGCGAGGATTTCCTGCACGCGGGCCGTGAACGCAGGAGGTTGCGCTTCGGCCAGTTGCGCCAGGATAGGCTGCGGACCGCCCGGCAGCGGCATGCCGGCGTTGGGCAGCGCAGCCACCATGTCGGCGTCGGAAAACTCCATCACATTGTGCGGCCGGTTGAAATGCACCGGGCAGCCGAAGGTGTTCTCGAAGAACGCCGAATTGGCTGGTTCCGGGAACGCATACTCCACTTTCACCGGCACCGCATCGTCGCGTCCGGACGCGCAGCGCAGGGTGCGCAGCAGCACGCACCAGACGAAGTCGTAGCGCTGGCGGGGCACCACGCGGTGCATGCCGGGCAGCAGGATGCCCACGCGCGTGTGGCCGTGACAGCGCTCGATCGTGCTTTGCACGGTCGGCGACAGCAGCATGATGTGCCCCATCACGCCCAGCCAGCCCAGGCGGTGAGGCGTGGAGACCTTCAGGCCGATCAGCGGATCGCCCGAATGTTCAACCACCAGCTCCCAGAGGTGGCTGAGTTTGTCCGACAGCGTCAGCGCGTCGCAAGCCAGGCCGTCGCCCTCATTCAGGCCGGCTTGCTCGAACAGCGCTTCCGCTTCAACGCCGGAATGGGAAAGGCGCGATTTGACACCGCGCACCAGGTGAAGAGCCGAAGAATAGCTCATGGCCTGTGCTCCCGCTCAGGGCGTCACCGCACTACGCAGGCGCATGCCGATGCGCTGCTGCAGGTCCTGCAGCTTGGGGTCCATCACGGCACGCGTGTCGGCGGCGACCCCTTCGCCCAGCTTCTTCTGCAGCTCGGGCATCATGGCTTCGAACTTCTTCTTCACGGGAGATTCGAGGATGGTGATCATCTGGCGCAGCTCCTCCTCATTGAATCGCTCGGCCAGCAATGGCGCAATGGTGGTGCCGACCAGCTTGTGGGCGCTGGCTTCCGCCACGGGCTTGTTCTCGTCCATGAATTTGCGTGCATCGGCCACGATTTCCTTCAGCGCCGCATCGCGCTTTTCAGGCGAGACGCGTCCCTGCAGCACGGCGCGTGCCTGTTGCACAGCATCGCCGACCGGCGCTTGCAGCATCGACTCGCCGATGGTCTCGGGGTGCCAGAGCTGCAGCACGCGGTTGACCAGTTCCTGTTTCGCGGCCGGTACCGGCGCCGCATTCACTGTGCCCCCGATGGCCAGGGCGGCGATCATTGTCGCGAGTTTTTTCATCTCAAACGCTCCTAGAAATGTTCAACAAGACTGAATCCGGCGTACCGGACCTTGATATCGCCAGCCACGTCCTGGCCAGCATATGGGTTGTAAATGATGTTGAGGAATTTGCTGCTGTTCATGTTGTCCGACGATTCGGCCGGCGCGTTGAACTTGCCCGTCATGTAGGAGGCAGCCAGGTTCAGCTCATATTTTTTGCTGATGCGCCAGTTAAGGCCTACGCTATACAGCTTGGTGTCCGGCAGCGGCGCGATCAGGTCGATCTTGTTGGCCGGGACCGACGTCTTGCGGGGCTCATAGCCCAGGCGCAGCGCCATGCGCTCAGTCGGGAACAGCTGCAGGCCGTAGCCCATATTCAGCACGCTCTTGTAGCCGCGCGGGATTTTCAGCTTGGTGGAATCTGGAACGCCATACAGGCGCGCCACTTCCAGCAGCTTGATGCTTTGGTCGAACTCGAACACGAGCTGGTTCCAGTCGCTCCAGCGCGCATAGCTGGCATCCACGTTCAGCTGCACATAGCGTACCGGCTTGAACTTCACGCCGACCTGCAGGTGCGAAGGGAAGGGGATGCTGGCCGACATATTGCCATGCTGGACTTCTGGAATCGACTGCGGCAAGCCAAGGATGGCGCCGGCCACGGGGCCGAACAGGCTGGAATTCAGGCCCTTGACGAAGTTGCGCAGCATCGGTTCTGTCTCGAAGGTGTAATGCCCGGTATAGCGGGTCTTCGAGCCGCCCTGGTAGACCACGCCCAGGGCAAACCACGGCCGCGGTTCCCACAGCACGCCCAAGTTCAGCGTGGGGTCGACCGGCGAGGTCATTTCCAGCCGCATCGCGGCCGCCTTCTTGAACGGGTTGACCATGCCTGCCTTGCCGCCGCCGCACAGGCCGAAGCCGAAGGTGTCGATGATGTTGCCGCCTTCTTCCGGGCACCAGCCTTCCTGCAGCTTGCCGAAAATACCGAGCAACTGGTTCGGGAAGCGCATATGCGTATCGACCACGAAAGCCGAGTGCGCGATCGGCACGGCGGCGCCGAAGCGCAGCGTGTCCGAATACTTGTAGCCGACCGCCGGCGAAGCCCACACCAGCCTTTGCAGCTGGATCTGGCGGCCGTCGAAGCGCCCCGGGTCATCCGGATCCTTGGTGCGGTCAAGGCTGATCGCCTGCGCCATATAGGAATTGGTGGCGAAGGTCCACGGCGAGCCGGGATTATTCCAGGCGAAGCCGAAGGTCGGCACGATCACGCCGGGCAGGCGCCAGCCCGGCATGCCGTAGGCCGGCACGTACATGGCTTGCCGCATCGGCCCGGTATGGGTGCCGCTGATAGGATCGTCCTTCCAGCCGCCGATATCGAAGCCAGCCGGCGCCGAAAAGCCGGCGCGGGCGCGGATCGACGCGCCGAACGCCGTGTGCTGCATGCTGTCTCCCTGCAGGCGTGCCAGCCCGGCGGGGTTGAAGTGCACCGAGTCGATGCCGGGCGGGTCGGCCGTGACGGCATTCCCGAGCGACATGGCCACCACGCTGGTGGTCAGGTTTTCCACCAGCGCGGCCTGCGCGGGCAGAACGTGGGCAAGCGCGGCGGCACATGCCGCCAGGCGAAGCGGGGCTCGCATTGCTGCCTCGTCAGAAAGCCAGCGGCAGGTTCAGGCCCACCGAGAAGTTCGGCGAGTCGCTGGTGAGGCCAATGCCGACCGACATGTTGACCGTGTTCTTCGGCGACATGCGGTAACCCATGCCGAAGTTCAGGATCGCAGAGGTCTGGGTATTGGTGCGCACGTTCAAACCGTCGGCAAAACGCAACTTCGCGCCCTGGGCAATCGCGCCCTGGAAGGACATCGTTGTAGAAATGCCATACGACAGGGCGTAGGCGAAACCCATGCCGAAGCCGAACTGTGTGCCGGGCGCCACGCGCGTCAGCACGCGCGTCCCGTTGGCCTGGTGCAGGCCGGTAGCCTGGGTGCTGGCGGTCAGCGACAGGGAGCCGAACAGCGCCACCGGATCGACGATGCGGTTGACGTTCATGCCCAGCGACAGCGCAGCGACGCCGCTGCCGGTTGCCTCGCCGCTGCCGGCGATGATCTTGAACGGGCTGCGGCCGGTGGGCAGGCGCAGGTTGCTGGTGGCGGTGAAGTTGGCGCGGTCGCGCCGTGCTTCCCACGGCTGGTAGCGCGCGCCGATGGCGATGTCGCCCAGCGAGAACGAGGTGTTGTTGCCATTGCGCGACTCGGCGAACTTGCCGATCACCGGCAGGGTCACGTTGGCGGTCAGGTTGTCCCACACGCCATAGTCGACCGACAGGGTGTTGGTGACGACGTGGGCCGACACGTTTTCGATTTCGAACAGGGTCAGGCCGTCGGCGGCGATGTCGGTGACGATCTTTTCCTGGCCGATGTAGGTGTAGTTCAGGTCATAGGTGTATTGCGATTTGCCTTTGCGGATCAGGGAATACTGCTTGTCGACTGCGGTCAGGGTTTCTTTTAGCAGGGCGCTCTGGTCGCCTTCGCCTTCCTTCTTCGCCAGCGCATCGCGTGCAGCGGCGGTGGTGGTGGCTGCCGTGCTTTCCTGCGCGCCGGCGGTCGAATGCACCAGCAGGGCGGTGGCAAGCATGAATGGCAGGTACTGGTATTTCATTCGCGTTTCCTTATTGACGGTGCATCCAGGTGCGGGCCGGGCCGGAGTTGACGGCACGTTCCAGCAGTTGCGTGGTGTTGTTGAAGGGATCGAGCTGGCCATGGTTGGTTACGCGGTCCATGTCGACCACGCCCAGCTCCTGGTCATTCAGCGCCAGTTGTGCCGGCGCTTTCTGTCCGGCCGGTGCGGACAGGATGAATAGGGTGTTCTTGTCCCACAGCGTGGCGAATTCCTGCACCGAGAAGGCCAGGTTGCCGGCGGAGGGATCGGCGATGTAGACCACGCCGTTGCGTATGCCGCGCAGGACTACGAAGTGCTTGGCGCCGGCGTAGTCGATCGGCACGATGGCCGGTTCTTCCAGCGTCAGCAAGTCCTTCACTTCGGCCTTGTAGCCGGCGGCGGGCACGTTGAGCGAAGCGGCGTAGCGCTTCATGTCCAGCAGCGAAAAGCCGCGGCGCTCGATGATCTTTTCCTTCTCGCCCTTTTCCAGCATGCCTTCCATGGCTTGCTGTTCGGTGACGTCGAGGCCGAGGTGGAACTTGAGGATGGTGACCAGGGCCGCCGAACCGCAGCTGTAGTCGTAAGCCTGGCGCACGATGTGGCGGTATTTGAGCTCGGAGAACGGCTCCATGCTCACGGCCTGCGAATAGCTGCCGCCGCCCAGCATGGTTTGCGGCATTTCGTACTGGCCTTTGGGACGCTCCTGCACGTCGTGGCGGGAGAGGGCGGCGGAACCGCCAATCAGGGCTGCCAGGACCCCCATCAACAGCATCAGCATGGCAGCTCCCGATCGTTGGGGTAAGCGCTGCCCTTGCGCGTCGCGCGCGCGTCGAATCCTGCTCCCATGGCGTCTCCAATGTAATTTGGACGAACGTTCGTCCTTGCTCTTTTGTTATTTATTTACGCACGTTTCGTGGCTTGCACGATGCATAAAAATTAGATGCACACCTCTACTTCGCACCCGAAAACTTATGCTAAAGCGAGCAACATGCGCACAACAGCGCTCTTCCTCTGTGTGGCTCCCCAGGACAATTGTTTGGCCTGTGCGGTCAGTGTGAAACGCTAGACCCTGTGCGGCGGCGCCACCTATCATAAATTTAATTAATATTCGAACAATATTAAGACGGCGCTTCGCCAACCCGGGCTTACCAGGTTCGGGACCGGCAAGGAGGCGCAACAGGTGCAGCAAGCAAATCAAATTATTCTTATTCGAACGGAGATCAACGATATGAAACGCATTACCACCGCTGTAGCAATCGCCCTGTCCACCCTGGCCCTGTCCGCATCCGCAATGACTCCGATCAAAGACGCAGAACTGAGCGCCGTTACCGGCCAGGACGGCGTGTCGATCGGCGCCAACCTGAACGTCAAAGTCGAATCCTTCGTCTACACCGACACGGACGCTCTGGATGCCAACGGCCTGGGCGGCGGTTCGGTGAGCTTCAACGGCATCAAGGTCAATGGCCTGATCGCTGCAACCATCGACATCCTGTCGCGTAATTCCTTCCTGCAGGCTGCCGGCGCTGCCGGCGTGACCAACCCAGGCACCTTCTACAACCCGGCAACCGGCGGCGACGTGGTGCAGATCGCCATCCCGGCCGACGTGCAAGTGGCAGCAGGCAAACTGCTGAACATCTCCGTTGACGCGATCAAGATGGGCGGCAGCAATGCTTCCTACGGTTCGATGGCCATGAACCAGCTCGACCTGCGTGGCACCCAAGTGTGGATCTGGGCACACTAATCGCCGATGCGGCCGTGGGAGCGGCCGCTCTGCGAATTTCCTGATGATGGAATCCCGTCTCTTTGCGGCCGCCCTCGCGGCCGCCTTTTTCTGCGCCCCGGCTTCTGCGCAACTGCGGCCCATGAGCGACGACGACTTGTCGCGCGCGCGCGGGCAGGGCTTGCTGGCAGTGAGCAACAGCACGCTTGGCGGCTTCGATTTCACGCGCATCGCGCTGGATGCGGACGTGGAACTGAATGCGAACTTGCGTAACATCCGCCTTGGCGATTACCGCTTTCCTTCGCGTGAAGGGACGGGCGCCGACATCGACATGCCGGCACTGCAGTTCGGGCAGAACGGCAGCAAGGTTTCGATCACCAATCCATATTTCGAAGTCGTGTACCGCAACACCGGCGATGCCGGTTCACCGCGCGAAGTGGTGGGCATGCGCATGGGCTTCGACAGCATCAAGGGCGACGTGGGCCTGAAGGTGAACAGCCTTTCCGGTTCGCTGCTGGTCAGCGGCGTGGACGCGAACGGCCAACCGGCCACCATTGATTCGCATACCGATGCGGGCGGAGGCAAGCGCTGGGATGGCGCCAGCTCCCTGGTCGGGGTGCGCGCGGGCGACGCCTCCGGGCCGAGCCGCGACTTCTGGATTTCCGTGCTGAAGTCGGGCGTGCAGTTCCAGGCACCGAGCGGCACGACGCAGATGCCGGATGCCGCACAGTCGGGCGTCTGGCTCAACTGGCGCGACAAGCTGGTGTCGCTGACCAACCTGCCGGCCGCACAGGTGCCGGCGCCCGTGGCGCCAGCGCTCACGCTCGCCGCACCAACCGCATCGGGCGGCCGCTGATGACTGCCGCACGCCGCTCCCTGCCGGCTGCGTGCGCCGTATGCCTGGCGCTGGCCGGCACCGCGCTGGCGCCGGCGACGGCCCTTGCCGATGGCCTGCGTCCACTCAACGACAGCGCGCTTTCCGACGTGCGGGGACGCGACGGCGTCAGCTTCGACCTGAATGGCTTCTCCATGAATGGCGACTTGCGCGTAACGTACACGCGCCCTGACGGCGCCAGCATCTGGGCCGGCAATCCCAGCGCATCGCGCAGCGACAGCGCGACACCGTTTTCCGATCCCTACCGTTTCGACATCGTACGCAGCACGAATGGCCTGGCCGATGTCGCGCAATTCAGCCTGCCGCAAAACATCAACGGCGAGCAGAAGTGGCAGCTCGCCTACGACTTCGGTGTGAACGCCGACGGCATCGACCGGGACGGCGGCTCCATCGTGGTGAGCGACCTGGCCCTGTATGGCGGCAACTGGCAATTCTCCACGCCGCGCAACCAGGACGGCCTGGCGCTGGGCGTGGCGATGCGCATGGAGGTCGGCCAATGGGCGCTGCGGCCGAATGGACGCGCCAACACCGTCGGCCAGATGGCGCTCGACAGTATCCGCATCGGCGCAACGGACGAAAACGGCAACTTCACCGGCCAGCCCTGGGTGATTGCCGACGTCGCGCGCCAGCCGGCGCTGGTCAACGCGCTGGCCGACGAAAATGGACCGCGCCTGCATATCGGCATCGCTGCGCCCGACGCCCAGTACGGCACCGGCCAGGCCCCCAGCGGCGGCATTGAAATCGGCAAGATCAGCTTCACTGCGCCGAGCGGCAATGTGGACCTGGGTTCTTCGCGCATCGGCAATATCCAGATCAACTACCTCGATATCAAATTCCGCCAATGACGAAACTCGCCGCACTGATGCTGCTGGTTCCGGCCTTGCTGCAGGCCGCGCCGCCGCAGCCGCTTGACGACAATGAGCTGTCCGGCGTCAGCGCCCGCGACGGCATCAGCTTCGCTGCCCACGTGGTGGTGAACGATCCGACGCTGGTTGGCGCCGTGACCGACAGCCGCTTGTCGCTGGGCTTCCACGACGGCGGACAGCCGCGCTACATCGTGCTGCGCAATGTGCGCGGCACGGTCGATATGTTCGCCATCGGCCTGAACGTTCAAGCCCGCCCGGACGGCAGCGGCGACTACATCGCCATCACGCTGCCGTCGCAGATGCGCTACACGAACTTCGGCTTCGAATCAATGAGCGTGCAGAACGACCCCAATGCCGCAGTCACCGGTAACCTCGGCAGCGTCAATATCAATGGCAACCTGCAGATGCAGGGCGAGTTCCGCATGTGGGCACATTAGTCGCGGCGTTCGGTCGCGAACACCACCAGCGCGGCCAGCGGGAACATCAGCCCGGCGATGAGCACACCCTGCCAGCCGAAGCGGGCCCAGGTCCAGCCGCCCAGCCAGGAACCGAATGCGCCGCCGGCGAAGAAGATCGAGATGTACACGCCATTCAGGCGGCTGCGCATCTCCGCACCCAGCGAGAAGATGGCACGCTGGCCGACCACCAGGTTGGCGGAGGCGCCCATGTCCAGCACAATCCCGCACAGCACCAGCAGTACCAGGGTGAACTGGCGGCCGCCGTGCAGGAGCAAAGGCGCGCCAAACGCCACGGCTGCAGCGAGCAGCGCAAACAGCGTGGTCGAACGGCTCTTGCCCTGGTCGGCGCGCATGCCGGCGATCGGCGATGCGATGGCGCCGGCCACGCCCAGCAAGGCGAAGATCGCGATGCCGGTCTGCGACAGGCCGAACGCCGGGCTGGCCAGCACCAGCGGCACGGTGGTCCAGAACAGGCTGAAGGCGCCGAACATGCACGCCTGGTAGGCGGCACGGCGGCGCAGGACAGGCGTGGTGCGCAGCAGCGTCCACATGGAGGCCAGGAGCGCGCCGTAGCGGTAGCCGCCTTCCGGCCGGCGCTGCGGCAAGCGGAATTGCAGCACGATGGCGAGCACGCCGATGGCGGCGGTGGAGATGTAGAAGATCGCATGCCATCCCAGCGCATCGGTCACCAGGCTTGAGACCGGCCGCGCAAGCATGATCCCCAGCAGCAGGCCGCTCATCACCGTGCCCACCGTCTGTCCCCGGTGTTCCGGCGCCGACAGGTGAGCGGCAAACGGCACCAGCACCTGCGCCGCCGCCGAACAAAGCCCGATCAGGAAAGCCGCCGCCAGGAAGGTGGCAGCGTTGCCCGCCATGGCCGCCCCCAGCAGCGCCACCGCCGTGCCGCCCAGGAGCGTGACGGTCAGGCGGCGGTTCTCCAGCAGGTCGCCAAGCGGGACGATGAAGGCCAGCCCAAGGCAGTAGCCGATCTGCGTCAGCGTGACGATCAGGCCTGCGGCACTTGGTTCAATTCCGGTGGCCCGGCTGATCGGGCCCACCAGCGGCTGGGCGTAATACAGGTTGGCGACTATCAGGCCGCTGGCGACAGCCAGCAGCAGGATCATGGCAGGGGTGATGTGGTGCTCTTGTTTCATGGCGGTGCAGGATAGCACCGAAACAAAAAGCCTGCTGGTGGGTTAATATTTCCAAATGAAAGCCATTTCCGCCATCCTCTTCGGACTCCTGGCCGCTGCCTCGGCGCATGCCGAAAAAGTGGTCATGCTGGTCGATACCGGTACTGAGATGCCGATGGCGGATATCCGCAACGGAGAAGTCGTGGGCGGCATCCACAAGGACCTGGCGGAGGCGCTGGCGCAAAAGATGGGCCGCACCGCCGTCACGCTCCCGATGCCGCGCAAGCGCATCTCGATGGCGCTTGAATCAGGGCAGGCCGACGTGCTGTGCATGTACCTGCCTGAATGGCTGCAAGGGCATTTCGGCTGGACGCAAGCCTTCATGCCGCAGACGGAAATCGTCATCTCCTCGCTGACGGTGGCGCAGCCGCAAAGCCTGCTCGACCTGTGGGGGCAGCCGATTGGCTCCGTGCTTGGGTTCCAGTACCCGGAAATGGTGAAAGCCATGGGCACCGGCTTTGTGCGCGCCGACGCGCATTCGAACCTGGCCAACCTGCGCAAGCTGGCGGCGGGCCGCCTGCGCCACGTCGCCACCATCAAATCGTTTTACGACTACCAGCTGCACAAAGGCGAGAAGGTCAACGTGCATGAACCCCTGGTTGTGCGCAGCTACCAAACGCGCTGCGCCGTTTCGGAAAAGGGCCGTGTGCCCCTGGCGGAAGTCGATGCCGCCATTACCCAGCTGGTGCGCGAAGGCACCATCAACAAAATCCTGTCCAACTACCAATAGCATAATGATCAAGAGACTTGTACTGGCCACCACGCTGGCTTTTGCCACCGCCCATGCCGCAACTCCCCTCAGCAAGGACGCCACCGCAGCCGCGCGCTACGCCCGTCAAACCTACGGCGAAAAGGTCATCGACAGCTTGGCCAGCATGGTCAGCTTCAACACCGTGGCCGACGAGAAGGTGCCGTTCGAAAAGAACCCTCAGCACATCGGTTTCAAGCGTTTCATCAAGGAGGAAGCGAAGCACCTGGGGCTGGACTTCTCGGACCATGGCTACATCATGGTGATTGGCCTGGGTGACAGCAAGGAACGCGTAGGCGTGATCACGCACGGTGACGTACAGCCGGTCGACCCGAGCAAGTGGAAGCAGTCGCCTTTCAAGCTTGATCGCACCAGCGAGCCTGGCCTGCTTCTGGGGCGCGGAACCGAGGACGACAAGGGGCCGATCGCCACCGCCATGTATGCGATGAAGGCGATCAAGGACCGCAATATCCCGCTGAAGAAGCGCATCGAACTGTATATCTACATGGCCGAGGAATCGGACTGGGCGCCGCTGGAAGCTTTCCTGAAGACCCATACGCCGCCGCAAACCAATATCACCATCGACGCCGAATACCCTGCGGTGACGGCAGAGAAGGGCTGGGGCGGCGTGCGCGTGACCTTGCCGGACATGGCGCCGGCGCCGGGTAGCGGAGCCTTGGTGTACAGCTTTACAGGCGGCTTCTTCGACAGCCAGATCCCGGAAGATGCACGTGCCGTGATCGACAATGCCGATGCCGCGCTGGAAACGGCTATCCGTACCCGTGCCGCGCAGCAGAAAGGCATGACTTACCAGTATGCATGGCAGGGCACGCGCCTGACTGTCACCGCCAAGGGCCTGGCCGCGCACTCGTCAAAGCCGGAAGACGGCGTGAATGCCATCGCCATGCTGGCCGATGCGCTGGACGTGCAGCACTGGGGCGGCAGCCAGGCCGGCATGATGGTCGATTTCGTCAACGACATGATCGGCACCGGGCTGCGAGGTGAGAAGTTCGGCAAGATTGCATACAGCGACGATTTCATGGGACCGATGACCGTGTCGCCGACCACCCTGAAGGCAAGCGACAAGGGGCTGGTACTGGGCATCAACCTGCGCCGCCCGCGCGGAAAAACAACAGCCCAGCTGACGGCGGAAATCAATGAGGCCTTCGACGCCTGGAAGGCCGCAAACCAGCCGCGCGCAACCCTGGCGGCGCAGATCGGCGAGCCGTGGGTACAGGACAAGGCGCCGCAATTGCCGACCCTGATGAAGGTGTTCTCGCACTACACCGGCATCAAGGATCCGCAGCCGATCGCCATTGGCGGCGGCACCAATTCGCGCCTGTTCCCGCGCGCCGTGAGCTTCGGCCCGACCATGCCCGGCAAGGTCTACACCGGCCATTCGGAGCACGAGTTCATAACGGAAAAACAATTACTTCTCAACCTGGAAATGTATACCGCCGTCCTGGTGGAATTGGCGAAGTAATTGTCGACATTGTTGGCGAAACGAGTATTGCTTTACGGCAGTAAATGACATTACCATGGGCAACAAGGTTTTCGCACTGGAAGCCTTCAGCCCATGCCTGGCTGCGACACAGGCATCCCATGAAAAGATGCCATGTTCCGCAAGCTTGTCTTCCTGACTGCATTGTCATTTTCCCTGTCGGCACACACCATGGATATGAGTATCCCGCCGGCGAATACCGCCGCGCCCGCGGATGCGATCCAGGTCAACGATGTGCCGCGCCGCGGCACGCTGTACCGCGTGCATCACGAAGGCAAAACTTCCTACCTGTTCGGCACCATCCACGTGGGCAAGCAGGATTTCTTCCCGCTCGAACCTGAAGTCACCGAAGCGCTGGCGAAGTCCAGTTCGCTGGTGCTGGAGCTCGACGTGCGTGCCAGCGCTCCCTACTACCGGGCGCTGGAGCGCCACGGCCAATACCCGGCAGGGCAAACCATCCGCGACCACCTGTCGCCGGCCGCGCTGGTTCGGCTGCAAGCCGCGCTGGATAAGGTGAAACTTCCGCTGTCCAGCGTCGAACATTACCGGCCATGGGTGGTGGCAAACATCCTGGTGGGACAGGAAATCGAAAAGAGCGGTTTCAACCGCGGGCTCGGCGTGGAAGGCTATCTGCTGACCAATGCTTCCCGGCAGAAGAAACCCTTGCAGGAGCTGGAGACTGCCGACTACCAGCTTAGCCTGTTCGGCTCGCTGAGCGATGCGCAGCAGGAAGCCTACCTGCTGGAGAATATCGCCGATATCGACAGCGGCGCCGCACTGCGCAAGTCGGCCGGGCTGGTGGAAGCATGGGGCGCGGCAGATGCTTCACGCATTGCTGCGCTCACGCGTGAATTAACCTCGGGCGACACGGTATCCGCCCGATTCATGGACAGCACCCTACTGGGCAAGCGCAATCCTGAAATGGCAGCCAATATTGAAGCGATCATGCGCAAAGGCGACGCCTTCATCGGCATCGGCCTGCTGCACCTGGTCGGCGACAAAGGCGTGCCGGCGCTGTTGCGCCAGCACGGCTACCAGGTCGAGAAGGTCTACTAGTATTTAGGGCTGGTGCTCAGCGAGCCACTCGAATAGCGGACGTTGTCGCCCACGCGATAGCTGGGCATGCTGTCCACGTTGACGGTCTCAATGGAACCGTCAGCCTTTTTCACGGTTACGCGGTAGCCGCTGCCGCTACCGGCTGCCGCTGCCCCAACCGCACCGCCTGCCGACATTGAACCCGCCGGATCGATTGACTGCACCACGCCATCCCAGTTGGCGGCAGTCTGGCTGCCTTCGGAAGCACTGGCAGTCGAGGTGCTGGTGCTTTCATCCATGCTGGCGGTTTTCTTGCTGCTGTCATGGGCGCAGCCCGCCAGGGCCAGGCTCACCAGCATGATTACGGAAAGTTTCATATATCCCCCATAAATTAGCCATATGCGCGCCGGGGAAGTGTACGCCGTTCCGCTAACGGCCGACGCACGTCAAGCGGCAGGACGCTTGCGCAAGCTCCACAAGGCCCACATCACCGTTGACGCGATGATGGCGGCAGCCATGTCGACCAGCCAGTCGTCGACCGAACCGTGGCGGTAAGGGAAGAAGGATTGAACAATCTCATCGATGGCGCCCATGATGGCGATACCGAACACGGCCTTGAGCGCGCGCTGCGCGGGCTCGCCTTTGCAGCCGGTGAACAGCATGAACGCCAGCACCGAATAGCCGAAGCTGTGCAATACCAGGCCGCTGGCATATTCCGCCGCTTCGGCGCGCGCGCCGGGAATCGAGCCGATGATGCAGTTAAGGACGAAGAGGGTGATGGCGCCCCAGAAGCGCAGGCGTGCGTAAGCGTCGCTGAGGAACAGCAGGGTGAGGAATTTTTGCATGGGTGGGAAGATACCACGGAAGCGGTTGCGCCGGCACTAGGCCGGCGCACCTTCTGCCGCCACGCATATCGATTGCGTGTGCAGCAGATGTAGCCATTATAGGGACCGGCTGTGACAGCACCATGACATAAATCAAGCTTCGTTCAAACTTTGAAGAAAGCAACAGCATCGAGCAGGGTTTCGGCCTGGCTGGCCAATTCTTCGGCGGTGGCCGCAAGCTGTTCGGCAGCGGCGGCATTGCGCTGGGTGGTTTCGCTGAGCTGGTTGATCGCTTCGCTGATCTGGCTGGCCCCGCTGCTTTGTTCGCGCGATGCGGCATTGATTTCCTGCACCAGCTCCGAGGTCTTGCTGATACCCGGCACGATTTCCTTCAACAGCTTGCCGGCCTGGTTGGCCACAGCCACGCTGTCTTGCGCCACGCCGCTGATTTCCTGCGCCGCGGCCTGGCTGCGTTCGGCCAGCTTGCGCACCTCCGCCGCCACGACGGCAAAACCCTTGCCGTGTTCGCCCGCGCGCGCCGCTTCGATGGCGGCATTCAGTGCCAGCAGGTTGGTCTGGTAGGCGATGTCGTCGATGATCGCGATTTCCCGCGTGATCTGCTGCATTGCCGTGACCGTGCGCGCGACGGCGTCGCCGCCTTCGACCGCGTAGCCGGCCACGCGTGATGCCATGTCGTCGGTGACGCGCGAGTGCTCATGGTTCTGGAAGATCGAGGCGCTCATTTCTTCGATCGATGCGCTGGTCTGCTCCACGCTGGCGGCCTGCTCGGTGGAGCTGGTGCTCAAGGCTTGCGCGGTGGCGCTTGCCTGTGCTGCCGCGTTGGCCAGGGTGTCGGCCGACTGGCGCACGCTGGTGACGGTGGCGTGCAGGCGCAGCGCCATTTCCTGCACCACATAGGCCAGGCTGCTGCGATCGTCCCGGTGCAACTGGATGCGCTGGGTCAGGTCGCCCTGGGCGACTTGCTGCAATACTTCGCATACCTCCGATGGTTCGCCGCCGATTTGCCGGATCAGGTGATGGCTGATGGCGTAGCCGACCAGGACGGCCAGCAGCGCTATCGCAATGACGCCGCCGGCCAGCAGCTTGCGTGTCTCGGCCTGTTCCTTCAGGCGCTGTTCGATGTGGGCCGAGAGCAGGGCAAACGCCGAATCGCCGGCGCTGAATTGCTGGTCGATGGCGCGGGTGGTGGCGGCGATGTAGTCCGGCGCCGCGTAGTCCAGCGCGTCGGCCATGACAATGCGCGTGCGTGCAAGCTCGGTCACTTCCGCGGCAGCGGCGGTGGCGGCAGCAACCGGCCCATCGAGCTTCTGTTTCAGCACGGGATTGGCGGCATACGCCTTGCCGACGGTGCGCTGCATGCTGGCGCTGGCGTGGCGCGCCTTGCTGAGCAGTCCGTACATGATGGCGCGGCCCTCGATATCGATCTTGCGGGTGGCCAGGAAGCCGGCGCCGCGGGCGCGCATCTGCCCCAGGTCTTCCGCCACGCGCGGCAGGTCGAAATAGACGGCCCGCATCAGGTAGTAGGAGTCGGCATCGGGGTCGAGCGATAGGCCGGACTGGTCGGCCAGCTGTTCGATGAAGAGCAGGGTGAATTCGCACAGGGCGGTGTGGCGCTCATAACTTTCCACGGTGGCCAGGCTGCGTGTGCTGACGTCGCGCGCCAGGGCGGTCCATTCATCGCGGATGCGGGCGAACATCTTGCGGTCCTGGCCATCGCCCTCGGCCAGCATGGACGACATGCCGAGCAGCAGGCGATTGACTTCCGCTTCCTTGGCGCTGCGTTCGCTGGCCAACTGGCCGCCGCCGACGAAGGCCGCCGACAGGCCGCGATGCTGCTGGATGCTTTGAAGCAGGTCGAGGGCCTGGGCGCCGGGCTTGAGTCCGGATTGTTCGGCAGCGGAAAAGTGGATATTGCGGTTGTTCTCGGACAGGAACAAGTAGAAGGGCGGCGCGACGAGCAGCAAGCCCATCAGGCCCAGGATCGCAAAACGTTGCCAAAGTTTCAGCCGGTTCAACAGTTTGTCCACCGTAGTCCCTCCCGCTTGCCACCTCATGAATTATGGCCAAAAAAAAGCCCGCTGGTTAAAGCGGGCTTAAACTATTTTCTTGGAGGAGAATAGTGGAGACATGTGCAATTATGGTGCGCCGCCACATATTAGTCCAATTTTCCTTTTCGATAATCGTTATTCAGATTTCGTATAACTATTCTTTAACTGGTACAACGTAGTTCAGCGCCATGCGGCCGCCGTCCACGAAAAGCGTCTGTCCGGTCATGTAGCTGGCATCCTCGCTAGCGAGGAAAGCGCATATGGAAGCCACCTCTTCCGGCTCCCCGCAACGCCCCAAAGGAGTGCGCGACAAAATGGTGCGCTTGGCTTCCGGGCTGGCCAGGACCGCCTGTTTTGCCAGTTCGGTCAGGATGGTGCCGGGACCGATACCGTTGACACGAATGCCATACGGGGCCAGGTTCAGCGACATGACCTTGGTCAGCTGGTTGACGCCGCCTTTTGAGACCACGTAAGGCACCTGGTCCGGAATCGCCAGTTCCGAGTTCACACTTGACATATTGATAATGCAGCCGCTCTGCTGCTTGACCATCTCGCGCGCCACGGCCTGGCCGCACAGGAACATGGACTTCAGGTTGATGCCCAGCACGCGGTCGAAATCGGCTTCGGCCAGGTCGAGGAAGCTGCATTTGTGGGTCACGCCCGCGTTATTGACCAGGATATCGATGCGGCCGAAGGCAGCCAGGGTCGCCGCGACCAGGGCATCCACGTCGGCCTTCTGGCTGACGTCGGCGGCGAAGAAGCGCGCCTGGTCGCCCAGCGCTTCGGCTGCCTGGGCGCCTTCCGGCTTGATGTCCACCAGCATGACCTTGGCCCCTTCGGTAATGAGGCGCTGCGCGCAGGCCAGGCCGATACCCTGGGTGGCGCCGGTGACGATGGCTACTTTATTCGTTAATTTCATATCGCTTCCGCTTGTCGGTTAGGAAGCTTATTTTAGAGGATGACCGCGTCGTTGGGCAGCTGGTTGGGCCGTGTGCCGTCGGCAGGGTAGTGGCGCGCCAACAGTGTGTTGAGCTGTTCCAGTGCGGATAAAGTGGGGGCGTGATAGTCGCCCTGGGCGAAGCCGGTGGTCATGGTGCGGCAGATGGTTTGCCATTCCGTGTCGGCGACCAGACGGCCGACGTGGCGGTCGGCAACGATGTCGACTTCACGCGCGGCGAGGTTGATGTAGATGAGGACACCGCAATTTTCCTCGGTATCCCATACCCCGTACTGCGCGAACAGGGCGCGGGCGCGCTGGCGGTTGCTGACGTTGTTGAAGGCCGCGCGGGCGTCCAGGCCGGGTTCCACGATCAGGCGCACTTCGGCGCGGTGGCGCTGCTCGCCCAGCGTGATGGCCTGTTCGATCGCTTGCAGCGTGGCCGGCGGGAAGGCGCGCTTGCCGGCGCCGGTGCCGTTTGTCATATGGCGCCAGGCGCGTTTGCAGCGGCCGAAGAACGTTGTGGGTTGGTTTGCCATCACCAGTCTCCCGAGGCGCCGCCGCCGTCGAAGGTGCCCCCGCCGCCACTGAAGCCGCCACCGCTGTCGCCGCCGAAGCCACCACCGCCCCAACTGCTTCCGCCACTGCTGCGGTGCGCCGCGGCGCTCAAGGCATTGCCCAATGCCGCACCAAGCAGCACCCCTGTTGCGTCCGAACCCCAGCCGCCGCGCCGCAAGCCGCGCCGCGAGCCGCCGCGCAGCATCGGCAGCACGACGAACACGCCGAACAGCAGCAAGGAGAATAGCCAGCCTGCGGACCAGCCGCCACCGTCGCCTGAGCCGCCGGCGCTACCCGGGCCATTCGTCGAGCGGGAGTTCGCGGCATTTTGCGTCGCATTCGAGCCCTCATTCCCAGGAATGCCGCCCGCACCCGCCGTTTGCGCCATGCCGGCAACGCCACCGCTTGCACTGGCAGACCCGCTTGCGATCCCGCCATCGGTTGGCGCGGCGCTGCCTTGAGCGCCCGGCGGGGCAGGGAAGTGTTCCTTATCCAGTAAAGTCGCGATTGCACTCACGCCCGCCGCGAGCCCGCCATAGAAATCGCCTTGCCGGAAATGCGGCGCAATCACATCCTGCAAAACACGTTTTGACTGGGCATCTGTCAAGGTCCCCTGGACACCGCGTCCGGCTTCAATCCGCAGCCTGCGCAGCGAGGACGGGTTATTCTTGGCCACCACAAGCAGCACGCCATCATCGATGCCCTTGCGGCCCAGCTTCCACGCCTCGGCCACGCGGATGCTGTATTGCTCGATCGCCTCCGGCGCCGTGGAAGGCACCAGCAGGATGGCGATCTGGCTGCCGGTCTTGCGCTCATAGTCCGCCAGTACGCCATCGAGGGCCGAGCGCTGCTGCGGGTTCAACATGCCCGCCTGGTCGGTAACGCGGGCCGCATGTGCCGGCACCGCGACAAAGCCATCCGCAGCGCGGGCGCCGGTGACGACCAGCGCCAGCAGCAAAAGTATGGCAACCCCGATCACGACCCTGAGCCAAGGCGAGCCAGGCAGGAAGCTCCAGCGCCGGGCATGCTCAGCCAGCCCGCCAGTGCGCCGCGCCAGGTCGCGATCGATCAGCGGATCGCTGAGCCGGTCTTCGTCGCGGCTGGAAGCCTTGCCGCCTCCGCGCGTTTGGCGTGGTGTGGTCGCCATTGCGACTCCTTACTTCTTGTTGAAGTCCACCGTTGGAGCGGTTGAAATGGATTTCTCGTTTTCGACGGTGAAGCTCGGCTTCACGTCATAACCGAACATCTTCGCCGTCAGGTTGGTCGGGAAGCGCCGCGCCAGGACGTTGAAGTCCTGCACCGAGGCGATATAGCGCTGGCGTGCTACGGTGATGCGGTTCTCCGTGCCTTCGAGCTGCGATTGCAGGTCGCGGAAACTGGCATCCGCCTTCAGGTCGGGATATTTTTCGGCCACCACCATCAGCCGCGACAAGGCATTGGTCAGCTCACCCTGCGCCTGCTGGAATTTCTGCAGCGCGCCCGGATTATTCAGCACCTCGGGCGTCACCTGCACGCTGGTGGCTGAAGCACGCGCCCTGGTCACCGCCTCCAGGGTTTCGCGCTCGTGCGAGGCATAGCCCTTGACGGTATTCACCAGGTTCGGGATCAGGTCGGCCCGCCGCTGGTACTGGTTGACCACCTCGCCCCACTGCGCCTTGACTGCTTCGTCCTTGGCCTGGAACTCGTTGTAACCGCAGCCGGACAGCAGAACTGTCGCCAGCACGCTCATTGCCAGAAAGTTTCGCATCATTCGCTCCTTGGAACGTATTATCGAAATATACACGCAATTAGCCTGCAGCCATGTGCGGCAATGCACACACCCGCCCCGTTATAATGTAGGGTTTGCAACGCAAGAAAAAAGAGGCCCGCTGTGACATTTATCGAAAAATTATCCGCTGCCTGGGCAGCCAACGATTCCCTGCTGTGCGTTGGCCTGGACCCGGATATGGCGCGCCTGCCTGCGCAATTCCAGAACAACCCGCAAGGCATTTACCAGTTCTGCACCGAGATTATCGACGCTACCGCCGACCTGGCATGCTCATTCAAGCCGCAAATTGCCTATTTCGCGGCGCTGGGCGCGGAAGACCAGCTCGAAAAGATCTGCGCCTACGCCAAGGAAAACTATCCGCACATCCCGATGATCCTGGACGCCAAGCGCGGCGACATCGGCGCTACCGCCAAGCAGTATGCGCGTGAAGCGTTCGACCGCTATGGTGCGGATGCGGTGACCGTGAATCCGTACATGGGTTCCGACTCCGTCGAGCCGTACATGGAGTGGAGCGACCGTGGCGTGATCATCCTGTGCCGCACCTCGAACGCCGGCGGCTCGGACCTGCAATTCCTGAAGGTGGATGGCAAGCCGCTGTACCAGCACGTTGCCAAGCTGGTGGCAGAAAAGTGGAACGCCAATGGCCAGTGCGCGCTGGTGGTTGGTGCGACCTTCCCTGAAGAACTGGCCCAGGTGCGCGGGATCGTGGGCGACATGCCGCTGCTGGTGCCGGGGATTGGTGCGCAGGGTGGGGATATTGAGGCGACAGTCAAGGCTGGCCGCACGTATAACGGCACCGGCATGATGATCAATTCGTCGCGCGCGATCCTGTACGCAGCCCCGCAAGGTAGTGAAGACTTCGCGGCCGCCGCACGCCGCGTGGCGCAGGAGACGCGCGACGCGATCAACGCGCATCGCGCTTAAACCCGGTAAACCAGCCGGATGGCCGTCCCGTCAGACCCACAGGGTCGGACACTAGCCAGCGGCAGATGCGAGCCGGGTGTCTGACCCTGTGGGTCAGACACCGCCTTACCGGTTTTAGTAGCGCTCCGGCGCAATCATTTCAACGTATTCGTATAAAGCCCCCAGCACTTCCTGCCCCCGCTCATCTGCCTCCGCGCCCAGTCGGTCCAGCTCCGAGAACAACTCATCGACAGTGCGCGCCCCGCCAGCGCCTTCGAACAAGCGCGCCGCACGATGCTGCTCCCAATGCTCATGCTCCTCCTCGGACAAGGTCTGCGGGAAGTTGCGCGCCCGATAGCGGAAAAACAGCTCGCCCAACCGGTCATCCTGGAAATGCGGTGAAGCCGACGCCAGCTTGGCCGGATGCTCGCGCCGCAGCGATTCCAGCAAGCGCTTGTCGCCATTGCTGACGAAGCCCCCGTACAGATCTTCATCCACATCCGCCGGCTCGCCGACAGGACGCCAGAACACCTGGTCCCAGATCGCCGACATATCCGGCCCCGCCGCCGCACGCGCCGCATGGGCACGCGCCGACTCCAGGTCCAGCCCCCAGCGCTCGGCCAGTTCCGGCCGCAGCGTTTTCAGGTTCGACACCAGCATCGGCGATTTGTTCAGGTGGATACTCTTGATCGGCAAGCGCGTCATCCCCTCCGGCATCGCATCGGCGCGGGTGAACATGCGGGTGCGGATCGTTTCCGCATCCAGCGCAAACAGCTCCTGCGGATCGTACGAGCAATCCCACACCAGCAATTCGTTCTTGTTCGACGGATGCGGCGCCAAAGGCCATACCAGCGCCAGGCAGCCGCGCTCGGCCGGGAACATGCCCGACACGTGCAGGAAAGGCTGGCGCAGTTCGCGCGCCAGGTGCAGGCCGATCTCCTCGGCCACGCGGTCTTTCTTGTGCAGGGCCAGGCAGAAATCGAACAGCTTCGGATGCTTCTGGCGGATCAGGCGGGCCAGGGCGATGGTCGCGCGCACGTCGGACAACGCATCGTGCGCCGCCTCGTGCACCAGGCCATTGGCCTTCGTCAAATGCTCAAGCTTGAAGCTCGGTTTGCCGCTATCATTAAGGGGCCATTCAATACCTTCGGGGCGCAACGCATAGGTCATCCGCACCACATCCAGCAAATCCCAGCGCCCGCACTGGTTTTGCCACTCGCGAGCATAAGGATCGATCAAGTTACGCCAGAACAAGAAGCGCGTCACTTCATCGTCAAACCGGATAGTGTTGTAGCCTACGCCTATGGTGCCAGGCTCCGAAAAGGCCTTCTCGACAGTTGCCGCGAACTTATGCTCCGGCACACCCTGCTGCAAAGCTTGCTGTGGAGTAATGCCGGTAATGAGGCAGGCAACCGGGTCAGGCAGGTAATCGTTGGCTGGCTGGCAGAACAGCATGATCGGCTCGCCGATTTCGTTCAGCTCTGCGTCGGTACGGATAGCGGCAAACTGGGCTGGGCGGTCACGGCGTGGCACGGCGCCGAAGGTTTCGTAGTCATGCCACAGGAAGGTATGGTTACTCATGGTGCAAATGTTGGTTCTCGTTATCGAATGCTGAGGCAAGGAGGACTGTTGTGTCAAATTCAATTTCCGTCAACACCCGTGCCACGCCCGCCACGGCGAGCAATGACACGGCCATTTCGGCGTCCACCCGGGCCAAGATGCAGCTGAATGTGTCGATCCTGCAAGAATCGGCCTCGGTTTCGCTGAATTCCGAAAATGACCCGCTGGCGCTGGTCTACAAATCCGCAATCACTTCGATCAACGAGCAGTTGGAAGCCGATTTCGGGCCGGATGCGATCCAGAATGCTGCCGGCCAGGACAACTCGCCGGAAGGCACGGCGGGGCGCATTGTATCGTTATCGACCGCCTTCTTCAGCGCATTCCAGCAACAGCATTCCGAGCTGGAGGGCGACGATGCCCTGAACCGCTTCATGGACACCATCAAGGGCGGCATCGAAAAAGGCTTCAAGGAAGCGCGCGATATCCTGCAGGGCTTGAAGGTGCTGGGCGGCGACATTGCCTCCAACATCGACAAGACCTACGAGCTGGTGCAGAAAGGCCTGGATGCCTTTGTTTCAAACCAAAGGCAGGCTTCATCCACCGACGAGTCCCAAAGCGGCAAGGTGGCGTGATAAAAGTCGGGGTGCCGGGATGGGAACAGCCCAGTATGGCCCCCCCAAAATTCGAGGTTGCCGACCGAA
>CBHREK010000006.1:0-32592 GCA_966077345.1 uncultured Duganella sp.
ATCCTGGGGCTGTAGCCGGTCCCAAGGGTATGGCTGTTCGCCATTTAAAGTGGTACGTGAGCTGGGTTTAAAACTTCGTGAGACAGTTTGGTCCCTATCTGCCGTGGGCGTTGGAAATTTGAAGGGGGCTGCTCCTAGTACGAGAGGACCGGAGTGGACGAACCTCTGGTGTACCGGTTGTCACGCCAGTGGCATTGCCGGGTAGCTAAGTTCGGAAGAGATAACCGCTGAAAGCATCTAAGCGGGAAACTTGCCTTAAGATGAGATTTCCCGGAGCCTTGAGCTCCTTGAAGGGTCGTTCGAGACCAGGACGTTGATAGGTCAGGTGTGGAAGTGCAGTAATGCATTAAGCTAACTGATACTAATTGCCCGTACGGCTTGTCCCTATAACCTTGACGGTTATGTAGCACTTACCGTGTTTGAGAACACTACCCCAACTTCTACTTCTTCCCAGATTGCGCAGTGCGCCAGGCGCGCTGCACACAAGTCATGCTTGATGACCATAGCCAGTCGGTCCCACCCCTTCCCATCCCGAACAGGACCGTGAAACGACTTGGCGCCGATGATAGTGCTGCAACCAGTGTGAAAGTAGGTTATCGTCAAGCTAATAATTCCTGGTGACGCGCCACGCGCGAACCAAGTACCGGTCAGTCTGATGACCATAGCAAGTCAGTCCCACCCCTTCCCATCCCGAACAGGACCGTGAAATGACTCTGCGCCGATGATAGTGCTGCAACCAGTGTGAAAGTAGGTTATCGTCAGACTAAGTAACAAGCCAAAAAGGCCCGCTGAATAGCGGGCCTTTTTGCTTTTATGTCATCGGCACGTCACTTCCTCTCATTAAGCTGCGCCTTTTAATCTCCAGAGGCCAGCATGAAATCCCTGTCGCTCCTTCCCCTTGCTATCGCACTTGCCGCCTGCGGCGGTGGCGGCAGCAATGAACCCGTCAAACTCTCGGTCCACGGCGCCTTCGTCGACGGCGCCGTGGAAGGCGCGGACTATGTGGCCGGTACGGCTGCCAAGGCTGCGACCGGCGCCAAGGGCGAGTTCACCTGCAAGCAAGGCGACACCGTCAGCTTCAGCGTAGGCGGCCTTGCACTGGGCAGCGCCGCATGCGCACCGATCATCACTCCGCTGCAACTTGCCGGCGCGACTGACGTCAAGGACGCCAAAGTCGTCAACCGCCTGCTGGCACTGCAGCTGCTGGATGAAGACAATGATCCCTCGAACGGCATCAGGATCACGGCCGATGTGAAGGCTGCGCTGGCCGGCAAGTCGGCCGATTTCGGCGCCGCGGCAGCAGACTTCAACAAGGCCATGGCCGCCAACCTGGTTGCGGCCGGCACTGCTTATGCTGCGCGCGGCGTCGATGACGACCGCCGCCAATTGGTGCGCGAGCACTTCGAAGACACGCTGGCATCCAGGGTTGGCACGCCGGTGCAGGAAACCTTTACCCAGGCGGCCGCCTCGGTCACCGTAACGCGCTACCAGGTGCAGGCTGCAAACAGCTTCTACATTCCATATGAAGGCAGCAATGCCAAGGTGAAGGCCGATTTCCCGTTGGGCTTCCTGCCGTCCTACGGCTCCGCACTGGCCTTCAAAGGCGCGAATGCCAACGGCGACCTGGAATTCTATGGACTGACCGACCGCGGCCCGAATGGCGACGGTCCGAACGTGCCTAATCCAGGCGGCAGCGGCACCATGGGCGCCAAGATCTTCCCGTCGCCAAGCTTCACGCCATCGATCGGCATCATCACGGTCGGTAAAGGCGGCGCCGTGCTGAACTCCACGCTGCCGATCAAGGTCTCCGCAAATACCAATAGCTCCGGCCTGGCCATCCCGGCCGGCATGCTGGGTAACTCCGCTGAAGTGCCGGTCTTCGATGCGATGAAATACGATGCCACGACCAAGGCGGTGTATCGCGTGAATGGCCTCGATACCGAAGCCATCGCCTTCGACAAGAAGCGCAATGCGATGTGGGTATCCGATGAATACGGCCCCTTCATCGTGAAGATCGATGCCGCGAGTGGCGTGATCCAGTCGCGTTATGCTCCAGGAAGCGGCCTGCCTGCCATCTTCGCCAAGCGCCGCGCCAACCGCGGCATGGAAGGCATGGCGCTCGATACTGCAACCGACAAGCTGCACGGCTTCCTGCAAAGCCCCCTGACCGACGGCAGCGCGCTGTACTCGGTGACCGCCAAGAACGAGCAGGTGGAACGCTTTGCACGCTTCACCCGCTGGATTGAATTCGACCCGGCCACGGGCAGCACTGGCCGCATGTTTGCATACCCATTGAACGGCGCCGATTACGCGGATGGCCGCACCGGCAACGCCAAGCTGGGCGACATGGTCGCACTTGGCAATGGCAAGTTCATCGTGATCGAGCAAGGCGCCGCACCGGGCGGCAAGGTATTCAATAAATTGATGCTGGTGGAAATCGGCGGCGCGACCGACATCAACACCGCTGCATACAACCCGGCTACCTCCGACCTGGAAAAGAGTTCGATGGGCGCAGTGGCGGTTAATGGCGCCGACTGGTCCAAGGTGGTCACGCTGAAGAAAACCCTGCTGCTGGACCTGAACGCTATCGGCTGGCTGGCTGAAAAGGCGGAAGGCCTGACCATCGTTGACGGCAACACGCTGGCTCTGGCCAACGATAATGACTTCGGCCTCAAGACCAAAATCTTCACGCCATCCGGCGACGTCGTGGCTGATGCCGACGTCACCAAGTGCAATGTCGATGCGAACGGCACCATCATCACCAGCAATGCAGCCGGCTGCAACGCCGCCAACACCATCCGTGTTGCGCGTGGCGATGACCGTGAGCGTCCAAGCCGCTTGTGGTTGATTAAGTTCTCGAAGGCACTTAACACTTACTGATGTTCGTGCGCCACCTCCCTGCCGGCGGCAGCATAATGCCGGCAGGGAGGTGCGCGATGATTGAACTGGACGGTTCGACGGGCGAAGGTGGCGGGCAGATCCTGCGTACGTCGCTGACGCTGTCGATGATTACCGGCCAGGCCTTCCGCATCCGGAATATCCGCGCCAATCGCCAGCCGCCCGGCTTGCGCCGCCAACACCTTTCGGCAGCACGCGCAGCAGCTATCGTTTGCAATGCCACTGTCAGCCACGCCGAAGTCGGCTCAACTTCATTGGAATTCACGCCCGGCCGTGTGACCGGGGGCGTGTACGACTTCGATATCGGCACTGCCGGCAGCACAACGCTGGTGCTGCAAACCCTGGTTCCTTCCTTGCTGTTCGCTGAACAGCCGACCGTCGTGACGGTCACGGGCGGCACGCATAATCCAAAGGCGCCCCCGGCCGAATTCCTGCAACGGGCATACTGCCGCGTGCTCGCAGCCATGGGCGCGGACATCGAGATCGATATCGAACGTTATGGCTTCTATCCGACCGGAGGCGGCAGCATCTCGGCCAACGTCTGGCCATGCAAGCAGTTGCGCCGGCTCGACCTGCTCGACCGGGGCGGCTTGCAGCAGGCTTACGCGCAAGCGATTGCAGCGCGCCTGCCGGCTCAGGTGGCGCACCGCCAATACGCGACTGTGCGTAACCTGCTGGGATGGGAGGGCGAGCAGCTGCGTGAAGTTCTTGCACCCGTTTCGGCCAGCCCGGGCAATGCGGTCTTGCTGACCGTAGAGAGCGAAACGGTGACGGAGGTGTTCTCCGCCATCGGCGATCGCGGCGTGCGGGCGGAAGCGGTGGCGCGCGAGGCGGCGCTGGAGGCCCGCCGCTATCTCGCTTCCGGCGCAGCGGTGGGCGAACACCTGGGCGACCAGGTGATGCTGCCGATGGCGTTGGCGGGCGGCGGTTCCTACACGCTGGACCACGTGTCGCAACACGCGATCACGAATGCGGAAGTGATTACGCATTTCCTGCCCGTGACAATCAGTTTCGAGCAGGGCGAACGATTCAACACCTGCCACGTGCGCGCCAAGATCTAGCTGACCTGTTCCCACTCCAGGCCAAAGCGGGCCAGGTATTTTTTCAAGCGGTCCGCGTCGTTCGGCTTCGCCTTGCCGAGGCGCGAAGCGGCGAACAGCTTGCGGCCGGCGTCGGACATGGACTTCGACTGGCGGCAAATGGTGATCACGGATTCCAGTTGCATGCGGTCGAACAGGTCGATCTGCTCAAGCGCTTCTCCGTCGAACAGTCCGTCGAGCGTGACGGTGGCCTTCACGCCTTCCGCCAGCGGCTTCCATTGGCGCTGAAGGCGAGCGACTTCCGCCGTGACGATCGGCGCCGTGATGCGTCCTGCATCGGCCAGCGTTGCCATGCGCGTGACAGAGGCCGACAGGTCGCGGAAGTTGCCGTTCCAAAGCGCGTCCGGCGATGCCGCAAAGCGCATGTACTGCTGGCGCGCCTCGGTATTGAAGCGCACCATCGAGCCATTCTCCGCGCCGAACTGCGCCAGCAGGTAGTCCAGGTTGGGTTCGATGTCCTCCTGCCGTTCGCCCAGGCCGGGCAGGGAGTAAGTCCACAGGTTGATTCGTGCGAACAGGTCTTCGCGGAAGCGCCCTGCAGCCACTTCGCGCGCCAGGTCGCGGTTGGTGCCGGCGATCAGCTGGAAATCGCTGCGCACTTCATGGTCGCCGCCCATTGGCAGGAAGCGCTTCTCCTCGACTGCCTTCAGCAGCATGGCCTGTTCGTCCAGGCCCAACTCGCCGATCTCGTCGAGGAACAGCAAGCCTTTATGTGAAGTGCGCAGCAAGCCCGGGCGGTCCGATGCCGCGCCGGTGAAGGCGCCTTTCACGTGGCCGAACAGGGTCGAGCCGGCGCCGTCCCCATGCAGCGTGGCACAGTTGATCTCGACGAAGGCGCCGTCGAGCTGGTGGCGCGCCTTCTTCAATTCATATACGCGGCGCGCCAGGAAGGACTTGCCCGCACCGGTTGGCCCCATCAGCAGCATGGGTGCGCGCGAACGCGCAGCCACGTGTTCAATCTCGTCGATGAGCAGGTTGAAATGCGGGTTGCGGGTGGCGATGCCTGACTTCAGGAACTCCACGCCCTCGCGCTGCGCGTTGGAGAAGCGCTGCGCGATCTGGTCGTAGCGGGACAGGTCCAGGTCGATCAGGACGTAGTCGCCGGTCTTGCCGGGCGCCACGCGGCGTGGTGGGGAAGTCTGCAGCAGGCGGCCGGGGAAGTAGCGTGCTTCGGTCATCAGGAACAGGCAGATCTGCGCAACGTGGGTGCCGGTCGTGATGTGCACCCAGTACTCCTCGTTCTCGGTATCGAAGCGGTAATTGCGGGCGAAGTCGAACAGCTGGCTGTAGACGTCTTCGAAATCCCACCAGTCGCTGATCGGCAGCGTGTGGCGCTGCACGACAGTCTCGGGCGAAATGGCGTGCATGTCTTCCTCGATCTGGCGCGCCAGGCTGTCGTGGTGGGCGCTGGCCAACAGTTCAAAGCGGTCGACCACCAGGTCTTCGTGCTGCAGGAGGGAGATGCTCGGACGCCATTTCTCCCAGCGCGCCGGCGTGCGCGGGCCGCCGTCCAGCTGAGTGCCGAGGAAACCCAGGATGACGATTTTCTTTTTCATTGCATATAAACATTTATCTTTTCAGATAATTTACCACAATCATTGATTTCCATGAATCTATATTTATCAATGACTTAGCAAGCTGGCACACCCTTTGCAATAGAAGAGATACGCAAAGACGAAAGGAGATCAAAATGGCGGAATCACAAATCAAGGCTTGGACCATCAGCGCCGGCGCAGTCGGCAAGAAACCCGTAAAACGCAGCTACGGCGGCGTGCACGCGGCGATGAATATTTCCACCAGCCGCCGCCACACCACCGTCAGCTGGCATGCCGAGCCTCTCCCCGGCAAAGGCCGCACGGTGTGGAATGGCGTGGTCTCCACCCTTGTCGGCGCAGATTAATCGTTAGAAGATGAGAACTATGATGAAAGATAAAGAATTCGAAGTGATGGAAGTGTCGGGTGGTAGCCCGGTGAAGATGTGGACCAAGGGTGTGCCGGTTGAATCGGAGGCGCGCCAGCAGTTGGCCAATACCGCAAAGATGCCGTTCATCTACAAGCATATTGCCGTGATGCCTGACGTCCACCTGGGTAAAGGTTCGACCATCGGTAGCGTGATCCCGACCCTCGGTGCGATCATTCCGGCGGCAGTCGGCGTGGATATCGGTTGCGGGATGATGGCCGCCAAGACCACGCTGAATGCGCGTGACCTGCCGGATAGCCTGGGTCCCCTGCGTAGCGCGATCGAAAAAGCGATCCCGCACGGCTTGACCCCGAAGTTCCGCGGCCGCGACCGCGGTTCGTGGGAGAACCCGCCTTCGTCCGTGGACGTCGCCTGGGGGCAGTTGAAGGATGAATTCGACGTGATCTGCGAGAAAACGCCGAAGCTGAAAAACACCAACAACTACCGCCACCTGGGTACCCTGGGTTCGGGTAACCACTTCGTTGAAGTGTGCCTGGATGAAGAAGGTTCGGTGTGGTTCATGCTGCACTCCGGTTCGCGCGGCGTGGGTAATGCCATCGGCTCCCACTTCATCGAACTGGCGCAGAAGGATATGCGTACCCATATCGCCAACCTGCCGGATAAGGACCTGGCCTACCTGGAAGAAGGTACCCAGCACTATGACGACTACGTTGAAGCGGTGGGGTGGGCGCAGAAGTTCGCCCGCATGAATCGCGAAGTGATGATGCAGAACCTGATTGCCTCGGTGCGCACCGTTATCACCAAGCCGTTCCAGACGCACGTGGAAGCAGTGAACTGCCACCACAACTATGTGCAGAAAGAGCGCCACTTCGGCAAGGATGTGCTGGTGACCCGTAAGGGGGCAGTTTCTGCACGCGAAGGCGAACTGGGGATCATTCCGGGGTCGATGGGAGCGAAGAGCTTCATCGTGCGTGGTAAAGGCAACCCGGAGAGCTTCAACAGCTGCAGCCACGGCGCCGGCCGTACCATGAGCCGTAACGAGGCGAAGCGCCGCTTCTCGCTGGAAGACCAGGTAAAGGCGACCGAAGGTGTCGAATGCCGTAAGGACGAAGGCGTGATCGACGAAATCCCGATGGCCTACAAGGACATCGAGGCCGTCATGAAGGCGCAGGAAGAGCTGGTTGAAGTTGTGCATACCCTGAAGCAGGTGGTGTGCGTTAAAGGGTAAGAACAAGGATAAGAACAAGAATGATTGAAATTGATGGATCCCAAGGGGAGGGCGGCGGCCAGGTGCTGCGCACCGCGTTGACGCTCTCGATGATTACCGGCCAGCCGTTCCGCATCTCGAACATCCGCGCCAACCGCTCGAAACCGGGCTTGATGCGGCAGCACCTTGCTTCGGTCAAGGCGGCCGCGGAAATCTCCGGCGCGAAAGTCGAGGGCGACGCCCTCGGCTCGACCAGCCTGTCGTTCGCGCCGGGGGCGATCAAGGCCGGCGTGTATGAATTCCAGATCGGCACGGCCGGCAGCTCCACCCTGGTGTTGCAGACCGTGGTACCCGCGTTGCTGTACGCCCCGGGTGAATCGGTGGTACGCGTCAGCGGTGGTACCCATAACTCCAAGGCGCCGCCGGCGGAATTCCTGCAGCGTGCCTATGGCCGCGCCATGGCCGATATGGGGGCGCAAGTCGAATTCCACCTGGAGCGCACCGGCTTCTATCCCGCCGGCGGTGGCGCAGTGCGGGCAACCGTGAAGCCGCTGGCGGCCTGGCGCCAACTGGCGCTGGAGGCACGCGGCGAACGGCGCGAAGCCTACGCTGAGAGCCTGGTTGCTGCCGTACCGGGTGGCGTTGCGAAGCGTGAACTGGATTGCGTGGCGAGTGCCATGGGTTGGTCTGGTGACCAGTTGCGTTTCAAGACCCTTCCGGACAACTGGGGCCCCGGCAACGCGCTGCTGATCACGCTGGACCACGAGCACGTAACGGAAGTCTTCGTCGCCTTCGGCGAAAAAGCCCGGCGCGCTGAAGAGGTGGCGCGCGACGCCGTGGCACAGGCGCGCCGCTTCATCGCATCGGGCGCTGCGGTCAGCGAACATCTGGCCGACCAGTTGCTGGTTCCGATGGCGCTGGCCGGCGGCGGCAGCTTCACCATGGACGTGCTGTCGCAGCACACCCGCACCAACGCGGAAGTGATCGCGCGCTTCCTGCAGGTGACGATCACTTTCAACAAACGCGAGGCATGCACGATTGCGAAAATAACTAGCTAATTTGATTACTCCATGGCAAAATTCGGCGTCGTTGTATTTAATATAACTTTGCCGGACCCGCCATGAACAAAAAGACTTTGGCCAAGATCGCCGCGGCAGTTGTTGTCGTTGCCGGCGGCGTTTTCGCCTACCGGGCTTTTGGCTGGGGCGCCATGACTGGCCCTGTCAACAGCCTGAAGATCGACCTGTCCAAGCCGGACGCCCTGGTCGTCACCAAAAGCCTTTCCAGCCTGCCGCGCGATCTGCTGACCGTGCCGCTGGCGCGCGACGTGCTGCGCGAGGACTTCCTGTTCTATTACGAGCAGACCGAAGACCGCCTGGGCCTGAAGGGCAGCCTGCGCCGCATCGCCTACGAGCATGAGTTGGGATGGGGCGACCAGTTGATCCGCATGGTGCTGGACGAACCGGCGGAAGTGGCCATGTGGCGCGATGCCGATGGCTCGCTGAAACACTATGTGATCTCCGTTTCGCGCGGCAAGCTGGCGCGCGTGCTGGAAGAAGCGGGCAAGGTGGCGCTGAAGGACACCCAGCTCACCATCGCAGGCGACTTGCGCGTCGATGGCGACAAGGTGCCGGTGTATGCACTGAATTACGCCTACCAGCGCAACCTGCTGTTCGCGGCGCACGGCGACCGCATGGTGATCCTGTCCCACCCTGGCATGCTGTATGGCGCCGACCGCAAGGTAAGCGACGACAAGGCGCAAACCACGGTCGCCAAGCTGCTGGGGAAGGATGCCGCACAGCAGAAAGTCTTCCATGACCAGTTCCACTTCGAGAAAGCGGCACAGGACGGCCATAGCATCGCCATCAAGGCCGATTTCCTGTCCTTCGGCTACCAGCCATTTTTCAGCGGACTGGAAGCGCTGCGCTTCGATTTCAGCAAGGGCGCGTGGCGCTCGCAGGTACTGCTCGATGCGGCCAAGCTGCCGAAAGATGGCTATGACAGCAGCGCCCTGTGGAGTGCGCTGCCCTACAACCCAAGCAGCTGTTTCACGCTGCCGGTGGATTGGAGCAGCCTGCAGCCGGTGCTGAAAAGCATCAGCGGCAAGACCAGCCAGCCGGTGCTGCCGCTGGCGACCGAGCTGAGTGGCCCGGCCGCAGCCTGCTGGTACGGCAACTCACGCCTGCATACGCCGGTGTTCGTCGCCAATCGAGCCGGCGGCAATGAGGCGCTGTTCGAAAGCCTGTTCCAGGCCGCGATCCGCGACGGCAAAGGCGCCCAGAAACAGCAAGGCAAGAAAGGCGAATTGCGTTGGAGCGGCGCAGTGTCGACCGCGCAGGGCGACACCACGCCGACGCTGGCGATCAGCGGCAACACCGTGGTGTTCTCGGCGGACGGTAAGCTGGTCGACCAGGTGCTCGCTGTGAAGCGCAAGGAAATGCCTGCCGCTTCGGACCTGCTGCCGGACGCCAAGCACACCGTCGGCCTGATTGCGCCGGCTTCGCTGGCCAAGCTGATCGAAGAAGAAAGCTTCAATACCCTGCCAAGCCAGCGCGAGCCTGTGCTGCGCGGCGCAGTCGACGCACACCTGGTGCCGCGCCTGCAGGCGCTGAAGAAGTATCCGGCGTACCGCATGGTTCTCAAGTCCGTGCCAGGCAAAGGCGTTTCGTGGCAACCGCTGGAATGGCAGGCAGCGGGCAAATGAAGCGTCGCAGTACGCTGCGCCTGCTGGCCGGATGCGCCGCTGCTGTAGCGGCGCCACGGGCGCTGGCGCTGACCAGTGCCAATGACGCGCAGGTGCGCCTGTCGCAGGCGCAGTCGCGTGCCTTCCAGGCGTGGATGCTTCGGATTATCAGCGCCCAGGTCGAACAAGGGCCTTCGCCGCGCTGGCACCACCGCGATTGCGCGGGCCTGGTGCGTTTCGCCGTCAACGAAGCCTTGTCTGTGCACGATGCCAAATGGATGCGTGCCAATGGCATCGCCAGCGACCGGCGCCTGCCGCCGGAACTGGACCTGACGCCGCAGCAGGCGGCCCTGCGCAATCGCTGGGTGCAAGGCGAGGGCAAGGTAGGCCCCTTCGTCACGGCGCTGGCGCTGGTGCAGCACAACAGCCGCTTTGTGGCGCGTGAGATCAGCCAGGCACTCCCGGGCGACCTGCTGTTCTACGACCAGGGCGACGAACAACATTTGATGGTGTGGATGGGGGCGCATATCGCTTACCACACGGGCACCGTCACCCCAACAGATAACGGTCTTCGTACCGTCGATATTCAACAACTAACGACATGGAAGGACACGCGGTGGCAACCAGCGGTCAACAATCCCAACTTCGCCGGCGTATTCCGGCTGTCATTTCTGTCCTGAAGCTGTGCCTGGCAGGCTTGCTGGCGCTGACCGCGCTGGCAGGTGCGCAAGCACAGGAGGCGCCGTCCAGCGGTTACACGCTGTTCAAGGGCGAGCCATTCTTCCTTCTGTCCGATGCCAGCTATGGCAGCACGGACGAGGCGCGCGTGCGCCTGGAAGTGCCGGGCCGCGACTTCGGCCGCTCGCAGCTCGAGCAGTATTCCGGCGCTGACATCGTGGTCTACCGCGTGCCGCAACCGCTGGAGTTCCTGAAGAAGCAGCGCAACCTGCACCGGGTCCAGGTGGAAGGCAATTACCAGGGCGAGGGCCTGGCCAATGCCCTGAGCTTCCTGTGGGACAGCTGGTGGAAGCAATCGCGCCTGGCATGGCGCCGGATCTTCTCGTCCGAGGCTCGCCACGCGGTGACCACCAACCAGCCCAAGCTGGCGACGAACGGCGAAGCGATGAAGCGTGCCACCGTGTTCGCCAACAACCCGCAGTACAAGCCGATCAAGGGCTTCGAGATGGTGGACAGCTTCCGCTATCCGATCTGGCAGGCGAAGGCGATCGAGCCACCGAAGGGCGTCAAGATGGACGGCTCCAGCAGCGAATTCATCGCCGGCAATAGCGGCAATGTGATGATCCCGGTCGGCAAGCGCAAGCCGGGCCTGTACCTGGTGGAAGCCATCATCGGCGAGCATCGCGCGACTACGCTGGTATTCGTTTCCGACACCATGGCGGTGACCAAGGTGTCGTCCGGCCAGATGCTGGTATGGGCTGCGCGCCGCGACAACAGCGCCGCCGTAGCCGATGCCAACGTGATGTGGACCGACGGCACCGGCGTTCTGCAATCCGGCACTACCGCCAGGGACGGCGTGGTGTCGATGGAGCGCAGCAGCCCTGAACACACCTATGTGATCGGCGAAGACCGCAATGGCGGTGTATTCGTGTCGGAGAACTTCTACTACGACAGCGAGATCTATAACACCAAGATGTATGCGGTAACGGATCGTCCCCTGTACCGTCCTGGTGACGAAGTGAACGTCAAGTTCCTCGGCCGCGAATTCAAGTCGGCGCGCCTGTCGCAGGCTGCCGCTGCGGCGCCGATCGGCCTGACCGTGTTCGATCCGAACGGCACGCCTGTGCTGACGCAAACCCTGCAACTGTCGCCGGAAACTGGCACGGAAACCCGTTTCCGCCTGCCGGAGCAGGCCACCGCTGGCGGCTATGAGCTGCGCTTCAGCTACAAGGATGGCCTGTACGGTGCTGCGTTCCGCGTGGCGGAATACGTCAAGCCTCACTTCGAGATCAACGTCCAGCCGGCCAAGCCAGAATTCAAGACCGGCGAAAAAGTCAGCGGCACGATCTCTCTGCGCTACCCGGATGGCAAACCTGTAAAGAATGCCAAGCTGTCGCTGTCCCTGCGCGGCCAGCAGAACACCATGGTGGAGGGCGAACTTCGCTACAGCGGCATGTTCCCGGTGCAGTTGAAGACTGAGGAAGCAGAGACCGACCGCAGCGGCGACTACTCGTTCACGCTGCCGCCGGCCACCGATCCGTCGCGCTATGTGCTGACCGTGATGGCGACCGACGGTGCGGCCTACCGCGTCAAGGCGACGCGCGAGCTGATGATCGAACGCTCCATCAGCAGCTACCAATTGAAGGCGGCACGCTCGTTCTCTGAACCAGGCCAGCAGGTGCACTTCGACCTGGTGGCGGACGGCCAGGGCGCGGCACGCCCGGTGCGCTGGGAGATGGTGCAGCTCGAGAAACAGGAAAAGACCGAAGGGAAATTCGATCCTGCCGCCAAAGGCTGGGACGTGAACTTCGCCAAGCCAGGCTCCTACCAGCTCTCGCTGCGCGACGAGCGCGGTAACCTGCTGGCGGGCACCAGCCACTGGGTCAGCGGCGAAGGCTTGCAGGCGGCACCGGGCAGCATCGAGATCGTGATGGACAAGGTGCGCTATCGCCCGGGTGAGACTGCCGAAGCGCTGGTGACCTTCTCCGACCCGGTCGACCAGGCCCTGCTGACCATGGAACGCGACAAGGTGGAGCAGTATGGCCTGATGAGCGGCAGCGCCGATTGGTACCAGGCCAAGCGTGTGGCGAAGAACCAGTGGCGCGTGCGTATTCCGGTCAAGGAAGAGCATGGACCGAACATGACGTTCTCCGTGGCCTACACCCGCAACGGCGACTTCGTGTTCCAGAACGCCGGCCTGCAAGTGATCGAGCCGCGCATCGCGCTGACTTTCAAGACCGACAAGGAGGTCTACCAGCCGGGCGAAAAAGTCACGCTGGACGTGACGGCGCAGCTGGATGGCAAGCCGCTGTCCACCCTGGTGGCGCTGGGCGTGGTGGATGAGATGATCTATGTGCTGCAGCCTGAAATTGCACCGGATATCGGGGACTTCTTCTATCACCCGCGCCGCAACAACGTGCGCACCACGGCCAGCCTGTCCTTCATCAGCTACGACATGGCGCAAGGCCGCCGCGAGAACGTACCGGCACGCCATAACTACAACGAGCGTGGCGTGAAGGTGCTGGAACGTCCACGCCGCGACAATGTCGATACCGCCTTCTGGGCGCCATCGCTGAAGACCGATGCAGACGGCAAGGCGCGCGTCACCTTCACCATGCCGGATGCGCTGACCCGCTGGCGCATCACGGGCCGTGCCATGGATGCGCAGGGCCGCGTCGGCCAGCGTACCGGATACCTGCGCTCCGACAAGGCGTTCTACTCCAAGTGGACTGCTCCGGACTGGCTGCGCACCGGCGATGCGCCGCGCGCTTCCGTCGCCATCTTCAACCAGACCAGCGATACGAAATCGCTGGAGGTGACGCTGTCCGGCGGTCCGCAGCCTAAAGTGGAGAAGCTGTCGGCCAAACCGGGCGTGAACTACGTCGAATTCCCGGTTGCCGTCGGAACCGCGCCGCTGCGCCTGGAAGTGAAGCAGGACGGCAAGCTGGTTGATGCACTGGATACCAAGGTGCAGGAGCAGCCCGCCGCCTGGAGCAGCCCGCGCAGCATGAGTGTCGCGCTGACCGGCACCGACAACGCGCTGAAACTGCCGGCGGACGCACGCAATATCCGCGTCTCGTTCGCGCAAGGTGCTGCGAGCCACTTCGCCCGCATCGCCGATGACCTGATCGATTACCCGTATGGCTGCGTGGAGCAGACGGCCAGCCGCCTGATCCCGCTGACCATGGCAACGCAAAGCATGCCGGCGGACGCCGGCCCGGTACGCGAGCGCCTGATGGCGATCATGCAGGCGCAGCGCCTGCGCCTGGTATCCATGGCCGGCCCGAACGCCGTCTTCAGCTGGTGGGGCCCGGCAACCCAGGGCGACGCGCTGATGACGTCCTACGCCTACTACGCTGACTGGTATGCCTCGCGCGCCCTGCGCCTGGAACTGCCGGGCGAGCACTGGAACAACCTGGTCAGCGTCTACACCGAGCATGGCAAGAACAACGCCCCGCTGGAGCGCGCCATGAGCCTGTGGATGATGCATGAAATGGGCTTGCCGACGAAGACACTGGCGGAAAGCCTGGTGGCGGATGCCGCGAGCCTGGAAGTCGGCTCCGCGCCGCGCAAGCAGGGCGTCACCAGCAGCGTGCTGCTGGCTGATGGCCAGGACAGCGTGACCCGTTCCATGGCGATCGGGCTGACTTCCGTCGTCGCCGCGCAGAACGGCATTGCCCTGCCGGCGCAGTTGCAGCAGCAATTGCCGCAGGCATGGGCAGCACTGCGCGCCTCGCCGGCGCCGGTGGCCCAGGCCCTGCTGATGCTGGCCGGCGAGCTGCCGGCAACGCAGGCCGACGCAGTGCTGTCGGCCGTGCGTGCCGACATGCCGACCATGGATCGCGCCCTGACCCTGGTCTGGGTGCAGATGAAACTGGGTGGATCGCCTGCCGCAAGGCCGCCAGTGGCAGCGCTGGAAGGCGTATGGCAGCAGATCGACAGCCGCAGCGGCCAGCCGGTATGGCGCTGGAGCGACGCCAAGGCCCTGCCGGAGCAACTGAAGCTGGCGCAGGTCGCGCCGGCCGGCACCGTCGCCATCGTGCAGTACGACAGCCGCGCCGTCGAAGCGCATTCGCTGGACGTCGGCATCGAGCGCCGCATCCTGCGCATGAGAGCCGGCTCCAAGGGCTACACCATGGAACTGGTGAAGCCGGGTGAAGCGCTGCGCACGGACGAACTCTACATGGACGAGATCAAGCTCAAAGCCGGCAGCGCGACGCACCGCTTTGGCTTGCTGGAAGTGGCGCTGCCGCCTGGCGCGATGGTTGAGTCGACCACCTGGGGCATGAAGCTGGCGGGCGACGAACCTGTGCAACTGGAACGTGCACGCCACGTCGAGCGCCGCGACGGCTATGCCGTGCCGATCGAGCCGCTGAGCGGCGAAGTGGTCGTGCGCCACTTGCTGCGCTTCGGCCAGAAGGGCAGCTACACCCTGCCGCCAAGCCGCTTCCATCGCATGTACCAGCCGGAGCAAAAAGCCTTTGAAGGCGGTGGCAAGACCATGCGTACGCTGAAAGTCGAGTAATGCTGCCACGCCTGCTGCCTGCCTTGTTGTTGGCCTGCGCCGCGCCTGTTGCGGCGGCGGCCTCGCTCGACCTGGCATGGTGGCGCGACGGCAAGGTACAGGCAGTGCAGCTGCAGCAGCGCAGCGCATCGGCGGCGCAGCCGATGGCGGCCAACACCGAGATCCCGCTTGGCAGCCTGTGGAAGCTGTTTGTCTACGTTTACGCGGTGGACAGCAAGCTGCCCACTCCCGACTACAACTGCGGCGGCCGCAAGCAGGAGGAAGTGTATTGCTGCGAAGCCGGCGGCAGCATCGGCCGCGATGCCGCGCTGGCGCAATCCTGCGGCCTGTTCTTCGCGCCGGAACGCCTGGGAATCGCACAGCGTCCATGGCAGGAATACTGGACGCGCCGGCTTGGCAGCGCGCCCGCCGGCGAATTCGCCTGGCTGGCCGATCCTGCGCGCCTGGAGCCCGCCCGCCTTGTGACGCTCGGCAGCCTGTTGCGCGTGCTGGGCAGCATTCCGCCTGCGAGCCGCACGGAAGCAGAAGCGGCCCTGCTGCGCGTGGTGCTGGACGGCCGCGGTGCGGGCAGCGTGCGCTGGTTCGGCAGCCAGCTCCGGGTGAAGACCTATTCCTGGCACCATCCCAAGCGCGAGGATGCACGGCTGGGCGGTGCGGCCGGCTGGCTTGCCGACGGCACGCCGGTATGGTTTGGCGGCAGTGACAGCAGCACTGGCATTTTCCAGAAATGGGCGCCGCAGATTGCCGCAGCCTTGCCGCCAGTGCGGGCGGCGGAAGACAGCGGCTGCGTGGTGGTCGACTACTTCACCCGCTATCCGGTGCGCTCCGTGCGCACGTCGGACGGCGTGGCAATGCCCGGTGCGCTGAATGGCCGCTACGTGGTGCAGTTTGAAAACGGCAAGAGCCTGCCGATCCGCAGCAGCGGTGAGCTGACGCTGGCTTCCGGTGCGAACGGCAAGCCGCAGATTCGCGGCCGCATGGGCGTGAACGAATACGTTGCGCGCGTGATCGACCGCGAGGCCAGCACCACCGAGCCGGAAGCTGCACGCGCCTTCGCGATAGCAGCCCGGACATACCTGCAGCAAAACGCGCGCCGCGCTGAATCCTGCCAGCACATCGCAGACAGCAGCGCCACCCAGCGCGTCAGTCCCAATCCGGCCAGCGCCGCCGCCCTGGAAGTCGCACGCTGGACCGACCAACTGGTGCTCGATGGCGCGCAGGTCCAGTATCACAGCACAACGGGCCGCGCCAACGTCCTGGCCTGGAGCGATGCGCAGGAGCAGGCGCGTGCCGGCAAAGGCTTTGACGACATCCTGGCCGCGGCCTACCCCCGCACAACCCTCGCCATTGCGGGAAATACCGGAAGCACCTGTGCGCGCCTCACAAAGAACGAACAGTGGCTGGCCTATGCACTGCCGCGCTGGGAGCGCATGCTGCGCCGAGAGGATGGCTACGAGGCGCCGGCACAGCTGCCGGCCGTGTGCGCACTGACGGCCGGTTCGCCGTATTCCGAACAGTCGCGCAACCGCATCTTCATGCGACCGCTTGCAACGCGCGAAGACCGCATCACGCTGGCGCACGAATACCTGCACATCGGGCTGCGCCGCCACCCGCGCGGACAGGACGAAGACTACGTGGAGCGCCTGGCGCGCCGCCTGAACGACCTCTCACAGGAGGCTATGTGAAAACACGCATCCAATTATGCTCCGCGCTGATGCTGGCGCTGGCCGCCACGCCTTTGCTGGCGCAGGACAAGACGATGACGGGACCCGTCGGCGGCTGGAACCGGGCCGGCATGACCGACAAATCCGGCGAGCTGGCTGTCAGCTATCCGTATTCGCTGATCGACCGTGGCGCGCAGAAAAACCGCACCATGATCCGCGGCCAGTTGGCCAAAGTCAGCACCAAGCGCCCCTTCCACCAGTTGATCGTGAACGGCAATCCGACGCCGCTGTACACGGACGAGGAAGGGCGCTATGCGCGCGGCTATGCGTTTGGTTCCGGATCCAACAGCGTCGAAATCCGTTCGCCGGACGGCAAGTCCCTGAAGCGCATGCAGTTCTACGAGGCGGACACCGGTCGCCCGCAGCCGCGCTTGCGCATCATCGGTGCCTGGGACGATAACCAGGCCGAGATCGACCTGCACATCATTACCCCGGATGGCCAGCACGCCTTCTTTGCGCACCCGTTCCTCACCAATGGCGGAGGACTGGATGCGGACAGCGTGGACGGGCCCGGTCCGGAAATGTTCACCATGACCTCGCCGCTGCACGGTACCTACCAGGTGTGGGTGAATTACTGGGGCAATTTTGGCAGCTCGGGCTACCACTTCGACGAAGCCACGCGCCAGCGCCCTATCATCACGACGCGCATCACCCTGGTATTCAACGAAAACACCGCTAGCGAAAAGCGGCAGGATTTCGTTGTCCCCCTGCGCAAGATCGGCGACCTGACCCTTGTTAAATCCTTTGTATATTGAGCACATGAAGAAACTCTGCCTCCCGCTGTTGCTGTTGCCCGCCTGCGCCATGGCGCAAGTGAGCATTGAATCGCCCAAGAGCGGCTGGCGCCATTCGGGCGGCAGCGAGGAGCAGTACACCCAGGCCGTGAATTACCCGGCATCGGTCGTCAACATGCAGCCAGGGCAGGCCGAAACGGCGCAGATCCGCGGCAAGATCGCGGGTGCCGGCCGGAACAAGCCGGCCAAGCTGATTGTCAACGGCGTGGCCATGCCGGTCGAGTTGCAGGAAGACGGCAGCTTTGCGCGCCCTTACATCTTCGGCCCCGGCTCGAACGGCGTCGAGGTGCGCTCGCCGGACGGAAAGAGCCGCGCGCGCAGCCAGTTCTACGACAGCTACAGCGGCAAGACCAAGTCGCGCCTGCGGGTTGTGCTGTCCTGGGACAGTCCGGGCACCGATGTCGACCTGCACGTGATCACGCCGAATGGCGGCCACTCCTGGTTCGGCCAGCGCATGCTGCCCGACGGCAGCGGGCTGGATGTCGACGTCACCGGCGGCTATGGCCCGGAGATCTATTCCAGCCCGGCGCCGGCCAAGGGCAACTACCACGTCTATGTGAATTATTTCGGCGGCAACTCCGAGAAGCAGGTCATCACCGTAGCCACGGTTTCGATCATCACCAATGAGAATACGCCGAGCGAAAAGCAGCAGACCTTCATGGTGCCGCTGCGCGCTCCGGGCGAGCTGACGCTGGTGAAGTCCTTCGTCTACCCTTGATGTGACACTTCCCTGTGACAGGTGTTCCAAACTGGAGCACCTGTCCTGCCGCTAAGGGCGGAAAATCATGGCACGCCGTTTGCTCCTGCATGGGTATTACAACCACACCATGCAGGAGACATCCATGAAACGCCTGATCCTTGCCGTTGCCGCAGCGGCCGCAGTCACTACCTCATTGTTCGCCGTCGCACACGGCAATGTGACGCCGCAGGGCGTCGACACCACCGGCCTGCCAGTCCTCGGCGATAAATGGCGCGATGAAAACCCTTACAAAGACAACAAGCTGGCGCTGAAGATCGGCTCTTCCGCCTATAACCAGAACTGCGCCCGCTGCCATGGCCTGGAAGCAGTTTCCGGCGGCATTGCCCCCGACCTGCGCATGCTGGACCGCGATTGCGTCGGCATGCGCAACGAGACCAAGAAGCAGGCCTGCTACAAAGAGATCGACCGTTACTTCCTGACCTCGATCCGCGGCGGAAAGGTGCGTAACGGCGCTGTGTACATGCCGCCGTTCGAAGGGGTCTTCAACCAGGAAGCCATGTGGGCCATCAAGACCTACCTGGAAACCCGTCGCGTTACCAACTGATGCGAGGCCGCCATGCTTACCCTGCGCCTGCGCGGCCTCCGCGCCATGCTGCTGATCTGCTGCGCCTTGCTGGTCGCTGCACTGCCGGTACATGCTGAAACCGGCATCCTGAAGGTCGCCGTCTACCAGGAGTTCGCCCCATTCTCCGACAAGGGCCAGGGAGTCGATGTCGACCTGGCTGCGGCCCTGGCCCGCAAGCTGTCGCTGAAACTGAGCCTGTTGCCGTTCCCGGCGGGTGAAAACCTGAACGACGATTTGCGCAATATGGTGTGGAAGGGGCACTACCTGGGCTACGGCCCGGCGGATGTGATGCTGCACGTGCCGGTGGACCGCGCGCTGATGGCGTCCAACGACAAGGTGGAGATCTTCGCGCCATACCACGTTGAGGCAGTGCGCCTGGTGCGCAGTGCACGCAGCATTCCCGTGTTCGACGGCATGGCTTCCCTCGCGGGCAAGCGTATCGGGGTCGAGCAGGTCTCGCTGGCGGGCATGGTGATGCTGGGTGAGGGGAATGGACGTTTCCGCGACCAGGTGCATTTGTTCCACACTGCGGCCGAGGCTTTGCAAAAGCTGAAGTCCGGGGAACTGGATGCGGTGCTGGCGACGCGCTCGGAGATCGAGTCCGAATTGCGCGGCGACCCTGCTTTCCCGGTGGAGCAGGTCAGTTTCCAGCGCCTGCCGCGCGCTGGGTGGGCGGTTGGCATGGCGGTGCACAAGGACAATACGGAGGCGGCGCGCAAACTGCAGGCGGCCTTGAATGAACTGGCTGCCAGCGGTGAGCTGAAGGAGATCTTTGCGCGCCATGGCGTGCAACTGGCAAAGCCATGAAGCGGAGCGCCTTGGGCGGGCTGCTGGCGCTCCTCGCGGCGGCGGCGCGTGGCGAAGGTGGTGGCACGGGCGGCGGAATTCCGTCGGTGGAGATTGTCGGCATTGCACCTGTTGGCGCCCTCGTCACCGACCGCCGCCTGCTGCCGTATGCCGTGCAGCTTGGCGCTGTGCCGCGGCAGGGCGAAACCCTGGCGGAAACCATGGCGCGCACGCTGGCGGGCGTCAACCTGAATGAAGTTTCCGGCAGTCCCTACCAGCATGACGTAACGTACCGGGGCTTCCGGGCTTCGCCGCTGCTTGGCACTGTGCAGGGCCTGTCGGTTTATCTCGATGGCGTGCGGGTGAACGAGCCGTTCGGCGATGTCGTGAATTGGGACATGCTGCCGGAAGAGGCAATCGGGCAAGTGCTGCTGGCGCCGGGATCGAACCCGCTGTATGGATTGAATACGCTGGGCGGGGCGCTGGTGCTGGTGACGCGTAATGGACGGGATGATCCGGGCGGCAGCATCAGCGTTACTGGCGCCAGCTATGGGCGTCGGCAAGTGGAGCTGTCGCTCGGAGCGCATGGCGATGGCGGATGGCACAGCTATGTGGCGGCCACCTTGTTCCACGACCGCGGCTGGCGGGCGGACTCGCCGGGGCAGTTGGCCAGGCTGTTCGCCAAGGCAGGGCGCAGCGCGGGGCCCTTCGAATGGGACATATCGGTACTGGCAGGCGGCAGTCGGCTGGTGGGGAACGGCCTGCTGCCGGACGGCTTGTATCAAGCCGACCGGCGGGCGGTGTACACCAGTCCTGACCGCAGCCGCAACCAGTTGCGCCAGGTGCAGGCCAGCCTGCTCAGGCATCTCGATGGGGGAACGCAGCTATCCTTGTCCGCTTACGCCCGCAGCAGCCGGCGCGATGGCGTTAATGGCGATGTCGGCGACGACGCAGAAGATGGCAGTAGCGGCGATCCGGTACCCGCCAGCTTCAACACGGCCGTGACACGGCAGCGCAGCCAGGGTGCGAATGCAAGCTGGCAGCGTACCTTGGGCGCACACCGGCTGGCGCTGGGGACGACATTCGACCGTAGCAGCGTATCCTTCGTCCAATATAGCCAGGCTGGCGAGTTCGGCGCACGGCGCGAAGTGCTGGCGCTGCCCGGCAGAGAGCCGGAACTGGAAGCTGCGGTCGATGGTACCGCCCGCAGCGCTTCCCTGTTCGCCAGCGATACCTGGACGCTTGGCAGGGACTGGTCCCTGACCGCCTCCGCGCGTTACGCCTGGTCGCGCCTGTCAAACACCCTCCGGCACGATGACGGCGATAGCCAGCACGAACGCTTCACTTACCGTAAGCTGAATCCAGCCCTCGGGGTGACCTACCAGGCTGCCCCGGAGCTCACGCTGTTCGCCAATGCATCCCAAAGCAACCGCGTGCCGACCGTAATCGAGCTGGGATGCGCGGACCCCGGGCAACCGTGCCGCCTGCCAGTCGGCCTGCAATCGGATCCATACCTGAAGCAGGTTGTGTCACGCACCGTGGAAGCAGGTGCGCGCTGGAAACAGGATGGCCAGCAAGCCTCGCTGGCCATCTATCGCACGCAAAACAGGGACGACATCCTGTTCCGCACTGCCGGCGTTTCCCAGCACGGCTACTTTGCCAATTTTCCCCGCACACGGCATCAAGGGGCCGACCTCACGGCCAGCCTGCGCTCTGCCAGCATGCAGGTGACGATTGCCTACAGCTTCCTCGATGCCGTGTACGGCGCCGATGGCAGCCTGTTTACCGGCACCCGCGACGTGCACGTGCAAAAAGGGACACGGATGGCCGGCCTGCCGCGCCATACTTTCAAGTTTGGCGCAGACTGGCACGCGACGGAAGCGCTGACCTTGGGCGCCACACTGAACGTTAGTTCCCACGTCGCCATCCTGGGCAACGAGGACGACGCGCGGCCGGGCTGGCGCGTCGGCGGCCATGCACTGCTTGGCCTGCAAGCCAGCTACCGTCCGAACGAAAAATGGGAATGGCAGGTGCGCATCAATAACGTCACCAATCGCCGCTATGAAACCTTCGGTGCGATGGCTGCCGACTTCTTCTCCACAGGCCAGGCGCACGAGGCCCGCTTCGTGGCGCCCGGCGCACCCCGTACGGTGACAGCCGGGCTGCGCATCAATTTCTAGAACTGGTACTGGGCGCTGATGCCCATCACCCAATTGCGGCCGGGGGCGGCTTCGTAATAGCGCTTGTTGCTGTCGCCGACAATCACGGAACCGATATAACGGCGGTCGGCCAGGTTGTTCAGGCGCGCGAATTCACTGATGCGCCATCCGCCGATAGACTGCTTTGCGACCACGCGCGCATTCAGGATGCTGTAGCCAGGCGCCGGCTTGTCGGCGTTGGCATCTTCGGCATACACGCTGGCCACCGAGAGCGATTCCAGCGCTGCAGTGAAGTGCTCTCCGCTGGACTTCCATGCCAGTTCGGCAAACAGGCTGGCGCGCGGCACGCCAGGCAAGCGGGCGCCTTCACGCACGCTGCCAAATGCCTTCTCGTAGGTCGCCTTCAGGAGGGTGGCTGCCACGCGTGTGCTGAAGCCGGCCCCCAGCTTGCTGTCCAACGATACTTCTGCGCCCTGGCGCAGGGTTTCGCTGGCGTTGCGGTAGCTGGTGCGGCCGCCGCTCGAAGCATCGACCACCAGTTCGTCGCGCGTGCGCACCTGGAACAAGGCGGCATCGATCCGGGTATCGTCGGCACGTGCCTTGATGCCTGCTTCGATGTGGGTACTGCGCGCCGGCCGCAACTGGAAGTTGAAGCCGGAGCCGGTGCCGGAATAGAACAACTCATTCAGGGTTGGCGCCTCGAAGCCGCGTGCCGCCGTCGCATACAGGTTCACCGCCGGCGACAGCTTGTACAACACGCCGAGCAGGGGCGTGCTGCGGCTGTAGCGCAGCGCGCCGCTGTCATTGCCATTGCCGAGGAAATGGTCGTCCACCGATACCCGCATGCGGCTGTGGCGCAGGCCGGCGGTGAACTGCCAGCGTTCGCCCTGCCATTCCGTTTGCAGGTAAGGATCGGTGCTGGACACCACATCCTGCTCGTCGCGCCGCAGCTTGCCCTGCACACCGAACGTATTGCCGATGAAATTCTCATATCCCTTGCGGTCATCACTCGATCGGACGTACTCGACGCCCGCCGTGGTCGTCAGCCTGCCGCCAGCCAGCTCGCGCATGTCCTGCCAGTTGATGTCGGTGCCGTAGAAATCGCGGTCGAAGTCGACCACGCCGCCAGAATGGCTGACCGGCGCCTGGAAGCCTTTGGAAAACGCCTGGAACTGCGTCACGCGGCGGTTGCCGCCCCACAGGCTGGCGTGCAGCCGGCCGGACTCGAAGCGCTGGTCCCAGCTGGCGCCACCCTGCTGGTGGTCGATGCTCTTGCGGGTGTTATAGCGCTCGGCCAGCGTGCGCCTGGGTGCTTGCGTGTCGGTGGCATCGATCTCGCCGGCGCGCGGGTCTCGTTGCCAGGTGGCCCAGGTTACGCCCAGCGGATCTTGCGTGTCGTCCTGGCGCAGGCCGTTGGCGACTAGGACCAGCTTCGCACCGGGCAGCGGCTGCATGGTCAGCTTGGCCATCGCCTGCTCACGCCGGGCGGCGCTGTGGTCGCGGTAACCGTCGGTATCGAAGCGCGACGCATCCAGCACATAGCCGATGCCGGCCGCACTGCCTTGCGCATTCAGGTCGGTCTTGCGCAAGCCGTCGCTGCCAGCGGCAAAGCCGGCTTCCACCGTCGGCGCACCTTCGCCGTCGCGGGTGAAGAGCTGGATTACGCCGCCGGCATGGTTGCCGTAGATGGCGGAGTAGGGCCCGCGCAGTACTTCAATGCGCTCGGCCATGTCCAGGTTGAAGGTGGCGGCCTGGCCCTGGCCGTCCGGCATGCTGGCCGGGATGCCATCGGTGACCAGGCGCACGCCGCGTACGCCGAAAGCCGACCGGGCGCCAAACCCGCGCGAAGAAATCTGCAGGTCCTGAGCGTAGTTCTGGCGGTTCTGTACCACCACGCCTGGAACGGCGGCCAGGGACTCCGAGGCATTCACGCGCAACTGCCCATCGCGGATGTGCTGCGCATCGAGCACGTTGACTGCGGCCGCCAGGTCGAAGCTGGAATGCTCGGCACGGCTGCCGCTGATCACGACGACGTCGGCGATCGCGGCGCCCTCCGCCGCAGCTTCGGCCGGCGCAGCATGCGCCAGCATGGGGGAAAACAGGCTGGCCAGCAGGGCTGCCATGGCGTTCAAGCGGATGGGGTGCATTTCAGTCTCCTCGGATCGGTTCAGCGCGCCCGCTGCGCGGGTCTCCCGATCACATAAGCAATATGCCTGCCAAGGCGGCGGCAGGCCGCACGTTTGCTGGCATATCGCTTGCATTACTAACGGGCACACACCATACCAAAGGAGACATCATGAAGGCAAACCTGTTCGCAGCATTGTGTGCTGCAGGCGCCGCCAGTATTGCCATTGCCGCGCCATTCGCCTATGTGCCGAACGAGAAGTCCGGCACCATCAGCGTCATCGATACCGCCACCGATAGCGTGGTGCGCCAGCTCAATGCCGGAAAGCGGCCGCGCGGCATAGGCAGTGACCCGGCTGGCCGCCAGTTGTTTGTCAGCGATGCCTCCAGCGGCAGCCTGCTGGCCATCGACAGCACGGCAGGCAGCAGCGTAACGCTGGCGCTGGGGCGCTCGCCGGAGGGCGTCAGCGTTTCCCCGGACGGCAAGCTGGTGGCGGTTGCTGTGGAGGAGGGCAACAGCGTGGCGCTGTTCGATGCTGCCACCCACGCGCGGCTGGCGGATATCCCGGTGCAAGGCCGCAATCCGGAGCACGCAGTCTTCAGCCCTGACAGCCGCTACCTCTATGTCAGCGCCGAGGAGGCGGAGCAGGTCGACGTGATCGACGTGGCGCAGCGCCGCCAGGCTGGCTCCGTCGCGGTTGGACTGCGCCCGCGTGGAATCGGCTTCGCGCCGGATTCCAGCCGGGTATACGTGGCGTGCGAGATGGCGAATGCCGTCTACGTCATCGACACGGCCACGCTGCGCACGCTTGCCACCATTCCCGCCGGACGCAATGCAAATGGCATCGCCGTCCATCCTGACGGGCGTAGCGTGTACGTCTCCAACGGGATGGACGGCAGCGTGATGCGCATCGATACAGCCCGCAATGAAGTGACCGCCACGATTGCAGTCGGCAAGCGTCCCTGGAATATGGCTATCACTCCGGACGGCAGCAAGCTCTATGTTGCCAACGGCCGCTCCAACAATGTCTCGGTGATCGATACCGCCAGCGCACGCAAGGTGGCCGATATCCCCGTCGGTGAGCTGCCCTGGGGCGTGGTGATCCGTTGAATTGCGCAACAGTTGTTCAAGTTTGGAGCAGTTGTTGTTGCACGGCGCTTCGGCCGAGGAGCAAAACCCGCTGGCACGGCAATTGCGAATAAGGCAGTACCCACAACCACTCAATATAGAGGACGACATGAATCTCGCCGACATCAGCAAACTGGGCGTCGCCAATCCCTTCAAGACCCGTTACGACAACTTCATCGGCGGCAAATTCGTCCCGCCGGTCAAAGGCGAGTACTTCGCCAATATCACGCCGATCACCGGCCTGCCTTTCTGCGAGATCGCACGCTCCACCGCCGAGGATGTCGAGCTGGCGCTGGACGCCGCCCACGCAGCCAAGGCTGCATGGGGCAAGACTTCGCCCACCGAGCGCGCCAATATCCTGAACAAGATGGCTGACCGCATGGAGCAGAACCTGCAGCTCATCGCGACCGCTGAAACTATCGACAACGGCAAGCCGATCCGCGAAACGATGGCGGCCGACATTCCGCTGGCGATCGATCATTTCCGCTACTTCGCAGGCTGCATCCGCGCCCAGGAAGGTACAGTGGCGCAAGTAGACTCCGAAACCTATGCATATCACTTCCATGAACCGCTCGGCGTGGTCGGCCAGATCATTCCATGGAACTTCCCGATCCTGATGGCTGTATGGAAGCTGGCCCCTGCGCTGGCTGCCGGCAACTGCGTGGTGCTCAAGCCGGCCGAGCAGACCCCAGCCTCGATCATGGTGCTGCTGGAGCTGATCGGCGACCTGCTGCCGCCTGGCGTGCTGAATGTGGTGAACGGCTTCGGCCTGGAAGCGGGCAAGCCGCTGGCATCGAGCAAGCGCATCGCCAAGGTGGCCTTCACCGGCGAAACCGGCACCGGCCGCCTGATCATGGGCTATGCGGCGCAGAACCTGATTCCGGTCACGCTGGAACTGGGCGGCAAGTCGCCCAACATCTTCTTTGAAGACGTGATGTCGGCCGACGATGCCTTCTTCGATAAATGCCTGGAAGGCTTTGCCATGTTCGCTTTGAACCAGGGCGAAGTCTGCACCTGCCCGTCGCGCGTACTGATCCAGGAATCGATCTATGAACGCTTCATCGAACGCGCGCTGAAACGCGTGGCAGCGATCAAGCAAGGCAACCCGCTGGACCACGGCACCATGATCGGCGCCCAGGCTTCGCAGGAGCAGCTTGAAAAGATCCTGTCTTATATGGACATCGGCCGCCAGGAAGGCGCACAACTGCTGGCAGGCGGCGAGCGCCAGGTGCTGGCCGGCGACCTGGAAGGCGGCTACTACGTGCGCCCAACCGTATTCAAAGGCGACAACACCATGCGCATCTTCCAGGAAGAGATCTTCGGCCCGGTGGTGTCGGTCACTACCTTCAAGGACGAAGACGAAGCGCTGGCGATTGCCAACGACACCCTGTACGGCCTGGGCGCCGGCGTCTGGAGCCGCGACGGCAGCCGCGCCTTCCGCATGGGCCGCGCCATCCAGGCTGGCCGCGTCTGGACCAATTGCTACCACCTCTATCCGGCCCACGCTGCGTTCGGCGGCTACAAGCAGTCGGGCATTGGCCGCGAGACCCACAAGATGATGCTCGACCACTACCAGCAGACCAAGAACCTGCTGGTCAGCTACAACCCTAACGCGCTGGGCTTCTTCTGAGGCCGGAAAGGCGAGGCGAAGCATGGATAACGCAATTGCCAGGGTCACGGCGACCGCACCGGCGCTGGAGTTCATCGACCAGTTGCACCAGCAGCACGGCCCGATCATGTTTTTCCAGTCGGGCGGTTGCTGCGATGGCAGCGCGCCGATGTGCTATCCGGCGGGCGAGTTCGACGTCAGCGAGACCGACGTCTACCTCGGCAGCCTGGGTGGCGCGCCCTTCTATATCGGGCTTGAACAGTATGGGTACTGGGAACACACCCAACTGATCGTGGACGTGGTGGCCGGCATCGGCGGCATGTTCTCGCTCGATAACGGCACCGGCAAACGCTTCCTTCTTCGTTCGCGCCTGTTCACCGACGAGGAGTGCACGGCACTCGGGCAAATAGACCATAAAAAAGGAGACAGGACGTGAAATACATCACCATCGGAATGCTGCTGGGGGCGGCGACGCTGGCGCAGGCTGCCAGCGTAACCACGACAATGCTGGATAACGCTGCGAAGGACACCAGCAGCGTGCTTTCCTCCGGCATGGGATCGGAAGGGCAGCGCTACTCGCTGCTGAAGCAGATCAACACGCAGAACGTCAGCCGCCTTGTGCCGGCGTGGTCGTTCTCGTTCGGCGGCGAGAAGCAGCGCGGCCAGGAATCGCAGCCGCTGATCTACAACGGCAAGATGTTCGTGACGGCGTCGTACTCGCGCATCTTCGCCATCGACCTCAAGACCGGCAACAAGCTGTGGAAGTATGAGCATCGACTGCCGGACGCCATCATGCCTTGCTGTGACGTGGTCAATCGCGGCGCGGCGCTGTATGACAACCTGGTGATCTTCGGCACGCTGGATGCGCAGCTGGTCGCACTGGACCAGGAAACCGGCAAGGTAGTCTGGAAGGAGAAGGTGGACGACTACGCAGCAGGCTACTCGATGACTGCCGCACCGCTGATCGCCAATGGCGTGCTGTTGACCGGCGTTTCCGGCGGCGAGTTCGGCATCGTCGGCCGTGTGGAGGGCCGTGACCCGAAGACCGGCGAACTGCTGTGGATGCGCCCGACGGTCGAGGGGCATATGGGCTATAAGTACGACAGTGAAGGCAAGGCAACGGAGACCGGCGTTACCGGCTCGGTCAACCAGTCGTGGCCGGGCGAGCTGTGGAAGACCGGCGGCGCGTCGACCTGGATGGGCGGCACCTACGACCCGAAGACCGGCCTGGCTTACTTTGGCACCGGCAATCCGGCGCCGTGGAACAGCCACCTGCGCCCCGGCGACAATCTGTATTCCTCGTCCACCGTGGCACTTGACCCGAAGACTGGCGCCATCAAATGGGCTTACCAGAATACGCCGAACGACGCCTGGGACTTCGACGGCGCCAACGAGTTCGTTACCTTCGACATGGACGGCAAACGCTATGGCGGAAAGGCCGACCGCAACGGCTTCTTCTATGTGATCGATGCCAACGACGGCAAGCTGCAGAACGCTTTCCCCTTCGTGCGCAAGATCACCTGGGCTAGCGGAATCGACCTGAAGACCGGCCGTCCGAACTACATCGTCGAAGGCCGTCCCGGCGACCCGACCAAGGGCGAAGAAGGCAAGAAGGGCGCGTCGGTCTTCGCGGCGCCGGCCTTCCTTGGCGCGAAGAACCAGCAGCCGATGGCTTACAGCCCGCAGACAAAGCTGTTCTACGTTCCGGCGAACGAATGGGGCATGGATATCTGGAATGAGCCGATCAGCTACAAGAAAGGCGGTGCTTACCTCGGCGCGGGCTTCACCATCAAGCCGCTGTTCGACGACTACATCGGCGCCTTGCGTGCGATCGATCCGAAAACCGGCAAGATCAAGTGGGAAGTGAAGAACAACGCTCCATTGTGGGGCGGTGCGATGGCGACTGCTGGCGGCCTGGTGTTCTACGGCACGCCGGAAGGCTACCTGAAGGCGCTTGATGCGCAGACCGGCAAGGAACTGTGGAAGTTCCAGACCGGTTCCGGCGTGGTGGCGCCGCCAATTACCTGGCAGGACGGCGGCACGCAATATGTGGCCGTAGTTTCCGGCTGGGGCGGTGCGGTGCCGCTGTGGGGCGGCGAAGTAGCGAAGAAAGTCAACCTGCTCGAACAGGGCGGATCGGTGTGGGTCTTCAAGCTGGCGCCGAAGTAAACGATCTCCATGTGTTGCATTCGCGGCCTGCGGGCCGCTTTTTTTTTGAACAGCGCTGATCCGATATTGCGCAGGGCGGAGCGATTTCTTCATGTGCCCCCTAGCGCGCCGAACCGGCACGCAAATTGCCCTGTCCCTTGTGCAGCATCCATTAATCAAACCGAGGAGACAACAATGAAGAAGATCGTGCTTGCCGCCACTGCCGGCGCAATGCTGGCCCCTGCAGCCCATGCCGTGGATATCAAGGCCGGCGACTGGAACGTGAATGTTGGCGGCATCGTCAACGCGTACTATACGTATGTGTCGTGTAGCGGCGATGCCGTGGGTGGCCTGGCGCTGGCCACTGAAGGCATCGGCTGCGGTGGAGAAGATCGCCGCACCACCATCGGCAATGGCTTGCTGCCGAACGGACTGGTTACTTCAGCGACCACGAAGCAGTCCGGCTTCGACATCAAGGCGCACATTGGCATCTATCACGCAACGGCTACCGACAGCGCTATTGCGCAGAACAGTGAAGTCGACGTGCGACAGGCGTATTTCAGCTTCGGGAATGCTGACCTGGGGACCTTCAAGCTGGGGCGGGACAACGGCATCTTCGGCGCCAACGCCATCTTCGGCGACATGACGCTGATCGGCGCCGGCGCACCGGTGCAGGCTACCCAGCGCGGGCGGGTCTCATTGGGCCATATCGGTGCGGGCTATGCCTACGTTGGCTACTACGGGCAAATGGCATACAGCTCGCCCAAGCTGTCCGGGTTCAGCGTCGATGCCGGCGTGTTCAATCCGGTGGCGGATTCACCAATCGTGTCTGCGTCACAGTATTCGACGCGTTCCAATCCGCAGGTTCAGGCCCAGCTGACTTACGCCGATGGCCCGCTGAAGGCCTGGATCGGCGCCAAGTCGCAGAAGTTCAAGGCCGTCGCAGTCGGGACCAGCGATTTCACCATGTCCGGATGGGAAGCGGGAGCTTCGTTCCAGCAGGGCGCCTTCGGACTGCTGGCGAACTACCAGGGCGGCAAGGGCCTCGGTGTGCTGTCGGATGCGGACCAAGGGAATGTGCGCAGCAAGCACTGGCTGCTGCAGGGCACCTTCAAGGCGAGTGAGAAGCTGAAGCTGGGCCTGGGGTATGGCATCAGCAAGAACGACGACAACACTGCGGGAACGAACGGATTGAAGTCGAACGCCAACCTCACGGCTGGCGCCTATTACGCGCTGACGGGTGCGATCACGCTGGTGGGCGAGGTGGGGCAGACCCGCTCGAAATCCTTCACCGGTGGCGAGGCAAAGATGAACGGGGCCGCTTTCGGCGGCATCCTGTTCTTCTAACCGGCTTACTTGAGATGGGGCAGTTTGCGGTAGATCGTGTTGCGCGAAACGCCCAGGGCGCGCGCCGTGGCGGAGACATTGCCGCCGTGCGCTTCCAGGGTACGCACGATCAGGGCCTGCTCCATGTCTTCCAGCCGCGCGCCGGCGCAAGGCATAGTGGCCGCGGTGGCGGCTACGCTGGCGGCGGCAGGGACAGCGGCATTAGGAAACTCCGCCTGGACCTCCCGCATGTCGTCGAGGAAGTCGTCCGGCATATGCTGCAGGCCGATCTCGTCCTCGTCGCCGGCCATCACCACGCCGGTGCGCAGCAGGTTGGTAAGCTGGCGGAAATTGCCCGGCCATTTATGGCGCAGGAAAAGCTGCATGAGGTCCGGCGCCACCGTATAGCGCTTGCCGCCGCTGTCGGTCGTCAGGATCTTGTTGACCACGGTCTCGAGGTCGGTGCGCTCGCGCAGCGGCGGTAGCTTCACGACCAGTCCGTTCAGGCGGTAATACAGGTCTTCGCGGAACAGGCCCTTGGCCATGCGGTCGCGCAGGTTGTGGTTGGTGGCGCAGATTACTTCCACATTTACCGGAATCGATTTGCCGCTGCCCAGCGGCGTGACCATCCGCTCTTGCAGCACGCGCAGGAGGCGGGCTTGCAATGGGAAGGGCATGTCGCCAATCTCGTCGAGGAATAGTGTGCCGCCATTCGCCTGCAGGATCTTGCCGATTGCGCCCTTCTTGCGCGCACCGGTGAACGCTCCGTCCTCATAGCCAAACAGTTCCGATTCGATCAGGGTCTCGGGAATCGAGGCGCAGTTGACCGGCACGAATGGCCCCTGGGCGCGCGGCGAGTCGTTGTGAATGGCTTGCGCCAGCAATTCCTTGCCGGTGCCAGTCTCGCCCATGATCATGATCGGGATGTCTTTGCCTAGCACGCGGGTGACCTTGTCGATGACCGCCTCAAGCTGCTGGTCGCCAGTGCGCAGGTAGCGCAGGCCGGACAGGCGGCGCGCGGTGTGGGCCGGATTGGTCTGCGCCGGGTGGCTTTCTTCGCGCGCCGAAATGATCGGGTGCTGGAAGTGGTTGTTGGCCAGCCGAAGCTGGGCGCGGCCGAACACGCGCACGCCGCTATGCAGGCACAGGTCCAGCAGTCCCGGCGCCGCAGTGCGGTAATGGTCGAACAGCGCCGACACCGGAAGACCGAACAGGGAGCTGAAAGTATGGGACTGCAGCGCCGCGAACGACAGGCCAAGCTGGAACAGGCCGGCGCGGTTGGCTGCGATGAAGCGGCCGCCGGGGGTAAATGAGGCGATGCCCTCCATCAGGGTGCCTATAAATTCAGCACGGGCGTGGAAGTGCAGGGTAATGACGTCTTCGAAAGCGGCGGCAAACAGCTGGTTCTCCACCATCAGGGCCGACATCCGTACCAGGGCCATGGTGTGCTTATGGAAGGAACGCTGGTCGCCCGAGACATCGAGTACGCCAATCACATTGCCGGCATGGTCGGTAATTGGCGCCGCGGAGCAGGTCAGGAAGTGGTTGGCTTGCAGGAAATGTTGATCGGCGTGCACCAGGGCGGGCTTGGCTTCGGCGATGGCGGTGCCGATCGCATTGGTGCCTTTACATTGCTCGGACCAGGTGGCGCCGGCCTGCAAGGCGACGCGGTTGGCCTTTTCCAGGAAATCCTCGTCGCCAAGGGAATGCAGGATCACACCCTTGGCATCCGTCAGGATCACCATATTGTGAGTGTTCACGATCTGCTGGTAGAGCGTTTCCATCGCCGGCACGGCATGCGTGTGCAGCAAGCGGTTCTGCTCAATGATGTTGGACAGGGAGCAGCGGTCGATCGGCCCGAGGTCGACGTCGCTGCACGGATCGAGGCCATAAGTGCGTGAGCGCAGGTGCGCAGTCTCGATGATTGCGTTGTTCACATTTGGAACAGTTTCCTGTTGCATGTCTCCCCCAGCAGCCTTTGCGGCTTTCTTTATTTAATGTAGCACCTGTGTCAAAACTGAACAAAAGCAGAATGCCAGATGCGTTGCATTGTTAAGCAAGCAAACAAGATGCCAGATACCCCTTGCGCTCTGGAAGCCGGTCAGCTATAGTTCTGTCCCTCGCAACGAGACGCAGCAAATAGCGCGAAACGATGTGAGAAAAAAAAGAGGGGTTGACGAGTTGCACGCTGTACCGCATAATCTCGCTTCTCTGCTGCTGACAAACACAACGATTTGTCGCTAAACGCAGCGATCTTTAAAAATCAACAGTCGATAAGTGTGGGCGTTTGACGATATGCCCGAGCCTTCGGGCTCGATGCTCAAAATATACGTTATAACGCTCGCACAAAATTAAACGTAAATCTCTTTATGAGATTTCGTCAGTATTTTGAGTGAGTGACCTCGGCAGCAATGCCGAAAAACAGAGATTGAACTGAAGAGTTTGATCCTGGCTCA
>CBHREK010000007.1:0-52408 GCA_966077345.1 uncultured Duganella sp.
GGGCGGGCCGCGCACCCCGCGCCCACAAAACAACGGCGTCGTCCGCGCCGGCCGCGCGCCCCCCCCCCCCCCCCCCCCGCCGCTCGACAAGCGAATTAGAAGTCTTTTTCAGGTAAAGCTATAGAATTATCGGTCGAGAACTGGTAGTCCTTGAACACGTGTTCCGCCGTCAGCAGCTGGTAGGAACCATCCGGCTTCTTGAAAGAAGTGTCCTTCAGGCGGTAGGTGTAATGGCCGCAAGTCCAGCAGTTGAAGTTGCGCATGTGGGTGCACAGGCAGGTCTTGTCCATTACCTTGATGCCCTTGTCGCTGCCGCCGTTGGCCACCACTTCGCGGTTGTACGAATTGATGTAGGCGCAGTTGCCGGTCGCATCGAGCAGGTAGCCGTAGGATTCGCAGCCCGGGCGGATGCCGGCGCCGATAGCAGGGGTCTGCTTCAGCATGCGCATCGGATAGCCGGTCGGCGAAATGCCGTTGACGATCACGTCGTCTTCGGTGGCCTTGAAATATTCCTGCTTCACGTCGTCAGGCAGGCCGCACTCCTTGGTCACGGTAAAGCGGGTCGCCACCTGCACGCCGGCCGCGCCCATTTCCAGGAAGGACACAGCATCGCTGCCGGTGAACACGCCGCCTGCGGCGATCACTGGAACGTCCAGGTTTTCAGCCTTCATGTAGTCCAGGATTTCCTGCACGATCTGGTGCAGGTCGAATTCCTTCCAGTCTTCCAGGCCAAAGCCCAGGTGGCCGCCGGCGAGCGGGCCTTCCACGATCACGTAGTCGGGCAGGCGGTTCAGCTTCTGGTTCTTGCGCAGGAAGATCTGCAGCGCGCGTACGGAGGACACGATGATGCCCAGCTTCGCTTCGCGGAAGCGCGGATGGTCCGCCATCAGGGCGAAGGAGCCGAAGTGCAGGCCGGCCGACAGGGTGATGCCGTCGATGCCCGCGTCCAGCGCCGCGTTCAGGCGGGTGCGCAGGGTTTCCTTCGGACCGTTCATGGTCAGCTTTTCCATGCAGTTCACGAAGATCAGGCCGGGGCCTTCCTTGCGCTGCATGGTGTCGCCGATGTGGCGGCGCTGGGCTTCGGCCAGGCGACCGAGGTCGAACTGCACCTCGGACTTGTCCATGTTATTGATGTTGTGCTTGTACAGGCGGGTCTTGTCCTTGACGAAGGTGGTGTCGAACTTGCGGTCCGAGACATCCTCCACCATCGCATCGGAAATATGGCCGATGCCGCCAAGGCGCGCTGCTTCCAGCGCCAGTTCGGTCGTGGAAATGTCCACGCCCATCCCGCCGATCATGATTGGCACATACTCTTTGTCGCCAAACTTGAGGCGGAAATCGTCAACACGTTTCATTACAGTCCTTCGATCAATCGCGGAAATTGTTGAATTCCAGAGGCGTGTCCGGCACGTCCTTGCGCAGCAGCTGCATCGCAGCCTGCAGGTCGTCGCGCTTGGCACCGCTCACACGTACCGACTCGCCCTGGATGCTGGCCTGGACCTTCATCTTGCTTTCCTTGATTACCTTGGTGATCTTCTTGGCGGTCTCGGAGTCGAGACCGTTCTTCACCTTGATGACCTGCTTGACTTTGTCCCCACCAATCTTCTCTACCTTGCCTTCGTCGAGGAAGCGCACGTCGACCTTGCGTTTGGCCAGCTTGTTGGTCAGCACATCGCGCACCTGGCCAAGCTGGAATTCCGAATCGGCGAATGCCGTCAGGTCGTTTTCTTTTTGTTCTACGCGCGCATCGCTGCCTTTGAAGTCGAAGCGGGTCGAGATTTCCTTGTTGCTCTGGTCGACGGCGTTGCGCACCTCGATCATGTCCGCTTCGGATACTACGTCAAACGATGGCATATTCTTTCCTTTACAATGAAGCACCCGCCCAGAGGGCGGATTCAAAAGAAGCGACATTTTAACGGACAAACAAGCGAACGCTCGGTCGTTTTTGTCATAATTGCACTATAATCGAGCAAAAACTTGATCTACCCATGCCTTTCCCCGATTTTCTCCAGCACGAATACCCACTGAAGCAATTAAATACATTCAGTATTGATGTACGCGCCAAACATTACCTGCGCGTGACATCGCTGGAGCTGTTGCGCGCCGCCCTGGCCGACCCCCAACTGGCTGCCATGCCGCGCCTGGTGCTGGGCGGCGGCAGCAACGTGCTGCTGACGCGCGATTTTCCGGGGCTGGTGCTGCATATCGCCCTGGAAGGCCGCGAAATCCTGGCCGGCACCCCGACCCACCACCACGTCCGCGCCGCGGCCGGCGAAACCTGGCACGACTTCGTGCAATGGACCCTGGCGCAGGGCGTCGGCGGGCTGGAAAACCTGTCGCTGATCCCGGGCACCGTAGGTGCAGCTCCGATCCAGAATATTGGGGCGTATGGGGCGGAAACCAAGGATTATTTCCTGTCGCTGACCGCGTTCGACCCGGCCAGCGGCGACGTGCGGGTGATGGACGGCGCCGACTGCCGCTTTGCCTACCGCGACAGCGTGTTCAAGCACGAAGGCCGCGAGCTGATCATCCTCGACGTGAGCTTTGCCTTGCCGCGCGCCTGGCAGCCGAATTTGCGCTACGCCGAACTGGCCAATGCCGTGGTGGAGCAGGGCATTGCTGCGCCGACGCCGCAGCAAGTGGCGGATACCGTGATCGCCATCCGCCGCCGCAAGCTGCCCGACCCGGCGCAAATCGGCAATGCCGGCAGCTTCTTCAAGAATCCCGTGGTCAGCGCCGAGCACTGCGCCGCGTTGCTGGAAAAATTCCCAACCCTGGTGCACCACTGCCAGCCGGACGGCAGCGAAAAGCTGGCTGCAGGCTGGCTGATTGACCAGTGCGGGTGGAAGGGCAAGTCGATGGGCGCAGCGGGGGTCTATCCGAAACAGGCCCTGGTGCTGGTGAACAATGGCGGCGCTACCGGCGCCGAAGTGCAAGCGCTGGCCGCCGCCATCCAGGCCGACGTATCGGCGCGCTACGGCGTAGCGCTCGAACCCGAGCCAGTCTTCATTTAAAAGTCGGGGTCAGCTCCGGCAGTTAAATGGGGACGTACCCCTTCAAAGGGTACGTCCCCTTTAATTGTTCATTCTGCGTTGACGACGCGGTTGCGGCCGCCTGCCTTGGCGGCGTAAAGGGCGCGGTCGGCAGCCGACACCAGTTCGCTCCACGACGATTGCTTGGTGGGCACGACGGTCCGCACGCCGATCGACATGGTCAGCACGCCGTAAGGCGCGGCATTGGCATTTTCAATTTCCAGTTTTTCCAGTTGGCGCACGCACGACTGGGCGACATTCATCGCGCCGGCATTGTCGGTTTCCGGCAGGATGATGGCGAATTCCTCGCCGCCGTAGCGCGTGACCAGGTCGGCCGGCCGCTTCAGGTTTTCGGTCATGACCGCTGCCACCTTCTTCAGCGCCAGGTCGCCGGCCGGGTGGCCGTAGCTGTCGTTGTATTGCTTGAAATAGTCGACGTCGACCATCAGCAGCGACAAGGGCGTTTTGTCGCGCTTGCCGCGCTGCCATTCCAGCACCAGGGTTTCATCGAATCGGCGGCGGTTGGAAATGCCGGTCAGCGGGTCGAGCGCTGCCAGCTTTTGCAGTTCCACATTGGCGGCCGCCAGCTTCTGCTGGCTCTCGCGCAGGAAGCGGAACGCCTGGTCTCGCTGCAGGCGGTGGATGTGGGCGTTCGAGTGGTGGCGCACGCGCGCCAGCAGTTCCAGCTTGTCGGGCAGCTTGACCAAGTAGTCATTGGCGCCGACGGCAAAGCCGTGCGCTTTCAGCTTCGGGTCTTCGCGGGCGGACAACACGATGATCGGCACGTGCGCCAGCATTTCCTCGGCGCGGAAGCGGCGGATCAGCTCAAAGCCGTCCACCTCCGGCATGACGAGGTCTTGCAGGATGACGGTCGGCTGCAGCGAGTTGGCGACCGAAATCGCCTCGCGCGCATCGGTGGTGAAGTGGAATTCGATATCGTCCTGGTCGGCCAGCATGCGCCGCACCGCTTCCGCAATGATCAACTGGTCGTCGACCAGCAGCACGCGTACCTTGAAGTGGGTCAGGCTTGGCTCGGTTTCCAGGTTCAAGGTGAGTACGTCAGGCATCGCTTTCCTTTAAATCAGTTTGCCTCCGATCGCGCTTCGCAGGAATGGGCCGATCTTATCGAGAGGCAGGATGGTTTGCGCCGCATCCAGTTCGATCGCGGCGCGCGGCATGCCGTATACCGCGCAACTGGCCTGGTCCTGGGCAATGGTGTTCTTGCCCGCGCGGCGCAATGCCAACATGCCTTCGGCCCCATCGCGCCCCATGCCGGTCAGCAGCACGCCAACTGCGTCGCCCTTCCAGTGCTGTGCCACGCAGTTGAAAAACACATCGACCGAGGGCCGGTAGGCGTAATCCTTCGGGTTGGCATCGTAACCCAGTTGGTGTTTTTCATCCAGTACCAGATGGTCGTTGCTTTTGGCGACCATGACGATACCACCCTGCAGGGGAGTGCGATTTTCAATTGCACGCACTGGGACCGCCAGTTGTTCCGACAGCCATTTGGCAAAATGGTCGGCGAAGTTTTCGTCGATGTGTTGTACCACGACGACGGCGCAGTTGGGCGGCGGCGTCCAGCCGGCCAGGATACGCGCCACGGCCATTGGGCCGCCGGTCGAAGCGCCAATTGCCACCAGGGTGTCGAGCGCCGCCTCGCGCTGCTCCGGCAACGCTGTGTTGCGGCGCGGCTGCATGGACTGGCTGCCACCGCTGTGGCGAATCAGCTTGTCCATGGTCTTGATCTTGTGCAGCAGCTCGGCGTCGCCGCCTGCTTTCCCCTGCAGCACCGGGGTGGCTGTCACGTCGAGCGCGCCGGCGCCCAGGGCGCGGAACACCTGGTTGACATTGTCCTGCGGGCGCCCGGTCACCACCAGGATGGCGCAGGGGCTTTCCTCCATGATGCGGCGCGTCGCTTCGACCCCGTCCAGTTCGGGCATATTCAGGTCCATCAGGACCAGGTCGGGTCGGTCGGTAAGGCATTTCTGCACCGCTTCCAGCCCGGTGCGGGCGATCCATGCCACCTGGTGCTCCTGCGTGCTGGCGACCACGCGCCGCAGCGCTTCAGCCGCCATCGGGACATCGTTGGCAATGCCAATCCTCATCGGTATGCGTCGCCTATCAGGTCGGACACCGCATCGAGCAGCGTCTCGTCGTGGAAGCTGCCCTTGGTCAGGTAATAGTCCGCCCCCGCGGCCAGGCCGCGTGCGCGGTCTTCCGGCCGGTCTTTGTAGGAGACGATCATCACGGGCAGCTTATGCAAGTGCAGGTCTTTCTTGATCAGGGTTACCAGTTCGATGCCATCCATGCGCGGCATGTCGACATCGGTGATGACCAGGTCGTAGTCGCCGCTGCGCACCACGTTCCAGCCATCGATGCCGTCAACGGCGATGTCCACTTCAAAACCGCGCCCGACGAGCAATTTACGCTCCATTTCGCGCACCGTCAGCGAATCGTCCACGACAAGAATGCGTTTCATTCTACGCCGTCCTGCGTGGTCTGCGCGCGTAAGTTGATGCAGGCCGCCTTCTTCCAGCAGCTTTTCGACCGAAAGCAACAGGTCGGGCACGTCCAGGATCAACACCGGTTCGCCATCGTCCAGCAGGGCGGCGGCGGAGATATCGCGCATCTTGCCGAAAATCGGGTCGATGGCCTGTACCGCCAGGCTTTCCTCGCCGCGGATCTTGTCGACGACCAGGGCGTAGCGGCGTGCGCTGCCGCCGATGACGACCACAGGCATCTCCTCGGCATGGTCCATGTCGCCCAGTTCCAGCACCTGGGCAGCGGCCACCAGGCCAAGGTGTTCGCCGCCGTGGTCGAAGAACTGCTTGTTTTCCAGCGTGTGCACGGCGCTTTGCGGCACCATGAGGACGCGCTCCACCTTGACGATGGGCACCGCATAGGCTTCGCCTTTGACGTCTACCACCAAGGCGCGCACGATCGATTGCGTGAGCGGCAGCGTGATCGAAGTGCGGAAGCCTTTGCCCATTTCGGATTCGATGCGCACCGTGCCGTTTTGCTGGCGGATGGTGTCGTGCACGATGTCCAGGCCGACGCCGCGGCCGGAGATCTCGGTAATGCCGCCTTTCAGGCTGAAGGCGGGCAGGAACAGGAATTCCAGCAGCTCCGCCTGCGACATGGCGCCCACCATCTGCTCGGTGGCCATCTTGCGCTCGATGACGGTGCGGCGGATCTTTTCCGGATCGACGCCGCGGCCATCGTCGCTGATCTCGATATTCAGCATGCCGGCGCGGTGGCGCGCTTCCATCACGATGGTGCCGGTAGCTGGCTTGCCGGCTGCAAGCCGTTCTTGTGCGCTTTCCATGCCGTGGTCGACGGCGTTGCGCAGCATATGGTTCAACGGGCTTTCGATGCGCTGCAGGATGTCGCGGTCGACCAGCGTGTCTTCGCCTTCCACCCGCAACACCACGTCCTTGCCCAGGTTGCGGGCCAGGTCGCGCACCATGCGCGGGAAGTGCTGGATGCCGTCGCGGAAGGGGCGCATGCGCAGCGATAGCACCTCGTCGACCATGTTTTCGGAACCCGTCAGCAGGCGCCGTTCGTAGTTTTCCATGTCGGTGATGTGCTCCAGCATGAATTGCTTGAGCGGCTGGCTTTTCTGGATCGCCAGCAGGGCCTTTTCCTTCAGTGCCGGGTCGCTGGTGCGTGAGGCGGCTTCCATCACGTCTTCCAGCACCGCAAACAGGGCGGCCTGGTTGCGCTTGTAGCGCTGCATGCCCTGGATCAGCGGATGCAACTGGTGCGCGTTGATGCGCGCTTCGCTCGCCAGCGCGAGCAGGCGGTCGAAGTTTTGCGCGGTTTTCATCGGGGGCAGGGAGCGGCCGGGCACCGGCTGTTCCGCTGTGCCGTCGGCCGGGGCCTCCACGACAGGAATATCCGGCTGGACCTCGGGCGCAGGCGCCGCTGCCGGCAGGGCCGGCGGCAGGCCGAGCGGCTCCGGCAGGAAGGCAATGCCCTGCACGTCATTCATGGTCTTGCTGACTTGCGCGCCATTCGCCGCCAGCCAGGCATCCAGGTCGCCATTGACGCGCGAGCACTGCACGATCAGGTCGACCGCAGCCAGCAGGGCGTCAACCCGGTTGGCCGTCAGTTTCAGCTTGCCTGCCTGGGCGGCGATGAACGCATCTTCCATGCCGTGGGCCAGTTGCACGATCATCTCCAGCCCGACAATGGAAGCGGCGCCCTTGATCGAATGCGCCGCCCGCATCATGGATTCGACCGCGGCCGGATCGTTGCGGCGCTCGAAGGCCAGCAGGCCGTCCGTCAGGATCTGCGTCTGGCTGTCGGCCTCCATGCGGAACAGGTCCAGCATGGAGAACTGGCTCAGGTCATCCTTCTTGTCGGTCATCGCAGGGTCCTCGCGAGTTGGTAGCCCAGCAGGCTGTCGTCCAGGCAGCCGACCTGCATGTCCTGGTGCGCCAGCACGCCGGCCAGGTAACGCTCGATGCCTTTGTTGATGGTGGCGGCCGGCGCTTTGAGCTCGCTGGCGGCGTAGCGGATGATGCCGTGCAGTTCCGCCACCGGCAGCGCATAGGACTGGCCCTCCCACTGCACCAGCAGCATGCGGGCGAAAGTATGGCGGCCGCTGGCTGCTTCGCCGCCGGCTTCGTCGATGCCCAGCAGGTCGGCCAGGGAGATGCAGGGATACAGCTTGCCGCCGGCATTGACGACGCCGCGCAGTCCGCGCGCATTGCGGTGCGGCAGGCGATGGGGTACGGCTTTCGGCGCAATCTGCTGGAACATATTGGTCGGCAGGGCCAGCCACTCGCGGCCAATGCGGAAGGCGACACAGGAGCTGTCGTGCCGCGCGCCTTGTTCCTGCGGAGCGCGGAAGTGCTCGGCCCATTCGCGCAGGTAGCCGGGATCGACGGGACGCTGCAGGTTGCGTAATGCGGCGCCGGCATACACCTCGCAGTTGCGGCAGTGGACCGCCTTGTCGAGGATCTCGCAGCTATGGTCGCCGGCGACGCCGATGCGGTTCCAGCAGTCGACCAGGTCTTGGATTTGATCAGTCATTGTTTTCGTCGGCTATCACTATGGCTGCTGGCGCTGGAACGCGCGCGCGGCGCGGGCCTTCAACGTGGCGGCGGCGCTGCTGTTGCCGCCTTGTTCTTGCAGCAGGGCCAGGTGGCACAGGGCTTCGTAATGGTCCGGTTGCAGGTAGAGGCAGCGTTTCAGGTGTGCTTCGGCATCGGCTGGCTTGCCGCTGGTTTCGGCCAGCAGGCCGAGGATGAAATAGGCTTCGGCCGACTCGGGCTGTTGGGCGAGGAATTCGCGGCAGGCGGAGTCGGCCTGCAGCACCTTGCCGGCGTCGGCCAGCTTGCGCGCGTGCGCCAGCAGGGATTCGTCGCCTGCGGCGGCCAGCGTCGGCGCTGCGGTTGCGCTGGCGCCGGTGCTGCTGCCATGGTGCGGCCGCGGCGAGCCGGCTGCCTTGGCGGTGGGCGGCACTGCACGGACCGGCGCCGGCGCGCGCCGATGGGCGGGGCTGGCGCTGGACGGCACAGGCGCGCTGGCGGGCAGGGAGGCCCGGGCCGGGGCGCCGGGGCGCTTGATATCCTTGCGCAGGGCGAAAGCCTGGCGGTGCGGCAGGGGCGAAAAACCATGGCGAACAAAGGACGGCACCTCGGCGTAGCCAGCCAGGATCATGCCGTCGTTGGCCAGGTGGTCCGACAGGCGTTCAATGGCGGCCGCGGTGGTCGGCTCGTCGAAATAAATCAGCAGGTTGCGGCAAAAGATCACGTCATACTGGCGCGCCGTGCCAAGTTCGCCCTCCAGGATGCTGCCCTGGCCGAAGCGGATGCGCGCCCGCAGCGCATCGTCGATGCGATACAGTTCATCTTCGCCCGACCAGGTGAAATAGCGGTCGCGGAACGATAATTCCTGCCCGCGAAACGCATTGCGTCCAAATACCCCCGCCTCGGCGCGCACAATGCAGGCCGCGCTGATGTCCACGGCGTCGATCAGGAACGATTGCGGCTTCACGCCTGCGTCGAACAGCGCCATCGCCATCGAATAGGGCTCTTCGCCGCCGGCGCAGGGCACCGACAAAATGCGCACGACCCTGGCCCCTGCGGCCAGCCGCTGGCGGACAAAGGCGACCGCCGCTGCAAATGCCTGAGGATCGCGGAACAGCCAGGACTCCGGCACCACCACCAGCTCCACCAGCTCGCGCAACTCCGCCTCGTCCAGCCCATCGACATAGGCCTTGCGCGCTGTCGCGCCGGTCGCCTCCATGCGCCGCTTGACCGCCAGTTCGACCGTGTTGCGGGCCAGGTTCATGCCGGTCAGGCGGCGCAATGTGGAGAGCACGTTCATCCGGTAGCCAGCTCCGCCGGGAACAGGCGCTCCCGCAGCTCGGCCGGCAGCAGGTCATTGACTTCGACCAGCTGCACCATGCCGTGCGCATCGCCCGCTACCTGGCCCAGGAAAGGCGCCGCCTGCACGCCGCTTGGCGCCAGGTTTTGCGGCGCCACGTCCTGCACGCCCTGCACCCGCTCCGCCATCAGTCCCAGTGCGTGCACCGTACCGTTGGGAGCAATGTAATCGGCCACCACGATGCGCGTGTCGTAATGCTGCCGCGACGGCGCCCTGCCGCTGATGCGCGACAGGTCGATCACCGGCAGCGGCGTGCCGTGCAGGTTCATCAAGCCAGCCACACTGTCCGGCGCCAACGGGATGCCCTTCAGTTCCAGCGAGGGCAGCACGCGCCGCACCTGCCGCAATGGAAGGCCGTAGCGGTCGGCGCCAATGTGGAAGACTAGGACTTTCATGCGTTGACGGCGAAAGTGGAGACGCTCGATTGCAGGTCGCCGGCCGCGTACTGCAGCTGGTGCACGGCCTCGCTGGTTGCCTTCAGCGATTCGACGGTCTGCTGGGTGGCATCGTTAAGCTGCATCATGGTTTCGGTGATCTGCTGCGCGCCGACGGCCTGTGCCTGCATGCCCTGCAGCACCGCGTCGAACTGCGGCGCCAGTTTCTGCACCTGGTCCATCACGCCCGACAGCTGGTCGGTCACCTGGCGCACCTCGCCTACGCTGCGGCGGATCTCTTCCGAGAACTTGTCCATGCCCATCACGCTGGCCGATACAGCCGACTGCATTTCCTTCAGCATCTGCTCGATATCCCAGGTCGACACCGAAGTCTGGTCGGCCAGGCGGCGGATTTCAGTTGCCACCACCGAGAAGCCGCGTCCCGCTTCGCCGGCCTTCTCGGCTTCGATGGCGGCATTCAGCGACAGGATATTGGTCTGGTCGGCCACCTTGGTAATGGTGGTAAGCACGGAGTTGATGTTGGACGCCTTTTCCGACAGCGCGGCCAGCTTGGCATTGATCGAATCGGTCGCGTTGACCATGTTCTGCATAGTCTGGTCCATGCGGCGCAGGTTGCCCTGGGCCTCGGACGTGGCGCTGGTGGTGTAGTCGGCCACAGCGGTCGCATCTTCCATCGTCTTCAGCAATTGCGAGGTATTGGACGAAATCTCCTTGGTGGTGCTGAGCACCTCAACCGAAGTCTGTGCCTGCTCGACGCCGGTTGCCTCCTGCTGCTTGGCCGAAGCGGCAATCTCGGTGGCCGAGGTGGTGACCTGGATGCCCGCCTTCTGCACATTGGTCAGCAACTGGCGCAGGTTGTCGAACATGCGCTGCAAACCGTCGCCCAGTTGGCCGATGGCGTCGTCGCCACCCACGGAAATCTTGCCGGTCATGTCGCCGCCGGCAGCGCGCGCCACAACGCCAAGCAGGGAGTCGACTTTCGCGCGCAGCTCATTGGTCTGCGACTGCTCACGCAGCGTTGCGTCCTGCAGTTGCTGCGCCATCTTGTTGAAGTCTTCGCTGACTTTCCCCAGTTCGTCGCCCGAGGTCACGACGATGCGGGCCGTCTGGTCGCCGCCGCCCAGACGGGCCAGAGCTGCGGTCAGGTTGGTCAGCGGGGCCAGGATGGCGCGCCCCAACGTATAGGCGATCAGCAGCGACAGCACGAATACCGCCGCGCCGCCGCCCAGCAGCAGGTTGTTCTGGTTTGAGTGCAGGTCAACCGCCTTGGCGCTGCGCTCGGCCAGCAAGCGGCGCTCTTCTTCGGCCGCCTGGTCCAGCAGTTCGCGCGCGCTGGCCACGATGGCGCCGGCTTCCTTCAGTTCCGACGATTGCCCCAGGATTTCGGCTGCGCCTTTGGTGTCGCCCAGCGAGCGTCGCTTGTCGATCTGGCGGCGGATGTTGACGTCGGCCCAGGTGGTGAGCAGGGCCTGCGCGCGCTTCAGGCGCTCGTTCTGTTGCGGATTGTCCGCCGTCAGCTGGACTGCTTTGGCGACTTGCTGCTTCAGTTGCTCCGCGTTTTCGCGCTCGCTGCCGATCAGGGCTTCGCTGCCGGTCAGGATATAACCGCGCGTGTCGACCTGGATTTGCAGCGACACGCTGTTGATCCGGTCGAGCTGGAGCAGTACCTCCATCGTGTGCCTGTCCCACCTGTTGGCATCGGTCAGGCTGGCGAAATTGTTATAGGCCGTGATTAAAAGTAGCAAGATGATTGCCACTATGCTGCCGAAGCCGATATACAGTTTATTCTTGATGCTTAGATTGTTCATGCGCGGGTCTCCGGGGACGGGGGGCTTTCTTCCAAGGCAATGTAGCAAAAAAAACGGGCCGCGCAAAGCGGCCCGTCATAGGAGAGCGGGGGCAGTTTACTGGCCGCGCTTGTTCCTTGCGTTGGCGGCGATGCGCATGCGCAGCGCGTTCAGCTTGATGAAGCCGCCGGCGTCGGCCTGGTTGTAGGCGCCGCCGTCTTCGTCGAAGGTGGCGATGGTCTGGTCGAACAGCGAATCGGTCTTCGAATCGCGGGCTACGACGATCACGTTGCCCTTGTACAGCTTGACGCGTACCCAGCCGTTCACGGTGGCCTGGGTGTGGTCGATCAGGGTCTGCAGCGCGACGCGCTCAGGCGCCCACCAGTAGCCGTTGTAAATCAGGGAGGCGTAGCGCGGCATCAGGTCGTCCTTCAGGTGCGCCACTTCGCGGTCCAGGGTGATCGACTCGATGGCGCGGTGCGCCTTCAGCATGATGGTGCCGCCAGGGGTTTCGTAGCAGCCGCGCGACTTCATGCCGACGTAGCGGTTTTCCACCAGGTCCAGGCGGCCGATACCGTGCTTGCCGCCCAGGCGGTTCAGTTCAGTCAGGACAGTGGCAGGCGACATGCGCTTGCCGTTCAGGGCCACGATGTCGCCTTTTTCGAATTCGATGTCCAGGTATTCCGGCTGGTCCGGTGCAGCCTCCGGGCTGACGGTCCAGCGCCACATCGATTCTTCGGCTTCCGCGCTCGGGTTTTCCAGGTGGCGGCCTTCGAAGGAAATGTGCAGCAGGTTGGCGTCCATCGAATACGGCGCGCCGCCGTTCTTGTGCTTCATGTCGATTTCGATGCCGGCGTCTTCCGCGTATTTCAGCAGTTTTTCGCGCGACAGCAGGTCCCACTCGCGCCATGGAGCGATCACGCGCACGCCTGGCTTCAGTGCATAGGCGCCCAGTTCGAAGCGAACCTGGTCGTTGCCCTTGCCGGTGGCGCCGTGCGAGATGGCGTCGGCGCCGGTCTGGTTGGCGATCTCGATCAGGCGCTTGGCGATCAGCGGACGCGCGATCGAGGTGCCCAGCAGGTATTCGCCTTCGTACACGGTGTTGGCGCGGAACATAGGGAAGACGAAGTCGCGCACGAACTCTTCGCGCACGTCGTCGATGAAGATGTTCTCAGGCTTGATGCCGAACTTCAGCGCCTTGGCGCGTGCCGGTTCCAGCTCTTCACCCTGGCCCAGGTCGGCGGTGAAGGTCACGATTTCGCACTGGTAGTTATCCTGCAGCCATTTCAGGATCACGGAGGTGTCCAGGCCGCCGGAGTAGGCGAGGACTACTTTCTTTACGTCGCTCATGATTTTCTCAGTCAGTTGGTATAGGTTGGTGTTGCCTGGAAAATGGGGTACGTCCCCATTTATTGAGCAATCTTGCCTAGCAGCAAATATTCGATCAGGGCCTTCTGCACGTGCAGGCGGTTCTCGGCTTCGTCCCACACCACGGATTGCGGGCCGTCGATGACTTCGGCGGCGACTTCTTCGCCGCGGTGGGCCGGCAGGCAGTGCATGAACAGGGCGTCCGGCTTGGCGCGGGACATCTTGGCGGCATCGACGATCCAGCCGTCAAAGGCTTTCAGGCGTGCCGCGTTTTCTTCTTCGTAGCCCATCGAGGTCCAGACGTCGGTGTTGACCAGGTCTGCGCCTTCGCAGGCGTCGGACGGGTTGGTGAAGAAGGTGTAGCGGTCGGTCGATACCAGCGACATGTCCATGTCGTAGCCGTGCGGCGTGGAGACATTGACGTGGAAGCCGAAGACTTCAGCCGCCTGCAGCCAGGAATACAGCATGTTGTTGGCGTCGCCCACCCAGGCCACGACCTTGCCCTTGATCGAGCCGCGATGCTCGATATAGGTGAAGATGTCGGCAAATACCTGGCATGGATGGTGTTCGTTGGTCAGGCCGTTAATCACCGGCACGCGCGAATGGGCAGCGAAACGCTCGATGATGTCCTGGCCGAAGGTGCGCACCATGATGATGTCGCACATGCGGGACATCACCTGGCCAGCGTCTTCCACCGGCTCGCCGCGGCCCAGCTGGGAATCGCGGGTATTCAGGTAGATCGCTGCGCCGCCCAGCTGGTGCATGCCGGCCTCGAAGGACAGGCGGGTACGGGTCGAATTCTTGTCGAACACCATGACCAGGGTGCGGTCGATCAGCGGGTGGTAAATCTCGTAGGCCTTGAATTTGCGCTTGATTTCCGCTGCGCGGGCGATCACATATTCGTACTCCTCCAGGGTCAAATCGTTGAACTGGAGATAGTGCTTGATGCTTTTAGGTGGTATAGACATCTTTGCAAAGTTTTGCTGCGGTGGACTAAAGATTATACGGGCATTTCAGTAAATCGTGGCCGGGCGTTCGGGATCATGGTGCGGCGCCGATATCGGCAGGTCCAGCGTGAAGGTGGTGCCTGCGTCGCTGCTGTCGACGGCGATCTGGCCGCCCAGCAGGGAGGTGACGATGTTGTAACTGATTGATAAGCCCAGGCCCGAGCCGCCCTGGCCCAGTTTGGTGGTGAAAAACGGGTCGAAGATGCGCGTCAGGTTTTCCTGCGCGATGCCGCCGCCGTCGTCACTGAAGGATATTAGCACGCGGTCCTGTACCGGCGTGGAGGCCACCAGGCGCAGTTGGCCGCCTTCGCGGCCGTCGAAGGCATGCAGCAGGGCGTTGTTGATCAGGTTCGTGACCACCTGGCCAAAGGGGCCGGGGTAGCTGTCCAGCATGATCAGCTCCGGCACGTCGAATTCGATCTTGTGGCCGTCCTTGCGGATGCGGTTCATCACCGTGGCCACCACCTCGTGCGTCACCTGGTGCAGGTTGAAGATGCGGCGCTGTTCGGTGGTGCGGTCTACCGCCACCTGTTTGAAGCTGGAAACCAGGTCCGCCGCGCTGTGCAGGCCGCGCATTACCAGGGCCGAGGCCTTGCGCGTATTGTCGATGAAGGACAGCAGTTCGGACTTGCGCAGTCCCGGGCCGTTGATCGCGTCTTCCAGTTCGTTGGTCTTCTGTTCCAGCGTGCTGGCAATCAGCAGGCTGTTGCCGATCGGCGTATTCAGTTCATGCGCCACGCCTGCCATCAGCGCGCCAAGGGCAGCCAGCTTTTGCTGCGATACCAGTTGCGACTGGGCTTCCTGCAGCTGGCCGTAGGCCAGGGCGTTATCGAGCGCGATGGCGCCGTAGGCGCACAGGGTGCGGAAAATCAGCCGTTCCCGTTCGCCATAGGCATTGGCATGCATCGCTTGCGCCGTCATCACGCCCAGCGCCCGTTCGCCCACCAGCAGCGGCACGTACAGGGCGCTGCGGCTGGCTGCCGTGCCGGGCGTGACCGTGCTGTCGCGCTCGGGCGGGATCTGGTCGATGTACACCTCGCGCCGCTCGCGCAGGCATTGCACGGTGTAGGCGGTGGGGTGGTCAAGCGGGATCGCGTTGCGGGGCAGGGCCTGGCCGGCTTCAACGCCGAAGGCGCGTTCCAGCTGGCGGCCCGCCGGGTCGACCAGGTAGACGGCAAAGGTATTGGCCGACAGCAGGGCGTGGGTGTGTCGGTCCAGGGCCTGGAATACGGCGCCCGCATCGAGGTGGGTGGTGATTTCCTGGCCGATGGCCGATAGCCGCTCCAGCAGCTTGGTCGTTTGCTGCAGCACTTCGGCGCGGCGCGCTTCGGACATCGCCAGCTCGCGATGGTGCAGGCCTTCCGCGCGTGCCTGCTCGGTCTGGTGGTGCACTTGCATGGCGATGGCGCGGCTGGTGGCTTCCAGCGTGTGCGTTTTCTCGCGCGCGGCGCTGGCTGCTGTCGCCATCTCATAAGCGCGGGCGAAATCGCCCAGGCGCGCATATTCCGCGCCCAGCGCGTCGTACAGGTCGCCCGGCACAGTGTAGCCCTTGATGGTCTGCGCCGCTTCCAGCGCCTTGTGCAGGTAATGCAGGCGGGCGTTGGGCGCTTCCATGCCGGGCGGCGCGGACAACTGGAGCTGGCCGTGGATCAGGGCCAGCACGCGCAGCGCGGCCACGTGGTGGAAGGCGTTGTGGTGGCGCGAGGCGCGTTCCACTGCCAGCAGCGCCATGTCCAGCGCCTCCAGCGAGCGATTCAGGAAGCACAGGGCATGCGCTTGGCCGCGCAGCGCGACAATCTTGAAGTCGCCCTGCTGCAGCGCTTCGGCGCGCTCCGACAGGCGCTGGAACGCGTCCAGCGCCTCGCCGTAATCCTTCTTGTCCAGGCACAGCTCGCCCAGGTGCTGCAGGGCGATGGCGTAGGTGCGGCCGTTGGCTTGCGGCGCCAGGATCACCAGCGCTTCGCGCAGCAATTCCTCCGCCGCGTCCAGCCGGCCCAGGCGGCGCACGATGTCCGCCGTGTGCACCAGGCAGGAGCCGATACTGCGCGGCCAGCCAGTGGGCCGGGCAAGATCCATGGCGCGCTGCATCCATTCCAGGCCGGAATGGTGGTCGTTCAGCTGCGAGAATTTTTCCGCAATATTGATCGCTGCGGTAGCGGCGGCGCGGATCTGGCCCGTCTCCAGCGCGGCCTCGTAGCTGCGGATGTAGAAGCCGGCCGAGTTGCCGATGTCGCCGGCCTGGCTGGCGGCGATGGCGAAAAAGTCGTTGATCCAGCAATCGACGCTGGGCGCTACCTCTTCGGACAGGTCGAAACGCAGGCCCCAGCGCTCGCTGGCAGCATGCAGGTCGCGCAGGGCAGCCCAGCGCGCCTGGACCGCATCGGCAATCGCCGCGCGCTGCTCGTCGCCCGCCGCGTGGGCGGCATTGGAGCAGGCTTCCAGCTCGGCATCGCGCTGGCCGTGGTTGCCGCGGTCGACGGAAATCCAGGCTTTCAGCCAGTGCGCGTCGGCGCGGCCGATATTGTCGCCTTGTGCTTCGAATACTTCCAATGCACGCGCAGCCTGGTTTGCTGCCGCATCAAGTTCGCCCTGCAACCAGCGGATCTCGCCATCGACCAGTTGCAGCCGCGCTTCCAGCGAAGCGCGCGCATCGTCGGGCAGGTGGGCGGATGGCAGCAGGGCTGCCGCCTCGGCCGCCAGTTCCTGCGCCCGCTTGCCGTCGCGCTGGCGCAGGTGCCAGGCCAGGGGCAGCAGCACCGGAAGCCGCGCAATGCCGCGCAGGGGCAGGAGCTCAAGCTCCCACTGCGCAACGGCATCGTCATCGGCAAACTGAAGCTGCATCGGCGTCCCGTCAGTAAAGCGTTTGCGAAGACTCGTGCAACAACTGGCCGTACAGCGTATGCCGCATTTTCGCGATCTTGCCCTCGTTGACGGCCTCCAGCACCGCGCATTGCGGCTCGCTCAGGTGCCGGCAGTTGTAGAACCGGCAGCCCCCAAGATAGGGCTGGAAATCGCGGAAGGCCCGTTCCAGCATGCCTTCGCTCAGGTGGTACAGGCCGAATTCCTGGAAGCCCGGCGAATCGATCACGCTCGAATCCGGACCCACATGGTACAGGCGGGTAAAGGTGGTGGTGTGCTTGCCGGTGTCGAGCGCCTCGCTGATTTCGCGCGTGGCGATGTCGGCGTCCGGCACCAGGATGTTGATCAGGGAAGACTTGCCCATGCCGGACTGGCCGATCAGGATCGAGGAATGCCCTTGCAGCAGCGGCGCCAGGGTGGCGCCGGTCTGCTCCGGCTGGCCGGTGGCGGAGACTTCGATCACTTCATAGCCCATTGCCGAATAGACCTGCAGGCGCTTGCGCGCGTGTTCCAGCATCTCGGTCACATCAACCTTGTTCAGCAGCAGGCGCACGTGGATGCCGGCCGCTTCCGCCGCCACCAGGGCGCGCGACACCAGGTCGTCCGAGAAACTTGGTTCCGTGGCGACCACGATGAACAGTTGGTCGACATTGGCCGCCAACAGCTTGGACTTGTACTGGTCGGAGCGGTACAGCAGCGTCTTGCGCTCCTGGATCTTGTCGATCACCGCCTGGTCGGGCGAAGTCAGGGTCAGGTCGACGATGTCGCCGACCGCCACATTGGTCTTCTTGCCGCGCGTGACGCATTGCAGGCGCTGGCCTTCCGCTTCCGCCAGGTAGTGGCGGCCGTGGGCTGCGATGATGGTGCCGGTGCGTTTGGTTCCTTTGCTCATGCCTGGCCCAGTGCATCGGCCTTGGCGGCGCAGATGAAATCGTTGATCGACAAGCCGTTGACCGAGTGCGTGTCGTAGCGCACCTGGCAGGTCTTGTAGCCCACCACTAGTTCGGGGTGGTGGTCTTCGCGGTGCGAGATATAGGCCAGCGCATTCACGAAAGCCATCGTCTCGTAGTAGTTGTTGAAGCCGAAAGTGTTCACCAGCTTGCCGCTGGCCATGCTCCAGCCATCCAGCAACTGGACAAGGCGCAGCGCTTCGGCGGCGTCCAGGGCTTGTGTCTGGTGGCTGCAGCGCAGGGCGCGCAGGTCGGCCGCGGTGTGGATATTCGCTGTCATTGGGATGCCGCCAGGTTGAGTTGACGAATCCGCACGCTGGCGGGCGGGTGCGAATCGTAGAAGGCCGAATGCAGCGGGTCGGGCGTCAGGGTCGACGCATTGTCCTCGTACATCTTGACTAGCGCCGACACCAGGTCGCGCGCATCGGTATGCCTGGCGGCGAAGGCATCGGCCTCGAACTCGTGCTTGCGCGAGCTGAGCGACATCAGCGGGCCAAACAGGAAGGTAAATACCGGCAACACCAGCATGAACAGCAACAGCGCCAGTGCGTCGTTGGACTGGCCGGGCACGATGATCGGATTCACGCCCAGGCCGGTGTAGAACCACAGCTGGCCTTTCAGGTAGCCCAGCAGGGCCAGGAAGCCCAGCGACAGGCCGAACATCACCACGATGCGCTTGACGATGTGTTTCAGCTTGAAGTGGCCCAGTTCGTGCGCCAGCACCGCCTCGACTTCCTGCGGCGACAGGCTGGACACCAGGGTGTCGTAAAACACGATGCGCTTGGCCGCGCCGAAGCCGGAGAAATAGGCATTGCCATGCGCGCTGCGCTTGGACCCGTCCATCACGAACAGGCCCTTGGAGGCAAAGCCCACGCGCGTCATCAGGCCCTCGATGCGCTGCTTCAGCGATTCGTCGGCCAAAGGAGTGAACTTGTTGAACAGCGGCGCGATCAGGTTCGGGTAAAGCGCCATCACCAGCAACTGGAAGCCGCACCACACGAACCAGGCGTACAGCCACCACAGGCTGCCCGCTTTCTCCATCAGCACCAGGATCACCCACACCAGCGGCAGTCCGATCACGGCAGCGACGCCGACGCCTTTGACCAGGTCGAAGAAGAACAGGCGCTTGCTCATCTTGTTGAAGCCGAAGCGCTCTTCCAGCGTGAACTGGCGGTAGTAATCGAGCGGCAGGTCGATCAGGCCCGAGACCACGGTGAAGGCGACGATCAGCGCAAGCTGGTAAGCCATGCCGCCGCCGGTGGCGTTGAACACGGTGGTTGACAGCCATTGCAGGCCGCCCAGGAAGGTAAAGCAGATCAGCGCATTGCTCGAAATGAGCACATTCACCAGGCCAAGCGTGGTGCGTGCGATGGTGTAATCGGCCGCCTTCTGGTGCGCGGCGAGCGGAATCTTCTCGGCGAAATCGACCGGTACCGTCGCGCGGTTCTGCATCACATGGCGGATGTGGCGCCAGGCGAGCCAGAAGCGTACCACCACGGTCAATAATAAAAAAGCAACGAACAAAAACGAAAACGCGTGTGAATACATTCTGTGCCTGTGAGAAAATGGCGGATTAACCTGCCTAATATTGTCTTAGAGAGAATTATGTCACAAGCGAACGACACCCCAGCAACCCCGGCCACCCAACAGCGCCCGAATGAAATGAACCTGGTGTGGGTCGACATGGAGATGACCGGCCTGGAGCCTGAGACCGACCGCATTATCGAAGTGGCAATGGTGGTCACCGACATGCATCTGAACGTGCTGGCCGAAGGCCCGGTGCTGGCGATCCACCAGTCGGACGAAACGCTGGACAAGATGGACGCCTGGAACAAGGGCACCCACGGCCGCTCCGGCCTGATCGACCGCGTCAAGGCGTCGACCGTGACCGAAGCCCAGGCAGAAGCCGAATTCATCGCCTTCATGCGCCAATGGGTCCCGAACGGCAAATCCCCGATGTGCGGTAACACCATCGGCCAGGACCGCCGCTTCATGGTCAAGTACATGCCCAAGCTGGAGGCCTTCTTCCACTACCGCAATATCGACGTGTCGACCCTGAAAGAACTGGGCCGCCGCTGGAAGCCGGAAATGGTCGCCGGCTTCAAGAAAGCCCAGAAGCACACCGCCCTGGCCGACATCATCGAATCGATCGAAGAGCTCAAGTACTACCGCGAGAACTTCATCAAGCTCTAACCAGCCGAGCCCGTGTCAACCTTGGGGTCAGGCCCCCAGGTTGACACGAGCTGTGCTGCGCAGCCCGAGCAGCAGCGTGGCGCCCGCCAGCAAGGCCAGCGCACAGCCTAGCGGGACAGGCGGCAAGCCTGCTCCCGTCGCCGGGACAAACACCGGCAGCCGTGTAAAGTCCACCGCCCCGAACGGCTTTTCGTCGAACACATAGGGGTAGAAGTGGCGCCGCACGCGCTCGTGGTAGGCGGCCACGCGATCCAGGTAGGCCATGCGGGCCTGCAGGTCCGTCCCCGCCAGCCGATGCAGCAGCACCTGCACATTCACTCCCGCCAGCAATAATCCCGCGTTGCGCGTCCACTCTTCACGCGACCACAGCGCGCTGCGGTACTGCGCCGCCTGCCCCGCAACCATGTCATCCCCGGCCTGATGCATGGCGTAATACCATTTCCAATGGAAGCCTTCAGGCAGCGGCGCCGTGTCCTTCCACTCGGGATTGGTGCGGAAGAAGCGCTGCATTGTCTCTTCCCTCGGCTTGTCCCACGCCGTATGCACCGCCTGGCGCTGCGCCAGGGCCAGTTCCGCGCCCTGCGCAACCGGAATGGCCCGCTCCAGCGCAGCGTTGACTGCCGTCGGCAGCACCAGTGCGAGCAGCACGAACGCGGCCAGCAGCAACGCGGCGCCCGCTGCGGCGTTACGCGCCACGGCCGCGCCCCAGGCAGCGGCGCCGCACCAGAAAACAAGGTAGAGCAGCGCGGCGCCCGCCATCAGAGCCGTTTCACCCGGTGCGGCGCCGGATAGCACCGCGCCGGCAAGCAATGGCAGGAGCAGGGCCGCGGCAACCAGGGCAAGCCGCAGCAGCACGCGGCGGCGCCACAGCACGCCGGGCTTGCCGGGCAGGGAAGACAGCAGCCGCAAACGCCCGACCTCGCGCTCGCCGCTGACAATGTCGTGCATCAGGGCGATGATGAACAGCGGCGCCAGGTAGACCAGCACAAAGGCGAAGTCGAATCGTCCCGGCGCGGCCAGCTCAGGGTTGATCGCTTCCGATTCATAGAGCTGCGCTTGCAGCCCCAGGGCGCGCACCTGCAGCGCATAGGGCTGGACGTCCCGCTGCCCGATGGCGGCAAAGGCCAGTGGTGACGCCGGGTCGAAGGTCAGGTGGGGCGTGTAGTAGGCCGTGAGCCCGGCATCGCCGTCGGCAGGCTGGCGCGCCGCCCGCTCTGCAAGGTCGGCGGCATGGACGGCAGCAATCCGTTCCAGCGCGACGCGCTGCGCGCCCATCACACGCATGCCGTTCCAGACCGACAGTGCGGCCAGTAGCGCCAGTACCACGAACGCCGCAGCCGCGGGCCGCGAGCGTAGCAACAGCAGGAGTTCAAATTTCCAGTTCTTCATTCAGATATTCCTTTCCAGGCGGCGCGCGACCCAGGCGGCCAGCAATGCGGCGGCGCCCAGCCAGCCGGCTAAGATGGCCAATGCGGGCCATACGCGCTGCGTGACCGTAAGTTCAAGCGGGGAGGGAGGATGGCTGTAGCGCGGCAGCGCGCGCCAGTAGTCAGCCGAAATGCGCTGTGCACGATCGTCGTGGTACTTCACTTTTTCGGCGTGCAACCGGTTCAGCGCCTGGACCAGGCGATAGCGGTAGTCCTCGCCGGCCAGAAGGAAGCGCTCATGCGCCGCACGGTCGGTATCTGCCAGCGCCGCCGACATGCTGCGCAATGCCAGTAGCGGCACCGCCAGCGCCGCCGTATCCAGCACGTTGCCTTGCGCGGCCTGGCGTGCAAAGTCGCGCTGCATGCTGGACAAAAACAGCTCGCTGGTCAGGCGCTCGCCTTCCTCGATCACCAGCCCCTTGTAGTTGACGGGCAGTTCCTCCACCTTGCTGACCCCATAGCGTTTCAGCACGCTGTCGCGGAAGTTGCGGAAGTAGGGATCGTCCGGATTATGGCTGTCCCCGATGCGCGCCAGTTCTGCGTGGACGGCGGCTTCCATTTCGATGCGGGTAGGGCGCGGCACCAAACCGGAAGCCAGGTCGGGCAGCACGCGCGGCAGCAGGACCGCCATCAGGGCCCAGGCGCCGACCAGCAAAAGCAGCGCATCGCGCGCCCGCCGCGCCAGCGCGGAAAGCAAGATCGCAGCGACGGACCACAACAGCAGGTATGCAGCATAACCCAGCGCCAGCCAGCCGGCCGGCGCCGCCAGCAGCGGATCGGCCGCCGCGATCAGCACCAGGGCTGCCAGCGCCGGCGCCGCCAGCAGGAGGGCCAACACACTGTGTGCCGTCAGCTTGCCTGCCACCAGCGCACCGCCGCTGACGCCATGGGCCAGCATTAGCCGCAGTTGCCCCCGTTCGCGCTCGCGTGCCAGGGCGCCGAAACCCAGGAATACCAGAAGCAAGGGCGCCAGCACCTGCAGCACGAAGGCCGGCGTCAATTGCCCGAAGCGCAGCAATAGCGAGGACTGGCCGGCGTCGCTGAAGTTGGCGCTGTTCTGGCGATGCCCTTCCAGGTACAGCGTGCTGCCGGTGAAAGGGGCGACGCCGAAGTCGAAGAAGGCGAGGGCAGTCAGCGGGCGGAACACGTAGTGCCCGTAATGCACCACCCGGTGCGGGTGGCGGTCCGGCTGGCTGTTCCACTGGTCGTCGGCCTGCTGCTGGAGGCGGGCACGCTGCGCTTCCACGCTGTGGGCGCGCTCCAGACTGACCATGATGGCCGCCAGCGTCAGCACCAGCAGCAGGCCCGCCGCAGAAACGGCGACCCTGCTGCGCCGCAGGGCGCGCCATTCCTCCCGCGCCACCCGCCAGGCGGTGGCGACAAACGCGGGCCTCATGCCACCCTCCGTGCATCGGCATAGCGCTGGAACAACTGCTGGACATCGAAGCGCTGCGGCCCGTGCGCGGCCAGTTCATGGGCAATGCGGCCCCGGTCCAGGAAGCCGATGCGGTCCGCTACTTCGGCGGCGCCCAGCAGGTCGTGCGTCACCATGAACACCGTGACGCCGTGCTCGCGCAGCTTGAGCAGCAGGGCGTTGAACTCACTGGTGGCATGCGGGTCCAGGCCAGAGGTCGGCTCGTCCAGCAGCAGTACAGGGACCAGGCGCGCCGCCGCCAAGGCAATGGCAACCTTCTGGCGCATGCCTTTGGAGTAGCCGGCCAGGCGACGGTCCCAGGCCGCCGGGTCCAGGCCGACGTCGTCCAGCGCCGCCTCGATGATGGCGGGTGCGGCGTCGGCGCCGCCCATGCGCAGCAGGTAATCGAGGTTCTCGCGTGCCGACAGGTGTTCGTACAGGGCGACGTTCTCCGGCACATAGGCCAGGCTGGCGCGCGCCGCCAGCGGCTCGAACGCGGGATCGATGCCGCACACGCGGGCATAGCCCTCCGCCGGACGCGCGAAGCCGAGGAAGGCGTTCAGCGTGGTGGATTTTCCGGCGCCGTTGCCGCCCAACAGGGCGTAGATCTCGCCCTGCCGTACCTGCAAGTCGAGGCAGTCAAGCACGCTAGCCGTGCCATAGCGGACCGTCAGGCCCACCGCTTCAAGTGCAATTTTGGTCATCTGTGTTCTCCTTTCAATCAGTAGGAAGCCTGCAGCCCAAGCGAGACCGCACGCGGCGATCCGGGCGCCACCCAGGTGCGCTGGTAGGAACTGGTGTAGTAGGTCTTGTCGAACAGGTTGTCGATATCGAGCGACAGCCGCAGGCCGCGTGCGATGTGCCAGTGCCCGACCAGGCGCGCCACCGTGTAGGCCGGCAGCTCAAACGGCGCTGCGCCGCTGCCGGCCTGGGCCTGGGTGCGCGCTTCGCCCAGGCGGCGGCCCGTGTGCGTCACGCCGCCGCCCACGCCGAAATGGGAGCCATTGGCCAGCGCGCCTTCGTACATCAGCATCAGGCTGCCGTTCACGCGCGGCACGTTGAGCAAACGGCCTCCCGTTTCCAGCGTGTTGTCGCGTACCACCTCGGCGTCGATCAGGGACAGGCTGGCATTGGCGCGCCAGGCGCGGCCCAGTTGCCCCGCCAGGTCGAAGTCCAGTCCCCGGCTGCGTACCTCGCCGGCCGCCACGGAATAAGCGGGTTGCTGCGGATCGGAGGTGAGGGCATTGCGTTTGCGGATGTCGAACAGGGCCAGGGTGGCGCCGAGCCGGCCGCCTGCCTGCTCCCATTTCAGGCCCGCCTCGCTGGCCTTGCCGCGCTCGGGCGCGAAGGCGGAACCGCCGGCGTCGCTGCCCGTGTTGGGACGGAAGGAGCGGCCCCAGTTGGCAAACAGCGTCCACTCCGGCGTCGCGAGGTAGCTGGCGCCGACGCGCGGGGACGTGGCATCCGGCTCCTGGCGGACGAGCGTGCCGTTGCGCCGGTTGGCCAGGGTCTGCTCGTGCCGGTCGTGGCGCAAGCCGGCCACCACGCGCCAGTGCTGGCCGAGGCGCAGTGTGTCCTGCGCATACACTGCCACGTTGCGCTGCTTCTCCAGCGTATCGGTGAACAGGGCAGGCGCCGGCAGCGGCTGGCCGTAGACGGGCGCCAGCACATCGATCGCATACGGCGAGGCGGCGCTCGGGCTGGCGCGGAACATGCGCAGGTCGTAATCAAAGCGGTAAGCCTCCGCGCCGAGCAGCAGTTCATGGCCCGGCGCCGGACTACCCGCCAGTTCCATGTGTCCGCCCAGGTCGTCGGAGCCGTAATCGCGCAGGCGGCGCTGGCGGCGCAGCGTGCGCTGGTCTGCATTGAGGGCTGCGGCTGGTTCGGTCGAGTAGCCATCGAGCAGGCCGCGCTTCCACAGCAAGCCGGCGCGCAGTTGCCACGCGTCCGAGAGCACATGCTCGAGCATCAGCTGCTGGGTGCTGTTGAAGATGCGGATATCGCCGTCGCCCGGTTCGCCGAGGAAGCGCTCGCGCGGCATGGCGGCCAGTTGCCCCTCGACCGCCGCGATGCCTCGGTCCAGCGTGCCTACATGGCGCAGCAATTCGCCGCGGTACTCAATGTGCGTGCCCGGTCCGGCCTTGATGCTCAGCGCCGGCGCGAGCAGGGTACGACGCGAATGGACATGGTCGCGGAAGCTGCCACGCTTCTCGCTGGCGGCATTCAGGCGCCAGGCCAGCATCCCGCCCAGCGGCCCGGTGGCGTCGAGCGCCGCGCGGCGCAGGCCGAAGCTGCCGGCCACCGCATCGAGCGCGTAGGCGGGCCGCCAGAGCGGCCGTTTGCTGACGATATTCAGCGTGCCGCCAGGTTCGCTGGCACCGTACAGTGCCGCCACCGGGCCTTTCAGGAACTCGATGCGTTCGACAGCTGCCGTGTCGCGCGGTGCGTTGATGCCGCCGCGGTTGGCGGCAAAGCCATTCAGCAGCAGGGCCATGCCGTTGTTCGGATCCCCGGCCAGGCCGCGGATGGCGATGTTGTCCCACAGACCGCCAAAGCTGTTCTGGCGCGACACGCCGCCGGCGTAATCGAGGGCATCGTCGATGCGCAGGGCGCCCAGGTCGTCCAGCACCTGGCGCGGCATGATGCGCACCGCTTGCGGCAGTTCACGCAGCGGCAGGTCGGTCTTGCTGCCCAGCGCGTCGCTGGCCAGGTAGCTGCCGGAGTCGCGGCGGCCCACGACTTCGACGGTTTGCGGTTCTTCGGCACGGACCGACAGGGTGAGCAGTGCCAGCGCAGCCGGAATGGCACGCAGGCGGATTTTCTTCGTCATTTTTATCTTCTCGTCTTGCTTGATCAATGCGCCGCCGCACTGGGCGGCGCCGGGACTTGGTCAGGGCAAGGCGATGGCGGGCGGGCCGCGCGGGAGGTAAGGCGGCGCGGCGGGGCGGCCGGGCGAAGCCTGCTCTGCATGGGCCAGCGGGCGTGCCGGCGCCTGTACCTGGGGCAGCAGGAGTGGCGCGGCCGGCAGGCGTTCGGCCAGCGTGGCGGCGTCGTACGCCAGGCAGGAATGCGCGTGCGCGACGTCGCGCACGTCCTTCTTCCAGGCGTGGGCGATGCGATGCTGCAGGCCGGCGGAAACCGCTGTCAGCAAGGCTGCCGCCAGCAGGGCGGCCAGCGCAACATGGATGGCACGCCGCGATGTCACGCGGGTGCGGCGGAATAGGGGCATATCAGATAGCGGCACGATGCCGCGGACGTAACAGGGAATCCTGCGCGCAAGCGGGCAGGGAGGTCAGGTCACGAAGCGATATGGGGCGGCGCCTGCCGCTGGGGGATCAGGTATCGCTGGGGCGCGATCGCCGCTGGCGCCGAAGGCAGGCGCGCCAGGAAGTAGGCGACGGCCAGGAAGACCGCCAGCAGGGCCGGCGGCGTCGAAGGCACGTCGGCCGGGTAATGGCTGGCCATCTGGCAGGCCACGCAGTCGTCCAGCTTGTCGGCCAGGTCGTGGCTGTGCGAAGACGCTGCCAGCAACTGCAATGCAAACACGATGGCGCACAACGCCAGCAGCCAGCGCCACAGGCGATTGCCGTGGCGCGGTGCGGAACGTTGGGTATCAGGCTTGGTCTGCATAGCGGGGGAGTATAGCAACTTTTGTCTTTGACAGCGAAGGTCGAGAATTTGAGTGTTGCAAAGAATTTATTTTTTTAGAAGAATCATCTATCATTGCCATTTGGCAATATTGTTTTAACTATACATTGGGAGTCATATGAGTTTCCGCAAGTCCGTTTCGAAGGCCAGTCTGATGTGCGGCCTGGCCCTGCCGTTGTTTTTGGCAGGTTGCGCCACGGAGGTCGCAGATCCGCTGGCAGCGCCGTTGACTGGCAACCAGAGTGCTGTAGTCATTAGTATTACAAGCAACACTTACCAGTTGGAGACTTTCGATAGCGTGCGCTTGCGTCCTGTCGGCTCGGAAAAGGAGTACTTGCTGAAGAAGGCGAAGAAGCTGGTTTCGCGTGACACGAGCCTGTTCACTGGCGTACTGCCAGTCGGGGAGTACCAGTTCGTGAAGCTGGAAGACAACTCGTCCCACCATCATTTGAAGTTGACGAGCGGCTCCGGTTTCATCGGCAATTTCCGGGTGATGGGTGGTGCCCCGGTCGACTTGGGGCGATTGATCATTACGCCGATGAATTCCAATGTGCTGGTTGGCCGCAGCCGCCGCGTCATCAGCAACTTCCCGCTGATCAAAGGGTATGCGCCGGAATATGTGCCCCTGTATGAGAAGGAAACAGCGGGTGGCTGGGTGGAGCCGCGCAGCGCCAGTGACTCTGTTGAGGACTACGCAATTACCAAGCCTGGAGATCTCGACTGCATTACCGAAAAGGACGACAAAACCATCCTGGCTAGCGGACGCATGGGTACCCTGATGGTGCGCTTGAAACAGGGCGAATGGCGCCCCCTGAATAGCACCAGCATCGCTGCATTGAATTGCGCTCTGCCTGTCAACCTGCCCAATGCCGACATCCTGATCCCCGGTGAGTTCGGAACATTGCTGCGCCACGCCAAGGGCGAATCCAAACTGCACCATGTTTCTACTGGTGACCTGCCGTTCGGCAACCTGGTGCGTATTTTAGGTAATAGTACTAATGGCTGGTACGTCGCCAACCAGGAAGGCGATTACGTGGGCCTGTACCACTCGCCGGTGCTGGAAAACGGGAAATGGACCCAGCTTCGTAAAGATCCCGCGAATTGGTGGGTGCGTGAGAGGGGACTCTACAATCTGTGGCCAACCGCCAATGGCTTGGCTTACACGGTGGGACGTGAGGTTATCCGATCGCTGGACTTTGGCACTGGGCAATGGAGTGAAATTCCCCTGCCGGAAAAGGGCACCGACAGCACCGTTACAATCAGCCCGACTGGAATGTGGGCCGTTCGTGCCGGACGCGACAAGAACTATGTCTCCTATGATGAAGGCAAGCGCTGGGAACTGGTAAAAACCAAACTTCGCAATGCCTATAACGACATTGGACCGATACAGCAGATGAATGATGGCTCGCTCATGGTTCAGGCGGGCAACGCGGGCCATGTGTTTCGCAGCCTCGATAAAGGCCAGACCTGGGAGTCGGGGACGAATGAATCCCGGTCCAGCTACCGCGTGTATGCGCTCAAGTCGGTACCCCTGCTGCGCGTCCAGAATGCTGGGTATTTCGGCTTGATGTCGATGGACAGTTCATTGAGCGGCCACAATTGGTACTCTGAGTACGATAGTTTCGATCTCGGGATCTATGAAATGCAGAAGAAACGCGGACTCCGGTGAACCAGGCTAGCGGCCGCAAAAAATGATCTTGCCTTTTGTGGCCGCTGCCTGTGCCGGGGGACAGACCTAGTCCTTGAACGCGGGCGGGCGCTTGGCCATGCTGGACATCATGGCCTCCTGCAGGTCGGCCGACATCAGCATGGCCGCGTTCCAGGTGGCGTTGTAATTGAGGCCGTCGGCGATCGAATGGTCGCGCGCATAGGTGATCATTTCCTTGACGCCGCGCACGGCCAGCGGCGCCTTGGCGGCGATATCGGCGGCAATCGCGCGCACGCCTTCGCGCAGCGCTTCCGGCGATTCGAATACGCGGTTGACCAGCCGGATCTCCCTGGCCTCGGCCGCGTCCACCTTGCGCGCCGTGTACGCCAGTTCGCGCGCCATGCCTTCCCCAATCAGGCGCGGCAAGCGCTGCAAGGTGCCCACGTCGGCCGTCATGCCGATATCGATTTCCTTGATGGAGAACCAGGCATCCGCCGAGCAGTAGCGCATGTCGGCGCAGGTGATCAGGTCGATGCCGCCGCCCACGCAGGCGCCATGCACGGCTGCCAGCACCGGCTTGCGGCAGCGTTCCAGGCTGGTCAGGGTGTCCTGCAGATCGAGGATGATGCGGCGCAGCGATTCGCGCATGCGGCCGTCGCAATCGTCCCGGATCTGCTGGCCCAGGCCCATCATCATCTGCAGGTCGATCCCGGCAGTGAAGGCCTTGCCTTCGCCTTCCAGCACGGCGACGCGGATTTCGGGCGTGTCGTCCACATAACGGAAGGCGCTGCGGATGTCGTGCCACATCGCCAGGTTCATCGCGTTCAGCTTCTCCGGCCGGTTCAGGCGCAAGGTGGCGATGCGGTCTTCGACGCTGATGGCGACTGTTTCCAGCACTGGAATGCTCATAGGGTTCTCCTCGATGGTCTGGAGTGCAATTATGGCAGCGGCCTGGCGCAGGATTTAGAGTAAAGACGTTAAAAAGCCCGCACTTGGCGGGCTTTCCGTGGCCTGGTGCTTATTGCTCTGCGCCGTGGCACTTCTTGTACTTCTTGCCGCTGCCGCACGGGCAGTCGTCGTTGCGGCCGACTTTCGGTTCTTCGTGCTTGACGGTGGTCACGCCGGTTTTGCGGCGCGGTACCCACCACTTGTGGATGGCCGGCAGGTTGGCTTCGATGTCCAGTGCCAGTTGGTGGGCCTTCACCGGATCTTCCACTTCCGGCAGTTCTTCCGGCTTGATCTCGTCCGCGCCCAGCAGGTAGATCGGGCGCATCAGCGGGGCCGCTTCGGAATCCCAGATCTCGTCCCACGATCCTTCGCGCAGTTCCATGCCTTCCCAGAAGCCCCAGCACCAGGCTTCGGCGTTCAGCAGGACCTTGCCTTCGTGTTCGTGCTCGACGAACAGCGGCTCGAACTCCTTCGGCGCCACTTCAAAGGTCACCAGCACTTCGTTCATGAAGCGGGTGATCAGGTTGTAGATGCGCTCTTCCTGTTTCGGGTTCTTGAACTTCGGGCCGTCCTTGCGGTCTTCGCCCCAGATGCTTGGCAGCCATTCGGCCGGGGTGATCGGTTCCGGGCCGATGGCGATGGCGGTCAGGTAGCCATGCAGGTGGTCCATCGTCATGGAATCTTCCGGACTCTGGTCGCCCAGCAGGAAGTTGTCGAGTTCGTCGAATTCTTTGTCGGTCAAAGGCTGGTCGAGTTGCATGGCTTGGTGCTCAATATATTGGGTCGAAGGGCGACAGTATACGCCCTGGCCCTTACAATAGCGAGAATGACGCATCCATTCCTTGAATTGAGCCCGGACCGGGTACTCGACGCCCTGGCCAGCATCGGCCTGTATGGCGATGGCCGCCTGCTGGCGCTGAATTCTTACGAAAACCGTGTCTACCAGGTGGGCATGGAAGAGGGGCCGCCGGTGGTGGCCAAGTTTTACCGTCCCGGACGCTGGACCGACGAGCAGATCCTGGAGGAGCACGCCTTCGTGCAGGAGCTGCAGGAGCGCGAGGTGCCGGCCGTCCCGGCGCTGGCGCGCGATGGCCGCACCCTGCATGAGTTCGAAGGCTTCCGTTTTGCAGTATTCCCGCGCCACGGCGGCCGTGCGCCGGAAATGGACGATCCCAAGGTGCTGGAGTGGACCGGCCGTTTCATCGGCCGTATCCACGCGGCAGGGGCGGCGCGCCCGTTCGCCACGCGCCCGACCTTGGACGTGGCCTCGTTCGGCGAAGAGCCGCGCGACTGGCTGCTGGCCAACGATTTCCTGCCGCCGGAGCTGGTCACGCCCTGGCGCTCGGTGGTTGACCAGGCGATGGACGGGGTGCGGCGCTGCTATGACCGGGCAGGGAAGGTGGAGTTGATCCGCCTGCACGGGGATTGCCACGGTGGCAATGTTTTATGGACCGATGCCGGCCCGCATTTCGTCGATTTCGACGACGCCCGCATGGGGCCGGCCGTGCAGGACCTGTGGATGATGCTGTCCGGCGAGCGGAGCGACATGGTGCGCCAGATGGGCGATATCCTGGCCGGGTACGAGGACATGCGGGAATTCGACCCGCGCGAGCTGTACCTGGTGGAAGCCCTGCGCACGTTGCGCCTTATCCACTACTCGGCCTGGCTGGCGCGGCGTTGGGACGATCCTGCGTTTTCGGTGGCTTTTCCGTGGTTTAATACACAACGATACTGGCAAGATCGTATCCTCGAATTGCGCGAGCAAATCGCGCTGATGGACGAGCCTCCCCTCTGGCCGGTTTAACTGGTAAAACGCGAGAATTGGCGGGATTTTCCCGCCTTGTTCGCACTCTTCGCCCCTGCTGGACTCATCGATAATGGCAACATCACCCCAAAAGCCAAGCGAGATCCTCATGCAAGCACAACTGCCGCCAAACACCGACGCCGTTGCCAGCGACCGTGCTGAGCATGAGAAAGCCGAACTGAAAGCGATCACCGAAGCCATCGCCCGCGTCGAAGCGGAAGCGAAGGCCCAGTGCGCCGCCGAATCGCGCGCCGTGGCCGAAGCCCGCGCCCGCGCGCTGGCTGAAGACCGCGCCGCCCTCGAATCGGCCGCCGCCGCCGCTGCGGTGCAGAACGCCGAAGCCGCCGAAGAAGCCATCAAAGTCAACAAGGAGCGCCTGGAAACCCTGCGCGCCGCCGCTTCCGCCAGCGTGGCCCGCCTGGAAGCCGTCAAGCAGGAAACCGCCGAACTGCGCGCCCGCGTCGATGCTGACATCCAGGTGCGCCTGGCCGCCGAACAGCGCGCCAGGGCGGAAGAAGAAAGCCGCCGCCGCGCCGCCGAGCAGGTGGCGGAAGAAGCCAAACTGACCGAAATGGCCAGCAAGGCCGCCGAAGAACTGGCCGCGCAAGCCGAACAGGCCCGCCTGCAAGCTGCCGAACGTGCCGCCGCCGTGCAGGCTGCCCGCGACGAAGTGGTGGGCGTGGCTTCCGCCGACGCCCGCATGGCCGCCATCGCCCGTGAACGCGAGCGCCAGGCCCACGCCGCCCGCCTGACCGCCGAACAACTGGCCAACACCGAAGCCGAGGCACTGGAAGCAACCCGCCAGCGCGAGCGCGCCGACCAGGTTGCGCTGGAAGCCGCCTTCAAGCGCGCCGCCGCCGAAGTGCGCGCGCTGGAAGAAGCCCGCGCCCTGGCCCACCTGGAGCAGGAGCGCGAACAGATCGCCCTGGCCAAGGCGGAATCCGACCGCAGCGCTGCCCAGTCGCTGCACCTGCGCCTGCAGACCGAAAAGGAAATCCGCGATGCGGCCCTGCACCGCGAACGTGTCGAAGCCATGGCAGCCGACGCCGCTCAGGCGCGCCGCGACGCCGACTTGCAGATCATTGCCGCCACCGAGCGCCGCGTGGAAACCGACCGCCAGCTGCACGCCATTGCCATGGCCCGCGTGGAAGCTGAGCAGCAAGCCGATTTCGAAACCCGCGCCCGCCTGGAAGCGGAAGCGGTAGCGCTGGAGCAGGCCAAGCTGCGCGAACAGGCCGAACAGGCCGCCGCCGAACAAGCCCGCATCGAAGCTGAGGAGCACCAGCGCGCAGCCGCTATCGCCGCCGAGCGCCAGCAACTGTCAGAGCGCTCCGTGATCGTGGCTGCGGAACAGGCTTCGGCTGAAAAGATCGAACGCGAAGCGGTGGCTGCCCAACTGGCTGCCGCTGAAGAGGCCAATGCCCTGGCCCAGGAAAAAGCCGCTGCAGCCGTGCGCCTGGCCGATGCCGAGCGTGCCCGCGCCGAAGCGGAGCAGGCGGCACTGGACGCCATCAATGCCCGCCTGGCGGAAGCCCAGCGTGCCCGCGCTGAAGCCGAACAGGCCGCACAAGCTGCCATGAACGACCGGATCGCTGCTGAAGAAGTGGCCACTGCGGCGGCCAAGGCGAGGGTCGATGCCGAACGTGCCGGCGCTGCCGAAGCGCGCCGCAAGGCTGCTGCCGATGCCCGCCTGCAGGTCGCGGCCGAGCAGGAAGCGGCTGCCGTGCGTGCGATGGCCGAGCAGGTTGAATACGATGCGGCGAACAAGACCGCCGCCGCCGAAGCCGCCGCTGCCCAGGCGCGCCTGGCCGGTGAGCTGGTCAAGGCGCAGGCCGAGCGTACCAAGGCAGAGCAGGCCCGCGTTGCGGCGGAAGAGTCGCTGCTCAAGTCCGAACTGGAATTCGTGGCCAAGGAACGCGAAACGCTGGCGCTGATCGATCAGAAGCTGGTGCAGCAGCGCGCGGCCAATGCCGCCGAAGTGCGCGCCGCCAAGGCGATCGAGGTGCGCGTGGAGCTGGAGAAGAAGGCCGCGGCTGCCGCCAAGTCTCGGGCGGATGCGGAGGAACAACTGTTGGAAGTTGCACGCCAGCGCGAGGCGGCCGAACAGGCGGCCAATGAGGCGGAATGGGCCAAGCTGGCGGAGCAAAAGACCCTGGTCGATACCGTTCATGCGCATGCCGAGCTGCAGCGCCGTGTGACCGCAACGACTGCGGCGATGGTGGAGTCGAAGAAGAAGCTGCTGGAGCAGGAAGCACGACGCCAACATGCGGCGCAGAATATGCTGAGTGCGATGGAAGATAAGGCGGCGCATCCGGCCGACGAGCATTCGGAGACCATGGCGCGCGATGTGATCGGGCGCTTGAAGGAAACTGCAGGTTCTGTGTGGCGCGGCCGTTAAAACCGGTAAACCTGGGTCAGACCCAAGGGTCTGACCCAGTCTGATCATCGGCCAACTGGGACGTACCGGCAAACTATGCGCTGGCGGGTCTGACCCTTGGGTCAGACCCAGATTCTCCGGTTTAAGGCTGAACGTTCACCGACTCAACAAAATACTGCGTATCGCCAAAGCAAGAAGTCGGCACTCCCTTATGCTGCGCATAATGCAGCACCACCCGCTTGCCCGCCGCCGCCGCAATCTGCGAGGCCACCGCATCATCGCGCACGGTAAACTCGAACTTCTCCGGAATCGCCCCCGGCATCGAGGTCAGCAGAATCTCCCCCTCCCAGGTCTTGCAAATCCAGCCGCGCTTGGAAAACTTCTGCAAATACCCGGCCCGCTCGCCTTCCGAATACGAATAGCTCAACGCCATCCACACATACGCCGCAAACAGCAGCGCCACGGCGGCCAGCAGGCCGCCAACAATCACCAGCACACGACCCATTAAGACTCCTGAGGATGTAATTTCTTATATTTGAGGGAAGACCACAGCGATACAGCAATAAACGCCACCCCGGACAGGCCGGTGAACCACTCCGGAATGTGGTACTTCACGCTGGCGAACATGATCAGGGCCAGGATGCCGATCGCGTAGTGCGCGCCGTGTTCGAGGTAAATGAACTCGTCCAGCGTGCCCTTGTGCACCAGGTACACGGTCAGCGAACGCACGTACATCGCGCCAATGGCCAGGCCCAGCATGATGATCACTACATCGCTGGTGATGGCAAAGGCGCCGATCACGCCGTCGAAGGAGAACGAGGCATCCAGTACTTCCAGGTAGAGGAAGCCGCCGATCGAGCCGCCGGCCACTGCTTTGCCCACTTCGCCATGGCCTTCCTCCTCCAGCAGGCTGCTGATCCAGCCCACGCCCACGTAAATCGCGGTACCGATCACGCCCGAATACAGCACGGTATAGCGCTTGGCTTCCGGCACCATCTGCACGCACAGCACCACGGCGACCAGGGTCAGCAACACGGCCAGGCTCTCGGTCCCGTATTTGCCTACTTTTTCCTCAAACCAGTGAATCCAATGCACGTCCTTTTCTTCGTCGAACAGGAAATTCAGGAAAACCAGCAGCAGGAAGGCGCCGCCGAAGGCTGCCACTTCCTCATGCACGCCCAGCAGGTGGCGCGAGTATTCTTCCGGCGTCTTGAGCGCCATATCCCACACCGAGATCATGTCCAGCCCGGTCGCCGCCGCCACGATGGCCAACGGGAAAATCAGCCGCATGCCGAACACGGCCACCAGGATACCGACCGTCAGGAACAGTTTCTGCCAGAACGCGTTCCAGTTCTTGAGGACGGAGGCATTCACCACCGCGTTATCAAAGGAGAGGGAGACTTCCATCACCCCCAGGACACCGGTAATCCACAGTGCCGTAATCGCGGCGGACATGCCGCCATGGTTATAGCCCCACCAGCCGGCCAGCCCCATCAAAACGATGGTGACAATAATCGAAATCCTGAAATGCTTCATTTTTGCTTGCTATTAATATTGTTGGTGCGCCGATTATAATGGGGGATTGCCCCTTAGGACGCTATAAATGGATCTCGCTTACCTGCTGACGCCTGTTTTGACCTGGATTACTGTCGGTCCGATCAAATTCCTGATTAACAGTATCAAAGCCCGCAAATGGGCCTTTAACCTGGTTGGAAATGGCGGTTTCCCATCCAACCACAGTGCCGTGGTGTCCAGCATGGCCACCCTGATCGCCTTGCGCGAGGGCATCGGGCATCCAGCCTTTGGCGTGGCGGTCGCGCTGTGCTTCATCGTGATCATTGACGCCAACAGCCTGCGCCAGCACGTCGGCCGCCAGGCTGCCGCCATCAACCGCCTGGCCAAAGATGCCACCGACCATAAATGGCTGCGCGAACGGATGGGCCATACCGTGGTCGAAATCACCGGCGGCCTGGCCACCGGCATCGCCATGGGGCACATTGTTTTCGCCCTGTTCCCGCGCGTTTAATCCCTCCAAATACCCCTGGATTGCTACATTAATGTAGCAATCCTTTCTTGCAGTTCAGCCACCGTTTTTGCGGTTCATCCGCGAATCCTGCAGTCCAGCCCTAAAAACCCGCAGTCTGGCCCGCAGTGAATTGACACTCTCCCTCTGTAAAAGGATACTTTTGCACGCTGCAGAAGTATGCATTCCATATTCAAAAATAAGCCGTCCACCAAACTGGAGATTCACATGTTGCGTAAAACCCTATTAGCTCTCGCCGTTGCATCCGCGCTGGTCGCTTGCGGCAAGTCCGACAAGGCGCCTGAAGCCGGCAAGGCCAGCGCCTCGGCGACTGCCGACGCGAAAGGCAAGGGCGATGACAAGAAGCTTGCAACGCTGCAGGTTGCATCTGAAGATCTGGTGACGGTGGAAAGCAATGCCCTGTCGTCCGGCCCGGTGATCACCGGCTCCATCCAGCCTGAGCGCAAGGCCGACCTGCGCGCCGAAGTCGGCGCCGTCGTCATGCAAGTGCTGAAGGAGAACGGCGAAGCGGTCAAGAAAGGCGACCTGCTGGTGCGCCTGGACGATACTTCCCTGCGCGATGCGCTGAACTCGGCTCAGGAAGCGGTACGCGCCTCTACCCAGTCTCTGGACCAGGCCGAACGCGTCCTGCAGCGCCAGAAAACCCTGAAAGCCTCCGGCATGGTCTCCTCGCAGGTGCTGGAAGACGCCGAAGTACGCCGCAATAACGCCCAGTCCGACCTGTCGGCTGCCAAGGCCCGCCTGGTGGCCGCCAACCAGCAGCTGACCCGCACCCTGGTGCGCGCGCCGTTCGACGGCATCGTCTCCGAGCGCAAGGTCTCGGCCGGCGACACCGCGCAGATCGGCAAGGAACTGGTGAAAGTGGTCGACCCGGCCTCGATGCGCTTTGAAGGCCGCGTCTCCGCCGACTCGGTGGGCGTGGTCAAGGCAGGGCAGGGCGTGGTGTTTGCCATCAACGGCTACCAGGGCCAGAACTTCCTGGGCAAGGTCAAGCGCGTTGACCCGGCCGCCAACCCGGTCACCCGCCAGGTGGAAGTGCTGGTCGATTTCGCCGACAAGAACCTGCCGCGCGTAGCCGGCCTGTTCGCCGAAGGCCGCATCGAAGCGGAAACTACGTCGGCCCTGATGGTGCCGGAATCGGCCCTGGTCAAGCAAGGCGACACCACCTACGTCTGGAAGATCAAGGACAAGGCCTTGTCCAAAGCCACGCTGCAAATGGGCGCACGCGATGCGCGCAGCGGCAACTGGCAGGTGCAGTCGGGCCTGACCAAGGGCGATATCGTGATGCGCACGCCGGCCTCCGGCTTCCGCGATGGCCAGAAAGTCGACCTGCAGATGAACAAGGCGGTTGCATCCGCTTCGGTGCCGGCCGATGCCGTCAAGGGCAATTAAAGCAATCCAGGGTAACCGGGGAAACTAAGTCATGTTCCTTTCCAATTTCAGTATCAAGCGCCCCGTCGCCATGATCGTTCTGATCGTGGCGATGATGGCCATGGGCCTGCTGGCCCTGTCCAAGCTGCGCGTCAACCAGAATCCCGACGTCGAGATTCCGCTGTTGATCGTCAACATTCCGTATCCTGGCGCTTCGCCGGAAACGGTCGAACGCGAGGTGGTCAACCGCCTCGAAAAATCGCTGCAGTCGATCGCCGGCGTGACCGACCTGTATTCGACCTCGCGCGAGGGCAGCGCCACCATCGAAATGCGCTTCACGTTCCAGAAGAACCTGATCGAAGCGTCGGACGAGGTGCGCAACGCCATCGCTTCGGTGCGCTACAAGCTGCCGACCGAAATGCGTGAGCCGATGATCCAGCGCATCGACACCTCGGCCGACCCGATCATGCAGATGTCGCTGTCGTCCAAGACCCAGTCGCACGCCGTGCTGTCGCGCCTGGCCGAAGACAAGCTGGCCGACCGCTACCGCGCGCTGGACGGCGTGGCCGTGGTCAACGTCAACGGCTCGCTGCGGCGCGAATTGTCGGTGCTGCTGCGCGCCGACAAGCTGCGCGAGTTCAACGTCTCGGTGGCTGAAGTGGCAAACGCGGTGCGCATGCAGAACACCAACGCCCCGGTGGGCAAGGTGCGCGGCGACCTGGAAGAGAAGGCGATCCGCCTGGTCGGCCGTATCGAACGTCCGGAAGAATTCAAGGACGTGGTGGTCAAGCGCAATGGCGACCAACTAATCCGCCTGGGCCAGGTAGCGACCATCGAAGACGGTTTTGCCGAGATCAATAACGTCAGCCTGCGTTCCGGCAAGCCGAACGTCGGCCTGGCCGTGATCCGCGCGCGCGACGCCTCCACCGTATCGGTGGCCAAGGCAGTGCGCAAGCTGACCGAAGAAATCAACAAGGAATTCAAGGAAGAAGGCAACGGCACTTCGCTGGAAGTGACGCGCGACGGTGGTGAAGACGCGCAGGATTCCCTGAACAACGTGATCGAGGCGCTGGTGTTCGGCGCCGTGCTGACCATCTTTGTGGTGTACGCCTTCCTGAACTCCTGGCGCTCCACCCTGATTACCGCGCTGTCGCTGCCAACCTCGGTGGTGGCGGCGTTCATCGCGGTCTGGCTGTGCGGCTTCACGCTGAACTTCATGACCCTGCTCGGCCTGTCGCTGGCGATCGGCGTGCTGATCGATGACGCCATCGTGGTGCGTGAAAACATCGTGCGCCATATGCAGAATGGTTCCGACCGCCGCAAGGCAGCGCTGGAAGGCACGGCCGAAATCGGCCTGGCCGTGGCCGCGACCACCTTCTCCATCATGGCAGTGTTCATCCCGGTCGCCTTCATGGGCGGCATGCCGGGCGAATGGTTCCGTCCATTCGCGCTGACCGTGACCTGCTCGGTGGCGGTGTCGCTGTTCATTTCCTTCACGCTGGACCCGATGCTGTCGGCTTACTGGGGCGACCCGCCTGACCACCACAATGCGCCGAAGAAGGGCATCGGCAAAGTGCTGGACAAGTTCAACCACTGGTTCGACCACCAGGCCGACCGTTACGGCAAGGTGATCGCCTGGGCGCTGCACCATCGCCGCTGGATGGCCGTGATTGCCGTGGCGACCTTCGTTGGCGCGCTGGCCCTGCAGGGCACCATCGGCGGCTCCAGCTTCCTGCCGAAAGTGGACTTCGGCACCATCGCCATCGACGTGCGCACCCCGTCCTCGTCCAGCCTGGACTACACCAAGACCAAGATGGACAAGGCCGCGCAGATCGCCCACACCATTAAGGAAGTGAAGGCGACCAGCACCTACGTCAACCTGTCGGGCGGCCGTATCTGGGTCGACATCGGCAAGCGCAAGGAGCGCAAGCGCGATGCCACCGAGATCGGCATGGAACTGCGCCAGAAGCTGGCCGGCCTGGTGGGCGGCGAGTTCGTGGTGCTGGAAGACATCAACAACGGCGCCCGCAAGCCGGTGCAGATCGACTTCGTCGGCCCGGATTCGCGCAAGCTGATGGAAATCACCAACCAGTACATGGAGAAGCTGCGCCAGGTCAGGGGTGCGGTCGATGTCGGCCTGTCCGAGCAGGATCCGAAGGACGAGCTGCAGATTGAACTGAATCGCGGCCTGGCCAACTCGATGGGCATTTCGGCCGGCGATGCGGCGCAGTCGCTGCGCGTGGCCTTTGCCGGCATCGAAGTGGGCGACTGGGTCGACCCGACCGGCGAAACCCGCGACGTGGCAGTGCGCCTGCATCCGGAAGACCGGGTCAGCCCTGACAATATCGAGCGCCTGCCGATCGCCGTCACCGGCACCAACCAGATGGTGCCGCTGGACCAGATCGCCAAGATCACCATGGGCAAGGGCCCGGCCACCATCCGCCACAAGAACGGCAAGCGCATGGTGTCGGTCTCGGCCAACGTGGAAGGCCGCTCGAACGGCGAGGTGATTGAAGAAGCCCGCAAGCTGGCTGAGAAGATGGACTACCCGCCAGGCTTCGGCATGGACGTGGGCGGCTCCGGCAAGGACCAGAAGGAAGTGTTCGGCGCCATGGGCATTGCCCTGGTATCCGGCATCGGCCTGATGTACCTGGTGCTGGTGATGCAGTTCGGCTCCTTCACGGCGCCGGGCGCGGTGATGCTGTCCTTGCCGCTGTCGCTGATCGGCGTGGTGGTTGGCCTGCTGCTGACCGGCGGCACGCTGAACCTGATGAGCTTTATCGGGGTCATCATGCTGATGGGCCTGGTCGCCAAGAACGCCATCCTGCTGCTCGACGCGGCGCGCAAGCGTGAGGAAGAGGGCTATGGCCGCGAGGATGCGCTGATGTATGCGGGCCGCATGCGTTTGCGCCCGATCCTGATGACGACCTTCGCGCTGATCGCGGGCATGATGCCGGTGGCAATCGGCATGGGCGACGGCGGTGAGTTCTACCGTCCGATGGCGGTGGCCATTATCGGCGGCACCATCACCTCGACCCTGCTGACCCTGCTGGTCGTGCCGACCTTCTACGACAGCATCGAGATCACCCGCGACCGCATGGTGGCCAAGTTCAAGCGCCGCGACGAGCGCTGGAATACGGCCGTGGCCTTCGTGCTGACCTTTGTGGAAGCGATCCTGGCGCTGACCTTTGTGCGCCTGGTGTTCCGACTGGTGATGAAACTGGTTGGCCTGGTGACCGGCCGCCGCCAGCCATCGGCAGCGTAAAGCGCCTGAAACGCGTCAAGCGCGTACCAAGAAGGGCCTTCGGGCCCTTTTTTTGAACCAATGAGTTAAGGAAATTGCAATATGTTCCTCTCCAATTTTAGTGTCCGCCGCCCCGTCGCGACGATCGTCCTGATCATCGCCATGATGGCCATGGGCTTGCTGGCCTTGTCCAAGCTGCGCGTCAACCGCGAGCCGGACGTTGAACTGCCGATGTTGTTCATCAACATCCCCTATCCGGGCGCCTCGCCGGAAACCGTGGAACGGGAAGTGGTCAACCGCCTGGAAAAGTCGCTGCAGTCGATTTCCGGTGTGGACGACCTGTTCTCCAATTCTGGCGAGAGCATGGCGACTTTCCAGATCCGCTTCAGCTTCAACAAGAACCTGATTGAAGCCTCGGACGAAGTGCGCAATGCCATTGCCGCGGTGCGCTACAAGCTGCCGACGGAAATGCGGGAGCCGATGATCCAGCGCGTCGATACCGCGGCCCAGCCCGTGATGCAGCTGGCGCTGTCGTCGAAGACGCTGTCGCACGCCGCCATTTCTCGCCTGGCGGAGGACAAGCTCGCCGACCGCTTCCGCGCCCTGGACGGGGTGTCGGTGGTGAACGTCAACGGCGCGCTGCGGCGTGAACTGTCGGTCCTGTTGCGCGCAGAGAAGCTGCGCGAGTACAACGTCTCGGTGGCCGAGGTCACCAGCGCCTTGCAGATGCAGAACACCAATGCGCCGGTGGGCAAGGTGCGCGGCACCCTGGAAGAAAAGGCGATCCGGCTGGTGGGCCGCATCGAGCGCCCGTCAGAATTCAAGGACGTGGTGGTCAAGCGTAATGGCGACCAGCTGGTGCGCTTGGGCCAGGTAGCCCAGATCGAAGACGGCTTTGCCGAAATCAATAACGTCAGCCTGCACAGCGGCAAGCCGAACGTGGCCCTGCATGTGATTCGCGCCCGCGACGCGTCCGCCGTGTCGGTGGGCAAAGAGGTGCGCAAGCTGACCGAGGAAATCAACAAGGAACTGGCCGACACCGGCACCACGCTGGATATCACTGAAGACGGCGGCAAGGAAGCCCAGGATTCGCTGGACAACGTGATCGACGCGCTGGTATTCGGCGCCGTGCTGACCATCTTCGTGGTCTACGCCTTCCTGAACTCCTGGCGCTCCACCCTGATTACCGCGCTGTCGCTGCCAACCTCGGTGGTGGCGGCGTTTATCGCGGTCTGGCTGTGCGGCTTTACCCTGAACTTCATGACCCTGCTCGGCCTGTCGCTGGCGATCGGCGTGCTGATCGACGACGCCATCGTGGTGCGCGAAAACATCGTGCGCCATATGCAGAACGGTTCGGACCGCCGCACGGCGGCGCTGGAAGGCACGGCCGAAATCGGCCTGGCCGTGGCCGCGACTACCTTCTCGATCATGGCCGTGTTCATTCCGGTGGCCTTCATGCCGGGCCTGGCGGGCGAATGGTTCCGTCCATTCGCTCTGACCGTGACGTGCTCGGTGGCGGTATCGCTGTTCATCTCCTTCACGCTGGACCCGATGCTGTCGGCCTTCTGGGGCGACCCGCCGGACCACCACAGCGCGCCGAAGCAGGGCCTCGGTAAAGTACTTGACAAGTTCAACCACTGGTTCGACCGCCAGGCGTCCCGCTACGGCAAGGTCATTGCCTGGGCCCTTGACCATCGCCGTTCGATGGGCGCGATTGCTTTGGCCAGCTTCGTTGCCGCGATTGCGCTGCAGGCGACGGTGGGCGGCACCAGCTTCATGCCGAAGCAGGACCACGGCGCCCTGAAAGTCGAGGTGCGCACGCCATCTTCGTCCAGCCTGGCCTACACGCGCGGCAAGATGGAGAAGGTGTCCGCCATCGCCATGGGCATCAAGGAAGTCAAGTCGACCGAGGTGTACATCAACCAGGCCAGCGGCAATATCTGGATCGATATTGGCGAACGCAGTGAACGCAAACGCGGCGCCGGCGAGATCGGTTCCGAATTGCGCCAGAAGCTGGCCGGCATGGTGGGCGGCGAGTTCACCGTGATCGACGACTTTGGCGGCGGTGGCGGCGGCAAGGCCGTGCAGATCGACTTCGTCGGCCCGGATTCGCGCAAGCTGATGGAGATCACCAACGAGTTCATGGCCAAGCTGCGCCAGGTGCCGGGCGCGGTGGACGTCGGTCTGTCCGAACAGGATCCGAAGGACGAGCTGCAGATTGAGCTGAATCGCGGCCTGGCCAATTCGATGGGCATTTCTGCCGGCGATGCCGCCACCTCCCTGCGCGTCGCGTTTGCCGGGGTGGAGGTGGGCGACTGGGTCGACCCGACCGGTGAAGCGCGCGACGTCGCGGTTCGCCTGCATCCGGACGACCGCCTGAGCCTGGAACACATCGAGCGCCTGCCGATCAAGGTGGCCGGCACCAACCAGATGGTGCCGCTGGACCAGATCGCCAAGGTCTCGATGGGCAAGGGCCCGGCAGGTATCCGCCACAAGAACGGCATGCGCACCATCGCCGTCACCGCCAACGTGGAACGACGGGCGGCAGGCGAGGTGCTGGCCGACGCCAAGAAGATCGCCAAGGAAATGAATTATCCGCCGGGCTTTGGCCAGGGCGTGGGCGGCGCCAGCAAGAACCAGGGCGAAATCTTCTCCGCCATGGGCATCGGCCTGCTGTCCGGTATCGGCCTGATGTACCTGGTGCTGGTGATGCAGTTCGGTTCGTTCACGGCGCCTGGCGGCGTGATGTTGTCGCTGCCGCTGTCGCTGATTGGCGTCGTGGTGGGCCTGATCGTGACCGGCGGCACCCTCAACCTGATGAGCCTGATCGGCGTCATCATGCTGATGGGGCTGGTGGCCAAGAACGCCATCCTGCTGCTTGACGCGGCGCGCAAGCGCGAGGAGGAGGGGGCCAATCGCCACCAGGCCCTGATCGAAGCGGGACAGATGCGCCTGCGCCCGATCCTGATGACCACCTTCGCCCTGATCGCCGGCATGATGCCGGTCGCGATCGGCATGGGCAATGGCGGCGAGTTCTACCGCCCAATGGCGGTGGCCATCATCGGCGGCACCGTCACCTCGACGCTGCTGACCTTGCTGGTCGTGCCGACCTTCTACGACAGTATCGAGCTCGCCAAGGAGCGCATGATTGCCAAGTTCCACCGCCGCGATGAGCGCTGGGGCACGGCGCTGGCTTTCATCCTGACGTTCGTGGAAGCGATCCTGGCCCTGGTTTTCGTGCGCCTGGTATTCCGACTCGTTATGAAGCTGCTCTCGTTTGTAACCAGAAAGCAACAAGGACAGCCCGCCTGATTCCCCTATGAAAAAGGGCCTTCGGGCCCTGTTTTCTTAAACTATTTTCAATTAAAAAGCACCGTCGTACGGTTTTAGTGTAGACTGCGGTGCCCTCGCGCATTTCTTATGACGCAAGGTTAAACATATATCAATAACGAACAGCCGAGACCTACCTTGAACCCAAAATACCTCTCCCTGATGGTTGCTGCTGCCCTGTCGGCCGCTGCAATGAACGCAAACGCATCCGGTTACCGCTTCGGTTCCCAGTCCGTGTCCGGCCAGGGCACTGCGGACTCCAACACCGCTGAAGCCGCTGATGCTTCCACCATTTTCGCCAATCCAGCCGGCCTGTCCCGTCTGGAAGGCACCCAATTCTCCGGCGGCATCACCGCCGTGGTACCGCATTCGACCTACGACGACCAGGGCTCGCAGCGTTACAAGGTCGGCCCTACCGGCGGCCTGGCACACCAGGATGACTACGCCCCGAGCGTGGTGGCAGCGCCTTCGCTGTACATCTCCCATAAGCTGAACGATCAGTGGGCCGTCGGCTTCGGCACCTTCGTTCCTTACGGCGCGAAGCTGGACTATGACAACAACTGGGCTGGCCGCTATGCCCTGACCAACATCGACCTGAAGTCGGTGACCCTGAACCCATCCGTTTCCTTCAAGCTGGACGAGCGCCACTCCTTCGGCTTCGGTATCGATGCCGAGTTCATGAAGGCCGAACTGGGCCAGGGCGTTGACGTGCCAGGTTCGATCATGTTCCTGAGCGCCAACGCTGCGAACCCTGCGATTGCCGCGCGCCGCACGGCACTGTTGCAAACGATCGTCGCCAAAGGCGGCAGCCTGGCCGCGCTGGCAGCCCCGAAAGACGGCCATGCCACCATGGACGGCAAGGATTGGGGCGTAGGCTTCAACCTGGGCTACATGTTCAACCTGTCCAAGGACACCCGCTTCGGCCTGGCCTATCGTTCCTCGATCCATCACAAGCTGAAGGGCGACGCTGTGTGGGATTTCTCCACCGTGACCACCGACCCAGTCGTGAACGCGGTTCTGCAAGCCTCCTCGCGCAAGAAGAACTCGGCCGCGCTGGTTGACATCAAGACCCCTGAAACCCTGTCGGCCAACGTGTTCTCGCAGATCGACGACAAGCTGGCGCTGATGGCTGACCTGACCTGGTCCCGTCACTCCCGCATGGAAGACCTGCACATCCAGTTCGTCGGTACCGGCGAAGGCGATGAAGTGATCCGCCAGCAATGGAAAAACACCATGCGTGCATCGCTGGGCATGAACTACAAACTGAACGACGCCTGGATGCTGCGCGCTGGTGTGGCAATCGACGAGTCCCCAGTGGACAAGGCTTCCCTGCGCCACCCGGCACTGCCTGATTCGGACCGCAAGCAGCTCTCCTTCGGTGCGAACTGGAAGGTTACTCCGAATTCGTCGATCGACCTGGCATACAGCTACCTGAAGTTCGACGACGCTTCGTCCACCTACAAGAACGACTGCAACACCCTGGAAGGGCCTGGCACCTGCACCGGCAACGGCGAAACCACCATCGGCACCTGGAAGACCCACATGTCGCTGGTTGGCCTGTCGTACAACTACAAGTTCTAATCCTCCCTGGATGAACCGAAAAGCCGGCGCCTGCGCCGGCTTTTTTATTTCGGCACAGTGGGCGGATATGATTGAACCCATTGGCGGTATCGAACATTCCTGATCATGGTGTCCAGCTGCTGCTGCAACAGCGCGAGGGCAGGCGGCACGTTCGGGTTGGCAGCTCTGCCACGGCTCAGGCGGCGTAACTGGTGCTTCACCATTGCCATGTATGTCACTGAAGCCAGAACCTTGTTTTTCCATGTGATGGCGCGAAGCCGGGGAGCGCGCGCCTGGTCCGTGCGCCAGGCATTGGGCAGTTGCGGGTCGAGTGCCAGTGCCGTACCGATTCCCACCATATCGATGTCGCTGGCCAGCACCTGCTCCAGCACGGCAAAGCGGCGGATGCCACCGGTGACCATGACCGGCATTCTGGCGACCGACTGGATGTCCTTCGCAAACTCAAGAAAATAAGCTTCGCGCGCCAGCGTGCGGCCATCGCGCGCTTCGCCTTGCATGGCCGGCGCTTCGTAGCTGCCGCCGGACAATTCGATCAAGTCCACGCCGAGCGGATTGAGCATCTCGACGACGCTCCTGGCATCGTCGGTGCTGAAACCGCCGCGCTGGAAATCGGCCGAATTGAGCTTGACTGCGACCGCGAACTTGCTGCCCACAGCCGCCCGCACGCCTTTGACAATGTCGATCAGCAGGCGGGCGCGGTTTTCGAGCGAACCACCCCAGCTGTCGTCACGCTTGTTGGTGATGGGGGACAGGAACTGGCTAAGCAGGTAGCCGTGCGCTGCGTGGATTTGTACGCCATTGAAGCCCAATCCCTCGGCCAGTTGAGCGGCCCTAATAAAGCGCTCCTGTACGCCGGCGATATCGGCTTCCGTCATGGCGCGCGGCGCCGCGAACTGCTTCGAGAAGCTCCCGAGGTCCATCGCCACCGCGGAGGGCGCGATGGTTGGCTGCCCCAGGGCCGCAGGCATCTGCCGTCCCGGGTGGTTAAGCTGCAGCCAGACATGGGCGCCATGCGCCTGCGCCGCAGCAGCCCACTCCTGGAAACGGGCGCTGTGCAGCCATGAATCCAGCACGACGCCGCCGGGCCCGGTCATGGCGCGCCGGTCGACCATGACGTTGCCGGTAATGAGCAAGCCGGCGCCACCTTCGGCCCAGGCGCGGTAAAGGCGGATCAGATGGCCGGAAGGAGCGTGGTCCTTGTCCGCCATGTTTTCTTCCATGGCAGCTTTGGCAATGCGGTTGGGGATGACCGCTCCATTGGGCAGCGTCAGTGATGCGAAAGGGTTCATCGTGGAGTCCAGTGAGTTGCGATGGCTCCACCTTAGGATTAAAGTTCACTTGAAGGTCAAGCATTTATTTCGGCCGTTGACCTTCAAGTGGACTTTAAGCTTATAGTGATGCCGTGAATAGCAGGTGGACACTATGAAAATTGGGGAACTGGCCCGGCAAACCGGCCTGGCGGCATCGGCGATCCGCTTCTACGAATCGAAAGGGCTGCTGAAGGTTGGGAGCCGGCAGTCGAACGGTTATCGCGAATATCCCGAAGAAGCGGTGATGGTGCTGAAGATCATCAGCGACGCGCAGCATGCCGGCTTCTCGCTCGAGGAAATTGCCCAACTGCTGCCGGACGAAGCGTCGTCGTGGAAGCATGAGGAGTTGCTTGGGGCGTTGAGGAAGAAAATCGCCGACATTGAAGCGCTGGAGTTGCGCCTGGCGCGCAGCAAATCAGAACTTCAGTCGCTGGTCGAACTGATTGAATCCAAGCCCGCCGATCTTGGCTGCAAGGAGAGTGCAGAACTGGTCATGGCGACGATGGAAGGGCGCAGGCGCGGGGAGGGAGCATGAGAACCGACGACCGGCTGAAGTACCTCAGGGCTTCGCTGATCATCTTTGGAGTCATCTTCGTCTTCGCCGTGTATCCGCTTACCGTTCTCTGGCCGGCTGGCTGGACGTGGCATCACGGACGGTCCGAATATCTCGAAATGATCATTGCGATCTATGCGACCTTAGGGGTATTCCTTTTGCTCGCAGCCAGAGACCCGGAGCGGCACCTTAGCCTCATTTCATTCACGATCTGGTCCAGCATCGTTCATGGCGGAGTCATGGCGGTGCAGGCAATCGGTAGCCCGATGCATGCCGCTCACCTGGCCGGCGACGTGCCGGCGCTGTTTATCGTCGCAGCGGTTCTTGCTTGGCTCTGCCCTCGGGCATTCAAAGCACCGTTTGACTCCTGAATTAGCGCTCTGTCGCGCTGGTGTCAAAGTGGAGCATGTGTTCGACATGCACCTTGATCTCGCCATTCAGGCTGGCCAGTTCGGCGCGTAGCTCGCGCGCCGATTCATCGCCAATGCCTTTTACGGTAATACAGTGATCATAGTGGCCGCCACGACGCGAGATCACCCATTTCTCGATTTGGGCATTTGAGTTTTTCAGCGTCGTCTCCAACTGTCCGGCCACTGGCTCATTCGTTCCCAACGAGAGGTGGAACGTATGGGTCATGCGGAAATGGTTGCGCCATGCGCTGAGGTCCAGGGAGGAAGCGGGGGAAGAATGAGTTGTCATGGTTTCTCCTGAGAGCTTGGCCCGATTCGGAGCAAACCATGTCGCGCCCGCTTCGTTGCCGTTAAAAGGCCGCATCGCCGTGATGGCTTCCACCTTGCCCGGGTAGGCAGGTTGGCGTCGGAAAATCCGACTCTTGATGCTAAATAGCTGATAACGGCTTCGTTGTACAAAATCCGTTATACAGAACTTGCGTTCAATATAGCGGAAAACTTCTAAGGCCGCAACTGGTCATTGAAATGGTGAGCAAACCGTCAATATTTCAGGCCGCAGGAAGGACTGCAGTGGACCACGGCGAAATAACTTGCCAGCCAAGGCGGGTGTATAGCGCGCGGCCGTCTTCAGTCGCTACCAGCAGCCGTTCATTCACATTGGCTTGGACTGCGAGGGCATCCAGCGCCTGCATGACGACACTTCCCAGGCCGCGGCGTCGATGCGATTCTGCTGTTTCGATCTGGTCGAAAATGGCGGTCTGGCCGTGCAGCACGATGCGGCCCGATGCGGCCAATTCGCCGCTTTCGTGTATCACTCGCACGACTTTTGCACCGTGCTGGGTTTCGAAAATTGTTCGATACCCATCAGGCATCGCTACTTGGTCCATCGCTTGCGAAGGGCCTTGCATGAAATAGCCTGGAACCTCTATCTTCCAGCGTGCCGGCAGCGCTTGCCTCAAGACCTCGGGTTCGACCGGCGCCTTGAGAAAAACATGGGGATCGCGAATGCGGTCAGCGCATGCCTGAAGCGCTTGCCCCGCATCGGCAAACACGTATCGCCGCAACTGCGCCGGCATGCCGACATCGACGACCAGGCCACCATCGTAGGGAAGCGGCAAGGGCACACCGCGCGACAGGCTCCAGCCTGTAAGCCAGCGTTCGATCAACGCCAGGTCCATATTCTTCAAGCCGACTCCTCCGAATGATTTCAGTCCGTTAGACTAGCATCAAACGGGTGGCGCTGCTTAAGTTGATCGAGGCTCCTGGCTGGAATCCAGCCGCCCGGTGCAGTCATTCACCGTCCAACGTACGAGCCAAAAGCTCTGCCGGCCAAAGGCTCATATCATTGAGCTCATGATGTCAGAGTGACTGGCTACAGGAGCTGAAGGTTGGCGCAAAAGCGTGACGCATTATGAATGACCGACATGAAAGCTTCCTTTGGCCGGCGATGTCGGATCATCGAGTTCGTTTCGGAGACTGTCTAGAATCGCCGTGAGATTTTGTTCGGACGGCGTACCTTTGCTTTCGCAAATTGCATTTGAAACGTGGCGTATCACGTCTGCCAGCAAGATCCCCCAAGCCTTTGGTTCATCATGACCGGCGCCATCCCACATGCCCACGTTCAGGGTGCAATGGAGCCCCCGCTCCGCAATCCATGCACTGAGCATCTGAATAGAGTTCTCGTCTCGTTGTGCTGCCGGAGGAATTACCAATGTTTTCATGGGATGAAATGCAAACGTGAAGTTCAGCCCTGAACGTCAGCGCGTCCAGGTTGAATATAAGGTTAAAAAGCGCACCAGGAATTATTGCGTCCGAACTAGTGCTATCGGGTTGGCGCATGCTCAGGGCCCATCTATAGCCCCCACATCCATGCCGTCATAAGACTGAACTCCAAATTGATCCGCGATGGCATACAACTGGAGGTTGAGACTATTCAAAGACTCCGGGGAGTGTCGCTCAACCCGGTCCATGCGCAAAAAGTATACCGGGGTTTCGTCTTCTGCATCTGGATCAAGCGTGCCAACGAATTCGTACCCAAGCTGCTCCATGTGATCGGCGACAGGAAGCAGCTTTTCGCGATCGGGATCCACAAAAAAGTAGGACCACCGGCATTCATCATCAATTAGGAAAGCGTAACGGCCCAACTCATAGTTTTGCCGGGTAGCGTCAAAAAATTCTTCAAGCTGCTGCAATGTAATCATGGGCTCTAACGTTTTGGTTGCGCGAGGTTAGTCATTTCGATCATCTTGAGGCTTCATATAACGCTCGAAATTCTCGATGTAGTCGTCAAGGTTCTCGGCCAAGCACTTTTCGTATTGTTCCACGAAGTACGCGATGGTCTCGGCGCGGGCGGCCAACATGTCTTCCTTTTTCTCGAAACCACACGCGCTTCGCCATGCATTGAACCGAGAAACCGCGTACATGAAGGAAGCGCTGACCGTTCCAGCGGTAGCATCTTTCAATTGATCGTTTGCCAGATGGATATGGCCATCGGCGCGATCATAGAATTTTTCATCAACTTGTTTTGGCATCGTGAGCGGCTTGTTTAACGTGATTGTTCAGCGGAGCCATTAGGCCCAAACGAACTGTACATGTTCTTTTCCCAGCCAGGTAATTACGACCTTTTGCCCCCGGCGTTCGCGCGCAAGCTTGTGCATGTCCTCGAAAACGTAATCGCCATCCACCCAATTCATCCCGCTCATGAAGGAGTGGGTCCAATTGTGTGCCATCGACTTAATGAGCTTGAATTTCATTTCCTGTGACGCTGAAGCCAGATGTGGCGAAAAGTGGCGCGCATCGGCGCGTTGAGTTGATGAATTGTCGGGAAAAATTACTTCCCTGGAAATGGGTACCATTGTTTAACTTCCGAATCCAGCTCCACCCTAAGCCGAGATTTCACTTCGTCCATATCTTCGCCAAAACTGTATGTCATGTAGCGCCAGTCAGCCGTGCAGCAAAGCAGATAGTAGCCATCGACGCCCTCGGCCATGCAAATCGCAAAATTCTGCATAGGTTCAAGGACGTGACCACCATCGCGAGGCAGCAAATAACCAGCTGGAAGTACAGCATGTGGAAGGAAGCCGTATTCGATTACGGCGAAGTTCTCAATTGTAGATGGCGGTTGCATCATCTGTCTCAACGCGCTAATTCAGCTGCGCCGTAGGCGTCAGTTGGAATGTATGGTTATCCATTTTGGACCTCGACCACGATTCCTGGGTAGCGCACATTCAGTTCATCGACAATATTCTTCGCCACGTAGGGTGACTGTTCAGCGGCGCCGGAAGGCGTCCTCTGGAACTGATGGTTGGGATAAAGCGTCGCTAAGTGGCCCATGCTTGCCTGAGAAAATAGGAGAATTTTCGCAACGGAATACCCCACAACAAATTGAACTTAAAGGTCTCGAAATTTGAAAAAGTTGGACCACCCTCATACCTCGCGCCGCCAGTCTTTGCATTTATGCGAATAGGCGATTCCGCGGGGCGCCCACCGTAGCCAATTGAAACGGGTATCACCCATTCGCCATCAATTAATTTGCCTTCGCCAAGCCCACCGCACGCGCTAATGTACCCGCCAAAATATGCGCCGGCAATTTCATGTGCTTCCACACGACTAATGCCATCACCAAGGTTGACATCGGCGAGCTCTTGGCGAAAGCCATCTCGCGCCCTAGCCTCGTCGACCGTAACAAGGACAAAGAGGATGAACGGCACCAGAAATAACATCGCTACGCACCACCAAATGATGCGCCGGGATCTAGCCACTAAATTTCTCCCAACGTGTTGAATTCAACGGCGCCGCAGGCGTCGGCTGGAATGAAGGGTTGGGACAAAAAAAGTATGCATGACTCATTTCTTGGCCTTCAACAAGCCGAGAACCTCTTTTTCCAAACGACCATCGATCCAAGGCTCCGGCGGGAAAACAGGGACCAATGAACCTTCGGATTCCTTTAGCATCAGAATTACCGGATAGTGATCCGACTTTGCTGCCAAGTCTGTATCCATATGCCACCCCGGCCAGAACTCAACGTCGCGGACTTCGCCTTTACGTAAAGCATTTCCACGAAGCACGCGAACAATTCTCATTTTTGACACGAGGACGTTCCCCAGCCCAGGGCCGGTTCGAAATTGCCCTTTCAGAAGGATCGAGCCGTCAGCAGTTCGCCCATAAACAGAATCACTCGTTGCGACTGCGATCTGCGTTGCCCCTTGAACCATATCTTTCAAAGGCATGTCTTGAACTTTAGTCGCCGATGCTAAAGGAAGCACGGCCATAAACAGGACTGCAAGAATACCGCGCAATTGATTCTCCCAACGTGACTTATTCAGCGGCGCCGTCAGGCGTCCGCTGGAATTTATGGTTGGGCATAGATTCGGCACCATGCCGCTCGAGCAGATTTGCGATTTCAAGCAGACCAAAGTCTTCTTTCGCATGCCAATACGGTGTCGCGAATGCCCCCTCGGCGCTTGGAGAATTTGGATCAGCCCCAAATTCCAATAGAACCGCTACTGCTTCAAAACTCCCGGCCATCACCGCCCAATGTAAAGGAGACTGGCCATGAATGTCCAATGAGTTGACCTCGCGAGAGGACCTCTCAAGTTCGCAACGGATCGCATCAAGATCCAGTGTTCGTACAGTCTCGTGCAGCATCATGCAGCCCAGCGTCGGAGTTGACCGGCACGCGCCAGTAGGGCGCCGCGAGGCTCACGATTACCTGCGGACCTCGCGGCGCCCTGCCGGTGTGTGTCCGTGTCGAAAGCCATGTTAGGCCTCATGTCGCGGCCCTCGTCTAGCATGAAAGGCCGCGGCTCCGACCATCGAAGCAACGACTGGCATATAGAGGTTGCCCCACCCGAAGACATGAGCCCACGCTGGGGCGTGAGAATAGGCGATAGCGGGGTGAATATTATTCGGAGCAATGTGCACCGCAACGGAACACAGCCCGAATACCAATGCCACGGCAACCCCGCAGGCCAACGTGGACTTCAACTGCCATGCGAGCAGCGCCCCCGCACAGCCAAAAGGAACCGAATACGCGAGTGCGACCAACATTGCGTCACCCGTTGGCGGGACACGCGTGGCGAAAACACCTCGCTCCAGCACGAGACGCAGTTCGTCAGCCGCGATCAGGAGCAAAGCGAATAGAAGTATCGTACCGAGCCGGATCTTCATGGGGCCTAGACACAATGGCTTAACTTGAGGCGGCCCGCCTCCAGGGATATCGTGGATTGCGCGGGATGAGCCGCGTAGCGCCACATGATTGGCAGAGATGCGCAATCAGCTGAGTTAAGGAGACGGGCCATGAAAAAGTCTAG
>CBHREK010000008.1:0-6107 GCA_966077345.1 uncultured Duganella sp.
GAATACCCTTCAACCGACAAGGTCCGGAAAGTCTCAGCTAAAGGGATCATTCAATTCGCGCGCCGCGAAATCTATCTTGGCGAGGGATTGCGAGGTGAGGTGGTTGCCATAAGGCCAACCACCTCCGACGGCGTATATGCCATCTACTACTGCCATAAGGAACTTTGCCAGGTCGATTACACACTCTCAGACTAAACTGAAAGCAAATGTGTTACCCATCTCTCCCGACAAGTGTTACCTATGTCTCCCGGCTATACACCAAGGGTCAGACCCCGTCAGATCTGTCGCTAATGCTGTTGGTTCGGGGCTTTTGACTTTCGACGAAGATCAACAGCGCACAACCGTAACCCCAGGCCCGGAGACCGTACAGGGTCAGACCCTTGGGTCTGACCCTGGTTTACCGGTTTTGAGGTAAAATCCCGCCCGTCATTGGGGAGTAGCCTCTCGTCCACCTCCGGAGGAGGCATATGTCAACACACTTGGCCCACAGGCCATGGCATATGCGGTCCCATACTTGGCAAGACCTTTGACCACAGCGCCGCCGATTTAGGCCGGGGGCGAGCTGTGGTCATTCGTCCGTGCCCGGCCTGGAAATACATTATGGAATCCCTCCTCGTCTCAACCGGTGTCGTCGCGCTGGCCGAAATCGGCGACAAGACCCAGCTGCTGGCCTTCCTGCTCGCCGCCCGTTTCAAGAAGCCGCTGCCGATCATCGCCGGCATCTTCATCGCCACCATTTTCAACCACGGCCTGGCCGGTGCGCTCGGCGCCTGGATCACCTCCCTGCTGACGCCCGAAGTGCTGCGCTGGGTGCTGGGCCTGTCCTTCCTCGGCATGGCAGCCTGGACCCTGGTGCCGGACAAGATCGAGGACGACGAAACCAATATCGCCAGCCGCTTCGGCGTGTTCGGCGCCACCCTGGTGACCTTCTTCCTGGCCGAAATGGGCGACAAGACGCAAGTCGCCACCGTGGCGATGGCTGCCCATTACCCGGATCCGCTGATGGTGGTGGCCGGCACCACGCTCGGCATGCTGATCGCCGATGTGCCGGCCGTCTTCGCCGGCGACAAGCTGGCCGCGAAAATCCCGCTCAAGCTGGTGCACGGCGTTGCCGCCGCCATGTTCGCAGGACTCGGGCTGGCGACCCTGCTCGGCATGGGCGCGCGCTTCGGGCTGTAGGCGCTACAATCGCCTCTTTCCCAGAGAGGTGATGCCATGATGCGAGCAATCGAAATCCCGAAACCCGGCGCGGCCGATGTGCTGCGCCTGTGCGAGCGCCCGCTGCCGGTGGCGAAGGAGGGCGAGCTGCGCATCCGCGTGCACGCGGCAGGCATCAACCGGCCGGACGTGTTCCAGCGCATGGGCAGCTACGCGCCGCCGCCGGGGGCGACCGATATCCCCGGCCTGGAGGTGGCGGGCGAGATCGTCGATGGCGACCTGGCCGCCAGCGGTTTCAAGGTCGGCGACATGGTGTGCGCCCTGGTGCAGGGCGGCGGCTATGCCGAATACGTGACGGCGCCGGTGCAGCAGGTGCTGCCGGTGCCGCGCGGCCTGTCGCCGCTAGAGGCGGCTTCGCTGCCGGAAACGTTCTTCACGGTCTGGAGCAATGTGTTCGACCGCGCCGGACTGGGCAAGGGCGAGACCCTGCTGGTGCAGGGCGGTACCTCCGGCATCGGCGTGACGGCGATCCAGCTCGCGCGGGCGCTTGGACACCGTGTGTTTGCCACGGCGGGCAGCGATGAGAAGGCCAGGGCCTGCGAAGCCCTGGGCGCGGCGCGCGGCATCAATTACCGCACCGAGGACTTTGCGGCCGTAGTGCGCGAGCTGACCGGCGACACCGGCGTCGATGTGATCCTCGATATGGTGGGCGGCGACTACCTGCCGCGCGAGATCAGCTGCCTGGCCGATGACGGCCGCATCGCCATCATCGCTCTGCTGGGCGGCGCCAAGGGCACCCTGGACATGGGCCAGGTGCTGAAACGCCGCCTGACCATCACCGGCTCCACCCTGCGCCCGCGCTCGGTCGCGTTCAAGGGCGCCATCGCGCGCCAGCTTCGTGAAAAGGTATGGCCGCTGATCGAGGCGGGCGACATCAAGCCCGTGATCTACGAGAGCTTCCCGCTGGAGCAGGCGGCCAAGGCCCACGCGCTGATGGAAAGCAGCAGCCACGTGGGCAAGATCATGCTGCAGGTGCTTTAGGCTTCTTGCGGCGCCGGCCAGCAAAGTAGGTGATCAACGCTGCGCCCCAGCTCACTGCAGTGCCAATGAGCAGCAGGGCGACGAACAAGAGGACCACGATGGCAGCCCCTTCGCCCTTGAGGCTGCCGAGAAAGGCAAACAGAGGGATGGCTACGACGATCGGCAGCGCGACCAGGACCCAGGTCGAGCGGCGCAGCAGCGACGACTGTCCCGCGGTGGCCGTCGCTGGCTTGCGCAGGAGTAGCCAGGCCAGGAGTGGCCAGCCGAGCAAGAGGATGAGCCCGCCGGTTTCGTCGCTCTTCAAGACATGGGCGGCCAGGACGGCCAATGCCATGGCCAGGACCAGGCCCAGCAGGACTCCCCACGTAAAGCGGAAAAAAGTTTTCATGTTACGGGCTCGGCGAATTGAAAAAGGAGGCTAGCGCCGCTGCAAACAGGCCCAGGCAAACCAGGGTGGCGGCGATGATGCTCATGAAGAAGAAGTACGCGCCCCCGGCATAGCCGCCCGGCAGCTTGATCATGCCGAACATGGCGCCGATCGCGGCAAGCGGCAGCAGGAGGAGGGCGCCGACCAGGTATTGCCGGAATTCGCGCCTGCCTTCCCCATGCCGGTTTTCGATGCAGAGCTGGGCCAGTAATGTCCATGCAAGGATCAGGGTGCAGACTGACGTCAGCAGGGCGAGGCTGCCGTTTTCGTTGTCAACGGCCAACGGAATTGAACCCGCCGTGATCGACAGCGGCAGGGCCAGGGCAAAGCTAAAAGAGATGTCAAAAATATTATTTTTCATAGGGCGCGGAGTCTAGCGTTTGACCCGACTTTGGGGCGCACGCTACAATTACGGGTTATTAAAAATTAAGCTACTATGCGCCGCAAACTCGTCATCGGTAACTGGAAAATGAACGGCAGCCGTGCCGCCAACACTACCCTGTTGGCTGGTATCAAGGCTGGCCTGGGTGACGCAAAGGCCGATACCGCGGTCTGCGTCCCAGCCCCGTATCTGGCACAATGTCAGGCTGAACTCACCGGCAGCGCGATTGCCTGGGGTTCGCAGGATGTGTCCGCCCACGCTTCGGGCGCCTTTACGGGTGAGATCTCGGCGGCCATGCTGCTCGATTTCGGCAGTAAATTCGCCATCGTCGGCCACTCCGAGCGCCGCTCCTATCACAAGGAAAGCAGCGCCCTGGTCGCCCAGAAGGCGCTGGCCGCCGTGCATGCCGGCCTGGTGCCGGTGGTGTGCGTGGGCGAGACGCTGGAAGAGCGTGAAGCCGGCAAGACCGCCGACGTGGTCGGCGAGCAGCTGGATGCGGTGCTCGAAGTACTGAGCGCAGAGCAGCTGGCCAGGATTGTGCTGGCCTATGAGCCCGTATGGGCGATTGGTACCGGCAAGACCGCCACCCCGGAAATGGCGCAGGAAGTGCATGCACTGCTGCGCGCCCGGGTGGCAAAGAAGGATGCGGCAGCAGCCGCCGGCATGCAGATCCTGTATGGCGGCAGCATGAAGCCGGAAAACGCCAGGGAGTTGTTGGCCCAGCCTGATATCGACGGCGGCCTGATTGGCGGTGCGGCACTGAAGGCGGCGGATTTCCTCGCCATCATCGGCGCTGCATAAAGCAGGGCAATTTTATTAATTAAGGAATAGCATGAACTCTTTGTTCAATCTGGTCATCGTAGTGCAGGTCCTGTCGGCAATCGCCATCGTGGGCCTGGTCTTGCTGCAGCATGGTAAGGGCGCCGACATGGGCGCGGCCTTCGGCTCCGGCGCTTCCGGCAGCCTGTTCGGCGCCTCCGGTTCCTCGAACTTCCTGTCCAAATCGACCGCGCTGGCGGCAGCGATCTTCTTCGCTTCCACCCTCGGCCTGTCGGTATTGGCCAGCAAGGGTAATATCTCGGCTGGTGCTGGCGTGATGGATAACGTCAAGGCTCCTGCGGCGGCGCCTGCACCGGTAGGCGGCGCGGCGGCGATCCCTTCGGCTGCACCTGCACCTGCACCAGCTCCTGCTGCCCCGGCAGCTGCAACCCCGGCTCCTGTCGAGGCGCCGGCTGCATCCGCGCCAGCTGCATCGGCGCCTGCGGCAGCGGCTCCGGCTGCTTCGCCAGCGAAGTAAAACTGGCAACTTTGAACTTTTTGCCGTTTTTCTTCTTGATTATGCGCAATGTGCATTAACAAAGCGACGATCACAGTGTAGAATAGCGGCCTATTGCCGACGTGGTGAAATTGGTAGACACGCTATCTTGAGGGGGTAGTGGCGCAAGCTGTACGAGTTCGAGTCTCGTCGTCGGCACCAAAAAAGATCAAAAGCCAGCAGGTCGTTTGAATCGTAGATTCAGGGCTTAGCTGGTTTTTTTACGAGGATGTGTCGTTTGATCCTGGTCTCAGTAGCAAGTGATTGGGGTCGAGCGTATTTCAACTAAGCTGCTTACCCATCGTGAACCTCGAAAATTACTTCCCCGTCCTGTTGTTCCTTCTCGTCGGCCTTGGCGTCGGCGTCGCCCCGCAAGTGCTGGGCCATATCCTTGGTCCGAACAAGCCTGATGCGGCCAAGCTTTCCCCATACGAGTGCGGCTTCGAAGCTTTCGAAGACGCGCGCATGAAATTCGACGTTCGTTACTACCTCGTCGCAATTCTGTTCATTTTGTTCGACCTTGAAACTGCATTCTTCTTCCCATGGGGTGTCTCCATGCGTGAACTGGGCTGGCAGGGTTACGTGACGATGATGGTGTTCATCGCCGAATTCGTGGTCGGTTTTTGGTATATCTGGAAGAAAGGTGCCCTTGATTGGGAATAAGCCATGTCTATTGAAGGCGTATTTAACGAAGGCTTCATCACCACTACCTTTGACACGGTAATCAACTGGGCGCGTACGGGTTCGATGTACCCGATGACGTTCGGTCTGGCTTGCTGTGCAGTGGAGATGATGCATGCTGGTGCTGCCCGTTACGACCTGGAGCGTTTCGGTTTCATGTTCCGTCCGTCGCCACGTCAGTCCGACGTGATGATCGTGGCAGGCACCCTGTGCAACAAGATGGCCCCTGCGCTGCGCAAGGTCTATGACCAGATGCCCGACCCGCGTTGGGTGATCTCCATGGGTTCCTGCGCCAACGGCGGCGGCTACTACCACTACTCGTACTCCGTAGTGCGCGGCTGCGACCGTATCGTGCCGGTCGACGTGTACGTGCCTGGCTGCCCGCCGACTGCAGAAGCACTGCTGTACGGCATCCTGCAGCTGCATAACAAGATCAAGAAGACCAACACGATCGCGCGGTAAGACCTTATGAACACACATCTGCAAACACTGGTCTCCGCCCTCGAGCAAAAGCTGGGCGAGCGGGCCTCCATCGTCGTCGCGCTGGGCGAAGTGACGATTACAGTCAAATCTGGGGACTACTACCAGGTAATGCAAGAGCTGCGCGACGACGCAGCTTTGCGTTTTGATACGCTGATCGACTTGTGCGGCGTTGACTACTCGACCTACGGTGAAGGCACCTGGGACGGCCTGCGCTTCGCGGCCGTGACCCACCTGCTGTCCGTGAACAAGAACTGGCGCCTGCGGGTCCGCGTTTTCGCGGCGGACGACGACATGCCGATCGTGGCCTCCGTGACCCCGATCTGGCGCGCCGCGAACTGGTTCGAGCGCGAAGCGTTCGACCTGTTCGGCATCATCTTCGAAGGCCACAACGACCTGCGCCGCATCCTGACCGACTACGGTTTCATGGGCCATCCATTCCGCAAGGACTTCCCGGTATCGGGCTATGTGGAAATGCGCTACGACGAAGCTCAGAAGCGCGTCATCTACCAGCCTGTGACCATCGATCCGCGCGAAATCGTGCCGCGCGTGATCCGCGAAGAAAACTACGGGAAGTAAATAATGGCTGAGATTAAGAATTACACCCTGAACTTTGGTCCGCA
>CBHREK010000009.1:0-21277 GCA_966077345.1 uncultured Duganella sp.
CAGGACAAATTCCCGTCGGGATGACATGGTAGTGCACTCCTTCCAAGGCATTGCTCGCTCCTGAACGTTGCGAAGCAATTATCTTAAGAGTGTTACCCATGTCTCCCGACAAGTGTTACCTATGTCTCCCGGCTACACACCTTGGGTCTGACCCCGGTTTACCGGTTTTAGCCGCCCCCAGTCCGCGAACTGCGCGGCAACGGCGTATTCCGCTTCCACCCCGACGACAACGCCTGCCCTTCCTCGATCTGCTCCGGCGACATCCCGCGCGCCACCGCCGCCCGCTGCTCCGCTGCATTGGCCGAGCCGCCGGCCGCGGCCAGGTTCCACAACATATAGGCAATCACATTATCCTGCGGCATGCCGCCAATGTGATACCGGTACATCAGCCCAAGAACCTGCTGCGCATCCGGATGCCCCTGCTCCGCCGCCTTGCGGAACCAGGTCACCGCCTCCTTATGGTCCTGCAGTACCGCATTGCCCGTGTAATACATGGCCCCGACCACATACTGCGCATCCGCCTTGCCCTTGAGCGCAGCCTTGCGATGCCAGGCCAGCGCCAGCTTGTAATCCTGCGGCACGCCGCGGCCCATGTAATACATCAGGCCAAGCAAATGCTCGGCATCCGTATTGCCCGCCTTGGCCAGCGGCAGGATCTCCTTGTAGGCCAGCGCATAATTCTTGTTGTTATACGCCGTGGCCCCTTCCGCGAACCCCGCATGCGCACTGGCCTGCAGCCCCAGTGCGATGCTGAGCGCGATTAACACGCCTCGTAGTTTTTTCATGGTGCTTGGATTTATCTCTTTTTATGCACTGCAGAATGTCTCTTACTTCCAGCTCACCTTGCCCAGGCCATCGACGCTGACGTTGCGCGTGGCCGGCTTGCCGTACACGGTCACGGAACCCAGTCCGCTCAGATTCAGGTTGGCGTTATTGGACGCATTGATGGTCGCGTTACCCAGGCCGCTCAAGTCCAGGCTCACATCCTCCGCCTTGAACTGCTGCGCATTCAGGCCGCCCAGGCCGCCCAGCGTGGCCTTCAGGTTCTTGCTGCGGCCGCCGATCGTGATGTAGCCGGCGCCCTGCAGGTCGAGGTCGACGTTTTCGTTCTCGGTCACCCACACATGCATGCTGCCCACGCCGCCCAGGTTTGCCTTCAGCTTCTTGTAATCGCACACCACCTTCATGCTGCCCGCGCCATCCAGGGTAAGGTCGATGTTCTCGCCGCTGAAACCGCTGACCTCCGTGCTGCCCACGCCTTCCGACACCAGTTCGCGCAACTGCGGCAGCACCAGCTCCACCTTCACCGCCGCCGATTTCAGCTTGACGCCGCGGCTTTCCGTATCGAGGTAAAGGGTGTCGCCGGTCTGCACCGCCGTCACCTTGCTGACGTAGCGTTTGTCGGTCGTGATGTTGAGCGCCGGAGTGTCGCCACGCCGCAGCTTGAGGTCGATCACGCCGTCGAGCTTGACGCGCACGACACGCGCATCGATGGCCCGCGTTTCCGTCGTCGTGTCGTCGGCACGGGCCAGGCCCAGGAGCATACACAGCGCGGTGAACAGCAAGCCAAACTGAAATGGTTTCTTCATCATGGATCCTTGGTAAGTCATCAGCGTGATCACAGGTTGGCCGCCGCGAGGACAAAGGGCAACTCCGGGATCGCGCTGGTGGCAACGATGGTTGCCATATTTATACCACCAAGGACCAGCAGGGTGGCCAGGAAGATGGCTTCCATGTTTTTAGCGATTTTCATTTTGCGCTCCCCGAATGACTGTTTTTTTTCGATGGTTCCATCATATCGGCGCCCCCTGCTACCGTCCCGCCATATGCGACGAAATGCAAAAAACAGGGAACAGGCGGATAATCCGCCTGCCTTTTCGTCATTCCAGAGGGAAAAACAATGTACAAGAACATCCTGGCGCTGGCCGCCGCCCTGCTCTCCGCCCCCGCGTTCGCTGCGCCCGACCTGTCCGCCGCGCACAAGCTCTACCAGGCCAACTGCGCCCAATGCCATGGCAAGGACCTGGAAGGCGCCGCCGGCCCCAGCCTGGCCGACGCCACCTGGCTGCACGGCCAGCCCACCAAGGCCAACCTGGTGCGCGTGATCGGCAAAGGCGTGGCCGGTAAAGGCATGCCAGCCTGGGACCAGCAACTGAACAGCACCCAGCTCAGCCAGCTGGCCGAGTACCTGCTGCCAGCCAACGCAGCCGCCCGCAAGTCCATCGCCGCCGGCGCCGCTCCAGCGGCCGGCGCGCCTGCCGCCCCGGCCAAAGGCCTGCCGGCGCTCAAGCTGCCAAAGGGCTTCCAGATCGCCGTCTACGCCGACAAGGTTGAAGGCGCACGCGAACTGGCCGTCACCGACAGCGGCCTGGTCTTCGTCGGCTCGACCAAGGCAGGCAAGGTCTATGCCCTGGTCGATGCCAACAAGGACGGCGTCGCCGAAAAAGTCGTCACCGTCGCCGAAGGCCTGAACAATCCCAACGGCGTCGCGCTGCTGAACGGCGCGCTGTACGTCGGCGAAATCTCGCGCATCATCAAGTTCGACGATATCGAAAAGACCTACGCCAGCAAGCCTGCCTACAAAGTCATCAAGAACGACCTGCCCACCGAAACCTGGCACGGCGCCAAGTACATCAAGGCCGGCCCGGACGGCAAGCTGTACGTGCCGATCGGCGCCCCCTGCAATGTCTGCGACAAGGAAAACGAGGCTTATTCCAAGATCTGGCGCATGGACCCTGACGGCAGCAACTGGGAACTGTACGCGCGCGGCGTGCGCAACACGGTCGGCTTCACCTGGCACCCGGTCACGAAGGAGCTCTGGTTCACCGATAACGGCCGCGATGAAATGGGCGAGAACATGCCGTCCTGCGAATTGAACGTGGCGCCGAAAGCCGGCATGCACTTCGGTTTCCCTTACTGCCACGGCGGCGTGCTGCCTGATCCGCAGTTCGGCAAGGGCAAGAGCTGCGACGCCTACGTCCCGCCAGTCGCGGCGCTGGGCCCGCATGTGGCGCCGCTTGGCCTGGCCTTCTACACCGGCACCCAATTCCCTGAGCAGTACCGCAACCAGTTGCTGGTGGCAGAACATGGCTCATGGAACCGCGCCAACAAGATCGGCTACCAGGTGCGCCTGGTCACCCTGTATGGCAACAAGCTGGTCAGCGATACCGCCTTCATCGACGGCTTCCTGCAAAACGAAGAAGTGAGCGGCCGCCCCGTCGACATCGCCGTGATGCCCGATGGTTCGATACTGGTTTCCGACGACCACGCACACAAGGTGTATCGCGTTACCTACCAGCGCTGATGGGGCATATGCGCAAGGTATCGCCACTGATGGTTTCATCAAAATATTGAACTTCCGTCGTCTGCTGCCAGGGCTATATTGAAAAGTGCCAGACAACAATTGAGAACTGGCACCCATGCTCGCAATACCTCGCATCACGTGCGAGGAATAGCCTGCGCACCACGGCCACGAGCCCTGGTGACGCAGGGGTAGCAACCCGCCCAACCGGGCGCTATATTGAAAGAGCCAGGCAATTTTAGAGACCTGGCCACACACCAAAACAACGGAGGCAATCATGAAGCGGTTAGTGGCTACCGGCTGCCTGTTCGCGCTCGCCCTTTCGGCGTACGCACAGAGCACCGATCAAAAAGTTTTGATCCCCGCCTCGAAAGAGGTTCAACGTACCTATATGTCGCCTGACGAATTCGGCAAATACAAAGGCGCATACGACCTGTCCAACGGCAAGACGCTGCACCTGATCCGCAAAGCAACACGCATCTATGCGCGGGTCGACGAACAGAGCGAACACGAAATCACCCGCGCCGGCAACGGCAAATTCCAGGCACTGGATGGAAAAATGTGGATGGAACTCGTGTGGGCCAATGACGATTCCGTCAGCGGCAGCCTGAACTATATCGACGAATCGCCCTCGGTGGCCGGCCTTGAACCCAAGGTCATCAGCATCCAGTTTGCATCACGCTGACGCCATGGGAGGCTATCGTGAAACGCCTATTGCTCGCGTGCGGCCTGGGCTTCTTCGTCTTTAGCGTTCCAGCCCAAAGCCAGACTTCGGTCGAAACAGTTGTGGTGCCTGCCCAGAAGGACGTGAAGCCACTCACCTTGTGGCCCGACGATATCCTTGAATATATTGGCGACTACCAGCTCGCCAACGGCAAGACCTTGTACCTCACCAGGCAAGGCGCCAAGATGTATGGCCAGATTGGCTCGTTACCGAAGCACGAATTGATCGCCACAGGATTGCGCAAGTTTCACGCGGTGGACGGCAAGCTTTCCGTCCACATCAAATACACCTGGGACGGACAGATCACCGGCAATGTAGCTTATGTCGATAGCAGTCGCAGTGCAGGCTCGCTGCCTGTGCTGGTGGAATTCGCCTCACGCTGAAAGGGGGGCGCCATGAAAAGAGCAACTGCCATACTGGGGCTTGCCATGTGCTGCACGCAAGCCCTGGCGCAGCAACAACCCGATGCCGGCCGCGTGATCATCCCGGCCGCCAAACCCGCGCCATACTTTATCTGGCCGGACGACCTGCAGAACTACAAGGGCGAATACTATCTGTCCAATGGCAAGAAGATGTACATCAACCGCATTGCCAACCACCTGTACGCACAGGTAGGCAAGCAAAAGGAAAAGGAGATCATAGCAACCGGCGAGAACATGTTCGAGTCGGCAGACAAGTCCATGACGCTCAATATCGTCATTTCGCGTCAGGGCTATGTCAGTGGCAGCATCGTATATTGGAATGAGGACCTGCCAGATAAACCGCTGGCCTATGCCTCCCTCATGACGCGCTAGCCGCGGGCACGTCCGGGCCGCCAGCCCTCAGTGAAGCTGGCGGCCTCTTTTTACTGGCGCAATGCTGTTTCGTCTGCGCCAGGCTGGCGCACCAGCAGGCTTTGGATTTTGCCGTCGCTGCCGCGCTGGAACTCCAGGCTCGCCAGCGATCCTTCCATGAAGAAGCTGTCCGGTGCATGCGCCATGATCGGCATCGCATCGCGCCCTTCCCTCTGCATCACCAGCTTATCGCCATCCCGGCGCACCACCCGCTTGACCTTGTCCGCGCCGACGTAAGTGCCAACGAAGGCATCGAGCGCCTCCGGTGCCAGCGCGATCGGCTTGAAATCGGCAAACGGCTGGCCGATTGCGATACCGGCCGCCTTGTAGGCGATCACGGGCGTGTTGACTGCGCCGCCATTGCCATTGGTGAGCACCGCTACGAAGACCTTGTCGTCCGGCAGCCGCAAGGCCTGCGCGGTAAAGCCCGGAATCGAACCGCCATGATGGATCATCCTGTGACCTGCCAGCGTGCCTATATTCCAGCCGTAGCCGTAGTTGCATGGCGCATCCTGCGGCAGGCGGCAAGACGTGAAGGCCTGGCGCCAGGTCGCCGGCTTGAGCAGCTTGCCGCTGCTAACGGCAGCATCCCAACGCGCCAAGTCATCCGCCGTGGTCACCAGTGCGCCCGCCGAATAGGCCAGCGTTACGTCGATGTCTTTCACGGCCACGATCTCTTTCCCGCTCAGGCGATGGCCCTTGATGTGGCGCCTGGCGCTGCGCTCGAAACCTTCCTGCGCCGTATCCTGCATGCCGAGCGGCTCGAAGATATTCTTCGCAACGAAGTCGTGGTACTTCATGCCGGACAGTTTTTCAATGACCAGGCCCAGAAGGAAGTAGCCGGAATTGCTGTAGCTGTAACGCTCGCCCGGCTTGAAGTCCAGCGGCTCTTTGGCGAAAACACCAAGCACCTGGTCCAGGGTCACGCCTTCTTCGGGCAGGCTGCGGAAAGCCTTCAGCGCCGTATAGTTGGGAATGCCTGAAGTGTGCTGCAGCAGGTGCTCGATGGTGATGGTGCTTCCCTTGTCGGGGAAGTCCGGCAAGTACTTGCGAATATCGTCCTTCATCGACAGCTTGCCCTGCTCCGCCAGCATCAGGATGCCGACAGCGGTGAACTGCTTGGTGATGGAACCGATGCGAAGCTGCATGTCCGGCTGCATCGGCGTCTTCTCCGCCACGTTGGCCAGGCCATACGCCTTGCGGAATACCGGCTTGCCGTCGCGCGTGACGATCACCGTGGCGCCTGGCCAGTCCGGCTTGAACATCGGCGCCAGGGCGGCATCCAGGCGCTGCTCGAGCGGCGTTTCGGCCATCGCGCAAGTAGCTTGCAGAAGGGATAGTGATGCAAAGAGAATCGCGGATAATTTCGTCACGGCCAGGTCTCCTTAAAAATCCGGATGCTAATGCCGCCCGGCCCCGCGCGGGTGGCTGAGCCGACGAATGGTCGATCAGGAGGGACGAATGGTCGGTTTTACGCCCCGAATGTCAGGCGCCCTTGCGCTTCGGCGCTTTGTGCTCCCATGCTTGCTTCACCAGCCGCTTGACCACCGCGGCATCAGCCTTCGCTAGTTCCACCCGCACGCCAAGCACCTTGCTGCCCCAGAGCAGCTTTTCAGCAAAGGAGGAATACAGTTCCAGCACTTCATCGCGGCTCTCGTCGGGAATGAAGATGTGGACGAATTCTTCCCCTGGCGGGACGGTGACGAAGATCTTTCCCTTCACACGGAACGCGCCAAAGTTATGATGCGGTTCGTCGCTGACGTCCGGCAGCGCCATGGCAAAGGTGCGGACTGTGGAGAATTTCACTTTGCCGCCGGTTTGCTGATCTGCGAATGGACCTGGTTCACCATCATCAGGCCTGCAGAGCCGAAATGGGTGTGGTATTCCGCCACCATTTCCCCCTTGATGATGACCGGGTCGGTGGCCACCAGCGCCTTCGCTTCGTCGATGCTCTCCACCGCAAAGATAAAGATGCCGCGCGCGCCATCGACGCCATCCAGCGGTCCGGCGTAAGCCAGCTTGCGCTCATTGGCGAGGCGCTGGATGTTTGCCATGTGGCCCGCGAACATATCGGTCCGCTCCTGCCCCGCCGGCACCTTGTTCGGCCCCGTGCGCAGCACCACGAACACATACTTGCGCATGCCGTTATCGTTGCCGCCCAACGACTTCGCCAGCTCGGCGTCATAGGCTGGCGTTTTTTGGACTTGCGCCTGCGCCGTGCAGGCCACTGCCGCCAGCAGGATCGCGCTCAACATTGTTTTCATTGTCCCTCCCCAAGAACCATCTGCCCCGCATAGATGTGCACTGCGCCGTTTTCGCCCGCGTGATTCACTTTCAGAACCCGCTCGGCAAACGTTCGCGCTTTATTCTTCAATTGCTTCAATGCCCTGCTCCTTGAGCTTTTCAAGGTGATCGAGCATTTCCCGAAGCCGCTCCGGCGGGTGCCCCGTCCATTCCATCACTTCACCAATGATGCGCAGCGGTTCGCGCGAGCGATATGACTTGGTTGGGTTGCCCGGAAAACGCTTGTTCGTCAGGTTGGGATCATCCTCAATGGCGCCGGTAGGCTCGACGATGTAAATCCTGCCCCGCCCCTCCCCCACTGCCAGCTCGGCGCCCCACGTTGCCGCTTCCAGCGTTGCGGACAGATAGACGAAATTGGCTTGCCGCCGGCTGCCATAGTTGGACGTATAGCCGCGGCCAATGAGGTCGCCGACTTCCAGGTCTGCCTTGGTGCCATGATAAAAAGGGCCTTCGATCACAATGCCACCTTCAGTTTTCGGCCACCACTGATGGCAAAACCCTCGCGTTCATAGAATGCGAGGGTCCTGTCGAACTGGGGCAACGGTGGCGTTGTCACCTCCAGCCGCTTCCAGCCGCGTGAGCGACCGAATTCCTTGACCCTGGAAAGAAGCTGCAAGCCCACCTCTTTCGAACGATAAGCCGGGCGGACATAGAACTCGGGAATCGTGCCGAACTCGCCTTCCGCATACAGCGCGCAGCTTTCATACAACGCCACGAATCCGGCGGGGGATTCGCCATCGACGGCGACGAAGACAAAATACTTTTCCCGGCTGATGAAGTCCCTCAATCGTTCAATTGTCGCCGCCAGGTCGAAGTTGAAGGCCTGCTCGCCGATGGCCGCCATGATTTCGGCGAGAAGTTCGCCGACCATTTCAGCGACTTTGGGAGCGTCGTGGCTCGTGGCAACGCGGATAATCATGCAACACACCTTTCAACGATTAATTCAAGCGACTCGGCTCATTCAGTTCACATCCTCCGGCAAGCTTAGCCTCCCTCGGCAGAAAGCGCACGCTCCTTGAGCTGGCGTCCGATGGCGACAGCCTTCGTTACCTCCGACTCCTCAATCGGCCCAAATGCCTGGCCGCCAATGAGGCCACGACCAGGCTGCTCAACGGCCATCTGAACGTAAATCCCGTGAGTAAAATGAACTGGGCATGCCGATCGCGAATAATGGGTTTTCAAAAGAATCGGCGTCACTTCGTTGACCAGCTCCCGCACCTCATTGGCGCTCATTCGCACCAGATGGCAGTGGAAGTAAGGGCCTTGCGGATCATCGTTCGGGCCTGATCGTGACCTCAATCATCCAGATCACCAGGCGACAAGTCTTCATCAAGCAAATCGAGGCCGCCCATCACTCCTTCGTGGCGCATCGGATCACGAAGCTTGTAGGCAGAAAAAAGGCAGGCAATAAATGCCACCGCTCCTGAGGAATAACACCAGACCGCCTCCTCCCCATGCGGGGAACGAAGCATGTGATCAAAGAGCGCTCCGGCAAAGATCACTGCGAAGCATGTGAACACGAACTTCCATCGTTTTTCGAAAAGTTCGAATTCGGTAGCGCTGGCAAATTCAGTCATTAGTCGTTCCTCCTTGTGGCCGGCATACTTGTGTCGATGGGTCGAACTGCAGCTTCGGAAAAAGCGGCGCCCCTTTGAACAAGTACAAATTGAAGTCATCGCCCCTGATGGTTAAAGCGGCTTTGGGCGCGCCATGGCTTCGCCTGTGTTGAATGAACTCCAGGATGACGAACTGGTCGATGTCGCCGGCCAGCAATTCCCAGCGCACCGCTGCCAGGTCCATGCCTGCCAGGTGAGAAAAGTCAGGCAAGTCAATGAGTTCAATCCATCCCGATTCGAGGGATCGATATTCGTCCAAATTCCTCAGGTGGATCCGTTCTACGGTGAAGAACTCATCGTCGCCCAACACTTCAAGCGTCCGCTCCTTGAACACGAAGTAGATCTGCTCGATCGCGCCATCACCGCAATCGGAAGACGGCCGCACCAGGACCGACGTCAGTTGCGCAAACGGTCGCACTGTCCCGGACGGATATGTGACACCTGCAACGCTCTCAGCCACCAATTTCGATTCTTTATCCATATGGATCACGCAGTTCGGCTGTTAGGTTGCAATTTTACTCATGGCGGCAGTTTGCCCTATGGCCGGCCCTGATGGCAAGAACAAGGGCCTGCCAGTAAGCTTTCTTAGCGCGACCTGTTATCGATATCAAATCAACAAGCAGTAAAGCTTACCTATCCCAAAAAAGCAGCCCAAATCATCAAAACGGCATAAGTAAAGCCTGCCGCGGTTACCTAGAATCTGCAATAAACATCAAGAGCGCGACAGCCTCGCTCATTAATGTTATCGATAACGGATCGGGCATACGACACCGACCGAGGAGACAAGCGTGCTCAAACCCTTTGCCGCGCCATTGGCTGGCTCGTCGCATCTGTGGATGTCCCGCAGCCGCGCGGCAGCACCGTTTGCATCCCTTCCGCCTCAAAAGAATTCCAACGTCAGCGCCGGCACCGCCGTGAACTGGGAATACCACCGATAAATAGAGGAGATGCAAATGAAGAGACTCAGATCTCGGGATGCGTTGTTACGTATCCTGTCTTGGGCAGTTTCATTGGGTTTATTGGCAAGTACGGCAAATGCGGCGGACATCACCACGATCGCCACCACTTACCAGCCGACGATCAACGAGACAATCGATGCAAGCGGCTTCAAACATCCCGGCGTCGGCCTGACCAAGGACGTGCTGGAAAACATGCGGACCCAGGTCCGCGCGCAAAAGGAACCGTGGAATACCTATTTCAACCAGATGCTGCTGTCCGGCGCAGCATCGACCACGCCGACCATCAAGAACGTCAATGGGTCCGATCCCAGTAAGCCCCGCTACTACGGCCTGAACAGCCAAGGCGTGGAATCGCTCTTCGTCACCGATGCGCTGACCGCCTACACCCAGGCCATCCTGTACTACGTAACGGGTAACGAAACCTATCGCGCCAACGCACTGCGCATCATCCGCCTTTATTCGCAGATGGATCCAAGCCAGTTCGCCTACTACACGGACGCCCACATTCACACTGGCATTCCGCTGCAGCGGATGGTGGGGGCGGCCGAGATCCTGCGCTACACCAGCTACCAGAGCGCCTCGCTGGCGTGGACGGAAGACGACACCAATAACTTCGTGAACAACTTCATGCTGCCCACCATCTATACCGATGACAGCAGCAACGACCACTTCATGAACCAACACTTGTACACCACCATCGGCGCGATGTCGGGCTGGATCTTTACCGGCAACCGGGCCAGGTACGATGAAGCGGTCGAGTGGTTCACCGTAAACAAAACTGCCGCCGACCAGGGCCAGAATGGCGCCATCAAGGCCCTGTTCCGCCTGGTGACCAGGAACGACCTGACAGGCGAGGAAGTCACGCCCGCGGTGCAGCACGTGGAGATGGGGCGCGACCAGGCCCACGGCGCCGGCGACATCACCAATGCGCAGATCCTGGCGCGCTTCATGATGGCGCAGGGAACCAAGGTCGACCCGGTCGAAGGCACGCCGTCCACCGCACCCGAAGCTGTCGGCCCGTACGAATTCCTGGGCGACCGCATCCTGCAGGCGGCCGAGCTGTTCGGCACCTTCATGCAGGGCTACGAGATTCCCTGGATTCCAACCGCCTCGCACACAGACGCCTACGGCACCCCGACCGTCGTCTACCGCGACGTGGCCGATAGCTACCGTGGCCGACTGACCCAGAATACCTGGGAACTGTTCTACTACTACACCTATGTTCGCAACGCGAACATGGCCCAGATCGCGCCAAACTTCACGCGCATCTTTGCCAACCGCACCATCTACAACTGGGATGGCGGCGACGGCGGCGGCGACTTCTGGATCTTCATTCCGGCCGCCGCAGCCAGCGAAGGCAGCAAGTACCTGGTCAAGACCATCACCAACCCGTATCGCGAAGTAGAGACGCGCTTCACGCCGCTCGATGGCAACTCCGCTGTCAAGACCGACGCCACGGCCTCCTACATCGAAACCACGGCCACCGCCGAAGGCAGCAAGTTCGCCGTCTATGGCTATGGCTATGGCACCAGCGACCTCGCATTCAAGGTACGCACCAATGGCATCGCCACCATGCAGGCCTTCGGCACCTCGATCCAGCTGCCGAATACCAACGGCCAGTGGATGTACGTCCATTACGCCGGCTCGCTGGGTGACTTCCTGCCGGTCACGATTGTCGGTGCCGGCACCACGGTCGACATCGACCACATCAACGTCAACGGCAGCACCCTCAGCCAGGCAACCTTCACCGGCGGGAACGCCGACCTGGACCTGTACACCTATGCCGGCGCAAGCCAGGCCGTTACCGCCAACTTCGGCGCGACCGATTCCAGCGCATCGGCCACGCTGAGCTACCGCATCGACAATCCGCCACCTGGCGCCAGCTTCAATGCCAGCACGGGCGCATTCTCGTGGCAGCCAACCCAGGCCGGCACCTACACCTTCGTCATCTCGGTATGGGATGGCACCAGTGTCACCAGCAAGCGTGCCACCGTGGTCGTGGGTACTGACCGCCAGGCGACTATCAATGCCGTCATCGCCAGCTACAACGCCAGCCTGCCTTACGTCAGTTCGACCCTGGCCACCTACCTGGCTGCCTACAACGACATTGAAAGCGTCGTCGCCAGCGCGAGCGATGAAGTGTTCTTCCAGAAGCTGGCGACCCTGCGCTCCGCCGTCGCCGGCTTGCAGCAGATGTCGCCGGTCATCGGTGACGGCAGCTTGAACTACAAGAACATGCTCGCCTCCTCCACCTTTGGCAGCCAGGTGCCGAATGCGCTGGACAACACGCCCGACTCCTTTGTAGGGTACTACCTGGCGCAAAACCAGACCCACACCCTGGACTTCGGCCCCAGCTTCAAAGTTGCGCCGACCGCCTTTGGCCTGCAGGTGCGTACCAGTTTCCCCGAACGCATCGGTGGCACCACCGTGTACGGTTCCAACGACAACAGCACCTGGACCCGACTGACTCCGGCCATGACGGTGGTGACGGAAGACATGCAGGTCCTGCAGGTCGAGAGCGACCTGCAGAACCAGCGCTACCGATTCTTCAAGATCGCCATGATCGAGCCTTCCAGCAGCATGCTGGAACTGGGCGAGTTCCATATCTTCGGCACGCGCTACGAAACGGTGAACCAGCTGTCGTCGGTGACCATGAGCTCCGACCAGGCCCTGCGCAACCGCATTGTTCCGGGCAACACCGTCAAGCTGAAGTTCGTATCGACCGCTCCGATCAACAATGTCGTCGTGACCATCCAGGGCCAGCCCGCCACCGTCACCACCACGGACAACGTGAACTGGACCGCCAGTTGGGTCGCCAACACGGCGGCGCCATACGGCAAAGTCAGCTTCACGCTGAACTACAAGACAGCCGCCGGCGTTGATGCCGAACCGACCTTCTTCACCACCGACGGCAGCTCGCTCAGCGTCGCCGACCTGACTGGCCTGATCGGCGACGTCACGACCATTGCCGCAGTGACCGACTCGAGCGGCCGCAACGCCGCCGATGCGATTGCAACCGCCAACCTCCTCTTCGACAGCAACATCGCTTCAGCCACGGATTATCGCGTCAACGGCAGCGGCTACGGCGGCTGGGTCGAATTCGACTTCCGTGGCGGCGGTACCGTGGAGCTGGCGCGTGTCGAAGTGCTGGCCAGGCAGGACCAGGTGGGCCGCATCAACGGCACGGTTGTCCAGGGTTCGAATGACAATACCAGCTGGACCACAATCACCAACGCCGCAGGCAACAACGCAGACTGGCAAACCTTGACGGCCAGCAGCAATACCCCCTACCGCTACCTGCGCATCTACAACGGCGGCAACTGGTACGGCAACATGGCAGAAGTGCGACTGTACGGCGTGGCCAAATCCAGCGCACAGATTGCGACAGCATCGATTACATCAGCGCAATCGCTCAGCCCTTCAACGGTGCTGAACAAGCGCGTTGTTGCGGGCAACACTGTCACGCTGAAGTTCTCGGCCAAGGCGCCCATCAATAATGCCAGCGTCACCATCCAGGGCCAGGCAGCGACAGTCGGAACGACGGACAACATCAATTTCACTGCCACCGCAATTTTGCCGCCGGACGCGGCACCCGGCAGCGTGGCGTTTTCGATCAATTACCAGCAACAGGATGGTAGCGCGGGCTTCCCTTCCAACGCCACCACCGACGGCAGTGGCCTCTACGTGGTCGACGAATCGGACGTGATCCGCAACATCTCCACCATTGCCACGCTGATCGATTCGTCCCAGGCTTCCTACCATACCGCTGCAGGCACCAAGGCGGCCGTCGATGCCCTGTTCGACAGCAATGCCGGCACCTTCTCGGATTTCCGCATTGGCAGCACCAACAGCTGCGTGGGCAGCTACATTGTCTTCGACTTCAAGTCCGGCAACCAGGTCAACCTGACCAGTGTCGAGATGCTGGCGCGCCAGGACCAGACACTGCGTGCCAAAGGCGTGGTGTTCCAGGGCTCCAATGACGGCGCCGCCTGGACCAACCTCACCAGCGGCGGAGCCCAAACGCAGGACTGGCAGAACCTTGCCGTGGCCAGCGCCGTTCCCTACCGTTATATCCGCATCTTCAACGGCAATAGCTGGTGCGGCAACCTGGCGGAAGTGCGCCTGCACGGCTCACTGCACGGCGCGGATACCACGGCACCGGTCACCCAGGCCGATGTACCGGGCGTTACCGTCGGCCAGGACACCACCATCACCCTGACTGCCACCGATGTTGGCTCGGGCGTACAAGCCACCTATTTCACCATCGACGGCGGCGCCCAGCAAAGCGGCGCCAGCATCCGCCTCCCCGCTGATGGCCCGCATACGCTGGCTTACTGGAGTGTGGACTGGGCCGGCAACGTTGAGTCGAAACACACTGCAACGGTCTCGCTGGACAAAACGCCGCCGGTCATCGCCGGCTTGTACGCGGACGTCACCGCTCCGACCAACCAGAACGTCACCGTGACGATCTACTATCCAACCGACGCCGTAGTCCGGGAATACAAGCTTGGCGACAATGGCGCCTGGACCGCCTACAGCGCGCCCGTCGTCGTGACCGGCAACACCGTGGTCTACGCCCGCAGTGCAGACGCCGCCGCCAACGTGTCGGCCATCGCCAGCCTCACGGTCGGCAACATCAACAAGGTGCCGCCGTCGGGGGCGAGCTTCACGGCCAGCATCACCGACCCGACGCAAGGCGCCGTCACCGTCAGCATCACTTATCCGGACAACGTAGTGCTGCGCCAGTACCGGATCGGCGACAGCGGCGCCTGGGCGACGTATGCCGGGCCGCTGACCGTCACCGACAACGCCACCGTCTATGCCCAAAGCGTGGACTCTGTCGGCAATGTATCGCCTGTCACCAGCTACGCCGTCACCAACATCGACCGTGTTGCGCCGGCGGATGCGCAGTTCGCTGCGGACATCACCATTCCGACCAATAAGGACGTGACGGTCACGATCGTCTTCCCGGGCGATGCTGCCACCAGGGAGTACAAGCTTGGCGAGGACGGCGCGTGGGCGGCCTACGGCGCTCCAGTATTGATGTCCAATAACGGGGTCCTGTTCGCACGCGCGGCCGATGCTGCTGGCAACCTGTCCAACGTCATGCAGTACGCTGTGGCCAATATTGATCGCATCCCCCCGGTGAACGCCGTGCTGACAGTCGATACCACTGCGCCAACCAATCAGGGTGTTACCGTGACCATTACCTATCCGGAGGATGCTGCGGTCAGGGAGTATATGTCAGGTGGCGGCGAATGGATGCCATACACTGCCGCCATCCACGTGGCCAGCGACACCACGGTATATGCCCGCGCCAGTGACGCCGTCGGCAATATGTCGAATGTGGCCAGCATCGTGGTCAACAACATCTTCAAGGAGGTACCAATCACCAACGTAGCCCTGAGCCCGGCGTCGCCGAACGGCAGGAATACCTGGTACACGACCGATGTCTCGGTGACCCTGGCTGTGAGTCCGGGCGCCTACGGCGGCGCATTGACCACGGAATACCAGGTCAATGGCGGTGCATGGGCCGTCAGCACGGGCGACGCGATCGCCTTCAGCGAAGGCAGCTACACGCTGGGCTACCGCACGCGCGATCAGGCGGGCAATGTAGAACAAGTCAAGACGATTGAGTTCAAGGTCGACAAAACTTTGCCGGCCTTGTCGGTGGCGCTCGATAAGAGCGAGATCTGGCCGCCAAATCACTTGATGGTGCCGATCAATGCAGTCCTGACCGCGGCTGACGGCGGATCCGGCCTTGAGTCGGTGGTTCTGACCAACATCACCAGCAACAAGCCGGACAGCGGCAAGGGCGATGTCCTGGCGGAGTTCGGAACCCCGGCCACCACCTTTAGCGTACGTGCGGAGAGGGATCGCGTCTATACCGTTACGTACACCGCGACGGACAAGGCCGGGAATGTGACGCAGAAGAGCGCGACCGTCACTGTGCCGCGCGACCAGGCAAGCAACTAAGGCTGCTTCATAGCCGCCATCGTGCTGCCCCTAAAGGGCGGTACGATGGCGCACAACGCGCCATGGATGAGTCATCAGTACTTTCAGCTTTGTGACGCCTATTTCCTTGCAACGACCTGACCAAGAACGATCCGCCCTTCCTGAAGGTTTCGGCCCTGGTTTTGCGCCATCGCTTTGAATTCATCTCCCAAGAGGAGATGGAATCCAATGGGCGGGAAACCTTCCACGCGGATCTTTTCTGCCAGGGACACAAACCATGCACGTGCCGCCTCTGTTGTATCTGACCAGTCTGAAATTGTGAATCCAGCATCCTCAAGAAGTTTGCGCAACTCGTTCGGCTGCACCAGGAAACTCGTATCCGGCGTGCGCGCCCATGGGACGGGAAACAGGACAGCGCCGGAAGGCCCGGCCAATATGTCGTAGATGGCCAGCGTGCCGCCCGGCCTCAGAACCCGGTGCATCTCCTTGTACAGTTGGTGTTTGTCTGGGATGTTCATGGCCACGTGTTCGGTCCAGACGACATCGAACGACGCATCATCAAACGGCAAGTTGGTAGCATCACCCTGGCGATAATCTACCAGGTCGGCAAGTCCGACCTTGGCCGAGAGCATTGCGGCGGCCCTGCAGTATTCGTCTGTGAGATCGATGCCAGTGACACGGCAACCGAATTCCCTTGCCAGACATCGCGAAGTCCCGCCAAGACCGCTACCGACATCGAGCACGCGCTTATGCGCATCGAGGCCCGCGGCGCGGGCCAGCTCAAGTGTCGCTGCCCTGCCCCGTATATGAAACTCGTCGACAGGCGCCAAGTCTTCCGGCGTGAGGTGGTCGAGGTCTTTGCCCGCCTTTTCCAGCGCCGCCAAAATAACGCTTCCCACATCCGGGCGGCCATAATGCGTCTGGATTGCTTCATTTACGCGATTCGGCATAGTAATCCTCCAGTACCTTAACGGCCGGTTCACAAGCGGCAGGTCGCGTGCCGTTGCAAAATTACTTATGACGCCAGTTTGCCCTATGACCGCCTCTTATGGCAAGAACGAGTTCACGAAACGATGCGAATGATCCCGCCCATCCAGGCTCAAAGGGCTCACCGACGGACGCAGTGAAGGGGCTGGCCCAGGTCAGGCGAGAACCCTATGCGCTCGTTACAGACGTACTTGGTGAAGCTCGGCTGAAGCCCTGGGCCACCCATGTAATTCGAATCGTAGGAAAGAATGAACTTCTGGCCAGATTCCGTGCGTAGTGACGCTAGCCAAATGTCCGAGTCAATGCCTTCCCGCTGGATGGCAAACCAATGAGCGGCGCCGCGACGATCTGCATCCTCGGCGCACTGCCAGGCTTTCATTGGGTCTTGGCCGAGTGGAACACGGCCGCATGACTTAGCGCCAGGGCCGACAATGGAGGCAATCTCTGACATCAGAGGGTCGTCGGCAGAGACACTGCCTGGTGCCAGGTTGCCGTGTGCGGCCGATGCCTTTTGGGCGCTTGACGGCTCGTCGACGCCATTGCACTCAACTGACCTCTCGCGGCCGGAGCAACTGGCCAGTGCAAAGAGAATGACTAATAAGTACCGATGCATAGAGAGTCCTGTGAGGCCTCGAATTGTCAGCTTGCGATTGAGAGCGTCCAAAGCACTACCGTTGTACCGTCATGGTCAATTGGCGTGTCACTTCTTAAGAATCCAAGGCGTGAAACAACCTTCGATGACGCCAGATTTTCAGGGACGATATGTGCGACAACTTGCTTCACTTGGCCGCTTGAAGCCGCAATTTGTATAAGTTGACGGACAGCCTGCGTTGCGATACCCCGCCCTCTTTGACTTGCCGCCACTTCATAGCCGATCTCGACGCAGCCATCCGCAGGGGAAGCCCTGAACCGGCAAGTTCCAAGAACGGCGTTATCCGAGACGATCAGAAACGGAACACACCATTCGGCCGGAGTACCAATTTTTAGTTGAGAAAGCGCGTGCTCCGCGATACGGGGTGGCGGCAAAGCATCATCCCATACCCGCAAATCTCCCAGATCAACAGCTTCACAACTTGCTAATCGAGTCAGATTAGGCAAATCCAACAAAATGAGCGTCAATGGCTCTGGCATAGGGAACTGCATCATATTTTCCTCGCACAGCTGTTTCACTTGTTCAATCCGCAATGCGCTCGGCCACCTGGTCGCCAATGGTCTGCTGCATCAACAGGCTGGTAACTTTGCCGCCGGCATCGCGCCGGAACTCAACGCTATTCATAGTTCCTGCATTGCCATTCTCTTATTCCAAGGCCTGCGATACCTCTCGGCCGCGAATCGGGGCGCCGGACTTGAACATGGGCGCTAACCTGGCATCCAGCTGCGCATCCAGGGAAGCGTTGTCAGCATTGGCGAAGCAGGCCTGCAGCAACAGCACTGCGGCAACGATTAGGCGTAAGGACATCAATGGGCTCCTGAAAAAGCCGGCATATCTTAACCTGCCATGGATCAGGAAAGGCTCACCAAATTCCACCACGCTTTTCCAATACAACTGCCAAGGCATCGATCGAACGCAAACGCCGCGACGCATGACGGCGCGTTTAATGCAGATTCATGAAGAGCTTAACGTGCTAAGTCAGCGGCGATGGAGGCGTCCGCTAGCGCTTAGGGGCAAGCGCAATTTCGTGAATTGTGTACCCGGTAAATCGCGTATGGAGTGCCTGCATCAATTCGCGGGGCGCAACCTCCTCTACTGCGACGCCAATTACGTGATCCCCACGCAAGCGGATAAAACAACGCACGGGAGAGCCAAGCTTTCCGAACTCAATCGAATAGACTTCGGCACGCTCCTCGGCGGATGAGTAGAGCCCTTTAAGTATGCGCTTCGCTTCCAGCCCCGAGGCCAGCGGAACTTCCTCTGGCGCGACCGCTGCTGGACCTCGGGCCAAAGCGCCTGCGCTTTTGGCGGAGTCTTCGACGAGGCCTTGAACGTCCTTTGCAATGACCGACTCCGGCCCGACCGGACCACGCGAGAGCGCCGCCAACAACACTGCCAGCACGATCAAAACAATAGACGATGCAGTAAGAACTCTCATAATCTACAGTGGCTGTTCACCAGCGCCGCCAGTCGTTCGCTGGAACTGAAGGTTATGCTCATTTCCGTCATCACATTTTATGCGGATTGAAAATGGGCCTGTTTGTTCAATTGTTTCCACCCACCAGGGATCTTGTTTCGTACGCCCGGCTTCGAGATATTGATCGGAGGATTGATCGTACTGGTAAGGCTTGAACGGTGCCTCCAGGAAGTACACGATTACGCCGCGCCCACCCACGGCACACCACCGTTCGTCACGGTCGATTATCGCAACGCGTGGATCGCCGTAGAAATCCCCAATGGCCACGCTCGAATGACATTCCCGGACGAGCCATACCGTCTCATATTCATGCGCGATTCGGAAATTTTTCGAGATAGCGAGATCAGTCAAAGAGCCAGGCATAACATGTGCGATAGCGGCGACTGGTGCGCGCAGCGCGTAATCCGTCCGCTTGATTGATTAAGAGGTTAGGCCGCGTTACGCGAACACTTAACCCAATGAGTGTTCGCTACTCAACTTTGGCGATCTGCGTATTCGAACAACTCGATGACATTGCCAGACGGATCTTCGAGTAGGATTTGTCGGCCCGCCCCTGCCTCTGCTATTTCACCGCGGAAGGTCGCGCCCGCTTTACGCAATCTCTCGATCATTCCGTCGAGATCCTTTGTCACGATCATAAACCGGCTCCAGCCACCAGGCTTGGGATCTCCCCCTGCCTTGCCCGCACTACCGGCACCCGGCGCGTTGAGGAAGAGGTGCAAATCCTCCAGAGTTAGTGCAGCGAACTTTCCCGGATTATGCAGCCCGACAGAAAAACCCAGACGATCGCGATAGAAATCAACAGACTTGTCAATGTCGTAAACGATATATCGAACAGATGCCATCGCGCTACCTCTTCAGTGAATGCCGCAGAAGCGATAAGAACATAATAACCTTAACCGCTCTCCCACTCTAGCTGAAACGCAGCGTAGAGGTGGACATGAATGAGCCGCCATGAAGCTGATCCAGCCGCCGAGCGCGGGGCCGCGCGTTCAAGCCTAGCGGTCGGATGAAAGGGCTGCGGCTGCGGGCGCTCCGCCAGAATTTCTAGCATTCGTACGGCGAGACAGTCAGATACTTAGGCGTGATCTTGCGGCAGCCTCTGATGCACTTGTACCGTTCAGCGTATTTTTCGCCCTCGCAGATTGGTTTGGCGTCCTTTTTGAGGATATATGCCGCTCCGGAAATCGGAGTTCTTCCATTGTCTCTGCAGGAAAATCCATTGTGAGTGTCCTTACATTCGTCGGAGAACTTGTATTCACCATTGATCATCATTACGGGGAACTCACACCCACCGTCTGAGATGTCGACATAGTGTTCAGATCCGGTTCCTCCGCCGGAGATGGTGCCCGAGCAAGCAGCCAAGGCGCCATCGGATGCGAGCAAGAAAAGTAAGAGTGCGATAAGCGATCGGATTTTGAGCACCATCGTGAGATCCTTTGCAAGTACGGTACGAGGCGGCCACTGGGGTCTTTTGCGGCGCCTAAACGCGGAATTGAGCGGCCCCTTTTCAGCGCGTCCGCTCGAATGATTTGTTAGCGCTTTTACGTCGGCTTCATCCATTCATCAAAGCCCCAAATTTGTTCGTACAATTCACGTACCTCTTTTGCAATGTTTGGCCAAGTGACGTTCTTGATCCCGTCATCTAGATCCCACATCAAATTCTCAGCGTAGGAGACGTCTACGAGCTTCCGTACTGCTTCTGAGCCGTTTCGAAACTCCGTCGCCAAGAACTCAGTTTGGTCTTTTACTGAACCCCAGTCGCCTGCGCGAGCCGCCTCAGTCGTTCGATCCGCAAAAGCTTCGACCCAGATGTGCGGAGAATTGTCCGGATCATCCCAGCCTCGTTCAGACAGCCACGCATCAGTGCGATTTGCCTCGTCAGCGAATCTCTTACGAATTCGGGCAACAACACCTTTTTCATCAGAATATTCAACACTCATCGCATATGCTAACGTGGGACGCAACCGGCCGTAGCAGCGAGAAGCGATGCGGCGGTCCGGTTGACGTGAAGGTTAGACTTTTTGCACAAAGTCATTGTGTCCTCTCCCAATGAATGCCGGGGAACTTCGTTTCGGCATGCGCAATCGCAGCATCGAGCGTCACAAAGTTTGGAATGAGGTTGCAGAATACGCCAGGAGCCCCCGCCATTTCGTATGCAAGAAAATAGCAAAGTTCCTCGCGATCTTCGCGAACATCTTCATCGTCCTCGTAGTCGCCAGAGCCCCAAAACTCTGCACTTTCGAGAACTCGAACTTCAACCGACACCGAGCCATCATAGAGCCAAGTGCCTCGTCGAAGAATTGGCCAGGTATCAGTATCGAGCATGGCCTAGACACAATGGCTTAACTTGAGGCGGCCCGCCTCCAGGGATATCGTGGATTGCGCGGGATGAGCCGCGTAGCGCCACATGATTGGCAGAGATGCGCAATCAGCTGAGTTAAGGAGACGGGCCATGAAAAAGTCTAG